>NZ_JCACWC010000002.1:0-1599016 GCF_059070375.1 Sinorhizobium sp.
CGATTTCCATGGGCGGGTCCACCGTCCGATGGCGAAGGTACTCGCCAAGGAGCTGGAGCAGTTCAAGCTGATGTTCATCGAGGAGCCCGTGCTTTCCGAGAACCGCGAAGCCCTGAGGGAAATCGCCAATCATTGCTCGACGCCGATCGCACTCGGCGAAAGGCTTTATTCGCGCTGGGACTTCAAATCGGTTCTCTCCGACGGCTTCGTCGACATCATCCAGCCGGATCTTTCCCATGCCGGCGGGATCACCGAATGCCGCAAGATCGCCGCCATGGCCGAGGCCTACGACGTGGCTCTGGCGCCGCACTGCCCTCTCGGGCCGATTGCGCTTGCCGCCTGCCTGCAGGTCGATGCCGTCAGCTATAACGCCTTCATCCAGGAGCAGAGCCTCGGCATCCACTACAACGAGGCGAACGACATCCTCGACTACATCTCCAACAAGGAGGTCTTCGCTTACGAAGACGGCTTCGTTTCCATTCCGCAGGGGCCCGGTCTCGGCATCGAGGTGGACGAGGCCTATGTGATCGAACGCGCGAAGGAGGGGCATCGCTGGCGCAATCCGATCTGGCGCCATTCGGACGGCAGTGTTGCCGAGTGGTGAAGACTATGCGCGGACCGAAAGGAGGCAGGGATGAGTGACCGGCTTAAAGGCAAGCGGATCATGGTGACCGGTGCGGCGCAGGGCATCGGCCTTGCGATTGCCGAAATGTTCCTGTCGGAGGGGGCGGCACTCTTCCTCGTCGACCGAGACGGTCCCCTGCTTGAAATGGAGGCGAAGCGGCTGCAGCGGGAGGGGCGGGCGCTTGCCTACGCCGAAGCCGACATTACGGACGCCGATGCGATCGAGGCGGTGGTGTCGGCAGCCGCTTCATCGATCGGTCCGATCAATGCGCTCGTCAACAATGCCGGGGTCAACGTCTTCTCGGAGCCGCTGGAGATGAGCGATGCCGACTGGCAGCGCTGTTTCGACATCAACCTCCGTGGTGCCTGGAACTGCTGCAAGGCGGTGCTGCCTGGCCTGATCGAACAAGGCGGCGGGGCGATCCTCAACATCGCTTCCACTCATGCCTTCACCATCATTCCGCACACCTTTCCCTACCCCGTCGCAAAGCACGCGCTGCTCGGCATGACGAAGGCGCTCGGCATCGAATATGCCCCAAAGGGCATTCGCGTGAATGCGCTGGCGCCGGGCTATGTGTTGACCCAGAAGGCTTACGACTACTGGAACAGTTTCCCGGACCCGGCAGCAGCCGAGGCGGCAACCATGAAGCTCCATCCGAGCGGCCGCATCGCGACGGCAGAAGAGATCGCCCGCGCCGCCGTCTTCATGATCTCCGACGAGTGCCCTTTCATGAACGCGACCTGCCTGACGGTGGATGGCGGCCTCAGCGTCCTGCATCATCCCGCTTGAAGCCCTGTGCCGCCACCGTAGGCGCTCACAGCCGTGGCTAGAGACCCGCTCGCCAAGTGCCCCGAGCAAAAATGCTGAAGCGCTTGGCAGACTTAGTCCTATAGTCCTGATATGTCGCTGGCGACGACATGTTGTCAAAGTAAACGATACAAAAAACTCAGTCGAAAAGGCGAAGTTTGACTCGCTCGGCATGGGCCGAGGAGACGGCGGAGTTGACGGCGTCGTCGTCAACAGTCGCTCCAAGCTGAAGGCTTATCCAGCGGTAACCTCAAAGAATGACGAGTTGGACATAGGTGTCGCTTGCTCAGGGCTAAGGACCTCGTTTGGCTGGCCGACATTGGCGAAGCTTCGGGCTTGTGCGCGCCATCCAGACCGGCGTCGGGCAGCTATCGATCCTGCCGCAGCAGAGCGAAGTGCCACCCGTTGAGAGCCCGGTTCACATCGAGGCTACTATCAACTTCGAAAAGAGTGCCGGTGCATACATCGCGATAGCGGCGGTGTCCCAGCCTTTCGGGCAGAGTTATCGCCGTTTCCGCCCAGCGCTCGGACTTAAACGGAGCCAGGCCTGCATGCAGCGCGCTTAACACGAGCCGCGGGGCGATGACGATGAAGGTGTCGTCCATGTCGGCACGGGCAAAGGCGATGACGTTGTCGCCGTGCTTGCCCGATGCCCTGAGCGGCAGATACTTCCCCCCGGCGAAACAATGTCGGCGCCTCCTGGCGAACACGCAGCAGGGTAGCGATGACATGCTGTTTCAGCCAGCCGCCTGCCAATCCTCCTCGGCGGCGCAGGCGTGCTTTCTCTTCTCCGTCAGCCGTTGCTGCAGCATCTCGAAGTCCGGCTCACGACGGTTGTCCGGGTCCACGAGGCTAAGGTCGAGGCCTTCACTGCCCTGGTAGATGTCGGGTACTCCCGGCGCCGTCGGCTTGATGATCGTCTGGGTGATGCCGTTCACCAGGCCGGCGCGGACGGCTGGTCGCCCGCAAGCGGCGGCCCCGCAGTTGCAGGCTTCAGCGGAGCAGAGTGCACGTAGAGACAAGGCCGGAACTAGTTCCGTGAAGGGAATTTTCGGCACGTACCTCTGTCGGTAACCCCTGGAAAACGGCATGACCTGCCGGCTCCGGCCCTGATGACGCTCTTCAATTCCTGAAATACGAGTGGCCCTGGTAATGGCAAGCGGTCCCAACGTGCTGCACGTGATTTCCACGCTGTACTGTCCGGAATCCCAAGTGCTAAAATCGCAGAGCGTCAGTCGTCGCCGCCCGCGCCCAGGCGTCCTTGCCGTGCAGCGACGTGCGCGCCAACGGGGCGTTCGAGTTGTCGGACAATCCTGCCGCCACACGGCAGCATTGAAAGACGCAACGTAGATTCCCGCCCTCCGCTCGGCGGCGCCACGGTCGAGGCTGGGTCGCGCATAATTGGCACTGGACTGACAAGGCCGGCCAGCAAAATTTCTTTGCGAGGGTTTGTCCTTGAAGGCCCGAGAGGAAGGATGCGCCGAACGGACTATGCGCAAGCGGTGCATGCTTCACGTATAATGCTCCTGAGGCGACGGTACCGTCGCGCAAGCTGATTGGTTCCGGTCCGGAGCCCTGCGGCGGGAGAGAGCGGCCATGTTCGATCAGCGGGAGAAGATCGCGCTCCTAATAGACGGCGCCAATCTCTTTGCCGCCTCGAAGGCGCTCGGCTTCGACATAGATTATCGCAAGCTGCTCCAAGCTTTCCGGAAGCGCGCCTATCTGCTTCGTGCCAATTACTATTCCGCGCTGGTGGAGGACCAGGAAACGGCTACAATCCGGCCGCTGATCGACTGGCTCGACTATAACGGATACCAGGTGGTGACCAAACCCGTCAAAGAAATCACCGACTCGCTCGGACGTCGCAAGGTCAAGGGCAACATGGATGTGGAGCTAGCGATCGACGCCATTGAGATATCGGAGACGGCCGATCATCTCGTGATCTTCTCAGGCGATGGCAACTTCACGAACCTAGTCGCGGCATTGCAACGCAAGGGGTGCAAGGTCTCGGTCGTGTCGACCATGGCAACACGGCCGCCGATGATTTCAGACGCACTGCGCCGCGAAGCCGATCACTTTATCGAGCTGGACAGGCTCCGGGGCGAGATAAGTCGGGAGCATTCAGACAGCGCCTGAAATGGCAGCGAAATGGCCACGCAGTACCGACACCTGAGGCGTGAAGCCGCAGGGCGCTACCGCAACCCTGAGTGTAGGTAGTATCATGATTCGTCAATCCCCTTATTTTCGTTGTCTCTCTACGACTTTTGGATCATGTCTTTGCTGCAGCCATCTTCCCGCGTTGTGCTTAGATCCTCTTCTCTTGGTGGAGGAGGATTGCGGTGTATGCTTAGTGTTGCATCAGAATACCTTTTTGCGAATTGACTCAGCCGGACCGCAAGACCCGGGCTTCAACTATTCTGAAGCCGGCGCTGCATACTCCGACGTGATGCCCGTTTGGCTTCGCTAGGAAGGGGAGTTGCCGAGTACATCGACGCGGCTTAAAATATGTTCCGAGATGCTCTGCGCGATCTCCCGCTCGCCCATGGCTCCAGTATCGACGTTTAACTGGGGGGGCTGCCGGTCACCCTGCTTCTAGCGCTGCTGTCGCTTGGGCTTATATTTCCGTTTGCAATTTTCCTGGCGCTGGGGCGCCGTTCGGTACTCCCCATTCCACGGCTTCTTTCTGTATTCCACGGCTTCTTTCTGTCGGTCTGATCGAAACGGTGCGCGGCCTGCCGTTGGCCGCTCTACCTTTCGTCGCATCCATCCTCCTGCCACTGCTTCTGCCGCCAGGATTGGGTTGAGGTGCTCTGACTTAGCGCGGAAAAATTTGTATGCAGTAGATCAGGTAGGCAGCTCCCACAGACTTCAAACCGTCAAAGGCCAAGTACGACGACTGAAAGATTGCCGCTACGCCGAGCGAAATGGCCACAGTATGCACCACTAGCCCCGCACAAACCTAATGTGACGAAAACGCCGACCAACGGGTCGGTTCCGGTAGAGGGCGAAAAGACACCCTAAGCGCCATGACGACGTTCACACGACGGGAACATGACTGGTCTCCGCCGTACAGCAGTGATCACACGGGCACCCTGGAGGAACGGCCGAGGCGCTGTCCTTGCCGGACAACGGCTTTGACGTCGTCGTGAGCCAGTTCGGTTTCATGTTCATTGAGGACAAGCCGAAGGCCGCTCATCGAGATGATGCGAGTTCTAAGAGCGGGGGCGGCTGGCGGTTGCCGCATGCGATGCAGTTGAGAATTCGCGGGGTACGGCGCCTTCGCGCCTGTCGTTCGGTCATCTATTCGGGAAGAGGTGGGAGACACATTCCGCGCGCCCTTTAGTCTCGGCGACACGGGACGGTTGCAAGAATTCTGCAGTGAAGCGGGTTTACGGGGGCGGAGGTCGTCCATCGCAACGGAAAGGTCCGCTTCACATCGATCGATGCGCTGGTGCCGACCGCACGCGTCTGCGTTTGGGCGCTCGGCGGCGTGCTGGCCGGCCAACAGTTCGAGCGGCTTCAAAAGAAGTCGGAGACCGATCTCAGGCCCTTTGTGAGCAACGGCGGCATGATCAGTTCGACATGCCGTCCCTTATTATCAAGGGATGTAAGTTCCAGTCATCTATGGTGAGAGGGGCTGTACTCCGTGGCGGTTGACGGCCGGGGTGACTAGGCGGCAAGGTGCGCACCTATCATGTCGATGGCGAGATATTCTTCGCCTCGACCGAAGCCTTCATCGCGGCCTTCGATTTCGCCGAACCGCTGGAAAAGGTCATCATCGACGTCGGTGAGACTATCACGGCCGTTGGTGCGCTGGACAAGATCGCCATCAAAAACATTGCCCGCATGGAGCTCATCGGTGTCAACGAGGCAAGAGTCTGGATGCTCGACCGCGTCCCTGTACATGATAAAGGTGAGGGCGTCGCACCGACGGCGCACTGAGCAAGCTGGCAAACGGGACCCACATGCCATTCACAACGTTTCTGGTGAAAAACAGCCGATGGCTGGCAGGTGGGTTCCTGTTATGCTTCTTTTCCTCCTTTGGGCAGACGTTCTTCATATCGCTGTCCGCCGGCGACATCCGCCGAGAATTCGACCTGAGCCACGGTGCCTTCGGCACAATCTACATGGGCGCGACTCTGCTGAGTGCAATTACTCTGCCGCAGCTTGGCCGGGTCGTCGACCACGCAAGCGCGCGTACGGTTCTCCTGCTCACCCTTCCCATGCTTGCCGTGGCGACGGTCGCGATGGGGTTTGCGTCGCACTGGTTCTGGCTGTTCATGACGATCTATCTGCTGCGTCTATTCGGCCAAGGCATGATGACGCACAATGCGATAACTGCGATGGGGCGCTGGTTCTCGGCGCAACGCGGAAGGGCGGTGTCCCTGGCGAGCCTCGGCAATCAAACCGGCGAAGCACTGTTTCCGCTTGCTTTCGTGGCGGTTGCGCCACTCGTCGGCTGGCGGACCACATGGTTCATGTCCGCCGTCTTCATTCTGATCGTCGGTCTGCCAGCGATCTATCTGCTTTTGCGGGTCGAGCGTACCCCGAGCCTAAGCGATGGCCCTGAACGACGTTCGGCTGCGAGAGATTGGACACGCAAGGAAGTGCTGCGGGATCCTGTGTTTTGGATGGCGCTTGCGGGCGTCCTTGCGCCCGGCTTCATCGCTACAACCATCTTTTTCCATCAGGTCTACCTCGTTGAACTTCGCGGCTGGTCCCTTGAGGTATTCGCCAGGGCTTTCATCGTTTCATCGACGATGACGGTGCTCTCGTCGCTGCTCTCGGGCTATTTGATCGACAGGTTCAGCGCCGTGCAAATCCTGCCGTACTATTTGTTGCCACTCGCCGCTGCGTGCTTCATGCTGGCATTTGTCGATGCGCAGTGGAGCGCTTTCGCCTTCATGACGCTGCTCGGCGCTTCGCTCGGTGCGTCATCGACGCTTTTCGGAGCGCTGTGGCCAGAGATGTATGGTCTGGAACATCTCGGCGGCATCCGCGCTATCATTGTGGCTCTCATTGTCTTCGCTACCGCCATGGGACCAGGCCTGACGGGGTTCCTGATTGATGTCGGGGTACCTTATCCATTGCAAATCGCCGGCATGGGCGTTTACTGCCTGGGAAGCATTTTCATCATGGTTCTTGTCAGGGAACGGATACTCACCAGAAATGCACCTTCTCTGACTGCCGCGGTGCCGTAGCGCCGGCTTCACTGATGGCCAATGCGCGTCTTCGGCGAAAATGACCCCGCGGCGCAACGCGTGGACTGCGGGCCGGTCGTTACCACAGACGGAGATCGGCTCCGATGCGGGGGAGGGTGGCATTGACCTCTGGCGCAAGGTGATGGAGCAGAATTGAACCTCGTGCTTTTTCCGGCGGTTCTTTCCGCTGGAAAATGCACCGTATTGTGTCGAGCAGTTTGACGGATTGAGAAACACCCCGTCCAAAGGAGAACTTAAGATGGAATACCGACTGCTAGGCCGATCGGGCCTGAAAGTTTCCACCATCACCATGGGCACCATGACGTTCGGCGGCGTCGGCTGGGCGAAGACGGTCGGCGACCTCGGCGTTAAAGAGGCTCGTCGTCTCGTTGATCTCTGCATTGATGCCGGCGTCAACCTCATCGACACCGCCGATGCATATTCCGATGGACTTTGCGAGGAAATACTGGGTGAGATCCTCGGTGGTCCGCGCAAAAAGGGCATGCTAATCGCTACCAAAGCGCGATTCCCGATGGGAGACGGACCAAACGACCGCGGCCTGTCGCGTCAGCATTTGATTGCTGCTTGCGAGGCTAGCCTGAAACGCATCAAGACCGACGTCATTGATCTCTATCAGGTGCATGAATGGGACGGATTGACCCCTCTCGGAGAGACCATGGAGGCACTCGACACGCTGGTGCGCCAGGGCAAGGTGCGTTATATCGGCTGCTCCAACTTCTCTGGCTGGCATATCATGAAGGCCCTTGGCGTCTCCGAGCGCGGCCACTACCAGCGCTTCGTCAGCCAGCAGATCCACTACACGCTGGAAAGCCGCGACGCAGAAAACGAACTGATCCCGGTCAGCATCGACCAGGGTCTCGGCATTCTCGTCTGGAGCCCAATCGCCGGGGGACTTTTGTCCGGCAAGCATCGCCGTAGCCAGGCCACACCCCAGGGGACGCGCCAGTTCGCCGGCTGGACCGAACCGCCGATCCGCGACGAAAACCGGCTCTGGAACATCGTCGACACGCTGGTTGACATCGCCGAAGGTCGCGGTGTCTCCGCCGCACAGGTCGCGCTGGCATGGTTGATCGGCCGCAAAGGCGTTACGTCGGTCATCGTCGGTGGCCGCACCGAGGAGCAGTTCCGCGACAATCTCGCGTCTGCAGAGTTGAAACTGACCAAGGAAGAGCGCACGAAGCTCGATGAGATCAGCCAGCCATGGCTGCAATATCCGTACTGGCACAGGCAAAGCAAACGAGAGCGGTCCTTTGCTGCAAATTGGAGAATTGCTTGAGATACATATGCGAGATGACGCCGGCCTGTCCATTTGTTGGACCTGAGCATCACCGCAGCAACGCTTGATCACCCGAGCCGCAGCTTTCTCCATTCGTGATATTGGTTTCCCCGTCCCTGCGGGAACAAGGCACAAACAGTTTTGTTAGGCGCTTTTCACGCAAGGAGGCGGCAATGTTTTTTACGGACGGCAAACTCCAATATCCGGTACGTGTCGAGACTCCCGACCCTTTGTTTGCCCGCGCGCTGCAACAGGCGATCGGCGGCATTGAGGGCGAGATTCGCGTCGCCATGCAATATTTCTTCCAGGCTTGCGGGGCACGGGGAGACGCCAAGTTCCGCGACCTCCTGATGAATACTGCCGCGGAGGAGCTTGGCCACATCGAGATGCTGGCTACGGCAGTCGCTCTAAACCTCGAGGGTGCACCCCTGAGCATCAGGGAGGAAGTTGCCGCGGACCCGGTGGGCGGTGCAGTCCTCGGCGGCATTAATCTCAAAAATCTGCTGTCCTCCGGCCTGGCAGCGATGCCCGTCGATTCCGATGGCGTGCCCTTCGATATGTCCCACATCTACGCCAGCGGCAATATTGCTGCCGACATGACCGCCAATGTGGCGGCCGAAGCGACCGGTCGCGTGTTGGCCGTGCGGCTCTACGGAATGACAAGCGATCCCGGCATGAAAGACATGCTGTCCTTCCTCATAGCAAGGGACACCATGCATCAGAACCAATGGCTGGCAGCCCTGGAAGAGCTTGGCGGTCACCAGGGAGCCTTCCCGATCCCGAACAGCTTCCCCCAGGACCAGGAACAGCTGGAGTTCAGCTACGCTTTCCTCGGCTTCCAGCAGGACGGTAAGGACGCCGTGGCTGGGCGATGGTCGCAGGGCCAGTCGATCGACGGCAAAGGTAGCTTCAAAGCCGGGCCGACCATGGCGATGGGACAGAAGCCCGTCCTTGCCAAAGCCAAGCCGAACAGCGGCGCGCAGGCGGAGCAGATGTAAGACGGAAGCAAAGCGCCGTGGGCACGAGAGCGCCGTCGGGAAAGTGGTGATGGGCACGGTGAGCCGCTTCTATCGCCGATCCGGTTGGCCGTATCACGGAGGGGATGAGCTTGCCCCGAACACAAAGATCGCGGCGGCATATCGGCTGCTTTGTTTTCGGCGTGGCGATCGGCGGCTTTTCTACGGGATACTCCTGCACCAGATCCTGCAATGGCACCACCTGCTCTCCGGCTTTAGGGATCGCGGGGCTGACCTGCGGTCCCAGGTAACGGCCGACCCGGCATTTCATCTTGCCATGTATGTCCTGCTGCTCGTTGGCCTCGGGTTCTTGTGGCGATAGCGCCGCGATTCCGACATATGTCAGTTCGCCGCCGCACCGCCACTGCTTCGACTTTGAGGGTTTCGGCTGCCTGGTGCCACCTTGGCAGCGAACGGGCGAGGACCACCAGAGGGTGGTCGGTAGAGCAGTCATGGTTCGTCTGCAATGGCAGAGGCGCCCGGCGGGAACTCCATCTTCAGGATTTGTCTCAGTGTCGCCGCATCCGCCAGAAATGCCGCCGGATCGTCTCCCGCCACGAATTCAAGCATGGCAAAACGCCGCCCGGTCCAGCGCGACGACGGCATGGCGGCCAGCACGGCGCGCCAGTAGTCGGCGGCGGATGCCAGCGGGAAGCGGTTGCGGTCGCCATCCCAGGCGAAGACATGGAGATGCGAAATGTGCTCGCCGATGCGAACGATCTCCACGAGGGCCTCATCGAGCGGGAGACCGGGCCGCGGCTGCCAGTAGAGATAGACATTCGGGTGCGCGACCGCCTCGATCAGGCGGAGCGCCGACCCGGTCTCGTCCGTCAGGGTCTGTGGGTGATATTCCAGCGAGACCGTGACGCCATGCCGGGCAGCTTCCGCGGCCATTTCGCGGATCGCATTCGCCGCGGCGCGCCGTTCATGGGCGCTGTAATCCCTCGAATCGCGCTGACGCGTGCCCGGCCAGATGCGGATGTTGGAGGCACCAAGCGCGACCGCCGTTGCCAGTGCGGGCTCGAGGGCGGAAAGGTCGTCTGGCGGCGGCGCGACGTAGGAGCCGTAGGAGGTCTTGAGACCCGCGCTTTCGCACAGGCGCCGGACAGTGCGGGCGGTGGCCGTGTCGCCCGGAGGAACATGGGCGTCTGCCGCCCATTCGATGGCGGCGAGCGGCGCCTTCGCTGCGAGCGCGACGATTTCGCCGGCGGGTAGCTTGCGGAAGGTGACCGTGCAGAGAGCCGGTTCGAAAGCGTTCATGCCATGCGCCCCAGATCCTGCTTGTGGACCTCGAACAGGAGCGGACTGCCTTCGAGAAACCGCGCCACTTCATCGACCGCCATTTCCCCGAGGCGCGTGCGTTCCAAACCGATGGCGCCGGCAATATGCGGCGTCAGAAATACGTTCGGCAAGTCGTAAAGCGGTGAGTTTTTGTCCGGGATTTCGGGGTCGGTAACGTCGATCACGGCATTGATCGCGCCCGACTGCAGCTGTTCGATGAGTGCCGCCTCATCCACCAACGCGCCGCGCGCCGTGTTGATCAGCGTCGCGCCGTCCTTCATGAGGGCGAGTTGGCGGTTGTCGATCATGTGCCGGGTTTCGGGCAGCAGCGGCGCGTGCAGCGACACGATATCGGACAGGGCCATCAACGTATCGAGATCGACCTTCTCTGCCTTGAGAGCCATGGCTTCGGCGTCGCTGACCAGCGGATCATAGAGCAGCAATCGATAGTCGAGGAGATACAGCAATTCGATTACGCGGCGTCCGATCCGCGACGCCCCGACGATCCCCACGGTACGGCGATGATTTCCGATCGCTTCGCCCTGAAGAATCTGGGTGCGCTCGCGCCCGCGGTCGGCCGCATAGACATCGCGGAAGCGGAACACCTGCTTGCCCGCGAAAATAATCGCTGCGAGGGTAAACTCGGCGACCGGCACGGCATTGGCCTCCGCCGCGTGGCTGACCTTGACCCCAGCATCAAACACGCTCTCGCCGACGAGCCCCTTGATCGTGCCGGCGGCATGGACGATGAGGCGAAGGCGCGGCGCCCGGGCGAGGACGGCCGCATCGATAAACGGCGCGCCCCAGCCGGTCACCAGGACCTCGGCCTCCGCCAGCAATCGCTGCGACCGCTCATCGGCGAACTCCGTCACCGGGCGCTGATCCGGTATCCGGGCGAAGGCGCCGAGCCGCGCGAAAAGCTCCGGCGTCAGAACATGACGCGTCCTTTCCGGCTGCATCGCAAAGACGACGGTCGGGAGGGTCATGGCATCGAACCGGGCGCTTGCATGGCGCTGACGGTCAAGCCTTCCGCCCTGAGCGCGTCGAGCGCCTCCATATCGGGCATCGCCGGCGGGTTGGACCAGTCTTCGGCGACGGCGGAAGTGTTGCGGGCTGCGAGCACGGCGCAGGCGAATATCGTTTCCCCGCTGGGGATTTTGGCCCGCAACTGCGGCACCAATGTCTTTGCGGCAATCAGATTGGTGTTGGGCGGCGCCTTCTGGACCAGGCCTTCGCGCGGGACGGTCGAGCCGAGATCGCGGATCCCGCTGAAATCTTCGGCGCCGATTGCGTGGGCCGTCCCTTCCTCGGCGGCGAGCGTGTCGGCCTCGAAATCCCGTCGGGGGATGGCGAAGCCGCCTTCAGCGGTTTCCAAGGCCCGGGGCGTCGTGATCCGGTGCACGCGCACGTGCCAGGGCGAAGCGGGAACAAGCCACGTTTCGACAACGACGTCCGGCCAGGGGGACCATTTGGAAAACAGCACATCGTCCGCAAGCCGCACCACCTCATTGGCCTCGCGCACCCGGTAATGAATGCCGTCGTCGCTGAATGCCAGCATCGAATCGAAGGCGCCGCCGGCAAATGCCCGTTCGTCGCTCTCGACGCTGAAGGCGTAGCGCGTCGAATAGGCGAATTTCGCATATTTCTCCGAGCCGAAACGCATCTGGCGGTTTTCCTGGCCGGAGGAAAGCGCCACCACGTCCCCTCCAACCGGCATCATGACCATGCCCGGATGGCGAAGGGCAACCGGATCGGCCAGTGGCCGCAGCGGTTCTTCCGCGCTCGTCCAGAAGGGATGGTCTTCGCCGACGCCAAGCGGCAGGAAAGCCTTGAAGGCCCAATAGGGCGAACCGGCCGAATTGTAGTTTTCCGACATCAGGAGGTTCGGATAGCCGTAGCCGATGGAGAGAACGCCGTCCCGATCCGCTATCGGCTTGTCTGCCCACCATCTGAGGTGGCGGAGGCAGAGCCCCTTGATCTCGCCCCAGGGCAGCGCCTCGAGGTCGGCAAAGGCCAGTGCTGCCCAGAAGCCGGCGCAGGCGAAGCGATAGGTGAGGCTACGGCCGAAGGGGAGGGTCGCTCCGTCTTCGGCGAACCAGTAGCGGAAATCCTGGGCGAAGGCGACCGCCCGCTCGCGATACTGTTCCGCATGGTCGTCTTCGACGAGGCGCGCATAGATCAGCCCGTAGAAGTGCATGGCAAAGCCGATGTAGTGGTCGACGCGCCGCACATTGCCGTCGCGATACCAGCCGTCCTCGATATAGAAGCCGTCGAGTTCGGCGAGATAGGCCTTCGTCAGGCTGCGATCGTGCTCGATGCCGAGGCGATCGAGAGCGATGTCGACGAAAACGCGAAAGAACTTCCAGTTGTTGTCGGCGTAGTCGAACTTGCGGGCATGGAGGAGATAAGAGACGAGATTGTCTCTTGCACGCCCGCTCAAGGGATCCCACAGTTTCTCCGGCGCCAGCGCCAGGGCGAAGCCAAGGGCGGCAAGCTCGACCATGCGCTGGTCCCGGCCGTTCACTTGTCCCCAATATTCCGGATGTTCAGGGTCGGTGCCGTTGGCTATCCCTTCCGCATAACGGTCCCAATGCGCGAAACTTCCGCCGCCTGCGGCAAAGGGAGCAAGACCCCAGAGAGGCCGTGCAAAGCCTTCCAGATCGGCAGCGGCCCGGTCGAAATGAGCCGCGGCGGCGTCGAGACGGACCCGCGCATTTCCTTTGGAAAAATAGGGGACCAGCGGATCGAAGAGATCGAGCAGCGCGCGCTGCATGTCGCCGCGTGTCTCGAGCGGATTTCCGGCAAGCGGGTTGGCGCTGGCGGGATCATAGGTCATGGATTGTCTTTCGGGGCAATTGTGCCGCCGGGCACCGGGACGACGGCGTGAGTGACATGCCGGGCGGGCACGTCCGGATGGCGGAAGCGAAACTGCATCATAGCGACCGCTTCGCGGCCGAGCGCTGCGCGGTCGACGCGCATCGTCGATAGGCGCGGATTGGCCATGTCGGCGCAGGGCAGATCGTCGAAACCGATGATCGCGAAATCGTCCGGTACGCGCCGGCCGAGTTCGGTCACCGCCTCGAGAACGCCCACTGCGATGAAGTCGTTCATGCAGAAAGCCGCGGTGAAACCCTCGTCCTCGGCAAGAGCGGCGAGCGTTGCCGCATGGGCTTCGGCGCTGGAGTTGTTCGCGAACGGCAGGCGGACGACACGCGCATCGCCGCCATCCACGGAGGCGACGGCCGCTTCGAAGCCGCGCACGCGCTCGCGGATCGTATGCCGATGCGATCCGGTCAGGTGGAGGATACGCCGGTGGCCGGCGTCCAGGAGCATCCGTGTCGCCGCGAAGGCGCCGAAGAAGTTCGGCGGCGAGACACCGTCGAAGCGCAATTGTGGATCGACGCCGTTGACGAGGACGATGGGGGTACGGCTTTCCACGAGCCATTTCGCAAGAGCCTCGCAGGGATCTATGCCGACCAGGAAAAGCCCCTGCGCACCGACCGATTGCATATGTCCGCCAACGGCTTGCGGCGTCGCCTTCGCCTCGTTTACGAGGCGGATGTCGAAGGACATGCCCTGCTCGGCCGCCTCGGAGCGCAGGCCATCGACAATGCCCTGGTAAAATGCGCTCAGATTGCCGGTAACGCCGTTGCTTGCGATAAGCGCCAGCGTGCGAGGGCCTGCCGCGGCACTGGCTTTGAGAGGGTAGCCGAGGTCGTTGGCGACCTTGAGGATCTGCACCCGAACATCCTCGCTGATGCCGGGCTCATTCGCGAGGACGCGTGAGACGGTGGAGACGGAAACACCTGCGTGTGCGGCAATGTCGGCCTGACGGAGTCTTCGGGAGGGTCTTTCGATCATGGTGCAAACATTGCGCAATCAACGCAAATTTGCAAGCTCGAAAAGAAATATTGCGCATGGACGATTTTTGCATAAGCTCTTGCGCTGATTGAAACCTGCAGGCGCCGGAGGAGAGCGCCGGGCAGGGCAGCACAGGGGAGGACTGGCATGCTACTCAACAGACGTGGTTTCATGGTCGGCGCGGCTGGCGCGGCGACGGGTATCGCCCTCGGTTCCCGTTCCGGCTTTGCCGCCGAAAGCGTGCAGTTGCGCGCGATGTGGTGGGGATCGAACGACCGCTCGAAACGGACATTGGCGGTCGCCAAGCTTTTCGAGGAGAAGAACCCGGATATCAGGATCGTCGGTGAGAGCTTGAGCGGAGACGGGTACTGGACGAAGCTCGCCACGCAGATGGCCGGCCGCGCCATTGCCGATATCTTCCAGCTCGAGCCCAGCACGATTTCCGATTATTCCAAGCGCGGCGCCTGCATGGCGCTCGATCCCTTCATCTCTTCGGCGCTCGACGTCGACGCCTTCGGCAAGGACGTGCTGAAGCTGACCACGGTGGACGGAAAGCTCTGGGGCATCGGCCTCGGTCTCAATTCCTTCGCGCTGTTCTATGACGCCGATGCCTTCGCCAAAGCCGGCATCGCGCCGCCCGGGATCGACACCACCTGGGCGGAATACGCCGACATCGCCGTGGAGATGACCAAGGCGGCCGGCAAGAAGAATGTCCGGGGCGGGCCCTATGGAGCCCGCTATGCCTATGTTTTCGACGCCTGGCTCCGCCAGCGTGGCAGCAGCCTCTACACCGATACCGGCCTTGGTTTCGGTGCCGAGGAGGCGAAGGAGTGGTATGCCTATTGGGAGGAACTGCGCAAGCGCGGCGGCACCGTCGGCGCCGATATCCAGACGCTCGACCAGAACACGATCGACACCAATTGCCTGGCGCTCGGCTACTCGGCCATGGGCATGGCCTATTCCAACCAGATGGTCGGCTATCAGCTCATCATGAAAAGCAAGCTTGGTATCGGCATGCTGCCACGCGCCGAGAAGGGCGGCCCCTCCGGCCATTACTATCGCCCGGCGCTGATCTGGAGCATCGGCGCGTCGACGGAAAACGGGGAAGCGGCAGCCAAGTTCATCAACTTCTTCGTCAATGATGTCGAGGCCGGCAAGATCCTGGGCGTCGAGCGCGGCGTACCCATGTCGCCGACGGTTCGCGAAGCCATCCTGCCTTCGCTCAACCCGACGGAGACGGAAACGGTGAAATACATCAATGCCCTCAAGGATCAGGTGGGCAGCTATCCGTCGCCGGCGCCGCTCGGATCGACCGAATTCGACCAGCGCGTGCTGCGCCCCATCGCCGACGAGCTCGCCTTCGAACGAATAACGATCGAAGATGCGGCGACACGGTTGGTAGAGGAAGGCAAGGCCACGGTCCGAGCCGACTGATCCAGTCAGCGAGATTCCAATCTGCAGGAGCCGTGCCATTTGCATGTGATGTGCACATGGCAGGGTCAGCGATCCGATCGGCAGACGTGTGATTGAGATCTCGGAAGCTGCCGATGCAGCCGCGCGGCTTATGGCCGCTCGGCTTTCGCCTGTTCTGGCAAGGCCGATCGATTGGTGCGCCTGCGCACATCGATCATTCGCTCGAGAGTTTACAGCAGCCGCGAAGACGGGTGATTGCGACGTCGAGTGCGACCCTCTAATGATGCGCAGGAGGCAGCATAGAGCGACGTCGCCATCATCGAGGGGCTGGAGCCAGGAGAGCGAAGGTCGAGCCCACGGCCCAAGATCGGAGCGCTCGAGCCATGATAGAGGGCCGAAGACAAGCTGTGTCGCCATGTTAATGTCGTCGCAGCTCTCTGCAAAGGTTGGGACCCGCGTGACCTCAGCTGAAGGTCTTGAGCTTTGCCTCTTCAATCGCTGCTATGAAAGCGTCTCGTGCCGGCGCCGCAGGGGCGGCGCCGAGCATCGCGTCTGTGCAGGCGTTCAAAGCAGCAGCGTATGTGCGTCCGTCCATCTTCGGCCAGTTTTCGCTAAGCAGGCGAGCTGCAAACGTGGGCGACCACACGATCTGGACACCATCCAGATTGGGAACCGCGACGATCACGCATTCATCCCATGTCTCGTCCATGTTGATATTCCTGTTGTTTTCGGGGTCCTAACCGAGTTCACTCTCAATCGTTCCAGCGCGTCTATCACTGCGTGCGAGGTGCGAAGAGCTATAGGAGGCGCACGACATTTGTGTTGCGCGCCTTGGCTAGATTGAAGCGCAAGTTCGACCGTTTTCGGCTCGCCTGACAGAGACATTCACTAGCCGCTGGAGTATAATCGCCTTTGGCCTGGGACATGGCACCCCGAGCGTGGCAGTACACGAAAACTGGGTGGTCACATGGACGATCCGACCGTGCACAGACGTCTGACGGCCATCCTTGCCGCAGACGTAGTGACCTACAGCCGCCTCATGGCCCGGGATGAGGCAGGTACTCATGCGGCATGGAAATCGCACCGAAAGGACCTAATCGTCCCCAAGATCGCGGAATATGAGGGGCGTATCGTCAAGCTCACCGGCGATGGATTCCTGGCGGAGTTTCCAAGCGTCGTGAATGCAGTCACCTGCGCTGCCACGGTCCAGCGGTGTATGCTAGAGCGCAATGCGGATGTGCCGCGGCCAAGCCGGATCGAGCTTCGCATGGGCATCAATCTTGGCGACGTAATCGTTGAAAGCGACGACATTTTCGGGGACGGCGTCAACGTGGCTGTGCGCCTCGAAAAAATTGCGGCGCCGGGCGGTATCGCCGTATCTGCGGCCGTGCGAGATAACGTTGGCAATAGGCTCGATCTTCGATTTGAGGACATGGGCGAACAGGCGCTCAAGAACATCGACCGGCCAGTGCGCGCCTATAGCATTTCTCTGGATTTTCCTGTGGCTCAAAAAACGGTCGGCTCGGATACAGGCAGCCAAGACCCTTGGGAGATCGAGAAGCCGTCCATCGCGGTGCTGCCCTTCAACAATATAAGCGGTGACCCTGAGCAAGAATATTTCAGCGACGGGATCACGGAGGACATCATCACCGACCTGTCGAAAATCTCCGGCCTGTTCGTTGTCGCCCGCAATACGGCATATACCTACAAGAATAAGCCGGTGAAGGTGCAGCAGGTGAGCCAGGATCTCAGGGTGGGCTATATCCTAGAAGGAAGCGTACGGAGGGTCGGCTCTCGTGTGCGCGTCACCGCGCAACTCGTCGAGGGTAAGGGCGGTGGTCATCTCTGGGCCGATCGTTACGACTGGGATCTCACCGAAATCTTTGCCCTTCAAGACGAGATCACCCATACCATTGTAGACCACTTGAAGGTCAAGCTGCTTCCAGAAGAAAAGAAGGACATAGGTCGAGTGCCTACCGGGAACTTCGAGGCCTATGCGTACTACCTTAGGGGGCGGCAATTTCTGCACTGGCACTCAAAGTCGCATTACGTTCTGGCGAAGCGTATGTTCGCCATGGCGGTCGCACTCGACCCGCTTTATGCACGGGCCTACGCTGGAATTGCTGATTGCGACTCCTTCCTCTTCCTTCACTACAACGCTGACGTGTCGATCGACGGTATTTTGGCCACCAGCGCAAAGGCGCTGGATCTTGAGAGCGGTCTCGCAGAAGCGCACGCTTCGCTCGGCCTCGCCCTGTCACTTCGCGAGCGACATTCGGAAGCGATGGCGGAGTTCGATCAGGCCATCGCCCTCGATCCCGATCTGTTTGAGGCCCATTATTTCTATGCCCGCGCTTGCTTCACCCAGGGTAAACTGGACGAAGCGGCCAGGCTTTTCCAGCGCGCCGCAGACATCAAACCTGACGATTACCAGGCCTTACTTGTGCTCATTAACGTTCTCCGCTCGCTCGGGCGCGAGCAGGAAATGAATACCGCGGCGCGGGAAGGCGTCGCGCGCGCCGAACGTGAGCTCATGATGCGTCCGGAAAATCCAAGACCCGCCTATTTGGGGGCTGTGGGGCTTGCGGCACTTGGTGAGCTTGATCGCGCTAAGGAATGGGCGAGACGAGCTTTGGCGATCGATCCCGACGATCGCCTCGCCAAATATAATGTGGCTTGCTTTTACTCGCTCCAGGGCGAACCTGATCGGGCGATCGACTTGCTAGTCGAGCTTCTCCCGGGGGCCGCCCACGAAACAAAGAGGTGGGTGAAATACGACTCGGATCTCGACCCGGTCCGTAGTCATCCGCGTTTCCCCGAGGTACTTGAGCTCCTCGGGTGACAGATACTCCCGGCGATGATTTTTCGGCAACTTAGGCGAAGAGCAGGTCGAATGAGCTCTTGGGGTTGGCTTAAGACGTCCAAGTGCACCGCGAAAGGTTTAGCGGACGCATCGGGAACATCTACGAAACGCTCTGGCCAACCCTCGTCGAAAGACGATTCACCTTTCCGGACCTCCGGGACCGATATGCCGGACATGTATTCGTTGCCGGCAACCTGCGACCGGCCGGCAACGTCCGCACCCCGCCAGATGCACCAACGACTCCCGGAGTCCCAAGGGCCTGCCGCCCCGCAAATCTCGCCAGCCTCGCTACAACGGCACGCCCCCTTCGCTGAGATGGCTATTTGAAAACCATGCTGATCTCGCGAAGGCGTTCGCGCAGCGCTTCCCAGCAGCAACTGGCGCGACTCTGCAGACGACAACAAACAAGAGATTGGCCGATTGGCCCGACTTTCGGCAAATTGATGCAGGCGGCCAGCGATGCGTTCCGCGTCTTCGTCAGAGATGGGATTGGCCACATTAGGCCCGGGCTGGTAGTGAAAGCGGACGACGATGGCAAACGTACCACTCTTGCCTCGCTGAAGGTACACGACGGTCGGCTGGTTGAATGGGCCGCGACGCAGAAGGGCACCGACTCGCCCCTTGATCGCGTGAAGTCTGGCCTAACTAGCCAAGCGTCGCGACGTGATCCTATGCTCTATTTAAGCAGAGCGACTGCGCCTTCGCCGATGCACGCGTCGCCCTTGCCAAGGAACGTGTCCTACAGAACGGTCCTGCCACCTATGCTCGATCCACTGACCGGCGTCGAAGCAATCGTGAGCTGCTGCGTAGCCTCGGCGTCGACTGCTCGGTTCGTCTCGACAAACTGCCGGTGCCTGCAACAAAGTGCGATAACGCCGTTGCAAACGGCGCTGGATTTCTGGGTGGCGTGTCATGTCCGAGCGGCAATTCGTCACGCGGTGCACAAGCGTGGTACGCTCCCGAATTCAGCAGGGCGACTTCGCAGCAATGCTCAAAGAAGTCGCCGCGCGCGGCACGTTGAAATGCATTGGCTTACGCCTTGGTTAAAGCGACGCACACGCCGATCGAGCCGGCAAGGCTGCGCTCGTCGATGCCGCGAAAGTGCCGCAATTTTTATTGCCTACGCCGAGGCCGATCTTAGTGCCGCGCTTATCCGCGAGTTGTCAGTGGTTCGTCATGCGCATCTCGGTCGGGATTTGCCACCTGCCAGCACATATACGCTGGCAGCGTACTGTCTACAGCGGTCGGCAATCCCGGTCTACAGCGGTCGGCAATCCCGCCTATCGTACCACCTCCCTCTCTAAGATGCGCACCCCCTGTGGTCACTAATATGTCAGTACCGCCACCTCGGCGCGCGCTTGGCATTGTGAAGCAACTCCGAAGCCTCCGCGAAATCGCCAAAAAGGCTGGTCAAGCGCTTCTCCTCCTCTTGAGGCAAGCGTTGCTGCCGGCAAAAAACGTGTATGTTCCATACCTTAGTAGTAGTTTGCTTAAAAAACTTATCGGCTTCAACGCGTTCTACCATCTTGCTCCTCCCAAAGCCAAGGAGGTTAGCCTATGCTACTTAAGTCTAATAAAGCAAGAACTAACTAAGTAATACTTATTGCCTGATCGTGATGGCTGCGATTAGTAGCTGACGCTAGAAAGATCTGCAGTGAAGTTGATGCCAGGTGCTTGCGGCGACGTCCCTTTGGCCAAGATGCTGTGGTCGGAAACACCGCCATGGGGATTTATGGTGACCTTCTCGACTCCGAAAACCGACGTGATGCCGTTGTGCGTCGTTGGGCGGTTTGTGGTTACGGCGGCCGTCAGCCGGTCGCCTTCGGTCGCGTATGACCCGACATATATAACCCGGCGTCCACCTGATATCTTGCCGTGGGTAGCGTGACGCTGGATGTCTCCGCCAATCTCACGTCGTCAGTTCAGTCCACGGCCCATCACCAAGGGCAATCAGTACCGCTGGTCAATTTTAGCCGTTAAGGGCGGCGAGACGGAGAGGGCTAAGGGGAGCGGCGTCGCGTCCGGACCTTCGGGCTGATCGCCAAAGACCGAGGTCCGCCGCTTTCTCCGGCAACGGCAGACCTCTGACCGCCTGGGAGTGATGGGTGCTGGCGGCTGGGGATCAGGAAACCACAATCAGTTTCCTGCAGCCATTCGCCCATCGGGCTTAGTCCCACATCCATTAGTCCTGTTCGCTACGCCCCCAGCCTTGCTTCGGCGCAATAATTTCTTTTGCCCACCACCTCAACGGTGATGCCAAGAGCCTTAGCTACACCCAGCAGGGTGAAACGCTCAGGATCGCTGTGTTCGCTAAAGGATTTATAGAGTGCCTCACGGGTAACTCCTGCGTGCTTTGCGACGGCCCTCAGCCGGTTGATCGGGCCGACGTCTCCTAACGCATGGGCGATTAGAGACGGATCTGCGTCTTCGAAAGCTGCTTCGAGGTAGGCAAAGCGATCCTCGGGTGTTTTGAGGTGGTCGAGGACGTCAAAAAGTGTCGCTTCAATAGCCATCTCAGATCTCCTTTGCCATCTCCTTTGCTACTGTCTCGGCCTTGAGAAGATTTGTCGCCGCCGCAAAGCAGGATACGACTGTATCGCCGACCGCGATGAAGTAGAGGCGATAGCCAGGGCTGCAAGGAATGCGCATTTCGCTTACTCCTTCGCCGACCGGCTTTACGTCGCCTGGGTTACCAAGCTCGAGCCTGCGGATGCGTAACGATCCGCAGCAGCTCGCTGCGCCATCTAGCGAAGGTCGTAGTGAAGGTGGTCGTTTGGCGAACTTTGATCATCTGTGAACTGTAATTAACTTCTACAAATTTGTCGGAGAGATAGCGAACTGCAGTTCACGAGTGGTCGCGTAGGCTTCATTGCCATGGGTGGCGTATGTGCGATCGCCCCAAGGCGGCGGTCGATACTCTGATCTAATTCTACCACAACCGCAAATCAGGAGATCATGTGGGGAATCCTTCCCGTTGCCTCGACCACACGTTCGGGGATGAGGCTGCGTGTTCGTTAAGTCCCGGACACCGATCAGTAAGTCCCCGCACAGCTATTCCGCGAAGATTCCATGGGGAGTGAATAGCGGCCGGCGCTCTGGCAAGGTGAGGCTGCTCATAGGTCAGGAGAGGTTGCTTCAGGCGGATGGTCTGGCTCGGCCAATGTCGGTAGTGGCTCAATCGGCCTTGCTGCTAAAGCTTTGAGGTCTTCGGCCAGGCCGGCAAGCTGCGCCGCAAAGTCCAGAAGGTCCGCAGCGGCACAATGTGCTGCGACTTCAGAAAGGTCCGGAGCCGGTTCAGCATCGCCGGCGCTTCTCGCTTCGCGATCGTCCATGTCCCAATCCCTTAACAACGGTGCTGGGTCAACGGCGAGGCCCGCCCACGGCTGCGGCCGGTGACGAGCCTCCCGAGCCGCCTACGAGGTGTGAGACGACCAGTTGCATTCTAAGCCGGACCAATTCGGCCCGCCATTAGCCAGTGTGGCTTAGTCCCGCTGAGCATTTTCAACAACTATCAGGAGTTACCATTGAGCGGCATCACCCCTCAGCACGTTCGCGACGCCGCAAAGGGCAGAGTGAACGAGATCAATCTTGCGTCCGTGCTGGTCGCTTTGGACAGATATGGAGATGTGTTCGGGGGGTGCGGCGCCTGTGTCAGGCATTACCCGGGCGGGGCCCGTCGCTGGAGGCAGGCGCCAGGCCTCTAACTGCCCCGTCCGCTGCGAGACGGCAGGACGGCTGCGCGGCGTTACCACAATGCGCCGGCAGTCTCAGCCTATTGCGGCTAAACCAAAGCCACGATCAGAGAAATCCATGAACAAGACTGTGCCGTCTCTGCAGCGTCAACCATTCTTGACATAAAGACCCGCGATCCGGGCGGGGATCACGGGTCAGCCGTACGCACGACACCAGGTGTATTTTGGGCGAGGCTCGTCGCCTTCTGCGGATAGCAACGAGCCTCTGGCCGCCTTAAATTAGGCGGCTGCTAACAGAAGCAAACCACAGATAAGCTCCGGCAACCATTCAGCTGTTTGGCTTAATCCGCTCGTTCTTACGGCGAAGAGGATATCCCTTACGCCGTGGAGGTGAAGCCACAGGCACACTCCCATCGAGTAAACCAGGAGATACGATGAGCGCCATAACCGCTAAGCAGGTTCGCGATGCGGCAAAGGGCAGAGTGAACGAGAACGATCTTGCATCCGTGCTGGTCGCTTTGGGCAGATACGGCGACCGCTTCGGCCTGGATCGGCCGCACCGCCTCGCGCAGTATTTCGCCCAGCTCATGCATGAAAGCGGAGACTTCCCCTATGATGAGGAGATCTGGGGCCGACGCCGGCCCAGCAGCGCTACGACACGCGCACCGATCTCGGAAACACGCCGGAGAAGGACGGAGAAGGGCACCGCAATCGCGGTCGGACTGGTATGCAGCTCACCGGCAAGTACAACTACCGCCAGTTTCGCGACGGGTGCCGAGCGGCCGACCTTGCCTGCCCGGACTTTGTCGAGGATCCCGATGCCGTAAACACGCGTCCTTGGGAAGGTCTCGTACTGCTGTTCTATTGGGACACGCGCGGCCTTAACCACTGGGCCGACGAAGGCGCTGCCGAGACCATCACGAAGAAGATCAATGGCGGTCAGAACGGTGTCGCCGATCGCTTTGATAGGTTGGCGCCGATCGTGCTGCTAGGGTGCCCCGACAACATCCGCGAGTTTCAGGCTGATCAGCGGTCCGGCGGCTGGGTGCCTTCGCTCGGGGGGGAAGAAGACGAAGAAGAAAAAGAAGAGGCGATCTGGTCTCCTGCGGTCTGCAACTCCTCGGCCTTGTTGATAATCCCGATGAGTTTCCACACGCCTACGACGATGCTCGTCAGCCACACCGCCAGTCCGAGCACCACATCGAATGCCAGCGTCAACAGCAGCAGAGAATATTTAAGCGCCCATGCAAGGACCCCGGCAGTAATTGGTATAAACGCCAGCCAATAGACGAACGCCAGCCCGCTCCGGATAACGATGGGGACCACTAACAAGGTGGTCAGTGCTAACGTCAGGCCTAACACAAGACGGGCGGTCCATCCCTGCTCCCAGACTATGTAGAGTGTCCTCATAATTGCCGTTCCACGCCGCGCCAGAAAGCCCCATCCCTGCTCTAACCAACCTTTCGGCTCCTCCACCTCGGGCGGCGATCTAAACCCAGGGTTCTCCTCCCAGTTACAATCGGTCAATTCTGTAAAGGTGAAAGACATGCTGCACATATATACGGGCCCATTCGAGCAGACCGTTCCCTGCTGGGCGTCATAGCGGCAAAGGTGCATGCTCTCGGAGAACGCACGCGAAACGAAGAATGGATCGAGTGAACTTAGAGCCTGAATGACCACTTGATTTGCTTTTTCGGCCGGCGCGAGGACCCCGACCCCGGCGAGGAGGCGTCCGATGAATGTTAGCAGCAACAACAGGGCGATAAAGGGCCACAAGCGAGGCCGAAGGAGCTTGCGAAGCGGCTCGACCACATAAAACAGGGCGTATCTCAGGAAGCTGCCCACGACGATGACCCCAAAAGGGACAGAACTTTATCATGGTTGATGCTGCGAGTCCCATTTCCGCGTCGTGTTTGCTGTCTTGGGGGCTGGGTAAATCTCAAATGCTGCCCATTCTCAACGGAGTTGATGAGTGATGCAGAGCCCCCTGAAGCACAACATGGACACGAAGCTTTCAGGTTTGAGACTCCAGTCGTACCTCCTCGCCGAGCTTAACCAGCTCGGATATGAGGTGGTCGGAGATATGCAGTACCTTCCGCAGTTGAAATCCTGCGGCTACCTGGGATGGGCGGGCACAGCTATCGGAAGATTGCAAAGACACCGGGGAGTGAACCATTCCCTTCCTTGAAGAAGCTTTGATCTCCGGCGCGTTCCCTTGATTCCACTTCCGCTGAGAGTACAATATGGACATGCGACGTTCGAAGCGGTTCCCTTGGATGGAACGGGCGAAAGCCAGGTGAAGATGGAAAGCGTCGCGATTGGAGCTGCAGCGGTGGCCCTCTGCAGCTCTTTTATGTCAGGCTATTTCTCGGTCTCGAGGAGCGGGGCTGCCGCCCGTCGCCGCCACCATCGTCATCTGGCCACCAGCCTTGCCAATCGTCTCCTAGCGCTTCGTTTGCCTGGCTACCGTCGAGACGGGCGATGAGCATCTGCATCAGTTCGTGCTCCGAAATGCCGCTCTCGTCGGGCAGGTACGCGGCGATGTCTTTCTGGCAGTCCCAGATCAGCTGTTTCATTTTCAGCGCATCAGCCATGGTATGTCTCCTCGGCCGTTCAACACGTCACCGCGCGTGAGGTTCCGGACTTGGACGCCGGTCTGACCGCAGCGACAAAGCGATGAGGTTCTGGAACCGCAGGCCATGCACGCGCGTTCAGTTTGATTCAGCCGTACGGGGATGGGCATGGAAGCGGTTACAATATTGCTCGCAGACGATGAAGCGCTGCTGCTCATGGATTTCGAGCTCGCGCTCACCGATGCGGGATTTCACGTGACGGCGGTCACGAGGGGCAAGAAAGCGATAGATATTCTCAGGTCTGCAAACGCGGCAATTGATGGAGTGGTTACCGACATTCGGTTTGGCGAATATCCGGATGGTTGGGAAGTGGCGCGCGTTGCTCGCGAGATCGACCCAGACATGCCAGTTGTTTACATCAGCGGGCACGGTGCTCTGGACTGGGCGTCGAGAGGTGTCCCGAACAGCATTATGATCGAAAAGCCGTTTACCTCATCGCAGCTGCTAACGGCCGTTTCCCAACTGCTTAACGCGAGACCACCCCGTGCTTCTCAGCCTTAAGCCGGCGACACGGGATGACTGCGCGGAATTCGCCCAATCACGGAGGCGTTGCCATTTTGCGCAGCATGTCCCGGT
The DNA here is from genome assembly GCF_059070375.1 of Sinorhizobium sp. NCBI lineage: Bacteria > Pseudomonadati > Pseudomonadota > Alphaproteobacteria > Hyphomicrobiales > Rhizobiaceae > Sinorhizobium > Sinorhizobium sp. Next base: position 25,266 of record NZ_JCACWC010000002.1, read on the forward strand.
CGCGTATGCCGGATTGAAAGAGCGAGATTAGCCTTACCGCGACAAGTTCTGCATCTTCGCAGTCTCGGCCGAGTCGTCTTTCGGTCATGAGTTGGGTCAAGACTTCGTCCAGAAAGTTGATGCCGTCGGGCATAATCGCATCTGGTTGCTGATGGTGATACAGCATAGGGCGACCTCCGCATTGGGGCGAATGCGCGATGACCTCTCAGCCAGCGGAGCCCGTGCCGTGTCCCGCTGATAGTCGCATGGTGCGCTCAAAGGCGACTACAGTAGCAAGAATGTTTATCTCCCGGAGCTCCACACCAAGGCATGGCTTGTCCGCTTGTGAACGCCGCCGTCCGTGTTCGCAGCGGAAAGCTCCTGAATGAGTCATTCGAGGAAATGGCGGCGCCTTAAATTGCGATCCATGCAAAGGCGAATAGCGCAATGACAATGAGCAGAATTAGGATGCCGGTAACATTGAGGGAGCTCATTACATACCTCCTCGGCATGTCAACACGCCACCAGGAGCGAAGTTCCCAACATTGCCGAACTGTGAGCGGCCCATTTCCTTCTTGTTCGTACAGCTATTAAGGCCGTCTCAGCCTTTCGAATTAATCCGGACGTCTTGCTGGACGGGGAAAGCCGCTTGGCAAATACTGTATGTGCTCGCAGCGCTGGAGCACGAAAGGCAACAAGCTAGGTTTTTCAGCAACAATTTAGAGCAGACCCCGCCACGAGCCACGGGATGTTGGTGGCGGGGTCGCTTGCGGCGAAGGTCAATGCCGCGGCTGTGCCTCATGCCGCAACGTCCATTCCAACCGATGCTCGGAGCAGAACCAGTGCGGCTCCGCCGGACCGATGGCGAAGCCGAAGCTGCCCCATCTGGGGCAGCCCGGATACTCGCAGTAGTGGACATACGGCCCGGGTTCGTAGCGAAGCTTCGCGCCTAGTTCGTCACTCAATGGACGATCTCCTGTGGTCGCCGCCCCAATTTTGGGGAGTTCGAGCATCGGTTGATTGTTCTTCGTTTGTTCTTATACTATTTCATCGCCATGGTCGAGACAATTGGCGAGGCATTCAGCCTTGGTTGGCAACTTAAAGCGCGATGTGCATTCGGCAACCGCGAAGGCATGAAGTCTGTTCGCCAGTGCACGTGGATCTATGATCTCGATATGCTGACGCTGGTTGCGACGCGCGGACGGGACTTTCCGCTGGCAATGCTCGCCAGTCGCCTTCGCTGCCCTCGGTGCGGATCAAGGAGGGTGGCGGTCGTGTTCATGCCACCGATCGAGGGTGATAGACGGCGAGGGGTCGCATGATACTTCGGCGTGCTAGCCCTCTCGTGCATCTATTTCGATATGCTTGCAGCACTACTATCGTCTGTCGTGGCAAGAAGAACGCGAAGAAGAAGGCTCCCGATCTCCCACCGCTGGACCCTGTGCCGGCGCGCGTCGATCCCTGCCTTGCAACGCTCGTCGACAAGTTACCCCAGGGCCCGGATTGGACCTACGAGGTGAAATGGAACGGATACCGGCTGACGTGCACGTCGAGCCCGGTCGGGTGAGGTCCTCACGCGCGGCGGCTATGACTGGACCGGGCGCCTTTCGACGATCGCAGATGACGCGCGGAGGCCCGCCATCCTCGATGGCGAGGCGTTCGTTCTCGACGGCCATGGCCGATCTGATTTCGGCATGTTGCAGGGGGGCGGTCGCCTCCCGTCCGCGATCAAGGCCGGCCCGATCGTTTTTCTTTCCTTCGATCTTCTCTATCTCGACGGCCACGATTTGCGCCGACTACCGCTGCGCGAGCGTCGCCGTTTGCTGGAGCCGCTCGTCGCCGGCCGCGAGGGTGCGATCCGTCTGTCTGAGGAGGTCGATGCGGATGGGGCGGTCCTCCGCCCTGCGCGCAGGGCCTTGAAGGCATTATCGGCATCGGGAGAAGGCCTACCGCTCCGACCGGGGCGAGTGGTGGCAGAAGATCACCTGGAAGCGGCGCGACAGCTTCGTGGTGGTTGGCTTTGAGGCGTCGACCGTGCCCGCTCATCTCGGCCGGCAGCTGCCGGCGGCGCGCAAGGATGGCGAGCCGGTCTGTCAGCGGCTGCGGTGCCGGCTGCTCAAATGAGCTTTCGTGAGAGCTGCGCAAGCTGCTGGAGGGCAGAGCGATGAAAGCGCCGGCCGTCGCGCTGAAGAGGAAAGCCGCGGTCGTAGTCGAGCCGGTTCTCGCCTCCGAAGTTGAGTACCGCGCATGGACAGACGAGGGAAAGCTCCCTCACGCATCTTCCAAAGGCATCCGAAAGCGGAAAGACGGGGTGGATAAATTCGACCCCTCAGCCGAGTGAGCCTGACTTTTCCTGCTGTGAAAACCTATCAACAGAGATGCCGGTCGTCTTGCCGTCTGCCACAGCGGCCGAGAGTTCATGAGCATCCCGTCGACCTGCCTGATAGAGACTGATCAGCCTCGCAGCGAGTTGTTCTGCTTCTTCGCTGCAGCGGGACAGCTTTCGTTTGTGTAACTCAGCCCGAAAGACAGAATCGATCACGTTGAGGTCATAAGGACTGATTGGATTGACGTGGAAAGTTATATCGGCGTGCATGGCGCATTCTCCACCATCGGGGCGAAAGCGCAATGATCTCCCAGCCATCGGTGCCCGTTGAAATGGCCGATGATGGAGACAGTATACACCCCATCTGGAGAAACGCGAGCCTCGGTACGCTGCCGGACGGAACGGTTGGTGGGAACGGCCGCGAAAGAGGACGAGGCGGTGTTTGGTCTCGACCTCAGAACGCCCAAATGCAAATCCGAGTGACGGAGTCCCAGAATAATTCCCGAAGTGACCTTCTGGACATGCCGCAAGCATTGTGTACCAGGGCGTCCACAAAATGGTCTTCTCTCCTGGAGCTCAAGAGCGATGCCGCACTTATCCGTTAGGAGCGATCTCATTCACCACTGCTGGCCGGCACGCATCCCTACTCCGCATCGCTGACAAGAGGACGTGTCGAAAGAAGTAGCGCGGCGGACTTGCTGCTCATCTCATCGCTTGTTTGGCGGTTCTGGGCGGGACACGATGAAGGCACCGCAGGTAAACATGATCCCCGCAACCACGATCAAAGCGATTGCCGGTGGTTCGAACGCAACCCACAAATAAATGAGTGCCAAACTCATCAGCAAAATTGCAGATATCTTGGCGCGACGTGATATTGCTCCTTCTTCCTGCCAGTCACGTAATGGCGGCCCGAACAACGGGTGGTCCATCAGCCATTTCGCGAGGCGCGGCGAGGAACGCGAAAACAACCACACCGCCAGGAGGAGGAAAGGCGTCGTCGGCAGCAGCGGGAGAAAGATTCCGGCAATGCCGAGCCCGACCATCGCCCAGGCGAGGCCGAGAAGTGCAAGGCGCACGGAAAGGTTCATCTGCCTTTTCTCCGGTCAGTTGCCAAATGGCGGCGCGACGCGCGTTTCCGCCGACACGAAATAGACCTCCGGATGGGACAGACAAGGTGCTTCCACAACATACAGGAGTGGCGGGGAAAAGGCGCCTCGCTGCTCTAGGCCCCGCCAAGCGTCCCCGTCTCGTCGATTGCGGTGTCTCTGCCGAGTTCTGATTCGTCTTCGGTTAAGGCGAGATAACCGTGACTGCCTAACCAGTCTCGAACGATGAGACGAAGGGCGTCTTCCCGGTTGACCGCGTATTCAGCCATAAAGAGCTGAATTCCGCGTTCTGACTCTTCTTCGAGGTAAGTCATCGAGCTGCCCCTGTGTTGCCGGTATCGATCAAATCGAAAATTCAATCACATGACAAGGCTCCCGTTGTGGAGCCTTTTTCTGCCAAGCCCTCGTCATTCCATGCAAATATCTCTGGGTACTCTGCCGGGAATTTTCTCGACCGGAGAGATGGCGAACGTCGGAGGTTGCCAACCTTTCGGCATGTCGTAGCGATCTGCACCAGGTCCGCGACCTTTCGCTCTCGCCCAGCCGAGGCAGTTCACGCGGGACGGGGCCTGCTTTGAATTCCTCACAGCTGCGTTTCGAATGTTTCGGTTGCCTTGGATATCAATCGACGTGGCTGCAGCAGGACTTCTTGAAGGACGCCCGGTAACCAGCATCTTCAATCGCAGCGATGAGTACATCGGATCCGATCCCCGATTCGATCGAGGCGGTTTTCGCCTCGAGATTGACGGCCACTTTGGCCTGCGGGTCGGCGGCTTTGACGGCCTTCTCGACCGTGGCGGCGCAATGTCCGCAGGTCATGTCTTCTACAGTGACGTGATGCATCGAAAGTCTCCTTTGATCTGACTTGAGTGAATGTGGAGATTCCAACGATGGCAAGGTCAAGGGTGTGCTCTACAATTCTGTCTGTGCACCCCTGATCATGATGGTGGCCAGAACCAGAACCGGCGAGCCAAGGAGAGGAAAATCGATGCAATGCGGCCGATTGCAGGTAACGCTGTGCCCCAAAGCGGCCGTTTAACAGGTCCACAGCCGGTCGCGAGCCGCTGCTCCAAAGCGTCAAGGCGGCTTTCCGGTGAACTCGACGGAGCTGAGATTGGACACTCCAGCGTCGATTTCCAGCCACAAACTGGGCAGTATCATTTGGTGCAACGCGTGCGTTGACGGCGAGAAATCACTTGTAAACATTGAACCAGGCGCGGCAGCTGCTCGTCACTTCTGCGTGGATGTATTGGCCAATTTCGAGCTGCCAGCGCCTTGGCGAAGGCGCGGCTTGCAAGTAATAGGGTCACGATGGTCGCGCTTATTCACTCTTTGTGCCCAGTTCGGCACGCCCGCGAGCGAATTAAGATCACGGCTGCAGGACATGTGCAGCAACTGGGAACGGAGCAAATGACTACAAGCGTTTTGGCAGCAAGTGGCGGCGTCAAGCAAGTCATCTGCATCAATTGGGGCACAAAATATGGGGCTCCCTTTATTAACAGGCTGTACGCGATGGTTGCTCGCAACATCACGCCGCCATTTACCTTCACCTGTTTTACCGATAACCGCGCAGGTCTGAACCCCGCGATACTTTGCGAAGACTTGCCTCCACTCGACGTGGAGAGCATGCCGACGAACACGAGAGGCATATGGCCCAAGGCGCGGCTCTGGGGACCGACCTTGGGAAGTCTGAAGGGCCCGGTGCTTTTTCTCGATCTGGATCTCGTGATCGTGTCGTCGCTGGATGGTTTCTTCGAAATAGGGGAGGCGGATGACATAATACTGTCGAGAAACCAAACCACACCCTTTGAGCGTCTCGGGCAAACTTCCCTCTTCCGCTTTCCCGTTGGGAAACTTGCGCCGCTGCAGGACAAGTTCCGATCCGACCCCCAGGGCGTGGCCGACGAGTACCGGTACGAGCAGCGCTTCGTAAGCCGCAACGCGCCTGGTGGGATAACGTTTTTTCCACGAAAATGGGTTCTCCATTTTCGCCAGGACTGCCGCTGGCCATTTCCGCTCAACTATTTCTTTGCGCCACGCCTGCCACATGATGCACGTGTCGTGATTTTTCCGCGCGGTCTGCACCCGCAGCACGCGATAGATGGCCGATACGGAACAAAGGGACCCCGCAAGACGGCGTTCAAACACATAGCGGGAGTCCTCGATGCGAACCAAAGGAAGAACAAAGGACCGCTACAGTACTTGCGGCACTACATCCGTCCGACGCCTTGGGTGGCGGAGCACTGGCGCGAATAATCGTGAAGCTGCTTAGGCCTTACGGGCGGTTGAGCTGGGAACGGATTACCGAGGCGATGCGGCGCGTCTCATCCAGTGGTTCGTAGCTGTAGGGTTCGATCTTTCCCTCGAACGGCCGGGTCAGCTGCAGAGTTTCATGCAGGTCCCGGTGATAGCGCTCGAACTTATCCAGCCGCGGCCCCTCGACGGGGGTCAAATCCAGTATGTAGACCGGCTTGCCCGTGGCCAGAGCCTCGCACGGCATCGTGATCGAGTCCTTTGCGACGACGAACGCGTCGGCGGCCGCCATATAGTCGAGGTAGGGGTTCTCGCTTCGCCTGTCCCAAACAGCGATGCTTTCGCTGTTGAGTGTCGACAGGGCCTGCTGCGTGTGGTCTTCAGATCTACGTGAGACCGACACAACGATGCGCCAGCCCTGTTTCTCCAATCGTTCGATAGCGCCCTTTATGTTTTGGTGGGTTCTGTCGTCGTAAACGTACGCGCCGTTTGAGCCGCCTACGAAGACGGCAACTATTGGGCGCCCGTCTGGCGACAACCGTCTGCGCGCAGCATCCCTAAGAGGCGCGAGCCGTGCCCAGGTAATCTGATGCGGTACTCCGACCATTGGATGAAAGTTCGGTCGCCGGTCCAGTTCCTCGACCCAATCGTGACGAGAGACGAAAACGAGATCATATCCTTCTATGCGCGGGCGTTGGAGGTGGACGGTGAGAGGCTTGCCGCCATAGGCCGCTTTGATGTCGAGGACCGCCGGTTCAGCGCGGAAACCGCAGGAGATCACGAGCTCGGGACGCGGTTCCCTTTTGCGAAACAATCTGGGTTCGAAAAGTTTTCTCAGGCCGCGAGTCCGACTGATCAACTTGACCACCGGCTCGCGATGGAACTCCTTTCCAACGCCGAGGCACTGCGTAAGCGTTCCCGCCTTGCTTTCCGCCACAGCCCACACACAGGTCGTGCTGGGCGTGTTCACCGTTTCGTCGTGGTTATCTTGCAAAGCTGAGCTCCGTTGTGACGCTAGTCCTCTCCCGACCGTGCTCCGCCCTGGCTACTTATCACTGGCCGAGATCGATCCCATTCTTTTCGACAAAATCGAGCATGCTACGGTCTTCGATGGCGTTCGCTTCGAGATACTTGATGGTTGAGGAGACTTTTTTCCGGTATTTCTCTGCGGAACTGTCGAAGGACCAACCTCTCTCTGTCTTTTCCTTCAGCTCCTCAACCGATTTCGCGTAGTAGTGATTGAGCTGAAGGAACTCCGCGGAATAAAATTCGGCAACCTTCCGCTTTTTCTTTGGCACCACCATCCCCGCATCATTTGCGGTTTCGTCGCCGTAGGAACGTGTCTGGAAGTGATGTACGCCCACTTTTGTGACTTCGACCGGATCGACAATACATTTGAAGTTGCTTGCATCGAGGTTCTTCCGCATGGGATCTGATACCCTCATTTTGTAATTAAGGCATACCGGCCCTTTTGGTCGCGAGACATGACCGCTATGGCCGAACATGTGCCAGGGCAACGAGATGTTAGGAAATCCACGGGCTCCTCGTAATGCCTCCTCTAACGTTCGACCGTTCTTGGGCAATAGAAATTCATCAACGTCGATGAAAGCCATACGGTCATATTTGCCGCCGAAGTTTAAGATCGCATGGGCGAAGGCAATCGTCTGCCCGTTCAAGAACTCACCACTTTTTTCATCCCGCATGCGCATTTTCCACGGGACGACGGTCAGTTCTTGGCCGGTCAGCGACCGCTGAAGCAACTCGAGCGTTCCATCAGTCGAGCCGTCGTCGTAGAGATGGAAATGTCGAACACCAACAGCTTGGTGGAAGCGCACCCACTCCACAATGTAACTGGCTTCGTTTTTCACGCAGGCGACAATCGCAATGCCGTGTCGGTTCAACTCCCCTGCCGGAGGTGTGATAGCAAGTTCTCTTGTAAGATGCCGTTTCGCCCTCAGTCCAAACATCTACGCCCCTTGGTTGCTAAACATCGATACAGCTCTCCTTCATTCCCGCACCTCATTCGGCGCAGAAGGGACGTTCCGGGCCTTTGCCATGCACCTTCAGAACTAGCATGCCGACTTTGATTTGGAATACATCACCTTTATAGAGGGAGAGGACCGAACTTGGAATCCAAGCCTCGGTAAAATGGAGAAGTCGCGCGCTGAAAGCACGCTGAAGTTGGGATGAGTGACCATGGACGTTCCCGCCTCCGGATCGACGGAGAATTTGACGACGGCGGAGCAATGGCGTGCTTTGTTTTCCGGGTTTTCACACGTTATCCTGGTGGCCAACAGCGATCAGGTTAGCGTCAAGGAACTTCAGGCCGAGTACCCGAGAACGGCCCTCTTTGTATTCTTCAATAAGGTCTACAAGGTTCTTGATGAACAATTTTCCGGCCACTCCTTGCTGATTTCGCGCGCTCAACCGAAAGGCGCCAACATCGTTTACCGACAAGAGGTCGCTGACGTCGTCAAATTATTCGCGCCGCAGGACTTCCTGGGTATCATGAACATCCGCCTGGCGGCGAGCGAGAGATTGAATACAAGTTCCGATTACTTGGGAACGCCCACGGGGCATTTGGATCTGACCGGCTTTTGCGCTGACTTTTACCCGCAGACCAAAGTCCCCACGAGCGGCTTCGCTATGGCCTTGTGGCTGGTCGACCAGGCGCTTCCGGCCAAGATCATCCTGGCGGGTTTCTCAGCGAAGCGCAGCGAGCAGTGGCGGGTGGTGGCTGTCCACGATTGGACTTTCGAGCAGGTCTTCTTGCGCCTTTTCGAAAGAGTGGGCAAGCTGACGATGCATGGCGGTGTCGCCACAAACAGTTACGCGTCGCTTGCTTCAAGGTTCCCGGAGTTGCCCGCTGCCGAAATCTCCGCGACGATCGCAGAAGTCCTGTCGCTGCGTCTGAGTCAGACCGATGCACAAGTCGACAAGCTGATATCTCTAACAAGCGTGTTGCGGTCCATTGACGAATTTTTACGTCGGCTGAAGCCGAAGTTCCTAAAGAAGACCAAAGCATAGCAGCATCGAATTTCCGATATCGATTTCTGGTGAGGATAAATGGGGTCATGGATTTCCGACGCGCGTAAGCGCATATACCGAAATCTGAAGTACCGTATACTGCGCCCGGATCCGCCGGCCGCACCCTTTCAATTCAACAGCCCCGTCGTGGTTGTCGGATCCGCGCCCCTTTCCAATAGGCCGGCCGGATTGGACGAGAGCTTCAGAATCATTACCGTGAACGGCTCGCAATCGGTCATCGCCAAGTGGGGCGTTGAGGCGCCGGATATTACCATGATGATGTTTAACCAGGTCGAAGGAACCACTGCAAACGCGATCGAGGTCAGGCGTGTGCTGAAAGGGCAGCGTACAGGGACGCTCTACGTATTTCTCTGGCGCAAGGACGATCGCACGCGCCTGGAGGAAGGTTTGCGAGCGTTCGATTACAAATACGATCGGCTGGAAATCGTCGATCGATACGAGCGCATGGCCTTGCTGGATCGTGTGGCTGACTTGCGCTCCCTCGAGATGGACGCCGATTCCAAATGCTCAAACGGTATGAACGCGGTCCTTTTTGCCCTCTACAACGGCGCACCCGCCGTCATCATCACGGGAATAAATCCGAACTCAAGCGGTCACGTCTACAATTCAACGGGTTTGACGCGTCTTCATGTTCAAATGGATAAAGTCCTTGTTTCGAAGCTGATTAGTGAGGGCCGCCCGATCTTCACGGCGGATCCCCCGGTTTCGGAAGAATTAGGCATTCCGTTGTGGAGCGGCTCAAGCCGCTAGTACTTTGCATATTTGTCCCTGTGTCCTCATTTTGCTCGCTCAACGCCTGCGTTAGAGAAATCAATGATTTCAAATCGTCCCTTTTCACGTTCCTTCATCAAGATCGCCGTTCGGCTCCTCCTGGGTCGTTCCAGGGCGCATGTTCAGGACTGGTTTCCCGGACTCAAGCTCGAACTTGCAACCGCTGATCGAGACGGCACGATCCAGTATCGCGGCGAGTTGGTAGGACGTCTCACGAGCCCCTCGCGCGCCCTGAAAGAAAGGCCGTCCAATGTGCTTATCGTCGGCTCCGGCCCCTCTGTCGCCCGATGCGATCTGACCCGCGCAGACGGGTCTTCGTGCCTTCTCTTGAACGGCGCGTTGCACCTTTTCCCCAGCGTGGTAGCAAAGCCTCTGGCGATAGCAATCGAAGACGAACGGTTCGTATGGAGACACTTCGATCTCGTAAAGCGAATTCCTGCCGCCTGCGTCTGTCTGCTGTCCGTGAGCGTCATAAGGGCGATCTGCGAGCTGGATGGCACATGGCTGCGGGACAGGCCGGTCGTATTGATCGATAACGTGCGAAAGCCGTACGGGGTAGCACGTCGGGACACCGCGGAACTGCGCAAGCTGCCGTATGTGCGGCTGAGCGAGGACGGCGACGTCGGCTTTTCCGAAGACCCCTTGGCCGGCATTTTCCAGGCAGGCTCGGTCGCGGTTTCAGCCGCACAGTTTGCCGTCGCCTGGAGGCCCCGCTCGATCGGTTTTGTGGGGATAGATCTCAGCAATGCCGATGAACCGAGGTACTACGAAACAACCGATAAGGCCTATTCGGGAATCGTCGCGGCCCAAAAGCGGATCGTCGATCATTTGGTCATGGCACGCAGCATAGCCGCCGAAAGCGGCATCGAGGTCGTAAACCACTCGCCGGTCTCGGCCCTTGTCGGAATGGGGTTCGGCTACGACTCAACTTTCGCCCAGTGATGCTCCAATGCCAGTGATGCTCCATCGCCAAGTGGTTCTCTGGCGAAAGTGCATCGCCGGCGCATCGGCACGGGACGATGCGAAGGGACGGGCAACCGCCCCCCCCGATGAAAAAGGCTTATTGGGTGTCGAGCGATTAAGCCGAGCGCTGCGTTACATGAAGAACACGATCACGTGCAGCGAACCATTCCTCGGCGTAGTCATCGTTCTTGTACTCATCGAAGTAAGGCCCGCCATCGGTGAAATGTACAAGCTTTGCATCCGGCGAATATTCATACTCGTTTACGAGCCAGTTCCAGCTCGCGGGCAGTTCGCCGATCAGGTCGTCGGAATCCAGCCACTTGAACTGATGCAGCTCCAGCCCGGTAGCAGTATTGACGTAATCCAAATCGAGCTTTCGGCACTTGGCATTGTTGAACAGGATCACGCTCGACCAGTTCTTCTTTTCGTACTTCGTTTGGACCTGGCCCAGGAACTTCGTTTCGACTTTCGGAACGTAGTCGTGTTTTACGCACATCGCTGCGTAGCGATCGTCTCTCAGTTCCCACAACTGGGCGATATCAGTCCGCATTAGCATGTCGCAATCAGCGAAAAGAGACCAACCCTCATAGCGGCTTAGATAAGGCACGAGGAATCTGGAAAAGGAAAACTCTGTAGATTGGAGAGGATTCCGCTCGCGCGTAAAAATCCTGTCGACGTTGTTCAAGGATATCGGTGTGAACGTGACCGGGATGGAGCTCTTTTCCAAAATGCTTTGGCAAAGAACATGATAGGCGACGACTTCCTTGCTGTCGAAGCCGATGTAAATATGAGCACTTTCCGTCATTAAACCTCCGATAACAGGTAGGCTTCAAGCGTGCTTGGCAGCCGCGAAACGACTCAAACTCACTTATTTGCGTATAAGCTTTCAGGTGTAGCCAAAAAAGGCGGCGCCGTGAAGCCTCGTGTAACGGATAACGTTCTCTCGCCGGCAGCGACCGCTTTCCGGCCGCACCGTCTCGTCGTGATGAAGCGAAACGATGTGTTTGGTTGTTCGCGGTCCTCGATCGGGCCTCTGGCAATTCCCTCGAACTTCGCCTAGTAGCTTGTCCCTGGTCCGCGATATTGCCACCAGCACGGGCAGGGACGATGGGGAGAGGAATGCGCAGCCTCCTGGTTCGAAGACCGGATTTCTTATATGTTCTGATTGCCGGTTATTGCCTGCTCAGCATCATCTTGAAAATCCTGCGCCCGGACTCGCTCGAGATCGACGAGTCCGAGCAAGCTCTGCTCTCACAATATCTGCTGCTCGGATACGGAGCGCAGCCACCCTTCTACAACTGGCTTCAATATGGAGTGGTGGCCCTATTTGGTATCTCCGTCGCGTCGCTGACCATCGTAAAGAACGGTTTTCTGTTCCTCTTCCTTCTATTCTATGGGCTCACGGCGGGTGTCCTCTCCAATAGTCGGCTCGCTCCGGCGGTCGCGGTGCTGGGCGTCCTGACACTGCCACCGGTTTTCCTTCTGTCACAGCGCGACTTGTCGCACACCGTCGCCGCGCTTTTTGCGGTGTCGCTTTTTCTCTACGGCTTTTTCCGCGCCTTAAAGAACCCACCGAACCTTGGCCACTACCTGCTTGTCGGCGTTGCCGTGGGGCTTGGGGCGCTTTCCAAATATAATTTTGTTATCCTCCCCGCGGCGGCACTGCTCGCCATCCTGCCCGAGGCAAAGCTGCGCAAATATCTGCTCGACTGGCGCGTGCTTGCTTCAGTTGCGGTTTGCGCGGTGATCGTGGCACCCCATGCCTATTGGGTCGTCAATAATCTTGGACATGCCACGGGTGTCACTGTCGCTGAAATGAAGGAGGGGGCGGACAGCGCGATGCTGCCGCACGCGATCCAAGGGCTTGTTTCGCTCGCAGTTGCAAGTCTCAAGGGCGTCGCGCTGACCCTTGCCGTCTTCGGATTGGTCTTCTACGCGGATCTCAGGAAGATCCTTCGCGCCGAGAGCCTGTGGACGAGGGTCGTCGGCAGGATGATTCTCGCCTGTTTCCTCATCATAGCGATTATCGTCGTTGCAATGGATGCGACCCACATCCGTGCGAAGTGGTTGGCGCTTTTTACTGCGCTTCTCCCACTTTACCTGGCGCTGAAGATCGATGCCGCCGGTCTGGACCCTGCCCGTCGTCTGCCGGCACTTCTTTCGATCGCGGGCGTCCTCTCCGTCGGCGTAATCGTCATGCTTTGGGCAAGAGTTTTCGTCGGTCCGATGATCGGCGACTATTCCTTCGCACATACGCCCTTTAACGGCTTCGCCCAGGTTGTGCGCGCTGAGCCCGGCCCGCCGCCGGTCGCCATCGTGGTCGACGACAGGATCGTGGCGGGTAACCTCAGGATTCAGTTTCCCGACACCCCGATCATCCTGGCGGGAATTTCTCAGGAGGCGGAAAGACGTCTTCCGGCAGGCCGAATTTTGGCGGTCTGGTCGGCCGAAGGCAGGGGACGAGAAGAGATTCCGCCTCGCATTTCGGCTCTACTGCAGCTCATGCCCGCAACAATTGCCGGCTTGAAGCCGACGATCGTCTCGGTTCCCTACAACGCCGGACGCCCGGGCGACGTATACACGTTTGCCTATGTTTGGGCGGACGTCCGCTGACGCCGATCCGGGCCGATCGGGGTGCCCGGCTTGACGGCGAGGTCGCTTTTATCGCGAATGAAAGGCAGGCCGATATGCTCGGAGAGTTCCAACTCGGTCGTGAAGACGTTTCCTCGATCTCTCAACTGCGTCAGAACGAAGGTGTCTTCGGCAATCTGCCTCCGAATTCTCCCCTTGTCGTCGTAGGAATGACCCATCTTGGTGACTGAGAACCCCGCCAGTGTCACGGACGGCACTCCCATGAAAAGAGCGTAGCACAGGGCGGCAACTCCGTTCGACACCTTACCGACTTCGCCAATATCGGGGGGAAGTCCGCCGCTCACGGCCTCGACGATCGCTTCGCGCTCAGCTTTGGTGGCGCGCATCAGGCTCTTGTAGCGAACTTGCGGCATTGCCAGAAGTTTCAGGTACATCACCCAGATAGACTTTGTATGAAGCCATAAAAGACCCCTCGTCCTTACATAGGGATGCTCTTCCCACGACTTCTTCCGCTTTCGAAATGTCAAATCGGCGGGTGGGAGACCCAGTGCATTGGCCGTCTTACCAGCGTTATTGACGTCGACGCGTGCGCAATATCCAACCAGGTCCGGCGGAATCGTGGGGGAGGGCGCCGAACCGAGAATCAGCCACGGCTTGTCGATTATGCCAAGTCGCGAGAGCCAGCGGCAGTGCTTTTCTCGCAATTTTTCAAGCGCTTCGGGTTCAATCGTCATCGCGAATTCCATTGACCAGGTAGGCAGGCGAGATTCACTTAAGGGACTGACATCTTATGTCTCGCACAAGCCAGCCTACGTGTCCATTCGCGGCCCGGTTCTTCGCCTAGAAGGGGGTGAGCCGGTATTGCAATTCTTTCAATACTCCGTCGCCCCGCTTCAGAAAGCGTGGAAATACCCATGCATCGCACAATTTAGCCATCTTGATTTGATTTCGAAGACTTCAACGGTAAGCGACGCCTTTAGCACCGGTCGTCGATAATTACGGGCAGTCAAGAAATGAACGTGGTTGTAAGTGACCCAATACTGGCGTCGATCAGTCGTACGATCGCCACTGCCGCCGACGGGATCAATGCCCTGGCGGCCTGTCTGGAGGATGATGCGGCCTTGCGCCGTAGTTTTGTCGACGCCGTCGAACTCGTCGCCTCCCAGCGTGGGCGGGTCGTTGTTGCGGGTGTCGGCAAGAGCGGGCACATCGGACGCAAGATCGCCGCGACGCTTGCTTCTACCGGAACATCCGCCTATTTCGTGCATCCGACGGAAGCAAGTCACGGCGATCTTGGCATGATCACCGCGCAGGATCTGCTTATCCTGCTTTCATGGTCCGGTGAGACCGTCGAACTCGGGAACGTCCTCACTTACGCCAAGCGCTTCAACGTTCCGGTCATTTCCGTCACCTCGAATGCCGGCAGCACAATCGCTCGCAACTCCACGATCCCGCTCGTCCTGCCGAAAGTGCCGGAGGCATGCCCTCATGGTCTGGCCCCGACCACGTCTGCAATGCTGCAGTTGGCGGTGGGGGATGCTCTCGCAATAGCCTTGCTCGAGCGCAGGGGGTTTTCGGCCGAGGACTTCAAGACCTTTCATCCGGGCGGCAAGCTCGGCTCGCAGTTGCTGCTTGCCCATGAGCTGGCTCATTCGGGCGAGGCTGTGCCACTTTTGCCGATCGGTAGCCCAATGAGCGAAGCGGTCATCCAGATGTCCTCGAAGGGTTTCGGGGTCGTCGGCGTCGTTGGTAGCGACGGTGAGCTTGTCGGCATCATTACCGACGGCGATTTGCGGCGCCATATGTCACAAGATCTGTTGCTCCTCACGGTCGAGACCGTGATGTCGCATATGCCTCGCGTGATTACGACTGCAATGCTGGCAAGTGCGGCAATGGAAATGATGCAATCGCAAAAGATCACGGTGCTGTTTCTGGTCGATGATTTTGGCCGGCCGTCGGGCATCTTGCACGTCCACGATCTTCTGCGTGCCGGCGTTGCCTGAAGACAAATGGTGCCGCCCGGAGAAGGTTGACGAGCCGACGTCCCCTGGAGCAAACCGTACGATCTAACGTGGACTTGAAACGCCGCATTGGCTTTGGCAGTCCATCACGAAAATGGGAACGCGCTTGGCAGTAATCCACCGAGACTTCGAGTATCGCCCGGACCTGGACGGTTTGCGAGCTGTGGCGATCCTGCCTGTGCTCCTCTTTCACGCAGGCTTTAATTCTTTCTCCGGCGGATTCGTCGGGGTCGACGTCTTTTTTGTATTGTCTGGCTATTTCATGGCCAGGATCATCCTCACCGACCTCGAGCGTGGCAGCTTCAGCTTTTGGGCGTTCTACGTTCGGAGGATGAGACGCATTTTCCCGGCATTGTTCTCGATGATTGCCGTTTCGGCCGTTGCGGCATGGTTTTTGCTGATGCCGCAGGAGTTTCGGTATTTTGGCGATAGCGTACAAGCTGCTGCCGTATTCACTTCGAACATCCTGTTCCGCAGCGAGAGCGGCTATTTCGATCTCTCGTCAGAATTGAAGCCATTGCTTCATACCTGGTCCCTGTCTGTGGAAGAGCAGTTTTACCTGATTTTTCCCATCGCGGTTTTCCTTGCCTTCAAATTCGCACGTAAGCACATTCCCGCAATCGTTTTGACGGTGGCGCTCTTGTCCTTCGGGGCAAGCACTTGGGGGATCGTGCACTCGCCCGAAAAAGCATTCTACTTGCTGCATTTCCGCGTTTGGGAGTTGCTGATCGGAGTCTTTGTTGCCATTGCTCCTACCTCAAATTATGAGGCCCGCGGCTCGCAGGCATTGGCGGCATTCGGGCTGCTGGCCGTTTCCCTGGCCGTTTTCGGCTACTCTCCCGATACACCCTTTCCCGGTATTTATGCCGCACTGCCCTGCCTCGGTACGGCCCTGGTGATCCACGCACACTGTCGAGGCGGAGCGATAGGCCGCCTCCTGGGCAATCCCGTCTCGGTCTTCATCGGACGCATCTCATACTCCCTCTACCTCTGGCATTGGCCCGTAATCGTGTTCTTGCGCTACGGCCTTGGCCACGAACTGACAACCGGATGGGCGCTGACCGCCGTGGCGATGTCCTTCGCTCTCGCATACATTTCATGGAGGTTCGTCGAGCAGCCCGCGCGGTATGGCGTGCTGGCATCCTCGCGCGTCGCAATCGTCGGCGTGAGTAGCGCTGCTGTTTCTTCTGCGGTCGCCTTCGGTTTCATTGTCAATGATTTGGAAGGCATTCCCCAAAGATTGCCCGAAAAGGCCCGAACGCTTTACCAGGCCACCTATGATGAGAGCCCGTTCTCCTCCAAACGGTGTTTCACCGATTCAAATGGGGAAGGTCTGACACCGGTTCAGATAAGGAGAGGGGATATCTGTCGGGTCGGGTTCGAGACTGCAGGCGAGCCGCGGTTCCTCGTTTGGGGCGATTCTCATGCCGCTGCGATCGCTCCTGCGATTGACATTGCCGCTCGCCAAATGGGTATCTCGGGCATGTTCGTCGGGCGCGGATCGTGCCCGCCCTTGCCAGAGACGGATTTCGGTCCTCCGGGGGCGGTCAAGAGGTGCATCGATCACAATTCCGCAGTGATGTCGCTGATCGAGAAGAGAAAGTTCGCCTTCATTTTCATGGTGGGCTATTGGCCCAAGTACGTCCACCGAGAAGAGCTTCCGGGGCAGGGGATTTTCTTTGACCCTCGCGTCGTACCCTCCCGGACCGATTGGTCTGTTCCGGTGAGGAAGGGACTTGATGCGACTTTGACCAGGCTCGCTCGGCACGGATCGAAGGCGATTTTGGTGATGGATGTGCCGGAGATGGGTTTCGATGTCCCGGAGGCCCTCGCACGAGCGGCTGCGTCCGGTCGCTCGCTCGATATCGCTCCTTCTCTTGAATATACGAACCGGCGGCAAGCCTTGGCCCGGCTGGTGTTGGCGGATGCCGCCAGATCGAGCGGAGCTTTGGTCGTCGATCCGATGCGCGCAATCTGCGACGCCTCCAGGTGTCATGTCATGCGAGAGGGCACCGTTCTCTATAAGGACGGAGATCACCTGTCGGCGAAAGGTGCGGAAAGTCTCTCGGCAGTCTTTGGTCCGGTGTTGAGCAGAATGCGGGAGAGTGTCCAGGTTTCGAATCGCTGAACCGGGAGCGGCCGGTACTCGTCCGCACGTGAGACAGTTCTCCGTCACCCCAGAAACTTTGAATATTGCGCCGCGTTCATTCTCATACGTATACTGTAAATCCGAATTGCCACTGACAATCGCCGCTGTTAATCTCCGGTCAAGGTGCGGTCACCGGGGGGCGGAAGTTTGCATTTCGAAGATGACGGATTGCGGGTCGCGACCCTAGAGTTTCTGGTGAAAGTCCTTGCAACCAAAAGGCTCAGGGACGATCCCGATGCCGACCTCAAGCAGGACGTACTCAGCGCACTTGAACGTATACCGCTGCAATTCGTTTCCAGTGAAGTGGAACGGGCCGAGATCAGAGCAAAGATGCATGCCGAGGCAAATGCAATTCTGAACTGGGCGGTGGAGGGGCGGACGAACACGATCTCGCCGATTGCGGGTAGGCCGCTATCTGCATCGCATTACCGCCAATGGCGATAGTTCCCAACGCGCCGCTGTCATTGGCCGGGCGCCGCAGCAGCGTCTCGTCCACCGGGGACCGACTATAGCGGCTGCTCAGCCATAGCGCGCCTCAGGAAATGAACGTATTTCTCCGCGGCCGGTGATCCCGGATCTCCCTGCGATACGCCACTGCTCAGCACCGCGGCTGCCGCGGCATCGAGGTCGGTGTGCGGATGCACAAGCGTTATCAGAGGAGAGTAGCGCCCCAGCCACTGGTTTTTGTGCGTTTGAACGTCGAAGAGGAGAGAAGGAACGTTACAGAGGAGACTGAAGATCGCCATATGATATCGCCCGCCTATGTGCAGGCGGCATTGCGAGATCGTCTCGGCAGCATGTTCTATACTGGCCGTCTCAGCAAAAATGCCGCCACGTTCAATGATCTCGGCCTCATATGGAGAGAAGCGTTCAACTGCATGCGTAAGAACGACGGGCCGAAGCTTCAGCGCCTCGCAGACCTTCAGTGCAGCCTTTAGGATTTCAACGTCTTCTTCGGCATTGTTTCTGGCGCCGGTGGTTATCAGGCAACCGTCGCGTTCGGCCACAGGTGCTGGCGATATTCGGAGGAATGCGGCATCCACCAGAAATTCGATCCCGTAATGCTCCGCCGAGATTTCGTCCCGTGCGGCTACATGGCCGAGTTCGCGAAAGAGCCCTTTGAGATAGTCCGATCGTTCGCCTTCGTAGATAGGTATCGTTCCGTTCAATACAGCAAACGGCTTCCTCAGTGTCCTGGCGGTAAGAACAGGTGTGAAGAAGGTCGCAAGCCCGTCTGCCGTTGTCCGGTGGTCCAACGATCCCTCCGGCTGAAGGATCACGAAATCGGCGGCCGCTATATGGTCAACGGCATCTTCGCCATATGCAGTGGCAAGTCGGCTTTCAATGTCCGAGGGTGCATATCCTCCAGCGGATGTGGACTTCGGGAACTCCTTTCTGAAGGCTGAGAAATTGAAACCGATGGATGTGATCTCGGCGTCCGGGAACGCATCTAGAATCTGTTGCTTGAGCCCCTGGCTTGTCAGCCGGCATCCGATATTGACCCTGAAGTCTGTGTCGTTGAACAGAGCGATCTTGATTTTCGAACCAGACGCTTCTTGGGGTCGGCAGGAGTTTGCGAGCTCGTCAACGAAGCTCTCGTAATGCCGCCAAAAGCCGGATGGGTCGCCTGTCGATATCTGCTCCCGGCAAATCGTGCGAGCGTCCGAGTACCTTTTGTCTGCCACGAGGAATCCCACAGCGCGCCTGGCTCTGGAGACGTCTGCCCCGCGTCCTGTAGCTGCCAGCACCAAGTGCCTTGCAGCTCTATCAGGATTTGAATTCCTCAGTTTTTTGGCGAACCGCCAATGTATGGCGGACTTTATCCCCTCGAACAATTTTCGTGCTTCCGATCAGGTTCAGGATAATGGCTCCTGTATAAGTGCACACATTTCAGTCTGACATCAAGAAATTGCGAAAGGGCCTCCGAAGTCTCGCTCCCATCGAGGCGAAGCCTCGCCCGCACGGAAAACATTGAAAATGGATTGATGTTAGAGCGGGTGGCTTCCGACCGCATTCGCGCTGAAGTCTGTGAAGTTGCAGAAGGGAGGCGGCCGGAAGGCTGAGCCGTTGGACACTGTCACGACAGGGTGCCGCCCATGACTGGTCAAGACGGTCACAAGGCACTATAGAGACCCGGGAACGGCGCCAGTACACGGGCACGCCATGCGTGATTGCGGGGACGGGACTATTTGAGCGTTAAGGATCGAAAAGAGCGCGAGGTCGATACTGAAACGATCGCTGGGGTCCTAAGGCGCGTCATTGCCGAAAACGGCCGCGACCATATCCGCGGCTATGCCTTTGCCATTGCGTGCCTGATGGTTGTGGCTGCAACCACGGCCTTCACCGCTTGGATCAGTGAAACGGTGATCAACGAAGCTTTCGCCAACAAGCGCGGCGACGTCGTTCTACTCGTCTGTTTCTCGATATTTGCTGCCTTTGTGCTGAGAGGCCTGGCGACTTATGGGCAAGCCGTCGCTTTATCGAAAATCGGCAACAATATTGTCGCACGCTATAAGCGCCGGCTTTATACGCATCTGATGGCGTTGAGCATTGGCTTTTTCCAGGAAAAGCGCTCGACGCACCTCACCGCCAAGATCAACCAGAACATCTCCGGCATCCGCGACGTGCTCAATATGACGGTCACCTCGGTCGCCCGCGATGTCCTGACCTTGGTCGGCCTTGTCGGCGTCATGATCAGCAAGGACTGGCTGCTCTCGCTCATCACCTTCATTGGGGCCCCTCCGTTGCTTCTCGGCCTTCGCTACATTTCCAGGCGGCTGCGTCTGGCGACGCGCGAAGCGGTCGAGGCCAACAGCCGCGTACTAGGCGCGATGCAGGAAACCATCCAGGGCATTTCCATCGTCAAAGCCTTCACGATGGAGGACGAGTTGGGCCGCAAGGTCGAGGGGATCATCAAGGGGGCGGAGAACCGCGCCAACCGCATCGCGCGCTTGAGCGAACGGACGGCGCCGTTGACGGAGACCTTTGCGGGCCTGGCAATTTCGGGCGTGCTTGCCTATGCGGCTTTCCGCACCATCTACAGCAACGTGGCCCCGGGTGCCTTGTTCGCTTTTGTAACGGCGCTTCTCTTGGCATACGACCCGGTGCGGCGCCTGGCTCGCCTGCAGCTGTCGCTGGAGCGCGCTGCCGTCAACGCCAGCATGCTTTACGAAATTCTGGACACGGTTCCGCATCAACGGGACCTGCCCGGGGCTACTCAACTGGCCTTCCGCGACGCGACCGTCGAGTTTCGAGACGTGCGGTTCTCCTACGGCAATGGCGAGGAGGTCCTCAAGGGAGTTAGTTTCCTGGCGGAAGGTGGCAAGACGACCGCGCTCGTCGGCCCGTCCGGAGCCGGCAAATCGACGATCATCAGTCTCATTCCACGCTTCTACGATCCACAATCGGGCGTCATCCTGATCGACGGGCAAGACATAGCCGCTGTTACCAAGCAGTCTCTGCGCAACGGGCTCGCCTATGTCTCACAACAGGCTTACCTCTTTGAAGGTTCTATCCGCGATAACATCCGCTACGGCCGGCCCGAAGCGACGGATGCGGAAGTAGAGGAAGCGGCCCGGCTTGCCTATGCGCATGATTTCATCCTCGCGCAGCCTCAGGGCTACGACACGCCCGTGGGCGAACAAGGTATGACGCTATCCGGCGGCCAGCGCCAGCGTCTTTCGATTGCCCGAGCGCTCGTCCGCAACGCGCCCATTCTGCTTCTGGACGAGGCTACCTCGGCTCTTGATACGGAGTCGGAAGCAGCTGTTCAGAAGGCACTCGATCAGGCGATGAGCGGCCGCACCGTCATTGTGATCGCGCACCGGCTTTCCACCGTCGTCAATGCTGACAAGATCGTCGTGATGAAGGAGGGGCTGGTCGTCGAGGAGGGGACGCACGAGGAACTCGCGCGCTGCCCGGACGGCGTCTACGCTCGCCTCCACAACATCCAAGGCGGTTTTTTGGAATTGACTGCCGGAGCCGATGCCACTTAGCTGATATCGATGTCTCACCCGCGATCGGGACGAGGCGCTGACGTTAGGCCGGCAATCCTTGGTCAGACCGCTTCCTCATTGCGCATCCTTCTTAGAAATTACCTCGACCACCGAGCGTCGAACTTGAAGCGGGTGGGGCCGACGCATGGGAGGGAAAGGGACTGCTAATTCGGACTGCAGCGGGAAACCCTCGAGCGCTTAACGCCGGGCTTGCTGTAGCCGTGGCCATGCATAGGATGCAGATACGGAGGCATCGGCTCCAGTTTGCTGCAGTCTCGGCTTTCGATGACGGGCGGGTTCGACTATTTTCCGGCTAAGGAGTGGCCAGGCAGTGATTATATCCCATCGCCACAAGTTCATTTTCATCCACGTGCCGAAAACCGCCGGCAGCACGGTTTCTGCCTATCTCGCTCGCGAATTCGGACCATGGGACGTACAACTTGGATCCTGGAAGGATGCACTCGGAAATGGAGCCAAACCCAATCGGCTGGCGCTAATTGCCATGTTCCGCC
The DNA here is from genome assembly GCF_059070375.1 of Sinorhizobium sp. NCBI lineage: Bacteria > Pseudomonadati > Pseudomonadota > Alphaproteobacteria > Hyphomicrobiales > Rhizobiaceae > Sinorhizobium > Sinorhizobium sp. The sequence continues at coordinate 46,981 of NZ_JCACWC010000002.1, forward strand.
ACCTGTCTCCACTTAAGATCGCCCAAACCCTCGTCCGCAACCACAGTGTCGATTCATTGGCCGGTGTCGCTCTCAGCCGGCGTTTTGCAGGCAGGCTCGCAGATCATTCAAGCGCAAGCGAAATCGAGGCCTTCGACCCCTCTGCCTGGAATCGATATTTCAAGTTCTGCTTCGTGCGAAACCCGTTCGAGAGGGCCGTTTCTCTTTACAATTGGCACTACAGGAAGGCCCATACCCGGCCGAGCTTCTCGCAAATGCTCTGCTTGATCGAAGCAGGTGCAGCCGAGAAGGAGCGTATTAACTGGAAGTCGTGGCAGCTCTACACCAAGAACGACGAAGTCGTTGTCGACTTCGTCGGTCGGCAGGAGCGCCTCTCGGAGGATCTACGCACTGTATGCGACCAAATCGGGCTGCCTTTTGATGAACGATTTTTGACCAGAGCGAAGGCGAACCCAAGGAGGCCGGATATTCGCAGTTATTATAAACCGGGCGATCGGGAACGCGTCGAACGGCTGTTCGGCGCCGAGATCGAACATTTCAAGTATCGTTTTCCCGACTAGCGCATTCGCCTTTCGCCGAATAGTGGAAAGGGCTCTCGCCCGTCAATCTCCCGCTATTCCGAATTAAAACCGCTGCGCACTTTTCCTCGAATTGCTCTAACCGTCGGCACCCTGCGGCTCGATTCTGTTGGCAAGAGGTTCAGGCGCGTTGGCTACCGGAGGAACTGCGCGAAAAACCCCTCTTCGGACCATCGGCCACGTGACGGGCCCCTGGTCCTCCGTTTGCCGGCGGTTTGGTGGGCGCGTCGGCTGTGGCCTGTTCGACCTTTGAGGGCACTTCCACAGCCGCCCCGAGCCCAGTTCTCATCGGCATCCGTGCGCAGCCCCAGAGGATCCTTGAGCTCTCCGTGGAGTTCGAGGATCTGAACAACGTGACGCGCTGCGCTTCGATTGCGATTTTGAAAATCGCAGAAGATCACAAGCAGCGTCCTTTCGACTTCTTTGTCTCTGAGATTCAGCAGATACTCCGGCGCGAGATGTATGGCGGCCGCGTTGCTTCCGGCAAAATCGATATCGCCGCCGGCCAAGATGTATTTGCGAACGACGGGTCGATAGTGATCGATCAAGCCCAGGTAGGGACATAGGCCTTTGAGGGCCAACTCGCCATGGACGTCTTTGTGTTCGCTGCAGAGGTACGGCTCAATCAGTGTCGCATCACGGTGCGCGCCGCAAGGTCCGACCACGAACCACACGGCTCCAACGTCGTCATCACCAGACCGCAATATTTGGCGCGCAAATTCGACCTTCTGTTCAGAAGACCGTCGTCGACACCTTGCGCGCGATCTCGAATGCTGTTGATGTTCATGTGTTGCTGCGGCGCATTTGAACTCCGATCCACAATTTGGAGACAAGCTGGCGCCATTAGAAGGTATCAAGCAGATAGACCCGAACTGGGAAAGCGCGACCACCCTCTGACCGTCGTCTATTCGGTAGGGTGGTCGCCTTCAAGCTTTATTGCCCAGAAGGTAGCGGGCAGGAAAGATCTCCCTCCTGGCAATTTAGATACGCCTTAAGTGCCTTCGTTCTGTCTGTCGTCAATTCGGTTCTGCAGGCAGCGACGAGCATAGGGTAGGCGCTACCGTCCGCACTGGCTGATGTCTGAAATGCACACTCGTTGTCGCGGAAGGAAATCCATGCCCTTTGGGCGGAGACAAGCAGCTTTTTCGTGCCGGCGTCGTCGCCAATCCGTGCCTCGATCTCCTTGAACGTCGAATTCAGTTCGTTGTCGGCCGTAGCGAACGCCTCGTCGCCTTCGGCTGCGACAGCCACAGCTCCAAACGAACCGATAAGCATCACGGCTGGGATCAATAGGATACGCATTGCAAGCTCCTCTCGTTCGACAGTTGTAGCAGCCACCGATGGTGACCGGAATAAGACGTTCGCGCAGGAGTTTAGTCAAATCAAGTCGCCAAATCTGTCCCCCTCTCGCCGGAGAGCGGATGACCGAAGTTCAACGACGGAGGCAGGGCAACTGGTAAGCCGCATGATGCATAACCACGAAGACCGGTTCGATTCCCGGGCCTGCAACCAAAGCGTCGCCGCGACCACCCTCTGACTGCCGTCTGTGCGGGAGGGTGGCGCCTTCATTCCGCTTAGAGGTGGTCGGATGTTTTTCTCAGCGATCCTGGGTTTGCTCGGCGGGCAGGTACACCTTGGATCCGACCCGCTCCCCATTATTCAGTGAACCTCCTATCAGCAGGTAGGCTGATATTCCGAGGACCACGAGTAGCAGAATGCTTACCGGAAGTGCCGCCGAGGCGTGGTGTTCCGGTTCTGGATAATGCCGTCCGCTCATTCGAACGTACTCCACTCTCTAGACACAGAGAGAACGTGCCAGCGATGCAGGAAACCCTGCGCGGATGGTGAAACCTGGGTAACAAAGGTTGAGAAGTTTCAACACACTAGCATCATACCATGCTGGTGAGCACATCGCCTGAGACTACAGGTGGTACGGCGCAATCTGCCGCCACAACGTTCCTGATATGTTCATAGCTATACAGGCGCACGCAGCGCGGCTTAGTCCGCGTTATGCTGCTCCTCCCATAGCAGTTCCATGATCTCGTTCGGCGTTTCGTGAACCTGCAGCGTCACGCAGGCCCCGTGGTTGGCCCCGAAGGCAATGAGAGTGGTACGTCGCTGCCCTTCAACCCGCTGGAAGTGGACGACATTGTCCATGTTGACGAAGATCGGGCCGTTATTGTCGCGCAATTCAAGCCACATCCGTTGTGTCCTCTTTGAGCGTACAGCAATCGCTAAAGTATAGCACAGGGGTGCGTAAATGTCGGCGTATCCGGTAACTCGCGTAGCTCGCTCTACGCAGGTGCCACTGAATGACCGACGTTTTGTGCGACGGCCGGCTTATTCAGGGCTCACCGGGCAGCTATTGCTCAGTATGCACCTTGAACTTCGGAGCGTCTCCGCCGGTCCCTTCTGCAAGGAACTCGAGCAACACCGAAATTAAGAACTCCGCGGCCTCTTTGTTCACCAAAAGGTCGATGGTGCCCAAGTCGGTCTCAAGGTTGAGGCGCCCAATCAACGGCTCTGACGAAATTGTCTGGAATTCACTGTCTAACAAGCGGTTCTCTTCCAGCTCTGACATTGTCCCCTCCTGCTTAGAACGACACGATGCGCAGGAGTTCTGTTGATTGGCAACCAAAACAAGGCCCGCGCCGCCTCTCACAGAAGCGCACCGTTGCGGGCTACTTATCGGGAAGCCAATTGAGCCGGGCTCGCTGTCCATTAAGCTGGTAGACCGCAACTCGCCAGCCCAATTCCCGAGCCGGACGGCGGCGTGGAAGGACACGCAGGCGATCACCGCCAGCTTGATTGAACGCGAAGCGTCGATGCTACATGCGTTCGGCCGCTGGCAGCCGGTGTCAAGCTAGGTACGTCCTGACATTCCCCAGCCCTGCCGCCGTAACAGGTAGCGGGGCTTCATCATTTCAGGAGATGAGCATGTACCTCTTCATCGAGTGTCGTCCCTCCGAAGCTGAAGCCCTCTCCAACGCAAAAGTTGTTGAAAGTTACGAGCTCCACCAGGCCGTCGTACGCTCAACGTATAGGTGGGTGCTGATCTTCAAGCGGAACCTGCAGCCCGGGCAAGAGATCGGTCTGTGAGACCGCAGCCGCCGTCCTCGCTCTTCGAGGATATCGACTCCCCGGCCGTCATCCCAGCCGAAGACATGCCGGAATGGATAGAGGCGACATTCCTCGATCCGGCATCGCCGCTCCATAACGAGGAGCACGCCCATCTGGCTCATGCCGAGATTGGCTTCCTCTGGACCGTCATCGAGAACAGCCGCAAATGTCGCCGCATTATCGGCCAGTGCGAAGAGGGGAAGCCTCAGGGCGCAATGGGTAAGTAGGCACGGGCCCGTGCAGAGATGCAGGTGAAGCAGTGGTTCGGCTTCGTCCCGGATTTCATCATCACGTTGGACGCAGAATACTGCCGGCACTGCGGAGACGCCGAGTTCATGGCGTTGGTCGTGCACGAGCTCTACCACGCTGCGCAAGCGACGGATGCCTTCGGCGCGCCGAAGTTCAGCAGGTCGACGGGCCGGCCAGTCTTCAGCATCCGCGGGCATGACGTGGAAGAGTTCGTCGGCGTAATTCGCCGCTACGGGGCAGATGCTGCTGGCGTCCGTGCAATGGCCGATGCAGCCAACCGGCCACCAGAGATCGCCAGAGCGCAAATCGCACATGCTTGCGGTACATGCCATCTCAAGGGGTCGCTTGAGGTCAGAGGTAGACTAAGGCCTGGCCCGTCTGGCTGTAGCCGAAGACCCTGAACCCCGCTTCGGTCTCTTCTCCGGGTATGTGAATCGCCTTCAGAGCAGCTCTGATCGATTTTCGGTGAGCGGGATCATCAGCGGTGATGTCAACGTACAAGATGCTGTCGTATCGACCTGACCGAAAATGATGGAACCACTCGCGGTCATCATCGGAATAGTGGCCGTTGATGTCCTTGCAACGCCAGAGCGGTCGCCTATCAAGCGCGTGCATCGCCAGGCGCAGTTCGTCCCACTTCGTGTTGTTCATGACAGGGTGCAGCGGATCCACTGTTTCGCCTTCGGGTGATGAGTCGACCTGACCGGAGCCTGACACAGCCATGGCAAAAGGAAAACTCAGCGAGGAGGTGAAAACCTTCATCGTGCAAAGCCTCGCCTGCTTCGACACGCCTTCGATCGTGGTCGAGGCAGTCAGGAAGGAATTCGGCGAGACGATCACTCGCCAATCGGTGGAAGGATACGACCCGGCCAAGAAGGCTGGTAGCAACCTCGCTGAGAAGTGGCGCCTGCTGTTCGAGGAGACCCGCAAGACCTTCCTCGAGGATACGGCGACGATCGCCATCAGCCATAGCGCCGTTCGGCGCGGGCTCTTCGGCGCATGGCAGACAAGGCAGAGACACAGGGCAACATGGGGCTGGCGTCCTCGCTGCTCAACCAGTGATCAGAAACCGAAAGAGGACAAGATCATGACCCTGAAGACGGTTACCGTCGATGGCATCCCGGTTGAAGTAACCGATCAGGGTGCCAAGGTGATCGGCACCCTGCAGCAGCCAATACGAAGTTTGCGGATGCCGATACCCGTATGAAGACATTGAAGGCCGCTCGATGGCGGCCCTCCTCTAGTGTGGCGATTGCAGAACCGCGAACGTTCCACCTCGCGAGGAGCCGGGACTGCCTCAACTCTAATAGCGCCACCTAGGTTCGGGCTTGACGTTGTGAAGCAACTCGGAAGCCGTGCCGCCTGGCGCTCACCTCCTCTGGCGACGAGCGGCACAGAGCTGATAGCGCGCCAATATGGGCGTGGCCTGCACTGAACGGCGCTTTGCTGCGCGACTTCACTTTCGCCATGCGGCAGGACATCCCGGTCAAAATCATGTTCGCCGACTACGTCGCCGGCGATAAGGCAAACAAAGTAAGTGGCCACGCAGGATCAGGTCGCGCCAAGACGATAGCAGGATAGGCCGGCTAACGCAGGAGCTTTTTGAACAGGCTCTCCATCGGACTGTCTGCCTCATTACCGGGCAGTGCAGTTCCGTTTGCCGGTTGTTCGGCGGGTGCGTCGGCCGTGGCCGGTTCCTCGTTCGAGGGTATTTCCACAGCCGCCTCGTCCGATTTGGGCGCGCCGTCGCCGCCAATTATCTCCTCGATCGACAGCTGCTGTTCTTCCTGTTTGAACGCATTGTCGTTGAGCACCTTTCCAACGGCGCCGCCGAGCAGGTCCTTCACCGAGCCTCCCGAGCCGCCTCCTTTAATGAGGTCGCCGATCGGCAGCTTGTCGATCGGCAGTCCGAAACCTTTAAGCTTTGCCAATGCGGCATCGGGGTTCTTCAGCAGGTCCGAAAGGTCCGGATAGATGCGCGGTGCGGCGAAGCTGCCTTCGACCACCACGGGGACGCCGATGCCGTCGGTGGAGATCTCGGCGCCCTGACCCTGGAGAGAAGCGACGAGCCGGGGCTCGAGCCGGAAGTTCAGAGTGCGTTCGGCAAGATCGGCCGCACCGTTTCCTGTCATGCGGACCAGCGGGCCGACAAGCTTGATGTCTTCGGTGCGGGCAACGCCGCCTTCGATGGCAAAGGATGCCGCAAGCTCGGTGAATGTCGTCGCTTTGCTGCCGTCCTGCTTGAAGCCTGACGACATCAGGCTCACAAGATTGTTGTAGACGTCGGCGATGTCGATGCCGCGAATGGCGCCTTCGGAAAAGGCCACATCCGCTGTGCCCTGCAGCGACTTCGCGAGCGTCCTGGTCGTGCCGCCCGCACCCGTTACGTCGAACCGGGCTTTCAATGCGCCTTCGAGATATCTGAAGCCCGCCATGTCCGTCAAAAGCGGTGCGGCCGCGGCTCCGGAAATGGAGGCCTGCAGGGCGATCGAGGGTTCGGCCCGGGAGCCGTCGGCCTTGAGGCTCGCGACAATATGGCCGCCATAGAACGGGCTTTCGGGCAGCGTCAGGCTTGCGACGCCGTCGGAGACGACGAGACTGGTGGCAACCGGTCCGGCAAAGACCTTGCCGTAGCCGAGCTTTTTGGCATTGAGCTGGACGGTTGCATCGACCGACCGGAGCGAAGAGAGATCCAGCGGAACGTCGGCAGGTTCGGCCCCTTTCGCCGCTTTTGCCTGCGGAGCGGGGGATTGCGCCCCGGCCAGGCGCGCAAGGTCCAGCTCGTCGAAGTTCAGCGCCGTCGTGATCTTCAGCGGGGCCGCAAATTCGACGGAGCCGCTGCCCGCGCCTTCGACGCCGTTCACGGATATGGTCGCCTTTTGAAAGGAAACCCTCGTCGTGCCCGCATCGACATGCCCGTTGAACGCGAGCGGACCGATGCTCTCCGCACCGCTCTGCCCGAGGCCGGCGAGGAAGGCAGAAAGGTCGGCTGTGGAAAAATCGAGTTTTCCCGCATAGGTCCCCGGCAGAGCAGCTTTGCCGTCGAGCGACAGGCTTGCGTCGGGCATTTTCACCTGAAGCTTAAGCGGGATCCCCTCGGCGGCAAGATTGCCGGCGAGAAGTGTATCGGCGGCGGGAAGTTGCATGTCGACATCGACCGGTTTGTTGCGCCATTCCAGGCGGCCGGCCACGCGCAGCGGCTTCGCGAGGCTTTCGATCCGGGCCGTGATCTTCTTCGCTTTCACCTCGCGCATCGTCTCATCGGCAATGCCCGGCAGGGTATAGGCCGCATCCCGCAGTCCGATCGTTCCCGTGAGATCGGCCGTCTTTCTGATGTCTTGCGCATCAAGGCCGCGAAAGGCAAAGCCGGCGTCGATCGTCAGGGCTCCGGAAAACGGGACGGTTTGGCCGGCGAGGGCTGAGAGCCTGGCTATGTCGAGACCCTTGCTTGCGAGGCGGCCCCGGAAGACCGGGTCGTCGGCCCTGACGTCGGTCGCGACATTGGCGGCAAGGTTGCCGGCATCGATCCCCAAATGCCCGAGCTCGGCAACCAGCTTCCCGTCCTTGAGTGCGGCCGAAAGGGAAATGTCCGACGCCGAAATTTCGCCGAGGGTCAAAGCGGCGGCGTTGAGGCTCATATCGGCATCGAAGCCGGCCAGGAACTGCAAATTCGCCGGCTTGGCCGTGTCCGCGGCCGGCGCTTCCGACTGCGACGTTCCCGGCGTGGCGTCCATGAACGGCGTCAGGTCGAGCCGGTCGGCTTCGAGATCGACGAGAAAGCGCGCACGCTCCCCGGGAACGAAGAGCGCGTTCAGGCCGAAGGCCTGTTCGCCGGCTTCCACTTCGCCGCCTCTTATCTGATAGCTGCCATTGACGTTCAGGGTGACCTGTCCTCTTGCCTCAAAGTTGGTCAGGCCTGGCGCGGGAGCCGGGTCCGCTTCCATGGTAAGGGTGACATCGGCGGGCTGGCGCTCGAGCAGCGACCGCAGGGTCGAGATGGTGAAGCTCGTCTCGTAACTCTGCTCTCCCATGCGGGCGGATGCGGAAAGAGAGAACTCGTCATCGATGTCGGGGGCCGTGAGCGTGAGCTCGACATCGGAAACGACCTCCTCGGGGTTGGCTGCGCTTCGCCGTACGAACGTGCCGGAGGTGATGGAGACCGACCCGATTGCGCTTCGTTCAAGAAAGGCGACGAGGGCGGGAAGCGGGTCGCCGGAACCGGTCTCATCGTCGCCGCCGGCAGCCGGCGTCGCCTCGCCCGGCGCCTTCTCGTCGAGGACGACGACGGGACGGTCGAGCGCGATCTGCTTGATGTGCAGCCGGTTCGACCAGAGCGAGGAAAGCGCCACCGAACCGGCGACCTCCGCAAATTCGGCGGTGATCCCTTCCGCTTCGGCCGAAAGCGTCACGTCCTCCGCGACGACCGCAAGATAGGGAAATGCCGAAAGTTTCACAGGACCGTTGAACGCGATCGAACTGCCGGTCGCAGCCGACAATTGCCGACCGAGCTCGGCCCGCATCCAGTCGCTGGAAATCAGGCTCGGCAGAATGGCGATTGCAGTGACGGCGAGCGCGGCAACGCCCAGAAGACAAAGAATGAAGCGCCGCATCACTTTCTCCTGGTTGCGAAAGCTGTTGATTCGCTATCGTTTTCCAGAAAGCGCGATTTCGCAAATGTCTTCGCGACGCCGGCGTCAGATATTTTCCGGCGTATAGATGTCGAAAGGCAGGAAAGTCTGGCCGGGGACGCTCGAAGCACCCCGGTCGATCGCGCCGACCATCAGGTCTATCGTTTCCCGGGCCAAAGCAGGAACGGGCGTCGAGACCGCCATCAGCACCGTTTCGTCGGCAAGGGCCGCGCGCGATTCCGGCGTTAACTCGTTGACGACGGCGAGCAGCTTGCCCCCGAGCTTCTCCTCGCGGATCGCCGAGATCGCCCCCTCCATGCCGCCGCCGCAGACGTAAAAGCCCAGGAGATCCGGATGGCGCTGCAGGAGATCGAGCGTCGCCTCGTGGGTGATCTCAGGCGTGTCGAGGTTCACCATCGTGTCGAGGACCTGGAAATCGGGTGCGTTCTCGCGAAAATAGGAGCGAAAGCCGATCTCGCGGAGTTCGTGCCCATGGAAACGGTGGCTGCCGACGAAGGCCGCAACCTTTCCCGGCCGCTTGGCCGCCTTGGCGATTATCCAGGCAGCCGTCCGGCCGACTTTCTGATTGTTCAAACCGATATAGCCTTCGCGCACGCCGGCGGCGAAATCCGACAGCAGGGCGAAGACGGGGATGCCGCGCTCCTTGAGTTCCTCGATTGCCGCAGTCACGGCCGGGTAGTCGGGCGACACCAGCGCGATCGCCTGATTGCGCGCGGCGATCGTCTTCAGCTTTTCGACGATCGCGCCGGGCGTGGAGCTTGCGACGAAATCCACCTGCGCGTTGGCGCGGACATGGGTCACCGAGAGCGCCGCGTTTTCGATCTCTTTTGCCAGGGCCTTGTAGAACGACTGCTCCGGCTTTTGCAGGAGAAAGCCGAGCCGGTATTGCGGCAGATCCTCGAACACCCTTTGGCGCAGCAGGCCGACGGCGTGATAGCCGATCGCTTTTGCCGCATCATAGACGCGGCGCGCCGTTTCCTCGCGCACCGGATGGCGGCCGTTCAGCACCCGGTCGACCGTTGCGACGCTCACGCCGGAGGCGCGGGCGAGATCCGCGATCGTCGGCCTCTTCGTCATGTCTCCTCCCTGAAACTATTCCCTCATCCTTGAGGCTGCCGTGCTGATAGGATTTGAGAGAATATATCATGACTGCATTGAGAACCGTCAGAAGTCAACCTATCCTCGGTTCATCGAATGGAGGCGCCGATCGGGAGTGGTGCCGGTTCAAAAGGCTGCAGCCGCATTGCGCTTCCTGTGCGCGGCGCTGCAGGGGAGGCGGGAATGACGACAGTTGCGACGAAGCGCGATTACAGCCTGCTCGGCCGCGATGCCGAGGCGGCGGTTGCAAGCGGCCTTGCCGCGGCCGAATGGTATCACACCGACATTCCGCGCAAGCAGATGAAAAAGCTGATGAAGCGGGAGGACGGTCCCGCCATCCGCGACACCGCGATCTGGCTCGGCAGCATGGTTCTTCTCGGCGGCCTCGGCGTCTATTTCTGGGGCAGCTGGTGGGCGCTGCCGTTTTTCCTCGCCTATGGCGTCCTTTACGGCTCCGCTTCCGACAGCCGCTGGCATGAATGCGGCCACGGCACGGCCTTCAAGACGATGTGGATGAACGACGCCGTCTACCAGATCGCCTGTTTCATGATCATGCGCAATCCGGTCACCTGGCGCTGGAGCCATACCCGTCATCATACCGATACCGTCATCGTCGGCCGCGACCCGGAGATCGCCGTCATGCGGCCGCCGGATCTCGTCCGCCTGGTCCTCAATTTCTTCGGCATCATCGACGTCTGGCATGCCATGATCGACATGGTCAGAAACGCCTTCGGCGTGATCAGCGCCGCCGAGAAGACCTTCATTCCGGAAACGGAGCAGCCGAAGGCGATCCGCGTCGCCCGGATCTGGCTTGCCATCTATCTGGCGACCATCGGCCTTTCGCTCTATCTCGGCTCGATCCTGCCCTTGATGCTCGTCGGCCTGCCGCGGCTTTACGGCGCCTGGCATCACGTGCTGACCGGGCTTCTGCAGCATGGCGGCCTTGCCGACAACGTGACCGACCACCGGCTGAACAGCCGCACGGTCTACATGAATCCGGTCAGCCGCTTCGTCTACTGGAACATGAACTATCATGTGGAGCACCACATGTTTCCGATGGTGCCCTATCACGCGCTGCCGAAGCTGCACGCCATGATCAGGCACGACCTGCCGGCGGCCAATCCTTCGATCCTGCACGGCTACCGTGAAATGATCCCCGCATTCCTGCGGCAGCTGCGCAACGAGGATTACTTCCTGAAGCGCGAACTTCCGCCGACGGCAAAGCCCTATCGCGAAGAATTCCACAGCGACCGGCTCGTTCCTGCCGCGGAGTGAGGCGGCGCGGGCGATCGCAGCAAACCATCGAATGGAGGAAAGAGATGAGCGCGAACTGGGTGGAGGTCTGTGCGGCCGATGAGATCGACGAGGAAGACGTCGTCCGTTTCGATCACGAGGGACGCACCTTTGCCGTCTATCGCAGCCCGGACGACGAGTATTTTGCGACCGACGGGCTCTGCACGCACGAACAGATCCATCTCGCCGACGGCCTGGTGATGGGCGACATCATCGAATGTCCGAAGCATAACGGCCGCTTCAACTACAAGACCGGCCAGGCCAGGGGCGCGCCAGTCTGCGTCAACCTCAGGACCTATCCCGTCAAGGTGGAGGCGGGGAGCGTGTTCATCGGGCTTTCCTAGGTCTGCTCACGTTTTGGAGCGCCTCCGCAGTCAGTTCTTCCTCCGGTCGTCATTGTCGGGCTTGTCCCGAGGCTCCACACGCAAGGCATTCCAGCCGGAAGGCGTGGCTGGGGTGGGGCGTGCAGAGGGACTGCGCGTGACCTCGGCTGGTTTTGAGTTTCGGCGGCTCGTGAATGAATCCTCGGATCAAGCCTGACGATGACGACTTGGGTGAAGCCCGAGCATGGCACCGGCAAAGACCGAGAGGGTCCCGTACTCAAAGAAATCGGTCGCAAATGGAAGGAGGAAAGGGCATGACGCATATCGTTATCATCGGCGCCGGCGAATGTGGTGCGCGGGCAGCCTTTGCCCTCAGGGAAAAGGGCTTCGACGGCGAGATCACGCTGATCGGCGCCGAACCGCATCTTCCTTACGAGCGGCCGCCGCTTTCCAAGGACGGTCTCGCGGAAGCTGCCCTGCCGAAATTCATCGCGGGTGCTGCGCGCTACGAGGAAGCGCGGATTGCGGTCCTGACCGGCGTATCGGCGCAGAGCATCGACCGCGTGCGGAAAGCCGTCACGCTCTCGGACGGACGATCCCTCACCTACGACCGCCTGCTTCTGGCCACCGGCGCCCGGCCGCGACGCTTCCCGGGCGTGCCGGAAAATGCCGGGCGCATCCGCATGCTGAGGACGCATGCCGATGCGCTTGCGATCCGCGCCGTCCTGACGCCCGGTGCAAGGCTCGCCATCATCGGCGGCGGCTTCATCGGCCTGGAGCTTGCCGCGACCGCGCGAAGGCTCGGCGTCGAGGTTGTGCTCGTCGAAGGTCTGTCGCGCGTTCTCTCCCGTGGCGTGCCGGAGGAGATTGCCGCTTTCGTCGCGGAACGGCACAGGCGAGAAGGCGTGGAGATCATCTGCGGCGCGCAGATTGCGGCTATCGAGGAAGCCGCTGACGGCGCACGCCTGCTCCTTGCCAACGGTGTCGGCCTTAAGGCCGAGCTTGTAGTCGTCGGCATCGGCGCGGTGCCCAACACCGAACTTGCGGAGGCCGCTGGGCTCGCGATCGAAAACGGCATCGCCGTCGACGAGAGGCTCTGCACCTCCGACCCCGACATCTACGCCGCCGGCGACTGCTGCTCCTTCCCTCTGCCGCATTATGGCGGCCGGCGGGTGCGGCTCGAAGCCTGGCGCAATGCTCAGGACCAGGGCGCGTTGGCCGCCGCCAACCTGATCGGCGCGGCAGAAACCATGGCCAGCATTCCGTGGTTCTGGTCGGATCAGTACGAGTTCACCCTGCAGATCGCCGGGCTCGCGGAGGGTGCGGAAACGACCGTCCGGCGCGACATGGAGGAGGGGGCCTTCATCCTCTTTCATCTGAATGGTGAGGGACGGCTGATCGCCGCAAGCGGCATCGGCCCCGGCAATGCGGTCGCCCGCGATATTCGCCTTGCCGAAATGCTGATCGCCGCCGGGGCAAAGCCGGAACCGCTGGCGCTTGCCTCACCCGAAACAAGGCTCAAGAAGTTGCTGGCGGCCTGAGAGTCGCTGCGCTCCGGCCTCGAATACAGGAGAACCCGATGAGACACCGCCGCCCGACCGTTGCCGATCTCCTGTCGATGAAAGGAAAGCGTCAGCTCACCATGCTCCGGGTCGTGACGCTGGAGGAGGCGGAGGCCGCCGAGAAGGCCAGGATCGACCTCGTCTCCGTGCCGCCGGCGCTGCTCGGCCCCGAATTTCGCGAGGCGGCCCCTTCCGTCTTCGCCTTTCCCGGCCTCGAATATGGGGACCATGTGACCGCCGAGGACTATATCCGCGCCGCCTTTCAGGCGCTGAAGGCGGGCGGCGATGCGGTCTACTGCGCGGCAAGCCTCTCGACCGTGCGGCGCATGCGCGAGGAGGGCATTCCCGTCTGCGGCCATGTCGGGCTAGTCCCTTCGAAGGCCACCTGGACCGGCGGCTTTCGCGCTGTCGGCAAGACGGCCGCAAGCGCACTCGAGATCTGGCGCCAGACGAAGGCGCTGGAAGAGGCCGGCGCCTTTGCCGCCGAGATCGAGGTGGTGCCGGGCGAAGTCGCCGCCGCGATCAGCGGGCGCACCTCAATGCTGATGCTGTCGATGGGGGCGGGGACGGGCTGCGACGCGCAATATCTCTTTGCCGAGGACGTGCTCGGCGCTCATCGCGGCCACTATCCGCGCCACGCCAAGACCTACCGCAACTTCGCCGCCGAATACGAACGCCTGCAGCAGGAGCGCATCGCCGCCTTCTCCGAATTCGCTTTTGACGTCCGCTCCAGCGCCTATCCGGAAAAAAACCATCTTGTCGGTATTGAGGAGAAGGAGCTTGGCGCTTTCCTGAGCGAACTCGAAGGCGAGCGCTGAGCAGGACGAGCTCACCTCCCAGTGGGGCCGCCTGGCCGCCTCGACCGAAAGGTTCGGGGCGGCCTTTTTTGTCTGGTAAGGGAGAGCGCCAAAGATTTGCCAGCAAGAGCGGTTTGTGGAATATGGCGGCAAGATGCAGGCGCCGCCCCTTGCGCCGGCAGCATGCCGCGTGGCCCTTCACCCCGCCTGCGGGGAGAAGGTGCCGGCAGGCGGATGAGGGCGGCGGCCAGGTCATCCATGGCAATACAGTTGAGGTCGGACGTGAATCTCATCCAACAGCACCTGAGAGTGACGGCAGCGCTGATCGTTCGCGAAATGTCGACGCGCTTCGGCTCGAAGCCGGGGGGCTATCTCTGGGCGATCTTCGACCCGGTGGCCCATGTGGCGCTGATGACGCTGACCTTCCAGGCAATCGCGAGAATGCCGGCGCTCGGCCTGAGCTTCCCGCTGTTCTTCGCCAGCGGCTATCTGCCCTTCGCCTTCTATCAGCGCATGTCCGGCTTCATGGCCGGCACGGTGAAGGCCAACAAGGCGCTCTTCTCCTACCCCATCGTCACCCCTTTCGACGCGATCGTCTCGCGCTTCATCCTGCAACTGATGACTGATACGCTGGTGACGATCCTCATTCTCGTGATGATCCTCGAACTCGGCGGCGTCACCCAGCCGATGAACATCGCCGGCATGATCGAGGCCGCGGGAGCCGCTGCACTGCTCGGTCTCGGCATCGGCACGATAAACATCGTGATGTTCGCCCGTTTCCCGCTCTACGAACAGATATTCGGTATCATCAACCGCCCGCTTTTCATGGTCTCCGGCGTCTTCTTCCTGCCGGAATCGCTACCGCACCCCTTCCGCGACTTCATTCTCTACAACCCGCTCGTGCACGTGATCATGTGGTTTCGGTCGAGCATTTACCCGGAATACCGCGCCGAGGGACTCGATACGGGCTATGTGATCGAATTCGCGCTCGTTTGCTTCGTTGCTGGGCTGCTGCTGCTGACGGCCTCGATGCGGGAGATACGGGAGGATAGGCTTTGAGGGGCTCGCGGCGGCCGGCAATCTTCTTCGGGTTTAGGCCATGGAGAGACTACGTCCCGCGCTGGTTTCCCGACCGGGAGTGCAAGGTGGTGAGCAGCAAGCCGCGCGATATGCTTCGCGGGGGCTGGCCGCTTCGGCTGCTTCTCTACCGCAGCCCCGAAGTCTATGTCTGGGGCTTCAAATATCCGCCGTTCTTAAAATCGTTTTGCCGCTGCTTGAGGATACCGTTCTACCACGTCGAAGATGGCTTCGTCCGTTCCGTCTCGCTCGGCGCCCAAAGGTCGCCGCCGGCCTCGCTCATCATCGACTCGCGAACGCTTCATTACGACGCGCGCAGCGCCTCCGATCTCGAGAACACGCTGCAGACCTACGATTTTGCCGCGGACAGGGCACTCATGGAGCGCGCGGACAGGTGCATCCGCATGCTGCTCGATCTTCGTGTCAGCAAGTACAATCTAGGCAAGCGTGTGAGCCTCGACGCTCTGCTGGGGCCGAAGACGAAGCGCCGCGTCCTGGTGATCGGGCAGGTGGAAACCGACGCCTCCATCGCCTTTGGCTGCGACCGCGCCGTAACCAACAATGATCTCGTGCGCCTCGCGGCGTCGGAAAACCCGAATGCACAAATCATCTACAAGCCGCATCCGGAAGTTTTGTACGGCACCCGTTCGGGCGTTTCGGACCCCGCCGAGGTGGCTGACATATGCGAGATGCTAAAGGAGGACATTGCACCCGCCGATGCTTTGGAGGGGATCGACCACGTTTACACCATCACCTCCCTGATGGGCTTCGAAGCGCTGCTCCGGGGCATTCCGGTGACGTGTTATGGGATGCCGTTTTATGCAGGATGGGGGGTGACGAGCGACCACGCGGCCAATGCTCGGCGCAACCGGTGCCTGGTGATACAGGAAATATTTGCAGCTACCTATTTGCTACACTCACGTTATTTTTGTGTCGATACAGCGGCGCCCGTCGCCTTAGAGAGGGTCATCAGGTCGCTCGCCATAAAGTCCGGTACAGCGACTGGGGTCGAGGCCGGGGCTAACTAATCGCCGCCCGTCTTCAAGCAGTGCATATTGCTATGCTGCCGTACACCCGACTGCCTTGGCGATCTTCTCGAATGCGGCATGATATTCGGTCTTCTCATGTTTCGGTAGCCAAGAAACTCCGCATCTTTTCCCGGCACTTAGAAAGTTTTCGAATTTCTGCTCATTAGGCTCTTGATTAATTTGACGTCGCTGGCAACCTCGGTCGACAACTCTTCCGACCTGAGCGATTTTCTCAAGGTACTCTCGTATTTTCTATATCGTCGCTCAGTGATAGAACTTGGCGTAAGCAAGGAAAATACTCTGCCAAGAATGCAGCTAGCGGCGCTTCTTGCCGTAGCCGATTTAAATCGAGCATGTGCAAGCCATTTAGCGTAATAGACTGCGGCAATTTTATGTCTATTCATACGCTGCAAATCATCAGCTAGAAGGTTGTATATGATTGTTTTTTCTACGCCTTGTTGCCGATGATGCTTTCTGTAAATTTGCATATGGCCGTCTAACCGCCTGCGGCCGTTTAGAGTGATTCTTTGATCGCTCTCATGATCGAAGTAGAAGCACAAGGGTTCAGGTATTGCCACGTATTGGACGTACTCAGAGAGCCTGATATAGAAGTCCCAGTCCTGGGATGCTCGGAAACTTTCGTCGAACGCGACCGTGCGTGCGACTTTCGCCTGAACAACGACTGAGCTTAGGGTCCCAATAATATTCGATCTAAGAATAGCATCGCGCGTGAATTCAGTTTTCCCAATTTGCCGAGCAATAATCTCTCCTGAGCCGTTTACTCTGTAGCGACCGGTCGCTGACAGCACCGGCTTTTCGTCCCTTCGTTCGGCGACTGCTACAGCCGCGAGTTGCTTCTCGAGCTTTTTGGGATGCCAAACGTCGTCGGAATCGAGGAATGCCAAATATTCTCCTGCCGCTTCTGAGATACCCAGATTCCGGCAAAAGTTCGCACCTCTGTTCGTCTCGTTCTCGAATGCACGTATATTCAAGCTCGAAGCAAACTGCGCGATAATCCTGTGAATTTCCTTTCGATTCTCATAAGTCGATCGATCGTCAATTAACAAGACCTCCCGCGGTTGCATTGTCTGCCCGGCAACCGACCACAAGCAACGCTCAAGAAGATCCGTTCGATTGAAGTTAGGTATAATGACGCTTATATCGCAGAACATTTTGAAGGTCGGTCCGCGGTGTCTCAAGATTTACGCTTTAAATTCCGAGCCCTGACCAAAGCCAAACGCAGCGAAGCCTCCAGTGCACTGTGTACGTTGTCGAACGTCATTGCAGCGGCGTTATGGATACTTGCCTTGCTATATTCCCGCCAAGCCAACTCGTCGTTATAAAGCCACGCAGCAAGTTCACCCAATTCAAGTGGAGAACGGACACGGACTCCCGTGGGTCCGACATATTCGCTCAAAGAATGCGGCATATGGCGATATACCAGCGGCGTTCCGTACGATTGTGCCTCGCAACCCACCATCTCAAATGTAAGGTGCACATTGAGATTAATAAACAATCTCCTGGCTGCGAGGAAGTCTCCGAAGTCATCGGTCATGTGCGGAACCGTTTGCAGGTGTTTATGAGCCGACGCGCCGCTGTATTGTTTGAAGGCATAAAGATTGACCTGAGGTAGCCGTCGGCTCACCGCGTCAATCCAAGGTCTTACATCGCCGCCAATGATTGCTGAATTCGCCAGTTTTGTACTGTCACCAAAGCATATGCCCTCCCGATCATGGAAGTCAGGAATGAAGGCGGCTTTTGTGGGTTCAATCGTCTTAGGCACAAAGACGATGAGATCTTTCACTGCTACAAGTTCGGGATCGTCAATCACACTTTCAGCGAATACCGCCGCCATCACTGGCGGCAGGTCACTTCTGCCGTTATACTCCCGCAGTTTCTGTGCGATCCATTTAGAACGATTGCCTTCGTACAAGTAGGATAGATTGACGAGAACCGGGATGCCCGCATTTCGGTAGACGGCCATCTTATCTTCAACTGTCGCGAAGTCCGGCCGATTTGGATCGCCCGGGTAAAACCAGACTAAATCAAGCGAGGGGTCAACCTCCTTGAGTTCAGACTGCGTGTCGAGAACTGTCACGTGATGTCCTCGCGCACGCAAGCTCTTCGCGATAAGGTTGCAAGACTTAAAAATACCGCCCTTGGCGTAGTTTTCAAAGCGTCCGACTAGACCAATCCGCAATGGACGCCATTCAAAGGTTCGCCAGCCGGTAATGCCACCGATGAGTGCGCTCTGCCTTGCACCAGTGTTTTTGTTTGACGCCAGTCGAGCTCTGGAGTGTGATTGTATCGAACTTTCTTGAGTTCCCTCTATTTCAATCAACTCGCCCTTGTCATGCTGAACAACAATAAAGGGCACCCGCTGCTGCTGGCCGAGAATTGCGAAAAACACATCAGCCATATTGGGTTCTGGGAAATCGCTCAACCGAACCTTCATTGTTGAGGTATGGAAAGCCGCGCATCCAGTGCCGAGGATATGAACCGGCGTATCCCAGGGCCTGTGGTGTTGGAAACCAAACACCCGACGCGAGGTGCTCGTGTAGTAGTTGGCGAAATTTCCCTTTATGAGCGACCCGTGCCATCCAACTGCGGCAGCGTAACCATAGTCCTTTAGTTTATCGACGAGGCGCTCTACATAATATGCGGGATATACGATGTCGTCGTCACAGCTGAAGTAAAAACCATCAAACTGCTCGATCCAGAAAAACTTTCCTGCGTCTCCAAGCTCGCCGTGCTCTTGGCTTCTAGCAACAATTATTTTTGGGTGTTGCAAAAATTCCGGGATATCGTCCCAGTCGTTCAGATAAACGCCAATGGAGTCGACCTGTGGCAGTAGAGAAGCTATTGTTTGCCGCAACGCGTCTCGTCGACCAGGGATCGCGGCTATCCCGGCGAACGTGTTGTTTGAGTAAGTCGCAGCCGAATCTACAGCTGCTACTGGATAGACGGGCGACGCAATTTTTGGGCCTCGCGCCACCAAGTCCCTCTTTGGCGGCACATCTCTTTTAACTTTGTCAAAGAATTGCTTTTCTGAAAAAGGCCGTTTAATCGTGGTGAAGGAAGAAAGTAACCCCAGAAACTTGGATCGAAGTTTCCACGTGTTAGTACGATACATCAAGGTTATTTTCTTCTCAAACGCCTCTTTCTGATGCCTCAGGACTGAGTTTTCATATTGGAGGCGGAGGATGTTTTCGCGATAGCCAGTTAGAACATCCTCGATCTGAAGCTTGAGATCTTGCATCTCCCGACTGACGTCATGCTTTCCTAGTGTCTGAACTTGCCCCTTTAAGGCCACGATTTCAGTTTCGCATTTTTCGCTTGATGCCTGAAGCTTTGCTGCAGCGGCGTCAAGGATATGGAAGCCAGCCTTAACATCGGCGCCGCTTTCAAGGATTCTCTCGTTTAATGATGCAATGCCAGCCTTAACGTCTTCGGCAGACTCAGTGATACTCGCCTGTAGTGACGTAATGCCAGCTTCAGCGGTGGCGCCTGTGACCGCAATCTGCGCCAGATTTGCGCTCGACTGTTCGTTAGCTTTTTTGAGCTTGACAACGTTATCTACGAGTACTCGAAGTTCCCGGTTAACATTTGAGGTCCGGTGTATGAGCGAGAGATGTCGCTGACGCTCGTCAGCTATATGCGCAAAAAGAAAGGTAGGGGTAGACGCAAATCGATCAATGACGACGTATTCAAACGCCGACAGCAGCTGCTCGAGCTGTGCCAACGATTCAAGGCGAGCGGCTTCGGCATAAATTAGAGGGCGGTTGCGGCGAATCGCTTCTTCAGCACCGCGGATGACCTCAAGCTCCATCCCTTCCGTATCTATTTTTATTAGATCTACGTTCTGATCACCGATAACATCATCGAGCCTAACCACGTGCACTGGGCCGTCTGCGTGATCCGCCCGGCGGATCATCGTTTGCCCGATATTTCTAGCCGATATAGGACTGAAGTTGCCTGATGCCGTGACCGCGCCTAGTGCTTCTTGTCTTACTTCAACGCGGTCCTCGATCTCGTTGAGTCGAACATTCGCAAGCAGAATTTCTCGGGCTTGCGGCAGCGGCTCAAATGCAATTACGCGTGCACGGCACACTTTTCCAAAAAAGACCGTGTGGTTGCCGATATTTGCTCCTACGTCGACTACGAGAGCCCCGGGTCGGATGCGCGGGAATACATCGCTAAGCAAATCACTTTCATAGAAGTTGTGGGTAGAAGCGATAACTTTCTGAATGTGATCTTCGTGTTGCCCAGGCAATACGAAGCTTACGTCAATGCCATACGATGTGAACGAAACGTCGCCCTTCATGCAGATGCCTCCAATTTCCTCCTCCCTAGCAGGAGAGTGTAATCGAAGGCAAGACAGTGCTCACCATCCAGAGCAAACGCCTCTTACCAGATTCTTGGAACTGCTATCCAGTGCAGAGTACCTCCGTCCAAACGCCGATTAGGCGCTCAGTCACGCCCGGTCTCGGATATTGTAAAAGCCCATCAAGCAAATGCTCCAAAAAAAGAGCAATCCAAGCGTCACAAGAAAAGCGTTCAGCAGTCTCGTCGGATACTGCGCCATCTGCGAAAGCGTAGGTTCGATGAAGAGCGCGAGGTAACGCTGACGATTGTTCGCGTCGACACGAGCCTTCTCAAGTGAGCCCAACGCCGCCGTATAGGCACGTTCGGCGAATTCGCGCTCGGTCTCCAATTCTTCGAATTCAGCGATTCGGCCGGCGACGTCCGGGGCGTTCGGATCGTCTGCAGCCGACGTTCCCTTTTCGCCCGCTCCCAGCCGCTGGCGCTCGACGGCGAGTTGCTGTTCCAGGCTTTCGATGCGGGTCTTGAGCACGCGGATGCGCGGTGTATCCTCGCTCATCTGGCTTTTCGCCGTGGCGAGATCGGCGTTGAGCTTCGTCAGTTCTCCTTCCAAGCTGCCGATCAGCTGAACCGCGAGTTTTGCGCCTTCTTCGGGGCTGATTTCCTGCGATTTGTCGCGGTAATCACGCAACCCCGCGCGCGCCTTGGAAAGCCGCGCTTCGCCGGCAAGCACCTCGTCCTGCGCGGCGCGCAAAACGTCGTTGCGCGCAGAAAGCGAAAGGCTGTTCACGAGATTGTCGCTCTGGTCGACGATGAACTGCGCGATCTCCTGTGCCTGTTTCGGTTCGAAGGCCTTGACGTTCACCTGCATGATGCCCGAGGCGTGGTCGAAATTGACGTTCACCATATCGCGCCAATAGGCAAGCTTGTCCTCGATCGGCAGATCGGAGCCGATACCGTAGAAATAATCGAGACCGCGGGTGGCGTAGACGTCCTCAAGCTTGAACCGCCGGTCCGCGTCTGCGGCCATCCGCTCGCTCAGGATATAATCCATGAGAATGTAGCTGTCCGAGACGGTGCTGCCGCCGGAAGCCTGTGTGAACATGCCGAGGATGTCGCTCGAAACGCCGCCTTCGATGCTGCGCACGGCGAAGGATGCCGTGCTGTGATACTGGTCGGCAGCGATAAAGGCCATGTAGAGCGAGGCGAGTGTCGCAGGCACGGCCACAAGTCCCAGAAAGGATGCGCCGATGATGGCGTGGCGCAAGCGCAGCTTCATGAACCATGTCGGCTGCCAGCCGGCTTTCTTAGGCGGTTCCACCTTGCGTCCCGGCAGCGGGATGACCGGTGCGCTCTCCCTCCCGAGTAGCTCCTCAAGGACAGCGATGCCTTTGCTTATGGCTGCCGCCCTGGCGGGGCTCTGCTTGTCGGCGACCTGCGCGGGGTCAGGCTTATTCATTGCCGCGTCCTTGCTTGTCGCCATTAGCTTTCCTTCATGTTCTTGTCGTGCGCGCGGATCGCCGCTTCGACATCCTCATAATAGATCATCTTGCCTTTTTCCAGCACCACGCCGCAATCGCAATAGTCGCGGATCGTACCGGTGCTGTGGGAGACCATAATAATGTCGGAATCCTGCAGCTTGGTCTCGAAGGCAGCCTGACATTTTTTCTTAAAATTTGAGTCACCGACCGCGGTGATTTCGTCGACGAGATAGTAGTCGAAGTTGACGCCCATGCTCAAGCCGAACGCGAGGCGTGCCTTCATGCCGGACGAGTAGGTTCCGACCGGCGCCCTGAAAAAGGGGCCGAGCTCGGCGAAATCCTCCACATAGCCGATCAGTTGCTCTGTATCGACGCCGTAGATTCGGGCTACGAAGCGCACATTCTGCTCGGCGGTCATTGAGTTCTGAAAGCTGCCGGCAAAGCCGAGCGGCCAGGAGATCTTGCCGCGGCGGATGATTCGGCCCTTGTCGAGCTTGATGGCGCCGGCGATCAGGCGCAGTAGCGTCGATTTTCCGGCGCCGTTGCGGCCGAGAAGGCCGACGCTCTTGCCGCGGTTCAGCGTCAGTGATGCGTCCTCGATGATCGGTTTCTTGATGCCCTTGGTGCGGGCATATTTCGTCGCCTGCTCGAACCGGATCATTCGTTTCTCAGCGTTCTTCTGGAAAGGGTGAAAACCAGCATTCCGGCAAACAATGTCAGAAATGCGATTCCGTAGAGATACACCATGTCGAGGCCGACCGCCCGATACTCCGGATAGAAACCCTGGCGGAAACTCATAATGATGTGAACGAGCGGATTGACGAGCACGAGATCGCGATAGGGTGCGGGGATCGAGTCGGGCAGGAAGAAGACGCCGGAGATCAGGAAGAGGGGCCGGTTGACGATGCTAAAGACCTGCTCGTAAAGCGGGTATTTGAGGAACAGTACGCAATTCACCATGGCCACGCCGAGCCCGAAGAGGCAGGCGAGCCCGACCGCTTCGAGGATCGGGGGCCAGTGGATGTTCGTGTCCACCCGCATGGTAGCGACGATCGTGCCGAGCACGATGAAGGCGACCAGCGACGTCGTGCCCATCTGCAGGACGAAACGGGCGACGATGGTGTCGATGGGCGCGACATTCGGATAGCTGAGCAGCGCCTTGTTGGCCTTCACTGCGGCGTTCAGATAGCCTGTCATCGCCTGGTAAAACTGGAAGGCGATATAGCCGGTGGCGAAGAAGAGCGCGAAGCTGGTGCCGAGCGCCGGCGCGCGGGCGATCGCCTGGAAGATTACCGTCATCAGCAGGATGTGGGCTGCCGGATCGAGCAGCGCCCAGACATAGCCGCCGGGTTTGGAGCCGAAGCGCGTCGCCATTTCGCGAACCAGAAGGGCGCAGACGACGCGAAAGTGGGTGGCGAGATAGCCCATGTCAGTCACCCGAACGGACAAAGTATGCGGGGGATGATTCCCGTACTTTCGGTCGGAGGGGCCGCCGAAGAAGCGGATCGGGTCGGCCTTGAAGGTTCCGAAAGCGCGGTCAGTGCCCATCCGGGCACCACCGAGATAACTAAGCCGGATGCATGCTGCGCGGGCCGAGAAGCCAACCGGCGGCGACATAACCGCGGCTCATGGCGCTGTCTTCTGGTTCTGGGGACCATTGCTTCAGATGAGGTTTGCGCTCCTGTCTCGTAGCCGAAGTAGCGTGGATGAAACAGATCGGCGCCCAGAGAACCACCTCGATGGTCAAGTGCCACCGCCGGTATGGGTTCGGCTAACGCCGCCTCGGCATACGAAAAATTTGGTGGCTCTTCGCCAAGAGGGTTTGTACTCCAGACGCGCGCAACCTCGCGCTGGACCGGGGCCGTCGGAATAAGATGAAGTCGCCTGTCCTTGTTCGGAACGGTCGAACAGAACGCTGCTTGAGGCATGACAGTTTCAGCGCATCTTTCCTGCACGTCAAGGTCCTGGTCCGGAGGTGCTACGAATTTAAACATCGATACGCCAGCTTCTATGCCGCAAACATAGGCGATTGTCACCTTGTAGAGTCCGCCCCAGGAGCAGGCTGCGATCGCGCTTGCGGCGATGGCGGCGTAGCTAAAGGGACGGCGCACAACCTCCAGTCGCCGGTCCTTTGTCATGCGGTCGCAGAGCTATCGGAGGCGCTGGGTCGAAGGTCTGGGCGTCCTTCGTTTGCCTCAGGCCTTCCAGAGACTGGCAGCGAGGCATCGAAAAGGACGAACTGCTGGCGGGCCAGGTCGGGACCTGCTTCTCGGAGATGCTGGAGAGGTCCATGCCGGTGCGGCCTCCGTTTCCGCGTGGCTGGCCTCGCTGCGGAACTGGTCGGGATCGTATCCCTCTTGCTGGCACAGCACTCGCGCAACCAGCTCTGTACGATCTTGATCCACTGTAGGCCCCATCGTTTGTGAATGCGTCCTTGTCGCTGTATAGCATCCACAGAATACACGATAGGGGTGGAAATGGCAGTCTCTGACCTGATACACGAGCTTCAAAGCACAAAGAAACCAAGCCGCGAAACGGACGCCAAGATCGCGCTGCTCTTCGGTTGGCAACGACAAGTCGCGACTTCAGAAGGCGCGACGAAATCGCGAAAGGTGTCTTGGATACATCCGGTGAGCGGGGAGAATCGTCTGCCTGCGTTCACTTTCTCCGTCGATGCCGCGCTGGAGCTTCTTGATCTGGTCGCGAGGAAATCGCACGGGGGCGTAAGCTGGGTGGTGAACGAGGCTGGCGTGACCTGCACGGTCAAGGTGGATGAAGGGCCGTACTACCATGCGGCAACGCCGGCCCTTTCCATCTGTGTTGCTGCCCTGAATTTGAAAGCAGCTGATTTGGGTGACTTCTAGCGGCAGATGTAGATGTTGTCGCCGAGCAGGAATTCTCGGCACATATCGTCGCCCCACTTCACCTTCGGAAACTGTGTTTCGACTTCAAATCCGGCATCTTCCAACCGTTTGATAAAGTCGTTGCGCGAATAGATCCGGACGTGCGTCTCCTGACCATAATGCTCAAGGCGCAACTCAGGGGTATTTATCGAGGGGTCCTCATATGTTTCAGGGCGATGCTCCGACGGGACCATAATATAGGCAATGCCGCCTCGCTTGAGCACGCGCCGGAGCTCGCGCATGCCTTTTCGATCGTTGGGGACGTGTTCCAAAACATGGCTGCAGATAATGCGGTCAAACTTGCCGTCGTCGAATGGGATGTCGGTGATGTCGACCTGGTACGTTGCACGCTCCTTAGCGAGATCGCAGTCGTAATAATCTATGCTGGGATTCTGTCCGAACACCGTCTTGAAGAATGGCTCGGGAGCGAAATGAAGGAGGGAGGAGCCAGCCTTGAAGAAATCCGGATCGTTGTCCAGCGTGATCCAGATGTGGCGATGGCGCTCGAATGAATGGCATATGTGGCATTCTGCCTTTCGGCCTCGGCCGAAGACCGGCCGCCACTCCTTGAAGGATGATCCACAGCAGGGGCAGTGCACTTTCGGATCCGCCATCTCGGTGTTCTTGGCGATAAACCGCCTATAGTCGAGCGTGTACCTCGACGCGATGTGAAGCGGTAGATTTGCATGCGCCATATAGAATCCCTCATCCTGTCGTCACCGCGATGGCGCTCAGGAGTAACGGCTACGCCACTGAGGTTCAAGTCTTGCGGTTTGCTTCTGTGTGTGCTCAGAAGTCCCCGCGAACGACGTGAGCATGATCGCATGAGCATTGTCAGCCTGAGGCGGCCCGAACCGCTTCAAGCGGGGGAAGGCTCAGTTGAATGACGCGGACCCGGTGGAGGCGGCGAACACCGCGATAGCGTTGTGCCTCGCGTCGCTGAAGGATGCAGCGGCTCGGTCGTAGCGGCTATACAGACCCCAGAGACGGCCGGTAGTTGCCCTCATGCGCTTCAAGCGCCATTCTTGCCCGGTCCATATATCGCCACCATCTGGGCCGTTGGACCGGGACCCCATCTTCGATTACGGCATAGGTTCCGTCGGGGTCTTCTTTGTTCTGGGCGCATAGTGCCCGCGCCATTTTCTCGATACGCCATCCGTCCATGATGATTGTATTTCGCTGTTGATGAAATTTAGGGTCGTATAGAAGTTGTTCCCTATAAAGACTGTTCATCGCAGTTGAAACTCCCTTTTGGTGAATTTTTCGTGAAGGGTGTCGGGCGCAACGTTACGTGGAACATCGAACGATGTCATCGGTAATGGCGCGGCTCCTCTGAGCAGATTCCGACCATAGGCCCTGCCATTGAGCGGGTTTTTTGTTGCCCATAGGGCAGACAATTCCTCCCAAACAGTAAGGTGACATATGGCTCGGGAAACTCTTCCCGTCGCCCTCGAACTCGTGTTCGGGGGCGGCTATTCGAATTTCAGGACGGATCGGGGCGGCCCCAGGAAATACGGCGTTACGCATAGGACGCTTGCGGCCCATCGCGGCGCCAAGGCGGTGACGGCCGACCAGGTGAAGGGGATGAGCCGCAAAGAAGCGGTTGACATCTAGCAGCGTTCGTTCTGACCGCAGTGCGGCGGCGATCTTCTGCCGCCTGGGCTGGATTATGCCGTTATCGATTTCGCGGTGAACTTCGGTCCGGCGCGTGCGGTGAAGTCGCTGCAGAAGGTCGCCGTCGTCCGCGAGGACGGGCCACATCGGCGAGCAGACGCTTGCGTCTGTTGAAGCATTCCGGCGGGATCGCACGCTCATCCGAGACCATTGCGATGACCGCATGCGCGAAATGGAGGTTTGAATTCAATCTCAACACATTCGTGATCCTATTCGGCTTTGCCGGCGGCCTCATAGCGTGTGGCGCGACTTGGGAGAGGTGAACGCCAACCAGGATTCGCAGGCTCAATCCATCGATCGCCTCGACAAGCGACTGACGGCTGCCGAAGTCTCCCTTCGGCAGATCGACAATCACAAGCACCGAATATCGGCTGTCGAAAAGCAGGCGGCCGAGGCGGCCACCTCGATGCGGGCGGTCGAGAGCACGCTCAATAATCTCAGTGCCGACATGCGGCATGCGGCTGGTGCGAGAGATTTTGCAGTAGTGGCTGGAGGATACCGGACGCCAGGGAGAGCCGACCAGGCAGCGCGACTGAGGCGGTTTTAAAGCAAATACAGCGCCCCGAGTATGAGGCGCTGTATTTGTACGATCCCCGCGAGCACAGTTTGCCTGTGTCACTTTCATAGACAATGCGCTGATCGGATGTCTCTGCAACACCCGCCGTATTCGCGACGAACTGCGCCGAGGTCAGCGCTCCAACACCCTGTATGGCATCGAAGATTGTATTCTCAAGTCGCACGGTGTCGTCTGTGATGTTGAAATCCAGGATCGTGTCGACATTTGTTGCTGCATTAAGCGCCGTGCTGAAGAGGAACGTGTCGAGACCGGTGGAGCCCCCCAAGGAGTCGTTACCGAGGCCGCCGTCGATCAGATCATTTCATTGCCACCGGCGCCGAGGGGTATCACGAGTGTAAGCAAGACGGCGACCGGCATCTATCTCGTCAATATCGATGAGTTTGCCCTGGCCGCAAGCTCTCTTCAGCCCGTTGCCGTAAGTCGAGGGGAGTCGACACCCTTGGTTCAAGCTGATGCGGCGACGGCCAATACCATCACCGTGCTTACAAAAATGCTACGGGAATGCTGACAGACGGCGGCTTTATTCCGCAGGTGCACGGATATTAGATGTGCTTGCGGCGGGACATAAACGGGTCCCGCCGCAGGCCTTCGCCGTTCTTGTCAAGCCACTTGAGGAAGTCGACAGGAGACCCAAAGGGTGAGGAGCGTAAAGCCTGTAGCGGTAGTTCCCACCATCTCGAATCCAGCAGCCGACCGCATACCTCTTCTGAAAACCTAACCTGTCTTGCTATCGGCCTTGCGGGAACGCCTCCCACGATGGAATATGGAGCAACGTCCTTCGTTACAATAGCTCCCGCGGCGATGACGGCGCCAGTCCCGACCGTGACGCCTGTGAGGATTATAGCTTGATCCCCTATCCAGACGTCGTGGCCGATGACGACAGACTTCCTTCGCTCCGGGTCGGCATATTTCACTATATTCGCTGGCGGGGCGAGAACTGGCGAGGTTGATAGGGCGTCTATGTCGTGCGTGCCCGTTCCGATCGTCACGCCGCGGCCGATGGAGCAATATCGTCCGATCTCTACCGCCTTCCTTATGAAGCCGCTATTTATGTAGGAGAATCGCCCGATTGTATTCCAAGGCCCTATCTCCGCATCGCCGATCGTGACTCTGCCCCCTTCGCAGATGAAGGGCTCCATCGGTATTTTGCCGCCCTTAATGATCACCCCGGCCGCCGCAAGTATCGCCTGCCTATCTTGGCTTGTACCGGCGGACGGCTGGATTGCGGCAACGTTAAGTGTCATTGGGTTTCCTGTCGTGTCTCTGCATGGTAATGCGTGTTCTATCGCGACTGGGGATAAACTCAATGGATTTGCCGGAATTAATAGAAGAATTGTCACACCTCGTCGCCCCATCTAGGAGGGTAGACGCCAAGCTTGCTCTAGTGGCTGGATGGCAACGCAAGGCCACGCGGACAAAGGGTGACGTGAACGTCATCTGGTTGTTTCCCGGTGAAGAAGTTAACCGACTGCCGGAATTCACAAATTCTCTTGATGCCGCACTGGAGCTGGTGGGGATTCTGGCGCCAGGCCACGTCGGTGGCTTCTCATGGGGGGGCGGAGGCAAGGCGCAGTTGAACGATGGCGAGATCGCCGAGGGGGTTAATCCCGCGGTGGCGCTTTGCCTCGCAGCTCTCAAAGCAAGGCGCAGAACGCTTAGTTGCTGAAGATCCTATTCGGCTTTGCCGGCGGCCTCATAGCGTGTGGCGCGACTTGGGAGAGGGTGAACGCCAACCAGGAGTCGCAGGCTCAATCCATCGATCGCCTCGACAAGCGACTGACGGCTGCCGAAGTCTCCCTTCGGCAGATCGACAATCACAAGCACCGAATATCGGCTGTCGAAAAGCAGGCGGCCGAGGCGGCCACCTGATGCGGGCGGTCGAGAGCACGCTCAATAATCTCAGTGCCGACATGCGGCATGCGGCTGGTGCGAGAGATTTTGCAGTAGTGGCTGGAGGATACCGGAC
Organism: Sinorhizobium sp.; assembly: GCF_059070375.1. Classification (NCBI taxonomy): domain Bacteria; kingdom Pseudomonadati; phylum Pseudomonadota; class Alphaproteobacteria; order Hyphomicrobiales; family Rhizobiaceae; genus Sinorhizobium; species Sinorhizobium sp. The sequence goes on from NZ_JCACWC010000002.1 coordinate 75,679, forward strand.
GCCAGCGAGAGCCGACCAGGCAGCGCGACTGAGGCGGTTTTAAAGCAAATACAGCGCCCCGAGTATGAGGCGCTGTGTTTGTACGATCCCCGCCCTCCAGGCGACTAGACAACGAAGAAATCGGATGCGGTGATGTTGAGATTTGTGCCGAGGGTTGCAAAATGTACCGATCCCGCAGCACCGTTGCCATCGCTGTCGTAGTACAGTTTGCCTGTGTCACTTTCATAGACAATGCGCTGATCGGATGTCTCTGCAACACCCGCCGTATTCGCGACGAACTGCGCCGTGGTCAGCGCTCCAACACCCTGTATGGCATCGAAGATCGCATTCTCAAGTCGCACGGTGTCGTCTGTGATGTTGAAATCCAGGATCGTGTCGACATTTGTTGCTGCATTAAGCGCCGTGCTGAAGAGGAACGTGTCGAGACCGGTGGAGCCCCTCAAGGAGTCGTTGCCGTGGCCGCCGTCGATCAGATCATTGCCGCCGGCGCCGTTAAGGCCGTTATTTCCCGTATTTCCGGTCAATGTGTTGTTCAAGCTGTTTCCGGTGCCGCTAATGTTGCCACTGTTCAGTAGCGTGAGGTGCTCGAGGTTGCCAATGGCAGCCGCCGTGTTGCCCAGGTTGAACGATATAGAGGAGCGAACAGTATCGGTACCGGCGCCACTGTCGGCGGTCTCATTCACAATATCGCCGGCATTGTCGACGTAATAGGTGTCGTTTCCTGCACCTCCACGCATGTCGTCGGCGCCACCCGCGCCGTTTATGAAATCGTTACCTTTGAATGTGCGGATGAAGTTGGAAGATGAATTTCCTACGATCGTATCTTTAAGTTCAGTGGCGCGGACATTCTCAATGCCTGAAAGCGTGTCCTGGGATCCAAAGCTGTCAAATGACACTCCGTTGGCGAGATTGACGTTGACACCCTTGGTTGCCCCGAGTTGAAAGTCGCGGTCGTAGCGAATGGTGTCTATGCCTGCACCGCCTGTAATTGTGTCGCGTCCGCCGAAACCCATAAAGGTCTCGTCGACCGAGGATCCGATCATCCTGTCGGAAAACTGTGTACCCCGGAATTCTTCGAAATTCTGGAATGTTTCCGAGTTGCCGAACTGATCGATCACCGTCCCCGCTGTAGCGTCGAGATTTATGCCCCTCGTCGCAGTCGGAGCATCATAAGCATCCCGGAAATTAAGTGTGTCGATCCCGGCTCCGCCGTCGTAGGTATCGGTACCTCCGCCTCCCGTAACGATGTCATTGCCGCCACCGGCATTCAAAACATCGTTGCCGAGGTGGCCTTTTAGTTCATCATCACCGTTCGACCCGTTGAGGGTATCGTCTCCGCTCAACAACCAGCTCTCAAGTTCGGAACTGTCGAACCCGTCAGCAGCGTTTTGGAAAACTTCAAGCGAGACATTTAGGCCGCTTATCGTTTGCACCAACCCTACACCGTTGTTCAGAAGAACCTCGATCGATGTCACTGTCCCTGCGACAGCTTCACCGTTCGCATCGAAACTGAACCCCGTACCGACTAACTTTACTTTGAGACCGTTGTCCAGCCGATAGAGCACCTCCGTACTGGTAGTGGTCGAGCGGCTCGCCTTGTGCATGTCCACGAGTTCGCCGAAAGACGGGTTAATGCTGACGCCGCTCAGAGGTGGGTTGTACGAATTTGGGTAGAGTCCTGCTGGAAAATGATACGTAACTGCAGCCATGATTTCCTCCGAGGCCGGGAGTTTCCGGCCAAAAATGATTAGTAATATAAATGGCAATATTATTTCACGCAGCAATTAAAGGTTGTTGTTATAGCAGATGCCCATGATCTTGTCATATAGCCCATTCGGATGAACGCTCTTGTTGAGGCTCCTGCCTATTGAGGCGGCTGCGGACCTCACTATGCCACCGCCGTCGTCATCATCTGAATCATACCGGCACCGGCCGGTTATGCCGAGCGCCTTCTTCACCTATTGACCGGCTCAATAGCCGCTGCAGCACCTGATGCTGTATGATGCCGCTATTCGAAAGTGCGCCCATTCCTGCCCTCACACTGTGCCGCCGTCACAGGTGACCGGCCGCGGGTCGGCTAGACTGGGAGACAGAGAGTTCAAGCCGGAGCGCATCGCTTCCGCTCGTACTTTGTGCGCGTCGGGTGAGCGGGGATCACCCGAACGGATAAAGTATGCGGCCGATGATCCGGTACTTTCGATCGGAGAGGCTTCGAAAGAAGCGGATCGGGTCGGCCCTGAAGTCTTCGACATCGCGGTCACTGCCTATCCTGCGGATCACCGGTGTGACGAAAGCGGTCAGCAGATGGCGCCAGCCGAGAAGGCCGTAAGGGCCCCAGGCCCGCCATTGCGGCCGCGATGGGCCAAGGCCCTGCGGCTCGTCGAGCTGTCTTCCGATCGCGGTCACGGTCGCTTCGAATGAGGTTTGTGCTCCTGTCTCGGGATCGAAATAGCGAGGATAAAGCAGATAGGCGCCGGCGAAAAGTGCTTCGATGCTCAAGTGCCGCCCGCGGCGCGGGCTCGGCTGACGGTCGTCGGTCAGTCCCCAGCCGGCATAAAAGGGACAGCCAGCGATCGTGACCGGGATGCCGCGAATGAGCGCCTCGAAGCCCGCAAGCGAGGTGATCGTATAAACGTGGTCGACGGTGCGCAGCGCCTCGGCGAGCGGCAGGCTCTCGGTCACGAGCTCGCAAAGATGCGCCACTTCGGCGGGGTCCGACCTTGCCGGGCGAGCACGGGCGAGCACGTCCGGATGCGGCTTGTAGAGGATCTGGGCGTCCGCTTGCTCGGACGCCGCGAGCCGCACTAGGTCGTTGTTGGTCATGCGGCTGAGACAGCCGTAGCGGATCGAAGCATCGTCCTCTACTTGGCCGACGACCAGCACCCGCTTGCGCGTCTTGTCGCCGTAAACTTCCTCGGCGGTGCGTTGACGCGCACCATTATATTTGCTGATGCCGCTTTCGGTGAGAAGCGCGATGCCGGCTCGCGCACGCTCCATCAACGCCGCATCCGCTTCGAAGTCATAGGTGTTCAGCAGCACTTCGAGGTCGGAGGGACGCCGGCAGTCGAAATAGAGCGCCCTGCCATCGAGCGTCAGGGAGAGGGGAGGCGTGCGGCTGGCACTTGGCCGGACCGATCGAAGGAAACCGTCCTCTATGAAGGTGACGGGAATGTTCCGCTCTTTTGCCAGAGCCTCCACTGCGCGCGGCAGCTCCGGGCCCCAGGCGAAAATCTCGGCGTCCTTGCCGGCCAGGATCCGCGGCTTCCACACGCGCTCGAATTCGCGCTCGCCGATATTCATAGGGAGGAAGCGGAAGTGCCTGTCGGGGAAATACCGTTCGAAGGGTTCTCTCTTCCATCCGATGATCTGGACGGCAAAGGTCGTTACCGGCCCCGATGTGGGAGCGGAGGAAACACATGCGCAGTCTTGCCTTTGTCGTCGCGTTACCGCCATCGGTGCATTGGTTCCAGGAAAGCACGATTGCTATCTACATGCGCTGCAATCGATCCGCCAGTCTCACACGATTGCTGCTTGTCACAAATTATTGCTCTCGGACCGTCGCCCGTTCAAGTTTTCCGAGTCGTTCGGTGCAGATCATCTCGACGAGGCGGAGGAGGTGTTCGGTTCGCTCGAGAAGCCACGCGAGCGCTTCTCCGGTAACCTCAAAGTGCTTCGAGTAGCGCGCCTTCACATAGGCTTCGTTGAGAATGTTGTACCAGGCCGTGAAGCGGTGCTGGTCACGGGGCCATGCCTCGATGAGCCGGCGATCCTGATCCTCCGCGAGGCCGCGAAGAAACTTGAGGTTATGCGAAGGCGGGCTGTAGTTTGTGAGCGTTAGGAGTAAGCAGGAGTAGGCAGATTCTGCGGCTTGGTGCAGCAAGAAGGCCGCCCGCTTCTGCCAACCATGCTCAATCGCGTAAGCGGCAAGCTGCTGAAACTCGGTGGCACTCTGGGTCTGCCCTTCAAAATGCTCCTTTGCCACCCTGAGGGCGTCGACGGGAGCAAGCTGTTTCGGCTCGGCCAGCGGCCGATCGTCGAGTTCGTAGAGCACGATGCCCTCACGCAGGATGTCGACGAAGAAATATTGTCCATCCGCTAGGAAGTTGTTCACCTCACGCCGCCCATGGACGATCAGTCCGACCGGGGTCGAAACCTCCTTGTCCCACAGCAGCCGATCGGTCGCCCTGTCCCAATATTCCGGTTGCGCAAGTTTTCTCGTGTTGACAATGACAAGGATGTCGTAATCGGAGCGGTAGCCCTTCATCGTGTGCGGTTCGTCCACCCACGTTCCGCGGGCATAGGAGCCGAATAGGATGATCTTGACGACGCGGCCACGTTTCTTGAAGTCTGCTGTGCCGCCCTTGAGCGCGTCAGCGAACTCCTCATGGATGATCTCGACGACGCGGGCAAGCTCGCGCTGCTTCTTCTCCGGCAGATGTTCGAGGCTTGATCTCATATCCAAGCGATAGGGCAAAGACGATTCGCCGTCTACCGTTGGAATTCATAGGAACTTTGTCATCAGATAGAAGACCATTGATCTCAAATCGGATATAAATAGTTCTATACCCCTCTGATGCGCACGACGGACCAACAGTCGCTGGAACGTACACTTGGTTAAGTCGCGTTACCCCAAGGGGCTGCAGGAGACCGTGGAGGTGAACCGCATTGTCAAGGAACCGTATGGTTCACGGATTTTGAGTCCTTTCGCATCGTTTGCCGTTGGCCCGTTGCTTTCATCGATCATCAATAGATGCGGCGATGTTTCGCCCCGAGGCTCACGAGCGTGCGGGAGAGCGCATGGCCGGCGCCCCAGCCGCCGACCGGTGCAATGCATGCGCCGCGGCGACGACAATCGTGACCGCGGTGATGGTGACGACGACCGCCGGAGGCCGCAGCGACGGTTCTGACAACCGGGGTCCCGGGTGCGCGAACTAATGTAGCTCGGGGGCAGAGATGCAGCCGCCGGTCTTAATGAGGATGGGCTGCGCCATCTTGATTGACGAGCATGGCTTGATCCTGACTTGTCACATTGGCCCGAGTGCCAGGCAGATTTCCGGCAGTTAAGCTTAATTCAGGTGCGGAGAGCGGCGCTTGCCCAGCCCGGCGGGCGGCCTACTTTCATCTCAGAGGACTTTTTGCGCGGCATGTCAGACATCAGAAAGCAAAGTTCTCGTCTTTCGCAGCCGCCTTCTTACAGTCAGTGCTGGGGATCGGGGGAAACCCCGATGCGCCTGCCGTGAATTCGTCCAAGACGGTAACGCCCTTCGAATTGGCAACGGCGACCATGCGCTGTCCGCAGATTTCACGAGTGCGCGGGTGGTCGCTCGTCGCCCCCTTGGGCGGGTGGTTCGGGGAGCGGCTGCCAATGTGTTGGAGAAACGGTCTCTCCTTCGGCTGAGAGCCATGCTTCTGTCTCGGCATCGAAGTAACCTTCAAAGACCGTCCTGTGATCATGCGGGTACGCGGGATCAAATAAGAGAACGTCGGTCCAGTCCCTTGGCGCGCTGTCTATCGGCTCCCATTTTTTCCCAGTGCTCATTGGTTCCCATCCTCTGATTGATATTAGAGATTGAATAGTACGGCATTCTAACATATCGGCTAATTTTATGCCTGCCTTTCATCTGTCTCCTGCGACTCTGACGCGGCGCCGAGCGGGACGGGTTGTTCGGGAAGCGGCTGCCAAAGTTTCGGCTGGCAAAAGGTCGAAGTCTTCCTAGGTAGACCCGCGATCACGGGTCTACCCGTTTCACAGAGACCATCGACGCCGCTGTTGAGTTCGTCAGTTAGTCGGCATCATTGCCCTATAGTCCTACTGACGGCTTCAATTGGGGAGGCCCGACCTATTCAAGCAGAGAAAGGCGCAGTTGAATGACCCGGAGCCGGTGGACCCGGCAAACACTGCAATAGCGTTGTGCGTCGCGGCGTTGAAGGTAACCGGCCGATTGTTACCGCGGAGGTTTCGCCTTGACGCGAGCGATGACTTCTTCGTCGTCGACAAAGCTATTGAGGAAGTCGTTCCATTCCCGAGTTGAGCGGCGAGTATAGGAGTGATGTACGAACGGACAGATAGGCACTAGGAGCGGGCGTGGAAAGCCGATGGCTCCAAGGGCGTGTATCCGAAATACCGAAAGTCGTCCGAATACAGGCCGTTGACGATCTCCGATCACTTCTGGACTGTAATGCTCTATATACTTGAGCTCAGATCGAGAGGGATTTCTGACGTTTAGGTCTTCTGTTTCGGCGCACTCGAGTTTGAGAATTTTCTCGAGCTTTCGTATGTCGTCCCACAGCGTCTCGGTTTTCCCTACGAAATCGACAAATAACCTGCCATTTAAATGGGTGAATTCATGCATGGGGCAAAAGCAGATCCAGAAAGGATCGTTGCGGATGTCCGCTCTAGTTACGTATTCAATTACGTACCGGTTGAAGTCTTCTCCGATCCTATCGAAAATGGGCTTCTTGGATTCCTCCCAATGCTTCAACTTATATGCGGCGAGAATGTCCTGTTGAAAGCCTGAGTAGATCCGGTCATAGGGGTTCCGGACGAAGCTGAACTTGAAAAAATCTCGGGTGAGATCGGCATGGCTTGACGCGAGAAAACGCTTGATTGGAACATGTTCTGAGAAATGCTCAGTCGGGCGCTTGATGTCGATGTATTGGCTGAGGGCTTTTCGTACGGTGGCAGATCCCGTTTTTGGGACTACGAAATAAATAAACTGCTTCTGAAGGGATATACCCATCTGTTACCTTCCGACGGACTGAGGCGAACTGTACACTGCATACTGCCGTCGCTCGCCCCTTTCAATGGCGTTGGAGGGGCGCCACCCGGATGCGTGCCAATTTGCTCAACAGCCTTTTCACCGACACGGGTGTGATGCGCGAGATCCTTCAGCGGATCGAGGCGAGCCAGCGACGGCGCGCAGTTGCGGCGTTGATTCCACTTCCGCTGAAAGTACAATGCGCACAAGCGACGTTCGAAGGTGAGCGCGACGAACAGCCCACTGCTTTCGGCGTTGACGGAACTAATAGCGATTTTTCTCTTCTGCTTTGCGCGCTTTGGCATGAAGTAGCTTCGGATATTGACGAGCGCTTCGGGGACGGCGGCAGCATCCTCGTGGGTGGTGGGCCCTTTAGTCTCGCTGAGTTTATCACCCGTGACGGCATGGCCGCGAATGACGGGCCGCCACATTGGGGGCGAACCCAGTCGCTATCAGAAAGCAGACGTCCCATTCCATGGCATCAAAGGTTAGATCATCGATCCTGGTGAACCGGTGGTCTTTCGGTGTTTCGGAAATGCTGGCAGAGATGCGGTTATATTCCGCAACGATGGTCTGCACTGCCCGATGTTCGGTTGTTCCATCGGCAGGTTCAGGGCCTCTGGAGCAGTCAGCTCCGGGATCCACTCACGTGGGTCGATAAACTTCGGGCCTGTAAGTTCCAACACCATTGCCTCCTATCGCGACACCTTCAGACTCCTGTTTGCATTCGCACAGACGCGCCTTGGGAGGTCCCCATCTCAGTTGACACTGCGGGACGCCCCTTTCATCGGTGCATTCCTGGAGGACCTTGAGACGAAGAGAGCCGCTTCGGTGAGGACCCGGAATCTCCGCCTCACGGCAATTCGCTCCTTCTTCCGATATGCGGCGTTCGAGGAGCCCACACATAGCGCCCACATTCAACGTGTGCTCGCGATCCCCAGCAAGCGATGTGACAAGAGGCAGCTTCAGTTTCTAACCAGGCCCGAGATGGAAGCGATCCTGGACTGCACGAATCGAAGCACGTGGTTGGGACGCCGCGATTACTCACTGCTATTGCTGGCCGCGCAAACGGGGCTGTGGGTCTCGGAGATCATCGATCTTGACAGAGACTCGGTAAAGCTCGGAAAGGGTGCGCATGTGCAATGCGTCGGCAAGGGCCGCAAAGAGCGAAGTACGCCACTCACCAAGGTTGCACAGCAAGCCCTCCGGCGTTGGCTCAAGGAACCAGGGAAGCGAGGCGCAACGGCTCTCTTTCCGAATATGCACGGTGGCAGGATCAGCGCCGACGGCGTGCAGGCACTGCTGAACAAATATGCCGCCAAAGCGCGCGAGCACTGCGTCTCCCTTCGCTCAAAGCGGATATCGCCCCATGTCTTGCGGCACAGCGCTGCCATGGAGTTGCTACAGGCGAGCGTCGACTGTTCGGTCATTGCCCTGTGGCTGGGCCATGAGGCGATGGAAACGACACTGACCTATCTTAATGCACATCTTGAACTGAAGGAATCCGCGCTCGCAAAGCTGAAGCCGTACGAACGCGCCAAAGCCGAGCGATTTCGACCAAACGACCGGCTTCTGGAATTCCTGAACGCCCTCTGAGCATGAGAACTATGCCGAGTGTCAACCACTGCTTCCCGGCCGAACTGGCCGGGAACACGCGGCGTACCGTCCCCGTCAGGAGAGGCGTTCGGCATAGTTCGACGGTCGGCATAAACAGCGAAGGTGAACAATATCGATCCGCTTGCCTGGCTCACTCAGACCTCGAGCGCATTGCTAACGGCTGGCCGAGCTCAGAAATCGACGCACTCATGCCGTGGAATTACGCGGCCTGAACGGCCTCAGCTTGCCGCTTAAGACTACGCGCTCTGGGGAGGCATTCGTTCTCCAACGACGGTCACCGGCACGAACATGGCCTGCTGCGCGCAGGCTTGCGCGGATCGTCGAGCGGTCAGCCCGGCTTCGCGGCGCCAGACGTTCAGTAAACCACGATTGACACCCCGGCACCGGGCGACGGCCGAGATGTTCACGGCGGGTTCCGCGCTTTCGGCAAGAATCCGCGCCTTTTCTTCGTCGGTCCAATTCCGCCGCTGTCGTCGACCGGTGATTACCTCGATCCGCCGGTAGACTCCATCATGCCTGGCTTCATCCATGGCTTCAGCATGGCACCAGCGCGATCTCTAACCATCCCGTTCCACTCCTGCAGATGAACGAGCTTATCTCGCGGTCTCAATCAGCAAAGAAAAGGTGGGCTGTTCGTCGCGCTCACTTTCGAAGCGGTCCCTTGGATGGAATAGGATAATTGCGCCCCCAGCTTTATGGTGACCAACGTCGCGTTGGAGGCTGCAGCGGTCCCCCACTGCAGCTCTATTTATGTCAGGCCAGCTCTCGATCTTAAGGAGCGGGGCTGCCGCCGCCTTGCCACTCGTCGCCCAGCGCATCCTTTGCCGGGCTGCCGTCCAGAGGCGCGATGAGTATCTGCACCAGCTCGTGCTCTGAAATGCCGCTTTCAGACTGCAAAAGGAGCCGCTCCGACGCCTCACTTGCGAGGCTCGCGACCGCTCCGGCCGCGTCAATTAAAGCAGAAAGTAGTTCTCCGCCAAGGTCACGGCGTCGTCCAAATGAATCTTGAGGTCTGCGATCCGATCACCATTCACATCTGCGTATATGAAAGTGTCGGAAGACAGCTTCTCGTACCTCAGTTCGCCAGCGGTCCCCTTGAAAGCCGCGGTGCCAATGAAAGAGAAAGCTTGATTACCCGATATCTTGGCATTTGCATCGATAGCCGAGAGGTCAATCCTATCCTGCTCGTTAGGCACGAAATCGAAGATGGTATCGACCTTCGCCCCTGTTGATTCAGAGAGTGCCTTGAAGACGAACCTGTCGGCGCCCATTCCTCCGACCAGCCGGTCTGCCCCCGAGCCTCCGTAGATCCAATCGTTCCCAGAGCCCGCGCCGATAATATCGTCGCCGGCTCCTCCGGAAAGGCTATTTGCGCTCCCGTTGCCATAGAGTTCGTCTGCGTAATTGGAACCGATCAAGCTCTCAACCGCAGAATAAGTGTCGCCCTTTGCATCTCCGGTGTTTCCGCTCGGGCTACCTAGATTGGCGATAACGCCGCTCGTAGCGGTCACATACGAAGCGGCGTCATTTCCGATGCCGCCGATGAGCTTGTCACCACTCGCCCCGCCGATCAGGATATCATTACCGTCGCCCCCGTTGAGTATGTTGACATAGGCGTTTCCTCCGAGGACATCTGAAAAGCGCGTTCCTGTGAGGTTTTCAATCCCGTAGTACGTATCCCCGGCGGCGTCATTGGTGTTGGTCGACTTGGCAGCGAGGCTTGCTTTCACCCCGGCCGCGGCGCTTTCGTATGAAGCCGTGTCATTTCCGGCGGCGCCATCCAGACGGTCCTTTCCCGCGCCTCCTATGAGGGTGTCATTTCCGGTCTCACCGTAGAGGAGGTCATCGCCGGCCTTTCCAATCAGAGTGTCGTTGCCGCCGCCGGCCATGATCTTGTCGGCACCGATATCGCCCATCAAAGTTTGAGAGGAGGAGTTCCCCACAATCGTCTCGATCACGTCGGTCACGGCTATCACGAAATCCCTAGTAAAGGATCCGCTCGCGTTCGAAACTACAACTGTGATGGTGTATGACTGTTTCGTTTCATAGTTCAGAGTGTCGTTGACGTATAGCTTGTTGTCGACAATCCAGAACGTTCCACCGGCTGAGTCCTTAAGCCAATAATCCACCTCGTCACCTTCGGGATCGACCGCAACAAATGAACCGATCAAGGTGTCGATGGACGCGGTTTCAGCGACCTTCGAATTGGACAATGTCAGCGCACTTGGCGCTTCATTGACGTCAGCTATATTGATCGTGAACGACTTGACTACAGTGAACTTTCCGTCAGAAACTTCGAAGGTTACCGTCTTCGTCGGAGCTTTTTCGAAGTCGAGCGGCTTCGCAAGCTGAATGCCATTGGCGCCTGCCAGTTTGAATGTGCCCCCCGCATCGTCTATCAATTTGAATGTTAGGACTGAATCTTCTGGATCTACCCCAGATACGTAGTCGAACACGGTGCCGACTTTGATATCTTCTCGGACTTCTGCTCCACCCATCCAAACTAGGTGCGGCGGCTCGTCAACATCTTCGATTGATACAAAGAACTTTTTGAGAACCTTGTTCACCCCGTCGGAGACCTCGACCTGGAACGTCTTCCCCTGCAGCTCTTCGTAACTGACCGGCTTAGCCAACTGGACTTTATTGCCGTTAAGCTTAACCAGGCCTCCACCACTGTCCACCAATTGATATGTGAGGGGCTGCCCTTCTGGGTCAGTGGCCGATAGTGTGCCGATCGTCGTGCCGACAGGAGAGTTCTCTGCTATCGAGTTGTTGGACAAGGTGATATTGGTTGGGGGCAGGTTCCCAGAGATCGTCGTCATCGCGGCCACCGTCTGCAATTTGTCACTGATGAATGGCACCCTTTCCCAGAGGTTGATAAATGCCCCACGTATATGCCTAGCCTGCTTTCCATTGTTCACCTTGATTCTTCGGCAATATGATCTGCAGGGACCGTAGCTTCAATTGCATCGGAATCAAGGGTGCAACCGAAGATTTAGTCCTGGATTCGCAAAATTCAACTGCAGCTCTGTTTGGGTCAGGAGCGGGCTGCCGCCGCCCATAAATGCCGTCACAGCTTTGCGAGAACGTCGATCTGCGGAACCCGCGTCGGCCCTTCGGAACGGTGCATCTGAAGCAGCCTCACCTCAACGTGCAGGCCTCGATAGGCTGCCATGCGAATGGCGTCGTTGAAGATCCGCCTTGACTCACGCAGATTGTCGGCGGTCGCGTTGCTCTCATATTCCGAGCGCCGTGCGCGGAGCCAATGGCGCTGGGGTGATCCGGCCGGTTTCTTCCGCCCGGCGTCGGCGAAGTCGAAGCTGCCGCATCTGATAAAGCCCGGGTGCTCGCAGTATAGTCCGGATTCGTAGTGAGGCTTCGCACCCAGCTCGCCACTCAATGGAAGATCTCCTGTGGTCGCCTCCCCAATTTTGGGGAGTTCGAGCATCGTCATGAATTTGACAGCCAAGCCCGCCCGAGTGACTACGGGGGCAAGACGCCTCTTGAAAGCCGCACCATAGCAGGGGGCAACACCACCATTCCGCCATCTGCCTTGAGTTACGCCACGCTCGCGGAAATCCGCGATGCGCAGGATGGCCAACTTCATTGACGATCAAGGCGTGGCCTGACTTCTCATATTGGCCCGAGCGCCAGGGAGCTTTCCGGCAGTTAAGCTTAAATCAGTGCGGAGTTGTGGCGTTTGCTCAGCCCGGCGGGCGACTCACTTCCACCTCGTAGCCGGCTTCGCACCAACGGAAATCATGGATATCGGCGGGGGAGTTGATCATTGGACCGCGCCAACCTGATTTGTGGCTTAGGTTGGCATTTCGGCCTGCGATCAAAGGAAGAAGTCGTCGACGCGCAGGCTCGTGACGCCGTTCACGCGGATCTGGAAATCGGCGTAGCCGTCGCCATTGACGTCTCCCGAGATGATCCCGGAGCGGAAATTGAGCTCTCCGGCCTCGCCCGAGAAGGCGTTGCTGCCGACATAGGTAAAGCCCTGGTTCCCGCTCCAGGTCGTGTCGGCATCGATCGTTGACAGGTCGATGACGTCGTATTCGGCCCGGCGGAAGTCGGTGATTACGTCGCGGCTGCTGCCGGCCGCTGTTTCCCCGATCGCGTTGAAATCGAATGTATCCGTCCCGGCGCCGCCAGCCAGATAGTCGAAGCCGGTGCCGCCGCGCAGGATGTCGGCACCCGAGCCGCCATAGAGATCGTCGGCGCCGGCGCCCCCGTCGAGGAAATCGTTGCCTCCGAGTCCCTCGAGAATATCGTCGCCGCCGAGGCCGCGCAGGGTGTTGGCGGCGGCGCTACCGGTTATGTCATCATGGCCGTAATTCGTGCCGATCGCGTTCTCTATACTGATCAGGTCTTCGCGGCGACCGGTCGCGGTGGTTGCGTACTGGTAGCCGAGGTCGATGGTGACCCCTCTGCCACGCTCCGAGCTCCAGGTGTCCTGGAATTGGTAGCTGATCGTGTCGATGCCGCTGCCGCCGTTGAAGTAGTTGTTGAAGCCGACGGAGAGGAAGGTGTCGTTGCCGCTTTCGCCGTAATAGTCGCTGGCGTAGCCTTCGATCTCGAAGCGGTCGTTGCCACTGCCGCCATAGACGATGTCGTGGGAGCTCGCATCACGTGCACGGATGTCGGTAATGTAGAGATCGTTGCCGCCGCCCAGATAAATGTCGTTGCCACCTTCGAAGGAGTTCACCACGAGGTCATTGCCGTAACCCGCATCGACGAAATTGTATCCGCCGTAGCTGTCTGTCCGGTTCAGGTAGATGTCGTCGTCGCCGTCATAGGCGTAGATCTCGACGGCGATATAGCCGTTCTGCTTGATGATGTCGGCATAGTTCGTTCCGTAGATGCGCGCAGCCATTGCTGGACCTTTCAGAGAAGCCGTTGAAATCTATGGCTGATCATCGGGCAGCGAAGCTGAATGGCCGGTGAACCGATTGCGGCGCTTTCGTGATTGATGGGCGTAGGATTGCGGGACGCCGAAGTGCAGACCAGATGGGCAATCTTGCCGGAAGATCATTTCTCGGTCAGCTCAAACCTCCTGAAGCGAAGCTGTCTTTCAGGCAACTCCCAGCGCGGGCCCGATCGAACATCGCGATGCGCCAGGATGGACACCTGGGACTCAAACGATGGCGCCAGTCACTATTGCGACTTTTGAAGGAGCGACCGCACTTTCGGCCTGACAACCTGCAGGGTGTCTGCCGACCGGCATGTGTTGGTTCTCTTGGTCGTCCGTCAGCCTGCTCTTTCGCACTTGATCCGGATCTGAGAGATCGCTCACTCTCAGCTCGCTTCGGATGAGCTTGTCGGTCCTCATCGGAGCCTTTCCCATTCACCACAAACCGTCGCAGCGATTGCCGCTAAGGAACGCTGTCTTCATCGCGAGCCTCCAATTACGTCTTTATCCTGAAATGCAGAGGTGTCGAGAATTGCTGCCGCTGCATATCGATGTCGTTTAGCCGCAAGCGTTCCGCGGGCCGCGCCACGCTTGCACTTCGCCTGCCTGGCAGTGCAATTGAACTTGCCGCGCCAGACACCTGCATCCCGCGAACGCAGAACGTCATTGCGTCGGCAAAGGCGGCCCTGCTGTCTATCTGCCAATCAACGGCATTGGTGCGCTCCACAAGCCACGACTTGACTCTCGCCACGGACATCCAGGGGTGGGTTTAACCATGCTCACGGGCTGTTCATAGCTATTTCAGGCAGCGCCCAATTGAACGCAAAGCCTAGCCAATGAGCTCGGAGAGACGGAGCAACTTGCCGGGCGCAGTCGGTCCCGGCTTCCGTCCTTCGGGCGGCGCGATGCTAAGCCTCCTGCGGCTGCGCTGTTAACCGGTCAAGTTGCGCGCGAACTGGCTTCGACGCTGAGCGTCTGCGCCTGGTACGCTCACTTCACTTTCCATGGCCCTCGCGGGCCAGCTGCTGCATCCCAGGCCATCACGGTGCTGCGGGGAGGGGCTGGTTCACTGCTCTTACAACAGGCTGGAGCTCGGTTTCGTCGTTCCGCGTAGGCTCTGTGAGGCAGATAGCCGCGCATTGAAGCGCACCTCCCGCGTAGCTGCGTCGTAGTACTCAACCAGCGGCTTGGCATATCCGGTAGTACCTCACTAGGAACACCGCCAAACGGCAGGAAAACTCCTTCCAACCTCTAACTTGTTCCCAGTGGCCCCGCATGTGCGGTCAGTTCAAAACCGCCATTTGCAACTCGGCCTGTCGACCCAGCGTTGTCATCCACTCGGTGAACTGCGGTCGGCTTTTGATTTGCCGGCCATAATGGCGGCCGAGCGCTGCTGTCAGGTCGCCTTTGCGTCCAAGTTGCTCGTCGGCGAAACGGATCATCTGCGAATTCGGCCATGCTTGCGGCCGGATCACGATCAAACGGGCAAACAGGTCCTCGGCAGACTCATCTGGGTTCGCCTGCGCCATCAGTGACAGCATGGCGGCCGTCGAGCGCGACACGCCCATATGGCAATGGACGAGCAGATGGCTTGAGCCATTTGCATCCTGCCTTGACTGAAAATCCGTTCCGAAGCGGAGGATCTCGGCCACATGGTCCGGATGGGGCATCACCCGCCCAGGCGCCTCCGCAATGATGTCGTGGAAGCGTAGCGTGGTGCGGTGGTGTTTGCCGTAGGTCTGGAAGGCGTCCAACTCGGGATATTCGGGATCGATCAACGACAGGACGTGGGTGACGTTGCGTGTGCTCTGGCCCGGCAGTTCCTCAATCCCGCAAACTGTCAACTCCGGTGTGAAAATGACATCCATATCCGTTCAATCCCGTTTTCCGCGGTCTATCAGCGCGATCGCGCTCCTGAGCGACAACCTGACGAACTTGACATACATCGGTTTGGGCGGCCGCGATAGGCGGGGTCCAAATGCTCACGCCAGTCTGTTTTGGGCATCTAGTCCGGCCGGACCTGTCGCTCGTCAAAGTAGCGGCGACGTTTAGAACTAAGGACCGGACTTGGCCGAAATGCTCCGCCCGAAACACGCGCCATTTGCGGCGGTGCAGGCTGTGGCCAGCCTTCCCTCGGCATGACGCCGCACCGCAGCGATCAGAACTGCCAGCCAAAACTCGTCGCGGCCACCCTCAAGAAACTGGCCGCGCGGAGATATGGCAGGGAGGTTGAACGCACCGCACTCGAAATGTGGCATGAGCGAAAGCCAATAGGGGTTCCAATTCCTTATCCGCACGACCAGCTGTGCTTGCCGTCCGCTTCACGCCTGCCTCACCCGGCAGCCTCAGCCTTCTTCAACGCTTCGATGAAGTGATCGTTTTCCGCAGGTGAGCCGATGCTGACGCGAATATACGTCTCGAAGCCGGGTTGTTTCCAGGGTTTGACGATGACGCCTTGCTGGAGCAGTGCTTCGGCCATCCGGGTTGCCTCTGTGCGTGCGTCGAAGAACAGAAAATTGCATTTCGACGGTGCAATCCGGTAGCCCATCGTCGTGAGTTCTGTCTTCATCCGTTCGCGTTCGACCAGAGCAAGCTCGACGGAACGGTTAAGGTGATCGGTATCATCAAAGGCGGTGAGGGCGGATACCTGGGCGATCGCATTGGTGTTGAACGGAGTACGCGCACGATTGAAAAAATCGCAAAGGCTGCCGTCGCTGACAATACCATAGCCGATGCGCAGGCCTGCCAGTCCGTAGGCTTTCGAGAAGGTACGTAGCACGACCCAGTTCAAGCCCGTCACCTTCAGCATGTCGGCGGCACTTGGATAGTCGTCGCCGGCTGCATATTCCGCATAGGCCTCGTCCACCACGATGAGCGTTTCCGGATCGAGCGCGGCGATAACCTTTTCCAGTTGAAGCGGTGTCAGCCATGAGCCGACAGGGTTCATTGGGTTCGAGAACATCAGCATGCGAGGCTTGCGGGCAATTGCGGCGAGAACGGCGTCCATGTCGACGGTGAGGTCCGGTGCAACGGTGACGCGATCGACTTTTCCGCCCATCAGGGTCGTATAGTCTTCATGCAGGGGGAAGGATGGATAGAGCGTTACCACCGTGTCGCCCGCGCGCACCACCGAGCGGCAAATCACGGCGATCAGATCTTCCGAGCCGTTGCCGAGGATAACTTGATTGTTCTCCACATCGAAGCTGGCAGCCAGGCGGGCGCAGAGCGCGCGGCCCTGCGGATCGGGATAAAGCCGGGCCAGTTCACCGATGTCGGGAAAAAGCCCGCGCAAGGCGGGCGAGGGGCCGAGAGGGTTCTCGTTGGAGCCGAGCTTGGCGACTTCGTCGACATGGTACTTCGCCCGCACCTCTTCGAGCGTCAGGCCGGCATTATACGGGGCGATCGAGCGAATTTCTTTCCGTATGGGGGTTGATGGGTTTGCCATTTTACCGTCTCCATGAGGTACCCTTGCTATGTGCTATTCATAAGCCGGGATTCATGATCTGTATATATGTATAGACATGTTGTCGAGATAATGATGTCATCCAGGTTGGAACCAGGACAGGAGCCGTCATGACCCGCCCGATCTTCGACCTTTCCGGCCGCCGCGCCCTCGTTACGGGAGCAAGCCGCGGCATAGGGCAGTCTATCGCTTTCGCCCTGGCCGAGGCCGGTGCGCACGTGGCGGTGACCGCGCGAACGGTAGAGGGCTTGGCTGAGACCCGGGCACTGATCGAAAAGGCCGGCAGACGCGCCGTGGCGCTTGCCCAGGACGTACGCGACGTTGAGGCTTGCTCAAGCGTCACGAGAGCAGCGGCTGAGGGTTTGGGCGGTCTCGACATCCTGGTCAACAATGCCGGGTACGAGAATGTCCGGCCTTCCTTCGATGTAGACGAAGCGCTTTGGGAAGCGATCGTCTCGACCAATCTGAAGGGCGCCTTCTTCTGTGCCCAGGCGGCGGGCCGGATCATGGCGGACGCAAACGGCGGAGCAATCGTCAATCTCTGCTCCCTGACATCCTATGTCGGGATCCCGACGGCGGCACCCTACGGCGCCTCGAAGTCCGGGCTGCTCGGCGTAACGCGTGCCCTGGCAACCGAGTGGGCAGCGCACAACATCCGGGTCAACGCCATAGCGCCCGGCTATTTCCGCACCGCCATGACTGAGGGCTTCTACGAGGACGAGGATTGGCAATCCCGCATGCTGGAAAAAATCCCTCAGCGGCGCTTCGGCAAGGAAAGCGACATCGGCGGTGTCGCGGTTTTCCTCTGCAGCGATGCGGCTGCCTATATCACGGGGCATTGTATTCCTGTCGACGGCGGCTATCTCGCCTCCATCTGATCCGTGCGCGAGCCTGCATGAATGCTCCGTGTGGTGTGCAAACCGTGCGACGGACCCGTCTTGACTGCTTGTCATTCTGTCCGTCGCTGCCAAACTGTCAGCGGCTTTGCGCCTTCCTTTCGCATCTGCACAAATATTTGGCATGTAGAATTGCAGTGCAAAAAATGCGCAATGCCGGTTGACGATACTTGTACTAATATGTATAGACAACTAGACGTAAGGGCTCGTCGAGTGCCTTCCCGCCATGTCGAATAGAATAAAGCTTCGCCGCGGTCTCATCGGTTGGAGCAAGACAGGGGAATTTAATGGGCGTTGTTGCTGCTGGTCTCCGTCCGACCGGATCCGTCAATCCGGTCGCTGTTTCCGTCAAGGACGTCGGCATGGCTTTCGGCGATGTTCACGCTGTCAGGAATGCCTCATTCGACCTCCCCAAGGGGCGGTTCCTGACCATTCTCGGCCCGTCCGGATCCGGTAAGACGACATTGCTGCGCATGATCGCCGGTTTCGACCGGCCGACCCACGGTGAGATCTTCATCAATGGGCGGCCGGTCAGTGCCGTGCCGGCACACAAGCGCGCCATCGGTATGGTGTTCCAAAAGCTCGCGCTTTTTCCTCATATGACGGCGGCCGAAAACGTCGCCTTTCCGCTCAAGATGCGACGCCATGACGCCCGCACGATCCCGGAAAAGGTCGCGCGCTATCTCGATCTCGTGCGCCTCGGCGGCTATGGCGGCCGACGGATCAATGAGTTGTCTGGCGGTCAGCAGCAGCGTGTCGCTATCGCCCGTGCGTTGGTGTTCGAGCCGGACCTGCTTCTGCTTGACGAACCGCTTGCTGCGCTCGATCGCAAGCTGCGCGAGGAGATGCAGCTCGAGTTCCGCCGCATCCAAAAAGAGCTCGGCGTCACCACGATCAATGTCACTCACGACCAGCGAGAGGCGCTGGTGGTTTCCGACGAGGTCATCGTCATGAATGGCGGTTCCATTCAGCAAAAGGCCCGGCCGGTCGATGCGTATCGCGCGCCGTCGAACGCTTTCGTCGCAAACTTCATCGGCGTGACCAATTTCATTAAAGGCAACGTTGTCGAACTTACTTCGGCGCGAGCCGTGTTCGAAGCCAACGGTGTGCGTCTCGTCGGGATCCCTGCCGATGCTGCACTTGCTACCGGCATATCCTGCAGCGGCGCGGTTCGTGCGGAACAGATCCGCATCGCACCGAAGGACAGGCCACTCGAGCGACTCGAAACGGTGGTCGACGGCCAGGTCGTCGATTGCATTTTCGAAGGCGAACGCGTCGTTTACGAAATTCAGGTTCCGAGGCTGGCCGGCGTGCTGATGCGGGTCTTCGACCACGATCCA
The DNA here is from genome assembly GCF_059070375.1 of Sinorhizobium sp. Taxonomy (NCBI): domain Bacteria; kingdom Pseudomonadati; phylum Pseudomonadota; class Alphaproteobacteria; order Hyphomicrobiales; family Rhizobiaceae; genus Sinorhizobium; species Sinorhizobium sp. The sequence goes on from NZ_JCACWC010000002.1 coordinate 94,665, forward strand.
GAATCTCACTTGCAGTTCGGTCCAGGCGACGAGGTTCGTCTCGGCTGGAATGCCAGGGATATGCATGTCTTTCAAAAATGACCCCGAGAAGGTCCAGCCAGAGGAGAATGTCTAATGCCGCATGATAAATTCCTGTCCGCGCAGATCCGCCGCCGGACGTTGCTTGCGTCGATCGCCGCGGCCGGCGCCTCGGCGGGTCTCTCGACGCTCGGCGCCAGTCGCGCCTTTGCCCAAGAGCCGGAAAAGCCGGCCGAGATCATCGTTCGCGCCTGGGGCGGCAGCTGGGTCGATGCCCTCAAGGCTGGCGTGTCCGACAGCTTTACCAAGATGACCGGGATTGCCGTTCGTCACGATCTGACCGAGGACAACGAGATCCAGCCGAAGGTCTGGGCCGCTGTTGCCCAGAAGCGTGTCCCGCCGATCCACATCAACTGGGATACGACCACGAACGCGACAAAGTCGGCGCTGCGCGGGGTCACCGAGGACCTGTCGGACCTGCCGAATCTCAAGAACGCCACGGATCTTGCCAAGCCGGTCGGTCTCGACGGCTATCCGATCGTCAATACCTACGGCTATGTTTACGTGCTCGCCTATCGCCCGTCGGCCTTCCCGAACGGCGCACCAAAGTCCTGGAAGGATCTGCTCGACCCCAAGCTCAAAGGTCGTATCGCGCTGTATAACGACGGCATCGGCTTCCACTTCCCGGCCCAGGTCGCCGGCGGCGGTAAGCTCGAGGACATTCCCGCCAACATGCAGCCGGCTTGGGATTTCATCTCGAAGATCAAGGAGCAGCAGCCCCTGCTCGGCGAGGACCCGGATTTTACCACCTGGTTCCAGAAGGGCGAGATCGACGCCGCCTGCACCATCTCGACCAATGCGCGCGAAGCCAAGAAGAACGGCATCGAGATCGCCTGGGTCGTGCCGGAGGAAGGCGCAAAGTTCGACACCGACGGCCTTTGGATCCCGAAAGGTCTGCCCGAAAATGAGCTTTACTGGGCCAAGAAGTACATCAATCACGCCCTGACCAAGGAAGCACAGCAGATCTGGCTCGACGGTCTCGGCCTTCCCGGCGTCATCCCCGGCATCACGCCGCCGGCCGATCTGGTGGGCGATCCGTCCTACCCGACCACGGAAGAGGACTTCAAACACCTGATCCGCATCTCGTCCAAGGTACAGGTCGAGAACGAAAGCCAGTGGTTCGCCAAGTTCAAGGAAATCATGCAGGGCTGATGCCTTGTGTGCCCGCCGCGTCCCTTCTCACGGCGGGCAACATTCTCTCGTGAAACAGGATCGATGCCATGCGCGCTTCCCGTGCCGCATATCCCCTGACGTGGCGCGTCATGGATATGCTCGAACGCCTTGCGGCTTTCGTCTGGCCCTCGAGCTTCCAGCGAGGCTTACCTTATCTCATGCTGATGCCCGCGATTGTGCTCGTGGGGCTGCTTGTGCTCGGTCTCGTCCAGATTGGCGACACGAGCCTGAGAACGCTCGATACCAATACCTTCCTGATGTCGGAGAGCTATACGCTCGCCAATTATCAGCGTGTTCTGACCGAGAGCTTCTTTGCGACCGTGGCAGGCCGTAGCCTGATTGGTTCGATGATCGTGACCGCGATCACGCTGGTGTTCGCGTTTCCATATGCTTATCTCATGGTGCGCACGCCCTCGTCCACGCTTCGCAAGTTTCTGCTGGTTGCGTTGTTTTTGCCCTTCTTCATCGGACAGGTTGTGCGCGCCTATGGCTGGCTCATCATTCTCGGCAATCAGGGTATGGTCAACGAGGCGCTCGGTCTCGTAGGCGTCCCGCCGATACGGCTGCTCTACAACTACCCTGCGGTACTGTTCGGCCTCATTCAGTACATGCTGCCTTTCGCGGTGCTGATGCTCGCACCGGCTCTGACCGCGATCCCCAGCGACCTCGAGGCGGCAGCGGCCTCGCTCGGCGCGGGCTGGACCCGCACTTTTCGCCACATCGTTCTGCCGCTTTCCCGACCGGGGCTCGTGGGGGCCGGCCTAGTCGTGATGACACTGTCGCTCACCGACTTCGCTATCCCCGCCATCCTCGGCGGCGGCACGCAGGACTTTATCGCTAACGCGATCTACGACCAGTTCTTCCGCACCTCCGACCAGGGCATGGGTGCTACGCTGTCAATGATGCTCGTTGCGGTCGGGTCCATGCTCGTCGGCGTGGTGTTCATGGTATTCGGCGCAGGCACGCTCGCCATGACAGGAGGCCGTAAATGACGGGCAGCAAGAGTAAATCCTTCGTTCTGTGGGCTTTCGTTGCGACTGCGCTTGTGATGTTGTCTGCGCCCACTGTCGTGGTGCTCGGAGCCTCGTTTACGGCCGGAAACATCATCACCTTTCCGCCGGACGGCCTATCGCTGAAATGGTACGGGGCGATCGCCCAGGCAAGTGACCTGAGGCAGGCCTTCCTGCGTTCGCTGATCGTCGCCACGATATGCACCGTGGTCTCGATCCCGGTCGGGACCCTCGCCGGCATCGCGTTGGCGAAATATCGGGTGCGGTTTGCTCGATCGATCCAGATCTATCTGCTGTTGCCGTTCACCATCCCACTGATCGGTTCCGGCATCGGCATGATGCTGGTACTCGGCAACATAGGCGTTCTCGGGCGGTTGTGGCCGGTGGGTATCGCCTGCTCCGTCATTAACCTGCCCTTCATGGTCTGGGCTGTGACGGCGAGTGCCAGCAATCTGTCGCCCGACCTGGAACTGGCTGCAGCCAATTGCGGAGCGCCGCCGCTGCAACGCTTCCTCTATATCACGCTGCCGGCGGTCCTGCCGGGCGTGATCACGGGATCGCTGCTGATGTTCATCCTCGCGCTCAACGAGTTTCTGGTCAGCCTCCTGCTGGTGGATGCTCGAAGCGTGACGCTGCCGGTGCAGATCTACAATTCCATCCGCTCGATCATCACGCCCGACCTGGCCGCCATCTCCGTGGTGTTCATCGCCTGCGCGGGTGTTGCGATCGCGCTGCTCGACCGGCTCGTCGGTCTCGACATCTTCCTGAAATCGAAATGACCCTGCGGCCCTGCGAGGGCGAGATACAAGGACAAGACGATGACCAACGTGTCTTTCTACGAATATTCCAAGCTGAACCTCGAGGAAAAGGCCGCCCTGCTGCGCCGTTCGGAAACCGACATATCGGCCTTCATCGAGAAGGTCGCGCCGATCGTGGAGGCCGTCCGCACCGAGGGAGACAGGGCGCTTGCACGATTTGGCCGCGAACTCGACAAGGCCGACGTCACGGAAGCCAATCTGAAGGTTACCGCGGCCGAGTTCGATGCGGCCTTCAAGCTCGTTGATGCAAGCGTGATCGAATCCGTTCAATTCGGCATAGACAACATCCGCAAATTCCATGAGGAGCAGAAGCCTGAAGCCATGTGGCTGAAGGAGATCCGTCCCGGCGCATTTGCCGGAGACCGCTTTACGCCCATTCAGTCGGTCGCGCTCTACGTGCCGCGCGGCAAAGGTTCTTTCCCGTCGGTGACTATGATGACATCGGTCCCGGCCGTTGTTGCGGGCGTCTCCAATCTGGCCATCGTCACGCCGCCGGCACCGGACGGTTCGGTCGATGCTGCGACGCTGGTTGCCGCACGCCTGGCCGGTGTCGAAACCGTCTACAAGGTGGGCGGCGCGCAGGCCGTTGCTGCCGTCGCCTATGGCACCGAAACCATCAAGCCGGCGCTGAAGATCGTCGGTCCCGGCAGCCCGTGGGTGGTCGCCGCCAAGCGCTTGCTTTCCGGCGTCATCGATACCGGTCTTCCCGCCGGTCCGTCCGAAGTGATGATCCTCGCCGATGATACGGTCCATGGTGGTCTTGCCGCGCTCGACCTGCTGATCGAGGCGGAACATGGCCCGGATTCCTCCGCCTATCTCGTTACCCACAGCCGCCGCGTCGCCGAGGAGGCGCTCGCAGCCCTTCCAGAACACTGGGCGAAGATGACCGAACAGCGCGTCGCCTTCTCAACGGCCGTGCTGAGCGGAAAGACAGGCGGCATCGTTCTCACCTCGTCCATCGAGGAAAGTTACGAGTTCGTAAACGCCTATGCGCCGGAGCATCTGGAGCTTCTCTCAGAAGAGCCCTTCATTCATCTCGGCCACATCACTGAAGCGTCCGAAATCCTGATGGGTCCCCATACTCCGGTCAGCATCGCCAACTTTTCGCTTGGGCCGAACGCCGTATTGCCGACCAGCCGCTGGGCCAGAACGTTCGGCCCGCTGTCGGTCAGTGATTTCGTCAAGCGCAGCTCGATCGGCTATGTCACGGCACCGGCCTATCCGGAATTCGCCAAGCATTCCCACAATCTGGCGATCTACGAGGGTTTCTCCTCGCATGCGCTCGCCGTGTCGTCGGTGCGCGATCGTTATCTGAAGCAAGGCGCCTGAACTATGAAGGCTGTGCGGCTCTACGACGCCAAGGACTTGCGGGTGGAGGAGGTCGCCGAACTGTCGGCGCCGCCGCCAGGCTTCGTCAACCTTGAAGTAAGGGCTGCCGGCATCTGCGGTTCCGACCTTCACAACTACCGTACCGGCCAATGGATCTCGCGCCGGCCCTCGACGGCAGGCCATGAATTTTGCGGTCGCGTGACTGCTATCGGAGAGGGCGTCAGCCATGTGGTGCGGGGAGACGTCGTCTCTGCGGACTCGCGCATGTGGTGCGGCACCTGTCCGGCTTGCACGAGCGGCCGCAAAAATGTCTGCGAGGCCTTGGGTTTCGTCGGCGAGATCTGTGACGGTGGCTTTGCCGAGGCGGTGCAATTGCCAGCCCGACTGGTCGTGCGCCACGATCCTGAGCTTTCGCCCCATATTGCCGCTATGGCCGAACCGATGGCGGTCGCCTTGCATGCCGTGCGTCGCCTCGCCATTCCGGCCGGCGAACCGGTTCTCGTCATCGGCTGCGGCACGATCGGCGGGTTGAGCGCCCTGCTTCTCTCCCGGTTGCACGCTGGTCCGCTGCTGCTGGCCGATCTGAACGCCGACAAAGCCGCTCTTGTCGCCGAGGTGACTGGCGGCGCGGTCGTTGCTCTCGACAGGGCGGTGATCGAAAAAGCACTTTCCGGCGGAAGGGTGCGCTATGCGCTGGATGCCACCGGCAGCATTCAGGCGATCGCACGGGCTCTCGACATCCTGTCGGCCGGCGGAGCGCTGGCGCTCGTCGGCATTGGCCACGGCAGGCTCGATTTCGACCCGAACATCCTAGTGGAGCGGGAGATGTCACTCGTCGGCTGCCATGCCTTTGCAGACGAGTTGCCCGAGAGCGTTGGGTTACTCGTCGATCTCGCACCCGCGCTGCAACGTTTCATCGAGGTGCTGCCGGCGCTCGACGATGTGCCCGAGGCATACGAAAGGCTGCTGAGGGGCGACAGCAAGGCGCTTAAGACGATCATCGAGGTGGCGGGCTAAGTCCGGTCCGTCATGTCATTCCGGGTGCCGGCTCATTTAAGGCGGCGGTGGAGGCAGTGAACCATGAATACGCTTTCAGATTCTGCATCGCCGCTCTACGCCAAGGTGAAGGACTTCGTCCTTGGCAACATCGGCAGCGGCAAGTGGGCGCGCAACAGCCGGCTTCCGTCCGAGAACGAACTCGTTATGGCACTCGGCGTGTCCCGTATGACCGTTCACCGGGCGCTGCGGGAGCTCACTTCGGAGGGGCATCTGCGCCGCATTCAGGGCGTCGGCACCTTTGTCGCTCCGCCGCGGCCCCAGTCGACGTTGATCGAAATCAGCAACATCATCGCCGAGATCAGAGCGCGCGGTAGCCGGCACCGCGCCGAGGTGTTCGTGCTCGAGCGCATTGCACGACCGGAACCAGAGCTTCTGCTCGCCTTCGAGTTTGAGGCGGTGAAGCCCGTCGACCATTCCGTAGTCATTCATTTCGAGAACGACCTGCCGGTGCAGCTCGAGGAGCGCTACGTCAATCCCAACCTCGTTTCCGGCTATGTCGACCAGGACTTTGCCGCAGTCGCCACTTATGACTACCTACAGAACGCAACGCCGCTGACCGAGGTGGAGCACCTCATCAGCGCTCTGCCGGCGAGTGCTGACCAGGCTCGCCTGCTGAACATTCGCCCGGGTGACTGCTGCCTGGTCCTGCACCGCAAGACCTGGACAGGACCGGTCGTCGCAACTGTGAATACCTTCACCTATGTCGGCAGCCGTTATTCGCTCGGCAGCCGCTATCTGCACGGCGGCAAGTGACCGCCGTTCCTATCCAAAAGACCCATTCGGAAAGAACGCTATGAGCCAGGCCACGAGCCGCACCGCGCAAATCAGGAAAATCGCCAAAACCGGAGACGGCATGGCGGAACAGTTGCTGGCCGAGCTGCTGCGCGACCTTTTCGGGATCGAGGCAAAGAACGTCGCGATCAATCACGACCAGTATAGCCTCAATTCCCTCAATGGATTCTTCGATACCGAAGATGGCGCGTTCTTTTTCAAGTTCCATCAGGAAGAAGGCGAGGAGGCCATGAGCGGCGAATATTACCGCGCCGACATCCTGGCCCGCGCCGGACTTCCCGTAGATCAGCCATTGCTGATGTCGACTCTTCCGGGCGAACAGATCCTTGTCTATCGCCGACGCACTGATCCGCGTTTTTCCGATGTGCTGCGAGCGCTGGATCTGAATGACGATGCTGCCGCAAGAGACAGGGCTGTTGAGGCCGAACGCAGGCTGAGCGAAGCCGTGCTTCAGGTCTATCTCGATACGCTGCATCCGGTGAATGCCGGAGAGGTTGCGGCCGAGCCGATCCACCGGCTCTTTTACGAACGGCTCATCGACCCGTCGGCAGGTACCTATCCGGGCGGGCGAATGGCGAGCTTCTATGTCGGCAAGGACTTTACCTTTCCAAACCTGACGATCGATTGGGAGACGCTTTCGCGCTGCCGTTTTGTGGTGAACGGCATCGAATACCGCGACAGCCTCGGTGCCCTCTTCGATGCCGCGCATGAGCGGTTGAACCCCTTGCGGCTGACCGATGCCGGGGGAGTGGTCGCGCATGGCGATGCCCACAACGCGAATGTCTGGTACGAGGAGCGCGAAGACAGGGCGCGCTTGTCTTTTTTCGACCCCGCCTTTGCCGGCGAGAACATCCCGACATTGCTCGCCGAAGTGAAGACGACCTTCCATAACACCCTCGCCCATCCGCTGTGGCTCTACGATCCTGCCATGGCGGCTGAGCACTACAAGGCAAACGTAATGCTCGATGGTAGTCTGCTCCGCGTAACGACCGACTTCATGCCAAGTTCCGTCAGGCGGGCGCTTCTCGACGTGAAGGCAGAGGCACTATGGCGTCCACTGCTCCACGAACTGAAGGCGCGGGGCATGCTTCCGGCCGACTGGCGCCGGGTGATCCGGCTTGGCCTTTTCCTCTGCCCGACGCTGGTGATGAACCTGCGGGCCGGCGCAACGACCCATAATGCGATTTCCTCCCTGATAGGCTTCTCCGTCGCGGTGATGGCCGGAAGCGAGCCGGCTGCGGGAGACGATTTAATTTCAAGCTTCATCGACACAATCGATCCGGACAACGGCTGACATGGCGCTGGTCAACATCCACGACTTTCGCGATCTCGCCCGACGGCGGCTGCCGAAGATCTTCTTCGACTATATAGACGGCGGCTCCTTCGAGGAGGAGACGATGCGGGCGAATCGCTCGGACTTCTCCCGCATAACCCTGCGCCAGAACGTGCTAGTCGAGCCGCAGCCGCAGGACCTTTCCACGGCTTATCTTGGGAGACGTCATCCCCTGCCGTTCATGCTCGGGCCGGTCGGCTTCCTCGGCCTTTATTCCGGCAAGGGCGAGGTCAAGGCCTTGCAGGCGGCGCATGCCGCGGGCATCCCCTTCTGCCTATCAACCTTTTCCATCGCTTCACTAGCCGACCTTCGCACCGTCACGGAAGGGCCGCTGCATTTCCAGCTCTATGTGCTGGAGGATCGCTCGCTATGCGAGGAATTGCTCCAAGCGGCAGAACAGGCCGGCGTCGATACCCTGTTCGTAACGGTGGACACAGCCATTACGGGCATTCGCGAACGGGATGTGCGAAACGGCTTCCGATCGCTGACGCGGGTGACGCCGGACCTCTTCGCCCGCCTCGCGCTGAAGCCGCGCTGGCTCGCACAGGTGGCCCTTGCCGGCATGCCGTCGGTCAGGGCTATCGAGCACCGGCCGGAATTCGGTCGCGGCGCGCTTGAGCAGGCGGCCAATCTCTCGCGCCGAATTGACAAGACGCTGTCGTGGAGAGACATCGCCTCGCTACGCGAACGCTGGACGGGCAAGCTCGTAATTAAAGGCGTTCTCACGCCCGCTGATGCCGTACGCGCTCGCGATCTCGGTTGCGATGGGGTGGTGATTTCCAACCACGGCGGACGTCAACTCGACGGTGCCCCGAGCACGATCCGCGCCCTGCCGAGCATTCGCGCCGCCGTGGGAACCGACTTCTGCCTTATGCTTGACGGCGGTATCCTCCGGGGCGCGGACGTCATCAAGGCGATCGCGCTCGGCGCAGACGGCGTGATGCTTGGCCGAGCTTATACCTATGGCCTCTCGGCCGCCGGGAAGGCGGGCGTGGCCGAGGTGATCGCCATCCTCGAGCGGGAGATTTCGATCAGCCTTGCATTGATGGGAATTGCCTCGATCGAGCAGCTCAAGGCTCTCGGCGCGGAAGCCGTCTCGACATTATGACGGGAGAGCTGCGCAGCTTACCGGCGACGAAACGCTGTTGCATTCAGCGGTGCTGAATTCGACGTCCAGGTGGTCACGAGCGGCAGTGAGGCGATAGCCTCTTGAAATCCGCAGACTCCACCATTTCAGGCGTGGCCGCCCCTACTCGGTTCTCCCATCGACCTGACGGTTAGTGGCGCGCGTGTCGCCCGAGAGATCAACCCGACGTGGATCGTGTATATCAGTGGACATGGCTTTCTAAGCTCGGGCGTCCAGAAGTGTCCCGAACGGCATTATGCTAGAAAAGCCGTTCCCCCCAGCAAAACTGGTAGAGACTGTGTCCAATTTTCTAGCAACGTAGCCACATCGTCATCGCTGTAGCGAGAACGCCCTGCAAGGATGTAGCAGGTGCCCATCCGGGAAAACCCCGATCTTGCGGAGCAGGTCCTTCGCGCGGGCCCAGACTGACACAAAAACCAACCTCTTGGTGAGGAGCTCAGCGGCTTCGCAACTACGGCGGAGCCCTTCCTCGATGATCATTTCAGTGGGGGCGAGTATCGGGCGTGGGACCGATGAGCGGAAGTTGAGGCATCCCTCGTTCGAGGAGATCAGGGAGAGGGCCGACGATGGACGGTGTTTGGCATAGCAGCCCGCTCCCGGGATCGATCTAGGTGAGCTTGCTCTCCACCGCGGCCGAGGAACTCTTTCGCAGGTACTTAGTTTAGACAAGTTGCATAAAAGGGAGGAACACCATCATGAGCGATCCTGTCGCCGTTCATCAAACCCGCGAGACCGTTTACGCTCCTGATCTCTCGGCAAATACCGTCATCAACGAAATCTCTTGGGGAGCGGTGCTTGCGGGCGTGGCGCTCGCGCTTGCGGTCCAATTTCTGCTGAACCTCTTGGGCGTCGGCATCGGAGCCGCCGTGTTCGATCCGACAACGAACGACAACCCAAACCCAAGCACTTTTTCGATCGCCGGCGGTCTCTGGTTCGTCGTCTCCGGCATAGTTGCGGCCTTCGTCGGCGGATATATCGCCAGCAGGGTTTCCGGCCGCCCTAGCAAAACGACGGGAAGTTACCATGGGCTGACGAGTTGGGCCGTCACGACATTGATCGTTCTTTATCTCCTTACGACCTCCGTCGGCGCGTTGGTGGGTGGCGCCTTCAGCGGTCTGAGTAGCATCATCGGGGGCGTCGGCAAGACTGCCGCCACAGTCACCTCTGCCGCCGCACCGGCAATCGCCACGTCCGCGGATCCAATGGCCGACATCGAGCGGCAGGTCAGGAGTGCGACGGGAGGCAACGATCCGGCAGCACTCCGCGACGCAGCAGTCGCCGCTGTGCAGGCAGCAGTCACCGGCGACGAGGCGACCGCGGAAGAAGCACGAAATCGTGCTGCTGATGCCATTGCAAAGGCACAGAACATTCCGGTGGACCAGGCACGCGCGCAGGTTCAACAATACGAAGAGAGCTACAAGGCCTCGATCGAACGCGCCAAACAACAGGCGACCGAAGCCGCCGATACGGCCGCCACCGCAGTTTCTAGCGGGGCCATCTTGGGCTTCTTCTCCCTCGTTGTTGGCGCGGTCGCGGCTTGGTTCGGTGGCGCGTTTGGAACGCCACGTACTCTGGTCACGACTGGCGCCACGCGTCGGGCCGGCTAGTAAGTAGCCCCGATCTCCCGCAGCTGCGGGAGATCGGCGGTCGGAAACGCGTTTGGCTCCCCGCGCTGGAACGGAGAGGGCCTGGCGAGTGCTCACCATCAGGTGTCAGCGGCTACCACTGTTCCGCAAGAATTGGCGTAATCTACTGGAAGAACTTCCGACCGAAAAATTCGCGGGTTCGTGATCGCCCCAGCCGACTCGAAAACGAGGTTGGAGTGATTCTCATCTCTTGCTTGGAAGGCATTCTGGTCGCTGCCGTGCCTAACTGCGAGCGGTTAAGGGAAGCCGGCTGATAGCTCCATTTTTCCTGATATTCGTCGGCCTAAGGCCGTATTTGGCCGCAAGTGCCGCTTCAGAGATTGGAATTTCCCTCCGCCTCCAGGCAGATGATGAAGTCCTCTGTAACAGCTCTCTTGACCAGAACTGTGGCGCGCGCTCTTGCAGCATGAGAGCTCACATACGCGGATGTCAGCTCATTTTCGAGGGTAGCCAGACGGTGCTATTGTGCCAGACGGGACAATGGCAAGATGATGTTCACTGATAAACCGGTTGGTCGCCAGTTATAGTTGAGGGTACCGCCGAATTGGCGGATCACGGTCGCCTCCACCAACGTGCTGCCGAAGCCCTTGGAAGCAGGAGGGGAGGATATTTCTCTCTCCCCCTCTTCATTCCAAGTGATGCTCAGGTCGTCGCCGTTGATCTGCCAGACAATGTCCACCCTGCCATTGTCGCCGCACAGCGCCCCGTATTTGGCCGCATTGGTCGCCAGCTCATGGAAGACTAGCGCAAGTCCGTTGACCGATTGCTCGCCGCATAGAATGGTAGGGCCTTCAAGAGAGAACCCGCTCTCGCCGGGGATTGCGGCAGGCTTGTGGGGCTCGATGACGATGCTTATTAGGTCCGCAAGATTGGAGGCCGCCCCTTGGACGTCGCTAAAAGATGGCTTCACCAAGGAATGGGCAGCGGCGAGCGCATGCAACCTGCCAGACAACAGCGCGACTAAATCATCCTTGCTGTCCGTGCTTCGGGCGCTAATGCGGATTATGCCGTCTACGATAGCGAAAAGGTTTTTGAGCCTGTGGCTCATCTCTCTGGTGAGCAGTTCCTGCTGTTCAAGCGCCTGCTGGAGTTCCTGTTCGGATCGGGCCACCTTCAGTGCTATACCGATGAAATCGGCAAGCTCCTGCAGCGTGGCTCCGTGACCGCAGTGGAAATACCCGATCCTGTTGGCGACGACCCAAAGGGTCCCGAGTGGCTCCGTCCGTCCCATATATAGGGGAACGAGCAAAACCTCTGGCAGCGACAAGCCCGCTGGTATCCAGTTATAGACGCGCTCCGGATGGATCGCCAGTGTTGGTGCGCTGCGGTCGAGCGTAATGCCACACGGCGAGTAATCGCGGGGAGTAGTCGCCCCGTTGAACGGCGACAGAATTCCCTTCAGATTATGCCAGCGGAACACCGGGAACGACTCTGTCTGTTCGAGCAGGCTGACACCGGCGGAAATCGCGCCTGTCAGTTCCATGGCGAGTTCGACGAACTTTGGGAGCATTTCTCCAGGCGCATCGTGCATGCGTCCGGCGAGCTGAAGAAGTGCGGCCTTCTCCTGCGCGGCATCGCCGCGTGGCACTGGCCGCTCACTCAGGTCGACCGTGTAAACCGCCGAAACGTCGGGCGTGGGCACCTTCACCGCATCCATCTTCTCGCTTCCCTCTCGGTGCGCGCAGACCCTCAAGGGTCATCGGTATCCTATTTACACGATGGAGGCAAAACAGCAGACATGGGGCCCAGTCTACAAGACGCACCTGTTTATGACGGTCATCTGCGCTCGCTTAACTGCCCCAGTAACGCCACTTGGGCACGTGTGGCATTGTGCAGGAGCTCGCAAGACGGTGCAAGCGCTTGCGCGCCAGCATGCGTACTCGCTATGAGGCGCGGTCGTTGGCAAATTCCGAGCGATAGCGAAGCCGGGCTCAGCTCTTGTTCAGAATCCATAGCGTTCCGCCCCGGTGCGGAAACAGGAAGTTCTGCTCGCCGCGCAGTCCAACCGGCGCTTCCAATTTCGGATCAGTCTGGCAGTCGGGACCAGAGCGGCACGCTGCAGTCTTTGCGCCCCCATGCCATTGCGGGTGCGCGACCGCCGATCGACGACCTTGCCGACGCGCAGATGGCGCATTGCCTCGTCGAAAACGTTCCTGAATATTCACCAAAGGATCGCATAACATATCAAGGGAATTGCTCGTCGAATCTGGCAATGGAGAGGCCGTCCGGTCGGACGGGAGAACAAGCGTTCACATTTGGCTGGGTCACTCCTCCGGCCTCTGAAACCGCGGCGACCACCCGCGCGAGATCCCCACACTCATGAACTGCTCGGCGATCGCAAGCTGTTCGCGCAGATGCTTGCCGTCGAGCAACGGTGTGACGATCGTTGGCCGCGGGTCTTCATCGTGCCATGCGAGCGCTGCCTCGACCTCCAATCCAGATCGGCGCGGTCTGCCTCTTCGAGGTGGGATAGTCCTTTTCTCCGACCAAGCGACCATAGCGACCCTTCCAGGATTCTGCGTCCGGGACGTTATAGAACACCAGTCTCCTGCGAATTTCGGCGGCACGGCGTTCAGAAGACAGCTTGCCACGTGCTTTCCGCCGCTCCCTTCAACTGCGCCAGAAGTTGAATGGCGGGGTCTCAAGTTCTGCTCACATTTAAGGCGAGGGACCTGTCCGAAGTTCAGCGTAAGCTTATTCTGATATGCGGCCTGTTTGGCCTTCGTTAGGATTGGGAGCTGCGGATACATCGATGCGGCTCAAAATATGTTCCGAGATGCTCCGCGCGATCTCCCGCTCGCCCATGATGATGAGGTTCGCTCCCAACCTTGTCAGGTAATCGACCTCAGCGTCGGAATGCGCGCGGGCGATGATCTCGAGTGTCGGATTCACTGTGCGGGCGCGCTCGATGAGGTTGCCACTTTCGAACGGACTTGGAATGGCGCTGATCAACCATTTGGCTGCGCCAACGTTGGCCGCCTCAAGTAATCCGGGCTGAGCGGCATTTCCAATAATGACTTCGGCGCCAAGCGCCCGAAGTTGATCGGCAACCGCTTGCCGCTCCTCAATTATCAGGTAAGGCAACCGTGCTTTTTGCAACGTCTCTGCAACCAGGCTCCCAACCCGCCCATAGCCGACAAGGACAGCATGGTGGGTGAGACGGGTACCCGTGAGCTCGGGTGTGTCTGTCTTGCGGTCTTCTTGTACGGCGCCGACCGGCTCGCGTTGCTTGAGCCGTGGCGTTAGGCGACCGAATCCGGCGAATAGAAGAGGGTTGATGAGAATGGACAGGATCGCTCCGGCAAGCACCAGGTCCTGTCCTGCCTCCGGAAGAAGCTTGAGTTCAACTCCCAGCGCGGCAAGTATGAAGGAGAACTCGCCGATCTGTGCGAGGCTGAGGCCGAGTGTCAGAGCTACAGGCAGGGAATAGCCGAACATGATGGCGATCGCGGACGCGGCTGTAGCATTGCCAATCACGATGATCAGGAATGTTGCTCCGACGAGCAGCGGCTGCTCGACCAGAATCATGGGGTTGAACAACATGCCTACCGAGACAAAGAAGAGCACGGCAAATGCGTCGCGGAGCGGCAGCGTTTCCTGGGCGGCCCTTTGGCTCAACTGTGATTCGGCGAGGATCATCCCCGCGAAAAATGCGCCAAGAGCGAAGGAGACACCGAACAGTTCAGCTGCTCCGAAAGCGACTCCCAGGGCAATCGCCAGTACCGCCAGACGGAAAAGCTCTCGCGAACCGGTGTGAGCAACATAGTGCAGTACCCACGGAATGACGCGCCGGCCAAAGATAGCCATCGCAGCAAAAAAGGCAGTCAACTTGGTCAACGCAAGTGCAAGCGCGCCGGACACAGTTTGCGGCTCAAGAAACGTGAAGAGGCCGCCATCGCCTGAACTCGGCCGAGTTGTGCTGCCGCCAAAACTGCCAGCGAAGGCCGGCAATAATACGAGGGCGAGGATCATGGCAACGTCTTCGACGACCAACCATCCGACGGCAATACGCCCTCCATCGGTTTCGAGTTGTCGCTTTTCCTGGAGGGCCCTTAGTACCACGACCGTGCTTGCAACCGAGAGTGCCAACCCGAACACCACGCCGGCTGCAATTGGCCATCCGATCGCTTGCGCCACGATGAACCCGAGCGTTGTCACCAGAGCCATTTGGCCGAGAGCCCCAGGAAGCGCGATAGTCCGCACGGAAAGTAAGTCGTGGATGGAGAAATGTAGCCCTATGCCAAACATCAGCAGGATAACACCAAGCTCGGCGAGTTGGCGCGCCAGCGATTGATCTGCAACAAAGCCAGGCGTAAACGGGCCGATCGAAACACCTGCCAAGAGGTAGCCGACCAGCGGCGATAGGTGAAGTCGATTTGCCACAGTGCCGAAAATGAAGGCCAGCCCAAGGCCGGCAACGAGGGTGGCAATAAGTGGTGTGTGAGGCATTTCTCCCAGTCCGGCCGCGTTCCATTAAGAGGCCAAGTGCGGCACGAGCATAGACATAATGGACTATGGCGCGAGTGTCTCGTTGTCTTTCGCTCGAAGATGTGAGGGTGCTTTCGCCGGCGTCGCGTACGGTTATATGACAATTTGGCGTGTGGTTTCGGCATAGGAGCCATGCTGAATAACCGACAGGAGATCGCCATGTGCTACCTGATAGTCGATTCCACCATCATCCGCGCCAATCAGCACGCCGAAGGCGCAAAAAACGGGTGAAGATCAGGCCCTTGGCCGCTCGCGCGGCGGCTTGAACACCAAGATCCACATGGCCTGAGCGGTCTCGGTCACAGGCCAGAAGGGCGATGAGCCGCAAGCCGACGCCAAGATCGAGG
The DNA here is from genome assembly GCF_059070375.1 of Sinorhizobium sp. Taxonomy (NCBI): domain Bacteria; kingdom Pseudomonadati; phylum Pseudomonadota; class Alphaproteobacteria; order Hyphomicrobiales; family Rhizobiaceae; genus Sinorhizobium; species Sinorhizobium sp. The sequence goes on from NZ_JCACWC010000002.1 coordinate 109,885, forward strand.
GCCTGCCCGCCGAGGTCGTCATGGCCTACACCGCGCTATCGTCTGCGCGACGCCATCGTCGACAAGGGCACTGTGCGGTGATTCCCAACAACCCGTCCCGTGCGCGAATGTACCCGCTGCACGAGCATTTCTACGCCCAAAGGCACCTGATCGAAGCTGCCGACGTCCGGATGCTCCTTCGCTGGCGCCAAAAGACGGAAGTGGTTGAGATTAATTCGACGTTCAACCTTTAAGGATATCGTGCCGAGCACATTGGTTTAGATCTGCGTTTGTATTGATGAGCGAATTTCAGAACAAAACTATCAAACTTATGACGGTCTGCGACGGCGAGGCTTCAGTGACTGATCCTGCCCAGCGCCGGCGAAATCTTCTTTCGTCGACCCTGGAGCTCTAGCGGGCTCTGGGAGGGTCTTTTGAGGAACTCGAGTCAGCCATTATGAAAGAGGAAACAGGCACCCTCCGGCGCCGCGACCTCATAGTAGGCGATCTGATGAAGGAATTGGCGGCTATCTGTCACATCTGCGATATGGACATCATGCAGGCCGGTCACAACACACTCGACAAGCTGATATATGAGGAACGGTCTTCTCCAACGATGGAAATGGACCGGAGCTTCTAAAGTAGCCGTTGCGGGCGCTCGTCAGCCGCTGCAACAGGTTTCGCCCATCTACGTCCCCGAATCGCGCGCGCTGACATCAACAAGCTTAAGGCGCATAGATGAAGCCCTGACCGTTTCCGGTCAGGGAATTTCGTTGGAACTGTCGTTCTGCAGTATGAAGCAAGGACACGGAAATACGGTCCGCCGCAAAGCCCACTACAAGCACTGGCAATGCTAGAGGGTGTGTCAAAGCGTGGTCGATCTTATACGAAGGTATTAGGTGTGCCAGTAACAATTTAGGGGTTTTTGTATTCTTGTTTTACTCTTGTCGAATTGACCGGAGTGTGCTTGTCCCCCGGAAAACAGTCCAAGCAAAGGCTTCATCGAATGGTAAACGCTCAGTGCCAAGCGTGCCCAACACCATGGCCGATAGGAGGATCCAAGGACGCAACCCAGAACGGTCAGGACCCGGCCTTCTCGATGCGCTGGCCACCACGCACTAGCATTGCGCGAGCGGCCGAGGCTGACCGTTATTGTGGCTCGCATGCGACCCGCATCTTCCACCGCGTTAACTGAACTTCAAACTTATCTTCTGCGAACAGGCGCAGGGGCATCAGCGGGCGTTGATGCGTGTCTCTTTCCAAGCCCCATCGCCCGTGCGAGTTCCGAGCGCTGCAGAGCATAGTTGCGGGCGGTCATCGGGTAGTCGGATGGAAGCTTCCATTTTTCGCGATACTGCTCCGGCGTCAAACCGTATTTAGTCGTTAGATGGCGCTTGAGAGATTTGAATTTCTTCCCGTCCTCCAGGCATACGATGAAGTCGTCGGTCACGGACTTCTTGATCGGAACCGCGGGCCGTTGATCCTCAACTGCGGGCGGGCTCTGCGCTGACGCAGACGTCTCGCCCAGTGCGCCGTAGGTTTGCTGGATAAGGTGGGGGAGTTCGTCGGGGGCAATGATATTGCGGCTCAAATAAGCCGATACGATGCGACTGGTGAGCTCAAGCGTTCGTCCATTTGGGTGCGCTTCTGTCAATGATCTTCTCCGCAGCCTATTACAAAAGAATCGAGCCAGCAGCGTGCAGATATTTCGGTCGGAACGAAGGCACCTGACCCAGCGCTGCGCTATATATCTCTGCTCTCATCGTTATGAAGGGTTGCATGGCCGAAAACAAAACGCACTGGCTCCGGAAAGAAAATACGGATCAGACGAAGGCGAGCTTTCCTGAGCTCTTTTTCGATCTCGTTTTCGTTTTTGCGTTGATTCAGCTTTCCGAGAGCCTTTCGGATGATTTCAGTCTTGGCATCGCCGCTGAAGCAGTGCTCTTCATCTTCGCGCTTTGGTGGGTATGGATCCACACGACGTGGGTCATGGATCTTCTGGATACCGAGATCTCACCGGTCCGCCTGCTGCTCTTTACGCTGATGTTCTGCGGCATGGTAATGGCCATTGCGCTGCCGGAAGCCCTCGCGGGCATGGGCCTTGTCTTTGCGGTCGCCTATTCGGCCATGCAGGTCAGCCGGTCGCTGTTCACCCTCTATGCGTTCCGAAGAGGCGACTTGGCCTCGTTCATGACCTTCTTCCGGATTACCGTCTGGCTTATTATTTCAAGCATCTTCTGGATCACGGGGGGTCTGTCCGAACCGAATCTGCGCGTCGTCCTGTGGATCGTGGCACTTGCTCTGGAATACGTAGGCCCGATGGTCAGATACTGGGTACCACGTCTCGGAGCTTCGCCGCGCGAAACGCTCGACATCGACGGGGAACACCTCGCTGAACGCAGCGCGCTTTTTGTCATTATCGCGCTCGGGGAGACCATACTGACGATCGGCAAACACACGTATGAAAACCTGGACACTGAAGGTACGCCTCTGGTGCTGTGTCTTTCCTTCCTGACTACCGTTCTCATGTGGTGGATCTATTTTCACGACGGCCAGGAACGCGCTGCTGACAAGGCAGAGGATACGTCTAAACCGCAAACCACCGCGCAGTATCTCTTCACCTACGGTCACCTTCCGATCGTGGGCGGTATCATCTTCACCGCCGTCGCAGAAGACTTCAGCCTGGCGCATCCTTACCAATCCGGAACATACAATAGCGCGCTGGCGCAGCTCGGCGGGCCGATCCTGTTCCTTGCAGGGACAATGTGGATGAAAGGGGTGTCTTCGCGCGTCCTGCCGTATTCGCATGTCTTTGGCATCGGCTTGCTGGCAGCCAGTTTCACGCTTGTGCCTTTCATCGCCAACTCCGCGATCCAGGCGCTTTCAGGTGCGATACTGCTCGTGGTAGCCGTCTGGGAGTATGTCGCGCTGAAGCACTTGCGGCGCAGCGCCGCCTGATTGCCACGGCTTCCGTTTCTGCTGAAAACTGGGACGGTAATCTCGCAAGTAGTCTATGGCCTCCCATCGACGGCGGCGTCGCTGTACGACCATGTCGTTCCCTCGGCGAGCTTTCGCTTGGTCCGATGTGATGGCGCTGCTCAGGACAAATGATGGGAGAGCGGAGGGCGTTATGACTCAGCATTCATCTGCAAGATCCGTTGCTCGCCAATTCCGCAGTGGCTCCGGGGGGGCGAAACGACGACGCGGTCACTGCTTCTAGGAACGACTACGATGTAGTGGCGTTCCGCCGGTCATAGCTCATGACCCCTGTCCAAAACCGGTGGGATTCCCAGCTATCCTTGAAATCGCCTGCACAAAGTAATACCTGCCGTGTATCTGGCATTACCGAGGAACGCAGATGACAACGACAGTTACAGCTAGGAGGCTGGACTGGAGATGACGCCAATTCCTCGAGCCGCGCTTTTCCTCGCAGGAAAGGTGTTCACGCAATATCGCCGGGCAGGAGGATCAAGGACTGGCGTCCTACCCGACTTTTTCATTGGCGCGCATGCTGCAGTTAGCCAGCTTCCGCTTCTGACCCGCAATATCGGACGGTATCGCACCTACTTTCCGACGCTGTCGCTGATCACGCCACACCCATAGCGTCTCTGAATCGGTGTGCCCGTTCCGCACGCCTTAGACAATCAGCCGCGCCGCTCGTCCGTTCTTCCGTTCCGCGGTGTGTATTAACTCGCCGCCTGGCTCACCGACTTATGCAGTGACTGCTGCATCGCTTCGGGCAGGGGAATGCCGCGATTTGCCGCCTCGGTTAGATACCCTGATCTCAACTTCGTATCGGCAGTCCAAGCGCGAAATTCGACTTCGGCAAAAGCAGCGGCTCGGTGAATATCGCGTTGTTCCGCTTCAGTTAACAGTGGGTTTCTTCGCGACGATCGCCTCGAGCAGCTTGCGTAACTCCGTCGACATCCGTCGCGAAAAGGCCGTACCGACTTCTGCGACATAGACGAGCTCACCCCCTTGCGTGCTGCCATCCTGGTTCGGTTCAAAGGGGATCGCGCCCATTCGACCCCAAAAAAAGAGAAGCATTTGCAGCGAGCAGCGCCGAAAGCCGGTCTGCGACCGTGCGCACGGCTTCCCGGCCGCGTTCGTCGTCATGCAGGACCATCCAGAGATCATGGCCGAGCTCATCGATCACCCGCCCCGCCCGGACGAAGCCTGGATCGCTATCACCGATGAAACATGGCATCACGCTGATGCCCGCTCCCGCCTTCACTAGATCGAACATCATCCGCGGTGAGTTTACCCAGTTCGTGATGTGTCGGCCCGGCTGTTCGAATGCCCACCGCTTCCACGGCTGGTTGGCGACGTCCGTACCCAGCGAAACCCAGTTGCAATGGCGCCGGTGGTCAAAACCTTGGGCGCAGTAGGGCGCATAGGCGACGGCGACGGAACGCCGGACCGCGACATTGCCCAACTGCGGCCGCTCCGCGGCGAGTCCAATGTCCACGTCGCGGTGTGTCAGGTCGATCGCGGCCTCAGTTGTCTTGAAACAAACGCGAAAAGTATCGTGCGGTGTCCAAAGGTGCCGAAGGCTTGTTGCCGTGAAGCACGACATCGTGTTGTCGGAAATAAGCCGTACGATCGGCATCGAATGCACCGTCTCTTGCCAATCGACGATGTCCTGCGCTGCCTCCTGCATCGCCCTCACGCGGTCCAGCAATATCTGCCCGTCCGGTGCGAGCTCGTATCCCGTCCGCGCCCTGACGAACAGCGCTCGTCCCGTGGCACGTTCCAGCGCCAGCATCCGTCGCCCAATGGTCGGCGCGCTGATCCCCGTCTTCTCAGCGGCACCCGCAAGCCCACCTTGCTCGGCGACGTGCAAAAAGAGACGAAGATCTTCCCAGTTTTCGACTTTCATCCGGTTCGACTTTCATCCATGAAAGATGGCTTTCGTTCGTGCCTCTACAGTTGCATGGCCTCTCGAACCATCTTCCGGGTAACGCCAGATGCCCGGAGAAACGAGATGCTACTTGAATGGACGATCCTATATAGGGAGCTGGTAAGCCAACAGCGCAAAAAACGCTGCGACGCGTTCGCCGATCCACTCGACGGCGCCGAATGGGAAGGATTCGGCTGGCTCGTGAAATGGATCGCGAGGTCTCCGGCGCGCGGTTCGCAAGCCGGTGACCACGGAGGGAAGGGCACGCTCGATGAGACGTGCCGTGCGCAACCGTCCGCGGCGCCCTTGGGCTTGCCTGCGCCTAGCCCGCACGGCTCTCGCTGCGCACTGGAGTGAGCCCGTCCTCCTGCCGCGCTCTTACTCGATCGATGCGAACAAGCATCCAAGCAGCAAAAGTTTCCCCCGATCATCTGACATTGGGACAGTGCAATTATCGCTCCTGTCAGAAGGGTGAGCGCAAGCAATGGCCGCGATCCACACGATTACTTCGGCGCGTTTGAAAGGATGCACAGCTTCTCCTCCCACCGGAAAACGTCGATCTTCACGATCCGGCATATTCCTCGTCTCGAGGAGCTGGAGTCGATGTTCCTGGGGCGCTGAAGGAAATTAGGCGCGTGTTGCGAAAGGACGGGACGCTCTTCATTTCGATCGTTCACCCGCTGGCGGATTTGGAGCTCCTCGCCGTGTCCGGGCCTGGTGCGCCGTCGGAAACTCCCGCGACGTACTTCGATCGGCGCCGTTTCGAGACAAAGGTGGAGAGTAGGGGGCTGACAATGCATTTCGCCGGCTGGGCACAGCCGCTCGAAGGCTATGTTAGCGCTCTGGAATCCAGCGGCTTTGCAATCACGTCGCATCGCGAGCCCACTGCGGACCTAAGACAAGGGCGGGGTCATTTGATACGTTGGAGCAGGTTTCCCTTGTTTCTATGGTTAAAAGCTCGACCGCGCCCTAGCCAGGGCGGGAACTCGTTCGCCCTAGAATCGGTGCGAACGCCGCGCGGTCGCATGCAGCAGCGTGATGTTGATGCCCGCCAGCAGGATGAGGCCGAGCTTCCACGGCAGGTAAGGTTCGCGGCATACGCGCGCGCGTTCACGGCGAACATCAGCGGCCCCGCTCCGATTGCGAAGCAGAGGCCGATGGCAGCAATGGGCAGGACGAGGTTGGCGAGGCCGGCGACGGGTAGCTTTTGCAGCGACGCCCAGGAGACGGAGATCGAGCACCGCTATGCCGCCGAACAGAAGCGCGATCCCTAGCACATGGATGAGGTTGATGATGGGAAAAGGCCATACTCCGGAGCGCATCCACGCGCTGGAAGATAGGCTCTCCAGATAGACGAATACGGCCTCCACGATGGGCGTCCTCAGTGAGCCGCTCGGGTCTTCGGGGGGTGCTCGAGCGTGCGGATTACCTCAGCGACAAAGCTGCGGCGCCCCCGCTCCGGCCTGTCGAGATGAACATAGTGCGTCGCCTCGGGTATTGTGACCATGCGAACGCTTGCCGCCTTCCTCAAATCCTGCGCCAGCGTGGTCACGTCCTCGGGCCGGCTCCAGAAATCATTGGCCGATCGGATGACCAGCACATGCGCGGCGATCGGACCAGCATCCCATAGCTTGTGCCCCGAAGCGAGTTCGAAGGAATCTGCCATCGCTCCCGAAGGCGCTCGGAATGAAGGCGGGTTGCGACTGCGCGAGGACGGATCAGAGGCAAGCGCCGCGGCTTGATAGGCCTCCGCCACCTTCGGGTCGCGCCAGGCAGCCTTGTCCTCGATCGGAATCGAGCGGTCCCACGATGGCAGGAGGGAGGCAGCAGTGTTCAACCGATAAGCCCCAAAGCGCTGGATGTTGAACTGGTCGGGGTTGCTTGGGTCCGCCATACCCGAACCAGGTCCCAGGGTCTTGTGACCGGCGTGCACGCCGTAGAGGCTATTGTATAGCACGAGATGGCTCACCTCGCTGGGTTTCTGGCTAGCATACATGCCCGCCCAGTGGCCGCCGGTGGCCCAGCCCAGCAGGGCAACTTGCGAGACGCCTGTCCTTGCCTGAACGGCATCGACCACGGCGCCGACGTCACGAACAACCATGTCGGAGCGGACGAGGGGCTGGCCATCCTGGCTGCCGTCCTGCCCGTGCCGACTTGAGCCACCGTAACCGCGCGCATCCATGATGAAGACCCGGTGTCCCGCACGAACCAGGTCCACCGCGAGAGAGCCGCCTTCAACCGGAAGATCAAAGGTGGCAACGCCCGGGACGCGCGCGCCGTGAAGAAGCACGATGGGAGGCTTTCCGGACGGACCCTCGGTATCACTCACCTCCCGGACCGCAAGCTTAACGCCCGGGTCGCTGATGACAGTGAAGTCTCGGCGGGCGATTTCCGCTTGAGCGGCGCCACCCAGAAGAGTGGCCCCAATGAGGACCGGTCCGGTCAGACGTGGAATCATGGACTGCGAACGCATAAGAAACTCCCGCTTTGCTATTCTCGCCTCTTGACTTGGCACCTGCGTTCGATGTCTTCCAATATCAATTGCCGCTTTATTGAGATGATTGCGATATGAGCGTTGATCTGCACCACTTGCGCCACTTCGTGGCAGTCGCCGAGGAACTGCATTTCGGGAGGGCGGCCGCCCGTCTCCACATGGCCCAGCCGCCGCTCTCGCAGTCGATCAGGCGCCTTGAGGAAGCGCTCGGCTTTCCGCTCTTCGTGCGCACACAACGCCGCGTCGAGCTGACCCCTGCAGGCCAAGTGTTTCTAACGGAGGCTCGACGCACGCTGCAGCAAATGGACGAAGGCGTGCGGATGGCGCGACGCGCCGCATCGGAGGATCTGGCCGAGATTTCGATTACCTTCACGAGCGCCGCGCTCTACCGTGTATTGCCCGCTGCGCTCCGCGCCTACCGCGAACGTTTTCCGATGGTTGACGTTCGGCTGGATGAACGGTCGACCGACGCGCAACTCGCAGGATTGCAGGACGGCTCGATCGACGTGGGTTTCGTCACGCCACCGTTGAAGGGAATGTCGGGACTAGAGGTCGAGATGATCGATCGCGACCGTTTCTGCCTCGCAGTTCCGGCATCGAGTTCGCTTTGCAACCAGAGCCCGATCGGCTTGGCCGAACTCTCGGACGAGTCGTTCGTGCTCTTTCCATATGCGCAAGGACCTTCGCTCCACGGTCGGCTGATGAGCGCCTGCCGGCAGGCCGGCTTCGTGCCTCGCGTGCGTCAGGAGGCGCGGCAGATGCACACGATCCTGAGCTTGGTAGCGGCCGGTATGGGCGTAGCTTTCGTGCCCGAGGGAGCGCGTTCGATGCGGGTGGACGGTGTCGCAATGGTTCCGCTGGTGGGGATGCCCGACGACCTCACCTGGGATCTCGCGATGGTATGGAAGCCACGCAGCGCCCGTCGGTCGATCATCGAGTTTCTGCGGACGGTCAGATCCCTATCGCCGTGCGAGTGACCTCTTCGTCGCGCGGCGGGTTCGCCGGCGAGGGGACGGAAGGACGTATTCAAGTCGCTCCTTCCACTTAGACCCCTTCAGCACTTACCCCGGCAGCACGCTGGCGGAGATCAGCGCCGAAGCGTATAAGCCGATGCCGAATGAAATGTGAGCGATAAGGCTCCGCAAACGCGAGACGTTGGGTCGTGGTGTTCTCCTCGCCGCGATCCCCGCACCCATCCCAGGCTGCAGGAGCAGGAACGGCGCGGCGATCGTTGCAACGCCGACAAGCAGCGCCGGACCTGGCGTGGGATCGTGGGCCCACTCTATGCCCCACACCGCCAGCAGAACCGCGGCAAAGACTACCCCGGCCGCATAGTGGGCGAACCAGCCGAGCGCCGCTTCTTCTCGGATTGGCCGCGCAGCGGTAATGTTGTCATGGGTGAACCGGCCCAGGCGGAGATGGCCCATCCAGCGACCAAGAAGTGCGTAGTTCAGCGGCGGCACTCCGAAAAGGTGCTTCTGCACTGCAGCCCACATATCCATGAGAAGAGTGGCTCCGCCTCCGATCAGAAGCGCGGTCAGGGCAAAGGTCAGCACGACGCTCATCGTCTTTCTCCTGTGGCTTGTCGCTGGGGAGGGTGTCCGGCCCCAATGTTGGGGGGCATTGCCGTGTCTATGTCGCCAGATCGCGACCAACAGGGCCGCCACGGCGGCCACGCCGTGGGCTTCAGCCGCCGTTGCGAACGCTCTGGCATAGCTGTCGGTGGTGTCGGCGCCGGTCGCTGCCACCGCCATCAGGAGCGCAAATCCCACCGTCGGACCGACTTCCATTGCGGTGTTCATCACGCCGCCCGCAAGGCACATTTGCCCTTGCGAGACATTGTCCGCAGCCAACACGGCGGCGCCCGAGAAGACGAGGGCGATGCCGCACGAGAACCGTGAGATACGCGATCCATGGCAATAGACCGGCGCTGGCCGCGAGCCCGAGGACGGATACGGCGATCGGAAGGACGAGAGCCCAAGGCCAATTGACGAAGCTCGCCACCATACGGACAAGATGATACCCAGCGCCGTGACGATTCATCGGCATAGCCAGTGGTCCGGTCGTCGCACTCGGCATAGGAGTGAAGAAGTTCTTCTATGATGTCTGGGGCGATGCGGTGAATGTGGCATCGCGGATGGAAACAACAGGCGTGCCCGGCCGCATTCAAGTTTCTCCTGAGATCTATGCGCAGTTGATCGATCAATTCGAGTTCGAATGTCGGGGACTGTCAATGTGAAGGGCAAAGGCAGATTAACGACATGGCTCCTGGCCCGCCCAAAGACCGGGTGTTCAAACGGTTAGCTGATTTTGCGAGAGAGATTCACCTTCTGTTAACGCGCCCCCTGGGGCGCGAAGTAGAGAAATGTTCCTGTTTGTGCTTTTAAGATCGGATAATGTATCGAGTTGAATGGCATCGTGAGTGAGCCGCTTGAGATAGTATAAGCCCCACAATAGCCGCGGCAACCAACGCCGCTCTCGGCCGCCACGCGGTGAGCGGTTGCCGCTCGACTGCTCGGCGTCAGCGGACATTGTTATGACTGTTCATTCCGTTCCCCAGGGGGAACAGAACCTTGTTTCAGCTTTACTGGCCGGACCGAATGGTCGATCTGCAGACAGCTCGCACTAGCTCGTTTCACGGATCATTGAAACCGTAAGTGGCGGTAGGCGCGACAGCTGCAGATCAATCCATTTGGATGTTGGCGTCGCGGACGACAGGGGTCCATTTGGCAAGCTCGGCTTTGACGTGGGCGGCGAGCTCCTCGGGCGTCGAACCTACGATCTTGGCGCTGAATTCCTCCATGCGTTTCTGCACCGCCGGATCGGCCATGGCCTTCTTCGCAGCTTCGTTGAGGCGGGCGATCACCGGTTGTGGCGTGTTGGCGGGAGCGAAGAGCGCGTTCCAGGTGTAGGTCTCGTAACCGGGAATGCCCGACTCTGCGATGGTCGGAATGTCGGGGAAGGACGATGCGCGTTCTGCCGTCGTGACAGCAAGCGCGCGGAGGGTGCCAGCTTTGATATGACCGGATGACGAGGGGAGATTGTCGAACATGATTGGCACCTGATTGCCGATCACGTCGTTCAGTGCCGGGCCGGAGCCCTTGTAGGGAATATGCTGCATCTCGACGCCGGCCATCTTTTTGAAGAGCTCGCCGGAGAGATGAAGCGGTGTTCCGTTGCCGGAGGAGGCGTAGGCGTACGTCTCGGGGTCAGCTTTCAAGAGTGCCAGCAATTCCTGAACCGTCTTGGCCGGCAGTTCCGGATTGACCACCAGGACGTTCGGAACCACGACCAGAAGCGAGATCGGTGCGAAATCCTTTTCGGGATCGTAGGGTTTGGTTTTCAGGATGAGCGGGTTCAGCGCATGGGTCGCTACTGTCGCCATCAGGATCGTATAGCCATCGGGATCGGCGCGGGCAACGTTTGCGGCGCCGAGATTACCGCCAGCGCCAGCAACGTTCTGGACGATCACCTGCTGGCCGAGATCGTCGGACATTTTCTGGGCGATGATCCGCGCAACCACGTCGGTCGAACCTCCGGCAGCAAAGGGAACGACGAGCGTTACCGTCCGATCCGGAAACTCTTGCGCTTGCGCCGCCGAGCCAAGCGCGAGCGCCGAACAGAAAGCAAACCCGGCCGCCATAGCGGTGCGACGGGTCAAGCTTAAAAATGCCATGCGGAAATCCTCCCGATCTTATGGACGATGGATGCAGGCTGAGGCCGGCTGTCCTAACAATATGGCGGAGTTCCGGTTACGCAATGGCCGTCGATACGATTGTCTGTGAATGGCGCAAATATCGCATCCTCACTGTTCTCCGGCCACGACACACGGCCGGCATAGTCACTCGGTACTCGTGCGGGGGGCAGGCTAGGTGCTTTGCGCCACGCCGCGAGCGCCGCCATTACAGGAAAGGCCGCACCAGCGGCCATGCAACCAATGCGTAGGCGACAACGCTGAGGATGGTCCCTATGAGTCGGCCGACGAGTGCGTATGGATCTCGCTGATGGGCGGTCATCTGGTTCTCCAATAAAACAGTGGTTATCTGCCGTGGTAGCATGCAACCGCTTGCCGGTCACTAATTTGTCACTGCTTCCAGAACACTGGTGTCAGGATGACAAGCACGGTCAGCACCTCAAGTCGGCCCATCATCATCATGAGTGAAAGCAGATAGAGTTCCGGATCTTCCAGCGTCGAGAAGTTTCCGGCTGGGCCAACGATGCTGCCGAGCCCGGGACCGACATTGGAAAGGCAGGTGATGACCGAGGACACGGCGGTGAGAAAGTCGTAGCCCAAGGCAGCCATCGCAAGGCTGCCGAAAATCCAGAGGAGGATATAGGTGACAAAAAACAGGAGGATCGCCCGCAAGGTGTCCAGATCAAGGGAATTTCGGCCGTAGCGGACAGGGTAAACTGCCGCCGGATAAATGAGTTTGCGCAAGCCAGAGTGGATGGCGCTGAAGAGAACGATAAAGCGGTAGGCCTTGATGCCGCCGGCGGTGGATCCGGAACACCCGCCCATGAAGGTCGCGATGAATGCGGCCATCACGACGAATGGTCCCCAAAGCTGGTAGTCCTCGCTCATGTAACCCGCAGTCGAGAGAATCGAGCTGAAGTTGAAGAATGAGTGGGCCAATGCGATGTGAAACTCGACGCCATTCGTCAAACGGTGATAAATCGCCACCGAAAGAGCGAAGACCGTCAGATAGGCGAGAAAAACGAAGATCTGAGGATCACGCAAGGCGTCGAGCCGACCGCGTGCAACGAACACGATGAGGATCGAAAAGGGCAGGCTGCACAAGGCCATGAAGAACGTTGCCGTCCACAGGAGCGGAATGCTGCCGAAATAGGCGAATGATGCATCATGAGTCGAAAAACCGCCGGTGGCAACCGTCGACATGGCGTGATTGATCGCATCGAACCGGTTCATCCCGGTTAGGTTGTAGCCGATTGCACAAAGGAGCGTAATGCCAACGTAGACGGTGAAAAACGCCCGGCTGAAGGTGGCGAGGCGGGCAAATGGCTTTTCGTTTGTGTCGGAGGATTCCATCTTGAAGAAGGACATTCCCCCGACCCGCAGGTACGGGATGATGAACAATCCCAGGACGACAATTCCGACGCCTCCAAGCCAGCAGATGAGCGATCGCCAGATCAGGATGCCGGGCGGGGCATCGTCCAGTCCGACAATCACCGTCGATCCGGTCGTGGTAATCGCTGACACGGACTCGAAAAGCGCCTGCGCGAAGTCGAGATCGAGTGAGGACAGCCACAGCGGCAAGGCACCGATCAACGCGAAAGCCGACCATAGAACGTTGACGAGGAGAAAGCCGAATTTCTTCGAGAACGGAGGCGGCCCAGCACGGGTTGCCATGAAAGTCGCAGCAGAAAGGCCGCTGGTAACGAAAGCACCGGCCGCGAAGACCTGCCAATCCGGATGGCCATAATAGAGGTCTAGCATCGCTGGAATCAGCATCGCGGCCGAAAGGTAGAGGCCGAGAATCGCGGCAATGTGGATGGCGTGCCGGATCAGGGAAGCGTTCAATCTCGTGGCCTCCCGTAGTTGGCGATGGTGATCAGTTGGCTACGATCCAGAGTTCGGCCAATGGATAGCCAAAGTCAAATGGGAGCGCCGATTTGAAATCAACATTTACACAGAACTTATCGAGCCTCAGCCAGTATGTGGGCAGGGCCAGTTCCTATGATACCGATAGACATGGATTACTCCTTGCTGTGGCTGCGTAGATCAGGTGATGAAGCTGCCATCGCCACGATGTCAGCGCCGAGGGTCTCCATCGGTTATCCCAAGCCAACCCTCGTGCGTTTCTTATTCACGTGCTGAGCGCCCTATATATCGCTGCTTCTCATCCTTACGAGGGTTCCATGGCTCAAAACCACCCGCACTGGCTCCGGAAAGAAAATACGGATCAGACGAAGGCGAGCTTTCCTGAACTCTTTTTCGATCTCGTTTTTGTTTTTGCCCTGATTCAGCTTTCCGAGAGCCTTTCGGAAAATTTCGGCCTTGGCATCGCCGCTGAAGCAGTGCTCTTCATCTTCGCAGGCGGCGCCGTTGGAAGCTGGCGCTTGCAGGGTTTGCAGTAAATGAGGAAACCCGCATGCGCGACAATCTCGCGATCCGGCTGACGGATTGCCGTATCAGAGCGCGCGATGCTGTCCGGTCTTATCGGCTGCATGGTGATGTGGTGCGCGTCTTCCATGACGTCGGCATTGTCATCCTTGAGCCCCTGCGGATCGCGTCCTACCTGTTCGGACATCTGGACGGGATGAACGATACCGGTACGCTCTGCGAAGTGGCGCCTGAGCTACCGACCGAGGATCGTGCCTTTGTCACTGCCATTGGCCGGTTGGTGGACCAGCTGCGCACGCTATGGGGCACTCGGGGGAAATGGGAAAGCTACAATGCGCTGGCCGATGTCGGGGCGGTAGGCTTCCGGCTTTTCGAGGAATTCGGCCTGCATGCGCGGCCGCAACCGGACGGGCGAGCCTACATCAATGTCCCCTTTACAGCAGACACTATACCGGCAGGGTCTGCGCAGGTTGATCTGCTGCGCGCACTGATGGGTGGCTATAGGAGCTGATGGATATCTGTGAGTCCCAAGACTGCAATCTGATATATATAATTCTATATATGTCAGCATTTTTGATACGGTTTTGTATATCGAAATTGCGTCGCTCTGAGAATCCTCTTATATATTATCCTGTATGTTTCGCATCGTGCGATACAGGATAATGATATGGCATATAAAACGGAGCATATAAGGCAGCAGCTGCGCGCTGCGCGCGAAGCGCAGAAAATGAGCCAGCGCGAGCTGAGCGCACGATCGGGCCTGACGCAAAGCCATATTTCTCAGATAGAACGGGGCACCATGGAGCCCGGACTTGGCAGCCTAGTGGATGTGGCGCGCGCGCTCGACCTCGAGATCGTCCTTGTCCCGAAAAAACTGATGCCGGCAATGCGCAATATCCTCGATAGTGCATCGGCATCGAGTGATGTCGTGACATCCGACCAGCGCAAACTGGTGGGGCGCCTTGAGCGGTGGTTTGCGCAGCACCGGGGCGGGTTCGGTAGTGCTTCCGAGGCAGATACATTCAAAGATAGCCTCGCGCTCTTACGGCATCTTCCTCTGTCGGCCGAGGAGATGGACACATTCAACGAGGCGACTGCACGCCTCGACCGGTGGCAGGCTGATCCTCCGTCCCGTCAGGAGCTGAGCAGGATCGCACATGTCGTAAGACACCTACGCAATGGCGCGGTGCACCGCGAGCGTGACGACGCGGTCCCTCGCTCGGCCTATGCGCTGGATGAGGACGACGATCATGCCTAAGGTCACGGTACTCGATGTCAGGCTGTATGGGGAACCGGTTGCGACCCTGACGAATCTGCAGGACGGGCGCACCATCTTCGCGTTCAACGATGCTTATATCGAAGACGAAAAGCGGCCGACGCTTAGCCTGTCCCTGAAAGACCCGTTCGGGGCGCTCATCACGAAGTTCAGGCCGTACAACATGGTAGTCCCGCCCTTCTTCTCGAACCTACTGCCGGAAGGACCGCTGCGCAAATACCTCGCTGATCGTGCGGGTGTGAAGCCGTCGCGGGAATTCATCCTGCTCTGGATGCTCGGCCGCGACCTGCCTGGGGCTGTGACGGTGCATCCCTCCGAAGCGGATGACGCGCCTCTGGATGACGGGCAGGCTATCGTCGAAGCGCGGCCGAACGCGCTGCGCTTTTCGCTGGCGGGTGTGCAGCTGAAGTTCTCGGCCTTTAAGAACGACAAAAAGGGCGGCGGCTTGACCATTCCGGCCGAGGGCACAGGTGGCTCGTGGATCGTGAAGCTGCCGTCTCAGCAATATAGCGGCGTGCCCGAGAATGAGTTCGCGATGATGACCATCGCCCGCATGATGGGTATGGACGTGCCTGAGCTCCAGCTGGTTGATCTCGACGCTGTAAGCGGTCTTCCGCAGGGGGTGGGTGAACTGCACGGGCAGGCGCTGGCGATCAAGCGTTTTGACCGCACGCCGGAGGGAGCGGTGCATATCGAGGACTTTGCGCAAGTCTTCGGCGTCTTTCCCGACCACAAATACGATAAGGGCAATTACCGGGTGATCGGCCGCGTGCTGGGGATCGAAACCAGCACGGCCGACGTGGCGGAGTTCATCCGGCGTCTAGTCTTCAGCACGCTAATCGGCAATGGCGACATGCACCTGAAGAACTGGTCGCTCATCTATCCTGATCGCCGCACCCCTGCGCTCTCGCCAGCGTATGACTTGTTGTCGACTATCCCTTACATCGAGGGGGAAGATACGGCGGCGCTCAATTTCTCCCGCACAAAAAAGATGGCAGCGCTGTCGAAGGACGAGCTGGCGCATCTGGCTGCGAAAGCGGAGCTTTCCGAAAAGCTGGTGATCGACACGGCGCGCGAGACGGTTGAACGTTTTAGGGCGGCATGGGATGCGGAAAAGAAAAACCTGCCGATGGCCGCCAAGGTCGCCGACACGATCGATACGCACGCACCGACGGTCGAGCTGTATCGTGAGTTCGCGAAGTAGTGCCTTGCCGCTTGGCATCAACTTACGAGCCTTGCTGTATATTCAAGGCTTTAGCCCATCCAAACAGGATGACCGTTGGTTCGAATCCCCTCACGTCAGGATTTTTGTCAACGGTCCATTCAGGTGTCATCGAGTTCTTCTTTGTAGCCGGATCCACGGTCTGAGCCCATAGCAACTGCCGGCCCGTCCTCGGTCCTATACAACTCACATCAGGTCGCCGTTCTCAGCGACTGCACTATTCTCCCGCTTTCGGGGCCCGGGCTCAGGAGAACGGGGCCAAACTCAAGATCGGCGGCGCCAACGCGGCGTATTGCCTTCTGACTGCTGCGACCTCGCGCATCAGGACTAAATGCACGTTCTATCGACACCGCACCTGGACGCAGCTCAAAATCCAACCTCGATCCGAAGCGCTTCATCATCCGCACGGTCCCCGCGCTTTTGGCAAAGACGATCGCTTGGGAGGATTACTGCGATGGGCGGCGTCCGCTTGAGCAGGCGATCAAGCGGCTCGGCAAGCAGAAGTCGGCCGCATGACATTTGAACGGCGGCGTGTTGGGACCACATAAGAAGAATGAAAAAGCAGACGATACCGATTGAGCAACTCGCACGCCTCCGGCGTATACGGGGCCTGGCCCGGCTTATGGACACGGCGCTCCGAATTCCCGGCACCCGCGTCTCGCTCGGCGCGGACTCCGTGCTCGGCTTGATCCCCGGCATCGGTGATTTCGGCGCTGCGGCGGTCAGCCTCTTCATCGTCAACGAGGCGCGCCGTCTCGGCGTGCCGAACGACAAGCTTCTCAAGATGCTGGTCAATGTAGGATTCGACACGGTCGCGGGAAGCGTCCCGGTGGTCGGCGACGTCTTCGACGTCTATTTCAAGTCCAACCGCCGCAATCTCCAACTCGTGCTCGACCACTTCGGACTCGATCACGCTGATCTTGATCGATCGCGATGATCAACGGCCGCCGGCCGGAACGGCCATATCGAACACCGCGGCATTGTCCTGAACTTCGCGCAGGCCGTCGCAGGAGGCGTGGCGCTTCTCCACGCAGCAAAAGCCTTTTTCTTCGTTCTATGCAGATCGATGCGGACCAAAGCTGGAGCTGCTCAGCGCATGGAGGCGAGCGAAACCATTAGCAAGTCGGCAGATGATGTTGGCCATAACCCACTGGGATTCGGACCGTTACTGTTGTTCTGGCACCTCGTCTGGACGGATCACGGGCGTTCTTCCGACGTCAGGAGCAGGCTCGACCATTTCGGTGTCGCCGACTGTTGGCGGCTTCAGAACTCCGTCGCAATCATCAAGCTTTTCTGTGAGCGTCCCCCCATTGGCGCCCGCACCCGGAGCGACGCGGCAACGCTCATTCTGCGCGCCAGTTCCGGGGTCGTTGGAGAGTGCTGAAGTTGTGAACAGGGCGGCGATTGCAAGTAATGGGGCGGCGACGAAATCTCTGGTCAGTTTGTACCTCATAGGACTCGTCCTTCAGTTTAGGCGCCGCGGAGTTGCAGCCCTTCCGTGGCGATAGGAAGTTGGGATCTCTAGAAAACCCGAGCTCGCGAGCAATAGTTCCGGTGAGTAGCTGCCAAGCGAACGCCAGTCACAGACAGCCCGTAATGGGTGGAGCGGCCTATCGGAGGAACCATTCGGCGATGGCCATTCGTGACGCGTTGCTGACGCCTTCGCTTAAGGTGAGCCTTCGCACCCTGGCCATCGTGCCAAATCACCTTGATCAAGCCGCCGCTCCAGCCCCGCAAGACGAAGAGAGGGCCGCTTATCGGATCGCGCTTCGAGGTCTCCTGTACCATTAGGACAGGCCGGGAAAGCCTCTCCGAATGTCCGTATAGCCCGTCGCCAACCAGACCTTCACACCGCTCGGGACCGGGATCATCGCCGCTCCAGCACATCAGAAATCCGACCGAGCGCTTCGGGGTCGACGTCACTCTCGACCCGCAGGCGACGGCCTCGGCCAAGCTCGATCGTGACGATACTTGCCCTTTTGCGCGGCCGGGAGACCGGCGGCTCCGCTGGCGACGACGGCGGCGGCTCGACGATTTCTACCGGAATGAGCTGCGGGACGGACGGCGCGGATATCTGACAGAGTTCCTTGCGCCAGCGAAAAAGCTGGCTCACATGGACACCGGCCGTTCGCGCGATCTCGGAAACGCGCGCCTCCGGCATGAATGCCGCGGCGACGAGCCGTTCCTTCTCCTCGCGAGACCAGCGCCGACGCCGCTCGACCGACGTGATCACCTCAATCTGATGCTTCGTCATAGCACTACTCATAAATGGGGTACTTAGCTTGCGCTGCATCTGTGGTGGGTGAAGAGAGGTGCTGCGCTTCGAGCTGATGATAAAACGTGGTCTGCGAGACCTTCCTGCACCGCGATCTTGACGCCGTCTACAACGCCATCGAACTGCCGTGGAGCAACGGCCAGGCGGAGGGCCAAATCAACCGCCTGAAGACAATCAAGCGTGCGATGTATGGCAGAGCTGGCCCGGAGCTGCTCAGGGCACGCATGCTGCCGCTCGACCAAAATCGCCACCACACAAAGTGAGGAAGACCCTAATTAAAGGCCAAGCGACACCTTGATCCGCCTCGCCGATGATTGCGGAACCCGAGAGGACGCCGGCTGGGCAGCGTCTCCGCGGAACTTTTGCGCTCGTTTTAAATTTAGCCAATGCTCGTTTCCGAAAGGCCCATCATGAACGTAAGCGACGAAAGAACCGTCTCGCTGTGGGCGACGGTCAAAGCTGCGCCTGACGCGGTTCCACTCATGGAAAACGATCAGGCCGACGTCATCGTCATCGGCGCCGGAATTGCCGGTTTGTCGGTAGCCTACGAGTTCGCCGTGTGTGGGCAGAAAGTCGCTGTTATCGATCGCGGCGAAATCGGCAGCGGGATGACCGCGCGGACAACCGCCCACCTTTCATCGATATGCGATGACTATTTCTCCCAGCTGATCGAGCTGCGGGGGCGCGAGCTGGCCCGGCATTTTTATCAAAGTCAGTCAGCCGCAATTGACCGTATCGAAGCGATCCAAAAGAGCGAGGGCATAGCCTGCGACTTCAGACGTGTCGACGGCTTTTTATTTCCGTCATCCGGAGCGGAGGATGCCAGTCTCGAGCGCGAGCTCGACGCAGCACTCCAAATCGGGGTCGCGGTAGAAAAAATCGTTGGTTTGCCGTTTGTTGAGTTTTCAGCGGCGCCAGCCCTCCGCTATGGCCGTCAGGCGACGTTCCACCCGCTCAAGTATCTACGTGGGCTGGCTACCAGCATTTGCGCGCGTGGCGGCAGGTTATGCTGTGATACAGTTGTCGAAAAGGTCGAGGAAGCCGAAGACGGCGTCCGCGTGTCAACGAGCTCTGGGCTCAGCCTCACCGGAAGATGGGCCGTTGTCGCAACTAATTCGCCGATCAATGACCGTGTCGCCATCCACACCAAACAAGCGCCATATCGGACCTACGCGATGTCGTTCGAAATCGACCCCGGAGCCGTTCCGGATGGGCTCTACTGGGACATGGAAGATCCGTATCACTATGTCCGCCTGCAACCCGGTGAGGGCGCGAGCGACTTTCTCCTGGTAGGCGGCGAGGACCACAAAACGGGTGCGGTTGACGATGCTGAACGGCGGTTCGCCGCTTTGACGGCCTGGATCAAGCGCCTGGTGCCCAGTCTCGGCGCTGAAACCCATCGCTGGTCCGGCCAAGTAATGGAAGCCATCGACTACACTGGTTTCATTGGCCGCAATCCGGGGAACGAGCGTGTGTTTGTGATCACCGGCGACTCCGGCGAAGGCATGACGCATGGAGTTGTCGCTTCGCTATTGATCCGGGACCTGATCCTTAAAGGCAGCAGTCCGTGGCGGGACCTTTACGAGCCGTCTCGCAAAACCACGGGAGCGATTGTGGACTATCTCGTGGAGAACGCGACGGCGGTTAAGAATTTCGCAGAGTATGTTGCGCCTGGCGAGGTCGACTCCGTCGATAAGCTCCAGCCAGGACAGGGTGCCATCGTCCGCGAGGGCTTGACCAAGGTTGCCGCCTTCCGCGCCGAGGACGGGACGTTATACAAACGATCCGCGTCCTGCACGCATATTGGCTGCCACGTGCATTGGAATTCCCTTGAACGTTGCTGGGACTGTCCTTGCCACGGCTCGCATTTCGCGGTCGACGGCACGGCCCTGAATGGGCCCGCCGTCTCGCCTTTGGCTGACCTCTGATAGCTACGAGCATTGAAGTCTTGGCCGCAAATTCTACAGGTGAGTAGTTCATCTTGTGACGCCAAGTCGCCCATTTCACAACCTCGATATTTAATCTCTGAATTGCTGTCCGCGACAGTCGCCGGTTATCGTCCCACAAGTCAGTTCGAGCGCCGCTAATGTCCGTGGCGAGTGGTAGGAACCCTCATCCTCTCAATCGATAGGGCAGGGCAGGCGTTGGCACATTCGATGCCGTTCGGGGCCTTCCACCCCAACAGAAGCGGTGCGATCAGAGCTTTAAATGGTCGTTTAGTGCCTCGGCGTTAGGGGTTGGCTCTCCCTGATGTTGCGCACTGAGCCAGGCTCGGGAACCTTATCGCCGGGGCGCAAACTAATGCGGATGTTTGCTGCCCGTGTTGTCCTCACGCGCTCAGTCTTGTCGTTGAAGTGATCTCGGAGCCGGGTGGCCCCGCCAGATCTTACGCGCAGGCGGCTGGAGATATCGCTCGGTTGATCGCCATTGAAGAATTTAGGCATACGAGTATTATGGTACACCGTAATATCACTAGCATCGGCAGACGAACCGATATTAAGGTAAGAGGATGAACGCTGATTTGCGGGAGACCGACATCCGAGTAGAGCGTCCGGCCAAGACATTGAGGGAATTAGCACTCGAAAAGGTCCGGGATGCGATTGTAGACGGCTATTTCAAACCTGGCGAACGTCTCGTCG
The DNA here is from genome assembly GCF_059070375.1 of Sinorhizobium sp. NCBI lineage: Bacteria > Pseudomonadati > Pseudomonadota > Alphaproteobacteria > Hyphomicrobiales > Rhizobiaceae > Sinorhizobium > Sinorhizobium sp. The sequence continues at coordinate 130,752 of NZ_JCACWC010000002.1, forward strand.
AGCGTGATCTCTGCGGTCAATTGGGCGTGAGCCGCACGGTCGTCCGTGAGGTGCTACGTCATCTCGAATCCGAGGGGCTCGTGGCGAGCTTACCGAACAAGGGACCGATCGTCGCGCTCCTCGACTTGGATGAGGCAAAGCAGATTTATGAAATCCGTGGTGCCCTCGAAGGAATGGCTGCGCGGCTGTGCGCGGAACGACGCGACCCGGCCATCGCGGAGGCTCTTGAAGCGTCGTTGAAGGGCATCCGCGAGAGCTATGCCGCCAAGGACATGCATGGCGTTCTCAACCAGACGTCCGCTTTCTATCAAACATTGTTCACCCGGGTTGATCGGCACGTCGCCTGGGGCGTCGTGAATCTTCTGACCGTCCGGATCAACCATCTGCGCTCCATGACGATCAAGACCAAGAATCGCGACGTCGAAGGACCTGCGCAAATGGAAAAAATCGTGAACGCGATCAGAAGGGGCGACGGCGAAGCCGCCTGCAGAGCCGCCCTTGACCATGTCGCCCGCGCCGCTGCCATCGCGGAAACGCTCATCGCCGCTCAGCAGACGGGCGAGTGAATAGTTACGGTGGAAGGCAGAATGGCCCTGCCTTCCCTGAGACGATGCTGTCGACCTGGCCCAGCCCCGGTTATCCAGGAGTTGGTCACCGATCGCTTCTCCAAAGGCGACGGCATTGTAACTGAGCCCGCGGCACCTCCTTTTCCTGAAATAGCGCCCCACACACATCGGACGCCTGGGCAGCGGCCGCCGGCGACCAGTGTGGCGTTCGGCCCTGGGTCCATCTGACAGGCTTCGCGCACCCGCGCAGCGACAGGAGGTTGGCTTCTCTCCCGCAAGTCGCCGACGCAAGGCGATTTTCTTCAATGTCATCCGTTGCTTCCGACGTTTTTGGCTCGGCTTTAAGGCTCGCTTGACACTGCAATATTATGGTATACCATAAGACGTAATAGATAATGATAGGGAAGATTTTTCAATGCCCGTTCAGATCCGCAAGACGCTGCTCCAGATCGAAACGACCTTGATCGAAGGAGGCAAGGCCACCCCGCAGCCGTTGAAGCTGTTTTCGGCGCTGGCGGTGGTGAAAAATCCGTGGGCGGGGCGGGGCTTCGTGGAGGACCTCAAGCCGGAGATCCATGCGGCAGCACCTGTGCTTGGGGAGCTCCTGACCAGAATGATTATCGACGCCGTGGGCTCAGGCGAAGCGGTCGAAGGCTACGGCAAGGCCGCCGTTGTGGGGCTTGACGGTGAGATCGAGCATGCCTCGGCACTCATCCATACGCTGCGCTTCGGCAATCACTATCGCCAAGCGGTCGGCGCCAAGTCGTATCTCGCCTTCTGCAATACGCGCGGCCCCGCCAACGCCACCGTCATGATCCCACTGATGGACAAGAACGATGAGGGTCGCCGTTCTCACTACCTGACGATTCAGACGGCGATGCCCGATGCGCCGGCCGCCGATGAAATCGTCGTGGCTCTTGGCGCATCGGTTGGCGGACGCCCGCACCATCGGATCGGCGACCGCTATCAGGATCTGAAGGACCTCGGTCAGGACGTCGCCAATCCGGCCGGCGTCTAAACGGCAGGCACTTCGATGCAGACGGTCACATCAAATACGTCCGGGGAGGGCGGCACTGCGCTGCCGCGTAAGACGACTGTGCGCGGAGCCGCCTACCTCGAAGCCGGTGAGGGCGAGCCGTTGATCCTCATTCACGGCGTCGGCATGCGCCTCGAGGCCTGGGCGCCGCAGATCGAAGCCTTCGCCAAGACCCACCGCGTCATCGCGGTGGACATGCCCGGGCATGGCGGGAGCGAGAAAATCGCGGCGGGCAGCACGGTGCGCGACTTCGTCGACTGGTTCGGCCGCTTTCTGGACGATATCGGTATCGTCCGTGCGAATCTCGCGGGGCACTCGATGGGTGCGCTGATTTCCGGCGGCGCGGCGGCAACCTTCGCCAACCGCATCACGCGTGTCGCTTATCTCAACGGCGTTTACCGCCGCGATCCCGCGGCAAAGGCGGCCGTCCTGGCCCGCGCAGCGGCGATCCGAACAAGCGGCGTGGACACGGCGGGACCGTTGCTGCGATGGTTCGGCGATGATCCGCAGAGCCAGCGAGCACGGGAATTGACCCGCGCGTGGTTAGAGGCGGTCGATCCGGAAGGCTACGCGATCGCCTATACCGCCTTTGCAAACGGCGACGAGACCTATGCCGATTGCTGGCCTTCCGTCACTTGCCCCGCCCTTTTCCTCACGGGTTCGGGAGACCCGAACTCGACGCCGGAAATGGCTGAGCAGATGGCGTCCCAGACGCCGAACGGATGGGCCCGCGTCGTCGATGGTCACAGACATATGGTCAATCTGACCGCGCCGGAAAGCGTCAATGCGCTGATGGCGGAGTGGCTGAATTACCGGGAGGAGCCGGCATGAGTGTGGAAGATCCAAGAGCCTTGCGCGACGCCTTTGGCGCCTTTGCGACCGGAGTGACGGTGGTGACGGCGAACAATCCGGCGGGCCGGCCAATCGGTTTTACAGCCAATTCCTTTACCTCGGTCTCGTTGGATCCGCCCCTGCTGCTCGTGTGTATTGCCAAGACCTCGCGCAATTACGAGACGATGACCGGAGCGGAGCGTTTTGCCGTCAACGTCCTGTCCGAAACGCAAAAAGACATTTCCAACACGTTTGCCCGGCCGGTCGAGGATCGGTTCGCGTCCGTCGACTGGAGGAAAGGGCCGAATGGTTGCCCGATCTTTTCCCAGGTCGCGGCCTGGTTCGAGTGTTCGAAGCAGGACCTCATCGAGGCTGGCGATCATGTGATAATGGTCGGGCGCGTAACGGCCTTCGAGAACAGCGGACTAAATGGCCTCGGCTATGCCCGCGGCGGCTATTTCACGCCCAGGCTGGCGGGCAAGGCCGTTTCCGCGGCCGTCGGGGGCGAAATTCGTCTCGGCGCAGTGCTCGAGCAGCAGGGCTCAGTATATCTCGTGGGCGATGAAACGCTGTCGATCCCGAGTTGCACCGTCGAAGGCGATGACCCCGCCCGGACCCTGGCGGCGCATCTCGAGCAATTGACCGGACTGAACGTCACCATCGGCTTTCTCTATTCGGTCTATGAAGACAAGAGCGATGGACGGCAACACATCGTCTATCACGCATTGGCCAGCGACGGTGCCCCGCAAAGAGGCCGGTTCCTGAGGCCGGAGGACGCCGCCCAGGCGAAATTCTACAGCACCGCGACCGCCGACATCATCAATCGTTTCGTGCTCGAAAGCTCCATCGGCAATTTCGGTATGTACTTCGGCGACGAGACCGGCGGCACGGTTCACCCGATCGCGAAGAAGGACGCGCGCTCATGAAATTCTCGCTTTTCGTTCACATGGAGCGCCTGGATGCCTCCCAGGACCACAAGACGCTGTACGAAGAATTCGTCGCGCTTTGCGAGATCGCCGACCAAGGCGGCATGCACGCGATCTGGACCGGTGAACATCACGGAATGGAGTTTACCATTGCGCCCAATCCCTTCGTCACGATTGCCGACCTTGCCCGCCGCACCAGAACAGCGCGGCTTGGAACCGGCACGGTGATCGCCCCGTTCTGGCATCCGATCAAGCTCGCGGGCGAAGCCGCGATGACGGACCTGATCTGCGATGGCCGGCTCGATATCGGGATTGCCCGCGGCGCCTATTCCTTTGAATACGAGCGGCTGTTGCCGGGCCTCGATGCCTGGAGCGCCGGGCAGCGCATGCGCGAGCTCATTCCGGCGGTGAAGGGGATTTGGGCGGGTGACTACAGCCACAATGGCGAGTTCTTCAAGTTTCCTGCCACGACCTCGTCGCCGAAGCCCCTGCAGAAACCCCATCCGCCTATATGGGTTGCTGCGCGCGATCCGAACTCGCACGAATTTGCCGTCGCGAACGGCTGCAATGTGCAGGTGACGCCGCTCTGGCAAGACGACGACGAGGTGCGGAGCCTGATGGGACGGTTCAACGACGCCTGCGCCAAGAACCCCAAGGTCGAGCGGCCGAAGATCATGCTGCTGCGTCACACCTATGTCGGCTCCGACGAGGTGGACATCGCACAGGCCGCGCATGAGATGAGCGTCTACTACAACTACTTCTTCGCCTGGTTCAAGAACGAGAGGCCGATCACACAAGGCCTCATCGAGCGGATTCCGGATGAGGAGATTGCCGCCAACGCCATGCTCTCGGCCGAGGCAATGCGACGCAACAACGTCGTTGGTGCAGCCGACGAGGTCATCGCTCGCATCAAGAGCTACGAGGCGATGGGTTATGACGAATATTCCTTCTGGATCGACACGGGCATGACCTTCGAGCGCAAGAAGGCGTCGCTTGAACGCTTCATCGCCGAGGTCATGCCGGCATTTGCGGAGTAGGGCACATGCAGCGCTTCCAGTGTTACATCAACGGTGAATTCGCGGACGGCGAAGTCCGGTTCGAAAGCATCGACCCTGCCACCGGCCGTGCCTGGGCGGAGATGCCGGAGGCGCGAGAAGCGGACGTCGATCGTGCCGTCGAGGCTGCGTGCAACGCCCTCCATGACGGGCCCTGGCACAAATTTTCCGCCACGCAGAGAGGCAAGCTCCTCTACAAGCTTGCCGATCTCGTTGCAGAAAATGCCGGCAAGCTCGCCGAACTCGAGACGCGCGACACGGGCAAGGTCATTCGCGAGACCTCGGCGCAAATCGCCTATGTGGCGGATTATTATCGCTATTACGCGGGCATCGCCGACAAGATCGAAGGATCCTATCTGCCGATCGACAAGCCGGATATGGATGTCTGGCTCCGCCGCGAACCGATCGGCGTCGTCGCCATGGTCGTGCCCTGGAACAGCCAGCTTTTCCTCTCGGCGGTGAAGATCGGTCCGGCGCTTGCGGCCGGCTGCACCATGGTGGTGAAGGCTTCGGAGGACGGACCGGCACCGCTCCTCGAATTTGCGCGGCTGGTGCATGAGGCGGGCTTTCCCGCCGGCGTCGTCAACATCATCACCGGCTTCGGCCCCTCCTGCGGCGCGGCGCTCAGCCGACATCCTCAAGTGGACCACATCGCCTTCACCGGTGGGCCGGAGACCGCGCGCCATGTGGTGCGGAATTCGGCGGAGAATCTAGCCTCGACCTCGCTTGAGCTCGGCGGCAAGTCGCCCTTCATCGTCTTCGCCGACGCCGACCTCGAAAGCGCCGCCAACGCGCAGGTCGCCGGAATCTTTGCCGCGACGGGACAGAGCTGTGTCGCGGGCTCGCGGCTGATCGTCGAAAAGAGCGTCAAGGATCGCTTCCTGCGGATCCTCAAGGCCAAGGCGGAGTCGATCCGGATCGGAAGCCCTCTCGATATGGCGACGGAGGTCGGCCCGCTCGCGACTGAGCGCCAGCGCGACCATGTAGAAGCACTGGTCGCCCGCTCGCTCAGCGCCGGCGCCGGGCTCGTGACCGGCGGCACCGCGCCTGAAGGTGATGGCTTCTATTTTCGCCCGACCATTCTCGATTGCGACGGTAGCGCCTCGCCGTCGCTCGATAACGAGTTCTTCGGTCCCGTACTCTCGGTCCTGTCCTTCGAAACCGAGGCCGAAGCTCTGCGTCTCGCCAACGACACGCGCTACGGGCTTGCGGCCGGTGTCTTTACGCAGAACCTCACGCGGGCGCACCGGTTGATGAAGGGGATCCGCGCTGGGATCGTCTGGGTCAACACCTACCGGGCGGTGTCCCCGATCGCGCCCTTCGGCGGTTTCGGGCTCTCCGGCCATGGGCGCGAGGGCGGCCTCGAAGCCGCGCTCGACTACACGCGGACGAAGACCGTCTGGCTCAGGACGTCGGACGATCCGATCCCAGACCCGTTCGTGATGCGGTGACGGCGATGTTCTACGAGATCCGCACCTATCGACTGAAGAACGGCGCCATCCCGGCCTACCTGCAGGTGGTGGAGGACGAGGGGATCGCCATCCAGAGGAGGCATCTTGGCGAACTCGTCGCCTACTTCTTCTCCGAGATCGGTCCGATCAACGAGATCGTCCACATCTGGGCTTATGCGAGCCTCGACGACCGTGAGCGGCGCAGGGCGACACTGATGGACGACCCCGACTGGCGGGCATTCCTCCCCAAGATACGCGACCTTATCGAAGTCGCGGAGAACAAGATCATGAAGGCTACGCGCTTTTCGCCCACCGGCGGCGGCGCATCACCAGAACAACCAATCAAGTAAAACCGGGAACAACGGAGCAAGGGAACATGAAGAGGATATTCGCTTTAACGATCGTCGCCGCCGCCATGGCAACATCCGCGCCGGCATCCGCCGCCGATCTCGTTTTTTCAAGCTGGGGCGGCACGACCCAGGACGCGCAGAAGGCTGCCTGGGCTGACAAGTTCGCGGAAAAGACCGGCATCAACGTGCTGCAGGACGGGCCGACCGACTACGGCAAGCTCAAGGCCATGGTCGAGGCGAATGCCGTCACCTGGGACGTAGTCGACGTCGAGGGCGACTACGCCGCGCAGGCCGGCAAGAAAGGTCTTCTCGAAAAGCTCGACTTCTCAGTTATCGACAAATCGAAACTCGACCCGCGTTTCGTCACCGACTACTCGGTCGGCAGTTTCTATTATTCTTTCGTCATTGGCTGCAACAAGGACGTGGTCGATGCCTGCCCAAAGACGTGGGCCGACCTTTTCGATACGGAAAAGTTCCCCGGCAAGCGCACCTTCTACAAGTGGTCGGCGCCTGGCGTCATTGAAGCAGCGCTTCTCGCGGACGGCGTTCCGGCCGACAAGCTCTATCCGCTCGATCTCGACCGCGCCTTCAAAAAGCTCGACACTATCAAGGGCGACATCATCTGGTGGTCCGGCGGCGCACAGTCGCAGCAGCTCCTTGCCTCTGCTGAGGCGCCCTTCGGCAGCCTCTGGAACGGTCGCATGACCGCGCTAGCCCAAAGTGGCATCAATACCGAAACCTCCTGGGAGCAGAACATCACGGCCGCCGATTCACTCGTCGTGCCGAAGGGAACGAAGAATAAGGAAGCGGCGATGAAGTTCATTGCACTTGCAACATCGGCCGAGGCTCAAGCTGAACTCGCCAGTTTAACCGGCTACGCGCCCATCAATCTGGATTCCCCAAAAATGATGGACCCGGAAGTGGCCAAAACGCTGCCGGACGCGCAGACGGCGAGCCAGGTTAACGCCGACATGAACTACTGGGCAGAAAACCGCGATGCGATTGGTGAGCGCTGGTACGCCTGGCAGGCGAAATAACCACCGGGAACCACTGGGAGGACGGCTGTGGCGTTCTTCCGGTGCTCCGGCGGTCAGAGGGCTGCGTGCTGTCCCGTGACGGCGCATTGCCCTCTTAATGGGAGGAAAGACGACGATGGTTACGCAGACCGAAACCGAGAGCGGGAGACCGTTTGCGCCCGTACGCGCCCGGCGGCCGAGCGACTTTGATCTGACTTTGCCGGCGCTCGGCCTGCTGATCCTGTTCTTCGTGCTGCCGGTTGCCATCCTGCTGATGCGCAGCGTCACGGAACCAATGCCGGGCCTCGGCAACTACGCCGAACTGCTGGGCTCTTCGACCTATTTGCGCATATTTGTAAACACCTTCATCGTATCCGGCCTGGTGACGTTTGTCTCATTGCTGATCGGTTTTCCGGTCGCTTGGGCGCTCGCCATCATGCCCAGCCGCGTCGCTTCGGTCGTCTTCGCCATTCTGCTCCTGTCCATGTGGACCAATCTGCTGGCACGCACCTATGCCTGGATGGTGCTGCTGCAGCGCACCGGTGTCATCAACAAGCTGCTGATCGGGATGGGGCTCATCGACAAGCCGCTGCCACTCGTCAACAATCTGACCGGTGTGACGATCGGCATGACCTACATCATGCTGCCCTTCATCATCCTGCCGCTCTATGGCGTCATTCGGAAGATCGACCCGGCCATCCTGCAGGCGGCCGCACTTTGTGGCGCCAACCGCTGGCAATCGCTCGTCCGCGTGCTCTTGCCGCTGGCGATGCCGGGCATGGCGGCGGGCGCGCTCATGGTCTTCGTCATGTCGCTCGGCTACTTCGTCACGCCGGCGCTGCTCGGCGGTACCGCGAACATGATGCTCGCCGAACTCATTGCGCAGTTCGTCCAGTCTCTCGTCAATTGGGGCATGGGTGGTGCCGCAGCCCTTGTGCTGCTGGTGGTCACACTGGCGCTTTACGCCGTCCAGCTCCGCTTCTTCGGCACCAATCGGATGGGAGGGCGCTGAGATGCTTTTGAACTTCGATCGCCTCGGCTGGTGGAAGCTCGTTCTCCTCGGCATCACGCTGCTGACGACGGCATTTCTGCTTCTGCCGATCCTGTTCATCGCGGCGCTGTCCATGGGATCGTCGCAATGGCTGATCTTTCCGCCACCCGGCTGGACGTTCAAATGGTATCAGGAGCTTCTCGCCGATCCGCGTTGGCTCGAGTCCGCCTGGACGAGCTTCCAGATCGCGATCATTGTTACTGTCCTCTCGGTGCTGCTAGGGCTCGTGACCTCGTTCGGCCTAACCCGAGGGCGTTTCCCGCTCCGAGAAGCGTTGAAGGCGCTGTTCCTGACGCCGATGATCTTGCCGGTCGTGGTACTTGCGGTCGCGCTCTACGCATTTTTCCTGCAGATCGGACTCAACGGGACCCTAACGGGCTTCGTCATCTCCCATCTGGTGCTGGCGCTTCCCTTCTCGATCCTGTCGATCACCAATGCGCTCGAAGGCTTCGACAAATCGATCGAGGATGCCGCCGTGTTGTGCGGCGCGTCTCCGCTCGAAGCCAAGCTTCGCGTGACGCTGCCGGCCATCAGCCACGGCATCTTCTCTGCAGCGATCTTCTCCTTCCTCACCTCCTGGGACGAAGTGGTCGTTGCAATCTTCATGTCGAGCCCGACGCTCCAGACGCTCCCCGTGAAAATTTGGGCGACGCTGCGGCAGGATCTGACACCGGTCGTTGCCGCGGCTTCCACACTTCTCATTCTCTTGACCGTGCTTTTGATGGTGCTCGTCGCTCTCGTTCGCAAAGGACTGAAATCATGAGCAAACCTTTCCTGCAAATCCGGGGTATTCGCAAAGAGTACGGGCCGGTGACCGCCGTGCAAGACGTCAATCTCGATGTCGCGCAGGGCGAGTTCCTGACATTTCTCGGCCCGTCGGGATCGGGCAAGAGCACCACGCTCTATATTCTCGCCGGCTTTGAGAACCCGACGTGCGGCGACATCCTGCTCAACGGCGAAACGCTGCTCATGACGCCATCGCACAAGCGCAACATCGGTATGGTATTCCAGCGCTATACGTTGTTCCCTCATCTTTCCGTCGGCGAGAACATCGCCTTTCCGCTGAAGGTCCGCCGCCTGCCGAAGGCGGAGATCGACGCCAAGGTGCGCGAGATGCTGAAGCTCGTGCGGCTCGAAGGCTTCGAGGATCGCAAGCCGGCGCAAATGTCAGGCGGCCAGCAGCAGCGCGTCGCATTGGCGCGCGCTCTTGCCTATGATCCGCCTGTGCTGCTGATGGACGAGCCGCTCTCGGCACTCGACAAGAAACTGCGCGAGGAGATCCAGCACGAGATCCGCCGGATTCATCAGCAGACGGAGGTGACGATCCTCTACGTTACGCACGACCAGGAGGAAGCGCTTCGCCTTTCCGATCGGATCGCCGTTTTTTCGAAGGGCGTGATCGACCAGATCGGTACCGGGCCGGAGCTCTACGGCAATCCCTCTACGCGGTTCGTCGCCGAGTTCATCGGAGACAGCGATTTCCTGCCCTGCAATGTGGTCTCCACGGCGAACGGCCGGGCAGAGGTCGCAATCTGTGACACAATGAGAGTGGCCAACGTTCCCCTGCATGGGACTGCCTCCTCCGGAGGCAAAGCCTCCCTCATGCTGAGACCGGAACGCCTGCTCCTGTCTAAAACGCGATCGGACACCGGGTTGCCCGCCACGGTTAGCGATATCACCTTCCTCGGCAACAACGTGCACGTCGCAACAAAGACCAACAAGGGCAACGACCTGTCTGTCCGCCTTCCGTTCGGTCACGAGGCGATCTCGGGGCTCGCTCGCGGCGATGCCGTTTGGTTGAGGTTCGATGCCGGATCGGCGCACGTCTTCGGTCAATGAAGGTAGCCGACGCGGCATCGGGACGACAGAAATCTGGCTCTTCGGGAGCAAGACGCGCACGTTCGCGCGAGGAGGCCTGTGAATGACGATTTCGGAAACCCTGCTCGTCAAACTGAAGGATACCAGCCTTGCAGTTGACAAGGGGCTGGTCGGCGCCGAGTGGCTCGCGAGAAGCGACAGCGGCAAGACATTCGACGTCACCAATCCAGCGACGGGCGAGGCTATCGCCACATTGCCCGACATGGGCCGGGCCGAAACCGCGCATGCCATCGATGCGGCGCACGCAGCGCAAAAGGCATGGGCGAAAAAGACCGGCAAGGAACGCGCCGCGGTGCTGCGCAACCTCTACGACCTGATGGTTGCCAATGCCGACGACCTTGCTACCATCCTGACCATGGAAATGGGCAAGCCGCTCGCGGAGGCGAGGGGCGAAATCCTTTACGGGGCGTCCTACGTCGAATGGTTCGGCGAGGAAGCAAAGCGCGTCTATGGCGACACCATTCCCGGACACCGGCCAGACAAGCGCATCATCGTGATCAAGCAACCGGTCGGGGTCGTGGCCGCGATCACTCCGTGGAATTTTCCGAACGCGATGCTCGCCCGCAAGATGTCGCCGGCGGTTGCCGCCGGCTGCGCAATGGTCGCGAAGCCTGCGGCGGAAACGCCGCTTTCGGCGCTTGCGATCGCGGTTTTGGCGGAGCGCGCCGGCCTGCCGGCGGGGCTCTTCAACGTCGTCCTCTCGACCGACTCCGCCAGTATTGGCAAGGAGATGTGTGCGAACGACAAGGTGCGCAAGCTTACCTTCACCGGATCGACCGATGTCGGCAAGATCCTGATGCGCCAGGGCGCTGATCAGATCATGAAGCTTGGCCTCGAACTCGGGGGCAACGCGCCCTTCATCGTCTTTGACGATGCGGATCTCGACGCGGCGGTCGAAGGGGCCATGATCTCCAAGTACCGCAACAACGGTCAGACCTGCGTCTGCGCCAACAGGCTCTTCGTGCAGGCCGGCGTCTATGACGGCTTTGCCGCGAAGCTTGCCGCCAAGGTTCGGGAGATGAAGATTGGCGACGGATTCGAACCGGGTATCGACGCCGGCCCGCTGATCTCCGAAAAGGCACTCGCCAAGGTCGAGGAACATATCGGTGACGCTGTGGCAAAGGGCGCGGAAGTGGTTCTCGGCGGCAATGCCCGAGGCGGCCTGTTTTTCGAGCCAACCGTGCTGACGGGTGTCACTATCGACATGAAGATCGCTCGCGAGGAAACCTTTGGACCTGTTGCGCCGCTCTTCAAATTCGAGACGGAGGAGGAGGTCATTGAAACGGCCAACAATACCGAGTTTGGTCTGGCGTCCTACTTCTACTCGAAGGATATGAGCAAGATCTTCCGCGTAGCGGAAGCGCTGGAATACGGCATGGTCGGCGTCAACACCGGCCTGATCTCCACAGAGGCGGCCCCCTTCGGCGGCATCAAGCAGTCCGGCCAGGGCCGCGAAGGCTCCAAGTATGGCATTGAAGACTATGTGGAGATCAAATACCTCTGCCTAAGCATCTGACCGTGGCGCAGGTTTCGCGCTGACCAATGCAACGGGGCAAATCTCGACACGGAGTGTGCGCCAAGCTTCGCACTTGGATGGTGAGCCGAAGCGCGAGACAGGAACGCGCGCCTCTAGCATAACTTAGCGATCCCGCGCGAGCGGGCTCGCGTGCTGCCCTCGAAAGGTGCCCCGTACGGTTTGTCGGGAAGATGTTCGCGTTCTGAGCTCAATAAATCGCATTATGTGATCAGGCCTTTATCAACGAAAGACAAGCAGAACCCTTGATAGCAAACGGCTACCATGCGATTCTTCAGGTTATGATCCGAAGGAGATGAGAATGTCGGAAACGATGCTTGCATCGCTTGCCAACATTCGGCCCACAGAAAGATATGATTGTGGCCTTTCGCGATGAGGAGCAGTGCCGGCGATTGCTGGAAAGCATGGCTGCCCGGCTGGGAGAGTTTACCCTGCCTGTGGTTACAAACGCTCGATTGCTATAGCCGCGCGCGACAGACACTGGCAAGCGGCGTGCGCGTTCGGGTCTCTATCAGTGTTCCAGCGGCGATTGCCGGTTCCAGTTCGCGGTGACGACCTACACGCCTCTGCATTCCACCAAACTACCTTTGAGTCTTTGGCTGAAGGGCATGTGGCTGATGTTGCAGTCGGATGAAGGTTTGTCGTCGGTGCGCCTCGCCGAGGCTCTGGGAGTGAGCCAACCCACGGCCTGGCGGATGGGACGCGCTCTGCGTCTCATGGCGGCGCGCGAGCACATGCTCGATGGCACGGTGGAGATCGACCATTTTCATCTCGGTGGGCGACCAAGAATAAATCCGGACGATCCACCGCCTGGACGGGGCCGAAAAGGTCAGCCAAATACGCAGAAGACACCGGTCATGGTGATGGTGCAGCGACCAGTGACGTCACACTCGGCACTCCGGCCGGTGAGGCGCGTGTTGTGGTGGTGACTGGTCTTTCGCTACGTGCAGCGGCGCGCGCCGCCGAAACGCAGATCGAACCTCATGCCTGCGTGATGAGTGATGAGGCGACACCGCTCATAGCCCTTGGCGAGAACTATGCCAGGCATGACACCGTGAAGCATTCGAGCCGCGAATACGTTCGGGACGCCGTTCATGTCAATTGGGTCGAAGGTTTCAATTCCCGGGTCCGCCGCACAATTGCCGGTGTCTTTCATCATCTCAGCCCCCAACATGCCGACCTGTATTTCCACGAGATTGGCTTCCGCTGGTCACAGCGCATTGTTTCGGGCCAGGCAGTGCGGAAAAGCCGAATTGGCAGGGAACGCATGAAAACCCTGTGGTCAAGGGTGCCGCCGGCGCTGCAATTGCTGCAAGTCTTTCGCGCCGCTACCGGCCGCCAAATGCGGAGAAGTCCGGATGGTGGGATCATCGCAAATCAGCAGTCGCTGTCTTTGGTTGATAAAGGCGATGTATCGACCGGAACTCTGCTCTCTGCCCGCTGACACTAATTCAACGTGGAGGAATTACCCGTGGCCGGTCACTGCCGCCTAAAGCAAGATCCCTTCTCCGGAGTTGGTTGGCGTTTTCCTCTTCGAGGGCCTTCAAGCGCTCCGCCTCGAAGGGACGCTTGATTCAATTGCAAACGACATTGCGCTTCGAGTTTTGCGTCTGGACGAAAGTTGCTCAGGGCACCTAAATGATCAAGGTTTTGGCGGGCGCGTCGCATAGGCTATAACCGCGTCAGCAATCATCTGCTTGTGGCGGTGGCGCGTGCATGCATCACTACGCGGGCGCGGCTCAGGACACAGAGATTTACTATCATAAGACTCCTATCGTACGAGGGAGCCGAGGACGGCGCTCACGTCGAGCAGCAACCCTGGGATCATTGTCTCAGTGACAGGTAAGCATGTAAACTCAGCCAGCATCGTTCCCATTGTACGGGGGGAGAGGCGCTCCTAGCCGCGGAAATGCGTCAGGCCGACCCATCTTTCGCCGGTCCGCGTTGCTTCATGATGGTGCTTGCTGTTTAGGAGGAGTCGTTCTCATGAACATCACTCAGAATTCCCAACCTGTATCGCCAGGGGAACCCGCTCCGTATTTTGCTTTACCCGCAGTGGACGGCAGCGGGACTGTTTCCTTGTCCGACTATAGGGGAAGGACCCCATTGTTTCTCGCGTTGTTCGTAGGTCTCTGGTGCCCTTTCTGCCGCCGCGCGATTGCCCAGATCTCAGCATCCGAGCCTGCGCTTAAGTCTGCCGGAGTTGAAACGCTGGGAGTTGTGGCAACACCGCCGGACAACGCCCAGCTTTATTTCCGCTATCGGCCCACACGCCTTCGTCTGGCGGCTGATCCCGAACTCTCGACGCACCAAGCATACGGCGTCCCAAGACCCAACCCGACGCCAGAATTCCTGAGGGCGCTGGAAACGACCCTGATCAACCCGGACGGGTTGTTAGCAGAACCACTGCCGATCACGAAAGCGGCCGACTCCGTTGGAAAGCTAGACGGCTACAAGGAGAACGAAACGGACCAAGTCGATATGCAGCGACAGTGGCCTCAGCTTAAGGGCCAATTTTTAATCGATAGGGACGGTTTCGTCCGCTGGGCTAATATTGAGTGTGCCGGCGATGGACTAGCCGGTCTGGGCAAGTTTCCTTCTACTTACGAAATCATGGCCGCAGCGAGCGCGCTGGCCGCATAACCATCCATGTCTCATCGCGTCCAATACCGCCCCGAACTGGAAAGCAAGCCGGTAAACGCACCCGCTCCTCGCCGGCTTAATGCCACTGTCGACCAATCTGCCCTCGATTGTCCGCTAGGCCGAATACACTGGGACAGAGGACCTGCGCGGCGGTTGACATCAGCGCTCTATGACGCTGAGAGAAGGTCTTGCATCCGCCAATGGTGGAAATACAGGGCGCGCGCCTGGTCGGAGTGTTTGGGACGGCCAGCGATTCGGCCCCTTTCGGCTCAAGACCCTACACTTTGTGCCTGTACATCGATGTGACGTCTTAACAATAGCCAATGCAGCCCGCGGAACATGCCGACCAAGAGCGGCTTTTGCCAACTTTAATCGTGATGGCGATCTTCCCGTCACTGCTAATCGAGCATTTGGCGCACGGTCGACCCGCTGCAGCGGCCTTCGGGATGACGCTCGGACAGATCCGGTTCCTCCACCCGGCTAATCGAGGAACGGCAGGACGACCAGCCCTTCGGGATCAAGCCCGTGCTGGTTGCATACATTCTGCGCCAGGGAAAAATACCGCTCGGCCTCGGCCATATCGCCGACGTCGAGACTCAGTGTAGCAAGGCCGTCATAACACGGAAAAAGCATTTGCGGCTCGCCTGTTTCTCGCGCCACCTCCAGTGCCTCATTGTAACAGCGTGCCGCGAGCTCCGGCTTCGCATGGCACTGATGGATCTGTCCAAGAACAATGAGCGGGACAGGCAGATGCTCGCGTTGGTCGAGTGCGCGGTCTAGCTCTATCGCCTTCTCGGCGGCAGGAATGCCCTCGTCACCGCAGCGGTCGGTGAAGGTGCAACTGGCGACAGCGAGATTGGCGAGAAGACGTGATTGGAAGCCGAGATCGCCGATCCGGCGCGCCACTTCGAGGCCTTGTCGACACACCTCTATTGCCCGCGCCGGATCGATCACAGTGTAGAGCACGCCAAGATTCGTGTAGCCACGGCAGGCGGCGCTAAGCAGGCCGGCCGCCTCGGCAATCTCGACGCTCCGTTCCACCTCTAACACCGCCTCGCGGCTTCGTTCGAGCCGCGCCAGCGCGACCCCTTTTGTGTTGAGCGCTTCAGCGGTTGCGTGCGCCGCCTCCAACCTAGTCCCCTCGTCGGCATCCATCGGCAGCGACACGGCGCGTTCGAGCGCTTCATCCGCCCACTTGACGGCGGCGGTATGCTCCCCGCTCCGAAACGCCAGGCGACCACGCTCCTGGAGCAGAAGCGCCTGCTCGATTCGCGCGTCCGTTCCTTCGAGCGACATAGCCGCTTCGGCATAATGCGCCTCAGCTTGGCTTCTTTTGCCGGCTTGCCAAAACAATCGGCCGAGTTTGCGCAGTATCCGCGCCGCCCCGACGCGGTCGCCTGTGTCCCGGCGAGCCTCAAGCACCGTCCCGTAGTGTTCGTGGGCTGCCTCGCGCCGACCCGTCGAACCGCAAAGGTCGGCGATCCGCTCGCGCAGAGAGAGCCTAAGCTCCACGGACTCGGGATCATTGGCAAGCGCCGTAAGCGCCTGTTGGTAGTGCCGGATCGCGTCTTCATTTGCGTAAATCGAGCGTGCCCGGTCGCCGGCCGAACGTAAATAGTGCGCACCCTTTGGCCTGTTCGCGCTCAGGCTGAAATGATGGCCGAGGAGCAGCAGATCTTCGAGGCGCTCTGGCTCTTGCCCGCATGATTGTTCCAAGGCCGCCCCGACCTGCCCATGCATTTCGGTGCGCCGCTGCAGAAGGAGGTTTTGGTAGATCACGTCTTGGAGCAGGGCTTGGGTGAAACGATAGGATTGCGACGCGATTGAACCGTTGTCGGCCACCTCCTCGATGATCTCTGCATCGCAGAGCAGATCGAGCCCCGCCTCGATCTGCTTCGGGTGGGTCGAAACGGCGGCAAGCAGCGTTGCGTCGAAGCGCGGACCGAGGACCGCCGCTTCTTGGGCTAGCCTTCGCGCGTCGGGCGGCAGCCTGTCCATTCGGGCGAGCAGCATAGCTTGAATACTCGCCGGAATTTCAGCCGCCGTTTCACTCGCCGCAGCCCGCCAATGAAGCCCGTCTCGCACCAGAACCCCGCCCTCGATGAAGCCGCGCACGATCTCTTCGACAAATAGGGGGTTTCCGCCGGCACGGTCGAGAATCCGGCTGCCCAGAGTGTTCAACGCCTGGTCCCAGCCTTCGCCGAAAAGAGAGGCGAGCATGTTGCGCACATTACCGTCGTTAAGCGGACCTAGACGAAGCGTCGTGTGGCTGATCCGCCTCGAATCGAGTTGTTCCACGTCGAATGTCGGGCGATGGGTGAACACCAGAATCAGCCGCCGCCGTTCCAGCCGGTCCATCAGGTACTGCAGCGCCTCCAGCGACACAGCGTCTGCCCAATGCAAATCCTCCACCACGATCAGGAGCGGCGCGAGGGCCAGCCGCCTTTCGAAAATGCTGCGGATTGCAAAGAAGATCTGCCTGCGGAGTTGTTCGGGTTCGACATACCGCAGGGTGCCTTCCGGATCGCCGAGGCCGACGACATGGAACAGAAGCGGCGTCAAACGGACCGCCTCATCGTCGTCCAGACCGAGTTCGCCAAGCAGGTCAGAAAGCCTTGCCCTGGTTTCAGCTACGGGGCCGCCTTGCGGCATGCCGGCGGCGCTTCGAACGACGGCAGCAAGTGTACCATAGGACTGCTCTCCGAGAGGAGAGCAGGCCGCCTTCCTGATAGCGACAGCGGCAAAGCGTTCTTCGTCGTGAATGCGCGCGATGAATTCGTTGACCAGCCGCGACTTGCCGATGCCGGCTTCTCCGACCAGCCGCACCAGTTGGGCCGAACCCCGGCATGCCAGATCGAGGCTCGCCAACATCCGCTCAAGCTCGGCATCTCGGCCGATCAGCGGGGCGCTGAGGCCCAGCGCCTCCAACCCACGCGCCGGACGCGGGGTTTCTCGCAAACCCTGCAGGCGGTAGACTGGTATGCTTCCTGTCTTGCCGCGCAGCGTGGTCTCACCGAGCGTTTCGAAGCAGAAGGCATGCCGGGCTAGGCGCTGGGTCAGTGGCCCGACCAGCACCTCGCCGGGTGACGCCATCGATTGCAGCCGCTGCGCTGTATTCACGGTGTCGCCGGTCACCGAATAAGATTTGGCGCTTCCCGCGCCGAAGCCGCCGGTGACCACCGGTCCGGTGTTGACGCCGATATGGAGGACTGGCGGCGAGCCGGCCCGCGCCTGCCAGCGCTCGCGCATGCGCGAAGCTCGCTCGACCATGTCGAGGGCGGCACGAAGCGCTCGTTCCGGGTCTTCCTCATGCGCGACCGGCGCGCCGAACAGCGCTAGCAGGGCATCGCCGATAAACTTGTCAACGAAGCCGCCGAACCTCTGCACTGCCTCAGTAAGCTCCTCGAACAGCTCATTTTGCAGGGCCCGCATGAGTTCCGGGTCGATTTGCTCGGACAGTGCAGTGAAGCCGCTGAGATCCGCGAACAGAACCGTGACCGTGCGGCGGTCGGCGTCCACCGCGGCCAGAGCCGGTTGCCCAACCTTCCCGCTCGGCGCTGAGCCGGCGTGGATGGTAGGGTCCTCCGCTGCGCCCGCACTGTTCGTGGGAGCGCCGCATTTCGGGCAGAAAGCAAAGTCGTACGGGCACGGATAACCGCAGCCAGGGCAAGGTTTTGGTTGCCTCATCCCGCATTTCGGGCAGAAGGCAAAGCCGCTCTGGATCTCGAGTCCGCAACCCTCGCAGTTCATCGATCAACCCCGTAGACCCATCGATAGCCTTGGACCGGTTCCCTAAGCATCCCAATAGGAAAAATGAGAATGGACCCGTAAGGGAAAACGGGCAAGCAGGGTGAACAAAACGACGCTGGCGGGTCGCCAAGACTGGCCCAAAAATCAAATCAAATCAAATAGGGGAGAGGTGAGCAGCCGCGCCCGTAAGCGTCTTGCCGAACCCAGAGAAATGTTGATGGGGGCGCCGATGAGTCTGCCCAGCTACGCGATGAGCCATGCGAGTATCCGAGAGGGAGGTCCCAATTGAAGGAAACTCTCTGGCACACACCTCTGTCGGTAACCCTCCAGAACGGCATGCCTCGCCTATTCCGCGGACCCTACGACGCGTTCACTTCACCCCGATTCCGACGTTGATCGGATTGGTGAGGACGGCCGAGCCGCCGTCATCGGCCCGGTCGCGAACCATTCGATTGAGCGTCCGACGGATCGTACCGCGCTCACTTTCACGCAGTTCGAGATCGCCGAGCACCTCTTCGACGATCGGGTTGCTCCATACAATCCAGTCCCACAGCTCATCGCCGGTTCTGAAGGCCGTGCTCTCCGTGATCGTCTCGACGCTAACCTCCCTCAGCCCGGCGGCCGTAAGCTCTTGGCATAGCCTTTCCGGATTTCTGAGTTGGAATGGCAGCGGCGGTGGGTTCATGGGAGGACCTTCGAAGTTCGGACGAACCGACTGGACGGCCCGCACGAAGAACCCGAGGAAATCGATCTGATGTGGATCGCCATAGGCGATGACCAGTACTCGTCCGCCCGGTCTGACAACCCGCGCCATTTCCCGGATGCCCCTCGGCATGTCCGGAAACAGCATAACGCCGAACTGCGATCCGGCGATGTCGAAGCTGTTATCGTGGAACACGAGGGCGTGGCCATCCATTACTAGCGTCTCGATCCGAAGCGCTTCCTTGTTCGCGCGCTCTCCGAGCAGTTCCAGCATCACGGTTGACTGATCGATGGCGAACGTCTCGGCGCCGCTCCGTGCTGCCGGGATGCTGAGCGCACCACTGCCGGACGCCACGTCCAGGAACTTCATTCCTGCGCGGAGCCCGGCCCGGCGCAGCCCCTCGCTCCCGAGCCACATTTGCGTCTCGGTGTTGGTCCGGTCATAGCCCGGCGCAATTCGATCCCACTCGTCTCGAGTACTAGCTGGTGCTAGGCCCGTTTCGGATGCTGCTTCAACAGTCTCTCGCAAAGCGGCGCGCAGCGTGCGACAGAAGGCGTCGGGCTGTTCGATAGGGGGGTCATCGGCCGCATTGTCGATAACGTGCAGCGGCCAGCCGTAGCGGGCACTCGCGGCTTCGGCGACAGGCAGTGGTGTGGCGAGATCGTGCCGTCCCCAAATCAAGATCGTGGGAACGGAGATTCGTGACAGTTCGGCTGCTGTGATGGCCGGAAGCCCAAACTGCTCCATCAAACTCTGCTGGATTGGCTTGAGGCCCGGCACTTGGGCCCGATCGAGGTTGTACGCCCTTAGCCGATCCCAGCTCTCCCCCATGCGGTCACGCAGAGTATCCAGGTCGTATGCGCAGCGTTGCCAAAGGCGGTCATGGTTTTCCTCGTTCGGATGCGTGACGAACGCCATGAGCGCAGCCCCGAACTCCGGCACTGGCTGAAAGGGAGCAAGGCCGAGCGCATCAGACAACACCAGGCAGCGCAGCCGATTGCTATTGGCGGCAGCGAAACGCGCTGCAATGGCACCGCCGAGGATCTGGCCTACCAAAACGGGGGGCGTCGGGCAGACGCTCTCGATCAATTCGCCGAGCCAAGCGAGCGCGCGATCGGCATCGATCGGACCGTCGGTTATTTCGGACGCTCCGTGCCCCGGTAGGTCCGGTGCGATGACGTGATAAGTCTTGATCAGGTCCGGGATGATCCGCAGCCACTTGGCCGCATGTTCTCCTGGACCATGCAGCAACATGATCGGCGGTCCAGCGCCGCCGTCCAGCACCGCCGTCGAGATGCCGGCCAGACGCAGGGTTTTCTCGGATACCGAAACGCCGGCGAGCAGCCGTTCGCGAGGACCTCCAGTCGTTGGTGTGCGTTCCCGTGCGGCATCTTCTTGTCGCGGACCCATTCCCGCATCGCTCGTAATCATGGCGTCCTCCAGAGGTCCTCTTCTCAGCTTGAGAAGATCCTACGTCGAAAGAAGAACCGCCGCTTCGGGCGAATCGCTCAATTTACGGGATGGGGATATGGGTAATTTCACCCACTTGGCCGCGCCGGATATTCAAACAAGTCTGTGCTTGTAGGCCCACGCGGTCGCGGCCGCTCGCGACGAGACATCGAGCTTACTGAGAATGTTGCTGACGTGCCGATCAATGGTCCTTTGGCTGAGACGGAGCTCAGCCGCGATCTTCTTGTTCGGCTCGCCGCTCGCCACCAGCCGCAGCACCTGTAGTTCGCGCCGTGTCAAGCCGTGAACGTGCATCGGGAGAACCATGCCGGCGATATCGGGTGCGGCGCCTAGCTGCTCGAACGCCTCCCGAGCGGCGGTCAACTCTAGCGTTGCGCTCTCCTCATCTCCGAGTGCGTCACAGGCGAGCCCGATGAGCTTGCGCGCGCGCGCGGCATGGTACGGCGCTTCGACCCGCAGCCAAAGCTCGAAGGCACGTCGTAGCGCAGCAAGGGCGTCCTGAGGATCGCCTTTCGCCAAATGGACCGCACCGGTCGCGTGGGCGGCCATCGCTCGCAGCATCGAAGTCTGGAAGTAATCGGCGCATTCTTCCAGTTCGCGGCAGGCGTCGCACGCAGGCTCGAAATCGCCGGCGCCAATCATGATTTCGATATAGGCGGGCAGGAGCTTCGTCCGCTGCAGCCGATTTATGGTGGTGCCCAAGGCACGCTTGATCGCGTTCACGGCCGTTTCGGTGCGCCCCTGCGCAAGCCGCAACAGGGCCAGACCCGGTAGCGGTTCCCACCCCAGCCGGCTCGCCTGACGATATGCCTCCTCGGCTTCAGTAAACGCACCGCGCAGGCGGTGTATCTCCGCCTCTTGGTAAAAAGCTGCCGCAGGGGGGTGGTGCCCCGATCCCGGCGAAGGTGCCGTGCATGCGCGGCGAGCCTCCTCGATTGCCTCCCGCCACGCGCCGTTCGTCTGCATGATCTCGGCGCGGTGAACAAGGCATGTGCCCGTGAAGGTGACCAATTGCAATTGCCCGGCACACCACGCAGACAATGCGGCCGTCCATTCGCGGGCGCGATCCACGGCATAGATCTGCTGGCAGGCCTCGACCACACTACAGTAGACCAGACCGGTCATGATCGGAGATAGTTCTCCGGCGGTAACAGCGACCATCGCCTCATCAAGAAGAGCGAGACCTCTCGCCACTTGTCCCTGCAAGATGAGGGCCCGGCCCTGCAAATGGCGGGCGCAGGCGCTGAGGTCGGCGTCCGCGAAGCGGTCGCCGATTTCGACTGCTCGCGCAGCGGTGGCGTAGGCGGTCTCGGCATCGCCGGCGTTAAGCTGCTGCTCCGCGGCGGGAAGCAGGAGATAGCCTTCTTCGACGCAGGCTTTCCCCTCGCGCTGTAGCAGTCGCTCGGCCCGACCAAACCACCCGGTCGCCGGACCGACTTCTCCACGAAACGCCAGGCGCAACCCCAACCAAAATGCGGCCCGCGCCGCGCGAACGCAGTCCTCAGCATCAAGATAGCAATGATGGGCGCGATCCAGGGCTTGCAGGTACTCGTCGTCTCGGCCGGCCAGATAGGCCGAAATCGCCAATCGTTCGACATCCTCTGGGTCAAGTGGGGCCTTTTCGTCGGCACGCGAAAGCCACCGATAGGCGTCGGACCATGCCCGCCGCTGATAAGCATCGCGCCCGAGGCCGAGGTGATCGATCGCCCCAGAGACACGACGCTCCGACCGCTGTTGATGGGGGCCCATCTGCGATGCTCCGATCCTCTGCTAAACTCTAACAGATTTGGGAACTCACAGCGCCTCAAATACGTCTGCTGACATTCACGGCGTTCATACTGAGCTGACATCAACGCTTCTGCGAGAACGGGCCCATGCTGATTTCGGCGATTTGCCTTTTGAAAGCCTTGCCTGAGGAGCTTGGGGTCCTCCCTCGCGAGCAGCTTTGCGCGTACAGCCCGCGCGCGGCGGTCACGTGTGAGCTCTTTCAATTTGTCGCGGAGCGGCGATCAGAACAGGATGAAACTCTTGCCAGCGACAATCAGCATTACGGCACTGATTCCTCCGCCTCGGATGCGGGGTCGAAGCTTCGGAGCATCTCCGGTCCGGCAACGGCGATGGCTACTCCGGCTAGCAGAGCCGGCGTAGGGGGAGGGTCGGACTGCGGGTGTGGGCAGGCTCTCCGGTTCCGAAGCGACGACCTCATCCATATCTCAAGTGATTGCGCGGAGCACCTTGAATTGCCACGGCTCGTGGCCTCCGGTTCGGGTCTCGGGAGGCATCGCATCAGGAGAAGGCGCGCGATCTTGGCCGGCGATGTAGAGGTCAGAACACAGCGCTCAGCTTCCTCATCGAGAGCCCATGATTGCAGTTCGGCGCGAGTGACTGAAGGGGAGGGGAGGTTCCTGCGGGGCGATGACATCTCATTGCCAAAATGGGAAAGTGCACTCAGCGGTGTCTTCACCAGCGGTGGGCAGTGCGGAGACTGAAGGTGCCACGCCGCTCACTTCCAGGATGAGTTTTTGCCGTATCGCTATGGCAAAATCCTCAGGCTCGTGAACGGGCAGCACGAAAGATCCCGGCCCGCCGACAACGCAATTTTTGTAGTATTGATCTAACGGAGTAAGGGAGACAGAGGGACGGATCAGTACGGCGAGACCGTTTATGACGATGCCTCGTTCCAATGCGGCGGCACGGGCGGGTGCGACGGCGGGCCCGGAATTGTTCGGGCCGTCGCCCGATAAGTCCAGAACGCGACGGGCTCCGGAAAATGCATTCGAGTCGATTGATTGGGTACCGAATAGGATCGCATTAGAGAGAGAAGTGCCGCGACGCGAGCCTGTGACGGGCTTATCGACTTTCTCGGCGAACCTTTGCGCGTCTTCGGCGTCGTCTATCAGCTGCCACTGGACGACGGACTGTAGGTTCACCGCCCCGGACCATTCGTAGTAGCCGATGGCAATACGACCGAGCATTCCGCTTTTCACCGCGTTGATGAAATCCGGATGCTTAAGTGCCTCGACATAGCCCAAGCGCTGTGTACGTGCCTCTTCGATGTCCATCGAGGCGGAGACGTCGACCGCCAGCAGCAGCTCGACATCCACTTGCGCAGGTGGCGCCGCTGTCATCTGGGCGGGCGCAACAGTCAAAGCGAGCAACGTTTCCATCATCCAGTGCATTGCCGACCACTGTGCAATTCGAAAGATTGTAGCATGGATAAAGCCGTTCGGTAGTTGCGTATCATGGTGCCATTCGGTCGACTATGTCTCATTTCATCGAACCGATAGGGGCGGTCGAGACAAACTGCGGCGGCTATAACCTTAGGGCTCGGACGAGATGGCAGGCCCATTATTCTCGAGAGGTGCGGCTATAGTTCTTCGGCAAGGTCATGTTCTCGCCATAAACCAGGCCTCCCTGCCGCACCGAACTGGTCTATGAAGAAGTCCTGAAGGCAGGCCGTGTACAGATGTCACCTCCTTAATCAGGCAGTTCCTCGCTTATCCCCAAATACGGTCGCCGCTCCAGCTCCGCGGACTTCTGGGACAGCCTGAGGCGAAGAAGATCTTTCCGGGAGACGAGGCCCACCAGCACACCGGAGGCGAGATCGGTGATGGGTATGCGCGCCGCATCGGCCGCGATCATGATGTCTGCGATGTGGCCGACGGTGTCGTCCGGATGCCCCACCGGAATGGACGTGTCGGACACTTTGTCCTTCAATGTCTCGGCTCCTGCATCAGCCTCCCCCTCCCATCTCAGCGCATCGGCGCGTGAAACGACACCGATCAGCACGCCGCCTTCTTCGGTGACGGGATAGACGCGATGCGCCTTGTCCGTCGACCCGAAATGCGTGCTGGCCTCCGCGACGGTCATTGTCGCCGGTAAGGTTTCCACGGCTTTGACCATGATGTCGCGGGCGCGCGTGAACTCGAAAGGATCAACGCCATACTCGCGGGCGATGTGCTGGCCCCTGCGGGCAATCTTCTCCGTCAGTATAGAACGGCGGAGCAGCAGGACCATCACCGCATAGGCAGCGACGGTGGCCGCCAGCAGGGGGATGAGCGTCGCGACATCGCCGGTAATCTCCATGGCGAAGAACGTTCCGGTCAACGGCGCCCGCATTGTTCCCCCCATCATTGCGGCCATACCGAGAAGCGCCCAAAACCCCGGTTCGCCTGGAAGTGGCAAACCGAACAGCCATCCAACGGCACCGCCAAGAATAAGCAACGGGGCGAGCACGCCTCCGGACGTACCGGATGAAAGAGCCACGAGCCAGATGGCGGCTTTGACCAGGAGAATGCTCACCACCGTCGAGGCCGGAATGCTGCTGTTCAGCAGCCCTTCGATCACATCATATCCAACTCCGAGCGCGCGGGGTTCAACCATCCCGCCAAGCCCAATCGCAAGCCCACCGAGGGCCGGCCACCACATCCAATGGAACGGCAAGCGTTCGAACCCGTCTTCAATCCTGTAAAGAAGGGTAGTGAGGAGGCCAGATTGCAGGCCGGCAATGATGCCGATCCCTGCGCAAAGCAGGATATTCCACCAAGGGAGCTGCAGATCGAACTGCGTCGGAAAGAGCGGGCCGGCGCCGAAGAGCAGCGGGCGCCAGGCGATCGTCACGCATGCCGAGCCGGCGACCGGAATGAAGCTGCGCGGCTTCCATTCGAACAGAAGCAACTCCACCGCCAGCATCACCGCTGCGATGGGCGAACCGAAAATGGCGGTCATGCCCGCTGCCGCGCCGGCTACCAGCAGTGTCTTGCGTTCCGCGGCGCTCATGTGAAAGAACTGGGCGAACAACGATCCTATCGCACCGCCGGTCATGATGATCGGTCCTTCGGCGCCGAATGGCCCACCCGTGCCGATCGAGAGGGCAGACGACAGCGGCTTCAGCACGGCGACTTTCGCGGACATCCGGCTGCCGCCGATGAGGATCGCTTCAATCGCCTCGGGAATGCCGTGGCCTCGGATCTTCTCCGAGCCGAAGCGCGCCATCAGACCAATGACGAGCCCGCCGACAGCGGGGATGAAGACCATCCAGGGAGAGAAGACGACCTGCGCAATCGAGCTTTCTTCGATGCTGACCCGTCCGAACCAGACCACGTTGGTGACGAGCGCTATGAGGCTGACGAGGAACTGGCCGCGGCGCCGTCCGCCAACATCCGAAGGACCATTCAATGATCGGCAGCACGAGTTGAAGAGTAGGGTTCCACGGGCTCCGGGCCGTGTCCTTGCAAGCATCTGTGCCGGCAGCACACCGAACGAAAAACCAGCGGAAACGAGCTCTCGGGACGCACGGCGTTAGCGACGCAAACGCCGTGCTCCTGCAGGCCTCCTGGAGTACCCCAGTCGTCTCCATCGCTTCGCACGGTGGGTTCTTGGTTGTACTCTGGCTGGTGGCAACGTCCTGCGAGAGGGTTGGTTCCATTCGGCGACGCATTGGTGACGGCGCCTATTATCGGAGACTCCAAGGGCATAGTACTGCGGTACCGTTGGCGTTCGCGAATTTGGGTATATGGGGCTCGCCGCATATTGTCAGTCTTAATTCATGGCTCTCAGGAGCCGGACCCGCCCCGAAACCTCGAATGTCGTCGTCGAAGTTCATCGATTGCGTGCTCGTCTTGGAAGCGCTGGTGGTGCGATCCCCCATTGGCGAAGTTGCTTATCAACGCAAAGCGGTCTCATCGAACAGCCAAAACGTTCATGCTACAGAAGATCGCATAATGAATCGACGGGAATGCTTGCCGTCGCTGCGGCTGATGGCAGGCCGGGCGTGGTGCCAGCTTTCACCGCTCAAACCATGGCCGGAGTTTGCTTCGCCGTTGACAGTGCTCGTAGAGAGAAGCTTTAGGGTATCCGCCACGCGCCGATCGCACATGCGAGGCAATCTGGCAATCTGTCTTGTGTGGCGCAACGCTGCGCCACACAAGATGATCCTGCGTTACTTTCCGGCCGCTTGGGCAGCATACACGTAGCTGTCGTAGCTGTATTCGGCGACGCGGAACCACTCGAAGGACTCGTCGCGGAACTTCTTCCAGGCCGGATAGATCTTCGCCCAAGCGGGGTGCTTCTCGCTGTATTCGGCATAGAGCTCGAAGGTCGCCTTATAGGCGGCGTCCATCACGTCGCGCGGCATCGGGCGAAGGTTGACTCCCTTGCCGACCAGGGAGCGGATCGCCGTCGTGTTCTTCACGTCGTAAAGCGCCTGCATGTTGATGTTGGCAGCCTTGCAAGCCGTGTCAAGCGCGACCTTGTAGGCCTCAGGCAGCGCTTCGTACTGCGCCTTGTTGATGAAGAAGTGGATGGTCAGCCCGCCCTCCCAATAGGCCGGGTAGTAGTAATACGGAGCGATCTGGTAGAAGCCGAGGCGCTCGTCGTCATAGGGGCCGACCCATTCGGCGGCATCGATCGTGCCGCGTTCCAGCGCCGGATAGATGTCGCCGCCCGGAAGCTGCTGCGGTACGACGCCAAGGCGCGACATGACCTCGCCGGCAACTCCGGCAATACGCATCTTGATGCCATTGAGGTCGTCAAGCGTCTTGATCTCATTGCGGAACCAGCCGCCCATCTGGGCACCGGTGCCGCCGCCGGGCTTGCCTACGATGCCGTATTCCTTCAGGAACTCGTCATAAAGCTCGTTGCCGCCGCCGTGATAGAGCCAGGCATTCTGCTGGCGGGCGTTGAGGCCGAAGGGGATGGTCGAGCCGATCGCGAAGGTCGGGTTCTTGCCTGTGAAATAGTAGCCGCAGGTATGGGCGATTTCCACTGTGTTGCTTTGCACCGCGTCGATCGCCTGGGGGCCTGGCACCAGTTCTCCGGCCTGGAAGACCTGGATCTGGAACTTGCCCTCGGTCATCTTCGACAGCGCTTCCGCCATGACGACGGCGCCGCCATAGATGGTGTCGAGATTGTTCGGGAAGCCGGACGTCAAACGCCATTTCAGGGTCGGGAGTTCCTGGGCGATTGCCGGTGCGGCGAGCGACGCCCCGGCGACCGCTGCCGCGCCGCCGAGCGCGCCCTTGGTCAGAAAGTTGCGGCGGTTGAAAATGTCATTCATCGTATTCTCCTCAGAAGGCTGCGTGTTCGGCCGGCACGGCTGTCCGACCGGGACCGTTGGTTGTGGTCATTTGGACTGGGCGGGCTGGCCGAAGTTCGGCTGCGGCGAACCGAATTCGGGTGTTTGCGTTCCAAAGGACGGCATCGAACTGTCATCAGACGGTTCCGGCGCGCCGAAGGGCTGCGTCGGCGTTCCGAACGGGTTTTCACCCTCGGCACCGGGCATCGGCACATTCAGCTGGATCGTCGTCGGATCGACCGCCGTCTGGCCGGACTTGTAGTGGGTGACGAGACCCGGGAATGCCACGACCATCGCGACCATGAACAGTTGGATCCCGAGGAACGGCAGGGCGCCCATGTAGATCTGGCCCGAGGTCACCGGCTTGATCGTCGCGCCGGTCACCCTGTCCTTGTAGGCACGGTTGGGTGCAACGGATCGCAGGTAGAACAGCGAGAAGCCGAAGGGCGGATGCATGAACGAGGTCTGCATGTTGATCGCCAGCATCACGCCGAACCAAATCAGGTCAATGCCGAGCGCCTCGGCGACCGGCGCTAGCAGCGGGATGATGATGAAGGCCAGCTCGAAATAATCGAGGAAGAAGGCCAGGAAGAACACCAGCAGGTTGGCAACGATGAGGAAGCCGATTTCCCCGCCGGGGATCGAGGTCATCAAGTGCTCGACCCAGATATGGCCGTCGACGCCGTAGAAGGTCAGCGAGAAGACGCGCGCGCCGAGCAGGATGAAAATCACGAAGGACGACAGTTTCGCCGTGGCATGGAGCGCTGACCTCATCATGGAGAGATCGAGGCGGCGGTTGGATGCGGCCAGGATGAGCGCGCCGACGGCTCCCATCGCGCCGCCTTCGGTGGGCGTCGCAAGGCCGATGAAGATTGTGCCGAGCACCAGGAAGATCAGAACGAGCGGCGGCACCAGGGAGGTCACCACCTTTCGGGCAAGCTTCCAGCCGCGCAGCGTGCGGGCCTCTGGCGGCAACGCCGGAACGCTGGCGGGCTGTAGGTAGGACATGAGAATGATGTAACCGGCATAGATCGCAACGAGCAGCAGGCCGGGCACCAGCGCGCCCTTGTACATGTCGCCGACCGAGCGGCCGAGCTGGTCGGCGAGGATGATCAGCACGAGCGACGGTGGGATGATCTGTGCGAGCGTTCCCGACGCCGCGATCGTGCCGGCCGCCACGCGCCGGTCGTAGCCGTACCGCAGCATGATCGGCAGCGAGATCAAGCCCATCGAGATGACCGAGGCCGCGACAACGCCAGTGGTGGCCGCAAGGATCGCGCCGACGAAGATGACCGCGAAGGCAAGCCCGCCGCGGATCGGACCGAACAGCTGGCCGATCGTATCGAGCAGGTCCTCCGCCATGCCACTTCGTTCCAGGATCAGCCCCATGAAGGTGAAGAACGGTATGGCAAGCAGGGTTTCGTTCGACATTTGCCCGAAGATGCGGTCGGGCACGGCGCCGAACAGGTTGATCGGCAGCAGGCCCATTTCAATGCCGATGAAGCCGAAGACAAAGCCGACGAAGGCCAATGCGAAAGCGACGGGATAGCCCATCAGCAGCACGACGATCAGCGACAGGAACATGATGGGCGCGAGATTTTCGGCGAAGAAAGCAAACATGCGATCGGTTCCCGGCGTTAGAGCGTCTGGGCTTCGGCGTCGGCAAGTGCCGTTGCGTCGGGCATGTCGCCGCGCAAAATCGCTAAGCGCTTGATGAGCTCGGAGACACCCTGCAGCGTCAGCAGGCCGAAGCCGACGGGGATCAGCGCCCAGACCGGCCAGAGAAGCAGGCCGCCGGTGTTGTTCGACACCTCACCGCTCAGGAACTTCGACACCACGATCGGCCAGGAGAGATAGATGGTGATGAGGCAGAAAGGGAACAGGAAGAAGATCGTGCCGAGGATTTCGACCCAGAGCTGGGCCCTCCGCGGCAGGTGCCCGTAGACAAGGTCGACCTTCACATGTTCGCTGCTAAGCAGGGTATAGGCAGCCGCGATCAGGAAGACGGCGGAAAACAGGTACCACTGCGCTTCCAGCCACGCGTTGGAGCTCAGGCTGAAGAGCTTGCGCGTGACGGCGTTGACGGCACTGATCAGCACCGCGGCAAGCAGCAGCCACGACACCGATTTTCCAATAAACGTGTTGAGCGCGTCGATGACGCGCGACAGTGACAAAAGGCCGGACATGTTGAATTCCTCCCCGGCCGGAACCCTCCGCCGACCGTCATCGGAACTCGTATGGCGTCCTCATTGGGTGAACAAGATAGTTGGGACCATCAAATAAAACCGCCTACCCAGTAGTGGGTAGGCCTACCGGTCAGCCGTCCGCAAGGCTAAAACCACTGTCGATCGCGTAGCGAATAAGGCCAGCGGTACTGGAAATTCCAAGCTTCTTCTTGATGTTCTTGCGATGTGTTTCCACCGTCGCCTCGGAAAGGGCTAGCGACTGGGCAATGGCGCGGTTGCTCTTGCCGGATGCCAGCAGCATCAGCACGTCGTGCTCGCGGGTGGTCAGCGGATTTGCCGGCTCGCTCGGCCGGCGATCGAGAAGAACTTCGGAGACGCCGGTGGAGAAATAGGTCCGCCCCGCAGCAACGGTCTCTATCGCCGTGACGATCTCGTCAGTCGAAACATCCTTGAGGACATAACCGGACGCGCCATGCAGGACAGATGCCGAGATGTATTCTCGGCTGTCATGCATGGACAGCATCACGATGCGACAGTCGGGCAACTTTGCCTTGAACAGCTCGATTGCCTCGATTCCGCTGAGCTTCGGCATGTTGATGTCCATCAGCACCACCGCTGGGTTGGTCTGAATCGCGACTTCCAAGCCGGTCAGCGCCAGGCCCGCCGTGCCGACCACCTCGATATGCGAAAACGTCTCCAGCACGGCGCGAAGGCCGTCGAGAACCAGCGGGTGATTGTCGATGAGGACGACCCTGATCGGCATGATCACACTCATGCAGCTTCCGTCCGGTTCTCCGGGCTGACATTGGCCGAAAGAGGAAGCATCGCGGTTAGCACCGTTCCCTCCGGCTTGCTCCGGACGAGGAGGGCACCGCCAAAATGCGCCATGCGCTCCTGCATGTTGCGAAGGCCAAGGCCGCTCTGCTGCCCAATCCGGGCAAGGCGAGCGCTTTCTTCGAAACCGTTACCATTATCCGAAACCGTCATACGCATCCGGCCGCGAGTACTCCAGAGTTTGATCCGCACCTCGCGGGCGCCGGAATGGCGCTCGATGTTGTTCAGCGCTTCCTGGGCAACCCTGTAGAGCGCTGTGCTCGCTTCGGTCTTCAGCCTGTCCTTGCCTGCATCGGCTTCCAGTACCGTGCGGATGCCGGTCCGTTCGGAGAAATGGTTGCTCAGTGCTGTCAGCGCAGCGGTCAGACCAAGGTCGTCCAGCGCGGGGGGCCTCAGATCGTGCGACAATCGGCGGACCTCCTTGATGGCGAGGTTGAGCGCCTCCACGCCCTTATCGATGGCGCAGGACGCGTCATCGGCGTGGTTCCGGACCTTTCTGCCGGCAAGGTCGATTGCATAGCGCACGCCGACAAGGTTTTGCGATATGCCGTCGTGCAATTCGCGGGCAAGGCGTGCGCGCTCTTCCTCCTGGGTGTCGATAATGCGCTGTGTGAGGGCCTTGAGCTTGTTGTCTGCCATGCGCCGTTCACGCAGCGTGACGAGCATGCAGGTGGCAAAAACGACCATAACGGCTGGCACAGCTATCAACGCCACCACGAGGAAGGTATGGCCGATCGTTTCGCGCAGGTCCGCTTTCGCTGCGGCCGTTTGGGCGAAGACGTCGTCGAGATAGACGCCGGTTCCGAGCATCCACTGCCACTTGTCCAGGCCCATGGCGAAGGAGAGCTTGTCGGCCATCGTGCCGGATGAGGGTTTCTCCCACTTGTACTGATACAGACCGCCGCCTTCCTTGGCCTTCTGGATTAGGTTGGCGATCACCTGGTTGCCGTCAGGGTCGGTCAGATCCAACCAGTTGTGGCCCGGCCGGAAGATCTGCCGCGGGTGCACGACATTGTTGCCATCGTAGTCATAGACGAAGAAATAGCCGTCTTTGCCGTAGTCGAGTAACGTCAGGATGCTGCGCACGCGATCCTTGGCCGCTTCGTCGTTCGCATCCGCCGACGCATAGACCTCCTCGATCGCCGAGCGTGCGAGATTGGTGAGGTTGAGCAGCTCAGTCTCCTTCGCTTTCAGCATGTTGCGTTCAAACGTGTCGATGCTGCTCTGCGCGAGGCTCGTGGCCTGCCATGTGATGAAGATGGTAATGGTAAGGATCGCAATGACAAGCGGCACGACCGCAAGAGCGACGATCTGATGGCGAAGGTTCACGGCACTCCCCGATGCATTTATTCAGACGATAAAGATAAAGCGAGCCACGGCTCCGCGCCAGACCCCTCGTCGCGTAGCTAGAAATGCCCCTGAGGGAGCGTGTTCGCTTAGCTAAGCTAGGCTAGTGCCCGTCCATAAACGGTAAACTGCTGAATTTATTGAGTGAATCGCGATATCTGCGTGGGCAAAGCCCGGCGGTTTCAGGTATACTTTAGATCAAGCTACTGATTCTAAAGACAAACCCGTCACCGCCGGAGCCGACAATGCGCCAAGAACGCACCGTCCAAGCCAGCATATTTGATCTTTTCGCCGAACACGAGATCGGTCGTGAACTGAAGGCGATGTCGGAATGGCTGGATGAGCATGGCGATTTGCTCGGGCTGGTGGCGCGGGACCTGCGCCGGCATGGTCTCAGACAGACTGGCCGCGAGGGGCTACCAGCCGAGGCTGTGCTGCGCTGCGCGCTGCTCAAGCAGCATCGCCAGTT
Source organism: Sinorhizobium sp. (assembly GCF_059070375.1). NCBI lineage: Bacteria > Pseudomonadati > Pseudomonadota > Alphaproteobacteria > Hyphomicrobiales > Rhizobiaceae > Sinorhizobium > Sinorhizobium sp. Next base: position 162,923 of record NZ_JCACWC010000002.1, read on the forward strand.
GAGTTACCAGGAACTGGCCTTCCACCTCGAAGACTCCGCCTCGTTCCGGGCGTTTGCCCGGCTGCCGTGGGGCTGGAACCCGAAGAAGTCGGTTTTGCACAAGACGATCAGCGCGATCCGGGCGCAAACCTTTGAAGAGATCAACGGGGTGCTGCTGGCGAGCGCCCGGCAGGAGAAGCTGGAAAGTGGCAAGGTCGTGCGCGTGGACAGCACCGTTACCGCCGCACTGATCCATGAACCGAGCGACAGCAGCCTGTTATGGGACGCTGTCCGGGTGACGGTGCGGCTGTTGCAGCAGGCCGAGGCACTGGGTAGCGCCATTCCATGGCACGACCATCGCCGCGCGGCAAAGAAGCGGGCCCGGGCGATCGAATATATCCGCGGCCGCCCTAAACGGATCAAGCACTACCGCGAACTGCTCAAGATCACGCGCACGACCTTGAGTTATCTGCAGCAGGCCAGTGAACAGTTGCCGCTGACGGCGGGCCCGGCCGGCGAACTGTGGCAGGCCCAACTCCGCCACTACCGGCCGCTGATCGAGCGGATCATCGCCCAGACCGAACGGCGGGTCCTGGCCGGGGAGCCGGTTCCGGCCGGCGAGAAGCTGGTGAGCCTGTTCGAGCCGCATGCCAACATCATCGTCAAGGGCAGCCGCGACGTCGACTACGGCCACAAACTCAATCTGACCACCGGCAGAAGCGGACTGATCCTCGACCTCGTCATCGAAGCCGGCAACCCGACCGACAGCGAGCGCTTGCTGCCGATGCTGGAACGCCACATCGCCTTTTACGGCGAGCCGCCGCGTCAGGCGGCGGCCGACGGCGGCTATGCCAGCCGCGAAAATCTGAGCGGAGCCAAAGCTCGCGGCATCCGCGACATGGCCTTCCACAAGAAGCGCGGCCTCAGCATCGAAGACATGGTCAGCAGCCGGCGGATCTATCGCAAGCTGCGCAACTTCCGCGCCGGCATCGAGGCCGGCATCTCTTGCCTGAAACGCGCTTATGGCTTGGGGCGCTGCACCTGGCGTGGGCTCGACCACTTCAAGGCTTATGTCTGGTCCTCGGTGGTCGCTTACAATCTCGCCCTCTTCGCCCGCCTCAGGCCGACCTGACGCTCCTGATCCGGTGGCGTTCAGAGTAAGTCCGGCGAGCGTCGGCCCATACCCTATGACCTATTGCCGCCAGATCGCTCTTCGGGACATAACCTGCGCCGCCTTGTGCCATCGCGCGTCCCAAGAAACGGTGTCAGCCGGCAAACTACCTTTCAAAACCGCCGAAAAACAGGCGTTTATGGACAGGCACTAGGCTAGCCGGGCTCTTGAAAGGGTCCGAACCAGCGGCCGGTAATTGAACTCTCACTAATTTAACACGCGGTCGAAGTGCCTTGCACTCCAAGCACAACCTGAGGTTCAACGCCGGGGCGAACGTTCACAAGCGTTCGATGAGATGACGAACCTGAAGCCGATACCCGAATTGGCGCACACCAGGAACTGGACATCGTTCGCTCGAGCCTCGATGACCTGCCTTAGCGACAAACAAAGGGTGGCAGGCTTCTGGGCGCCGATCTGGATTTGCGGGCGATCGCAGATGTGATGGGAACGAGTATTGGATCCGTCGAGCAGTTGCCGCTACGCGCGAGGCGGGTGCGCGGGGGTCGCCTCGCGCAGAGGAAGCGTAGGAAACAAAGGGAAGTAATTCGCAATGAACAGGCGCGAGTTTGCGCGCTTGAAGGTGCGGTTCGGAGACGAGATCGGAATGTGGCCGCCACCCTATCATCATGAGGCGAAGCTCTTTCTGCTCGGCGAGCGATAGCAAGTCATCGAAGGGATGAAGAGCTCGACCGCCTGGTGCCGGCGGCAGCGATTATTCAGCCAATTTGACATTTAAAGATGAGAATCCGAGGGCGGAATTCTCAAACTAACTGCAACTGCGAAAACGCCACCGAACGGCATGTATGGGGCATGGTCGATAGCGTTGCTGAAGCGCGCTTTGTTCCCACGCATCATTTGGCCGCGCAGCTCGGTCCGGCTCGCCCGCCAATGATTACTCCGGCCAGCAGAGCTGGTCGTTGATGCAGCGGCCGGATCGAACTTGCGGGTGTAGGCAGGTTCCTCCGTTCCGTAGCGACGACACTATCGAGATCTGGATTGATTGCGCCGAGCATCCTAATCGGCACGGTCGTACTCACGGCAAAGGGGGTTCGGCAAGCGTCGCATCAGCAGAAGGCGCGCGATTTTCGCCGGGGAAGTCCAGGTTCGGACGCCGCGCTCGGCTTCATCGTTGAGGACCCGTTCTCCTATGAGCTGCCCCTTGATAGTGGTCGAAAGGAGAGGGGCGGGATTTGCAGCAACCGACGCAGCGATTTCGAGCACCGAGGGCTGACGCAACGGCGCGTTGCGCAAGATTGAAACCACCAGGGCTGCGAACTGAAATCGGGAGCCCAGACGCCTTGGAGGAAACTCCATCAACAAACTCTCATATAGGGCCAAGCGTATGATGAAATCCTCGACTTTCAGGTGACTAGGGCTTCGGGGGCGCCTGGTGGTAGTATCATTGGCAGTGGAGAAGGGGAGAGATCATCGCGCGCATACCGGTGCATGGGCGCCCACCGGTGACACGAATGGAGGAAGCAATGACTGATTGGGAACTCCACGGAATGGAATTCGGAAATTGCAACTGTTCCTACGGATGCCCGTGCCAGTTCAATGGCTTACCGACCCATGGCCATTGCCAGGCCATCGGTTTCTTCACGATCGCTGGGGGTAGTTTCGGCGCGGCGAAGCTCGACGGATTGAACATGGCCATCGCCGTTGCTTGGCCAGGTGCGGTTCACGAGGGCCGCGGCGTCATGCAGCCGATCATCGACGAACGCGCGGACGCCGCTCAGCGCCGCGCACTCCTCAGTATTCTGACCGGCGAGGAAACCGATCCGATGGCAACGTTCTGGGCGGTCTACACTGCGATGTGCGAAACCGTCCGTGATCCAATCTATACGACGATCAGCATCGATGTCGACATGAAGGCACGTCGCGCGAAGTGCAAAGCCGAGGGCGTCGCCATTGGCCGTGGCGAGCCTATCCTGAACCCAGTAACGGGCTACGAGCATCGCGTTGGTATCCTCCTTCCGAACGGCTTCGAATACGAACGGAACGAAGTCGGTCGCGGATGGTCATCGTCATTCGCGGGTGTGCCGTTGAACTTGGAAGACAGTTACGCTCACTGGTGCGAGCTGCATTTTAATCAGCATGGGCGTATTCAATAGCCCTAGGCAAGGAGCGGGGCTCGCAGTGCGCAAGGCGTTCTTCGTGAGCGCCGTGCACGGCTTCTTGCGAGGCTCTCCACTTTCCGGGCTAAAAAGATGGTGTAACGGCGGACCCGGCCCGGCAGGTTTGAAGGGCCGGTGGTGGTCGTCCCTCACAATGATGGTGTCGCGGAGTCAGAAGTGGCCTGCTCCATAGCAGCACGGAGAGACGACCGTGAAGCAGTATGCCGGCATCGACGTGTCACTGGAATACCCAAATGTGTGCGTGGTGGATGCGGACGGCCGCTCTGTGCGGGAAGCAAAGATCCTCAGCGAACCCGATGCGCTGATTGCCTGGTTCGGCGAGCACGGTGTGGTGATGGAGCGAATTGGTCTGGATGCTGGCCCCTTGTCGCAGTGGCTCCATGCCGGGATGGTGAAAGCAGGTCTTTGCGTCGAACTGATCGAGACGCGCCACGTGCGTGCAGCCTTCAAGACGATGCCGGTGAAGACCGACAAGAAGGATGCACGCGGCATTGCGCAGTTGATGCGGCTTGGCTGGTTCAGACAGGTCCACAGCAAATCTCTTGCCGCCCAGGACGTGCGTGCGCTGCTGAGCGCCCGCAAGCTCATTCAAGGCAAGCTCACGACATCGAGATGAGCCTCCGGGCATCTTGCGCGGCTTCGGCCTCAAGGTAGGGCCGACGACGCGGCGCACTTACGCGGGGCGCATCCACGAGCTGATCGCAAGCCATTCGACCCTGGAAGCGATCGCCGCGCGGCCATAATCCATGCTGTGCCATGCTCATGACGTCGCTGTCCTGATAGGTGCAGAGAAGGTGGCCGCCCTGCAAGGTAATCACGAGATTGCGCGATGTCCGGCCGCCGCAGGAAGTCTGGCCCATTGGAGATAGCGACCCGATTTTGGCATCTAAGCGGAATGGCGATCTGCGTTGAGTACATCATTTTTCGCACAGCCGCCGTCCTCCAAAATAAGGCTGATAGCTGCAGTCGGATGGCCGGAAGGAACGATAGCTGCGGGAGCAAGCTGTGATGTTGCAACTATGAGGTGAGGTTGCCTCGTCCTCCTGCGTTCCTGTCGCAGGTGACGTCATCGCTTCCCGCATGAAATCCCGCCAGATATGCGCTGGCAAAGCGCCACCAGTGACGCCCTTCATCGGCGTGTCATCGTCATTGCCGACCCAGACCCCTGCAACGAGTGGCTCCGTAAAGCCAACGAACCAGGCGTCGCGATTGTTTTGGCTGGTACCGGTCTTGCCGGCCGCGAAGACGCCGGGGTTGGCCTCGCGCCCCGTTCCACGTTGGACCACCAGCTGCAGAAGGGCAAGGAGGTCTGGCCGATAGGCGGAAAGATCAACGCTCGGGGGGGAGTGCGAGCCGACCCGAAATGCCTTTGCTTGACCAGCCGCCCGAAATTCAACGATCCCCCAAGGCTCGACGGGCGCCTTGCCCAAATGCACAGACGCGTAGGCGCTTGTCAGGTCAAGCAAGCTGACCTCGGAAGTACCGAGGGCCAAGGATGGGGTGTCGGAAAGCGGTGCGTCGATTCCGAGTTCGCGCGCAGCGGCGATCACATTTTCGAGGCCGACCTCTTGGGCGAGAGCTACGGTCGGCGCATTCAGCGACCGGGCGAAGGCCTCCGCGAGCGTGACCCAGCCGCGATAACGACCGCTGGAATTCTCCGGCGACCAGCCGTGGACGTCGACCGGCGCGTCCAGGACCTGATCAGATGGGGAGAGCCCGGCTTTAAGGGCCGCATAGTAAACGAACAGTTTGAAGGTAGAGCCCGGCTGCCGCTTCGCGGTGACTGCGCGGTTGAATTGGCTCTTTTTATAGTCGCGACCGCCGACCATGGCGACAACCGCCCCATCCGACGTCATCGCGACCAATGCCACCTGGGATGCTCCGACGACTTTTCCCTCGGTGTCTAGGGCGTTCCTAGTGACCTTTTCGGCAATCCTTTGTAGCCGTGGGTCTAGCGTCGTGCGGACCGTCGTCGAGCCCGGCGACGCGCCGGCGATTTCGCCCGCCTTCGGGGAAATCCAGTCCGCGAACCAGCTCCCGGAGCGTGGTGTCGGCGTCGTCGGGTGGAGCGTGGCAAAGCCCGCCTTGAGCTGCGCGGCCCGGGGCGCTGTGATCTTGCCATTAGCCACCATGGCATCGAGGACGACCGACGTGCGCTGTCGGGCACCTTCAAAATTATCGATCGGGTTCCACTGGCTCGGCGCCCGCAACAATCCCGCCAGCAGGGCCGATTCCGAAAGGTTGAGTGCACCAATGTCCTTGTTGAAATAGATACGTGCGGCCGCCGGCATGCCCGTCGCGCCGGCGCCAAGATAGGCGCTGTTGAGATACCGTGTCAGAATTTCCTGCTTGCCCAGCTTCCACTCCAGCCACAAGGAGATCACGAACTCCTGGATCTTTCGCTTTATCGTGCGATTGCTGTCGAGGTACTGCAGCTTGATGAGCTGCTGGGTGATCGTGCTGCCACCCTCTACCACCGACCCGGCGTCGAAGTTTCGAATGAGCGCTCTTGCGATGCCTCTGACATCGATCCCGAAGTGGTCCATGAACCGCCGGTCCTCAACGGACAGCACCGCATCGATCAGCTGTGGAGGGAATTGGCTAAACTCCGCATAAGGCCCTTGAAAGGGGCCTTGTCTGACTAGCGGCCCACCGGCCGCGGTCTCCAACACTACGACAGGCTTTAGCGTCCCGTCCCGAATTTCGCTCCAGGGAATGTCCTTCAGCGCCCACACCAGGACGGTTGCGGCAAGCAAAATACAGCCAACGGCGGTCAGCCGAACGGTCGATTTCCACCGGCTGTCGCTTTGCCACGCCCGCTGCCTTGTCTTTCCAACAATTTTTCCGAACCGGCGGATAGCTCGTCTTGCCTTTGCGGGAGGGTTGGCGAGCGACCGGCCGAGATTCCGAACCAGGGACGAAAGAGTTGGCGTGTCCGAACCCTGGATCTTCATCGTAAAGGAGGAAGCTGCCGCGCGAGCATTGACGGTTGCAGCAGTGGACATTGCCCGCAAATCGTGGCCCAGCGCGCGAAGGAGTGCGCGAGCTGCGCGTCTGCTTCGTTTAAAAGGTATCGGCGGGAGCTCCGTCTGTTCAGCTTGGGTTGAGGGCCCAGCTTCTTCTCCGCAGTCCGATACCTTTGTCCTTACCTCGACGCCCTCTGCAGGTGCTTCTGGCTTGCCATGGTTGTCGGAACCCGTGGCACTTCGTAGCGAGAGTTTGGGAGGGCGCGGCATTTGTTAACGTTCAAACTCACTCAGAATCTAAAGCACCGTGTCGGGTTTCCAGTCGTGCAGTAAGAACGCTTGCCCCGGCCTTTGGTTGGGTTTCTGTCTGCACATTTCGTTGAAACCATGTCTGTTGGTTAGTCGCGTGACCCCATTTTAATGTGTTCTGTGGACAAAGGTGGCCGGTCCGATCGGCTAGGACCTTTGAGGGACGGTGGTAGGACGAAGGTCCTATGGCCAAACGATCGACGGCAACTAACTGAGTTTCTCTCGTTCTGTTCACGATGAAACGCTGCTCAGTGCATGCATATCGTGTCCTCTAGAAAACGTAGCGCAGTCACTGTACACACTTGGTAGGAGACTTTGATGAAAAGAATAGGTGCAGTACTCGCAGCCGCCGCTATGGCACTGTCGGCGGTGTCGGCGCAGGCCGTACCTTTGTCTCCCATTTCGGTGGGTACGTCAGCTTCCCAGCCAGTCGAACTGGTCCACCACAAACCAGGACATTACGGTGGGCCGCCGCACAAGCGTGGCTACAACGACTACCGCTACAACGGGAGCCGCTACAATGCGGGCCCACGGTACGGCTACTACAATGGCTACGAGGGATACCGCTACCGTCGCGACGGGTACCGTCGGCACAGTGACGGGTGGTGGTATCCTCTGGCCGCATTCGGGACCGGAGTAATAATCGGTGGCGCGATCGCGTCGCCACCTCGCAGGGTTTATTCCAGCGCCCCGTCGGCACATGTCGAATGGTGCTATGATCGCTATCGCTCGTACCGGGTCTACGACAACTCTTTCCAGCCCTATTACGGGCCACGCCAGGAATGTGTGTCGCCATACTACTGATTAGTGCGCCTCTGCGGTTCGGCAAACGAGGCAGACCGCTTAAGTGCCACCCGACACCCCGTCGGAACATCGTGCAGCTCTGGGATGCCGGCCGCGGTGAGACGAAATTGCCCGCACCGCTGGAGCTTTCCGGCGATCATCCGCAAAGTCTCGGATCGCGTGCGGCCTAGTCCCACAGTCAAGCTGACATTCGCGATCAGTGCGAGGCGATGGCATACTACGGTTCGTCCGTTGCGCGACTGAACGAGGGGATGCTCGAGGTGACGTTCACCGCCGCACCCACGTGGTCGCTGGCTTGCGGAGAAAGCGCGCCTGCCTCAGTTCGACGACACACGCGCGGCGCTCAGCTTCAGATTCTTCGCTCGTGCTAGGCCCCAGACCTACTTAACTCTACCCGCGGGAGCTTGGCGGAGGTGGTGACGCCGCCGCACGGGGTGTCGGCAACGCACGCTAGCGGACGATACGGGCCGAGAACAGGCCGGCGGCGGTATCGGGGTTGTCGGCATCGGTCACCAGGAGAAGCTCAAGGACCTCGCCTTTTTCGTACGCGTGGATTCCTTCGATCTTGTGCGGATATTCGAGGCAATCAAAAGAGGCGACATTGCCACGGCCATCAATAATACCGAGGCCAGCACCGAGACACGGACCGTCGACATATGCATCCTCTGTATTCTCGGCGACGGCGCTGAACATCATGTCTCCATTGGGCAGCGCGGCGGCATCGGTGAAGCCGAACGGAGTGCCTTGGATGGCGCCGAGGTCGAAACGCTCGATAGCGAGTGGCTTCAGCGGGTCAACGCGCTCTTTCTCCAGCGCGTCCAGGACCGGGGACAGCGGGTACCGGATGATGGCGTTGTCGTTGTGGCGCCTATTGCCCCGTTGAAACAAACGAAGCTCATCCGCGGCTATGACCAAACCTTCGATGTTGAGCTGACCAAATTCTGTCGCGATCGGATCAAGTAGGAACGATAGGTCGACGCTAGTGGGGGGAGTGGTGATCGTGCCTTTCGCATCGAACCCCAGCACCACTCCCTTCTTGCGGTTAGGCCGCGAACCTGAGCCGATAGCAAAAAGCGCTCCAAATGCAAAACCATTGCACGGAGGGATACGGGCCAGTGCCTCTAAGTCAGGTTTCGTTTCTTTTCTATCGCTAGTCCCTTCCGGCAAGATCTCCGCAAATAACCGAACTAAGTGCCCTGGTCCTAATCGGTCGACAGGAAAGACGCCAAGGTGCACATCATCATCCGCGATCACGTAGAGTGCAGAGCCCACGCATACGAGTCCGCTTGCGGCGCTCAAGTGTGAAGGGCGTGAATGGGCACACGTGTAAATGTCGAGTTCGCGTAACTTCTCGAGTTTGATCATGGGCGTCGCTCCGCTCCGTCAGACGTCCTCGTTGATGAAGCAAAATCCGGCGGATGAAAAGCAGCTCCTGGCGTCCGCGCTAAAAGGGGTTCAGGAAACGTTCTCTCCTTGTGCGTTGGGGACCGCATAATGTATCGACGGGAACGCTAAGGGCTGTCGGTGTCTAGTCTGATTGAACATTTGCAGCTTTGCTGGAAATTTATTAAGGTGTGCGGCCCTTAAGGTCGAACTCTCCGTGTAGGTCCACTCCAGTGCCGCCATGGCGGAGCCGAATAAGAGAGCAGGTATAGCCAGCGCCCCCATGAACTTGAGTATTTGACTTCGACGTGTGCGCTTTCCATCCCAATCGTAAGCCATTTGCCACGCTCTCAAACATTCGGAAACAGTTCGTTAGGATAGAACCAGAGAACGACTTTCTGGTCGAGTCTATTTTCAAGTATTACTTTTAAAGGAATTTAATTGCGGGATTTTTATTGCGCATACATCTGGTTGACACTACTCGACCAAAAGTAGACCGCGCTTGCGGTCGCCATCAAACGTGTCCATGGCTTTGAATAGGCGTTCGCGTTCGACAAGCCAAGGCTTGTATCGTTCATTGACGTCCAGAACGAAAACCATGTCTTCTTCTTCGAGATACCCTCCAATCGGTGAGTGATGGCCACTGCCGGCGGCGAAAATGCCTTCTCGATTGAAGTTGATGATGTAACGACGACTTGGATCGTTTGACCGCTTCATGTGTTCCCGAAACTCGTCTGCGGTCAGGTCGCGGAGCACCGTCACGCTGCGTCTGGTCTTTAAACGTGTAAGCTCCGCGAGTTCGTCCAACGTCAGACCGATGACACAGAAGCCTGTCCAGCAATATCCGGTATCCTCGAGCACAGCCGCTTCCGTCGTTTCTTCTTCGCCGATCGAACGAAATGTATTGGCGATACTCGCCGGGCCACATCGCGAGGCATTGGACTGCCAGACGACTTGATGTTGAAAGGTCCACGCGACCGGCAGCGACCAGGCCCGTTGCAAAAGGTCGGGTGTTCTCGTCACCGATCGCTGAATCGTCTCGCTCGAAACGCCGGCAGGCATGCCAAGAAGGGTCACGGCCCCGGCACCGAGCACCGCCGCGGCGGCAACGCCGGCAAGTACCCTAACCCACCTCATGCGTCACCATTCGCTTGCCTGAATGCCACTGCGGAATTGCCCATTCTGCTTTCCCATCAGCGGCAAGGTGATCAACCACGTCGCGGAGACGGCCAGCAGCTGAGGCTCGAAATACGCGATACGTCGTCAACATTTCGCCAGAGGGTCAAGCTGAACTTGCCACCAAAATGCAGATCCGAAGGATGTGCGATGCGCATCGACACTGCCACCCAGTTGAAGTTCAGGGTAAACGAATATTCGCACAATCTAAAGGTCCGTGAGCGCCGATGGACGCTCTTTGCCCCTTTGTAAAGGGCAGGGGGCCTTGGAGCCTGCGGATGGCTGGATTGGCGCGCGGCAGCACACAGCAGGAGGTGGATTCGCCTGTGTACGTCACGAACAATGCAGTTATGTATCGAAAGGCGAAGACCGATGGCTGGTCCAAGAACTTGTCTCGAAAGCGGTTCCGGCGGCTGATCACCCACAAATGCACAACAAATCCATTCCGTGAGGATGAATTCGTGATCGGCGGCGCGACCAGGGTTCCACCGTAGTTACTGGCATTCTGGGCATCTAAGCAAGGCCGCAGCGCGCGCCGGGTTGTCGAGCCCTCGCGATGAATTATTGCCGGACTCTCGCACTCGTTGCCGCTATCGTCCCGCTCGTCATCGTTTCAAAGGCATTTGCCGACGTGGACAACAATTCGAAGGCATCTACGCAGGGGCAATACGACCAACCTAAGTAGGCACATGGGTCGCGCCCTATGGCCACATGCGGTATGAGCTGCTGCCGGGTGGTCGCTACAACGAAGCGGCGGAAAGCGCGAAAGCGCCTATCGGGGGCGCTATGAAATCGCGGCAATTACGTCGACTCTGGGACGACACGGGCTTCACGGCCGACGGGGAATTCATCGACGGCGTCCATCACGGTGGCATGATCCTTTACCCCGAAAGTGACCTCCATCTGCCACCGCAGGGACGTTCCTCGCAGAGCGTCCCTCACCCCGCAAAGCCACCCTCATCTAGAAATCGCTGCTCCTCCTCCTTCATCGTCCGCGCTAGGATCCCGTTCCGGTGCGGAAAGCGGCCGAAGCGGTGGATGATGTCGCGGTGACCCTTGGCGTGGGAAAGACTCGGTTCGCCGAGGCGTCCGGCAAGCTCGACCGATCGCTCCTGGTCAACGAGGTCCTCCGAATGGCCAAAGGGAAGATAGAAGAAGAGCTGCAGGTCGGCCGGCCCTCTGAGATCATAACCTGCGTTCACCGCGGCGCGTGCGATGCCGAGCGCCAGAGAGTCGGTCTGATACATGCGAGCCGTGCCGCGAAAGGCGTTGCGCGGGAACTGGTCGAGGAGAAGAAGGAGCGCCAGCGTTTTCTCTGGCGAAGTTGTCCAGTTCAGAAGCGCACCGCGTGCCGCAGCCTCATGGGCAGCGAGGAAGCGCTCGCAAAAGGCGCGGTCGAATTCGGCCTCCTTGGCAAACCATCGCGCAGGTCCCGCCTCCCGCCAGAAGGAGATGACGGCCGCCGCCTCATCCTCCCCGGCAAGCGCCTGGCGCAGCCGTGTGTTGAATCCCGGATCGACAAGCGCCGGCGCGCGGAATTGCGCCTCTGCGCGCTGCAAGCTGCGCAGCGCCAGGGCTTCAATGTACCCGATGAAATCGCTCAACTGTTCCTCCGCTTGGGTGTCGGGAGACCGTGTGGCCTCCATGACCTCGACCAACTAGTCCTTTGCTCATGATGAATGAAGTGATATGATTTCATCATTATGCTGAATGAGATTGATCTCTCGCGCGCGGACCTCAACCTGCTGGTGCTCTTCGAGACGGTGATTGAGGAGCGGAATGTCGGCCGCGCCGCTGAAAGGCTGAACCTTTCCGCTTCCGCCGTCAGCCACGGTCTCGGCCGCTTGCGGCGGCTGCTCAACGATCCGCTGTTCCTGAAGACCCCGAAGGGCGTGGTACCGACCGAGCGCGCCAGGGAACTGGCGGCGCCGATCGGCGATATTCTCGCGCGGGTGCGAAGCGTCATCTCCACCGCTGAACCTTTCGAGCCGGCGCGCTCACGCCGCCGCTTCACAATCGGCACGGCCGATGGCTTCTCGGTGTTCCTGCCGCCGCTGCTTGACGAAATCGCCCGCAAGGCGCCAAGCATTGATCTCGTCGTGCGGCACATGCAGATGGAGACGGCGTTTTCCGATCTCGACGGGCGGTTGATCGATGTAGCGATCGCGCCTTTCTACGAACTGCCCGCCCGCTTCGCCGCGCAAAGGCTTTACGAGGAGGAGTTCGTGGTCGCGGCGCGGAGCGGCCATCCCTTTTCGAAGAAACCTACGCTCGAAAACTATTGCCGCATGCAGCACCTGCTCGTCGCACCGCGAGGCGATCCCTCGGGCGTCGTTGACGAACTGCTCGCAAGCCGCGGCCTTTCCCGCCGTGTGGCCCTGGCCGTCCCGAACTTCCTGCTGGCACTCGACCTCCTCACGAGGACTGAGCTCGTCTGCGTCCTGCCCAGGCGCTTCGTCGAGATGCATGCGGAGCGCTTTGCCGTCGGCACCGCAAAGCTGCCGCTGGATCTTGGCGCGTCAAGCATCCAGGCGGTCGTGCCGAAGTCGGCGCTCATGGACGCCGGTCTCGTCTGGCTCCTGGATGTGCTTGGGTCCGACCAGCAATAAGGGCCTTGCTGCCGGTCAGCGCACCGCCTCTACGACAAGCGCCCTTATGCTCGTGCCATCTTCATTGGCACGCACACGACATCGATGGGCTCGTGCGGCTCATGCGCAAATACCGATGCGGCGAATGACGAACCAAAGAATTTGGCGGAGCCTTGAAATATTAGCAAAGTCACGCCCCCCGGATGCTTCCAGGGTCATCCGCGAGCCGTGGCCCCGTTCTTCCGCTCCCTCGAACGCTTTCGAATCGTCTTCTTCCCGATTAAGTCCGTTTATGAGTTTACGGCCTAGTTCCATGTCCCGCTGGGGAGCACGCTGTGCGGGAACTGAGAGGCGAACGACTGTGTGCAGCGCGACAACCAAGATGAGACGAAGCGTCAATCAAGGGTTCTTCCGCATATTTGGTGCAGGCAGCGGGATTCACGCCGAGTGCGAACAAGTCCATAAAGTGGGAATCGCAGTCAATACAGTGATTTGCCCGTGCTGGACTTCTTTCGCCCGCTGATTTCTCCCGAGCTTTCCATAATCGAGATTCTTCCGCGGGCGGATCGGGTCGTGCTTGTTGCGCGCCCGACAGCAAGTGAAACAAGTTGCCCCTGTTGCGGCTCACGAACCAGCCGTGTCCATAGCCATTACCAGCGTCGGCTGGCGGATCTGCCTTGGCATGGGCGTGTTGTGGAGGTTCAGCTCCAGGCCCGCCGTTGGCGATGCATTAATCCGGAATGTCCGCGCAAGATCTTCACGGAAAGATTGCCAGAGACGGTGCTGCCAAAAGCGCGTCGCATGACCCGCTTATGCGAGCATCATCTTGCCATCGGCTTTGCCGCGGGCGGAGAACCTGGCTCTCGCTTGCCGCGAAAACTCGGCATGCCGGTCAGCGGCGACACGCTCCTCAGGATGGTACGGGTGGCGGCGTGCGAGCCGATATCGGCGCCGCGCGTCGTAGGAGTTGATGACTGGGCGTGGCGCAAGGGGCAGCGTTACGGAACGATTATCTGCGATCTGGAGCGCAACCGTGTCCTTGACTTGCTGCCGGATCGGAATGCCGACACGCTCGCATCATGGCTGGGCCGCTACCCGGGCATCGAGGTGATCGCACGCGACCGCGCCGGCGTCTACGCCGAAGGCGCTCGTCGCGGCGCGCCCAATGCAATTCAAGTCGCCGACCGCTTCCATCTTCTGCAGAATCTCGGTCAGGCCCTGCGTCTTGTCGTCGACCGCAATCGCGTGGCTGTCAACGCCGCCGGAAAGGCGATTGTTGCCGGAACTGTCGATCACGATGACGCCGAAAAGGCCGCTGTCAGTGCGCCAACCGGGCTGGAACGATTGCGCCAGGATCGAAGAGATCAACGCCGCGAGCGTCATGAGGAAATCCGTCACCTACATCGGGCCGGCATGTCGCCTCGGCAAATCGCGCCGCGTCTTGGGATCAGCGTCAGAACCGTCGAGCGGTGGCTTGCTGCGGGCGGAGAGCCGGAGCATCGGCGGTCGGAATCACAGTCGACCACCACCGAGCCCTTCCGGAAATACCTGGAAAAGCGATGGCAGGAAGGTCAGCACAACGGGGCGCAGCTCTGGGAAGAGATCAAGCAGATGGGCTTCAGGGGTGGTAGGGCGACGGTTTACAGATGGACCGCCAAGCGCAAGGAGAAGCCAACGTCCACGTCCACGCCGAAACATGTACGCGAGCGTGCGCCATCGCGCCGGGAATGCGTGTGGTTCCTCAGCCGGGACGCAGCCACGCTCGACGAACGTGCCGGTCGCTTCCTTCGTCATCTTTACGAACATGCGCCAAAGCTTGAAACAGCCTCGGAACTCGCTGGCCGCTTTGCCGCTCTCATTCGTGGCGACGATGAAAATGATGATCTCGAGAGATGGATCGCAGATGCCAGAGACAGCGAACTGGCGTCATTTGCTGCGGGGATCGAACGCGATATTGAAGCGGTGAAAGCCGCGATCACAGAGCCCTGGAGCACCAGCCCGGTCGAGGGGCAAATCAATCGCCTCAAGATGATCAAGCGCCAGATGTACGGGCGTTCGGGTTACAATCTCCTGAAAAGCAAGGTGCTGGCCCGGGCATGAGAGACAGATCGGCGACAATATCGGTTCGGCAGCGGGGATTACCACGACCCTGCACCAAATATGCGGAAGAACCCAATCAAGATGAGACTCGGCAGCAGCGGTGGAACACAGAGGGGGCGGAGCCCGAACGGAGTTCTACCGGTGCTGCCGCCGATTCATCTGATGATTGCGGTTCAACCGGTAACTTGGGCTCTTCGAAGAACGGGGAACCACCTTTGGGCCATCAGAGAGAGCACGGGGTTGAGGGCGTCGCCGCGAAGGCGTCGCTCAGCAGAGCAACGGGCCTGTCGCATCGAGAAGAACACGCATCTGCCTCACAAATGCAGAAGCCGCGCGGTCGTCGGCGTCCCGACCCACTCGCCGACATCTTCGATGCAGAGGTCGTGTGGCTGCTGAAAGCGGCACCTGGAATTCGTCCGGTCGACGTGTTCGAGGAGATGTTGCGCCGCCATCCCGACGTCAGCGAAGGCGTTCGTCGGAACGGCGGATCCGTTCCTGGCGCGCGATCAATGGCGACGAGCAGGAAGTCGTCTTTCGCCATGTTCATGAGCCCGGCCGCCTGGGGCTGACTTCACCAACATGAAGGAACTGGGGCGAGATCAAATGGGCCACTGGCACCCGTCGCGGTCTCGGCACATCGCCGACGTCGCTCCTCGCTCGTCTGACGCGGCGGGATAACGACACAGGCGCGTCCCTGAAGAGCAGCGAAGGGGGATAGACACTTAGGTCGCACCGGGAATGATCGAATGGCACCGCAGATGCCTCGAACTTTTCGAGCGCGAATCTAAGCTCGAATCGCAAGCCGATGACAGAAGATGCCGGCCTTCCTGCCATTCGGACCTATCTGCCATTGGCTTGTGACGATTGAGCAGAAAGGCAATTACCGCTGGCCTATATAGATTGCCATATTATCAAATGGCACCCTTAGATGGTATCTTTATGAGAGGTGGTGTCTACATCTATTGGAAATTTTGACAATGGATGTTCTGTCTCTTGAACAGAATAATGGTCTCGAAAACTCAGCAGCCGGCAGTCTCACTCCACGCACCTGAGCAGATATATTCAATAGATATTTGATATCCGAGGTCCTCAAGGATCTGGATCATCAAGATGTCAAAGGCATAAAACGACTGTCCTCGCTTGAGGACGGCTGAACCCTGCTGAAATTTTCGGCGGGACTCGGCTTATGGGAACCCGGGTGGTAACCATCCACGCGACCTCCCGCCCGAGGCCAAATGCCACGATCTGACGGTTGGTTCGAGCATTATCGATGGCTTTGCTAGAGCCGAGCAAGTGTGCAGCCGAGGTCTACAATGAAGGTCGCAAGAATTGCTATGGTCCTGATGACAGCTGCGTCCGATGCTCATGCGTCTAACGGCAATGACATCAATCGGTGGTGCGAGAATGACCCTGCCATAGCACTTGCCTACATCGACGGGATTATGGATGCATATGCGACGGTGGGTCCTCCAATCGATTATTGCCCAGCCAGGGACGTGACATATGGGCAAGTCCGCGACGTCCTCTGTAAATGGGTCAACAATAATCCAGAGGAGGGACATAGGTCAGGCGCCTTGCTGGTCCCTCTGGCATTGAGCAAGGTGTGGCCCTGCGACGACTGATTACCGGAGTGCTGCATGCTGCCGATGCAGCCGCTGATGGCAACGAATTTATCGGGTATATCAGCGACTTTCATGCCGATCACGACGGCATAACGCGGAAAATGGCGCTCGAAGAGTCGCGCTTCTAGTCTAATAATCGACGTAAACCCACCTGGCGTGCTTCCGTCCGGGTGTCGGTTTGCCAGGGGGGTGTCTCGGCCGGTGGATATTACTCGGACGTGCCGGGCCGAGGTCGGAGGCGCCTCCACAACCGCGATCGACCTCATGCGTGCCGCGAACACTTATTCGGTTCGCTAAGACTTCCGGCATCGTCTCGCGCAGATTGTTCGCTCATGCGCGCGCGAAACAAGAAGCGCGAGGCAGGAGACCGTCGGGCTGTGCGGAACGGATGCTCAAGCACTGGCTAAGGAAAAGGTGGGTAATCTCACCCTCCTGTGTCGCAAGCTACTCCGGGTTGATTCGGATCACACTTCTCGTGGTCGCCGATGACCCGCGACACTCCTTTTTCTGTAGTCACGAGGCGAATGATCGACGCCTGGTTGTAGACGACCCTGTTCCTCATTGATCAAAATCATTCTATTTATTTGATTGGTGTGGTGAGCTTCCTGTCGTCGGAGTTGACGACGAACACGCCAGCAACTTTGCGGGCGTGGCCTTGCTCGCGTTGCGGCTGACCGAATGGATCGCGCCGGGCGCCTCGGACCAACTCTCGCCGGCCTTGTAGATGCGCGTCTCGCCGTATCTACCTTCGACTCGATCTCTCCCGAGAGCACGTAGGCATAGATGTAGGCCGATCCGGCGTGTCTGTGCGGCGGGGAAGCTACGCCCGGTGCATAGTCAACTTCCACGACGATCAGCGACTTACCCGCAGCGTGGCGCCCGCGTCCCTCGACCGGGACGGACGCGTCATCCACATCGGCTCGTTCAGCAAGACGATCAGCCCGACCCTTCGGCTCGGCTTTCTCGTCGCACCAGTCGCACTGACCCCTGAGTTCGCCGAAGTGGCAGCATGTCTCGCGCCGGCACCTCGGCCCGCGGTACAACTCGCGACCGCCGAGTTCATGCATGCGAGCCACTATATCCGCCACCTCCGGCGCACCAAACGAATCTATGCCGCCAAGCGGCAGGCGGTTCTGGATTGTATTGCTGCATCTGTCGGCGCTCAACATGTTGCGGCACCCGGTTTGGCCGTGAGGGGCACCGGACGTGGCCCTGGCACGTGAAGCGTTGACATCCGGCATGTTTCCGGCGCCGCTTTCGCTTTGGTATGTGTCGCCTGGCGGCGCCGAGTCAGGGCTTCTGCTCACGCACGCTTTGAGTCTGTACACCGATGACAGGGCTCCGGCATCCATCCTTCAAGGGGATGGGACAAAATGAGTCCATGGCCTGGCGGCTTCCCAGGCACCATCAAAATAGGAGGTGCCAGTTGGATAGCGGCGGCGGTGGTTAGTACGGACAGCGACTCTCACGCTGAATCCCTTTTGGAACCTACGCGGCGGCAACGATAGCAGCGAAGCTTTCCTCCTCGCGACGCGATAGGACGTGAGAACTCGGCACGTACTCTTCAGCGAAAGCGGCCATAGATGCAACGACTGAAGATTGCAACTACTGCCGCACACTCACGCGTGACGAAACAAGATCGGCCGAATAGATCTTGCTTCGGGTAAGACCAACGATTTTCAGAAAACTGAAAAGGCGGCCATGAGCAGTGCGGTCCACAGCAAGGCTGACAGTTCAGCCGCTAGCAGAAACCCAAAAGCGGTGTCGCTCATATGATCCTCCTTGGGCAACCTCCATTGCCGCAAGAAAACTATAGGGGACGGCTGAAGATTCCGCCACCCTGCAAGGGTAACCTGCACGTTTAAGCATTCCTCTTCGAAATCACGTAAGCAGCCGATAGATCAGAACGCCGACAGAACCCCAGAAGCCAACCATTACCAGCGTCGTCGCCAAAACGAAGATCTTAATCACGGCAAAACTCCACAATCATTACGAGAAACAGAACGCGGAACGCAGAAGCTACAGCAGCACCGAATGCTTGGGTATCGGACTATGGTCCGTTGTTCGTGGGGCGTTTGAGAACGTTCACAATTTCGTCTCGCCGCTTCGAGGAAACGCCATAAATTTCCGAGACTGCACCGGTCGGAGCACGCGGCGGACTTCCGAGGCTACCTTTTAGTCTAGTGCGCGCGCGTTCGCACCGCGCGCCCGCATGCAGCTCTATGCCGGCCGACAGGCTGGTACGCCGGAAGTGCAAGTTGTGAAGGTCAACACCCGAGGGACAGGTTTCCGACATGACGAGGCTCGGCAGCTATACGCACTCGCCGTCGCCGCCACGTCGGCGGACGGCATCCTAGACCTGTGCCATCGGCATTCCACTGACGAGAGCATTTACGCTTTTGAACGGAAGTGGGTCAGCCTGTGCATCGACTGCAAAGAGTGAGAGATTAGAGAGCGCAAGTCGTTTTATATTTCGTCTCGGTTGTTTACGGGTAAGCGGCAGGATCGCATCATTCGTCTTCAAGGCGCGTCTTACCCCAGACAGCTTTCGCTCGGCCGTAAGCAATCTTTCTTGGAGCCAGTCCATGCGGCTACGTCGTCCATGCTGGAGGTGGGCGGCGAGGATCCCCAGGGGGCTTACCTCTAGCGATTGGCAGACCTTCACGAGCATCCCCGCCGACAGGCGGTTTATACCCTTTTCGCATTTCTGGATTTGCTGGAAGGTGACGCCAACTTTTTTCGCCAAGATTTGACTTACGCCTAACACTCTGCCCGTGGATCGGAGCCGCGCTTCGATTTCGCGGTCGATCGAACGCGTGTCCGTCGGCGGCTTCATTGGTCGGCATGAAAATCTCGCGTTAGCAGGATGCCTCGCGCTTTGCACGAGCGGCGCGAGCATTGCAAGGCAGCTCGAAATTGCCGCGCCAGATTCCGGCCCTTTGAGACCTTGCGCGCTCTTGAGCATTGGCGTAGGCGCCATTGCTATACCGCGTCCAATCCACAGCATTGCCGCTCTCAACCAGCCAGCGATTGACGTCTCGGCCATCGGAGCGGAAGCAGATTCCCACGAACCGCTTATATCGATCGCGCTCAACGAACTCGCAGCGGGTAGGGCGGGACTCGGCAAGAAACCGAGCGAGTTCTTGGGCCGCCTCTCTTCCGCACCGATAGCTGCTGCCGCCGGCATTCTCGCATTTCTGCCAGCTCTCCGGCGCATCGACACCGTGCATGCGGATGCGCTCGCCTTGGATCTCGATCGTGTCACCGTCAATCACGGTCGCGCGTCCGGTGATCGGATCGGCCGCAAACGTGGAATGCGCGATAAGTAGAAGAGCCAAAGTGACGCCAATCGACCGATGCGAGTTCATCCAACCGTCAAAGATTGTATCCGGTGGAACAGACGCCAACGTTTGGAGTTTTGTCGGAACACGTCAGTGTGAAGGAGGAAGGTTTGTGCCATGTCGCCCTCAACTTCATTTGTCCATGTCGTAGCTCCGGATGAGCACATTCTAACGGTCCAGGAGGCATTAGAGCCTTTGTACATGAAACTCGAGCAGGAGGCGGAGGCCAAGTTGCTGGAGGCGGCGGTGTCTGCAGGCTGGTCAGCCGAAGAAGCACTCGAAGCAATCGAGGAATTAAAACGCCATGAGCTTGAGTCAATAGTCACCCAACACTAGAAGTTTCCCCTGAACAACTCAAAGCAGTGATGGCTTGTCACGATGCGTGCGTGCACGTGTCAATTCCAGGTCAGTGCCGCGGCTGTGCTCATGGCGCGGCTTGCAGTGCGGCTGATGCTCAGATCAGAACCGTTCGGCTCCGCCCGACCGAGGGCCAAGTCGAAGCTGCTCCATCTGGTGCAGCCCGGGTGCCCTGGTCACTCATCCGGATTGGCCCCTCGAGCTATGTCACCTAGTCTGGGCATCAAGATTTTCGCGCTCCCGCCCTACACCAAACTGCTGCTCAAACGACCTTTCCCGAGCCGGACGGCATGAGGTGCCAACTTGCTTCAGCGGCTCGAAATGATAGCGCGCCAGCAGGGCGCCCGAGATTTTCCGTGCCTTCGCCGATCGCGGTCGCAGGCCCGCCGCAGTTCGAGTTGGATGGCGTAGAGCGTCTGGGTGAGGAATGGCGTGATCGCCGGAGATTGCAGCATCTCGTCGTCGAATATCGGAAGCCCCGAAGGGCTTGGCAATTCCCTCGCGGGTTCCTGGACGCCGCGCACTTCAACGGGACGGCGATACGGGTCGAGGCGGCGACGGCCGCAGATTAACCCCCAAGCGGCAAACGCGGGTTTCGATCCTGTCCAAAAAAATGGGGATACGGACGCCAGCGCCCCGGGAGGGTCTTGGGGCGCTGCCAAAATGTCGATCCTGTACATGCGGTAGACAGGATCGACAGGTCGCGGCGGAATTGGCGCTCAAATCATTGCCCAGGGCGATTATCTCGCCGTGTTCTGATTGGCCCGAAAACTCAAGGTACTGTAAGTGGAGGAAAGAGCGGCAGCACCCTGAAGCGAGAAAGGGCGCTGCCTGAAAAGTTCTGGAGAACGTCACGCTGATCTCCCATCAGCAGCCCGCATTAGTTAGCGGTGCCCTCCGAGCGCGAGCGTAGTGAATGGTTCCAAAGAAAACTAGGTCGCCTGGCGCTTTCGAGGGGGCGCCGCGTCTCAAAGTGCGATCCATGCAAGGGCGAATATTGCAATGACAGCAAGAAGAATTAGGATGCCAGCGAGATTGAGTGAGTGCATTTCATTCTTCTTTTCGCCGATTCTGTCGTCTCCTCGGTAGGTCAACCCGTCATCAAGAGCGAAGTTCCCCCCTTGCCGACATCTGAACGGCCGCCATCCGCCATGAAAAAGACTTGGAGTAACGCATGGCAGATAATCCGAAGGAGAAAGGCCGTGACCGCGAGCTCGTCTCAGAACAGGCGCATGAGGTCGCATACCGCATGAAAACGCCGAAAGTGAACAGCAGAAAGCGCTCGAGGCGATCCGAGAAATCTGGGCCGCACCGAGAAAAGACGATGGCCTACCTCGGCAAGACATTAGCGCAACCGGGCTCGCCGACGGGCCGACGCCGTCTCGCCGTACTCGAAGCACTTAGCGTTCAAGGGAGCGCTGTCTAACTAGATGCCGGCGCCCTGGACAACGTTCGAAAACCACCACATGCCCTCGGCGCCACGCCAGCCGAGGAGCGGAATATCGCACTTGCGGTCGAAGCGGCCTACCGGTGCTTTCCTCATGCAGTCCTCCGCGGTCCGGAACTTGTGATCAGCGATCTTGATCGAACGTTCTCCTGAATAGGTGACGAAGCATGACAAGTAGGCCAGCGCCGTTAAGGCGCACAGAGTTCTCTTCGGCATAATGATCCCCCTCAAATTCCAGCACGCCGATTTTACGTGAGTTGGGAGGGGTTGGCGCTTAGTCTATCCGGGCTAGCTCGCCCGGACGACTCAGTGCAGCAGCGCCGGTCCGCAATCGGGCGCTGCCTTTGCTGCCATGATGCCGTCTGGATAGACCCGCCTATGTCGTGTCCCAGGTCAATCTCCGATTGGACAACGACTTTAACGAGGCGCCTTTTGGTCGCGCATTACCCCTTTGACCGGGACTCATTGTCTGACACACCTGCGTACAAGGCATCTTCACGAACCCAGCCTCGGCAAGCACGCGAAGCGAAATAACACGCTAGCGAAACCACCTGACGGCAGAGGCGTTCTCGTCCTGTGCAGGTCAACGATCAGGAGACATTCACATGGCCGACGACAGCAGCACTACGATACGAGCCACTTTCAAGACTCGAGAAGCAGCCGATCTCGCCGTCGAACACTTGGTTCAACAGCACGGCATATCGAGGCCCGACATTTTCATTCAGTCGGCGACCGACCGCAACACGGCCGGCTCCGAGCCTTCGGGTGGCGACGCCTCTCATGAACAGGGCGCTCGTAGCGATGCACCGCTCGAAGGCGAGATCGAGGTGTCGGCGCATATTGCGTCCAGTCAGATTGCCGCCGTTCAACGCAGTCTCGGCGATGCCGGCGCGATCCGGGTCTCGAGCCGCTAAGCAGCCACCGCGCCTAGGAAGCCCGGCTTCGCTTTCTGGTGGGTCGACGAAGGAGAAGGCGGCCGCGGGGCCGGGCGCCGCTTTCTCCACGGGCGCGGCCGGCCCGCCCATTTCGATGCCGCCGACGTGGACTCCGTGAAGCCAAAACTGGATCCGAAGCGGTTTACTTGTTCAACATGCCAAGGGGTCCTTGCGAAACCTTACTTAGCAAGACCGCGAAGGTCAGGGCCACTGGGCGCCTCAAGCGTCTCGAAACAATTGGGAATGCACCATAAAGGCCCAGGACGCTTGAAGGGAACGCGTGAAGCGAACGGGAGGTGGCCTTCCCGCGTTTTGGAACTATGGACGAAGAGCCGAATAACAACGCTTCCGCCGCGCAACGTGTTGGCGCAACGACCGAGTTGCCGCACGACAGGGTGACAGTGGCCCGGTTTCGGCAAGCGTTCCCCCGCGCTCGCTGGAGCGACCGTCTGAATGCCTGGTTCGTACCCGGCCGCACTGCTCAAAAACGTATTAGCCGCTGGCTGGCCGAAAGGGAAGCGGAAGCCGACGCGTTTGCCGACGAGAAGGGCAGTGACGCCTTCGCATTCGATCCGATCGAGAGCCGCTATCTCAAGGCAACACCTGCGTCGTTCGAAATTCGTACACCCTATTCACGCACCGTCGTCAGCGAAATCCGGGAAATCCCGTATGCACGCTGGGACGCCGATCGCCGGATCTGGACCGTGCCTTACCGCTCGTTCGACGAGCTCCGCCGTCGGTGGCCAGCCATCGAGGCGGCCGCTGAGCGCAGTGAACCGGAGGCGAGGAAGGCGCGGCGTGAGGCAATAAGGGGAACCGAGGAAGACGAGGCGCTCAAGGCAAGGACGAGAGAACGCCGCCGCAAGCGATATCCGGTTCCCGCCGCCGATCGTCCCCCGCTCACGCGTGCGATCGGCACGCATGCCGGGGTTGTCTTCTTCATTGGCACGGACGGCGAACTGGTGGACCCGGCAACGATGAGCTCGTTCCATTTCCCAATGAATGACGGAGGGGAATATGTCTGGGCGTCTTGGCGACCGGGAGCGCTTGAGGAATTGGTGACAACCTGGCCGGCACGAACGCCACCGGGAGAAGACGAACTCCACCGCGGCTGGTGGATGCCGACGCTGGAGGAGCTGCGAAATGCGCGACGTGACGCCAAATCCAGGCGGCGCGCCAGGCAGCGCCGGGAAGGAGAGGATTAATCTGGTGAACGCACAGCAGACAGCACTTAAGGAATTTCAATTCTTGTCACCGCTTGAGCCACGCGAAATCGTCGGACTATGGAGAGGGCGCGGCATCCCGACAGGGCATCCGCTCGACGGCGTTTTGGAAAACCTCGGCTGGTTCGGCAAGCGATTTAACGCATGCATGCGCGCGGATGCGCTGCTGTTTTGGTCGGGCAAGCGGCGGTTGATCGCGATCGACCCCGGGATAGTACCGCTTCGCCTGGCGCTTCGCTTCCATAAGGTCGGCAGGATGCGCATTGCTCGAAATCTGTTTTCGCATCTTCAATGCGGACTTCGCGCGAAAGGTCCTGTTGCCTCCCTGAGAACGATGCCGTTTAGCGGCGTTGCGAGCGCGGCGATGCTCTACGACAATCAACCGATTGTCGATTATTTCCGCCGAATCGATCAACACAGGATCATGGGAGCGATGACGATCAGGGCCGACGAGCGTATCTACTTCTTCGAACTTAAGCGGGTGGATGAACCTTGAGCCTGGTAGCCCGCCATTATCGGGCGGTACACGAATATGCTGGCGTTCCAACGGACTCGGCGGTCCGGCGCGTAAGGTCCCCGAGCAATTGCAGGCTCCCGTCCCAAGTCTTCTTCTTAGTGCAGGTTGAAATGCTTTCCGCGCGAGAGCTCCAATGCTCATTCCGTATGCTGGGGAGATCTGCGCAGTGTTTTTGCGGCGCTGGCGAGATGTTGTGATCTAGATTGTCGCTAGCACGAAGGTGCATCTGGCCTGCCGGCGGGGCCAGTCGATATGTGCCGCGAGGTCGATGATCCGTTGGCGGAGGTAGTCAACACATTGATTGCAGCATTTTGTCGATGACCTTGGCAAGTAACGGGGTGTTCTCCAGAGGACAAGCCGAAGCCGCGCGGCGAGGGCACATCGGCACTCGAAACCGAGTCGGACGCGGCCGTTCAGAAGGCACTGGAAGAGGCGATGAGCGGCGGCACCATGGTCGTCATTGCGCACAGGCTTCCGGATTAGATCGTCGTGATGAAATAAGGCACGGTCGTGGAGGGCACACATGGCAATTTGCGCGGCGGCGGGACGTTTACCTTCGACTGTACAGCCTGATCAGCAATGTGAAATGAGTGTAGGCGGCGCCGCCAAGCCTAGCTTATGCTCTGCGCCGACGCTCTACGCGACTTCTCCACCTATCTGCCTCAATGAACTGCAATGAACTGCAATATTAGTGCTGACGGTGGTGATCTTTTTCCCAGAATGCTATTGGACTAGAAATTCTGAGACAGAATGCCCACTTCGGCGCCAGGCGGCACAAAATTCCACAAAAGGTGAATAGACGGTATTCGGACCTACCTCTTTGGTTGGTCGCTGTCCTCTCATTGGAGAAATTGCAAAATGGTAGACCACATCACTTAATTCAAAGAGTAGAATAATTAGATAGTGCTAATATGATGAGGACGAGAGACCGTAGCCAATGAGGAACAGCATACGTCTGGGAGTGTGTAACGTTCACCTTTGCGAAGCGGCACCTCGCTGAAGTGGGTAGATTGCCCGGATTGCCGCTCTTCTGGCCAAATCAGCCGCTTCGTGGATTGCAGAGGGTTGCCGGGGCGCCGCGGTCCGACTGCACGTCCCAGCGTCCCTTTCACGGCATACGCCTGAAGAGAACTGATCCGTTGAGATATCAACAGAGAATAGCCGCTGGAAAATTGGCGCCTCGCCGAGGCGTCAGCCCGAAATTTGTATTAGCTACATTACTTCGCGATGGCTGGTGGAGAAATAGCCGCGTTTAGAATGAAAACCCAGCTGTATCGCGTAATATTATTATTCATGGTGATTTTGTGCGGGGAGTACCCCGATCGTTGCTGCCGTTCTTTGGCTGGAGTTTAGCGGTGTAGCGACATTAGAGGGAATTGAAGATGGCTTCTTTAATATCCAGATTGGAGAATGTGTCGGCGTCCACGCATGAGCCGGAGCGTGCAAATACTATCGCACAAGCGGTCAACGAAGAGGAAAAGCAGCCACTTAAAAACGTAGACCAGCGGTGTTTGCTTATCCTTGATGGGAGGGCGTTAGGTCGCGAATGCTTGGCAAGGACCCTCATCAATCACGGTCTCACCATGGATGTCGCCGCCTACGGGTCGATTGACGAATGGCGGGAGATGAAGGGTAACTGCCCCCCAGTCGCAGCCGTCCTCCTCAATGTCGGCGCGTGCAAAGACGGCGAAATCGCGACAGAGATTCCGAAGCTCATATCCCTATTTCGCCCCGCACCCGTCGTTGTCCTGTCCGACAGCGACGACATTGCCCAAATCTTGCGGGTTCTTGAAAGCGGCGCGCAAGGCTATATCCCGACATCTGTCGGCGTGGACGTGTGCATTGAAGCGATCGGTTTGGCGATAGCCGGCGGCGTCTTTGTGCCGGCGAGCAGCGTGCTGGCGGCACGCCACCTGATCGCGACTGAGAGGAAGGAAGTTTCGCCGCTAGCGGAGATGTTCACCGTTCGTCAAGCGGAAGTGGTCGAGGCGCTGCGAAAAGGCAAGGCGAACAAGATCATAGCCTACGAACTCAAGCTCCGCGAAAGCACGGTCAAGGTCCATATCCGCCACATTATGAAAAAACTGAAGGCGAACAACCGAACCGAGGTAGCTTGCAAGTTGAACGGCCTCTCTTCAGGCGATATACTCAACTCTTGATCCACTCAGTCCTTTCATGCCCATCGTACGCGCTGCACAATGTGTCGCTAAATAAACATTCGCGCAAAAGACGTTGCAAATGTGTATATGCAACGCTCTTGATGCCCATCAAAGGCCGACCGCCCGATCGCGGTCCCTCACCGCGGCTGACCGGCCCCCGTCCCTAGGCCGGTCGTCAAACTGTCGAGCAACTGTTCCCCAGCTCCCGTCACGACCCCAACGACAGATGCTGACCCCAAGCCACTGATTGCTCGGAGTGCTCGTGTTCAGGTATCGTGAGAACTTAATGGAAGGGATATGCAACTTGATCCGAACCGCTCCTTGCGCCGAGGCGGGCGCACGGACGTGTGAAGGAATCGGTAGGCCCATCGGAAAAATGGAGGCAACCGAGGCCGCGACGGGGAAGACCTCTTTGCCGAATGTGACAGCCTGAGCGGCGATCCGCCATTTCGGCATATCAATGCGTGGCGGGTCGGCAAGCGAAAGGCGCAGGCTGACCAAGCTGTATGGTGCGCATTTTGGCATCTCTGCTCCGGCGGGCATTCACTCTGCTCGTCGCGATGACGGCAAGAGCAATGAAGAAAATCATCCCCGGATCGGCACTCCCAGCACCCAAAGATCCAGCGACGACGGAACCCAGAGCGCAAGCTTGCACGCTCGACACCACCGCGTTTGTTTCAGGATCGATGTGGACCTTTAGGCGTCCCATGCCCCTGAGTATGACCAGCAGCAGCGTCACCATCATAACCCCGCCGACCAGGCCAAGCTGCGAAGCCACCGCAATCGGCCAGCTCGACGCACGCGAGCTGCCCAAGCCGACGCCGAGACCACCCGTCTCGACGAAAGCCTGGAGGCTCTTAATATTCCAGTAGGCACGTTCCTGACCGGAGGCGGAACTGGCTTTGTTGAGAACCATGGAATCGATCAGATGGACAAAGGGCGCGAAGAATTCTTCATCGTAGTGAACGATTGCCAAGACAGTGACGGCTGCGAGCGCAATGAACGCAATGATCAGGATCTCGTCCTTGTCCATGCGGCCGGACAGAAGCGACCATGAAATGGAAAGTGCCACGGGAATGCTCAGCACGGCGAGGCCGACATACGCAACGGAAGACGTGGAAAGAAGCAAGAGGACGAGCAAGAGGAGGGCCAGTACCTGAGCCACGCGGGACTTTGTCTTGCGCCAATAAACGTAACAAAATGATAGGCAGACCAGTGAGCCGCCGCCGAAGGAAGATGCCTCAGATGCGGCCCCAGTAATGCGCCAAAAGCCATTTTCGATGACCTCGGTAAGCATGGCGTAGCTGGCCGTGCGGATGGGCGACAGGATATCGCCGGCTCCAGCGATCTTGCCGAGTAAATCAAGCAGTCCGAAGACGACGTGAAGACTACACCACAGAAGAAATCCGCGCCGAATACTTTCCAGCCTATGTTCGTGCAGGAGTAGGACGCATAAGGCGATGGCGGTGAGGCCGCCCAGAACAAAATATCCGGTTTGGGTAATGTTGCCCGAGACCGGCGCAAGCGGAGCCTCGATGACCCCGCGCCTCATGGCTGCCTGAACGAATACGCTCGTCTGTCCCGCAAAGAAGCGCGGAAATAGCCATGCGCCGACCACGGCATAGAGCATCAGGGTCGTGAGCACCCACACCGGTCGAATTTTGCCGAACACGTGACCAAGGTCCCGCCACATGCGCCGTCTGCTGAAAACTGCCGTTAGCAAAAGCGCGGCGAAGAAGGTGTAGATGAGCGGCGACGAGCCTCCAATCGCGCTGAGAGTCATAACGGCAGTGGCACCGAAAGCCAGCGAGATGATGAGGCCAATGATCAAGGGAGCGCGGCAATAATAGCCGATTGCCAATATTCCCGCACAGATTGAAAGACCTACGAACGAAATCTGCATGGGCTGCCGGTTCCAACTCTGCAACGCAGACCGAAGGCACGCGAATTCGTCGCAACCTTGCCTCATCCAATCCTTGGCAAATGTTGCGCGGAACGCAAGCGCGCCAAAGGGAGTAAGGTCCTGCTACGATTTGGTAGGGCTTGTCGCCTCAGGTCGCCCCAATCGCCGAGGTCTGCCGACGACGAGCCCGCCCGCCAAACGCCCCTGAACCTCAGCGCGGTATGCCAATATGCCGAAAGTTGCGGGGTTACTTCCCGCCGTCTGCCCCCGTTCTCATGGTTCGCGCCACATGCGATGGCCCTGCGAAAGGAGTGGAAAGGTTTACGCCCTCCCCAAAATGGAGAGATTTGCCTTCATCCCGTGCGCCGCTAGCCTGAGCGCACACCACACCTGCGGAATTTGGTAAGTGGCAGCGGCCTTGCATGTACCAAAACGGATCGAGCGAATAGCAAACGCCGAGGAAGACGATCCGCGCCCATGCAATTTAACTCCGAGATCCGATTCCCCAAAGGTCCGAGGACCCAAGATGACTTCGCTAGGCAAAAAGGTTCTCAGCAGCGCGGCATGGGCAGCTGTCGAGACATGGGGCCGCCAAGTCGCCATGTTCGCCGTCTTCATCATTCTGGCCCGCCATCTCGGCCCGGAGGAATTCGGTCTCGCCACACTTGCCATGGTTGCTCCAACCATTCTAGCAACGGTGGTGACGAGAGGGATACCTGATGCACTTGTCCAGCGCGCGGAGATCGAGCCCATTCATCTGGATTCAGCGTTCTGGCTGCTTGTTGCGACCGGCGCAACGCTGAGCGCTCTCATCTGGGCGTTCGCCGGAGTGGTCGCCGAGCTCTTCGGCGAACCGCTTCTCGAGGGCCTCGTGCGCTGGACCGGCATAATTGTTGTGGTTCAGTCCTTGGCGGCAGTCCCAACAGCAGTCCTCAAGAGAGAGCTGAATTTTCGCCTCTTCACACTGCGCACACTGACCGGAACGATGGTCGGCGGGACCGTGGGTTTGACCATGGCGATCGCCGGCTACGGCATGTGGAGCCTGGTCTTGATGCAGGTCGCGAAGGCGATTGTAGAAACAACCGTTATTCTTCTCGGGAGTTCGTGGCGGCCCCGTATGGCGTACTCTTACGCGCGCTGCCGCGAATTGTTCGGGTTTGCCGGCCCCATCGTCGTCCAAACTCTATGGACCTTCGTGAACGAAGAGATTCCAAAAGTCATCCTTGGTCTGTTTTTCGGGCCTGTTGCTGTTGGCGTTTACGCCATCGCCCGTCGCCCCCTTGACCTTTTGGGGGAGTTCCTACTCGGTCCTCTGGCGGCGATAACGATGCCCGCCGTGGCCAGAGTTCAACGCGAACCGGACAAGATCGATCACTTCTTCAACACAAGCGTGCGGATGGCCGCAATTGCTGGCTTTCCCGCCTTCGTGGGCTTTGCCGCGATCGCGCCTGTCGCCGTTCCCTTGGTCTTCGGGCCACAATGGACAAACGCCGTGGTCGCCGTCCAGATCCTCATGATACTGGGATTGCAGCGTACGATCGACAGCTTGTGTGCGTATACGATCCTTGCGCTCGGGCAATCGAGTTTGGTCCTGAAACTAAATATGATTTACACGCTTTTCAGTCTCGTCCTGCTCACCGCCGCAGCACAGATTAGTCTGGAGGCAGTAATTGCTGCGCTCGTCGCCTGTAACTTGCTCCTGCTGCCGGTCTTTCTCTTCTACGTACAGCATACCGCTCATATCGACGTGTCGAAGCCATTGGCAATCTTCCCGAGATTGGCGGGCGCGGCCGCACTCATGTTCGTGATCGTTAGTGCATGGTTGCTGGCCGCCCCGGATGATCTCCCGCAGGCTGTCACAGTGGCAGCAGGGATCGCGATTGGCGCTCCCATCTATATTGCCGCAGCCGTCCTGCTGGTGCGTGCGGACCTGCTCAAAGCTCGCGACATGCTTCTAAGCCTTCGCGAATAGGAGCAAGCAGATCATCGGAGAAAACGGCAGCGCTCTCACAAGCACACTGACCAGGTCCCCGCGGCGCTTCCCGGTACCTACCTCGAACCGGCGGCTTGTCAGAATACAATTCGCTGACGCTATCCCACGGAGCCTTGCAGTCGGGCAGTTTATGCCTTTATTACATTAGGGGCGCTCACATGGAAGCGTGCACAGACATTTCTGGTGTCGACCACCAGCTTTGCACCTTCAACGACGGTTCCCCAATCAATGGCATCATGATCTGTCGTGATGACAATGGCATCAAACGAGGCCAGGCGGTCGGCTGAAATATCCACCGAGCGCCGACCTGCTAACGCGGCATACTCTCTTGTGGCGGGAATCTCAGGCACGTAAGGGTCGTGGTAGTCAACGACTGCGCCCCGTCGCTCCATCAGGTCGATTAGCCTCAGCGACGGGCTCTCTCGTGTATCCCCCACATTCTTCTTGTAAGCCATCCCGATCAATAGGATCCGAGATTCGTTCAAGCCGCGGCGGGCTTTGCGGTCCAAAGCCTCCACAAGGCGGTCAACAACGTAGTGCGGCATGTTCGTGTTGACCTCTCCAGCTAATTCTATGAAGCGCGTTGCTACTTCGTACTCGCGAGCCTTCCATGTCAGGTAGAACGGGTCGATGGGGATGCAGTGGCCGCCGAGACCTGGTCCTGGGTAGAACGCCATATATCCGAACGGCTTTGTCTTGGCGGCTTCGATCACTTCCCAAACATCGATGCCCATCCGGTCGAAGATGACCTTCAGCTCGTTGACCAAGGCAATGTTCACGGAGCGAAATATGTTCTCCGTTAGCTTGACCGCCTCCGCGGTTGCGGTTGAAGTCACCGGAACAGTCCGCACGATAATCTGGCTGTACAGTGCTTGCGCAATTTCCAGTGAAGACGGATCGTCGGCGCCGATCACCTTCGGAACACTGGTGGTAGTGTGCACTTCGTTTCCGGGGTCTTCGCGCTCGGGCGAATATGCAAGATAAAAATCCTTTCCGAGAACAAGGTTCGTCGCTTCCAGCAGCGGCCGCACGATTTCTCGTGTCGTGCCTGGCCAAGTGGTCGACTCTAAGACGACAAGTTGCCCAGGACGGAGCCGGTCAGCGATCGCCCTCGCGCTGTTTTCGACAAACGACAGGTTTGGCTCCCGATTTCTGGTAAGCGGCGTCGGAACCGCTATCAGGATCGCATCAGGCATGCTCAACGCAGAGAAATCGCTCGTGGCGCGAAACCGCTTGCTGTCAACAGCCTGTTGGATGGCTGGGCCAGGCAGATGCTTTATTCCGCTTTCGCCACGGTTAAGCAGCGCGACCCGCGACTGGTCGATGTCGAAACCGATAACCCTGAATCCCGCCTCAAGCGAGCTCAGAGCGAGCGGCAACCCGACATATCCAAGCCCCATGATGCCGATCGTGCAGTCCCGCGTCCGGATGCGGTTCAGCAGTTCTTCGGCATCAGGACCAGTGTTCATGTGTTGCATATGCTTTCGTCCCCATGTCGAGAATGGAGCATCGTCTCAATTATTGCAGTGAAGTAGTTCCCGGCAATCAGCAAATTGGATGTATTCTGCGAGGCCCTCTACACTCAAAAAAGTTGAGTTGCGCCAAAAGGAGAACAGTCGAAATGCTTATCCAGCCGAAGTTGTCAAATAAATCGTTCGCTGCGACACTCAATCTCGAGCGCAGCAAAGAGCCTTTGACATTTCTCCGCTTATGAGCGGGCAGGGCGTGTTGTGGATGGCGCCGACGCATCGGCGGCCACTATCGGCTGCTTGGTACAGGTGGGATGATGACACAGTCAATTTTGATCACCGGAGGTGCGGGCAACATCGGCAGCGCACTCACTCGCGCCTTGGTCAAACTCCCTCAGACCCAAGTGGTCGTGGCTGACAACTTGTCGACCGGCAGTCGCGATAAAGTACAAATCGACGCCGGAAACCTGACCGTCATAAAGGCGGATGCGAACGATTTCGACGACATCTCCTCCTTGTTCTATCGCTTCCATTTCACACATGTCTTCCATTTCGCAGCCGTCGTCGGCGTGCAGCGCACCTTGGCAAACCCATTACTCGTACTGCGCGATATTGCCGGAATAGAGAACGTGCTGAGACTGTGCAAGAACACGGGCGCCGAGCGTGTGTACTTCGCTTCCTCATCAGAAGTTTATGGGGAGCCATTTGAGATTCCCCAAAATGAGAACACCACGCCGCTGAACTCGCGCTTGCCATATGCTGTCGTGAAGAATCTTGGAGAAGTCTATCTACGCACCTATCAGCGTGAATTCGGACTCCCCTTCACGATTTTCCGCTTCTTCAACACCTATGGACCGCGCCAGAGCGAAGATTTCGTGCTGCCGCGATTTGTGCGTACTGCACTTCTCGGCGAGCCCCTGACCATTTACGGGGATGGTTCGCAAACGCGCACCTTCTGTTATGTTGACGACACGGTTGACACGTGCATTGCGGTGCACCGAACTCGCTCGCACGAGAACGATGTCATCAACGTCGGCAGCGATCTGGAAGTGAGCATTCGACAACTCGCCGAAATTGTCATCGGTGTGCTGGGCTCATCGTCGAAATTGGAGTTCCGTCCGCCGCTTGCAGAGGGCGACATGACGCGCCGGTGCCCTGACACGAGTAAGATGAAGGCACTCTTGAACCGTTCCTTGGTTCCACTCGAAGAGGGCATCAGGCGCCTTGCCGAACACGTCTCCAAGTCGGAAAGCTCTCCTGAGCTCAGAAAAGTCGCGTGAGCAGACGTTGGGGGCATGAATGAAGCTGGTCTATGTCGGGCAGCCCTACGATAGACTTTTCCCGCCGGTTCAGAATTCGATCGGGCTGATTGTCTACAATACTGCGCTTCATCTCAGTGACAGCTTGCATATCACGGTCTATGGAAGACACTACCGGGACGACAGAGTTCCCGCGGACCTGCCGTTCGCTTTGCGGCGAGCTCCGGTACGGCGCGACAGGCTGCTGCAGAAGGTTATCCGCGAGTTTCCTCGCTCGGCGCGTTGGGCGCAACTGGACCGGAAGGCTGACGACCATTCCCAATATAGGAACGAAATTCGTCGTTATCTGGCCTTGGACAGGCCGGATATCGTCCATCTGATGAACTATTGGAAGTGGAGCCGGGCTCTAAAGGCGCCTGGCTCATCTCATAGGCTCGTGCTCGAGATGCAATGCGAGTGGTTGTCGCAGCGTGACCGGGATCAGGTGGCCTCCCAACTTGAGGTAGTGGATGCCGTGGTCGCCGTCAGCGATCACATAGCCGAAACATTTCGTTCTGCATTCCCGGACTATCCCGGAGCTGTTGCCTCTGTCGGCAATGGCGTCGATGTCTTCCATTTTCGGCCGGGCGAAGCGGGAGCACCAGGTGACCCAAGAACCGGGCGTGTAATCCTGTTCGTCGGGCGAATATCACCAGAAAAGGGGCTTCACACGCTCGTAGAGGCCTTCAGTGAAGTCGCGCTGCGCTTCCCGGACGTGGAACTGCGGATCGCGGGGCCCTATTCTCCTCTCCCTGTTGACTTCCTGACCAGCCTCTCGTCAGACCCCCGTGTCATAGATCTCAACCGTTTCTACGACCAATGGAACAGATGCAGATATCAGGAACACCTGGACGAACTCATAGATCGCCACAGGCTACGGGATCGGATCCGATTCGTTGGCAATGTGTCCCACAAGGAACTCGTTGCGGCCTACCACGACGCCGATATCGTGGTGAATCCGTCGCTCAGCGAGAGCTTTGGGATTTCTGTCGTGGAAGGAATGGCCTGCGGAATTCCGGTGGTGGGAACGCGGGTCGGGGGTATGTGTGAATCCATCCTGGACGGACATACCGGGATGTTGGTGGAGGCCGATGCTCCGGGCGAACTCTCGCAGGCACTGATCACCGTTCTGGATGATCCCGCCCGCGCAAGAGGAATGGGGAACGAAGGACGCGAGCGCGCCGTGGCGCTTTATTCTTGGGGCGCGCGCGCGGAGCGGCTAAGGTCCGTTTATGAGCGGGTGAGCACAGGAGACCCTAGTAGCTAAGCTAGCTCCATGCTTTGTTTCGTAGTTTCCTCAATCCGGTCATATACTATCCAACGCTTTGAAATGACACGAATGCCCGCCCTTAAATGCCTTCCTGAATGGCTTCAGACTTCCTGAAAAACGTATAAGTGTGTCCGTAGCTTGTGTCCGTCCGATGCTCGCTCGCACCTAGCGGGGGAAATGAAGTGCGCGTAAAAGCCGCAAGCGTCGGGCTCTCCGAGGGAGGATAGGGGCGCAACTCGTCGACGTCATTCCAGCCGAGAACGAACCAGCCGCCGGGGCGCAGACAACGCCAGCATGCCCGGAACGAGGCTTCAGCGTCGTCGCGCGTTTCGATTGCCGTTTTCATGAAGACGCCGTTGCAGATAACCGCGTCGAAGTAATCGGCGGGCCTATGCCGTTCCAGGTTCCTCAGAGCGTCAACCATATGGCGTCGCGCACCGAAGCGGCGCTTATTGGGATCTATGTCGATCGTCCAATATTCCTTGGCGCGAAACTTCGATTCACAAGGCTTCGTGTACCACTCGCAGCCGACAAACAGGACACGTTTTACAGCAGGATCGTCGCGCAGATAGGGGAGAATAACCGTCTCGAGGAGTATGCGGTCATCGGTGAGATGAAACGTACTGATGTAGCGAATCAGATAGGGCGCGCGCCTCCGAAGGAGGTCGCGCACCGCATTTCGCGCTTGTCTGTACATGCTCTTCTCGCCTCCCATCATATCCCGGCACCTAGCGCGGTTACATTGCTTCCGCGAACAAATGTTGGACGTGCCAAGACTGCTCGGTATAGGACGGCGGCAGTGCTGCGAGAACATAGCCGGCCGATGTCAGAAGCGCGGCGATTTGGCGAGCCTTACGGTCAAGACCATCGCGCGTCGCGTCATCGATTTCGTAGATGATACTCGGTCGATGGGCTCGCAAGGTTTCCGTCATGCCGCGAAGGACCTCAATCTCGGCACCTTCGACATCAATCTTGACCAGCGACGGGGGCCGCAGGCCGTGCCGGGCGATCGCGTCGTCAAGTGTTGTCACATCGACTTCAAGATAGCCGTTCATATCGGGTGGTGCCTCGGCCGAGGCAAGTGCAGCGCCCCCGATGTGGCGCGCCAACAGAAGCTCTGCCCGGCCGGTCGTAGCCCCAACAGCTTCGGGGAACACCCGAATGGCGTCGAAGCCGTTGAGCTGCGCGCTTCGACGGATCGCGGCGGCATTCCTCGGCACCGGCTCAAAAGCGTAGACTTGGCCTTCCCTTCCGACCCGGCGCGCAGCGATGAGGGAGAAGAAGCCGATATTGGCGCCGATATCGAAGAAGGCGCCACCAGGCGCCAAATTCGATGCAATCGCCTGTTGGATTGGGCGCTCATAGGTACCGCGCCTGAAGTCCGGATCGGCATCTCTAGAGACCAGCGTCAATCCGGCGGCCTCTCCCGTGGCAACCACACGTCTTTCCGAAAAAAGGTCAAGCAGCCTTGAAACCAGTCTCATGGCCCCATTCTCCGTTGTGTCGGTCAATCATTCCTGCCTCGGCTCGGAAACGGAGCCGACTACCTTGATAATGGCAAATCCGCCAAGCTCCATCGAGACCTACATCGGGTTGGTGGCAGTACGCCGATTGATTAACGCGTGCATCCCTCGCAGTGAGCAATGCACCTTATCGTCGTAACTGGCTCGGTTCAGGGGCCGCCGGCATTTGCTCGACCGCATCATTACGCCAGGCATGGATGGCACCCGGGGCGTCCCATCCGATCGAAACGATGTCGAGATCGCCATCGCCGTCGAGATCGACCGCGCGCGCGCCGAGATGGCTTTCGAAACCTTCCCCGATCAACTGCTCGATAAAATTTCCGCCGCCCACATTGCGCCAAACCGACATCCGAAGCGCGCCGCGGTGCTCGGCCATGACTAGGTCCAACCTGCCATCGCCGTCCATATCAGCGACCGAAAGGCTGTTGAGTGAGCCTCGCGAAGTGATTTCGTGCCGCTCCCAATCGAATGAGGCAGTGGCTGGGCCGCGCCACCAAGAGGCCCGCGCACCGTCAGCGGCGCCGTTTTCCTCCGTCACGACGATGTCCGGGTGACCGTCGCCGTCGAGGTCAGCCGCCGCCACCCGATCCGGGTAAATCATTTCTGGCACTTTCGCGACGTCCCGTCGCTGCCAATCTTCCGAACCATCGCCGGGGTTGCGCCACCAGGCGACCTCCTTGGTTTCCCCCGTCGAGGCGACGAGGTCAATCAGGCCATCGCCATCGAGATCGGTGAAGGCTATTCCCTCATCGGAGGCCTCTGCGCAGATGCGCGCCCTCGGCCAGGGAGCAGCCGGATCCTCGGGGATCGTGAAATAGAAGACCCCGCCACCGCTCGAGACCGCCAGCTCCGGAAGACCTCCTTCAACGATCTGTGCGAATACGTGGCCTTGCGAGCCGAGGTCATGCGTCGCTGCAGGCACCTCGCCAATTACGTGCTCTTCGAACTTGTGCGCTACAGCATCGACAGTTTTCAGCCAATGGAATTGCAACGTTTTGCCCCTGTTGCGCTGGGCGGTGGCTTCCGCGTGCCCGTCGCCGTCAAAATCGAGGGCTCCGACCGCGTCCAATCCTTCGCCCAGCCGGATCTGCTCCCACCCCTTCTGCCACGGCAAGGGTGGCTGACGGTACCAAAACGGGCCGGACACAATGTCCATTCGCCCGTCGCCATCCATATCGGCGAAGGCCAGCCCGAAAGAACGCACATGCGCGTTCGTGATCCGGTGATAGACCCACCTATCGAGCCGACGGATCGGGGCGGGCGTGTTGAGAAGGTTGATCCAGACCCTGAGGGGCGGATGACCCGCCCAGTTGGCGCCATAGATATCGAAATCGTCGTCGCTATCGACGTCCGCGACAACGCCGTTGTGCAAACCGGTATCGTCTATGATCTGCCGGGTCCAGCGCGTTCCGCGACCGTCAAGGTTATAATGGACGGCGAGGGTCCGCTCCTCCGTCTGATGCATTTGCCCGACCACAATGTCGATATCGCCATCCCTGTCCATGTCGGCTGCCTGTAGCGTGTGAGCACCTGCCACGGCTGGTTGAATGACATGGCGGACCCAATGGCCAGACGGTCCGTTTTCGGCGCGGAACCACACGACATCAGCCGTGTGCTCTGAACTCGACGACAGAATGTCGACACGCCCGTCTTGGTCGATATCGATAACGAGCGCCTTGAATGCCGGGTTGAACGGGCCAACCGGATAGCTCTGCCATTGAGGTGCATCGCGTGCCGCTACTCCGCCGGGATTGTGCGCCCATACACCGCACAGGACCAGGTCGATATTGCCGTCGCTGTCGATGTCTCCGATCGCCATGCCCTCTTCGCCCAGATTGAAGGAAGAAAAGGCGACACGGATCCAGGCGATCGGCTCGTTCTGGAAAAAGACCATTACTTCACCAGGCGCTCGTACGACGATGTCTAAACGACCGTCGCCGTCAAAATCGGCAGCCTTAATGTCCTTGCCCCAACCGCCGGCTGCTCCGATCTCGTGGCGTTTCCAATTGTGACCATCGGCCGGGTCTCCTTTCGGGCGCGGATTTTCGAACCAGATTAAATTAACTCCGTCAGGCCCGTCGGCGGTGACAATGTCGAGATCACCATCGCCGTCGACATCGGCAAGCGCGCCATCGGTAGTGAACTCGATGCGGGCGGTGGCGATGGCGGTCTTGCGCAGATCGGGACCGTGCCACCATGACAGCGGATCATCTGGAAGTCCGCCGAGAACAAAATCGAGTTGACCATCACCATCAATGTCGCCGACGAGCTTCACATCTCCCGAATGATCGGCGATTTCCTGCCGTTCGAACGTAAGGCCATTAAGGGCTATATCTTGGGGATTTTCGTTGCCATGGCTAACATCGCAATTTGTTGTCGCGACGCTTACCGCAAGGATGAAGACCGCACGACGCAGCTCGCTAAAAATTGACCCGGTAGCGTGTGAACACTTCATGGTCTGCAAGCAGCCGCGCAACAAACTCACCGCTGGAGAGGTCTGAAAGTGTCTGCCAATCATCCTTGTCTTCCGGGCGTTGCGTCTGCGAAACATGTGCTGCCAGTGCGTGGCGCTTTACGTCGAGGAAGTCGCCGATCGGGACCAGCGTGTTGAGTGCAGATAGCGCACGCAGCCCGGCGACGGTCTTGATTGTCTGCCGCAGGGTGGTTCGCCACATGCCGGGAAGATCGCCCCCGGGACGAACCCAGGGCCAGTGATACCAATACCAAACCGGGTATTCGAAGACGGTGAGCGGGCGATCATGCCGGCGAAGTGCCGCCCGCACGGCGGCGTTGACAGCGATATGGTCGGAAGGCGGGTCTTTTGCATGGGTGACAAACACGCTTTGCGGCCGCCATCTTTCAAGCAACGGCACGATCGCTTTCGTTATCGCATGAATGTGACCAGATGCCTCCGCATCAGGAAAGCGTAAGAAGGTCACACTTTTGGCGGAGGCACCGAGACGGTGGACCGCCTCAAGCGCTTCGGCCTCCCTCCTGGAGCGCAATTCTTCAGGACTGATGAGCCTCCGATGAGACGCTGCGCCGTCGGTAACGAAAACAAAGCGGACCTCAACGCCTGAAGCCAGCTTCTTGGCGGCAACGCCGCCGCAACCCAGCGTCTCATCGTCTGGATGCGGCGCGAAGATGACGGACGACGCGGACCAATCCGCTACATCAAAGGGCTTAAATCGACGCCGCATACGGCTATCGAGGATCGTGCAAAGGGCCTGCCTGACGTCCCAGGTGTGCGTGTCCATCATCCGTTCGCTCGTGTTGTTTGCTCGGCGCTGAACATGCATCGTAGCTGAAATCGCCTGCGTCAGGCACACAGTCTTCGTGAGGAGGTTCTTCATGAAAGTGGGTATCTTGGCTGGTGGCTTCGGCACGAGGCTGGCCGAAGAAACGGAGGTTCGACCCAAGCCGATGGTCGAGATCGGCGGCATGCCGATCCTCTGGCACATCATGATGCACTACTCTCGCTTTGGCCATCGGGAGTTTGCGATCGCGCTCGGCTATAAGGGTGAGTACATCAAACGCTGGTTCAGCGACTACATCGCACTTAGTGGCACTTTGACGGTTAACGCGGCGACCGGGAACGTGAGGCGTCACACGAATGCTGCCCCGGACTGGTCCGTCGATCTCGTCGAGACTGGGCTCAAAACGCTGACGGGCGGCCGCATCAAGCGCCTGATCGACTGGATGAACAACGGTACCTTCATGCTCACGTGGGGCGACGGCGTTTCGAACATCGATCTGGACGAACTCGTTGCCTTTCACCGAAGCCACGGCAAACTCGCGACAATGACGGCGGTGCGTCCGCCTGCGCGCTACGGACACATTCAGTTCGACGGCAACCGCGTCGTCGAATTCACCGAGAAACCGCAGGCTTCGGAAGGTTGGATCAACGGAGCGTTCTTCGTGCTTGAGCCGGGCGTGCGCGATTATATCGGCGGCGACGAAGACATGTTTGAACACGCGCCCATGCAGCGGCTCGCGGCTGCTGGCCAACTGATGGCGTACCGCCATGAAGCCTTCTGGCAATGCATGGATACGTTGCGGGAGAAGCACATCCTGCAGACACTTTGGGACAGCGGCAACGCGCCCTGGAAAACGTGGGAGTGAATAGATGAAGGTGCTGGTTACGGGCCACCGCGGCTACATCGGGGCCGTCCTGACGTCGATGCTGCATCAGCGCGATCACGACGTGACCGGGCTCGACAGTGATATTTTCCGCTCCTGCACGTTCTCAGGCGTCCTCGACGATACGCCGACGATGGAAGAGGATGTCCGCGACATTGTCGTCGACGATCTGGCCGGTTTCGAGGCCGTCATACACCTCGCCGGGCTCTCCAACGACCCTCTTGGGGACTATCGCCCGAACCTCACCCAGCAAATCAACTGCGAAGCTTCCGTGAATTTGGCGCGGCTTGCAAAAAAGGCAGGCGTGCCTCGTTTCCTTTTTGCCTCGTCCTGCAGCAATTACGGAGCCGCAGGCTCGGATTTTTTGACTGAAAGCGCCGCTTTCAACCCCGTCACGCCGTATGGCATTTCGAAGGTGGAAGTGGAGCACGCGGTTGCCCCCATGGCGGATGAAAGCTTCAGCCCGACTTTCCTGCGCGCTTCCACGGCCTACGGCCTGTCGCCGCGCATCCGTTTTGATCTTGTCCTCAACAATCTGACCGCCTGGGCGTTCACCACCGGGCAAATCTACCTCAAGAGCGATGGCTCTCCTTGGCGTCCGATCGTGCATGTGGAAGACATTGCTCGCGCCTATATTGCCGCGCTCGAGGCCGATCGTGGGCTTGTCCACAACGAGGCCTTTAATGTGGGACTGACCACCGAGAATTACCAGGTTTGCGAAATCGCCGACATCGTCCAAGCCATCGTGCCAAACAGTCGGATCGAGTTCGCGCCCGATGCGGGTCCGGATACGCGATGCTATCGAGTCGATTGCAACTACATTGGTCGGCGCTTGCACGCCTTCAAGCCCCAATGGACGGCTCGGCGCGGCGTCGAGCAACTTTATGAGACGTTCTGCTCGGTTGGCCTTTCCGTCGAAGATTTTGAAGGCGAGCGCTTCAAGCGCATCGCCCATGTGAAGAAGCTGATCCGCAATGGCGAGTTGGACGAAGACCTGCGCCGGGTTTCCGCTCCTGCCATGGCGGTGGCGGTCTAAAGCGGGCGAGGGTGGTATCAACCATGCTGCATGAAAAGCTGAACTCTCTTACGGAGCATGCATGCCGGTCCTGCGGCGGAACGCGTCTCGAAACCTTTCTCGACCTGGGCGAAACTCCGCTTGTCGATCGCCTTCTCGTCGACGGGGACATCGACAAGCCCGAACTGATCTTCCCGTTGCGCGTCGCGTTCTGCAGAGACTGTAGCCTCGCCCAGATCACCGAAACGGTGAGTCCAAATATCCTCTTTGCGGACGATTACCCCTACTATTCCTCATTCTCGCCCGCGCTGTTGGAACATTCGCGCGAGAACGCGCTCGATCTCATCGCCTGCCGCAACCTGGGACCGGAGAGCCTTGTCATCGAACTGGCGAGCAATGACGGATACCTGCTCAAGAACTATGTCGAGGCGGGAGTCAAGGTGCTTGGAATCGATCCCGCCGATGGGCCTGCCGCAGCCGCGGAAAGGATAGGCGTGCAAACGCGATGCACCTTTTTCACTCGGGATCTCGCCGAAACGCTTCGTGCAGAGGGCGCCGTTGCCGACGTCATTCACGCCAACAACGTACTCGCCCACGTCGCCGACACAAATGGCTTTGTCGCCGGGATAGCACGTCTCCTCAAGGAAGATGGTGTGGCGGTGATCGAGGTGCCCTATGTCGTGCCGCTGATCGAGCATTGCGAGTTCGACACAATCTATCACGAACACCTCTGCTACTTCTCCGTCACGGCGCTCGACAGGCTCTTCCGTCGCCACGGCCTGTATCTCAACGAGATCAAGCCTATCTCGATACATGGGGGGTCCCTTCGTCTTTATGTGGAGCTCAGGGAGCGCGTGGGAGCCACCGTGAAGGATCGGCTTGCGCACGAAACGGCGCAGGGGATCGATACGATCGACTATTTCCGCGATTTCTCTGGGAAGGTCGACGTGTTGAAGCGTGAGCTTTTGGCACTGCTGCGCAGGCTGAAATCAGAGGGCTCCTCGATCGCCGCTTATGGGGCGGCGGCCAAAGGAGCGACGCTGATCAACACGATCGGGATCGGACGTGACCTCATAGACTTCGTCGTAGATCGCAACG
The DNA here is from genome assembly GCF_059070375.1 of Sinorhizobium sp. Classification (NCBI taxonomy): domain Bacteria; kingdom Pseudomonadati; phylum Pseudomonadota; class Alphaproteobacteria; order Hyphomicrobiales; family Rhizobiaceae; genus Sinorhizobium; species Sinorhizobium sp. Next base: position 204,844 of record NZ_JCACWC010000002.1, read on the forward strand.
TCCATAAGCACGGCAAGTATATGCCTGGCCAGCGTCTGCCGATACGCTCGACGGAGGCCCTTGTCGAAGCCCAACCGGACTACGTTCTTCTGCTTGCCTGGAATTTCGCGGACGAGATTCTCGACCAGCAAGCCGACTATTATGGGCGTGGTGGAAAGTTCATCATTCCTGTCCCGGTTCCCCGCGTCGTGTGAGAGTAAGCGTGAGGAGCTGGCATGAAGTGCGCGCAGGCAGTTGAAACAGAGACGATCGCGTCAGACCTTCGCAGCGAATGTCCAATTTGCGGTGGGCGAGAGCTACTGCCTTCGATCACGTTCGAGGCGTTGCCCGTGCTTTGCAACGCTCTCCATCCGAGCGCGGCTTCGGCACGGACAGCAGAAACCGGCCGATTTTGCCTCGTCTTCTGTCGACGCTGCACGCATTTCTTCAATGCCGCCTTCGAGGAACAGCGGATCGGCTACACCCAGAGCTATGAGAACTCTCTGCATTTTTCTCCTCGATTCGTAGCCTTCGTCGAGGCTCTGGCGGAGCGATTGAGCAATAGCTATGCACTCGCTGGCAAGACCGTCATCGATGTCGGTTGCGGGAAAGGAGATTTTTTGAAGCGTCTTTGCACGCTCAGCGGCGCCACGGGCATCGGCTTCGACAAGAGCTTTGAGGAAGACCGTGGCGCGCTCGTTCCCAAGGTAAGTTTTGTCAGTGATTGGTTCGACGACCGCTATGCGGATTTGCGGCCGGACCTCGTGTCCTGTCGTCACGTCATAGAGCACATCGCTGACCCGATCGCCTTCTTGCGAGCACTGCGCGCCCACCCCGGCATCGCGCCCGAAACCATCTTCTATTTCGAGGTCCCTAATGTCCTTTACACCCTGCGCGACTTGGGCATCTGGGATCTCATCTACGAACACGTGTCCTACTTCACCGCGCACTCACTGCGAGTCGCCGTTGAAGCGGCGGGATACGACGTACTGAACGCTGGAAGCTCGTTTGGCGACCAGTATCTGTTCGTTGAAGCGCGCCCCGGTAGAGTGCGCCCGCTTGCGGAAGCGGCAGAGTCCGAGGAGTTTGCGCTATTGGTCCGCAAATTCGAGGGAATGCATCGCGACAAGGTCACGCATTGGCAGAACTTTCTCTATAAACACAACCTAAGTAGGGTGGTTGTCTGGGGAGCCGGTTCAAAGGGCATCACCTTCGTGAATGTGGTCCCGCCGGCAGCGGGGATCGGTGCGCTTGTCGACGTCAACACGTACAAGCAAGGGCGATTCGCACCGGGGACCGGCACGCCGGTTCTCTCGCCCGAGTCCTTGCGGGGCTGTATGGTCGAGGCGGTCATCATCATGAATCCGCTTTACCGCCATGAGATTGCAGGAATTGCGAAAGCGATCGGTCTTGCGCCGGAAATCGTCGTCGCTTGATCGGGCGGCTGCAACACGAGCTTTTGTTACGATATGTCGGTAGAACTGGAAGGGATGTCGATGACTGAATCGGTCGCAATCGATGCGGGGCCGCGAGATGATCGTAGCGAGTTGCTGGTCGCGGATGCCTTTTCCGACGATCGCGCCGCCGGCACGGTCATAGGAACCCAAACCATCAACGGGGTGATTAGGGGCGGCTGTGATAGTGAACGGCAGATCGCTATCGACCATGGAACGCTCCGGTTTCAACCGCTCGTGAAACCTGGTTGGGCACGCCAGGGGATCGCCTATGGCCCCTTCCGCCGTGCGAGCGGGCTCGTCATGGCTGTCTCCGTAACGAACGGGCACAATACGTCACAGGGCACAACCATCGGAGAGCACATCCTCAGGCGAATTCATCGCTGGGCGTTAGGCCCTAATGCTGACCCTTGGCCGAACCGGCTCGTTTCCTGGGCGTGTGGTCCGCGCAAAAAAGGGACGCTCAGGCGCTTCCTCTGGTGGGCGCACAGCACAAGGACGACCTACAAGCTTCCTGATTTCAACGAGAATCTCGCGATAGGCTGGTTTACGAGCGAAGCACCCCGCGACCCGCTTTCTGACGGTTGCGGCTTCATCGTGCATGCAGCGAAAGGGGAAAACGGAGAATTGTGGACGCGGGTCGGGACGCGCTGTCTCAGTGCATTTCGCGGCCTGAAGAACTTGCGGATCTACTATTTCGTCGCTTTGCGTGAGCGCGGAGCAATCTACTATGCCGCTGCCATGGAGGGGGCGCATGGGCTCGCTGCCTTCCCGATGATGCGGCCGATCGCCATCGATCCCTTCAATGACGACGAGACTCTCTACGCCGGCGTACATCAATGCGTACTCGGCCAGATTGGATTTCGCGTCGATACGCGCATTCATGGCATCAGAGTGCACAAAGTGCCGGATCTAACGTCTCGCTTTGGGACAGCTCATGTCGGTGACCCGATGACGAGAGACCCCGTTGCCAGCGGTATTGCCGAGCGGAGTGGTTCTTGGCGTGTTTTGCGCGGCAATGTCGATTGCACGGAAACGGGGGCCGTAGGAGGTGATGGTGCCGCCCTGGCAACGTCCGACCCTGGCGTTCCGTCGGGGCTCATTCATGCGATCGCCGCAACAGGCGATACTCCGGGCGCTTGCGGCCTTGCGTGGCGCGTACAGGATGGCGACAATTTCTGGCTCTTCAAGGTATCGGCCGAGGGGAGTGCGCTCATCCGAGTAGAGCAGGGGGCAGAAGTCATCCTTGTCAGCGACGCGCGCCCAAGCCTAGCGCCACACACCCTTCATTCGTTGCAGATTCTCGACGGATATGGGCAAATCGGTTGTTACCTGGATGGCGATCGCCTTTTCGGCATCGACGATCAACCGCTTGAAGAAGCTACCGGCACCGGCATATGGTTTGACGGCGCTGGTGGCGTGGAGATGCGCGGTTTCGAGGCGCATCCACGCGAGGTGCCCATACCGGCCTTTGTGCTCTTCGACGCGCCTTGGCTGCGGCTTGGCCAACGGCCCGAAATCGTCGATGACTTCGCTGGGCCGTTGGGGGATCTTGCGGGACGCGCGCCGAGGATCGGCAGAGGAACCTGGGGGAAAACCTTCGGTGCCGGCTTGATCGACATCACCGGTAACGGGGCGGCGCGCGTGCGGGGAACCGTTGAAAAGCCCCATCCGAACAGAACATTGTACACGCTGCCGTGGGATCAGGTTGGCTTCGCCGATTTGGATGTCACTATTACGCCGCCCGGGGAAGAGCGCGGACAGGCGCATTGTTGCCGTACAGGGCTCGTATTCTGGCAGGACCGGGACAATTACCTCACGTTCACGGTTTATCTGGACGATGATTACCATGGTTCCTCGGTTGCGCTGTTTACCAAGCGTCACGGTTTTGAAGAGCTCTATGACGCGGTGTGGACAATGGTGTGGACCAAGATCGACTGGGGCAAGCCCTTCCGCCTCCGGATTCCCTTCGATGGAGAGCGCTTTGTGGTCTTTGTCGATGACGAACCTGTGATGCAACGGGCTCTGACTGATTTGTATCCCGACGATCCGCCGTTGCGAATTTTGCGCGTGGGCCTGGCGGTTAATTGGGAGTGGGGAAATGATACCGGATCGATCCTTCAGTCGTTTATCGCACGCCGGTGACGGCGTGTAAGTTCGTCAGGAATCGGTCCGAATTGCGCTTGAGCGCGGCGCGTGTTCCGACATGGAAATTCGGTTGAGGTTGGTGGGGCGCAGACAGCAGTGTCGTGTATAATCAGTAACAAGCCGGACAAAATATGTTGGGGGCACCGGTGTTCTGCGCCAGGCCCTCCATGTCGCTAATGAATGCAGCCCGATGAGATATCGAGATGAGATTAGGCGGTCGTGCTTATCTATTCCCGCGTAAGTGACGAATCCGCGAAACTCTGCTGCAAATCTCTTCAGCACGCATTCGACTTGCCTGTCGTAAGGCTCGTTCGGGGCAAAACCCTGCTGTTTCATCGTCGTGCCGATAACCCTTGTGTGGGTCACGACCACCTCATCAACAATCGCGTAGCGGAACCATGGATCGTCGTTAAGACGCGTCCACACAAGGTCTATTCCCGTTTCATAGCCGAGACTAAATAACGGGAGTGCTATACGCAGGTATTTCGCGCGGAACACAGGACACATCATCTCGACTGTGTTGCTGAATCGCAGCCGAAACTTGTGAATGGCGAGCGTCGCCGCGTATGAGAAGTGACTGTCCCAGGACAAGGCTGGTTGAAACAGGTCGAGACAGTAATCCGCACCGATTTGAAACAGTCGGTTGATATCCTGCTTTGTCGCTTTGATGTCATCGTCAATAAGTGCGATGTATTCGTAGCGGTCCAGCAGTTCAGGATATCGTTGGAAGAGTTCGTTGTATCCGGCGATCTTTCTCCCTGGTAACAGGACGAACCAATGATCACTTGCGCCGGGCGTAAGCTCCTCATAAGCGGCCACGAGGAGATCGAACTCAGCCTCCCCCGTTCCCGCCGTCCAGCCCGCATGCAAAGAGTTGCGGCCCGCGCGCACGATGACCAAGTTTTTCCGCCGCAGTCGTGCGGCTGAACCACCCCGAAATGCTGGTCGGGCAATCTTATTCATGTTCGTCCTGACGGCTGGTTCGAGGAACCTTGTATCGACTTTAATGCGCGCAACCCGATGGCGCGGAGTCTGGCGCGAAGCGCAGGCGAAAAGGCGCCGACGCCTTCCAGAACAAGCCGACCTATCAGAGGAGGATCCAACATCCAGAGCACAAGATGGCAGAGCGATCGGTGAACCGGTGCTTGGCGCCTATGCCGATAGGCGATTACGACCAGATGCCTAAATCGGTTGGACAACTCGAAGGGATTCGAGCCTGATGCGTCCTGGTTGTGCCAAAGCAAGCGCTCACTGCTGTGTAAATTCACCGATCGTGCCGGATGATCGCGACTGAAAAGAGTTGCGCTTGGCACACGGACGAATTTGCCCAGCAGTGCCATTTCAGCAAGGAGCGCGCAATCGGAGCCGTAGTAGGGCTCATGGAGAGACGTCAGAGCAAGGGAACTCCGGCGCCAAAGGCCGAACATTGCCGCGTCGCATCCATGCGCGGCCATCAATATCCGGAACCGCGATGCAGGCTCCAAATTGCTCATATCCGGCAGGTCTCTTTCCTGGTACGCAGTTATTGCGCCATACCGGTCGATGCCCAGCAAAGTTGGGTATGCGATCACGGCATCCGTATCCTCATCGAGAGCGTTTACAGTATCGGTGAGAAAGTTGCCGCTGATCAGGTCATCATGCGCGCACCATTTGAAATAAGTCCCGCAGCTCAACCTGAAAACCCGGTTGAAGTTGCCCCCCGCTCCCAGGTTCCGTGTATTCCTGAAATAGCATATCCGGGTGTCGCGGTCGGCGAACGACCGGCAGATTTCCGCCGTCCTGTCCGTTGACGCATTGTCCGTAATGATAAGCTCGAAGTCCTCGAAGTCCTGGTCGAGAAGCGATTGGATCGCCTCGGCTATGAAGTTCTCTCCGTTGTACACCGGCAATCCAAGAGAAACGCGCACCGACATGTTTCGCTCCGGTTATCATTTTCCCACTGCAACAATTTCCGGCCTGAGGCCCAGCGAGTTGAGCGACTGGATAACCTCGTTGCTATAGATCGCGTTCATCACGATGACCAAATCCGGTGGCTGCGCCAACAACGCATGCGGCGAGACGACGGGGTGGCCGGTCCCCGGGGTGTACTTGCCCTGCTTGTAAGGGTTGATGTCAACCGCCGCATCCACTTCTTTGCCCAAGCCGAGCGTCGTCAGGAAAGAGACTGCTTTCGACCCGCCGCCCCACAGGACGACCCGGCGGCCAGAGGAATGCGCCGCGGTAACACGTTCGTGCCACTGCTGCTGAAATGAGCTTACCCGGTTTGAAAAGGTCTCAACGAGGCGCTCCAATTCGGCAAGGTCATCCTCCAGCGGCAACGTCGGCCGTAATCGCCCGTCGGCCGGTCTGGCGTACTGGATGATATATTGGCCTCCATAGACCAATTCGAGACCGGTGACGTCGAAGCCCTCTTGCCGAAAGACCCGGGCATGAGCACCAGGGCTGAAATAGGAACAGTGCTCGTAGTAGATATCCCAGAACGCGGCTTCCTTGAGCACACGCTTTGCATCCGGCGTTTCAAAGACAATCCAGGTGTCATTATGCGTTCCGGCGAGTCGTCGAATTGAGCGGAGGAACTCCCGTACAGACGCGATATGTTCGAGCGTATGACGGCAAAGAACTACATCCGCACTGAGATGCTCGTATTTGGGCCCAAAATGGTCGACGATGAAGTTCAGCCTGCGATCGCCGTCGATGCCGCGTCCCTTGTCCGCTCGATAGCCCGGGTCGATTCCGAGCCCGGTCGCACCACCCACGGCGCAGAGTTCCCGCAGGAATTCTCCTTTGCCGCAGCCGATCTCGAGCACGTGCTTTCCCGCAACTGCGCATACCTCCACGATCTCTCCGGCAAGTTTCTTCGCGAATGCGCCGAACGTGTCCGAAAAATGCTGGGATTCCTCGAAGTTGGTCGAATAGCCCATTACGGACTCGTCGAAGATCCGGTTGAAGATGAAGCCACACGCTCGGCAGTAGGCAAGCTCAAGATCGCGCACAGGGAACGCGCGAGCTTCCTCCGCGGACCCCAGCAGAATGCAACTGTGCACGGGAATGGAAGAAGCCCGATAGATTGGCCTTGTACCGGTCGACGCACAGCAGGGACAACCTCCCAGTGCGGCGACATTGGGCCTCATGGGCGCCACATTCAGTTCGAGCGAATTCATAACTTCACCGGGTCGAGTTTGGCTGTACCGTTAGGTGCGTCACAAGGTTGCCCTTGGGCGGCATCGGTGGCACGGTTCCAGTTGTCTAAAGTGTGGATATCCTCCTACGCTCCAGCAAGCTCGCCATTGGGAGTAAGGGACCGCTGTTTCCGGCGTCAAAATGGGTAGGTCGCCAATTACGGACGTTTCTCGTGTGCTTGGCAATCACAACTGGAAAAGGTCACCGGGAGCGCTGTACATCGATACTGGCACCCCGGTCCGCTACGGCCTAGTTTCCGTTAGCGGTCGCCGGAAAGAAGATGCAGGATTTTTCTTCTACGTGTGATCTTTCGCCATGGATAAATCCAAGTCATTCTGCTTCTGCTACGCCGCCGATGTGCTATGCCTGCCCTAGTCTGGGCCTCTGGGGGTACCGGTGTAACGATTGTGCTTCCGTGCAAACGCTTTTCGGCTGCGCAGTAATACCGATTGAACGATTCATCCCACGGCCAACCAGGCATGTTCCAGGGTTTGGGGCCTCCGGTAAAGTGCCATATTGTGGGACCGATACCTCGTCTCCGCGGATCGAGCACCATCATGTGTTCACTCTGGTAGTTGTAGCGGAGGGGCAGCATCGTGACGCGGCCACGCGCCGCGTGATTAAGCGCACTCTGATCTGAGGCGGGGCAATGTTCCGGGTGCTCGATCATGAATCTCATGGCGGCAGGAACAATGTCGTTCCACGCCTCGCGTGAAGCGTAAATCACGCCGGAGTTGAAATAAGTTTCGGCCCGGCAGCCTATGCCTTCCAGATGGGCTAGATCGCGCTTCTTACCACGACTGACCTCGTCCATGAAAATGTTCAGAAAATCTGGTGCGGCCATCAAACCTTCCGCTGGCGGCGTCGTGGCCAAGAGGCTATCAAGCTCACCATCGACCATTGTGTCTCCGTCAATATAGAGGAACCGGTCGACTTCGGCATCAAGCAAACCGTCAATCCAAAATCTCGCGAGAGCTATAGGGGGCAGATAGTGATCGCGGTGGTATGGGGCAAGCTCGGCCAACTGCGGCAGCCTTGCTGCAATGACTTTAATCTTGGTCCCAGCGACCGCTTCGTCAAATTGGCGGGCCCATGCATCTTCAGCACCGACCACGAACATGCGAATTGCGATGTCTGCGCCTTTCGTGTGTTGATCAGCAGACAGCGCGGCAGAAAATGTCGGCAGTGCGTAATTCTGATCAGTGACCAGGACAATCGCGGCGCTCCCGGAGGAACTCTGCCTGTTGAGTGGAGAAATCGCGCCTTTGTCCACGTTCTGATGCCTCCGCTGGAGCAGTATCTGCGGGGAGTATCGACGAGGGCCCGGGGAACGAGGTTCGCTTGCGCCTCGTACCGAAGGCAGCATTTTCGTCTTCGCAAGCGATTTCACGCGCCACGCATATGGCGATCCGGTCGGCGCTCCCAGCACCAAATTCCACAAATTCAAGCGAGAGGTCATGCTGGCAATAAGTAGGCGAACGGTCGTCCAAAGGTGTAGCGAACGTCGCCGCCTCGTCAATTTCGTCGAATTGCCGCGCGGGCCGGGCGGCGGCATGGTTCGGGCATCGAAATGAAAAGGATTTGGTCATGTTTACTCGGCTGGCAATCGGAGCACTATGTCTCCTGACTACGGCCACCTCCGGCTCCGCAGACATACTTTGGGGGGCCAACGGCCATCCGATCACGGCCTATCCTGGCATTGGAATCGAACAACAACTCAACTTCCTCGAGGATCTCGGCATGAAATCTTACCGCGTCAACATTTCCGACGCAGTCAGAGTAGAGGACCTCGCGGTACTTGTGAAAGAAGGAAAGGCCCGCGGCATAAGTATCCTTCCCGTGATCACACCCGGCAACATTGACCTCGACAAGGACAGTGTGGGAGATCTTTACGAGAAAGCCCATAGGCTTGCCGTGACGCTTGGCTCCCAGTTCAAGGCCGACATCCGGGTTTGGGAACTGGGAAACGAGATGGAAAACTATGCCATCATCAAGGCTTGCGAAAAGCGGGACGACGGTAGTCAATATCCGTGTGAATGGGGTCCTGCCGGCGGAGTTGGTCCACTGGACTACTATGGACCCCGATGGATGAAGGTGAGCGCCGTCTTGAGAGGATTGTCTGATGGAATGACCGCCGTTGACCCGCAAATCCGCAAAGCAATTGGCACGGCGGGCTGGGGACACGTCGGCGCCTTTGAAAGGATGAAGCAGGACGGGATCGACTGGGATATCTCCGTCTGGCATATGTATGGCGAAGACCCTGAGTGGGCGTTCAAGGAACTCGCACGTTATGGCCATCCCATCTGGGTCACGGAGTTCAACAATCCCCTCGGTAGTCAACGCAGCGACGAGCAGCAGGCAGACGGACTTAGGCAGGCGATGATGCGCTTGCGCGAGTTACACCTGAAATACAGCGTAGAGGCGGCGCACGTTTACGAACTCTTCGACGAGACATATTGGGCACCCAATTTCGAGGCGTATATGGGCCTCGTCAAGCTCACCGCAAAGAGTGATGGCGGCTGGGCAATAGGGGAGCCCAAACCAGCCTACGCCGCGGCAAGGGAAATCATTCTCGGGAAGCGCCCTGTGGTGCGCCCCAAAAGGGACTGTGAAATATCAGAAGTCAGTACATCCGAGCCCCTCTCTGTACGGCAGGGGCGCTTTGCCTACTGTCTCGTGCTAGGGCACAGAAAAGATGCCGGAGCCATAGCCCGCTGGGTGCAGGCATTGGAGAACGGCGAGACTAATGTCACGGAAATGGTGCTCACCCTGATGCAATCCGATGAATTCAATCGGCGTTATGCTACCTTCGGCTTGACTGACCGCCCGTTCATCAGTTTTCTCTATCTCCTGCTCTTGGACCGGTCAGCCGATCCATATGGCCTCGACACATACGCGGGACATCTGAATGGCGGAACTATGACCAGGGAACACGTTGCCTTGGGAATGATACTATCGAGTGAGTTTCAGAGGAAATATGCCGCGCACCTTGGTGCGGGTCAGTGACGTCTGCGATGTCTGCTGATGCGGCATTTATGTCCATCAGGGAAGAAGGTTAGCTCTCCGCTCGGCGCGAGCTTGGCCTACATTTGCTAATTGGCTTTAATGACCCGCCGCGCTGATGGAGCGAAGCTCCACCCAGATCGCGGTGGCACTCGCTGTTCATCGTGAATGCAATTGTCGATCGCTGATATATGAAGGGTGTAGACCAGCCTACTCCATTTGGTGGCATTTATGCATCCCGCCCTTGAGGCTAACCTGCAATTTCCGGGACAATTTGGATCGCAGCAGGTCTGTAAATCGACATGCACATCTATTCCGTAGCACAAGAGGGTTGGCCCGACCGGTCGAGAAATTCACTAGGGGTTCCCTGGCCGAGTGTCGCTAGAATGTGTCTTACGCTTGCTCGGCACTTCCACATGATCTACGCGAACTGTGGGCGGACGCCATGCTAGAGCGCCAATGGTCGGCAGCGGCGGGCCAGCAGAATTCGTATGGACCAGCTAGGGACTCCGAGTTTATCGGCTTTGCCGATATCACCTCATTTGTCCGACAGCGTATATTTCTGATCATGGCGTTCCCGTTGCTCGGGCTGCTTGGCGCCGTCTTCTCCCTAGCTACGACGGATTCGATGTTCACGGCTCGCACCCAGATTCTCATAGAACCGAAGATCCCCGAACTGCTGCAACGGCAATCCGGCGAGATTAACTTGTCCCTGGACACGTCCCAGGTTGAAACCCAGCTCGCGGTTCTCAGGTCCGAGAAGATTGCGTTAATGGTGATCGAAGAGTTGGACCTTGTCGACAACCCGCGTTTCAAGTCCGTGAGCAGCCCGAGCATAGTGGAGCGCATCGAACGAGTAAGGGAAATGGCCGTCGACATGCTCGCTCTCAACGGCGATCCGCAACATCAGGCGATGCCGAAGCCTGCTTCGCCCATCGCAGATCGGTTGGAAACAAGGGCCGTCACGGCACAACTATCGGAGTTTGAGCGCAGGCGCATCGTAGTCGAAACATTCAGAGAGAGCCTGGGCGTCCAGCGCGTTGGTGTCTCCTATGCTATCGATATAACCTTCCAATCCCACGATCCGGCACTAGCAGCAAAGGTCGCCAATGCCACAGCGGCAGCGTTCGTTCGCGAACAATTGGAGACCCGAGCTGCAGCCGCACGCGAAGGCGTGGCATGGCTTGAAAAGCGCATCGAGGAAGTCCGTACCCAGATGAATCTGGCCACGCAGGTGACCCAAGAGTTTCGGGCAAAGCACGACTACAGCGTTGGCCGTCAACTTGGGGCTACAATCGTGGACGGGGAGGTCGTGGCGTCCGGACAAGGGGAGGGAGTGACGCGAAACGGCCCTACTCTCGAGGAACTCGAGGTTACCGCGGACACATATCGAAAGATGTATGAAAGCCTGTTGGCCGCCTTCACCAGTTCTGTGAACCAACAACCTTACCTGATAGCCGACGCACGCGTCATCACGCCGGCCACGCGACCACTCGCAGCCAGTCATCCGCGGAAGAGGCTGGTGCTTGCATTGGGGGTTCTTTCGGGGCTGATGGCCGGCCTCGGGCTGGCATTCGCACGGCATACGCTGGACCGGACTATACGGACGTCGAGGCAGGTCAAGGACGAATTGGGCTTTGACTGCGTCGGGGAACTGCCACCAGTGGGCTTTCTGCGAGGCTTTGGTCAGCTGGATGACGTACTAAGGCGGCCGGAGTCTCTGTTCAGCCGAAATCTCAGGCATACAAAGGGTGCCATTAGCCTGGCTGATGTCGCGCATCCCTTGCGATGCATCGGCGTTACCTCGGCCACTCCGGATGACGGCAAGAGCACGGTTGCGAGCAACCTTGCCGCGCTGTATGCCGTCTCCGGCATGCGAACTCTCGTAATCGACGCCGATGGTTTCCACTCCACGTTGACAAAGCGCCTTCCGCATGCCCAGGTACCGACCGGCGAGAACCGCGACGGTGCGGAAATAGAAGGGCAGATCACATCTGTTCCCGGGTTGCAATTTGACCTATTGCCAAGCCCGGCATCCGATGCGCTCCGGCTGATTACACCCAAGAATCTGGAAGCATTATTGGTCAACGAACTCGATAGCTATGAGATCATCATTGTCGACCTTCCGCCGTTCACCTCTGGGGTGCACGGTTTGGTGGCTGCTTCCGTGCTCGACGGTGTGCTCATCGTTGCGGAATGGGGGAAAACCCCTCTGGATCTTGTCGGCGAGCTTTCACGCATTTTGCGGGTTACAAAGACCGCGGTGATAGGGGTGGTCATGACGAAGGTCCGTAGCTTGTCGACGCGACAATATTGCAAGCGCGCCACTCAGACGGGTCATTGATTGCAGGCGCCTTGCAGGAGGGCCGCGACTTGTTCTGGGCGGCAGACGGTGCGGTCCGCGAATTGGCGTGATGCGATCGCCGAGCGGCATTCGAAGCGGGTAGCCGATAGCTACTTAGTAGTAGGCAGCTGCGGCATTTGCAAAAGACTTACGCCCTTTGCCGTTCTTGCCTCGCGGCGGCGGCGGCTGAAAAATATCTGGGTGAGATATCCTGGGGAACGCTGAGATCATGACAGCCAACACTCCTGGTATTCGTCCAGACCGTCGCGGAATCGTCGCCAGGTTGCTAGGTAGCAACAGCTCGTTGACGGGTGTGCGCCATTCCTCGCGTTCGGGAGCCGCCTCAAAAGAACAACCAAGTCTCAAATGGCCGCCCCTTCCGATTGAAGGCAGGTCCACCAGGGAGATCGACGCGGATGCTGAGGGTCAGCCCTCGGCGATTGCAAAAGCACATGGGACACATCGCCAGCCCCTTGGCGGTAGGCCCAAGAGAGGCTTAGATCTCGTGGTCGCGTCGACGGCTCTCGTTTTGGCCCTGCCGTTGATGGTCGTCGCCGCACTCCTCATCAAGGTCATCACGGGCGGGCCAGTCCTGTTCGTCCATCGCCGTATCGGTTTCAATGGCAGGCTATTCGATTGCTACAAGTTTCGAACGATGGCGGAGAACGCGGACCAGGTACTCGAGGAGTATCTTGCCTGCAATCAACGGGCAGCCGAGGAGTGGCGGGAAACCCAAAAGCTCAAAAATGATCCGCGCACCACCCTGCTCGGCCAAATGTTGAGGAAGTCCAGCCTTGATGAACTTCCGCAACTGGTCAATATCCTGCGAGGCGAGATGAGCTGCGTCGGACCCCGGCCCATCGTGGCCAGCGAGTTGTCGCGATATGGTTCCGTGGCGTGCGAGTATCTGAAAACCCGCCCCGGTTTGACCGGCCTTTGGCAGATAAGTGGCAGGAATGACATTGACTACGCGAGCCGAGTTGCCCTCGACGCGCAATACGTACGGAATTGGTCCATTTGGACTGATCTCATCATCCTGGCTAAGACAGCCTACGCGGTCATGAGGTTCGATGAGGCATCGTAGAGGGCCGCAACAGACGTGGCACGTGCGCGGACTCCAGTCGACTGCCTATCGCCGATGTCGATCGAAGGGCGACTTGTGCAACAACGTCGCAAAGAGAAGACCAATGAGATAGGTACCTTGTAAGGTGAGAACGAGGTAAAGCGTCGTCAAAAACGTGCGTTGATCTGAAAACCCCAAGCACTGCATCGCGGTAACGCTCACCATAATCGTTCCTAAGGACGCGACGATGAGCGCGGGCACCCTGAGGCGAACGCCGATCAGCATGCCGACCGCTCCGACTGCAAGGAAGCTCCAAGCCATACCAACCTCCTCGCAGGCGTCCGAAGGGAAACCAATCAAGCCCAGAAAAGCAGAGTCGCCTGGACTTGTGAACGTGCGATTCTAAATTTTCATGGCTTTTCGTTGCCAGTGTCGTTTCAGGACAGCGTGTGCAGCCATCTTAACCCGGCCGGGCGAAAACCCGTCGGCCTGCAGCGATCGGGCTTCACGAGCTTGGATTCTTGACCTTGATCTTGCTGGCGACTTATGGCTGCGTGGGTCGCGAAGCATTCATTTCATCATTGTCGGGACGCACCTTGCTGTCCGCCACCGATGTGAGAGGTCGCCGTCGAAACTGTGAAGACGCCGCGGTTCTCGACCGCTTGCCCTTCCACAGGTCAACATTATGGGCTTACAGCCTGCGACCATCCAGTCGGCTGCATGCCGACTACGGCCGGGATTCGCTTGCTATTACGGTATTGAAGAGCTTAGCGAACATTCGGCACTCTGGATTTCGTAGGCGCGATCGAGAGCGCAGTGGTACCCGGGACGCCCGGGTCGGTGGCCTCGAAGTCCTCGAAGTCCTCTAGGTCGGGCATGGGAATTTCCACCTTCAAGGTATCACCCGGCTTGACCGCGCTCGACTCGGCTGCCCGCAATTCCTTGCTGTGGCCACTTGTCGTGCGCACGATGGTGTAGATCGGTTCGGCCTTTGCGGCCCGAGCCTGGCGCGCCAGAAGCCGAGGCGCTGAGATTTCCGACTCATGTAGCAGTTCAATCGCCGTCTCTGCCTTGCGACCCAGTGCATCGAGTTCCGCTTGTGTTTGGCGCAGAGTTGCAGTGACTTCGTTCACGTACCGATTGCGCAATTCCAGAATGGAGATCTCCGTCTTGCTAATCTCCTGTCGCGTTCGGAGAAGGCTTGTCTCACCCGCCAGTCGTTCACTTTGATACTGCGCGAGCGCGCGTTCCAATGACATCTCTCGTGGAGCGGCCGCGAGGCCCTTGGAAACAAGCGATGATACATCCCCCAGCTCTTTCTGGATGAGGGCGATCTGCCTGTCGTGGAAACCAAGTTGCTTGTCCAATGATATGAGCTCCTTTTCGAGAAAGGCGCGGAGATTTTCAAGTGCACGGATCTGGGTCTCCAACCCTTCGCGGCGGGCCTGGAAGATTGACCGTTCCTGCTCCATGAGAAGCGCGACCGCGTGATCGTCTTGACGAGAAATCAGCGAGACTGGAAATTCAATGTTTTTTGCGTGTTTAAGCTCGGCCTCCAGTCGTGCCTTACGGGCCAGAAGATTGATATTCTCAAGCCCGAGAAGGCTGACGTCCCCTCTTCCTTGGATCATTTCGCGCTCGAATCTGGTGATGCTTTCTTCCCTCGTTCTCAGGCCTCCGGCGATGCTTACCGCTTGGAGAACCGTAAGCTCCGGCCTGTATGGAAATTCCCCCGATTGCATCACATGCCCGACAATATAAAACGGTCTGTACTGAATGACTTCAACTGCTGCATCGGGACGCCTCCCGAGACCCATATTGCGCTGCAAGTTGTCGCCAATGGCGTAGGCGAGGCTGTTCGGCGTGAGACCGGCGGCAGGGATTGCCCCGACAAAGGGCAGTGACAATGTCCCGCCCGCGCTCACCGTGAAGGTATCATTCAAAGCCTTCCATTCAAAAATAACGTCACGCGAGGCGCGCCATTCATAAATCTTGACGCGCACCTTGTCCTGAGGTCCGAGGAGATATTCATCGTTGGCGACGGCGGCAATTGGCCCACATACGGTGAAAACAGAAAGCGCTACCGACAAGGCGAAACGGCCAATGCAACGCCTGATACGCTTCGAAGGAACGCGGGCTGGCACAAGACCCGGCACTTCCAGTGAAAAGGGCAACTTGGATAGCGGGTGTTTGTGTGAGGGCATCATCTGGCCTCCTATGCGGCTATCTTCTGGATGTATTCTGGCTCGATGCGACCCTTCAGCAGATGCGCGAGGGCTATAAGATTGCCACGAAGGCGTCCCCGCCGGTCGATGTATGGCTCCGGCCAAAGACTGCGCAGAAGATTGGCGGCTAGGTTGCGTCCCATCAGCGGCAGCGCGAAACTTGCCGGCACGCTTCCTTTTTTTATCAGGTAAATTGGGTTGATGATTTGGGAGTAGCCAAAGCGCTCGCCACTGACGCGCCCGATCTTGAGCCCGAGATGAACGCCGTGGAGTGTACTCAGACCGATCACTCGACCGAATCGTCTCAACTGACTTGTGAAGTCGATGTCCTCCTGCCAACCGTAAAGGACCAGCCGCTCATCGAAGCGCAACTCGCCGATAAACTTCATTCGAATCGACATGTTGCAGCCATAGGCGCCGACATGATCAACGATTTTCGGCTTGACAGGCATTTTCGATCGTTCGACCGCAAGGACCTGAAGCCCCTCCGCCCAGCTCAGACCTGCAGTTCGGGCGCCGTCCTTGACGACGCGCCCCATCACCACCGCCCAGTCCTCATGCTCCTGAAACGCCCGATCAACAAGGCGGAGATAATTGTCCTCGGGGATGAAGTCGTCATCGAAAAAGGTGATCACATCAAAGCGCTCCAAGACCTGATTGAGCGCTTGGTTGCGTTGCGCGCAGAGTCCGCGCTTTCCCAAGACGATCGAGATCGGAAACTTGGGCGTCTCGTAGACGGGAACGTGCGTCTCGTCAGGAGCCGACACGACAACCTCGTCCGGCAGCCTTTCCTGCCGTTTGAGGTGCTCTAGAAGGTGAGCAAGCTGCTCTTTGCGGCCGAAAGTGGCAATGATGACGGCCAGTTTCATCGATAGCTCGCTCTCCAGCAGCTGACATAATCACGGGCCTTCGCCTGGCGAAATTCATCCTAGGCGAGCCGGGTCGGCCAGACAGCCTGTGAATAAGGCTACCGAGGTGTCGGGGGCTGGCCCATCAGACGTAGACACCATACGCATTTTGATTATGTCCGCTTCGCAGGTGAGAACCGTCTAAGCTTGATTGCCACCTTGCCCGCGTCAACAACCGAACACAGACTATTTGGCGTGCGTCCCCGAACCGCGTTCCTGTGGAAAATCTGGACGCACATCGGCTGAGGGGGTGTTCCCACATGCATCATATGCGCCGCGACGAACTGGCAAGGATAACGCGCCTCAGGCCGCATAGACGTGCTTCTGGTCAGCAGCCACTCGCTCTGGCGGATCGCAGCGCAAGGATCGCCGTCGTACACGACTGGTGCCCAAATTTTCGCGGCGGTGAGCGTGTGCTTGCCCGCATATGCAAGCTGTTCCCAAATGCAGAGGTCTTTACCCTGTTCGACTTTCTGCCAAAGGACATCAAGGAGCAGTATTTTCACGATGTCGCGTTCCATCCCTCGGCCGCCAACCGACTGCCGATGGTGCAGAAATATTATCGCTCCCTTTTTTTTCTTTGCCCGTTTCTCATGGAGCAGTTCGATGTCACCGGCTATGATGCCGTCATCTCGTCCTCCGCCGCTTTCGCGCGCGGAGTTCTAACCCGGCCTGACCAACCACATTTATGCTACGTACACAGCCCCATTCGCTACGCGTGGGACGAACAGTTTTCCTATCTTGCGCAGGGCCGTCTTGGATTCGGCCCAAAGGGCCTGCTCTTCCGCTACATGCTGCATAATCTGAGGACCTGGGACACCCGAACCGCCCACGGGCCTGATCTCATGCTGGCCAATTCGAGCTATGTGCGCTCCCGTATCCAGCGGATCTACGGCCGGGAAGCTCAGGTCGTCTTTCCGCCGGTTGCCCTCGACGAACTTGAATTCATCGCCTGCAAAGACGACTACTACGTTACGGCTTCTTTTCTCGCGCCCTACAAACGCACGGACCTTGTCATACGGGCATTCAACGATATGCCCTCGAGGCGACTGGTCGTGGTAGGAGAGGGGCAACAGTCCCAGAGCCTGCGTGGCATGGCCAGATCCAACGTCAGCTTCACAGGTTATTTGCCACGGCAGGAATATGTGAGGACCGTCGCGATGGCCAAGGCGATGGTGTTTGCTGGATGCGAGGATTTTGGAATAGCTCTGGCGGAAGCACAAGCATGCGGTACGCCACTGATCGCTTTCAGCCGTGGCGGCGCGCGCGATATCGTGCAGCCGTTCGGCGAAGCCGAGCCTCCAACTGGTATTCTCTTTGGCAGCCAGGCGGTGGAGTCGCTCAAGGAGGCCATCCACGTTTTTGAGCAGAACCAGCCGGCGATCACACCGCAGGCGTGCCGATCGAATGCGGAGAGATTTTCCGAAGACCGCTTCGACCTGGGGGTCCTGAAGGCGCTTGCAGTGGCTCAGGCCGCCCACGTCAGGCGATAGATACGGCAACCGGCCCGCCGGATGGCTTAGACATTCCGTCCAAGACGGCCATTATTTCGAGATATCGGCCAGCCGACGCCTTCCACTGGAAATTTGACGCTCGCATCCTGCCAAGGCCGATCATTTCATCGCGCACGTCGGGCATGTTGCGCACCCGCATGAAACGGTCGAACCAAGCTTCGGCGTCGTCGGGAGAAGCGTAAAGAGCCGCGTCACCGCAGATTTCCGGCAAGCTGGCGCGATTGGAAACAATGACGGGGCAACCGGTGGCCATGGCTTCGAGCGGAGGCAGACCAAAGCCCTCTATGAAAGAGGGGAACGCAAGGCAAAGGCAGTCTTGGAGCAGCGCCGCCAGTTCCTCATCCGACAGTCTTCCCAGCCAAGTGACATTGCTGACCGACTCTTTCCTGCCGGCGGTCTTGAAAACGCGCGCGTCGGACATGCCTACCACCGCTATTCGTAGACCCACCGCGGCAAGCCTTTCGGCCATGCCGATGATCAGCCCGGTGTTCTTGTGAGGAATTGCGCTTCCCATGACGACAATCGTGTCCCGCCCCGCGACGGCCCGAGTTCTTTGGGAATGCCCCGGCTTCCACGAGGCTGCGTGCTCGTGCCCGTTTGGGATCACCATGATCTTGCCCGGTCCGCATATTCGATGACGAACGAGCTCGCCGGCAGAGTAGCGCGAGACCGTCGCGACCGCCGCGACTCTCCGCCCCAAAGCAGGTACTAAGGTGCGGTAAAGCAGCCGGAACGTGAGCGAATAGCTCTGTGGGTAGGTTCGCGTGTTGACATCATGGATGCACAGGATCTGCTTTCGGACGCTCAAGGGGCCGGTATTGCAGAAGCTGAGAAGTCCACCTCGAACGTGAGCTGCAAGCGCTGCCTGCTCCCAAAAGTGGCCGTGCATAGGAGCAATGGCAGTGGCGCGCGTGGAGATCGCTTTGAGGGAAGGGACCTTTGCCTCGTGAGGAACGAGCAATTCGATCTTGAGCTTGCTGGCGAGGAGGGGTTGCTCTACGAGTAGTTCGTCCAAGGCACGCACGATCTCGAAAGCGTATCGCTGAACGCCCGTAAGAGGCTGCGCCAGAAAGCGTCCGTTAATCGTCCACGAGCGTTCCATAGTCCGCCACCGCGCGCATTATACCGCGTCCGAGCCTACCGCAAACCATCGGATTTTTCTTCCCAGCCGCCGTCAGCTATTGGAGTGAGGACCGACGCTCGCTGGTTTGTCCTTGGCGCGGCCTAGGCGAGCCTCGTTCCGGCGAAAGGCTCAACACGTCACCACCCTTTTGATAGCGCTCTTACTCATTGGCGTTAGACTCGTTGTAGGTCGCAGGATGATGACCGCCGGGCATGCCACCTTTACCTCCAATGGGTTCGTTTCGATGGCGCGCATGTGGAGGTATTTTCCAAAAGGTTAGGTTAAGGCCAGAAGCCGACGGCATAACGCCTCCAAGCAGACGATAAATCGGCCCGAGCGACTGATGGGAAGTTAAACGACCGGCGCCCAAATTGTCATTGGATGCTCCATTGCGCGTTCGGTCAATGCCGTCCGGGGTGGAGTAGCAAGCATGACCGATGTCGGGGGCGCTCGCCCGGTCGACCAGCAGAGTACTCGTGCGAAATCGGCGCCACGGCATGGATGCGACGAAGGGGAACCGGCGCTCGCGGCTCCTATTCCGAATTCGCACCATGCCTGGACCATCAACGGGGACTTTCTCGCTTTGCGCCCGACCGGTGTGGCCCGCTATGCGCGTGAAGTGACTTTGGCGCTCGACGCGTTAATGACGGAACGTCATCCGATGACGCTTGGGCTCCAGTTTTCGATTGTGGCCCCTTGCGAACCGCCTGGAGACCTTCCCTTGAAGTCGATCCCGGTGCGTGTGGTGCCGGAATACAGTCGACCTCGGCTGCCGCAGCTCTGGGTGCAGGCGCAATTGCCTTTCTATGTAAGGGGCGGATTGCTGAGCTTCTGTAATCTCGCGCCAGTGGTTATTCGGCGCCAAATCGTGTGCATTCACGATCTACACACCAGGTTGATGCCGCAAAGCTACGGGCGAGGATTTCGCTTGGCGCACAGATTAATACTCCCAGCATTGGGCCGCAGAGCGTCGGCGATCACTACAGTATCGAGTTTCTCACGCGATCACATCGCCGGCTTTGGCGTGGCACCTTTCGAGAAAATCACTGTTACCTACAATGGAAGCGATCATGTAGCGCGCTGGGATGCGGCGCTGTCGTCGATCGATCTGGGGCAGCGGCCTTTTGTCTTCTGCCTTGGTCAGGGCCAGAAGTACAAGAATGTGGAACTTCTGTTGAAGCTTGCCCCAGCCTTGGATCGGCTGGGGCTGGATCTTTGTATGGCCGGAGATGTTGATGCCGCTTTGCTGAAACGATTGGTTTCGCAGCAGCCATCGAACCTCCGACTGCTGGGCCGCATCAGTGACAACGACCTGGCCAAAGCGCTCTCGCATGCATTGTGCTTCCTTTTCCCCTCCCGCATCGAAGGGTTTGGTTTGCCAGCCGTCGAAGCCATGGCACTTGGTTGCCCCCTTATTGCTTCGACTGCCCCCTGCCTTCCAGAGGTGTGTGGGGATGCCGCCCTCTACGCGGGCCCGGCAGATGCCGGATCATGGATTTCGGCTATCCGCCGACTTTGCAACGAAGACAGTTTACGTCGCCACTTGGCAGAAAAGGGCAGAGCGCGGGCGGCGACCTTTTCATGGCGCCGCATTGCTGAGGCGTATCTGCACCTGATCGCGGACATCGACTCATGCTAATCACATCCCGCGCGTGAACCCGCCGCAAGGTCTGCGTGACTCGCAGACTTCACCAGATCTGATGAGGGCCATTTCCCTTTGTTGGATTCTTTCCCGGGTCTCGCCTGCTCATTGGACCTCAGCCGCATCTATCCAGTTGGCGGCCAGGCCCCACATTGCAATCGCCTCAGACCCGGGCCCAAACACGGCGGCTTCACCTTGCGGTAGCGACGCAGAAATTTAACGAGCAAGCCGGACCGTACTGAGTACTTCGCAAAAGCGTGAGATTGCCTCGTCGCTCAGCCACAACTCAACATGCGAGACAAGACCTCAAAGGGGGGAGCACGGTACCGATTTCGCATTAGCTCGCATTAGCAATCTTACGTTGTGGCGCACTCCGTATATTATGCAAGTTTAAAGAAAGGGGGTGCCCCGCAAATGACAGTTGCGTCTGAAGCGTTTGCCCGGGCACTGGAAACCTCGATACTCCGGGTTGCGCTCAACGACAGCGATAAGTTTCACTTTGGGTCGCTCGGCTTCATTCCGAGGCGTTACGCCGCGCATGCCGTGATTACCCGACAGGGAGACGAGGAGGATCGCATCTTCGTCGTCCATTCCGGTTGGGGCTGCATCTGCACCAATTTGGCGAATGGCGAGCGGCAGATCCTCGATTTCCCGCTGAAAGGAGAGGTTGTAGTCTCTCGAGCCTTCGAGGGAGAAGGTTTGGAATCATTCACGGCACAGACCGAACTCATGCTATTCGAGGCGCCCGCCAAGGCGATCACGTCAGGCCTCGCCCATTCCACGAGCCTTGCCGCTGGCCTGCTCGGGGCGATCGCCCGCGAAAAAGCGATTCTGTCTCAGCACTTGACCAATCTAGGCCGAAGAAGTGCCTTGGTACGTACCGCTCATTTTCTCCTTGAGTTGGGGACGCGCCTAGAGAAGGCGGATGCTGCAAAAAGCCATGGGTTTGAATGCCCCCTAACTCAATATGATCTCGCGGCCGCACTCGGGGTAACCCCGATCCATGTTAACCGGATGCTGCGCGAATTGAGACAGAGGAGCTATTTGGATTTCCGACAAGGTTCCGTTCATTTACTGAACAAAGAAGGTTTAGAGCACTTTGCAGATTTCGATCCAGGCTACCTCCGTTTGCCCGGTGAGACATGAATTGCGAATGCGAGATCAAGATGCTTAAGATAACCCAAAATGGTTATATTGCGAGCGGCTTGTAAAATCGTATTAATCTGTAGAGTAGCCTGTAAGTGCTCCATTTAGGTTAGATTTTCATAAATATACGAAATAATGGCGCATATTAACTTATGTTAATGAACGACGACATTTTCGGGATTATTATCGCTTACTATTGGGGATTGGCGCTTTACCGGCGCCCTTTCAAAATTGACATTTTTTTGTAGCGGGTGACGTGAACCGTTCAGCGCCACCTCATCATTATTTGCGCCCGACTAATGTTGCGGTGGGGGTGTACCATGCATTCATTGACTCGAATTCACAAATATGGCGCGCTTGAAGTCCACAGGCTTAGCTCACCTCTTCCTAGCAAAGCAATTGGTGAAACGCATAACGACACGGCAGCGGGCTCGGCTCTGCTCCTGCTAGACAACCGAACGCTCGATAGGGAATGCCTGTCCCAGTGTCTCGTGCTGCATGGTATCGGCATGCAAGTCTTAGCCTATGGTTCAGTTGATGAATGGCGGAAGGACAAAGAACCTCATCCGCCCATCGCGGCAATCCTGTTGAATATCGGTGGTCGAAAGGCTGTCGATACCAGCAATTCGGCCGAAATCTCGGATCTGGTGAGGGAATTTGCCCCGACCCCCGTCGTGCTCCTATCCGACTGGGATGAACTGCCTCAAATCCTCAAGGCACTTGAGTGCGGGGTCAGGGGCTATATACCATCCTCGATCGGGTTTGAAGTCTGTGTGCAAGCCGTCAATCTGGCGCGAGCCGGCGGGATATTCGTCCCCGCCAGCAGTGTCCTGACCACACGAATGGACATGGTCGCTGGCGGGGAGGTGTCACGGCCTCTGGGGGGGATGTTCACACAGCGCCAGGAAGAAGTCATCCAAGCGCTCAGGCGCGGCAAGGCGAACAAGATCATTGCCTACGAGCTCAATCTGCGTGAGAGCACCGTAAAGGTCCACATCCGGAACATCATGAAAAAGCTGAAGGCTACGAACCGGACTGAGGTTGCTTACAAGCTCAGCGATATGTTCGTCGTCGAGGGGGGAGCACGGGACAAGCCGGGACTGCCGCAACCGCGATCCTGTTAATGGTTCCAACAATTGGCGGTGCGCGAGGCGGTGCAGATGAATTTCGCTCGTTTTGAATCGGCGTCGGCAAATGGGCGGGCCCAAGAACCCGGACCTGACAAATTTATCTATGAGACGAGCCCCCTGATACGGGCGACGGGGTTTCGGGAATACGATGCGCGGTGGTGGTTCGGGCGCTCCGATGGCGGGAAGGCGCCCGAACTTAACCTGATGGGCGTTCAGGCACTGGGCATGGGGCTCGGGACCTTCATCCAGCGCTCGGGCGCCGGTCCGGAGATCGTGACCGGGCACGACTTCCGTTCCTACTCGCTTAGCATCAAGCTGGCATTGGTTTGCGGGCTGATGGCCGCAGGCGCCCGGGTCAGGGACATCGGCCTGGCTTTGTCTCCGATGGCCTATTTCGCGCAGTTCGCACTCGAGGTGCCGTCGGTCGCGATGGTGACGGCCTCGCACAACGAGAACGGCTGGACCGGCGTTAAGATGGGCATGGCCCGGCCGCTGACCTTCGGGCCGCAAGAGATGGCGGAGTTGAGAAGGATCGTACTGGAAGCTGACTTCGACCTGAACGGCGGCGGAGCCTATGAGTTTGTTCCCGACTTCCGTCGGCGCTATATCGACGATCTGACCCGAGGCAGGCGCATTGGCCGGAAGCTAAAGGTCGTTGCCGCCTGCGGCAACGGCACGGCCGGCGCTTTTGCGCCTGATGTGCTGCAACGGATCGGCTGCGAGGTGATCCCGCTCGACTGCGAGCTGGATCATTCCTTCCCCCGCTATAATCCCAATCCCGAGGACCTGAAGATGCTCCATGCCATCCGGGACAAGGTCTTGGAGAGCGGCGCCGATGTCGGGCTGGGCTTCGACGGCGATGGCGATCGCTGCGGGGTGGTCGACAACGAGGGCAGCGAGATCTTCGCCGACAAGATCGGTGTGATGTTGGCACGCGATATTTCCGCTTTGAATCCTGGTTCGGTATTCGTGGTCGACGTCAAATCGACCGGGCTCTTCGCGAGCGATCCGGTGCTGAAGGCGAACGGTGCGCGCACCGACTACTGGAAGACCGGCCATTCCTACATTAAACGAAGGGTCGCTGAACTGGGTGCCATCGCGGGCTTCGAGAAGTCGGGGCACTTCTTCTTCAATCCGCCTCTCGGGCGCGGGTATGACGATGGGTTGATCACCGCGATGTCGATCTGTGAGATGCTCGACCGCAGTCCGAACAGAAGCATGGCCGAGATCTACCAGGCACTGCCGATGACCTGGAGTTCACCAACCATGTCGCCACCTTGCGCCGATGAGGTGAAGTATGCAGTGGTCGAACGGGTGGTGGAGCGGTTCCGGGCGATGCAGCGGGACAGAGTTCCTGTCGCAGGACATTTGATTGCCGATCTCGTCACCGTCAACGGCGTGCGCGTGGTGACCGAGGACGGCACCTGGGGCCTGGTGCGGGCATCCTCCAACAAGCCGGAGCTCGTCGTCGTGGTCGAAAGCCCGGTCTCGGAAGCACGCCGGCGCGCCATGTTCGAGGCGGTCGACTGCGTAATCAGGGAAAATCCGGAGGTCGGCGCGTACAACCAGACCTTCTAGCCAGAAGCGAGCAACGGAAGAGGGCGAAGTTATGCCGGAACGGATTTCCTGCTTCGTGATGAGCGGCGGCGTCGGCTCGCGGCTTTGGCCACTCTCACGCGAGGACAATCCGAAACAATTTCATGACCTTGCCGGCCACGGCTCAATGCTGGTCAACACCGTGCGGCGGCTGAAGGCCCGATCGGCTGGAGACACGCCAGTCCACGTGATCGCGTCGGAGCGCCATTCTGAGCGGGTGCGTGCCGACCTGGCCGGTATCGATTTGGCGGGTGGTCACGCGATCTTCGAGCCGGTTGGCCGAAATACGGCTGCCGCGGTCGCGGTGGCTGCACTCGAAACGATTGCCGCTCACGGCGACGGACTGGTCCTGGTTGTGCCCTCCGACCACGAGATTTCTACCGAGGAGCAGTTCTGGAATACTGTGGAAAAGGGCGTGCCGGCCGCCGAAGCCGGCAGACTTGTTGTCTTCGGCATCCCGCCCGACCGGCCGGAAACTGGGTACGGCTACATAGAGTCGGTTGGGAAGGGTAATGTTCGAGATGTCGCCCGCTTTGTTGAGAAGCCTGAACTGGAGATGGCGAAGGCCTATGTCGCATCCGGAACCTTTTTCTGGAACGCCGGCATTTTCCTGTTCCGCGCCGGCGCTATGCGCACGGCCTTCCGCAAGCATCAGGCGGCGATCTGGCAAAAGGCAGAGTGCGCCTTCGCGGCGGCAGCGACCGAGGTGTCGGGTACCTACCTTCCAATTGAGCAATATTCGACGATCCCCTCTGCCTCGATCGACTATGCGATCATGGAGCATGCGAGCGGCATCGCGATGGTGCCGGCGAGCTTCTGTTGGAGCGACCTCGGCTCCTGGCAGTCGTTGCTCGATATCAGCCCTACCGACGGGAACGGCAATGTGGTGATCGGCGACGTCGTCGCAATCGATTGCGAGCGCTCCTACCTGCGCAGCCAGGGTCGGCTGCTTTCGGTCATCGGCCTCCGAGACGTCGCGATCGTGTCCACGGCTGACGCCACCTTTGTGGCGCCGGTCGCCAAGAGCCAGGAGGTCAAGCGCATCGTCGAACAACTAGAAAAGAGCGGGCGTTTGGAGACGAAGTTCACCCCGGCTCACGGTCGCGTGCTGCAGCCCGGTGCCTGGCGTGAGCGGGTCGCTCACTGGCTGTTCGAAGAAACGCTGCCGCTGTGGTCTACGGCGGGTGTCGACGAGCGCAATGGCGGTTTCCACGAAGCCCTGAGTTTCGAGGCTGTACCTCTGATGAAGCCCAAGCGTATGCGCACTATGGCCCGTCAGGCCTACGCCTTTTCCGTGGCAAAGCTACGCGGCTGGGACGGCGATGCCGACCGGTTGATCGCGCATGGCATTGCATTCATGGAGAAAGGACGTACTCAACGCGGCGGTTGGGCGCGGGTGCTTCAGGAAGACGGCACGATTGCCGATGCGTGTGAGGATGCTTACGATCATGCCTGTGTCCTGTTGATGCTCGCTCACGCACACCAAGCCGGCAATCCAGACGCTCTGCGGCTAGGCCAGGAGACCTTCGCCTTTCTCGACGAGCACCTGGAGGACGACAAACTGACCGGTTTCCTGGAGACATCCGACGGTAACGAGCTGCGCCGGAGCAACCCGCATATGCATCTTCTCGAGGCATTCCTCGCCTGGTACGCAGCAACGGGCGAGCGGGGTTATCTGCGCCGGGCTGCCCGCATCATCGATCTGTTCCGCAGCCATTTCTTCGATACCGAAAGCTGGACGCTCGGCGAATATTTCGACGACGGCTGGACGCCGGCCCTCGGCGAAAAGGGCCAGTGGACGGAGCCCGGCCATCATTTCGAATGGGCCTCGCTTCTCGTCGAGTTTGCCGCAAAAACTAGGCAGACGGATCTGATTGCTTTTGCCCGCAAGCTTTACGCTTCCGCGATAGCAACTGGGCTCAATCGGTCGACAGGACTGGCTTACGGAGCGGTGTCGCGCGCCGCCCTCCCACTTGACCTCATCTCGCGTAGTTGGCCGCAGGCCGAGGCGATCAAGGCCGCGCTCGCGCTGGAAGGCACGGGTGGACCGGATCTCAAGCCGGAGATCGAGGCGCGTGTCGGCCGGCTGTTCCGGTGGCACATCGACCCGGCGCCGCTAGGGATGTGGATCGACCGCATCGACGAGAAGGGTAGGGCCGTTGCGACTGAAGTCCCAGCTTCCATATTCTATCACCTCGTGACCGCCCTCATGCAGTATCTCGATAAGACGGAACAAGCTGTCTATCCGTTGTCCTCATTTCCTCAAAGCATTGGTGCCGCAGAGCCTTCAGCCGCGCTTAAAAAGGAAACGGTGTGATGAAACCGAAGCGCCAACGACGTAGGTTCGCTACGGGCGTTCAACGGGTGGATGCTCTGTTGCTTTTCCTATCGAGCGACAAGGCATTTGTCGCCTCCCCGCGAAGATGGTGTCCCCATCACAAGGGGTATTTATGTCGTATAAACCTGCGCGCATATGCCCAGTTGATGCGGATGTGCCAGCCAAGATGGTTCTTGCAACCGGTGTGCTGGCCCGAGATTGTGCCATCCGTAGCCGGGAGACCACTGCTGGCTTCCCAAACCCACACCAATCCGTTCCAGGCCGAATCCAAGCACGAAAAGTCGGCGATGCCAGGCCGCTTCTGGTGCGCCAGATGCAAGGAAGCGCCAACGCTGTTCGACCCGTTGATGATAGGGGGTGGACGAGAAAGCCCGCCTAGATCTTAGCAGCCGCGACCTCATGCCGCTGCCAGTACATCCGTGGTCAACGGCACGAGGCCACCAGGGAGGTCTTCTAATCTGTGCGTTGATTGTGACGGTGACAAGTTGAACGCAGTACGCAATTGCGCGTAGCCAGCGTTCCGCGATCGGAGAACGGGAGGATGCCGCTAGCGACCACCTGATGACCACAGTCACCTTTTCGGAGAACCCCCGCAGCTCGAACCTCGGTGATGAAGCGCATTTCGCTTGCCCCAAAAGCTGTAAAGTTGGACGAGCTGCGGTCAGCGATACTGGTCACTTGGACCCACTTCGCGCTCGTTTGTATTGGCGTCGTCTTGCCGGGCATTGGACCGGCGATTCAAGATCAGATTGGCCGACTGCGGCGTGAGCCGCGCCGGTCGATGTTGCCCTAGTCAGTGCGCCGGAACACAGGCCGTTCCGTTAGGCTTTGACGCATCGTTTGAGGCAGTCACAGGCCGGCACGTGTTCGTCATCGTCGCTCGTGATCATCGTGGTGCGATCGAGGCTGATCGAGGGGGAGGGAGAGGCTCCAGCGCGGGATCGGCGCGCATTGAGTCCTCACCGACAGATCCTCAAGCCCGTAGAGCGGCCAGTTCCGGGCGGCGACGCCGCCGGAGGTAATGGCGTCAAAGCCGCGCCCGATCGCGCCTGATCGTTCGCCGGAGCAGGCGGCCAGTAACTTCTCCGGCAAGTTGCCGCTGACTGCCTTCCTGCTCTTGCGCTGGTGTGGCCGCGTGGTGGCGCCCAACGGCAAGCGGCAGGGCGGACCTGATGGATGGTGCACCGAAAGCGCCCGTGAGCTCGCGCCTACTCATAGTATCAGATAACAGCCATTACGTCTGCGGCTTTCTCTGATCGACGCCCAGCTTCAGTCTCTCAAATACCTCGGGACAGAACTCGAACTGCCTCGCAGTTCCGCGCCCCATTGAGTTCTTCACGATCGTCTCTGTAAGTATGCCGCGCTCAACGAGTGGATCAATCGATTCCGCCACGGCATTGCGCGTCAGCCCGGTGATTTTTACGATATTTGAAAGGGTTAGCTTTTCGTGGCTCTGGTGCATCATGTAGAGGACCGTCATCATTCCAAGCTGCTTCAGGCGCGATTGGGGCGTTTCCCCGTCGATCGGTTTGTCGAGGACTTCTTGCAGGGCGTAGGCCGCAAATAACTGACTCTGCCAATGTGCGTTGAGTGCTCTTGTCATCTTTTATACTATCAGATATATGATTGTAAAACGAGTCAGGAAGCCGCAGAGCCTTCTAGGTTCCGCATATGCTTGCGTCGGTGAAGGGTAGTGGTCATGGACAAGTCTCTCATGCAGGCAGTCATTGCTGCAGCCAGCTTAGCCTCATTCTATCTTGTTTTCGACGGTAAAGCGCGAGCGGATGAGTGGGGATGCCAGGTTATCCTGTGCCTTTCCAATCCCGGCGGACCGACGCAGTATGCAGAGTGCCGGCCTCCGATCGAGAAGCTCTGGCACGAGCTTGCAAAGGGACACTCCTTTCCGACCTGCAGCGGCGTTGGGTTCCAGGCCTCGCGCCCCAGATACGAGCCGTATTACTGCAACGATGGCTACCGCCTGACGACCCGGTATGGTGATCGCGGGCTCGAGGCGAGCTGCGTCTCGAACAGGCCACAGACTGTCCCAACTGATGAATGCTATTCCAATAATGATCGGATCACGTCGGCAACGTGGCGGCGGAGGGAGGGCCCCACCGAGTGCCGACGCTATGTGACGACGCGGCCGCACGTCCGCCCGCAGCCTCATTATATCGACCTGACCATCAACGGCGTCGGCAAACAAAGGGTGTGGTACTGAGTCATGCCTGTTGAGTTCCTCGATCTGGCGCAAACTTGCGCGCCTGTAATTGCGGCCGAGACAATTGCCGGTGTCGTCAGCCTTGAAAGCCGCTTCGAGCCATTCGCCATCCGGATCGACAGCGGCGCCCCGCTCTCGCGGCGGCCAACGAACAAGACGGAAGCGATCAACATCGCCACGTCGCTGGCGGCCGAGCGTCAGCACATTCATCTCGGTCTCGGCGGCATCGGCAGGGAGGAACTTGAGAAGCTGAAGCTCTCGATCTCCGACGCCTCCGACCCGTGCCTCAACCTTCAGGCCACCGCGACGCTGCTCGACGGATATTACCGGCTCGCAGGGAAGGCCGGCGCGGATCCGTACCAGGCCGAACAGGTGATGCTGCAATCCTACTACGGCCGCGACGATCCGTCCGTTGGCGCCATGGTCCAGTACGACGAGCAGGTCCGCGAAGAAGTGAAGCGGCTCGGCAAAACCGTTGCGACTCTCGTGATCGGAGATGACGGACAGCGGAGGGAGGTCACCGAAGCTAGCGCCGGCGATGTGGCGGTGGCGGAGGCGGACGACGTCCGGCCCGTCGATGAGACATCAGCGCCGTCCTGGGATGTTTTCAGGTCTCGACGGAGATCTTCCGTCCTTGTGTTTCAGAACAGTCAAATGGAGCAGAGTGAATGACCCTCAGTGCCCGTATCCGCCCGATCGCCGCCTCGACCCTGATGGCCGTCGCCACAGTGGCCACCCTGGTCGAACCGGCCTTCGCTCAAGCCGCCGGCATCGAGACCGTACTCCAGAACATCGTCGACATGCTGACCGGCAACATTGCCAAGCTGCTGGCTGTGATCGCGGTGATCGTGATCTGCATTGCCTGGATGTTCGGCTACATGGATTTGAGACGGGCAGGGTTCTGGATCATTGGCATCGGCGGGATCTTCGGCGCTACGGAACTCGTGAACACCATCGTAGGAAGCTGACGCCATGGCGACCCCGCGCCCGACGCTCGAGGAGGACACGCTGTTCATTGCCTGCACCCGGCCGGCGATGATTGCCGGCGTGACGATGGAAGCCATGGGCATGAACATCATGCTGACGACTGTTCTTTACATCGTCGCCGGCTCGATCGCCTACTTGGCTGTCGGCGTCGTCTTCCACCTGGTGTTCCGCGCACTCGTCAAACACGACCACAACATGTTTCGCATTTTATTGGCCTGGGTGGAGACACGCGGCCGGTACCGCAACAGCGCCTATTGGGCCGGCGCGACGCTTAGCCCCCTGAAGCTCGCCCGCAAATACGACGAAAGGGACCTCGGATTTGTCTAGCAATGCAACGCTCAGGACTCGCGAACTCGCTCCTGAGACCTTTATCCCCTATGTCCGCCATGTTGACGAGGCGACGATTGCACTCGATTCCCGGACCCTGATGGTCATGATCGCGCTCGAAGGCGTCTCGTTCGAGACGGCGGACGTTCTCGATTTGAACGCGCTTCATCGCGACCTCAACACGCTCTACCGGAACATCGCCGACGAGCGGCTTGCCTTGTGGACCCATCTCATTCGGCGCCGGGACAGCGACTATCCCGGGGGAACCTTCACGACTGCTTTTTCGGCCGCGCTCAACGACAAATATCGCGCGCGCATGGTGCGCGAGGATCTGTTCCGCAACGACCTTTATCTGACCATCCTCTGGTCTCCGGCTCGCGATCCCGCCGACAAGGCGACGAAGCTCTTGGCGCGCCTGCGTCGGGCCCATTGCGCGGGTGTCGAGCTGGACGAAGACGCTCTCAAGCAGCTGCGCGACAAGGTCGTCGATGCCACCGCCGCGTTGAAGCGCTTCGAACCCCGGATGCTCTCCGTCTACGAGCGCGATGGCCTGCTGTTTTCGGAGCCGAGCGAAGTGCTTCATCAGCTCGTCGGCGGCCGGCGCGAGCCGATCCCGCTGACAGAGGGGCGCATTGCGTCGGCGATCTACTCGGATCGTGTGATTGTCGGCCGCGAAACGATCGAAATCCGGCATGAGGCTGAAAGCCGCTATGCCGGCATGCTGAGTTTCAAGGAATATCCGGCCCGCACCAGGACGGGCATGCTCGATAGCGTGCTTACCAGCCCGTTCGAACTCATACTGGCGCAATCCTTCTCCTTTGTCTCGAAGCCGGACGCCCGCGTGATCATGGGCCGCAAGCAGAACCAGATGGTCAGCAGCGGCGACAAGGCGGCTTCGCAGATAGAGGAGCTCGATGGGGCGATAGACGATCTGGAGTCCAACCGGTTCGTGCTCGGCGAGCACCACCTGACGCTTTCCGTCTTTGCTCCCTCGGTTAAGGAACTGACCGATAATCTCGCTAAGGCGCGCGCCAGCATGACGAGTGGTGGCGCGGTCGTCGCGCGCGAGGACCTCGGTCTCGAGGCGGCCTGGTGGGCGCAACTACCTGGGAATTTCCGCTATCGGGCCCGGTCCGGCGCGATCACGTCGCGGAACTTCGCCGCTCTGTCGCCCTTCCACTCCTACCCGCTAGGCCAGAAGGACGGCAATGAGTGGGGGCCTGCTGTCGCCCTGCTCAAGACGGCGTCCGGGTCACCGTACTACTTCAATTTCCATTACGGCGATCTCGGCAACACCCTCGTCTGCGGACCATCCGGCGCCGGCAAGACCGTGCTCCTCAACTTCATGCTATCGCAACTCGAGAAGCATGATCCGCATGTGGTGTTCTTCGACAAAGACAGGGGAGGAGATCTCTACGTGCGCGCCGCCGGCGGCACCTATCTGCCCCTCAAGAATGGCATCCCGACCGGCTGCGCCCCTCTGAAGGCACTCGAACTGACGCCAGAGAACAAGGTGTTCCTGACGCGCTGGGTCGGCAAGCTTGTCGGTTCGGCAACGCGGGAACTGACCGTGACTGAACTCCGCGACATTGCGTCCGCCATCGACGGGCTCGCCGACCTGCCGGTCGAGCGCCGGACGATCGGCGCGCTCAGGACCTTTCTCGGCAACACGAACCCGGAAGGTATTGCGGCAAGGCTGCGGCGGTGGGAGAGGGGAGGGCCGCTCGGCTGGGTCTTCGACAACGTCATGGAGGATATCGGTTTCGGCGAATTCGGCATCGGTGGCAAGTTCGTCGGCTACGACATGACCGACTTTCTCGACAACGAGGAAATCCGGACCCCGCTGATGGGCTACCTCTTCCATCGGGTCGAGCAACTGATCGACGGCCGCAGGATCATCATCGTTATCGATGAATTCTGGAAGGCACTCCAGGACGAAGGCTTCCGGGACCTCGCTCAGAACAAGCTGAAAACGATCCGCAAGCAGAACGGACTCATGCTTTTTGCCACTCAGAGTCCACGGGATGCGATCGTTTCACCGATTGCTCACACCATCATCGAGCAATGCCCGACCCAGATCTTCCTGCCGAACTCCCGCGGCAACCATGCCGATTATGTCGATGGCTTCAAGCTGACGGAGCGCGAATTCGAGCTGGTCGCGCGCGAGCTTTCGGTCGAGAGCCGAAGGTTCGTGTTGAAGCAGGGGCACAACAGTGTCGTCGCCGAGCTAGATCTCAAGGGCTTTGACGACGAGCTCGCCATCCTCTCCGGACGAACCGCCAACGTGGAACTTGCCGATGCAGTCCGTGCAGAGGTCGGCAAAGACGCCAAGGATTGGCTTCCGGTTTTCCAGCAGAGAAGGAGTGCGAGCTGATGGTTCCCTTTCGACTTAATCGTGCGGTGATTGCCTCTGCGCTCGTCTTCTCCGCCAGCGGTGCTGCAGGGCAGGGGATTCCGGTGATCGACCAGACGGCGGTCGCCAAGCACATCGAGACGATCGCTGAGCTCAAGTCGCAACTCGAATCGCTCAACCAGCAGATCGAGCAGGCACAACAGCTCTACGGTTCGCTCAACAAGCTAACCGGCATGGCAGATGTTGCCAGCGTCTTGAACGATCCGGCCATTCGCAAAGCGCTGCCGGCGGACTTCAGCACCATCGAGGGCCTGTTCAAGGGCAACAGTACGGGCGTATTCGGTGACTCGGCCTCAAAATTCTTCGAGCGCAATACGACTTATCGGGCTAACGCCGACGACTTCTACGCGCAGGAGCTTTCGCGCATCCAGAACAAGAATGCCGGGCAGATGAGCCTCGGGCAGCAGATCTACGACGCGGCGACCAAGCGCATCAATGGTATCGATGAGTTGCGCGAGAAAATATCGACCGCAAGTGACGCCAAGGATATCGCCGACCTGCAGGCTCGGCTGCAGGCCGAGCAGGCCTTTCTTCAGACCGATGTGTTGCGGATGGAAGGCTTGCGCATGGTGCAGCAGGCGCAGGCGCAGGTCGATGAACAGCGCAAGGCCGAGGACTGGCGCCAGCGCATGGACGCCATGGGAGCCGCACTGCAATGAGGCAGCACTTTCTTTCTGTCTTTCTCCTCGTTCTGGTCGCTTGCTCGAAGGAAGCCGAGCGCGTCTACACCGTCGGTGAACTGATTGCCGACAAAGCGCTGCTCGCCGACCTGATCGGCAAATGCCGCCACAATCCGGGTGAGTTGGGCAACACTCCGAATTGCCAAAACGCTGCGGCCGCAGATTTCAGGGCGCGCCTTGAACGAATGTAAGGAGCGCTCGGAGGTAAACCGTGTATCAAGTCTTCGCCTTTGTCGACGGGCAGTTCAAGGCACCGCTCGGGAACTTCATTGCCTCGGGCACGTCGAACATTGCCGAGTGGGTCACTGGCCCCCTGACGACGGCGGTCACCCTTTACGTGGTCCTCCATGGCTATCTCGTGCTGCGCGGATCCGTCCAGGAGCCGGTCCTCGATTTCGCTTTCCGCGCAATCAAGCTCGCCATCATCGTCATGCTGGTGAAGAACGCCAGCGAATACCAGACCTACGTCACCAACATCTTCTTTGACGTCCTTCCGCGCGAAATCTCCCAGGCGCTGAATACCGGGACGGAGCCGAGTGCTTCGACCTTTGACGGGCTGCTCGACAAGGGACAACAGTGCGCCAAAGAGATCTGGACGCGCGCCTCCTGGCCTATCGACATCGTCAGTGGCACCAGCGGCATGCTCGTGATCGGCGCAAGCTTCATTGTCGCCGCTGTCGGCTACGTCGTCTCGCTCTATGCCAGGCTTGCGCTTGCCATCGTCCTGGCGATCGGACCGATCTTCGTGGCACTCGCCATGTTCCAGTCGACGCGACGCTTTACCGAGGCCTGGATCGGGCAGCTTGCAAACTTCGTGATCCTGCAGGTCCTCGTCGTCTCCGTCGGCTCGCTGCTGATCACCTCGGTCGACACGACCTTTTCAGCGATCGATGCCTATAGCGATGTGTTGATGCGGCCGATCGCGCTTTGCGCCATCTGCCTCGCCGCCCTCTACGTCTTCTACCAGCTTCCCAACATCGCTTCGGCGCTTGCTGCCGGCGGGGCATCGTTGACCTACGGCTACGGTGCGGCACGCGACGCTCACGAAAGCACGCTCGCTTGGGCGACGTCCCATACCGTACGTGCGGCCGGACGGGGTGTCCGCGCCGTCGGTCGAACCTTCACCTCGAAAGGCTCCGGATCATGACGCTTTTCGCAGGAACAAGAAAAAGGGTCTGCAGGAATGATCAAAACACTTCCGCTGCTTTGCATGGCGGTCGCCTTAAGCGGCTGCGCATCGATGGCCTATCCGCTCTCGAAATGCGATGGCTATTCGCGCCGTCCTCTCAATCGCTCCATGTGGCAGTGGGAGGACAATGGCATCCTGAAACAAAAACAGTCGGATGCCCGACCGGTGGCGTCTCGGTCCGTCGCCACGGCCTATGCCGAGGCAAGTAAGGGGCCTCCGGCCTTCGCCCATCTCGGCGTCGGCGCATCCTATCGTCCTTGCCAGGGGTAGCGCGATGGTTCCGCGCGACGAACTCAAGACATACTTCGAAAAAGCGCGGCGCTTCGATCAGGAACGGATGATCCAAGTCGAACGCTCGGCCCGCGTTGCTTGGTCGATCGCCGCCGTTGCAGGCGTTCTTGCCGGCACATCCATCTTCGCCGTCGCCGGTCTCTCGCCGCTGAAGACGGTGGAACCGTTTGTCGTGCGGGTCGACAATTCGACGGGCATCGTCGATGTTGTCTCCGCGCTGACATCGACGGCCGACACCTATGATGAGGCCGTGACCAAATACTTCGCCGCGAAATACGTCCGAGCCCGCGAAGGTTATGTCTGGAGCGAGGCGGAAGAGAATTTCCGCACCGTCGCCCTGCTGTCGACGCAACCGGAGCAGGCGCGGTTTTCGGGACTCTATCGCGGCAGCAATCCCAAGTCGCCGCAGAACACCTATGGGCGTGGCGCCACCGCGCGTATCAGCATCGCCTCGATTTCGCTGATCAATCCGCATGTCGTATCCGTTCGCTACATGCGCACGGTCACCCGCGGAGAAGATGTCCGAGCAACCCATTGGGTTGCGACGCTCACCTTCTCCTATGCAAACGCGCCGATGTCGTCGACGGATCGGCTGGTGAATCCTCTCGGTTTTGCGGTCAGCGAATACCGGGCCGACCCGGAGACCATCAACTGATGCGGACCGCTGCAATTCTCACTCTTCTCTTGGCCGGCTCGGCTTCCACGGTGTTGGCTCTCGAAATCCCGCGCGGTGCGTCGCAGGACAGCCGCGTGCGCTTTGTCGATTACCAGCCCTACAACATCACCCGAATCATTGGGTCGCTACGGTCATCGGTGCAGGTCGAATTCGCGGCCGACGAGGAGATTGCCCACGTCGCGCTTGGCAACAGAATCGCCTGGGAGGTGGCGCCCGCCGGAAACATCCTGTTCCTCAAACCCCGCGAGAACCAGCCGGTCACCAATATCTCCGTGGTGACCACGCGACGGGACGGGTCGACCCGCAGCTACCAGATGGAACTGACGGTGCGCGATGGAAAAGTGGAGGTCGGCCAGAATACTTACTTCTACGTCAAATACCGGTATCCAGCAGACGAAGCCGAACGCCGGCGCCAGGCCGCGGCGGCGCGAGCGATCTCCGCGCAGGCGAAGATGGCCGACCATGTGCTGGCTACTCATGAGACCTATGGCCCACGAAACTGGCGCTACTCGGCGCAAGGCTCACAGGCGCTGGAGCCGCAATCGGTCTACGACAATGGCAAGGTCACGACCTTTGCCTTCGTCGGCAACCAGGAGATGCCTGCCATCTACATAGAGAACTCGGATGGCAGCGAAAGGCTCGTGCCCAAGTCCGTTGATGGCAATCTGGTCCTCGTCCACGCGATCAGCCGAAAGTTCCTCCTGCGCCGGGGAGGGGATGTGCTTTGCGTCTTCAACGAGGCCTACGACCCGGTCGGGATCAATTTTGACACCAACACAACCTCCCCGTTGGTCGAGCGTGTCGTACGCACGGATAATGGCGCACCGCAATAGGAGACTGATTTGATTCAGGAAGACGAAAGCCGCATCCCGGGCGAGCGCGCAGAGACCGTCAATGCACGGAAGATCGACAACAATCCCGTCCTAAAGCGGGGCGCCGTTGCACTGGCGGTCTTTGCCTTCGTCGCCTTCGCACTCTGGTCGATGAGCGATGAGACGACGTCGACGGATGGGGCGAAGCCGGATCGGGTCGTCATTCGCCAGACGACGGACTTCGAACCGGCCAAGGAGAAAATGGAACCGGTACAGCCAGTACCGGAAGTGAAGCTACCGACCCCCGTCATGACCGAGGAGGTGAAGGAGGAAGATCCGCTGCTCGATTCGGCGCGGCGGGCGCCTGTGATGGCCTATAGCGGCGGACAGAAAGCCGCGGCATCGCGCCATGATACCGCGGACCCTGCCATTTCGACGGACAGCAATTTCCTGCCGCTCGATGGAAACATGATGGGCCAGAATACAGCCAATGCCGATGAACAGCGATTCAACGGTTTGCTACGATCGACCAAGCTTGAGGGCTCGCGCGCCGGCACACTCGGCAATCGTAACTTCATCGTCGCAATGGGGACCTCGATACCCTGCGTCCTGGAAACTGCCATGGCATCCGATCAGCCCGGCTTTACAAGCTGCGTGATCAACCGTGATGTCCTCTCGGATAACGGCCGCGTCGTGCTGATGGAGAAAGGCACTCAAGTTCTTGGCGAGTATCGCGGCGGTCTTCAGCGCGGAAAGAAGCGCCTCTTTGTGCTCTGGAACCGGGCGAAGACCCCGAACGGCGTCATCGTCACACTGGCCTCACCGGCGACGGATGCGCTCGGCCGGGCCGGCGTCGACGGCCATGTGGACACCCACTGGTGGGAGCGGTTCGGAGCTGCGCTTCTTCTTTCCATCTTTGGCGACGCCACGAGCTATGCCAGCAGCCGCCTGCAGGAAAGCGATGTCGACACGCAGAACACGACAAGCGCAGGCCAGCAGGCGGCGGCGATCGCTGTCGAGCAATCGATCAACATTCCGCCGACGCTCAACAAACATCAGGGTGAACTGGTCTCGATCTTCGTGGCACGCGATCTCGACTTTTCCGGTGTCTACGGATTACGGGTGACGGAGCCGAAAAACAAGGTCCTCGGCCGGGCGGTGCCGGACTTCAGGCCGCAGTCAACGCTCGTGACGAAGTAGAGCAAAGGCGATGACCGAAGGGGCCGACGCAACGGTCGTTCGTGAGCTGCTCTCTCCGTTCGCGCCGTTCCTCGGTAACAGCACGCTCTACGAAGTGATCGTAAACCGGCCCGGGGAGGTGTTGACGGAAGGCGCTGGTGGTTGGCGGACCTATGATCTGCCGGATCTTTCCTTCGAGAAGCTGATGCGCCTTGCCCGGGCCGTGGCCAGTTTCTCCCATCAATTCATTGATGAAACCCGGCCAATCCTGTCGGCAACGCTGCCGGGGGACGAACGGATCCAGATAGTCATTCCACCGGCTACCAGCAGGAATACGGTCAGCATCACTATCCGTAAGCCGTCCTCGGTCACATTCACGCTCGATGATCTGGAAGAAAGAGAGTTCTTCTCCGAGACGCGTGCGGTCAACGACGGCGCCTCGACACAGGACCAGGATTTGGCGGCGCTGTACCGTGCCGGTCGCTTCAAGGATTTTCTGCAGGAAGCCGTCATTTCACGGAAGAACATCGTTATCTCAGGCGCAACCGGATCGGCCAAGACGACGCTTTCGAAAGCGCTGATCAAACACATTCCCGAGCATGAGCGGATCATTTCGATCGAGGACACTCCCGAACTCGCTATTCCACAGCCGAACCACGTGCGTCTGTTCTATTCGAAAGGCGCCCAGGGACTTTCAGCCGCCGGCCCTAAAGAACTGCTGGAATCATGCCTCCGGATGCGGCCGGACCGCATACTGCTGCAGGAGCTGCGCGATGGCACGGCCTTCTACTACGTCCGCAACGTCAACTCCGGCCACCCCGGATCGATCACCACCGTGCATGCCGACTCCGCCAAGCTCGCTTTCCAACAGCTGACGCTGCTTGTGAAGGAGTCCGAAGGGGGCCGCAATTTGGATCGGGAAGACATTGAACAATTGTTGAGGGTTTCGATCGACGTCATCGTTCAATGCAAGCGAATGGATGGTCGGTTTCGTGCGACAGAAATCTACTTTCGAGCCTGACAAATTATTTGGTCCGGCGTCGCAAGCCTCGATTTCGGACTGACGGCCGAGCGACAAAACGGAGAATGGGTCATCGCGCACGAACACCATTCGATGGCAACGACTGAGGAGCGCTTCATTGAACAGCTATCTCGGTTGGCGGGTGGCGCGATGGCCGGATCGGAATGGCTCTGGTGCCGGCGTCTCGATGATCAGGAGCGCCGCGCCGATCGGGCCGATGCCGGGAATAGTATTGAGACGTTTGCTGTGTTCGTCGGCTCGCTGCCATGCCATGATCCTGGCATCCACGTCTGCAATCTTTTCTTCGATCTGGGCGTATTCCGCAACCTGGCTCGCGAACACTTCCCGCGTCAGCTCAGGCACGGTCTCGTCGGACTGTATCCGTTCAAGCAGCAGGGGAATGTGCGCCAGTTCCTTGACGACGGAAATGCCGAATTCAGCGGTGTAACCGCGGATTGCACTGGCGAGTTGGGTGCGGTTGCGGATCAAACGCTCCCGGACGCTGACCAACACGGCGGCGGCTTGCTCATTGACGGCCTTGGCCGACACGAACCGCATCGTCGGGGGCAGGCCTTGGCGGAGG
Source organism: Sinorhizobium sp. (assembly GCF_059070375.1). Taxonomy (NCBI): domain Bacteria; kingdom Pseudomonadati; phylum Pseudomonadota; class Alphaproteobacteria; order Hyphomicrobiales; family Rhizobiaceae; genus Sinorhizobium; species Sinorhizobium sp. Next base: position 244,013 of record NZ_JCACWC010000002.1, read on the forward strand.
GAGCGCATTTCGTTTCCCAGGATCAGAATGTCGCGCTCTATGGCATTCCGTTCGCGACTTGCTGGGATCCTGTTGTCTCGTGATCACCGCCGGGCCTGGTTCCGCTACTAAGCCGGCTCCGACCGCTCGGATGGGGCGCGTGCCGCGATGTGCCTGGAGAACACCAACAGCGCAGATAGCCGGGCGCCCGGGGGGAGTGGGGGAAGATCACCTATCGCTCACGCGAGCGGCTTCATCAGGTGTTGCCGCGCGGGCTGCAGGCGGCGATACATTCGCCGCGTCTACCTCTCGGATCAACATAAGGGGTGATATCGTTAGCGACGTGCTCACCCGCCTGCTGTAGCTGAGAGAGCGCGAGGGCATGGCGTTGACCGGCACGCGGACCAACGTATCAAGGGATGCGCGGCCGATCTCCCGCGGCGTGGACCGGACAGCATAATGGTTTGTCGCGTCCTTCAGTTGCCCCGAACCATTCCCGTTTTGTGTCGCTCGTATAGACGACCGCCTGCTTTTGCGGCCAACCCCTAAAGGGGTAAGACTCGCCCGAAATTTTTGCAAAATTCGATTTCGGTTCTTTCTCCTGGCGGAAAATAGAATTTGGCAAAATTTTCGACCGAGCTGACCGAGCACGCCGGCCGTCTCTTCGTGCGCCATCGGGAATGGTCCCGAGCAACTGAAGGAGACAGAAGCATGGCCACCACGATCGCAACCCTGACGCAGAAGACCGATGGCATCCTCGAAGGCGTCTTCGCCACCATCCGGGTCAACGCCCCGATCGCCATCGTCCCGAACGCAGCCAAGTCGAGCGAAGAAGCCCCCGATTACCGCGTCATCAACCGCAAGACCGGCTTCGAAATCGGCGCGGGCTGGAACCGCATCGCCCGCCAGACCGGCGAGGAATACCTCTCAGTGAAGCTGGAGGCTCCCGAGATCGGCGTGATCTTCGGCAACCTCGCACAGGCACCCGGCGGCGATCCGAGCAAGAAGGTGATCCTCTGGAACAATCCGGACTGACGAGCCAAGCGAGCGGCCCCGAGAAATCGGGGCCGACTTCGCCGTTACTCGGTTTGATCGTTAAACGCAGCACCGGGAACAAAAGCGGGCATCGAACCCGCTTTTGCTCCTCTCCCCTGCCACACGAGGCGAAAGCTTGTCTGATCAAATAGCCAAGTCTGCCATGAGGGCTCGCGCCGCCTCAAGGCCTTCGCGGCCCCTCCAATTTTCAGCCGGTGCCCTTAAGGGCACCGTCAGAAAATCGGTTCCTCCGCTCGCCGCCTCCGGCGGTCGCTGACGCGATCCTTGACCCGGCCCGATCCTCTCGACCCCCGTGGCGTCATCTTCACATTATCCAAGGAGAAGACGACGATGACGATTGCAACAGAAATTCAGGTTGAAGAACTGCGCGCCGAGCTCAGGAACGCGGACGCTGCCGAGCGCCACCAGATCGAAGCCGAGCTGGAATTGGCTCAGGCCGAACTGGCGGCAGCGACCGCCGAACAGGAGGGCACCTTCGACCCCGCGCCGCCCTTCTGAGGGCGGCGTTTGCCTTCCCGCCTGAGCCGACACGCGAAACGACCGACGCGTCGGCCGAAGCTCCGCTTCGTACCAATGATCACCGGCGAGGATCAGGGCGCGCTCGCTGCGGGAAACCCCAGGCCATGTGTTCACGTCGAACGCGTGTTTCGGTCTTTAGCCGCGCGCCTGTCTGGTCCGCAGCAGATCGAGGATCATGTGCAGAGCATCCTCTTCCTTGTCGAAGTGATGCACCATGGCCCGATGCGCCCCAACGCCGTATCAGGCAGGGCGTGCCGAACAGCGTCGGTTCGATCGCGAGCGTGTAGAAGCGCGCCACGGTTTTCGTCGCATCCGTGCGTTCGATGTAGAACTGATAGGCTGAGTGAGCATGACGGAAGAATCGCCCGTTCCGGCTTTTGAGTTCAACGACACTTATGAATCGGTCGGCCCACACCGATTCATTTTCGTGATTGATCGTCGAGACTGGAGATCGTTGTTCGGGCGAGCCAGCCGACGGCCGACGGAGTGCTATTCGCTTCGCTCACCGGTCCCGCGAGCGGTCTCCGCCTGCGGTCACGCCCCCCTCTCGCTCGATGTTGCGACCCGGATCGGCCGAATTATCGCAAGAGGATTTCCTCGCTTGCCCTTGGGTGTGGGAACAGTATGACCATTTTGTTGCTTCGATCTGCGCTAGCGAATACCGAGGAGCCCGTCATGTCGACAGAGCCTCAAAACGCTTAACGCGAAACCGGCGCGACGAGCCGAAGCGGAGCTTTTCACGCGCTTCGATTCATCGTCAGCCCTCCGTACGCGATTGGCTTCGGCGTCCTCAGGGCGGCGGTTTACAGCGCGTGGTATTCGCCTTCTATACCCTTTGCATGTTCCCCCCGGCACAGGTTTTATGATGCTTACGGCGATCGTCGTGTGCCGATGTCGATCGTCGTCCACGCCCATCCCGACGCGGCCAACGGCATGCCCTTCTGGGCGTTTGGTCTAACGGTGCTCGGGCTCACTCCTTCGGCCATACACTCTTTCTAGACTGGTTCACGCCGCCAGGCGCGGAGGACCCGTTCGCCCTGTATTTGCCGCACCGAGCGATAGAGATTTTTTCCCGGCGTCTGTTGGCGGCCCATCACGGGATCGGCTTGACGAAGCGGTTTGCCTTTGCCGCCTCCTTCATGTCCTTTCGCCGGAAGTAGATCGCGCGCCCGCAGCGGATCGGGCTGTGCCCCTGGACGATGATGATCTGTTCGTCCTTTCGCATCGAGTGGGTGATTTCGTGCGGCATGATCAGCGGTCGCCGCTGGTAATTGACGCTCTCTGATTTGCGCGAGGCGCCGTTCTTCGTATCCCAGCCGATATTGCGGGAGCTTCCCTTCACCTCCACCGTCATCTCACCGCATTGCGCCGAGACATTGCGCGCCGTGTCGAACGCCTTGATCGCGGCATAGGAGGCCAAGGCGCAGCCATCAATCCATGACGTCGCGCCATCCCGCCCGAAATGCCGCTCCAACTGCCCCAGGGATTGGTACATCAGCATCATGCTGATGCCGTACTTGCGGCCGCGGTCGCGTGCCTCCTCGAGGACGCGCATGTAGCCGAGGAGATCGACCTCATCGAGCATGAAGAGTGCCCGGCGCTGGAAGGCACCATCGGCCTGGACCATGGCATTGATCAGCGAGCCGATGATGACGCGGCCGATTCCTGGATAGGAGCGCAGGATCGTTGCCGGGATATTCAGAAACACGTCCTTCTTGGCTGTAACGATGTCGCTCGATTTGAAGGCGCTGCCGCAGACGAGCGCGGCGTAATTGTCGAGCGACAGCCACTGCGTGTCTTTCGAGGCGGTCGAATAGACGCCGCTGAACGTCTGCTCGGTCATGTTGGTGAAGACGCCGAGCGTTTCGCGGATGAAGGCAGAGTGCGAGTGCTCCTGAACGTCGCGCAGCATGGCGAGCACCGAGGGCTCAGGTTCCGAGACGATTTGCCGGAGACTGCGTAAGTTGCGCCGCCCCTCAAAATCCGGCGAGAACATGACGTGTGCAAGCAAGCCTGTCAGTAGATTGTGCGCCTGGTTCTGGAAGTAGGCGCCGCTCGAGCTTTCGAAGCGAGCGCTTTCCGACAGCAGCATATGCGCAAGGCCGACAATATCCTCTTCTTGTCTCTTCGACGCCTCGATCCCGTCGAGCACATTAAATCCCATAGTCGGGTTCGTTGGATCGAGCACCATCACCTCGCGCCCAAGGACACGGCTTCGGTGCTCGACTACCATAGGCGCGACCTCGGTCGACGGGTCGAGGCAGATCAGTGGTCCGGTATAGCGCAGCGCCGTCGGAACAACGTTGCTCGTCGTTTTGTAGCCACCTGACCCGGCGAAGAAGAGCATATGGGTGGAGTCGAAGTCCTGCTTGTAAGTGAGCAAAGGGGCTTTGCCCCCCTGTCCCCAAGTACTGCGATCATTTGGATCGAAGGGCAGTCCATGGACGATATCCTTGTCGACGCGGTAGCGCTCACCGACAACGATCTCGCCCTCCGGCGGAAACAACTTTCCGGCGGCCGACATCGGCAGCCAGTCCGCGTCGCCGAAGGTGCCGCGCCTGGCGCGCTTCACCGGCTCGGGCACGACGGTGGAAATGCGCGCGGCCACCGCCGCCGCCATGAAGCCCGCGACTGCACTGAAAACGGCGACCATATCGAGATAGGAAAGGGCACGGTCCCATGTCACCGCTCTGCTCTCCACGGACGGGGCGAGCCGGCCGAACTCTCGCAGCGCGTAAAAACCGGCGACCGCCAGAAAGCAGACGAGGCTCGCCATCGCGACCGGCCTTCGCCGGTGCAATGGCAGCGCCCAGACGCTCAACAGTCCTGCCAGTGGTCCGAACAGAAGCGCCGGCACAGGAGAAGCGCGTAGAAACCAATATTCCGCTTTCCCGGATAGGCCGCCGGCGAGTGTTGGCCAGCGCCAGCCGACCACATAGACGGCGACAGCCGTTACCGCGATAGGCACCAGGACGAGCAACAGGCTCGGATGCGGTTTTGCTCGCACGGTCATTCGGTTGCCTCCGGGATGCGCGTCGAATGACCGTCAAGCGCCGGTGCCTTGAACGCTTCCTCGCCGATATCGCGCAACCGCCGATGCTCCGATGAGCCCGGATCAAGCCTCGCCAGTTCGAGTAGACCGCCGAGCAGAAACGCCCGGTCGGCCTTCGTGAGACCCGCCCTGACGACGATGCCGCCGAGTAAAAACTTCTCGCGCGCCTCGCGTTTGCGATCAGCTGTCATGAGAAACCTCCGCCGACGTTCCAGTCCCGCCAGCTGCTGGTCGACGCGGCGAAGTAGATACGCCGGCAGTCCCCTTCTTTTCTTCCTTACGAAATCGCGCGGCGATCTCTCCGAAAATCCGATCGACCTCCTCGTCAGCAATCTCCATTTCCGCCAGCCCCGATTTCGTTGCCGCGCGCGCAAAGCGTTCGGCGGACTTTGCGATCATCGCGCGTCTGCGCTCGCGTAGCTTCTCGATCTGTGCGTCGATTTCGGCGATCGATGATTTTGCGGCCATTCCGATGTCCTTTCCGGGTTCGACCAACCTCCACGGGGTGACTATACTATCTAGAATACGATAGTTAAATAGGCTAGCCTACAACCGAGAAGGCGGCATCGGCCCTGGCAGGCCGATCGGTTTGAGGGCGCAATATACGTCGCTGGCGCGACGTGCTTGGACGATGCGGAGACAGCCGTGGCGATCATGTTCGTCAGAGCGCAGGTGATCGGCAGGGGAGCGGGACGTAGCATCGTCTCGGCCGCCGCCTATCGCCATCGCACCCGGATGATGGACGAGCAGGCTGGGACGTCCTTTAGCTATCGCGGCGGATCGCGGGAACTGGTGCATGAGGAGCTGGCGTTGCCGGACGATATCCCGGCCTGGCTGAAGACGGCGATCAACGGGCAACTGGTCGGCAAGGCAATTGAGGCGCTCTGGAATGCGGTGGATGCCTTCGAGACGAGGGTCGACGCCCAGCTTGCGCGTGAGCTGATTGTCGCCCTGCCGGAGGAGCTGACGCAGGCGGAGAACATCTCACTTGTCCGTGAATTTGTCCGCGACAATCTGACGTCGAAGGGAATGGTGGCTGACTGGGTTTATCATGACAAGGACGGCAATCCCCACATCCATCTGATGATCCCGCTGCGTCCCCTGACAGAAGAAGGGTTCGGGCCGAAGAAGGTGCCGGTGCTTGGCGAGCACGGCGAGCCGCTGCGCGTCGTCACGCCGGAGCGGCCGAACGGCAAGATCGTCTACAAGCTCTGGGCCGGCGACAAGGAAACGATGAAGGCCTGGAAGATCGCCTGGGCAGAAACCGCCAATCGGCATCTGGTGCTTGCCGGCCACGAGATCCGCCTCGACGGCCGCTCTTATGACGAGCAGGGTCTCGACGGGATTGCGCAAAAGCATCTCGGACCGGAAAAGGCGGCGCTCGCCCGCAAGGGCGTCGCGATGTATTTTGCGCCGGCCGATCTCGCCCGCCGGCAGGAGATGGCCGACCGGTTGCTGACCGAGCCCGCGCTTCTGTTCAAGCAGCTTGGCAACGAACGCTCCACCTTCGACGAGAAGGATATCGCCAGGGCGCTGCACCGCTATGTCGACGATCCCGTCGACTTCACCAATATCCGGGCGCGGCTGATGGCATCGGACGAGTTGGTCATGCTGAGGCCGCAGCAGCTCGACGCTGAAACCGGCAAGGCGTCGGAGCCGGCGTTGTTCACGACACGGGAGATCCTGCGTCTCGAATATGCCATGGCAGAGTCCGCTCGAGTGTTGTCAAAGCGCAGGGGCTTCGGCGTCTCCAACGCGCAGGTCGCCGCAGCCGTCCGAAGCATCGAAACGGCTGATACCGAAAAGCCTTTCAAGCTCGATGTGGAACAGATCGATGCCGTTCGCCACGTCACCGGCGACAATGCGATCGCCGCCGTCGTTGGGCTCGCCGGCGCCGGCAAGTCGACGCTGCTTGCTGCCGCACGACTCGCCTGGGAGAGCGGGAACCGGCGGGTCTTCGGTGCGGCGCTGGCCGGCAAGGCGGCCGAAGGGATTGAGGACAGTTCCGGCATCAGGTCGCGCACGCTGGCATCCTGGGAACTTGCCTGGGCGAGCGGGCGCGATCTGCTCCAGCGTGATGACGTGCTGGTCATCGACGAGGCCGGCATGGTGTCGTCGCAGCAGATGGCGCGCGTCCTGAAAGCGGTGGAAGACGCCGGCGCGAAAGCGGTGCTGGTCGGCGACGCCATGCAGCTGCAGCCGATCCAGGCGGGTGCCGCGTTCCGGGCGATATCAGAGCGCGTCGGCTTTGCCGAATTGGCCGGCGTGCGGCGGCAGCGCGATGCGTGGGCGCGCGATGCCTCTCGACTGTTCGCCCGCGGTAAGATCGAAGAGGGCCTCGATACCTATGCTCGGCATGGCCGTATTGTCGCGGCGGAAACGCGTGACGAAATTGTCGACCGCATCGTTGCCGACTGGGCTGATGCGCGCGAACAGGCGCTCGAGAACTCTGTCTCCGGCGGAAATGAAGTTCGGCTTCGCGGCGACGAGCTTCTGGTACTCGCCCACACCAACGACGACGTCCGGAAGCTGAACGAGTCCCTGCGCAGCGTGATGGTGGAGAAGGGCGCGCTGACAGGGGCGCGCGCGTTCCAGACGGCGCGAGGCTTGCGCGAATTTGCCGCCGGCGACCGCATCATCTTCCTCGAGAACGCCCGTTTCGTGGAGCCACGCGCGCGGCATCTTGGTCCGCAATACGTCAAGAACGGCATGCTCGGCACGGTCGTTTCCACCGGCGACAGACGCGGCGATGCGTTGCTGTCGGTCCGGCTCGACAATGGCCGTGACATCGGCATCAGCAAGGACAGCTATCGCAACGTCGATCATGGATATGCCACGACCATTCATAAATCGCAGGGCGCCACCGTCGACCGGACTTTCGTGCTCGCCACCGGCATGATGGACCAGCATCTGACCTATGTGGCGATGACCAGGCATCGTGACCGCGCCGATCTCTATGCGGCGACAGAGGACTTCGAGGCGAGGCCGGAATGGAGGCGTAAGCCGCGCGTCGATCATGCCGCCGGCGTCACCGGCGAACTGGTCGAAGAAGGGATAGCGAAGTTGCGACCCACAGACGAGGATGCGGACGAGAGTCCCTATGCCGACGTCCGGACGGACGACGGAACCGTCCATCGGCTCTGGGGCGTCAGCCTGCCGAAGGCGCTCGAGGCGGCGGGCGTCGCTGAAGGCGATACGGTGACGCTGCGAAAGGACGGCGTCGAGAAAGTCAAGGTCAGGGTGCCCGTCGTCGATAAGGAGATGGGCCAAAAGCGTTTCGAGGAACGGGAAGTCGATCGCAATGTCTGGACCGTCAGGCAGATCGAAACCGCAGACGCTCGCCGGGAGCGGATCGAGCGCGAGAGCCACCGGCCGGAGCTGTTCAGTGAGCTTGTCGAGCGTCTCGGACGATCCGGCGCCAAGACGACGACGCTCGATTTCGAGAGCGAGGCCGGGTACTGGCTGCATGCAAAGGACTTCGCGCGGCGGCGCGGCATCGACACGGTCGCCGAGGTCGCGGCGGAAATAGAGGAGGGCGTTTCGCGGCGGCTGGCGTGGCTTATCGAAAAGAGGGAGCAGGTGGCCAAGCTCTGGGAGCGGGCGAGCGTTGCGCTCGGATTTGCGATCGAGCGCGAACGGCGCGTTTCCTACAGCGAGGAACGGAAGGAATCTCTCTCGGCCCCAATCCCGTTGGTTGGGAAATATCTGATCCCGCCCACCACGAAATTCTTCCGCAGTGTCGAGGAGGACGCACGACTTGCTCAACCCTCCTCCGAACGCTGGAAGGAGCGCGAGGCCATCCTGCGCCCGGTGCTGGCGAAAATCTATCGCGACCCTGATGGCGCGCTATCTACTCTTAATACACTGGCGTCGGACGCCGCCATCGAACCCCGCAAGCTTGCCGACGATCTCGGCAAAGCACCGGACCGGCTTGGCCGACTTCGCGGGTCGGACCACATGGTTGACGGCCGGGCGGCTCGCGACGAGCGCGGCGTCGCCACGGTGTCCCTCCACGAATTGCTGCCCTTGGCCCGCGCCCATGCGACCGAGTTCCGCAGGAATGTCGCACGGTTCCGCGAGCGCGAGCAGACGCGGCGCGCACATATGTCCCTGTCGGTCCCGGCGCTGTCGAAACAGGCCATGGAGCGCCTCGCCGAAATCGAGGTGGTGCGCAAGCAAGGGGGTTACGACGCCTGGAAGACCGCCTTTGCCTTCGCCGCCGAGGATCGCTCGCTCGTGCAGGAGGTGAAGGCAGTGAGCGACGCGCTGACTGCCCGCTTCGGCTGGAGCGCCTTCACGCCGAAGGCCGACGCGATTGTCGAACGCAACATCGACGAGCGCATGCCGGACGATCTCACCGATGAACGGCGGGGGAAGCTGACGCGACTCTTCGAGGTCGTCCGTCGCTTCGCTGAAGAACAGGATCTTGCCGAGAGGAAGGACCGTTCGAAGATCGTTGCCGGTGCAAGTGTCGAGTTCGGGAAGGAGGATAAAGCCGTGCTGCCGATGCTCGCCGCCGTGACGGAATTCAGGACACCGGTGGACGAGGAGGCGGGCCCACGCGCGCTTTCCGCCCCCCACTATCGTCACAATCGCGCTGCGCTCGCCGAGATCGCCAAGCGCATCTGGCTTGATCCGGCCGGCGCCGTCGATAGAATAGAGGCGCTGATCGTCCAGGGTTTTGCGGCCGAGCGGATCGTCGCGGCCGTGGCCAACGACCCAACCGCCTATGGTGCGCTGCGCGGTTCGGAACGCCTGATCGACCGCATGCTTGCTTCCGGCCGGGAGCGGAAAGAGGCTTTGCGGACCGTCTCTGAGGCGTCCGTCTTTTTGCGCTCGCTCGGCGCGGCTTACGTCAGGGCCGTCGACTCGGAGCGCCAAGCCATCACGGAAGAACGACGCCGCATGGCGGTCGCCATTCCAGGATTGTCACAGGCAGCCGAAGACGCGCTGCTGCGGTTGACAGCGGAGATGAAGAAGAAGGACGGCAAGCTCGACGTGGCCGCCGGCGCGCTTGCTCCCGCCGTCGCCCGAGAGTTCGCCGCGGTCAGCCGGGCGCTCGATGAACGCTTTGGCCGCAACGCCATCCTGCGCGGCGAGACGGACGTCATCAATCGCGTGCCGCCGCCGCACCGCCGTGCCTTCGAGGCAATGCAGGACAGGCTGAAGATCTTGCAGGAGACCGTCCGCATGCAGGCGAGCCAGCAAATCATATCGGAGCGTCAGCAGCGCATCATCGATCGCGCGCGCGGCGAAGCCTGTGGAAATTGATCGAGGATGGCAGATGGAACAGCCGCGCTTCATCCTGATCGGCGGTCAACCGGATACGGAGCGACCATCCGCATCCTCGCCGACGATCTTCGCTCTATGATTCCTGGAAGGCCGGAGCTATCGCTGGATCGCCCCCAATCTGGTCGTCAGCAAGTATACGACTGCTCATATCGTCAAACGAGATGGTGGCGAATGAGGTGGTTGCCCAGACTTTCCGCCATTCAGCGACCAAATGCTAAGGGCCGTGATGGGTGGAAACAGGAAGTCCAATGCACAGGCTCGGAACAGCCGCTTTTGCTGGAGGAACCGGCCATCGCAGGATTACTCGAACTCAAGCCGGACTTCATGTACATCTCCATCGCTGGTTCCCACACACGCTACCATGCCCTTACCGAGCGGACTGGCGAGAAACGCATTGGCCCTTAAAGGAAGCTCTCGGAGTGACAAGCATGGTCGAGCTGCATGATTTCGATGTCCTGTCGCCGGAATTCCACGCGAACCCCCTCCCCACGTTCGACCGCATGCGAGCGGAGGGTGCTGTTGTTCGCATGAAGTTGCCGATCCTCGGCCGCACATCGTTCGCGGTCACACATGACGCCTGTGCGGCGCTGTTGAAGGATCACGAGAGCTTCGCGCGCGACCCCGCCAATGCGGGGAGCAGGACCCAGGCGCGAATTCTGACATTCCTGCCGAGAACGATCGGCCTTCTTGCATTGAACATGATCGGCTACGACGATCCCGAGCACCGCCGGCTGCGCGATCTGGTCGACCAGGCGTTCCAGCGTCGATCCATCGAGGCCATGAAGCCGTTGATCACGCAGATCGCCGATCGGCTCCTCGATCGCCTGGAGGCAAAGGGGAAGGTCGATCTCATGTCCGAGTTCTGCCGGGACCTGCCGCTTTCGGTGATCTGCGCGGTGCTCGGCCTGCCGGAGCAGGATCACGATCGCTTCAAGAGATGGCTCGGCGGTCTGACGGACACTGCCAATATTGGCGCGATCATCCGCGCCGTTCCCGGCGTTGTCCGTGTGGTGCGTTATCTTCGCCGCGTCTCGCGGCCGGGAGGCGGAGCTCTGCTTGACGGCCTGGTCGCCACGTTGCGCGATGCCGAAACGGAGGGGCAGACGCTCAGCGAGGACGAACTTGTCTCGATGATCTTCCTGCTCTTCGGCGCTGGACAGGAAACCACCACGCATCTGATTGCCGGCGGGCTTTTCGCGCTGCTGTCGCACGAGGGTGAACGGCTTCGGCTGCAGAATGATTCAAACCTGATGCCCACCTGCGTCGAGGAGTGCCTGCGCTACGTCTCGCCGGTGCAGATGACCAAGCCGCGCTTCGCAAGACGCGACATGAATTGGCAGGGACAGCAATTTCGCCGCGGCGACATGATCGCCGCTTTCCTGGCGGCGGCCAATTGCGATCCTGCCAAGTTCGAGAAGCCGCACCGTTTCGACATCACGCGCCATCCAAATCCGCATCTCTCCTTCGGTACCGGCGTGCATTTCTGCCTCGGTTTCCAACTCGCCCGGGCGGAGGCGGCAATCGCGTTCGAACGCGTCCTGACGCGCTTTCCAGACATGAGCCTTAACAGCGATTTATCGAACATCAGGTGGCGCAAGCGCCTTGGGATTCGCGCCCTGACACAACTGCCCGTGACGCTCGCGGCGTGAAGAAGTCTGCGGGCGCTCCAATCTTCGGCGCGGTAGTGGCGCAACGATCGGACGTGCGGCCGAGATATGGGGGACGTCCCCTGGCTGCCTTCCGCACCACTCAAGACGTTCGCGTCAAGACCCGAAATGACCGCACCGGGTCGATCTTTCCGGTTCCCACCCGTTGCTCATTTGGGCAATCCCCCCTTCAGCAGGCCTTGGCGGAACAGTTCCAGTTGTTCCGGACGCTCCAGCAGCAAACCTCGCCTGACGAAATCCTCCGTAGAGAAATCGGGGCACAGCTTCAGTAGCTGCGCCCTCGCGGTCTCGGTTGCATTTGTATTGCCGGCCTGCGCGTAGCACGCGACCAAGCGCGCACAGGTAAACGGCCCCGGATTGGGGAGCTCCTTGAGCGCCGCTGCAGCGTCCTCGTAGCGGCCAAGAATATAGAGCGCATTGCCAAGCGCGGCGCTGTACCATGGCGGCGGAAACGGGTTCAATCGGAAACCCTCATCGATCCATTCCATGGCCTCTTCCAGCTTGCCCCGACGCGCAAGCAAGCCCCCCATCTGAACCAACGTGTTTGCATCGTTCGGATTGAGCTGATGAGCACGGCGATAGTGTCGTTCCGCAAGTTCGAATTCCCTCCGGTTGACATGAATGAGAGCAAGCAAGCGCTGGCAGCCGCTTTCGCCTTCGTCGAGCGAGACCGCCCTCCGCGCGAGGGAGAGCGCCTCGTCAAGGATGAATGGAGGCGCGTTGGCATAGCCGTTGAGCGCGATCCTTGCCAAGGCCAGGTGGGCGTGCGCCAGCGCGAACTGCGGGTCGCGCTCGATCGCCGCCTCAAACATCTCAGAGGCCTGCCGATTGTCGTCTGCGCCATAGCTGCGCATATGCACAAGCCCGCGCAGGTAGAATTCGTAAGCCACAAGGCTTGTAGTCGGCTTGCGCATTGCCTGGCGAAGATCGGCGCTCTCGATATGCCCCACCAGAGTCGAGACGATCATCCTCGCCACCTCGTCCTGAAGTGCGAAAATGTCAGTCACGTCGCGGTCGTAATGCTCCGACCACAGGTGCGTGCCGCTGGCGGCTTCGATGAGTTGTGTCGTGATGCGTATACGCTCGCCCGAACGGCGAACACTGCCTTCGACGAGATAGGTGGCGCCCAGCTTCCTGCCGATCTCTTTCCGGCCCGTATATTTGCTGCGAAAGCGGAACGATGAGCTTGCGGCAATAACGGAAAGCGAGCGAAATCTTGCGAGGCCGCCGATGATGTCTTCGGTGATGCCATCGCTGAAAAAGGTCTGGTCCGGGGAGCTGCAGAGACTTTCGAACGGTAACACGGCGATGGACGTCCGCGCAGCTATCGAGCATGCCGACGGCGCGGCTACTGGCGCATTCTTCCAACGCCAGACGTGAGCGGGTTTGGCGATGTTCTTGAGTGAGATCTCGCCGCTGTCCACAAAAGCGGCCCGGCACTTTCCGCCAAGCTGGCGATGTACGACGTCGGCGATGCATATTCCTCCCGGCTCGGCTGATGCCTCAAGCCGGGCAGCGATGTTGACGCCGTCTCCCAGCAGATCATCTCCTTCTATGACGACATCGGCGAGATTGATGCCGATTCGAAGGACGATGCGCTCGTCAGACGGTAGCTCCTCCTGATCATGCGCCAGGTCTTTTTGCAGCGCTATCGCGCACTCCACAGCGTCGACGGCGGAGTTGAACGCGACCAGCGCTCCATCCCCTATGAGCTTCACGATCCGACCGCCGCATGCGTCGATGGTGGGAGAGAATATCGAGGCCTGTAGTCGCTTTATTGCCTCAAGCGTGCGCGCCTCGTCGGCCTCCATCAGGCGCGAATAGCCGACAATATCCGTAGCCATAATGACAGCAAGCCGCCGTTCGATCCGCCGCTTCATCCCGCTCTCCACACTCGGGCACGAAATTTTAGCTTTTATTGCTGGAACGAGGAAGCCGCTTAAGAGCTTCATGGCACTGCGTGTCGATTTGCCGGCTGGGAAGGCGACGCTCTCTTCTTGAGCCTATAAAAGGTCCGACGCCACAAGTCATGGCGTTTAAATACCTCTCGCTCCGACTACGAGGGCCCTGCGGGCGCGCTGAGGCGGGCAGGCGCAGCCTACGTACCGCAGAAACAGAACGGCAACTGTCGCGTTCAAAGTGCTCATTAAGCGGGAGTATCTCGGACGTCGACTATGGGTCGCTCCCGGCTGCTGATCAGAAACTGTCGTGCGACTGCTTCTGGACAAACGAGGACGTACACGGTGCTTGCGTGAACCTCGGCTCCCCCCAAAGAGGACGCTTGGCTCGGGGTGAGCATCCGCTTCACCTTCAGACGGTTCCCAAGGCGGAGGCGCTCCGAGACCGGTGCGCCTCGCCTCCATGCACGCGGGGCGCTGGTGCAGTCAGCGAATCCACTCGTTCCAGCGCTGCAACATCATCGCAGCATTGGCGTTGATCCACTCCGCGTCGGGAAGAATGACGTGATCCCGAACGTCGTCACCCTGCGGCATCGTCTTGCGCGCCTCATCCGACATCATCGAGATCGCATCGCTGCTCGGGGGTGTGCAGGAGAGAGTTTCGCACGCTTTTGCCTGCGCCGCGGGGGAGTCCAGCCAGAAGGCCATTAACTTCAGCGCGTTTTCACGGTGCGGCGCGCCCTTCAGCAGCGCTATCCGGTCGCCGACGAGGAAGGCGGCCTTGTAGGACCAGTCGATCGGCAGCCCCTCATTCTGCATCGCCTTTGCGCGCGTCAACCAGATCTGCCCGAGCGAGTACTCGCCATTGCGAAACCCTTGCACGCTCTGATCGCCGGTCTTCCACCACAGCGTGACGGAAGGCCTGATCTTGTCGAGCTTAGCCAACGCGCGATCGATGTCGAGCGGAAATAATTCGTCGCGCTTGACACCATCGGCGAGCAGTGCTGCCGCCATGACACGCCAGGGATCATCGAAGTTCGGAAATGCGCGTTCGCCCGGAAATTTCCCTGTATCCCACATATCGGCCCATGTTGCGGGAACTGGTTCTCCGGGTTTTCCGGTTCTGTAGGCCAACAGCGTAGCCGTGGATTGCAGCAGGGCCCCGCCAGCGGAGCATGCATTGGCGCTGAGATCCTCGCGATCGGCAAATTGGCGGCAGAACTCCGTTAGATCCTCTGTCACTTCGCGATGCGCCTTTGAGGCGGCCTGGATCTCGCCGTCGAGATAGAGGTCCCAATTGACATTTCCCGTTTTCACCATGGCCGCAGCCTTGGCTCGCATTTCGGCGTTCGTCGCCGCGACGGTGACCACCTCGATGCCAGTAGCCTTCGTGAATGGATCGAACCAGGCCTCCCTTAGAGCCTTGTCATAAGCGCCGCCGGTCGACGCGATGATGACTTGCTCGCCGGCGAATGTCGGAAGCGACAAGGCTATCAAGGATAGAAATCCGGCAACAGTCGGCTTCATCACTGCTGTGGAACGTGAGAGGAGAGACGTCATGAAACATAATCCTTTGTTCATTCAGATGCTGAGAAGTGGCAGTCCTCGGTTTCACGAGCGAGGCTTACGGGCGTTCAGCAGGTGAACCGTGCCCATGAGCAGGAGGGAAGTGGCGACGAGCACCGTCGAGACCGCGGCAATGACCGGCGTCAGGTTGAAATCGATATCCTCGAACATCTTGCGCCCGATCGATTTGCCACCGATGTCCGATATGAAGAACGCGACGGTCGCTTCATCGAATGAGGCGAGAAAGGCGAACACGGCCGCCGCTGCGACACCTGGGACGATGTTCGGCAGAACGACCAGGAAGAATGCCTGCAGCCTGTTGGCCCCGCAGTTCAACGCCGCCAGCTCGAGCGTCGGATCGAAGCGCTGCAGCGACGCCGTGACGGTGATGATCACATAGGGGATTGCCAACACGGTGTGCGCGATGAGGAATCCGAAAAAGCTGCCGGTGAGCTGCAGGGGCGAGAAGGCGAGGTAGAGCGCGACGCCCAGGATGATGTGGGGAACAATCATCGGCCCGAGCGCGAGTGCCTGCAATGTAGATCTGAACGGAAGGCATCCCCGCACGATCGCGAGCGCAGCCATGATTCCCACGACAGTCGCTGTCGCGGTTGTCGCCAGGGCGATCTTAAGACTGAACCACGTCGCTGCCATCCAGTCCGGATCATTGAAATAGGCGCTGTACCATTTGAGTGTCAGGCCCTGGGGCGGGAACTCGATATGGTCAGTTTCGCTCAGCGACATCGGTAGCACGATCAGCGTCGGCAACAGCAGGAAGAAGAGAATACATCCGATCCCCGCGCCGATGGCAATGATCCCCGCCGCCCTCGAATAGCCGCGGATCGTCGGAGAAGCGAAGATATCCATGACCGCAGGAATCCGGCCCGGCATCTGTGCGTGATCAATAGACACTGTTCAATCCCTTGCTGAGCGATAGCGTCCTGCGGAACAGGAGAACAAAAAGGAGAGTAACGGCGAGGAGTACGGTCGAAAGTGCTGCCGCGAACGGCCAATCGAGCAGGACTGTTGTCTGCTGGCCGATGAGCGTCGCCATCAGCATCGAGCCGGGCCCACCAACCAGCGCCGGGGTGATGTAGAAGCCGAGCGCCAGTACGAAACACATGACGCTGCCGGCAAAAACACCCGGCAGACTGAGCGGAAGCGTTACGGCGACGAAGGTACGGATGGGCCCGGCGCCGAGATTGCGGGCGGCACGCACGTAGTCTGGGGGCAATGCGCGCAGTGCCGAATAAATCGGCAGGATCATGAAGGGCATCAGCACATGCGTCATCGCGAGGATGACCGCGCCCTGGGTATAGATCAGCTTTAACGGCCCTTCCGTAACCCCCGTATCGACGAGCAGCTTGTTGATGATGCCGTTGCGTTGGAGAAGGACGACCCACGCATAGGAGCGGATGAGGACGGAAGTCCACAAGGGGATGAAGACGCAGGCGGCGACCGCCATTGCCAAGCCCCTGCTCAGCCGCGCCATCGTGTAGGCGACGGGAAAACCCAACAGCAGGCTTGCAACCGTCACGACAAGGGCGACCTCGATCGTGCTGAAGAGAACGTCGAGATGAAGCGGCTCGGTAAAAATACGCCGATAGTGGCTAAGTGTTCCCCCGGAAAAGCTCAGCGCGATCAGCCGCGCGACCGGATACAGGAACCCGGTCAGCAGGACCGCGAGGAGGGGCGTGACCAATGCCATGGAGGCGGTGGGCGAATAAAAGCGCGCGGAGCTCGACCGGCGGAATGTCAATGAAGATGAGAGTGATGCCAGTGAACGCGTCATGCGGCGCACCTCTCCGCTATGGGGAAGACGTGCGCGGCTGCGCCGTCAAGGACGATGTCCACGGCGTCGTCCCTTTGGAATGGCATGACGCCGTCAGCAGCGACCTGTACCTGCAGGCTTGCTTCCGGGCGATCGGCTAGGCGGACGAGAAAGATGTATGTCGAACCGATGAACACAGCGGCATCGACGACGCCCGGCAGCGCGTCGGCGCCACCATCGCCGCGCTTCGCAAGACGCATCCGTTCCGGACGGATTGCCACACGCAGAGCCGTTCCGGCATCATATTTGCGCGTGCGCTCGCTTGCCGCAGAACGGAGGTTGAGCACCGTTCTCTCCGATAAGCGAACAACCGTTTGCTCAGCCGTGCAGTCGAGGCAATCGCCATCAATAAAATTCATCCGGCCGATGAAGTCCGCGACGAACTCCGTCTTCGGCTGCCGGTAGAGCTCCGTCGGCGTACCCATCTGCATCAAGCGACCGTCGGACATTATGGCGACGCGATCCGACATCGTCAGCGCTTCATCCTGATCATGGGTTACGTAGACGACCGTGGCACCAAGTCGCTCCTGCAGACGTTTGATCTCGAATTGCATGGCCTCTCGCAATTTCTTGTCGAGGGCGCCAAGTGGTTCATCCATCAGAAGGACGGGTGGCTCGAAGGCCAAAGCCCGCGCCACGGCGACCCGTTGCTGTTGGCCACCGGAAAGCTGGTTGGGATAGCGCTCCGCGTAGCCGGAGAGCTGGACGAGTTCCAGCATCTCCTCGACGCGCTGCACGATCGCGGTCTTGTGCATCCGCCCACGCATCCTGAGCGGAAATGCGATGTTCTGGTGGATCGTCAGGTGCGGAAAAAGCGCGTATTTCTGGAACACCATTCCGATGTTCCGGTGATTTGGCGCAAGAAAAGTCACGTCCTGGCCACCGATGGCGATCCTGCCGGCGCTCGGAGCCTCAAAGCCGGCTATCATCGTCAAGGCTGTTGTCTTGCCGGAGCCGGACGGCCCCAACAGCGAGACAAATTCCCCGGCTGCGACGTCGAGCGACAGCTCGCGAACCGCAAGGGCTTCGCCGTATCGTTTTTGAAGTCCCGCAAGGGACAGAGATTGACCGATCAAATCCGCCTTTCCTTTCAGCTGTTGGACGCTCTTCGGCGTCTTCCCCTGGAGACGGCCGCTTCCGGCCGCAATGAAAAGCCTTCCTCCGACCCGGGACGAGTCAGGACGATGCGCTTCTTGCCGAGGTTTCTGGTGCCCCGCGGGCCGCTTGTCGCCGGCCCGCGTGACGGAGCATGTGAAAGCTGCTAATAGCCGCTGGCGCGACAAAAGCTTTGCAAAACCTTCACACTTCATTTTTGTTGCATCAAAAATTCACAGTGTCAACCGATCGAGAGAGCAAAATGGCGGACAATGCAACCGAATCGCCAGATCTTGAGAGAGCCTCGAAACGGCTGGGGGATGCCGCCTATCGGGAAATGAAGGAGCGCATCATCCGTGGCGTCTATCTGCCAGGCCATAAGTTGACGGTGCGCGCAGTCGCCCAAGACCTCGATGTCAGCACAACGCCCGCGCGCGATGCGATCAATCGTCTGACGAGCGAAGGCGCGCTTGTTTACACCGGGCCGAAGACGGTTGTCGTCCCAGTTCTCGACGCGGCCGACCTTCGAGAGATAACGCTCACTCGCCTGGCGCTTGAGGGGCTGGCTTCCGAGCAGGCCGCCCAGCACGGGACGCCGGCAGACGTGGAAGAACTAATGTGCTTACAAGAGCTTATCAATTCCGCCCTCGATGAAAAGCGCTATGCGGAAGCGCTGTGGCACAACAAGGAATTCCACTTTATGATCTATCGTCTCTCGGGTCTTCCCCAGCTCGTTTCGATGATCGAAAGTCTATGGCTGAGGATCGGGCCGTCCTTGCACAATCTCTACCCAGAGTTTGCCGAGGAGAAATACGGTGTTCGCAACCACGAGATCGCCATGGAGGCTCTCGCGGAGCGTGACGCGGCAAGCCTCAGGGCGGCGATGGAAAATGATATTCGCGATGGATATCGACGGCTGAAGCGCGCCTCTCTGGAGAGGGGTGCAAGCTCCTTGGCTTAAGATTTTGTTGCATGGACTTGACGGGCTGCATTTTTGTTGCAACAAAATTGTGAAGCTCGTGCAAAGCGAGCGGTCGATTTCTCACCTCAGGAAGCCGGAACTATGCTCGTTCAAGCAACAAATAGGCTGCGGCAGGCGTCTGCGCGTAGTCGGTCAAAACATTTATTCAACCGCGCCAAGGCCGTGTTCCCGGATGGAACCACCCGCGCCACGGTGGAGAGGAACCCGTTTCCGATCTATGTCCAGCGCGGCGAGGGGGCTTATCTCGTCGATGTCGACGGGAACCGGCTCCTCGATCTGAACAACAATTTTACCACGCTCATTCACGGGCACGGCTTCGCACCGGCCTCGGAGGCTGTCGTCGACCTGCTACGCTCGGGAACCTGTTTCGCTAACCCGACGGAGCATGAAATCGCGCTCGCGGAACTTCTGACGACCCGCATTCCCGCAATGGAACGGGTCCGCTTCGTCAACAGCGGAACGGAAGCGGTCATGTTCGCGATCAAGGCCGCGCGCGCTTTCACCGGCAGGCCCGCTATCGCACGCATCGAAGGCGCCTATCACGGCGCGTATGACTGGGCAGAGGCTGGACAGGAGGTTTCGCCCGGCAAGGGCGGCTGGGCGCCAATGTCCGTCGCAGCTCCGACCTATCGCGGCACTCCCTCAAGCGTCGCCGACGAGGTCCATCTTCTGCGCTTCAACGACGTCGAGGGCCTTGAAGCGCGCTTGAGCGCGGCGAGCGACCGCGTTGCCTGTGTACTGATCGATCCCATGCCCAGCCGGGCGGGGTTGCTGCATCCGGAGCCCGCCTTCTTCGAGGCATTGTCGGAAACGGCACGCAAGTACGGAATCCTGATTGTCGCGGACGAGGTGCTCAATCTTCGGCAGGGCTATGCCGGGGCCTCAGCACGCTACGGTCTGAAACCCGATCTGACCACGGCCGGCAAAATCATCGGAGGCGGCTTCCCGATCGGTGCCATTGGAGGCCGCGAGGAAGTAATGCGCGTTTTCGGCACCGAACATGGAAAACCGTTGTTGCCGCAGGGTGGCACGTTTTCCGCAAATCCGGTCTCAATGGCCGCTGGCCGGGCAGCGATGGAGGCGATGACCCCCGACGCGTTCGATCACCTCGAAGCGATGGGCGAGAGGTTGCGCGCGGGCTTGAGGGCAAGCATTGCCAAGCGCGACGCGCGCTTCTCGGTGACCGGCGCCGCCTCGCTCTTCCGCATCCATCCGAAGCGCATCGCGCCGCTCGAATATCGCGATGCCTATCTGAGCGCCGAGGAGGCCTCCCTCATGCGAAGAATGAGCCGCTACTTGCTGGAAGCGGGCATTCTTCTCCCCTATGGAGCCGCCGCCTGCCTTTCGACGCCAATGGTCGACAGCGACATCGACCTTATCCTCAGTGCATTTGACGAATTTCTTCAGGCCGAAATCCAATCCGGAAAGGAGTGCGCGCAATGACGCAACAGACCCCAAACGAAACCGTTGCGCAGCGTATCGCGACGATTCTTCGCCGGCACGATGTGGAATTCATATTTGGCCAAAGCCTGCCATCGGCGGTCATCCTTGCAGCGGAAGCGATCGGCATTCGCCAGATCGCGTACCGGCAGGAGAACATGGGCGGTGCGATGGCCGACGGCTATGCCCGTCTTTCCGGCAAAGTCGCTGTGGTTGCCGCCCAAAACGGCCCCGCGGCAACTTTGCTTGTGCCCCCGCTGGCCGAGGCGTTGAAGGCTAGCGTGCCGATCGTGGCGCTTGTGCAGGATGTCGAGCGAGACCAAATGGACCGGAATGCCTTTCAGGACCTTGATCAGATTGCTCTCTTCCAGTCCTGCACTAAATGGGTGCGGCGTGTCACGGTTCCGGAGCGGATCGACGACTATGTGGACGCGGCATTTACGGCCGCGTCGTCAGGCCGTGCCGGCCCAGCCGCTCTGCTGCTTCCAGCCGATCTCCTGCGTGCCGAGGCGAAATCTCCGGCGGTCGTACGCTTAAAGAACTTGGGCCACTGGCCCTTGGATCGCGTCCGCCCGTCGGATGAATCACTAGCAGAGGTCGCGTCTCTGATCGCAGCGGCGCGAGCCCCAATTATTATCGCCGGCGGAGGCGTTCATTGCGGCGGCGCCGCGGCAGAACTTGCTGCGCTCCAGCAGGAAGCGTGCCTGCCGATTCTCACCACGAACATGGGGAAGGGGGCGGTGGACGAATTTCATCCGCTTTCGGCCGGAGTGTTAGGGTCACTGGTCGGGCCGCGCTCACTCGGTCGATACTCGTCCGCTTTGGTCGGAAGTGCGGACTTGGTCATTCTAATCGGAACGCGTACCAACCAGAACGGCACCGACAATTGGCAGCAAATTCCCTCCAGCGCGACGGTCGTGCACATTGATGTCGATCCGGTGGAGATCGGACGTAACTACGAAGCCATTCGGTTGGTGGGCGATGCCCGGGAAACGCTTGGCGCCCTGAGAGCGGCGCTCACCCGCGTCGACCTCACGCGGCGGCATGGGGATCGCGCGCGACTGGAGGAATGTATCCATCAATATTGGAAGCAGTTCGAGCTTGATCGCCACGACGTGGTGACATCGCATTCCCGACCGATACGCCCAGAGCGGATTATGGCCGAACTCCAGGACCTGCTAACCGACGACGCAACGGTCGTCGCCGATGCGAGCTACTCGTCTATGTGGGTCCTGGGCCAACTCCGAGCGCGAGCGAGCGGAATGCGCTTTATCACGCCGCGCGGGCTGGCGGGGCTCGGTTGGGGGGTGCCTCTCGCGATCGGGGCCAAGGTTGCCCGACCGGATAAGCCGGTCATTGCGATTGTCGGTGACGGCGGCTTTGCTCACAGCTGGGCCGAGCTTGAGACCATGATACGGATGAAGCTTCCTGTGGCAATCGTCGTCCTCAACAACGGCATCCTCGGTTTCCAGCGCGATGCGGAAACGGTGAAGTTCGGGAACTTCACATCGGCATGCCACTTTGCCGAGGTGGATCACGCGAAATTGGCGGAAGCCTGCGGCTGCCCAGCGGTTCGTGTCGAAGACCCGAGTGAGCTTGCCTATCACTTGCACCGTGGCATGGACCAGGGGCCGCTATTGATCGAAGTGATGACCGACCCGGCGGCGCATCCCCCCCTCTCACTCTTCGCAAAGATGGACGAAGCGGCATGAGTTGCGATTCTAAAGCACGAATTGCCGTCGTCACCGGCGGCACTTCCGGTATCGGGTTGGCAACATCCCGTCTCTTGTTGGAGCGTGGATGCCGGGTCGCCCTCTTCGGGCAGAAGCTCGTCAATGTTGAAAGCGCCGACCAAGCTCTTTGTCAGGATTTCGGCTCCGAGCGGGTGTTCGCGCGCGCTGTCGATCTCGGTGAGCCGGCGCAGATAACGTCATTCTTTCGGGAATTGGACGATTGCTGGGGCAGAGCAGACATTCTCGTTTGCAATGCCGGCATATCGCCCAAGGGGCTCTACGGGCCGACCCCATTCCAAGAGATCACACTCCAAGAATGGAACACGGTTCTTTCCGTCAACCTCACCGGGACAATGCTTTGCTGCCAGGCGGTCTTGCCCGGCATGTGCGCGCAAGGTTTTGGCCGGGTCGTTCTTGTCGGGTCCATTGCCGGTCGTGCGCTCCCGAAAATCGCGGGCACCGCCTATGTCGCCTCGAAAGCCGCACTTGCGGGCTTTGCCCGCTCGCTGGTCTCACGGTACGCGGCGCACTCAATTACGGTGAATGTCGTTGCGCCAGGAAGGATTGCCACGGAGATGGCCGGTCCGCGTGACAGCGAGGTCAATCGCACAGCAGTTGCCCGCATTCCCGCGGGCCGCCTGGGGGAGCCTGAAGAAGTCGCGGCGGCCATCGGTTTCCTGACCTCCGACGGAGCAGCCTTCATCAATGGCGCGATCATAGACGTCAATGGCGGAGAATACGCGCCACTTTGAAGTTGGAGACCGGGTGCGGAATGCATGCGGGTGTGCTGATTTATACGGGCAATGCGGAGCTCTTTCTTCTGCTCGAGTACATTCTCGAGACCGAGGGATTTCCCGTCCAGATTCGCTCCGATGCGAGCGAACTGATTGGTACAATCGAGACCGAAAGGCCGCTCGCTGTCCTGGTCGATTGTTCCGATCGACGCCTGGAGGCGCCTGCCCTTTGCCGCCGCATAAAGGCAATCAGCGACCGCCCGCCAGTCGCCGTCTTTGCGAATGCACCGAGCAAGGATCTCAGCAGTCTCGGGATCGACGTGGTCATATGCAGTCCCTACGATCCGCGACACCTGCTCGCGTTCCTCAAGGGCATTCAAACGAACTTGCCCGACGACTCCCGCCGTGGCGTCTCACGCGAGGAGATATTCCGGCACGCGGATATCGAGATGAATGTCACCAGGGTTCGTGTTACGCGAAACGGCCACACTGTAAGCCTTTCCGCGCTACAGTTCAGACTGCTTCTGCATCTTATGAAGATGCCAAATGTGGTGCACAGTCGTGACGATCTCATCGCCGCGGGCTGGCCGCCTGAAGCTGAAGTCGAGCTCCGCACTGTCGATATCCATATCGGTCACATCAGGCGCGCGCTGAACCACTATGGGCCAGATGTTATCCGCACCGTACGGTCCATTGGCTACGCGCTCGACGGGCTCGCTCCGCCAGCGCGAAATTGAGCGTTTCCCAATTTAGGCCGGGTAGCGCCTTGCTCGACCACTGACAGCCGCAAGGCGCGCCCTCTGAATAGATGAACTGCTAAATCAAGCGGTTTCTAAGCCGTAGGAATACCTCAAACCAGAAGCCGTAATCGCCGTGTCGGCGTTCGGTCCAGGCCTCGAGCGCGCAATAGGCGGCCGCAATTGCGGCTTCGTTGCCATAGAGGCCGATCGCCGCCTCCACCACTTCCTCCTGTTGATGCTTCTGCCAGAAGTCGTCTTTCCGGGGGCTTTGCTCCCCGATGGCGGGATTGGAAAAAATCTTGGACACGCTGAACCTCCTGCTGTCCGGCGCAGGGGATCAATGGGTTGCCGGACGTTGGAACTCAGCTTTCGCGAGCCACAGAACCATTTGGTTCTCATCGTGCCGTCCCTGGCAAATGTGTCTATCACAAGCGAAGACTGTCCCTTTCCGGACTCAGTCGAGATCATCTTCTGCGTGTTTTCGAAGGCGATCCAGATGTTCGATGCAGATCGCTTCCACGTCGGCAATCAGCCGACGGGCTCTTTCAACGAGCCAGGCAAAGGCTTCTTCGCTGATTTCATAGCGCTTCGAGTACCGAGACTTGACGTAAGCCCCATTCAAGATGTTGAACCACGCTAGATATTGATGCTGATCGCGCGGCCAAGCCTCAGCAAGTCGCTGATCTCGTTCCTCGGCGAGGCTGCGCAGATGCCTCAGATTGTGGGATGCAGGGCTGTAGCTCGTCAGGACAAGCAAGAGTGCTGAATACGCCTGCTCGATCGATTGATGAAGCAAAAACGCAGCCTCTTTCGGATCGCGCTCCTTCAGATAGAACGAGGCGCCCTTCGCGAATTTCCGAGCATGCGGCATACGGTCGTCGAAATGCTCGACCGCTATTCGCAGGGCGGGCCGACGTACGCGGTCTCGGTTCGGCCAGCGGCCCGTCGTCCCGCTCATAGAGGAGGATGCCATCGCGGCGGATTTCGAAGAAAAAATACTGTCCATAGTAAAGTGCCCTGTTTACTTCCCGTCTTGAATGAACGATGAGGCTTACTGGCGTCCGATCTCCGGCAAGTGCATGAGGCGCTCCTGCGCCTTGTGCCAGTAGGTCGAAAAATCTGTGAGCTTCCTGTGGTTGACGACGATCAGGAGATCGTAATCCGATTTGTGTCCCTTCCTCGTGTGCGGCTCGTCGACCCATGTTCATCGGGCATAAGAACCGAAGAGGATGATCTTCAGAATGCGGCCAAGCTTCTCGAAGTCGGCCATCCCCTCCTTGAGGGCGTCCTCGAATTCCTCGTGCAGGACCTCGACGATGCGCGCGAGTTCGCGCTGTTTTCGAAGCGGAAGATGGTCGAGGCTGGTCTTCATCGGTTCTGGCGCGTTCTCTGATGTCATGGTGCATGAATAGCTAACCCGGTTCGCTGATCCCACAGAGTGCCCATCTCACGTCGAAATTCAACAAAAATGTTGCAACAAAATAGAACGAAAAGCGCGTGGCGTTTACACGTTTATGGCTATTTCGCGCAATATCTCTAAAATTCTAGGGATTACGTAGGAGCCGCGACCATACTATTTCCGATTTTTGTGACATCAAATATCGGGAAGAGAACGGCGATGAGACAGCTTGAAAGCACGAAGGCTCAGCACACAAAACACTTGGTCCTGATCTGCTCTGGTAATGCGAACTTCTACGTGCTGCTTGCACACATCCTCGCGTCCGAGGGCTTTCAGACGATTTTGGTGAGCGAAGAAGAGGTAGTGGATCAGGCTGTGCTAAGGCCGGCCACAGCAATCATCCTGGATTCAGCAGAGGATTCAGAGCTCACGGTGAGAACATGTGCCGCCATAAAGGCTAACGACGTAACCTCGCGTATCCCGACTATCGCCCTCGTTTCGTCGGGCAATGAGCGGCACTATCTAGCACTGTTGAAAGCGGGGGTTGACGAAAACTTCGTGCGCCCGGTCTCGCCGGCAAGGCTGCTTGCTTACCTTGGTTCTCTGCCGAACAATCGTGCGAATGATAAGCAGCCGACACATCCCGCTAGCGAAGACGCCGCTGAGACCTTTGGCGAGTTAAGACTCGAGCCTGGGCGCCGTCTCGTCAGATATGGTGATGAAGACGTTCAATTCGGTGCCATCGAATTCAACCTGCTGCGATGCCTGCTTGAGGCACCAGGCCGGGTGCGGAGCCGTCTGGAACTGATCGAAGCGGCGTGGCCATCAAATCGCTACGTGCAGCCGCGCACCGTGGATGTGCATGTCGGTCGCTTGCGTCGGGAGCTTGAGCGCCTGACCGGTCATCCTCTTATTCGCACAATACGGGCCACCGGCTATGCGATCGACATTGATTATGGCCCCGATTGAGTTCGGATACGTTTCACACTTCTCATATTTTTTTCAAAAGTGCAGGGAAAGGAAAACTCAACCGTAATTTTACGCGGAATGCGAAATTCAGCGTGAAGATATTTCGCAAATACTTCGTTGAGTTCAGCGCCTAAACAAATAAATCTCCCGTGCATTCGCCGCTCAAGTCTCGGGAGATTTTAGAATGGAAGAAAAAGCGCCAGGGCAGGGAAGTATTTCTGGCAAGGGTGCCCAAAGGAATACCGCCAGCTTAATTCAGTACGCCCAAAGCCATTTCGATGCCGCGCATTTTCAGGGCTTGATGGCGATTTACGGGCGACCCTTAGAGAATCGCGCCGTGGCACTAACCCATGACCGGGGACGTCGGGTCGTCGACTTCGTGCGTTGCTCCTATCTTGGCTTGGACAACCATCCGCAGGTCGTTGCGGGTGCCGTTGACGCACTGAAAGATTACGGCGCGCTTCATTGGTCATGCGCAAGGACGCGTCTCAATTTCTCGATTCTCGGTGACTTGGAGGCGGCGCTGTCGGAGTTGTTCGATGCGCGTGTGATTACTTATACCACAGTGCTCGCAGCTAACATGAGCGCGTTGCCGCTGATTGCTTCCGGGCATCTCACAGGTGGCGTTAAGCCGCTGATGGTGTTCGATCGCTTCGCCCACGCGACGCTTGCCTTTCACAAGGAAACCATTGCCGCCGAAACTCGCGTCGAGACCATTGCTCACAACGATCTCGACGCGCTCGAGATGCTCTGCCGCGCGAACGAATCGGTCGCCTTCGTTTGCGACGGCGTCTATTCGATGGGCGGAAGCGCCGACATCGAGGAGCTAAGGCGCCTGCAGGACCGCTATGGCCTCTTCCTCTATATAGATGACGCACATGGCATATCAATCTTCGGCAAGCACGGGGAAGGCTTTGCCAGATCGCAAATGAGCGGGCACCTTGGGGAGCGGACGATAATTGCGGCTTCGCTCGGAAAGGGCTTCGGCGCCTCAGGAGGCTTGATCATGCTTGGAACGGCGCGGCAAGAGGAACTGTTTCGAAGATTCGCGGTCGCTCATGCGTTTTCGGCGTCGCTGAATGTCGCGGCAATCGGCGCGGCGCGCGCGTCGCAGCAACTGCACCTAACGCAAGAACTCACGAAGCTACAACAGGGACTTCGAAGCAGAATCGCCTTGTTCGACAGCCTCGTTCCCACAGACCAGCAAGGCTCACCGTTGCCGATACGAACGGTCGAGATAGGCGACGAGGTGACGGCCATTGAAGCCGCAAGAGCTTTGCTCGACCGCGGTTTCTATACGTCGGCGATCTTCTTTCCCACCGTTGCACGGGGGAGGGCAGGGTTGCGGCTTTGCCCCACGGCCGGACACTCTGAAGAAGACATCCGGGCGGTGGGCACCGCGATCCAAGACGTGCTGACGAACAGATAAGAGCCTGTGCTGCACCAAGACCACGCCCAACGTTGAAACTTACAAGGAGCGAACATGTATGAGCACCTCTCGGAGTGCTGTGTCTCCGTCCCCGGTTCAAGGAACCTCATCGAGACGGTCTCCCAACGGTTTGCCGAATTTTGCGTCTCAATCGTGGACAACGGAATGGAAAAGACCTTCAAGTTCATCGATGGCGAGGCCGTCGTGAGAGCTGTCGGTAGAGGGATTTTGATGCGGGTCGTCGCGACAGACGTCATCTCTTACTATGGTATACGAACGGCATTGGAGGGCAGCATTCTGAAGCTGACAGCATTGGAGCCCGAGGAATTCGCTTGGCGCCCGGTCGGTGAAACACCATTTGTAGCGGGCGGACGTGTACATCCGAGCCAAGATGAAGTGCATGAAACGCGAGAAACTCGCCACGGCTGAAGTTCACCACAAACGACTAACGGCAGGAACGTTGGACACGCAGAGCAATCACCACCATCGAGAACATGACCTACGCGAACATCCACATGAAAATGCTCGCAGGGCGCTGAATGTCGGCACGCAGGCCCAGGCGACGAAGCTCAAGCTGATTTGAAGCCCGCGAACACATCAAGAATCGAGCAGACTCTAGCCAACGTGCTCTACCGATAGCGTGTCTACCGGAAGGGGTTTGATCAGCGACTTCGCAGAAACACTCGGGCTCAGCCAGTCAGTCCATACATTGCGCTCAAGGATCACGATCTGTCGATCGTGGTACGGAGCGATGTCGGGCCCCGGCGCCATCGTCAGCATGGTGAAGGCTTGCCCGACCTCGGGCGTGTTGCGCCAGATGCCGGCGATGCAGAAGATCGGCTCGTCCTTCTTGGTGAACAGCCACTTGTCCTTGCGCTTCTTGCTCGGATCCTTCGGATCGGTGAACTCGTAAAAGCCGTCGGCAAGAATTAGGCAGCGGTTGGAATTGAACTCCCGTCCCTCTGATCGGAAGTTATACACCGGCCGCTTGTTCGGCCGCGGCCAACTCCAGCGTCGCTGTACGAGCTCGGCCTCATCGGGCACTCCGTCGATCGCCCTGACGATCGGCCCAACATCGGTGATCTTGATGTCCTCACGGGCTTCGAGATTCGGGGTGCCTTCGCCGAAGCGGATCTTGATCTTGAGCTCGGCAAAGTCCTCGACGATCGAGGCGACATCCGTCATCAGCCGATAATCATTGCACATGCATCCTCCGTCTCAGGTCCGATTGTCTCCGAATCGTGTTCCTGGCATGTTCTAATTATGACGCGCGCGAAGGTTTCCAGTCCGAAGTCCGCTCGACGAGCGCCACGTTATCATAAGGCGCCATGACGGCGAAGTGGCGATGGTGGAGCGGCCGTGTGGCCTGCGACCGCGCGACGTTGGCGGGCGCCGTGAACGGCGTCCGATCGGAAGGCCGGACGTTCCCCGCCCGCCGCTGCCTGGGTGCCCGCGTCCGAGTTTCGCCATAGGAACTTCAGCTTCTCGCTCACCAAAGGTGACTGGTTCATTTCGCGGGGATTTGGCGGCCGGCGACCCGGCCCGGCCGGAGTATGCCATCCTGACGATGGAGCCGAATGCCGATCTCGCGCCGTACCACGACCGCCAGATGGCGGTACTCACCCGCCGTCAACGCATGGCCTGGCCGACGGACTGTTCCGCGAAGACGAAATTCTGCGGCCGCAGCCGGCAGGGACTTTCCAGGTCTCGCGACATCCAACCTCTCCGGTTCAGGCGATACTGGACGGGTCTGCGTCCCATTCGGCTTGTTCTGGCCAGACGCCATCTTGGACAGAAGCTTGTTGCAGGAAATGCCGCGGAGCCGGTGAGCCCTGTAACGTGTTGCCCATGCGCGCCATTCCGGGCGCCTCTCGATGGCGCCAGCGCGTCTCCCAATCCGTTTAGGTATCGCCAGTCCTTCCGTTGTTTCCCTTCCGGCAGTCAGCCGCGCCACGCAGCGAATTCGGTCCCTTTTGCGGCTTGTCAAAGCCACCTATATGTGAATTAAGTATTCAAATAAGAAGACGAGAGCGCTTCGTTTGGTCCAGGTGGATGGCGTCCACATCCGGTTGCCGCTGCATAAGGGAAGAGTAACCACGCATGACAACAGAATCCGAACTGCCGCTTTCAGGCCTGGTGGTCGTCGACATGAGCCAGTTTCTTTCCGGCCCCTATTGTTCGCTGCGGCTGATGGATCTCGGCGCCCGGGTGATCAAGATCGAGCGGCCGGATGGCGGCGATCTTTCCCGCCGGCTTTATCTGAGCGACACCGAGATCGGCGGCGACTCGACCATTTTCCATGCGATCAACCGCGCCAAGGAAAGCCTTGCGATAGACCTCAAGAACGAGGCCGATCTTGCCGCACTGAAGCGGCTTCTCGCGCAGGCCGATGTCGTGATCCAGAACTTCCGGCCGGGCGTCATCGAAAGGCTGGGGCTGGACTATGAGGCGGTCAGGGCCATCAATCCGCGCATCGTCTATACCTCGATCAGCGGTTATGGCGAGGAGGGCCCCTGGGTGAAGCGTCCCGGCCAGGATCTGCTGGCGCAGGCGCGCTCGGGCGTCATGTGGCTGAACGGCGACGAAGGGCAGGGGCCGGTTCCCTTCGGGCTCGCGATCGGCGACATGCTGGCCGGCGCCGCCGCCGCTCAAGGAATTCTCGCGGCGCTGGTGCGGCGCGGCATTTCGGGCAAGGGAAGCCTCGTCGAAACGAGCCTCCTGGAGGCGCTTGTCGATTTCCAGTTCGAGGTATTGACCACGCATCTCAACGACGGCGGCCGTCTGCCAAAGCGGTCGGCATTCCGGAGCGCCCATGCCTATCTCGCCGCACCCTACGGCGTTTATGCGGCGAGCGACGGCTATCTCGCGATCGCCATGACGCCGATCCCGAAGCTTGCGGACCTGCTTCAGATCGACGAACTCGCCCCCTATCGCGACGACCCGTCCTCGTGGTTTACCGAGCGCGACCGCATCAAGGCGCTGATTGCCGCCCGCATCGCGCTCAGCACCGCCGACGAATGGCTGGCGGTGCTGGAACCGGCCGATATCTGGTGCGCGCGCGTGCTCGACTGGAACGAGCTTCTGGAAAGCGAAGGCTTCCAGGTGCTCGACATGCTGCAGACGGTGATGCGCGAAGACGACGTATCGATCACCACCACGCGCTCGCCGCTCAGGATCAACGGCCGCCGCCCGCGCGTCGAGCGCGCCGCCCCGCGCATCGGTGAGCATGGCCGCTCGATCAGGGAGGAGTTCGGACTATGAGCGTCGTCCTCAAGGGAATGACCTGGAACCACCCGCGCGGCTATGATCCGATGGTGGCCTGCTCGCAATCCTGGCAGGAAAAGTCAGGCGTCGAGATCCGTTGGGAGAAGCGGTCGCTGCAGGATTTCGAGACCTTTCCGGTCGAGACCCTGGCCAGGAACTATGACCTGATCGTCATCGACCATCCGCATGTGGGGCAGATCACCGGCGAGAATTGCCTGCTGCCCCTGGACGTGGCGGGCCGCGAGGCGGAGCGGCAGGCGCTCTCGGCGGCAAGCGTCGGCCCGTCCTATCGGAGCTACGCGTGGAACGAACGGCAATGGGCCTTTCCGATCGACGCGGCGACCCAGGTGCAGGCCTGGCGGCCGGACCGGACGGATCGCCTTCAGACCTGGCGGGATATGCTCGCGCTCGCGCGCAGCGGCGGCGTCCTCCTGCCGCTCAGGCCGCCGCATTCGCTGATGAGTTTTTACACGCTCTGCGGCAATCTCGGCCGTCCTTGCCGCAGCGCCGGTAAGGGCGATCTCGTCGACGCCGAAACCGGTGCCATGGCGGTCGAGCTGCTGCAGGAAATCTCGGCACTCATCGACCCCGCATGCTTCGGAATGGACCCGATCGCGGTGCTCGAGGTCATGGCGGCCGAGGCCTCGCCCGCCGCCTGCGCGCCGCTTATCTACGGCTATGTCAGCTATTCCATAGCCGGCTTTCGCCCGGCGCTCGTCCGCTTTGGCGATTTCCCGACCGTCGGTACTGCCGGGCCGGTCGGCTCGGCGCTCGGCGGGACGGGCATAGCCGTCTCGGCCTTTTCGCAGGCGCCGGAACAGGCGATTGATTTCGCCTTTTGGGTTGCAAGCGGCGGCGTGCAGCGCGGCCTCTATGCGGCATCCGGCGGCCAGCCCGGCCATGGGGAGGCCTGGCAGGACGATACCGTTAATGCGGCGACCCATGATTTCTACCGCGCGACGCGGGCGACGCTCGAAGGCGCCTGGCTGCGGCCACGCCACGACGGCTACATGACCTTCCAGCAGGCGGGCTCGGACCGCCTGAACAAGGGGCTGCGGAACCGGGAAAGGCCGAGGCTCGTGGTCGAAGAGCTCAACCGGCTGTTTCTTGCGAGTTTCCGCTGAGAGCGAAATCGCTCCTCATCCGCTTGCGGCACTTTCGGCCTCGCAACTCTGCCCGCGTAAAGATTGGATTCAATCTTTCTTGGTAATTTCCCGTTAGCAAGTCTCGTCAGTGGGTCCTGACGGCGCGGTTGCCGTCGGCTTTTGTATTGCGTGCGGGTCCTCATGCGTCCTTTTTCGGCTGTCTCAGCGATCGTCATAACCTGCCTGGCACTAACGAGCTGCGGCTTCGGGGGGAGCAGGCCCTCGCGCGAGACGACGAGCTCCGTCGCCCGTCCGGCAAGTCCGGTTCCTTCGGCGGAGGTCAGTGCCGCTGCCGCGCAAGCGGCGCCTCAGCCGGAGGCGCTCGCCTGGGCGGGAACCGTTCCCGAGCCGCAGGCCTTCATGCCGGCGGAAAGGACGGTGGGCATGCCGGTTCCGGCCGAGCGACCCATTGCGATGCTCGCTCCTGAAAATCCCGCGCGCGAGCCGCGCGGCCGCTCGCGCGTCTACAGCCACAGCTTCCGCGATGCCCATCCGATCAATTTCGGTACCCGGTCGCCGCGCAAACTCGCCGTTCACGGCGTCGACGTTTCGCGATGGCAGGGCGAAATCAACTGGGCGAAGCTGCGCACGCAAGGCGCCAACTTCGCCTATATCAAGGCGACCGACGGCGGCGACCATCTCGATCCCATGTTCAAGAAGAACTGGCGCCGGGCCGACGAGGCCGGGCTGAAACGCGGCGCCTACCACTTCTTCTATTGGTGCCGCACGGCCGGCGAGCAGGCGGACTGGTTCATCCGCAACGTGCCCCGGGATCCGAGCGCGCTTCCGCCCGTCATCGATGTCGAGTGGAACGGCGAGTCGAGCTGCAAGCGGCGTCCGTCGCCGGAGCGGGTGCGGGAAAAGATGCAGGTCTTCATGGACAAGCTGGAGCGCCACTACGGCCAGCGCCCGATCATCTATACCGCGCCGGACTTCTACCGCGACAATCTGCAGGGCGCGTTCCCCAATCATCCCTTCTGGCTGCGCTCGGTCGCGGCGCACCCGTCCAAGGTTTATCCCGGGCGCAAATGGATCTTCTGGCAATATTCGGGCTCGGGCCTGTCCCACGGCGTCGACGGGCGGATCGACCTCAACGTCTTCAACGGCAGCGAGGAAGACTGGCACAACTGGGTGGCGGCGCGCTCGAGCTGAGGGAATAGAAGTGACGCCGATCCGCCTGCTGCACGCCAATGACGCGGCCTTCCCCGCACTTGCGACCCTCATGGAGGAAATGCAGGCGCATTACCGCGTGGCCTGTCCGCCGCGCGCCGAGATAATCGCGGGGCTTGAAGCCATGCCGCCGGGCGCGGAGATCCTCGTCGCCGAGGAGCATCGTTCGGTGCTCGGTTTCGCCGCCTTCTCCGCGATTTACCCCGGGCCGGGCCTGAAGCCGGGCGTCTTTCTGAAGGAACTCTACGTCAGCGGATCTCAGCGGGGCCGCGGCCTCGGCCGGGCCTTGATGCAGAAGCTCGCCAGCCTGGCGAAGGAGCGCGGGCTCACGCGCATCGATTGGACCGCGGAGGCAGAAAACACACGGCTCCTCTCCTTCTATGAAGAATTGGGCGGCGCACGCAAACCGGACAAGGTCTTCTTCCGGCTCGACGGAGAGGCGCTCGCGCGGCTGGCGGGCTGAGCGGGCGCGCCACGACCCGGGCCGGGAGCCTCAGTCGCCCATGCCTTCGGCTTCCGCCATCAGCCATGCCTCGAAAGTCCGCATGGAAGCACTCGGCGCGATGTCCCGCGGTTTTGCGAACCAGTAGCCATGGTCGCTTCGATATCCGAAGCCGTTCGGATTGACGAGCTTTCCCGCCGCCAGGTCATCGAGGATAAGGCCGCGCGGGATCAAGGCCATTCCCTGTCCGGCAAGTGCCGCCCGGATCACCATTGTATAATAGCCGAAGCGCGTGGTGTGCCGGACCGCGAGGTCGTCCTTGCCATGACCTTTGGCGAAATAATTCCAGTGCAGCGGCGTCTGCGGGTGCTCCAGCATGATGCCGTAGGCGAGATCTTCGATCGTCTCCGGAGTGCCGTTCTTCTCCCAGTAGGAAGGGGCGCTGACGACAAGAACCTCGCGCCCGAAGAGATAGCTGGTCTCCTCGTCCGGCAGCGGTTCGCTCAGGAAACGGAATATCGCATCGGGCGTCTGGGACTGTGTCGGAGAAACGAACGTCGTGAACTGCACCTCGATCTCCGGGTGCTGCTCGGTAAAGCGAAGGAAGCGCGGCAGCAGCCACCGGTCCCCGAAAATGGGCGGCACCTGCAATCTCAGCACGCGCGGGCCCGGTTTTAGGCGGGCGACGCGAAGGGCGGCGTCCTCCATCGCCTTCAATGCGGTGCGCGCCTGTTCGATATAGATCGTCCCGACCTCCGTCGGGATCATTCCGCGCGGTGTCCGGACGAAGACGGGGCTGCCGATCAGCTCTTCGAGCGACAGCAATTGCTTGCTGACGGCGCTCTGCGACAGCGACGTGCTTTCGGCGGCAGCGCTCGTCGATCCCCTTTCGGCCACCGCAAGCAGCACCTGAAGCGCGGTCGTCGAAGGCAAGCGCCGCCGTCCCGAAGCCATGAAAATTCCTCCGCCAGATTCAGCCGATGCGGGTCCGCTCCGCCCCGTTCTTTGCGCAGACCCTAAATAAGTGCCCGGAGCAAGGCTAGTCGTTTTTGTCATAGCTTGGTGAAATAACTTCGCTTGCCGGGATATGCCACCCGTGGGAGCTTCTTCGAAAGAATGACAAATAAAGGGAACGAAGATGACTGAGCCCACTCAGCTTTGGGGTGGACGATTCAAGTCCGGACCGTCCGAAGCGCTTGCCAATCTGTCCCGCGCGCCCCGCTCTTACTTTCGCCTGTACAGGGAAGATATTGCAGGTTCGCGCGCCCATGCTTCGGAGTTGAAGCGGGCCGGCGTCCTGGACGAGAGTGAATTCTCCGCGATACGCGCGGCCCTGGAAGGCATCGAAGCCGATGTCGGTGCCGGCCGCGAAGAACCTATTGCGGCCGACGAGGATCTGCATACCTTTCTCGAACGTCTGTTGATGGCGCGCCTCGGCACGCTTGGCGGCAAGCTTCGCGCCGGGCGGTCGCGCAACGACCAGACGGCCAACAATACGCGCCTCTATCTGCGGCGCATGGCGCGGGAGCTTTCCCGGGGCGTGATCGCCATCGAAGAAGCACTGATGGAGCAGGCATCCCGGCATACGGAGACCGTGATGCCCGGCTTTACCCATCTTCAGCCGGCCCAGCCGGTCGTGCTCGGGCATCACCTCATGGCGCATGCGCAGTCGCTGCTGCGCGACCTGCAGCGTTTTGCCGATTGGGACCGCCGCTTCGATCGTTCGCCTCTGGGTGCGGCCGCGCTGGCCGGCTCCGGCATTGCGCGCCGCCCCGATCTCTCCGCCATCGATCTCGGCTATTCGGCCGCTTGCGAGAACTCCATCGATGCCGTCGCCGCGCGCGATCACGTCGCCGAATTTCTCTTCATCTGCTCGCTGGTGGCGGTGGATCTCTCGCGGCTTGCGGAGGAAATCTGCCTCTGGAGCTCCAAGCAGTTCAGCTGGGTACGGCTGCATGATTCCTATTCCACCGGCTCCTCGATCATGCCGCAGAAGAAGAACCCCGACGTCGCCGAGCTGACGCGCGGCATGTCGGGCACGCTGATCGGCAACATCGCCGGCTTCCTCGCGACCATGAAGGCGATGCCACTCGCCTATAATCGCGATCTCGCCGAGGACAAGCGCAGCCTGTTCGAGACGATCGACGTTCTCGAACTGGTCCTGCCCGCCTTTGCCGGCATGGTGGGAACGCTGGAATTCGACGTGGAGAAGCTGCGCGACGAGGCGCCGAAGGGCTTCACGCTCGCGACCGAAGTGGCCGACTGGCTGGTGGGCCGGGACGTGCCTTTCGCCGAAGCGCACGAGATCACCGGCGCAGTGGTGCGTTATTGCGAAGAGCGCGGCCACGACCTTGCCGGCCTGACGGCTGAGGATCTGCCGGGGATCGATCCGCGGCTTCAGCCGGAGATGCTTGCGGCAATGGCGCTCGAAAAGGCGCTTGCGAGCAGAAACGGCTACGGTGCAACGGCGCCGGAGCGGGTTCGCGAGCAGATCGCCCGCTTCGAAACGGCGCTTGCCGGCTGCCGCGCCTTTGCCGGCGGCCCGGCCGGCGGCGGGGCCTTCGCGGGAGCGAAGAACGGCGCAGAGGAGGCGCGACGCCGATGAATGTGGCAAGCCTCGCAACTCCGCCTGCGGATTCCAAATACGAGATCGCCCACCTGAAACTGGTGCCGAAGCGCCATATCGGGCGGATGATTGCGGCGGGCATCGTGCTCCTGCTGTTTGCGGGTCTCGTGCGGGCCTTCAGCGTCGGGCAGATCGAATGGAGCTATGTGCGCGATTTTCTGTTCGCACCCGCAATCCTCGCCGGCCTTTACAACACCCTGCTGATGACCGTTGCCGCCATGGGCCTCGGCATCGTCCTCGGCGTCGTCATCGCCATCATGCGGATATCAGGCAATCCGGTGCTGTCGTCGATCGCCATCGGCTATATTTGGGTCTTTCGCGGCGCCCCGGCGCTGCTCCAGTTGATGCTGTGGTTCAACCTGGCGCTCATCTTCCCGACGCTCGGTATTCCGGGATTGTTCGAGTTCAGGACGGTGGACGTCATGACGCCCTTCGTCGCCGCCGTACTCGGGCTCGGCATATCCCAGGGCGCCTATACTTCGGAGGTCGTGCGAAGCGGGCTTCTGTCCGTCGACAGCGGTCAGTACGAGGCTGCGCGCACGATCGGCATGACGCAGATGATGATGCTGCGCCGTATCGTCCTACCGCAGGCGATGCGCGTCATGGTGCCGCCAGTCGGCAACGAGGTGATCGGCATGGTGAAGCTGACGTCGCTCGCCAGCGTCATCCAGTATTCCGAGATCCTCCACAATGCGCAGATCATCTATTTCGCCAATACCCGCGTCCTGGAGCTGCTGCTCGTCGCGAGCTTCTGGTACCTGCTCGTCGTCTCCGTGCTCTCGATAGGGCAGCACTATATCGAGCGCTATTTCGGCCGCGGTTCGAAATCGATCCGCTCGTCCATGTAAGGTCGGTCATGAACCAGGATATTCTCGTCAAGGCTATCGACGTCACGAAGAACTACGGCACGTTCCGCGCCCTCGACAAGGTCAGCCTGGACGTCGCCCGCGGGGAGGTGAGCTGCATCATCGGTCCTTCGGGCTCGGGCAAGAGCACGCTTCTGCGCTGCATCAATCTTTTGGAGCGGATGGACGGCGGAGCGATCTGGGTTGAGGACGAACTGATCGGCTACCGCCGCGACGGCAACAATCTCCACGAGATCAGCGATGCGGAGATTTCGCGCCAGCGGCGGCGGATCGGCATGGTCTTCCAGCGCTTCAACCTGTTCCCGCACAAGACCGCCCTGGAAAACATCACCGAGGGGCCGGTGCAGGTGCTCGGCGAGCCGGTGAAGGAAGCGCGCGACAGGGCGTCGGTATTGCTGGAGCGGGTGGGCCTGGCGGACAAGGCGAACCATTACCCTTCCGAGCTTTCCGGGGGCCAGCAGCAGCGCGTCGCGATCGCCCGCGCCATGGGCATGCGGCCGGACCTCATTCTCTTCGACGAACCCACATCGGCGCTCGACCCTGAACTGGTGTCGGAAGTGCTCGATGTGATGCGGGACCTTGCCGCTTCCGGCATGACGATGATCGTCGTCACCCATGAGCTCGGCTTCGCCCGCAACGTGGCGAATACCGTCACCTTCATGGAGACCGGCAAGGTGGTCGAAACAGGCTTGGCATCGGAGGTTCTCAGCACCCCGAAAAGCGCCCGAACGGCGGAGTTCATCAAAGCCGTTCACAGCTGAGGAACAGAAAAACGGCGGCAGACGAAGCCGCCGGCTCGAACCAGGACAAGATGGGGAACCACATGAACAAGCACATCGCAGCGCTCACGGTTGCATGCCTCGCCGCAACCTCCGCCAATGCGGCCGGCCTGCCCGAGCGGGTGAAGTCGGCCGGCAAGGTCGTCGTCGCCAACCAGCCGAACTATCCGCCGATGGAATATGTCGACCCGGCGACCAACGAACTTAAGGGTGTCGACATCGATCTCGGCGTCGCGCTTGCCAAAGAGCTCGGCACCACGATCGAGTGGTCGAATATCGGCTTCGAGCAGATGATCTCGTCGCTTCAGACTGGCCGTGTCGACCTTATCCATAGCGGCATGAGCGATCTTCCGAAGCGCCGGGATACGCTCGATTTCATCGATTACATGAAATCCGGCGCGCAGTTCTACACGTCCTTTGCCCGCAAGGACGAGTTCAAGACGCTCGCCGATTTTTGCGGCAAGACCGTCGGCATGAGCCGCCGCACCTCCTTCCCGGACGAGACGGCGAAATGGAGTGCTGCCAATTGCGAAGCCAAGGGGCTGCCGGCCATCAAGGTCGTCGGCACGGAAGGCTCCGCCGATGCCCGCGCCCAGCTCAAGCAAGGCCGGCTCGACGCCGCCGTGCAGGGTTCCGAAACACTGCCCTATCTGATGGATCTCGAGAAGGACACCTACGCCGTCGTGGGCGAGCCCTTCACCGTGGTCTATCAGGGCATCGGTTTCGCCAAGAAGGACACGGAACTGCGCGACGCCTATGCCGCAGCGCTGAAGGCCCTGATGGAATCAGGTGAATACAAGGCGATTTTCGCAAAATACGGCCTCGAGGGCACCTTGCTCGATGGCATTTACGTCAATGGCGAAGCGGTGAAGTAATCCGGCGCGCTGCGGCCCCGCCCGAACAGGCCGGGCCGCAATAGGTGCCGTCGCCGACCGATTCTCGACAAACCATGAGCAGTTCCATGCCCCGCGTTGCTGCCGACACGCCGGTCGACAGGCTGGCATCCATTCTTTCAGCCTTTAAGTTCGAAGCGCTTCCAGCCGATGTCGTCGAAAAGACCAAAGTCCACATCGCGGACACGATCGGCGCGGCACTGGCTGGCGCGCGCTCGGCGGAAGCCGGCATCGCCCGCAGGGCCGCCGGTGTGCCCGGTAGCGCGCTGATCTGGGGCACCGGCGATCGCGCAGCAACGCGTGAGGCCGCGCTCATAAACGGGGTCGCGGCACATGCTTTCGAACTCGACGATTCCGGCGGGTGCGACCATTCGGGCGCCGTCGTCATTCCCGCCGTTCTGGCCGCGATTGCCGAAGCGAAGCGGCCGGTGACGGGCAGGGAACTCATCGCCAGCGTGGTCGCGGGCTACGAGACCGGCCGGCGCGTCCTCGAAGCGGCGGGCGGATACGATAGCCACAACGGGCTTGGCTGGCATTCCACGGGCACCTGCGGCACGCTTGCGGCTGCGGCGGCCGTTGCCAGGCTTTCCGGTTTCGATGATCTTGCCACACGCGATGCGATCACGCTCGCCACCAGCTTCTCCTCCGGTCTCTGGGCCTTCATCCATGACGGATCGCAGGCGAAGAAGATCCATGCCGGCCGCGCGGCCGAGGGCGGGCTGCTGGCGGCGCGGTTGGCAGGGGAGGGCCTTGCCGGCCCCTCCGAGGTCTTCTCCGACGTCTGGGGCGGCTTTTTCCGATCGTTCAACAAGGATGTCTGCGAGCCGCAGAAGCTTTGCGAAGGACTCGGCGAAGACTGGAAGGTGAGGCGTGCGGTCCTCAAACCCTACGCCTCCTGCCGGGGCGCCCATTCGGCGATCGATGCGCTGGACGACCTGCTTTCGGAAACGGGCCGTGATGCAGCTGAGATCGACAGGATCGAGTTGCGGTTGAGCGCCATGCTGATGGGCATGTGCGGCGCCCGGGAGAGCGGCGCCATGGCGCCCACGCAGATGAGCCTGCCCTATGCGCTTGCGGCACGCTGCGTGTTCCTGACGGCCGGGCTCCAGGCCTATGCCGCCGACCGACGTGCCGATCCCCGCCTGCGGGCCGTCATGGACCGCATGCTGCTAACGGTAGACGATGGGATGCAGCCGCTCGACGAGCCGGTCGTCACGCTTCTCTTCAAGGACGGCGCCCGTCTGGCACGAATGGTGCCCCGCGCGACCGGCTCCGCCGAAAGGCCGATGCGCCCCGCCGCCATCCGCGCCAAGTTCGGAGAGCTCGCCGTGATGAGCATCGAAACGGAGCAGGCGGACGGGCTCTGGCGGATGCTCGCCGAATTCGAACACGTCGAGGATTGCCGCGCTCTGGAGCCCTTGCTTGCCGGCGACGGCGACAAGCGTCCCGTCTTTCGCTGAGGATTTCGTCATGACCTACGACCTGACGCCCCGTCCGCTCAATCCGGCGCCGCAAACGCCGGCGATGAGCTGGCCGAACGGCGCGAAGAGCGCCGTCTTCATCGGCTTCGACGCGGATGCCGAAACCGCATGGATCGGCAACAATCCTTCGAATGTCGATCGGATGGTGACCACCTCCCATGGCGGCTACGATGCGCGCGTCGGCATTGCCAGGATCGTCGAACTGATGGACGAGCTGGCGATGAAGGCGACGTTCTTCACGCCCGGATGGACGGCGCTTGCCCATCCCGCGGCCTGCGAAAAGATTGTCGCGGCCGGACACGAGATCGGTCACCACGGCTATCTTCACAAGATACCGGATCGCGATCGGCTGGACGAGACGTTCGAGGAGATCGACCGCGGCTTCGAGGCGCTGCAGCGGGCATTCGGCATCCGTCCGGTCGGTTACCGCGCGCCCTCGGGAGAGAACTTTCCCGAGCTCATCGCCTATCTTGCCAAAACGGGCATCCGCTATTCCAGCTCGTTTCGCGACGACATCCTGCCCTACCGGCACGCTTCGGCTGACGGCGTGCCGGGCCCGGTGGAGATTCCGGTCAATTTCGCATTCGACGACTGGAATTTCGGGATGTCCAGCCGCTCGAGCGCGCGGCCGCTCTTCGGCCGCGAAGCCGTCCTCGCCCTCTGGGTCGACGAATTCGAGGCCACCCATGCCTGGGGCGGCGTCACGACGCTCGTCCTGCACC
The DNA here is from genome assembly GCF_059070375.1 of Sinorhizobium sp. Lineage (NCBI taxonomy): Bacteria > Pseudomonadati > Pseudomonadota > Alphaproteobacteria > Hyphomicrobiales > Rhizobiaceae > Sinorhizobium > Sinorhizobium sp. Next base: position 284,782 of record NZ_JCACWC010000002.1, read on the forward strand.
CGCAAGTGTCCGGCCGTCCGATGCGGTGGCACCTCCTTCGCGACTTCCTGCGCCACGTTCAGGCAAAAGGCGAAGTTTGGATCGCAACCGGCAAGGAGATCGCCGACCATTTCGAGACGCTGGAACGGCAACGCGGCGCATCATGACGGCGCCTTTTGCACGCCCTCATTGCCGTGTGACAAGCACAGGGGTGAGGGAGCAAGAGAGAGAATCGTCAGGGCAGGTTCCAGATCCGCCGCGCATTGCCGGAGAGCAGCTTCCTCCGTTCCTCGGGACTGCAGCCTTCGATGAGAGCCTGGGTGGCCGCGACCCAGGTCGAGAGGTTGCCGCCGAGGGTGCAGACCGGCCAGTCGCTGCCCCAGACCACGCGGTCCCAGCCGAAGGCCGAGATCGTGTGCTCGACATAGGGACGGATGGAGGCGAGCGTCCAGCCTTCCTCCGCATAGGCGACCACTCCGGAGATCTTGGCGACGACATTCGGGCGGCGGGCGATCTCGGTCATATGATCGCGCCAGGGATGCTCCGCGCGAGTCTTTACATCCGGAACGCCGCAATGGTCGAGAATGAACTGAACGTCCGGCGCGAGGTCGGCGAGTGCCATGGCTTTCGGAATCTGATGCGGCAGGACGCAGAGATCGAAGGTGAAGCGGGTGCCGGAGAGCCGCTTGATGTTTTGGCGAAAGAGAGATTGCTCGGAGAGATCGTCGGCAACGACGTGCAGCACCCGCCTGAAACCCTTGACGAAGGCGTTTTCCTCCTGCCGCGCGAGATAGGCGGCGAAGCCTTCCTCTTCCGGTCGGCAGGCGGCGATTGCGCCTTTGAGGAGGCTTCCGGGCTCACCCGCAAGACGCGCGACCTCGCGCGTCTCGAGTTCGATCTCAGCCGGGTCGACGTCCACCTCCATATGCAGCGAGGCGGCAATGCCCACGCGCTTTGCCTCCGCCGCATAGGTCGAATAGAGAAAATCGCGATCGAGCGCGGGAACGCCGGCGAGCCACGGATAGTTGAGCGCGGATTTGTCGATCAGATGCAGATGCGTGTCGATGATCAAGGCTGCTCCTCCTCTTCATTCAAATAGGAAGTCTGTTTTTCCGGCGCGGATCAACCCTGCGCGACATCGGCTCCGGCGAGCGCCGAGAGTTGCGATGCGGTCTTGAGCAGGAGCGATATGGTCTCGGTGATATCAGGGGCCGAAGGATTGTTGACCAGGGAGATATAGGGGCAGGTGAGCGCTGCGATGCTGCGTCCGTCGGGCCCCAGGATCGGGGCGGAGAGGTTGTAAACACCGGCGGTCTGGGCACTTGCCATCATCTCGTAGCCGCGCTCGCGGATCTGGTCGAGACGGGCGTAGAATTCCGGGGTGAGGTTGATCTCGTCCCTGCTGCGCACATGTTCGGAGATCATCATTTCCCGTTCCTCCGGCGAACGGAATGCAAGCAGCACGTGGCCCGATCCGGTGTCGAACAGGCTGATATGCGAGCCCACCCGGATCGAAATGCCCCAATAGTCCGGCGCCTCCTGCTGCGCGATCACGACGGCGGAGCCGCGGTCGAAGACGGCGAGTTGGTTGGCCTGCTTAGACCGCTGGGCGAGGTCACGCATCAACGGCGTGGCGAAGGAAGCGAGCCGGCGCACGGGCGCATGCAACTGCGCCAATCCGAAGAGCTTCAGGGTCAGCGAATAGAGATCGCCGTCGATACGGGTCACGTAGCCGCGGCGCACGAGACGGTCGAGCATGCGGTAGAACTCGTTCGGACTGCGGTTCAGCCTCTTCGAAATCTCCGCCTGCGTGAGGCCGCCGTCGACGCTGGCAAGCAGCTCCAGTATGTCCAGGCCCTTGTCGAGTGCCGGCGCGCGATACTTATCGGACTCTTCATTGTCCATCCGCGTCTCTCCCAGATGAATATTCCTCTCCATATACGCATGAAAAGCGGAAGACGGAAGGGAATGACCCTTGACCATCCATAAATTTGTCGTTTGTATATGAATTAGTTTCTCACGGATGAGGACTCATGCTCTCGGAGAAGGGCGTGTTCAGTGGAGGAAGTACAATGAACAGGCTGCTTTCCGGCGTATCGGCCGGAGTGATCATGCTTGCTTGCGCAATGGGGGCGGCAAATGCCGCGGACCTGCCCGGCAAGTTCGAAGGCGTGACCATCGACGCCAAGCTGATCGGTGGACAGCAGTACGAAAAACTCTATGAGCGCATCGGCGAATGGGAGAAGGCGACCGGAGCCAAGGTCAACATCCTGTCGAAGAAGAACCACTTCGAACTGGACAAGGAGATCAAGTCCGATATCGCCACCGGCGGCCTCACCTGGTGCGTCGGTTCGAACCACTCCTCCTTCGCGCCGCAATATCCGGACATCTATGCGGACCTTTTCGGCCTCATCCCTTCCGAAGAAGTGTCCAAATTCGTGCCGGCAGTAATCGACGCCTCGACGCTCGACGGCAAGCTCGTGATGCTGCCGCGGGCGCAGTTCGACGTCTCCGCGCTCTATTTCCAAAAGAGCCTTTACCAGGACGAGGCGAAGAAGACCGAATTCAAGGCCAAATACGGCTATGACCTCGCGCCGCCGGACACCTGGGCTCAGGTGAGCGACCAGGCGGAATTCTTCGCCGCTCCGCCAAATTTCTACGGCACCCAGTTTGCCGGCAAGGAGGAAGCGATCAACGGCCGCTTCTACGAAATGCTGGTCGCCGAGGGTGGGGAATATCTCGACAAGGACGGCCGTCCGGCCTTCAATTCGGAAGCGGGCGTGCGCGCGCTCGAATGGTTCGTCAAGCTCTACAAAGACAAGGCGGTACCGCCGGGCACCACCAACTATCTCTGGGACGATCTCGGACAGGGCTTCGCCTCGGGCTCGATCGCGGTCAATCTCGACTGGCCCGGCTGGGCATCCTTCTTCAACGATCCGAAGTCGTCGAAGGTCGCCGGCAATGTCGGCATCAAGGTTCAGCCGGCCGGCTCCTCCGGCAAGCGCACCGGCTGGTCCGGGCATCACGGCTTCTCGGTGACCGAATCCTGCGCCGACAAGGAAGCAGCCGCCTCGCTCGTCTGGTGGCTGACGAATGAGGACAGCCAGAAGCTCGAATCCGCCGCCGGCCCGCTGCCGACGCGAAGCGCCGTCTGGGACTACAACATCAAGGCCGCTGAAGGCGACGCCTACAAGACCGAGGTCCTGCAGGCCTTCCAGGAAGCGGCCAAGCATGCTTTCCCGGTGCCGCAGACGGCTGAGTGGATCGAGATCTCCAACGCAGTCTATCCGGAGCTGCAGGCAGCGATCCTCGGCGACAAGACGTCGAAGGAAGCGCTCGACGCCGCCGCCGAAAAGGCGACCGGCATCCTCGAAGACGCCGGCAAGCTCTGATCCCGATTGAAAGGCGGCGCCGGACCGTTTCGGCGCCGCCACGCATGTGAACTCTTCCCAGGATCTCCGATGAAGCTCTCGAAACTGTCGGCACCCACGCTTCTGCTGCTTCCGGCCTTCATCGTCCTGGCAGTGTTCATCGTGCTGCCGCTCGTCTTCTCGCTTTATTCGAGTTTCACCCCGTTCCGTCTGACGAAGCCGGACTCGCTTTGGGTCTTCATCGGGTTTCGCAACTATGTGAACGTCCTCACCAATGCCGAATTCTGGGTCGCGTTCGGCCGGACGGTGCTCCTTCTCACCGTCGCGCTCAACGCCGAGATGTTCCTCGGACTTGGCTTGGCGCTGCTGGTCAACAAGGCGACTTACGGCCAGCGGGCGTTGCGGACCGCGATGATGTTTCCGATGATGTTCTCGCCGGTGCTGGTGGGCTTCCAGTTCAAGTTCCTGTTCAACGACAATATCGGCTTCGTCAACAACGCGCTGCAGTCGCTGGGCCTCACCGACCGTGCCATCCCCTGGCTGATCGACGGCAATCTCGCGCTCTTCTCGATCATCGTCGCAGAGGTCTGGTCGTCGACCGCGGTTTTTGCGATCCTCATTCTCGCCGGGCTGCTTGCCATGCCCAAGGATCCGGTCGAAGCGGCCCATGTCGACGGCTGCACGCCCTGGCAGACCTTCCGCTATGTCACCTGGCCCTACCTGATGCCCTTCGCCTTCATCGCGATGACGATCCGTTCGCTCGATGTCGCGCGCGCCTACGACATCGTCAAGATCATGACGGATGGCGGCCCGGCAAAGCGCACCGAACTGCTCTGGACGCTTATCGGACGCACCGCCTATGGCGACGCCCGCATGGGGATGGCCAACGCAATGGCCTATGTCGCCATCCTGCTGTCGATCGTCTTCACCGTCTATTTCTTCCGCAAGCTCGCCGCGGCGCGCCAGCAGATCGGAGCCGAGTGGTAATGGATACGAACGCGTCTCATCGCCTGCGGCGGCGGTTGCTGAAGGTGGCGCACCTCGTGGGGCTCTTTCTCGCCATGCTGGTCATTTGCCTGCCGGGCCTCTGGATCGTACTGTCATCGCTGAGGCCGACGGTCGAGATCATGGCCAAGCCGCCGGTCTGGATCCCGGAGACGCTCTCGTTCGACGCCTACCGGGCGATGTTCTCGGGCGCCGGGCAGGGGGGCGTCCCGGTCTGGGACTATTTCCGCAATTCGCTCATCGTATCGGTCACCTCGACGGTCATCGCCCTGGCGATCGGCCTTGCCGGCGGCTATGCCTTCGCGCGCTACCGGTTCAAGGCGAAGTCGGCCATCTTCCTCGGCTTCATGCTGACGCGCGCGGTGCCGGGCATCGCGCTGTCGCTGCCGCTCTTCATGCTCTATGCGCGCACCGGCATCATCGATACGCATTTCTCGCTGATTCTCACCTATGTCGCGCTCAACGTTCCCTTCACGATCTGGCTGATCGACGGATTCTTCCGCCAGGTGCCGAAAGATCTCGCGGAAGCCGCGCAGATCGACGGCTGCACCCCTTGGCAGGCCTTCTGGCAGGTGGAGTTTCCGCTTGCCGGCCCGGGCATTGCGTCGGCCGGTATCTTCGCTTTCCTGACGTCCTGGAACGAATATGCGCTCGCTTCGCAGATTACCCGCTCCGTCAATTCCAAGACCTTGCCCGTGGGGCTCCTCGACTACACCGCCGAATTCACCATCGACTGGCGCGGCATGTGCGCGCTCGCGGTCGTCATGATCGTTCCGGCGTTGACCCTCACCTTCATCATTCAGAAGCACCTCGTCTCGGGCCTGACCTTCGGCGCGGTGAAAGGATAATCGTCCATGGCGCCCGTTACGCTCAAGAAACTCGTCAAGCGCTACGGCGCTCTGGAAGTCGTGCACGGCATCGATCTTGAAGTAAAGGATCGCGAATTCATTGCGCTCGTCGGACCTTCGGGCTGCGGCAAGTCGACGACGCTGCGCATGATCGCGGGACTCGAGGAGGTCAGCGGCGGCGCGATCGAGATCGGCGGGCGAAAGGTCAACGATCTGCCGCCTCGAGCGCGCAACATCTCGATGGTCTTTCAGTCCTATGCACTCTACCCGCATATGACGGTCGCCGAGAATATGGGCTTCTCGCTGAAAATCGCCGGGCGTCCGGCGGAAGAGATCAAGACGCGCGTTGCCGAGGCGGCGGCGATCCTCGATCTCGGCCATCTTCTCGAACGTCGCCCTTCGCAACTGTCGGGCGGCCAGCGCCAGCGCGTCGCCATGGGACGCGCGATCGTGCGGCAGCCGGATGTCTTTCTCTTCGATGAGCCTCTGTCGAACCTCGACGCGAAGCTCAGGACCCAGGTGCGCACCGAGATCAAGAAACTGCACGCCCGCATGCAGGCGACGATGATCTACGTCACCCATGATCAGGTGGAGGCGATGACGCTCTCCGACCGCATCGTCATCATGCGCGACGGGCATATCGAGCAGGTGGGCACGCCGGAGGATGTCTTCCGCCGCCCGGCGACCAAGTTCGTCGCCGGCTTCATCGGCTCGCCGCCGATGAACATGGAGGAGGCGGTCCTGACGGACGGAAAGCTCGCCTTTGCAAGCGGAGCGACCCTGCCGCTCCCGCCACGCTTCCGTTCCTCGGTTCGCGAGGGCCAGAAAGTGACCTTCGGGCTCAGGCCGGACGATGTCTATCCTTCGGGGCACGGCCTCCATGCGGGTGATGCGGACGCCGTCCACGAGATCGAGCTTCCGGTCACGATCACGGAACCGCTGGGCAACGAAACCCTGGTTTTCACTCAGTTCAACGGGCGGGATTGGGTCTCGCGCATGCTCAACCCGCGGCCGCTGCGCCCGGGCGAGGCGGTGCGCATGAGCCTCGATCTGTCCCGGGCGCATCTCTTCGACGGCGAGACCGGAAAGGCTTTGGCAGGCTGACATGGCAAGGATCGAGAAAATAGAACTGCGGATGGTGGATCTTCCGCCGAAGGTCAAGCGGACCGACGCCATCCAGAGCTTCGTGAGCCAGGAAACGCCGATCGTGACGATCACGGATGCGGACGGTGCGACCGGCACCGGCTACAGCTACACGATCGGAACAGGCGGATCGTCCGTCATGCGGCTGCTCTCCGATCATCTGGTTCCGATCCTGCTCGGGGAAGACGCGGACTGCATCGAGGCGCTTTGGCACAAGATGGAGTTTGCGACGCATGCGACGACCATCGGCGCCATCACGGCCTTGGCGCTCGCCGCCGTCGATACGGCGCTATGGGACCTGCGTGCGAAGAAGCAGAAGCTGCCGCTCTGGAAACTGGCGGGCGGGGCGAAGGAAAGCTGCCCGCTTTACACCACCGAGGGGGGCTGGCTGCACATCGAAAAGCAGGCCCTCGTCGACGACGCGTTGCAGGCGAAGGCCAAGGGCTGCTCCGGATCGAAGGTCAAGATCGGCAAGCCGAGCGGGGCGGAGGATTACGATCGGCTCTCGGCCATGCGCGCAGCACTTGGCGACGGCTTCGAAATCATGACGGATTGCAATCAGGGCTTCACCGTCGACGAGGCGATCCGCCGCGCCGCCCGGCTCCGCGAACTCGATCTCGCCTGGATCGAGGAACCGCTGCCGGCCGACGATCTCGACGGTCACATCCGCCTCACGCGGTCGACGCCGACGCCGATCGCCGTCGGCGAGTCCATCTATTCCATCCGCCATTTTCGCGAATATATGCAAAAGGGCGCCTGCTCGATCGTCCAGGTGGACGTGGCGCGGATCGGCGGCATCACCCCTTGGCTGAAAGTGGCTCACGCGGCGGAGGCCTTCGACATTCCCGTCTGCCCGCATTTCCTGATGGAACTGCATGTGAGCCTCGTTTGCGCGGTGCCCAACGGGAAATATGTGGAATACATTCCGCAGCTCGACGATCTGACGCAAAAGGGAATGGAGATCCGGGAGGGCAGGGCGATCGCGCCTTCCGATCCGGGCATCGGCATCGCCTGGGATTGGGAGGCTGTCCAGGCGCGCTCGGTCGCCGAGTTCACCCGCGAGTTCCGCCGGTAGAAGGGAACAGTCATGCAGAGAATGGGAATGGTGATCGGGCTCGAACCGCCGAAAGTGGCGGAATACAAGCGGCTGCATGCGGCCGTCTGGCCGGAGATTCTCGCGCTGATCAGCGAGTGCAACATCACCAATTACTCGATCTTCCTGAAGGAGCCGGAAAATCTTCTCTTCGGCTACTGGGAATATGTCGGGGAGGACTTCGAAGCCGACATGGCGAAGATGGCGGCACATCCGAAAAACCAGGAATGGTGGTCGGTGTGCATGCCCTGTCAGAAGCCTCTCGAAAGCCGCAGGCAAGGCGAGTGGTGGGCTATGATGGAGGAAGTCTTCCACCATGACTGAGACGTTCGATCCCTCGTCGCTGCGGCAATGGTGGCCGAAGCCGGCTACGCCACGCCCCATCGTCATCTTCGGTGCGGGCAGCATCGTCGGCGACGCCCATCTTCCGGCCTACAGGAACGCAGGCTTCCCGGTGGCCGGCATCTTCGATCCGGATGCGGAGAAGGCGGCGGCGCTCGCGCGGCAATGGGATGTCAGGGCGTTTACGAGCGAAGGGGAGGCTCTTTCGGCGGAGAACGCGATCTTCGATCTCGCGACGCCGCCGGCCGCGCACGCCTCGATCCTGTCTCAACTGCCGAAGGGCTCCTTTGCGCTGATACAGAAGCCGATGGGCAGCGATCTTGCGGCGGCGACCGGAATTCTCGAAATCTGCCGTGAGCGGAACATCAGGGCGGCGGTGAACTTTCAACTCCGCTTCGCGCCGATGATGCTCGCGCTCAAGGACGCGATCGCCAGGGGCTATCTCGGCGAGGTCGTCGATTTCGACGCGTGGCTGGCGCTTGCGACGCCCTGGGGGCTCTGGCCGTTCCTGAAGGGACTGCCGCGCATCGAGATCGCGATGCATTCCATCCACTACCTGGACCTCGTGCGCAGTCTCCTAGGCGATCCCCAGGGTGTTCACGCCAAGACCATCGGCCATCCGAACCACGAGGTGGCTCAAACCCGCACCGCCGCGATCCTCGATTACGGCGATGCCGTGCGCTGCGTGCTTTCCGTCAATCACGACCACGATTTCGGCCGGAGGTTCCAGGCCTGTGAATTCCGCATCTGCGGGACGAGGGGTGCCGCCTATGTCAAGCTCGGCGTCAATCTCGACTATCCACGCGGCGAGCCGGACGAGCTGTGGATTCGTCCCTCGGGGGACAGCGAATGGATTTCGGTACCGCTTGAAGGGTCCTGGTTCCCCGATGCCTTCGCCAACCGGATGGCCAATCTGCAGCGCCATGCCTGCGGCGAGGACGATGAACTCATAGGGTCGGTCGAGGACGCATGGCGGACGATGGCCCTGGTGGAGGCCGCCTATCAATCGAGCGCGCGCCCGGCAACGCCGATCGCAGCGCTTCCATTGGAAAAGTGAAATGAGCGAGCAGACGATCTACTACGAGGACTACGAACAGGGCCATGTGCGGCTGACGAGCGGACGCACGATCACGGAAACGGACTTCGTCGTCCACGCCGGGCATACGGGTGATTTCTTCCCGCACCACATGGATGCGGAGTTCGCCAAAACGCTGCCCGGCGGTCAGCGCATTGCCCACGGCACGATGATCTTCTCGATCGGAGTCGGGCTCACCGCCTCCTTGATTAACCCGGTCGCCTTCTCTTACGGTTACGACCGTCTGCGATTCGTCCGCCCTGTCCATATCGGCGATACGATCCGCACCCGCGTCACCATCGCCGCCAAGGAAGACGATCCGAAGCGACCGAGGGCCGGCCGGGTCATCGAGCGGTGCGAGGTCATCAACCAGCGCGGCGAGGTCGTTCTTGCCGCGGATCACATTCTGATCGTCGAACGCAAACTTGAGGGAACCATCCAATGACAGCGAGCCTTGCCGGAAAGGTCGTCCTCGTCACAGCTGCGGCGCAGGGCATAGGACGCGCAACCGCACTTGCCTTCGCCAGGGCCGGTGCCAAGGTCCATGCGACCGATATCAATGCGGACGTTGTCGGCAGCCTCGAAGGCGAGGCGGGCATCAGCACCCACAGACTGGACGTCCTCGACACCGCTGCGGTCGAAGCGCTGGTCGCAGAGATCGGGGCCGTGGACGTGCTCTTCAACTGCGCCGGTTTCGTGCATGCAGGCTCGGTGCTGACGATGAAGGACGAGGACCTCGATTTCGCCTTCGACCTCAACGTCAAGTCGATGATCCGCACCATCCGCGCGGTGCTGCCCGGCATGATCGCCCGCAAGGACGGGTCGATCGTCAATATGGCCTCGGTGGCCTCCAGCATCAAAGGCGTGCCGAACCGCTTCGCCTATGGTGTGACCAAGGCAGCCGTCATCGGACTGACGAAAGCCGTTGCGGCGGATTATGTGGGCGACGGCATTCGCTGCAATGCGATCTGCCCGGGAACGGTCGAAAGTCCGTCGCTCGAAAGCCGCATGCGGGCACAGGGAGACTACGAAACGGCGCGCGCGGCCTTTATCTCCCGCCAGCCGATGGGCCGCCTCGGCACGCCCGAAGAGATCGCCGACCTCGCCGTCTATCTCGCCGGCGCCACCTACACCTCCGGCCAGGCCTACGCCATCGAGGGCGGCTGGACCATTTGAACGCTTCATCAGGGAAAAAGCACATGAAATTTCTTCGTTATGGCGAACCGGGCCAGGAAAAGCCGGGTCTTCTCGGTTCCGACGGCATCATCCGCGATATTTCCGGCCACGTTCCCGATCTCGCCGCAGGCGCGCTCGACCCCGGCAAGCTTGACGAACTCGCGAAGCTCGATGTCGCGGCGCTGCCTGCCGTGTCCGGCAATCCGAGGCTTGGTCCCTGCGTCGCAGGTACGGGCAAGTTCATATGCATCGGCCTCAACTATTCCGATCATGCTGCCGAGACGGGCGCGACCGTGCCGCCGGAGCCGATCATCTTCATGAAGGCGACCTCCGCCATCGTCGGGCCGAACGACGATCTGATCCTGCCGCGGGGTTCGGAGAAGACCGACTGGGAAGTGGAACTCGGCATCGTCATCGGAAAGACGGCGAAATATGTGAGCGAAGCCGAGGCGCTCGACTACGTCGCCGGCTATTGCACGGTCCACGATGTCTCCGAACGCGCTTTCCAGACGGAACGTCACGGTCAGTGGACGAAGGGCAAGTCCTGCGACACCTTCGGGCCGACCGGCCCGTGGCTCGTCACTAAGGACGAGGTGGCGGACCCGCAAGATCTCGCAATGTGGCTGAAGGTCAACGGCGAGACGATGCAGGACGGCTCGACCAAGACGATGGTCTACGGCGCCGCCTATCTCGTCTCTTATCTCTCGCAGTTCATGTCGCTGCGTCCCGGTGATATTATCTCGACGGGCACGCCGCCGGGCGTCGGCATGGGCATGAAGCCGCCGCGCTATCTGAAGGCCGGCGACATCGTCGAACTCGGCATAGAGGGCCTCGGCAGCCAGAAGCAGCGCGTTCGCGCCGACACCTGAGCTACTCGCATGTTTCCTTCGGTCCTATTCGACTGAAGGACACGAACAGGCAGCATCAAAGTGCCACCGTGTTCTCCGCGCGTCCGAAAAGGCGCGCGGCGCTGTAGGTCCATTGGAGCAAACATGACCCGCATCACCGACCTTCGCGTCTTCGACCTTCGTTTTCCGACCTCGGCGAGCCTCGATGGTTCGGACGCCATGAACCCGGATCCGGACTATTCGGCGGCTTACGTCATCCTCGACACGGATCGGCCGGGGCTGGCGGGTCACGGCCTCACCTTCACCATAGGGCGGGGCAACGACATATGCTGCATGGCGATCGAGGCCATGCGGCATCTCGTGGTCGGTCAGGACTTCGGCGACATTTTAAAACATCCAGGCCACTTCTGGCGGCACCTGACGAGCGACAGCCAGCTGCGCTGGATTGGCCCGGAAAAGGGCGCGATCCATCTTGCGACCGGCGCCATCGTCAACGCCGTCTGAGATCTCCTTGCAAAGGACGCCGGCAAACCGGTGTGGCGTCTCGTCGCCGACATGTCGGCGGAAGAGATCGCCGACATCGTCGATTACCGCTACTTGACGGATGTTCTCACCCGCGACGAGGCGGTCGAGATCCTGCGGCGGGCCGAGCCCGGCAAGGCCGAGCGGGTCGCAAGGCTCGAGAAGGAGGGTTACCCCTGCTACACCACGTCTGCAGGCTGGCTCGGCTATGACGACGAAAAGCTCCGGCGGCTTGCGCAGGAGGCGGTCGACGCAGGTTTCGACCACATCAAGATGAAGGTCGGGCGTGACCTCGACGACGATATCCGCCGGCTGAGGATTGCCCGCGAAGTGATCGGCCCCGACCGGTACCTGATGATCGATGCGAACCAGGTTTGGGAGGTGGGCGAGGCAATCGAATGGGTGCAAAAGCTCGCCTTTGCCCAGCCCTTCTTCATCGAGGAGCCGACGAGCCCGGACGATGTCGCCGGACACCGCAAGATCCGCGAAGCGATCGGCCCGGTCAAGGTCGCGACCGGCGAGATGTGCCAGAACCGTATCATGTTCAAGCAGTTCATCGCCGAAGGCGCGATCGACATCGTGCAGATCGATTCCTGCCGTATGGGTGGCCTGAACGAGGTGCTGGCGGTGCTGCTGATCGCCGCCAAATACGGACTGCCCGTCTGGCCGCACGCCGGCGGCGTCGGCCTCTGCGAATATGTGCAGCACCTTTCCATGATCGATTACGTTGCCGTTTCCGGCACGAAGGACGGGCGGGTGATCGAGTATGTCGACCACCTGCACGAACATTTCCTGGATCCGTGCGTGATCCGCAACGCCGCTTACATGCCGCCCGAGCGGCCCGGCTTCTCGATCGAGATGAAGCAGCAATCGATCGAGGACTACACGTTTAACGGCTGATGTGAGCGCTCCGTCTTTGTCAGGCTCGCATGTGGATTCTCGGGCCAAGCCCGGGCCAGGCACGAGGATGGTGACCGCGCCCGGGGATTGACGCCGGAAGAAGCCCGAGGTCACGACCGAAGGGAGGCGAGAATTACTGCGACGCCACAGAAATTCTCTAAGTGTGCCACCCGCCGCCGCCTGTTTGATTTCCCTCATTCCTGTGCTCGTCACAGGAATCCAGCCAGACCAAGTCCTTGGGCTGAAAGAACTTCCCGCGCCGCAGACGCGACGCTGCTCTCATCCCTGTGACGAGCACAGGGACGAGGCATAAGGAGAGATTGCAGTCCTCCGATACGCCTCCTACAGCGCCGCGCGTCTTATGAGACGCGCACGCTCGCTACTCAAGGAATTCAAGCGCATCGCCATGCGTGCCGACAAAACCGACCAGAGCTTCAACGCCATTATCCATCTCGCAGCAGCCGTCATCTCAACAGGCCTTAGCTCAGATATCGTCTGCCGGGTGCTGCACCCCGCCATCGCCCTCGTCGGTAAAGGACCTGATATAGTCGTCGATCCTGCCCGGGTCGAAGACGTGGCCGTCCATGAAACGATCGCCGTCGGTTGCTCCTTCGAGCCTGCCGTCCGCGTCGGCCGGCAAGGCATCCTTGCCCAGCGCCTCGCGATAGAGGTCCGGACGATAGGCGGAGATGGCCGCGCCAATTCCCTGCCTCGACAAGGATGTCTGTCCCCAGCGCACCATCTGACTGTAGGTCCAGAGCGCCTGGCTGGGACGCGGGAAGTTGGCAAAGCCTGCGTGGAAGACGAGATAGTTCTCGACGACGCGGCGGTTTCTTTCCGGGTCGATTGCGAATTCGCCCGCAAGCACCCGGCGGATGATATCGGCCGGCGCTGCCACGTGACGCTCCTCTGCCAGGACTTCCGCAAGGCGGCCGCGATTGCCCGGCTCGTCCGACCAGCGGGCGGCGCGGTCGAGCGCGACGATCAGGCGCGAGACCGTCTCCCTATTGGCTTCCGCCCATTCGGGACGCATGCCGATGACCTTTTCCGGTGCGGACGGCCAGATGTCCTGCTTGGTCGCGACGATGCGGCCGACGCCGCGTTCGGATGCGACCATGTTCCAGGGCGCACCGACGCAAAAGCCGTCGATCGCGCCCGCGGCCAGCGCGTCGGAGGTCATTGGCGGCGGCACCACGACCAGCTTGACGTCGCGGTCGGGATCGATGCCGCCGGCCGCGAGCCAGTAGCGTAACTCGTAGTTATGGGACGAGAAGGGGTAGGTGACGCCGAGCGTCAGCGGCGGCTTGCCGGCTGCCTCCGCGCTGCGGATGACCGCCGCCAGGGCCTTGGCATTCTTCAATGCATCCTCGCCTGCGCCGAGCCCTTCTGCCTCCTGCATGAGCCCGTAGAGCCGCGTCGACAGCGTGATCGCGTTGCCGCCGCGCCCCAGGGAAAAGGGCGCAATCGTCGGCGACGGATTGGAGCCGAGGCCGAGCATGGCGGCGACCGGCATGGGTGAAAGCATGTGGGCTACGTCGAACTGTCGAAAGGCAAGCCTGTCACGTACATTCGCCCAGGAGACGTCCTTGACGAGTTCGAGGGTGATGCCTTCGCGCTGCGCAAAGCCGAATTCGGCGGCGGCGATGAGCACGGCCGCGTCCACGAGGGGGATGAATCCTGCGCGGACGGTGCGCGATCCCTCGTGGCGGATGCGACCTGGCGCCGGCATGGCACCGCCGGCGGCGAGCTTCTTGCCGGTGAATTCACTTCTGTTCGTCAATATGTTCACTCCGGTGTCTCCCGAGGTGCCGCAGCGGAAGAGCGGCCGGTCACCGGATCAGCAATCCGGCGGCGGTCACGACGCTTTGCGCGATCTCCGAAATCTTTTTCTTCTCGTTCATCGCCGTCTGACGCAGCAGCGCGAAGGCTTCCTCTTCGGAAAGACTGCGCATTTTCATGAGAATGCCTTTGGCGCGCTCGACGAGCTTGCGCTCTTCGAGTGCGGATTTGGCCTCCGCCAGTTCACGCTGAAGCCGGCTGAAGGCCTTGAAGCGGCTGACGGCCATGTCGAGGATCGGCTTGACGCGCTCCTTCTTCAATCCGTCGACGATATAGGCCGAGACGCCTGCCTCGACGGCCGCCTCGATAGAGGCGGTGTCGGAGCGGTCCACGAACATCGCGATCGGGCGACCGACCGTGCGGGTCAGCTGGAAAAGATGTTCCATCATGTCCCGGTTGGGGTTTTCGATGTCTATGACGATCACGTCCGGTCGGAGCGTCTCGATGACCCGGGCGACGCCGTGAACCTCATGGATCACGGTGACCTTGCCGTGTCCTGCTTCGCGCAATCCTTCCTCGATGATCGATGCGCGGATGGCGTTCTCGTCAATCACAAGAATGGTGAGGTCGCGATGGGTCATGCCGTATCATGATGCGATGCAGCAATTTCCGCAATATAGATATGCCTAAATATTTTGCGATATACCCAGATGCCTAAATATGAAGCAGATGGCCGCCGGTCTGGCGTAAATTCAGGCAGGTTCATTTGTGGAAGTCGGCAACGGGTCAAGCGCTCTCGCCCAGAGGCTGGTCGCATGGAACGTCCATTGGCATTTCGCATGCTGTCGTTCGCCTGTGTGGCTGCACACCGTTTCCAGAAGCTCGAGGCCGTCGGCCCGCTTCTGATCCACATAGCCCGCCCGCAGCTTCCCGATCAGTGCATCGCCGCTCGTTATCAGCCGGGCGTGCGCAGCGATCGCACCCCAGCTCCGTTCCTTGTAGAACAAGGAGGATGCGGCTTCCTCGACATCAGCGGCATCTTCGACGGACAACGATCGCAGTTCCAGGAGCCGGCGGAGGGTTGCTCTGACATTGACGAGGGGAATGGTCAGCGGCGCGTAGCCGAGTTCCTCGGGAGCGTGGAGCAGTGCTACGTCGGAATCGTCTTCGGCCTCGCCGCTTGCATATTGGCGAAAGATCTCGCCGATGCCCGCCATTCCGAAATCGGCGCATTCGGCCGCGCGCAGAGCACCCATGCTCGCTGCGCCGAAGACGGCCACGCCCTCGGAAAGGGCGAAGAGAATTTCCTTGTGCCAAACGGGCGCGACATGTTCGAAGTTGCCGTCGATCAGGCCGATGGCCGCAGCGCCGTCGTGCACCGCCCGGAGAACATCGCCCTGCCTGGCAGGCGGGCGGATCGTGAGCGCATCGCCGGCCAACCGTACAGCGTCGGGAACGGTCGGGCCAACGAATACGACTTTCATTCCGCCTCAGTGGATTTGAAAACGGCGGAGGCAGCCTGTCCGCCGTCAATCGTCTTCATGGACAGCCATGTTCATGGCGATCTTCAGCCATGAAGTGATTCCGCGGGGCGGGTTCCGGATTGGGCGTGGGTCTGATCCGACTCGGGCGTCTGCGCCATCGCCGCGACGAGAGAGATGATCTTCTTGCGAAGCACCGGGTCGGTGATCTTCAGGAAGGCCCGGTTGAGTGCGATACCCTCCTTCGAGGCGACGAAGGATGAAATCTCCTGGGATTCGTGAACATCTGCAGCGGGCTTGCCCGATTGGGCGCTGCCCTCGTCCTGCTGGAAGAAAAAGCTCGGATGAACACCGAGTATGTCGGCGATCGCCTGCAACCGGCTGGCGCCGATGCGGTTGGTGCCTTTTTCGTACTTCTGGACTTGCTGAAAGGTGATGCCGAGCCCGTCGGCGAGCTTTTCCTGGCTCAGACCTATCATCAGCCTGCGCATGCGAACACGCGAGCCGACAAAGGCATCGATCGGGTTAGGATCCTTTTTGTTCATCTGGTAGTCTCCTCGCGAGTTCGATTCAGCTTATGGCATATAAGTTTGCTTGAATGAACGCCGCGATGCAATCAGCACGCGTCGCTTTCTGTGGCAAAACGCAAGTTTCCAATGATTGTCGGGTTCGAATCGCCGGTCGGCAGAGAACTTGCCGCACCAGGGGGCAAGTGGCTGCATTCATGTACCGGAACGTTGTCGTCGAATCGGATAGGATTTAAGGGAACATCAGTAAGGAGTGGAAGCCTGCGACAATGAGTGTTGAGTCCAAATCAGAAGCAACCCCGCCACGGCACTTTGCCGGCTCGATCGTCGTCATGGGCGTCTCCGGCAGCGGCAAATCGTCGGTGGGGGAGGCGATCTCGGAAGCTTGCGGATATCCCTTCATCGAAGGCGACGCGCTCCATCCTCCGGAAAACATCAGGAAAATGTCCGAGGGGATTCCGCTCACCGACGACGACCGCTGGCCGTGGCTCGCTGCGATCGGAGAGCAACTGGCGAGCCGGGAGCCCGTTGTCGTTTCCTGCTCCGCCCTCAAGCGCAGCTACAGGGACAAGCTTCGCGAAAGCACACCCGGCGGCCTGGCCTTCGTCTTTCTCCACGGCAGCGAGTCCGTGCTTGCGGAGCGGATGCACCACCGCACAGGGCATTTCATGCCGTCCTCTTTGCTGCAGACGCAGCTTGCGACGCTCGAGGATCCGACAGGGGAGGTGAGGACGGTCGCCGTAGACGTCGCCCAACCGCTGGCGGAGATCGTCCGCGAGGCGCTTGCAGGTCTCGCCCGTCTTTAAGGTTGCATTTCGCAATGCCCGCCGCGGTCTTTGCAGATCGTGCTTGGCACGCCGGCTCTTTGGAAGGAAATTAGCCGGCGGCGATGTTATCGTTCGCGACGGTGGACGTGCGGCGACACACCGTAGCGGCTCACTTCTGCTCGGCGATGGGGAGATCGTGGAGCGGGCGTCGGGAGGAGATGGAAATGTTTGAAGCTGGATTGAACTTCGCGCTTGGCGAGGAGATCGATGCGCTGCGCGAGAGCGTGCGCCGCTTCGCAGCGGAGCGAATCGCGCCGCTTGCGGACGATGTGGATCGCAAAAACGCCTTTCCGATGTCGCTCTGGCGGGAGATGGGGGAGATCGGCCTGCTCGGCGTTACCGCCGACGAGGCTCATGGCGGTGCGGGACTCGGCTATCTCGCCCATTGCGTGGCGATGGAAGAGATCAGCCGCGCATCCGCTTCGGTGGGCCTGAGCTACGGCGCCCACTCCAATCTCTGCGTCAATCAGATCAACCGCAACGGCAAACCGGCACAGAAGAGCAGATATCTGCCGAAGCTCATTTCAGGCGAGCATGTCGGGGCGCTTGCCATGTCCGAGCCCGGCGCCGGCTCCGATGTCGTTTCGATGAAACTCAGGGCCGACAAGCGCGGCGACCGTTACGTCCTGAACGGCAGCAAAATGTGGATCACCAACGGCCCTGACGCCGATGTCCTGGTCGTCTACGCCAAGACCGATCCGGCAGCCGGACCGCGCGGCATCACCGCTTTCCTGGTGGAAAAAGCATTCCCCGGCTTTTCGGCCGGCCAGAAGCTCGACAAGCTCGGCATGCGCGGATCGAACACGTCGGAACTCATCTTCACGGATTGCGAGGTGCCGGAGGAAAACGTGCTCGGCGGCGTGGGGGAGGGCGTCAAGGTGCTGATGTCCGGCCTCGATTACGAGCGGGTCGTGCTTTCTGCCGGACCGCTCGGGATCATGGCCGCTTGCCTCGATGTCGTCGTCCCCTATCTCCATGAGCGCAAGCAGTTCGGGCAACCGATCGGCGAGTTCCAGTTGATGCAGGGAAAGCTTGCCGACATGTATGTGACGATGAATGCCGCGCGGGCCTATGTCTATGCCGTGGCGGCCGCATGCGACCGTGGTGAGACTGCGCGCAAGGACGCGGCCGGCTGTATTCTCTATGCGGCGGAAAAGGCGACGGCCATGGCGCTGGAGGCGATACAGGCGCTGGGTGGCAACGGCTACACCAACGATTATCCGGCAGGCCGGCTGCTGCGCGACGCCAAGCTGTACGAGATCGGTGCGGGCACGAGCGAGATCCGTCGCATGCTGATCGGACGGGAGCTCTTCGCCGAAACGAAATAGGCCGAATAGGTAACGCTTGGGGGGAGCATGACAGTATTGCGTTCGCATATTTCGCCGTCCTCGGAGGAGTTCAAGGCGAACCGCGCGGCCATGACGGAGGCCATCGCGACGGTCGAGGACGCGGTGCGCCTGGCCGCAGCCGGTGGCGGCGAGACGGCGCGCGAGCGCCACGTCAGCCGGGGCAAGCTCCTGCCGCGGGATCGGCTCGCTACTCTCATCGATCCGGGCACGCCTTTTCTGGAGGTCGGAGCGACCGCCGCACATGGAATGTACAACGACGATGCGCCGGGCGCGGGCCTGATCACCGGCATTGGCCGGATTTCCGGCCGCGAGTGCATGATCGTCTGCAACGATCCGACGGTCAAAGGCGGCACCTATTATCCGCTGACGGTCAAGAAGCATTTGCGCGCGCAGGAGATCGCGGCGGAGAACCGGCTGCCCTGCGTCTATCTTGTCGACTCCGGCGGCGCGAACCTGCCGAACCAGGACGAGGTCTTTCCGGACCGGGACCATTTCGGCCGCATCTTCTACAACCAGGCCAACATGTCGGCGGCCGGCATCCCTCAGATCGCGGTGGTCATGGGATCCTGCACGGCGGGGGGCGCCTATGTGCCGGCCATGTCCGACGAAGCGATCATCGTCGAAAAGCAGGGCACCATCTTTCTCGCAGGGCCGCCGCTCGTTCGCGCGGCGACCGGCGAGGTAGTCTCGGCCGAAGACCTTGGCGGCGCCGACGTCCACACGCGTCTTTCGGGCGTTGCCGATCACCTTGCGCGCGACGATGCGCATGCGCTGGCCTTGGCGCGCCGGGCCGTTTCGGCCTTGAACCGTGAGAAGCCGTGGCCAGTCGAGCGCATCGAGCCGGAGCCGCCACTCTACGATCCGGATGAGATCGCCGGCATCGTCCCCGCCGACCTCAAGACACCCTACGAGATCCGCGAGGTGGTCGCCCGGCTTGTCGACGGTTCCCGTTTCGACGAGTTCAAGGCGCGCTTCGGCACCACGCTCGTTTGCGGCTTCGCCCACGTCCACGGAATTCCCGTCGGCATCGTCGCCAATAATGGCGTGCTCTTCTCGGAATCGGCCGTCAAGGGCGCCCATTTCGTGGAGCTCTGCGCCCAGCGCAGGATTCCGCTGGTCTTTCTGCAGAACATCACCGGCTTCATGGTCGGCCGCAAATACGAGACGGAGGGAATTGCCAAGCACGGCGCCAAGCTGGTGACCGCAGTCGCCACCGTGAAGGTGCCGAAGATCACCATGCTGGTCGGCGGCTCGTTCGGGGCAGGCAATTACGGGATGTGCGGGCGCGCCTTCTCGCCGCGGTTTCTCTGGACGTGGCCGAACAGCCGCATTTCGGTCATGGGCGGCGAACAGGCGGCAGGCGTCCTCTCCTCTGTGCGCGGCGAAGCCTTGAAGCGGTCGGGGAAACCGTGGAGCGAAGAGGAGGAGGCACGCTTTCGCCAGCCGGTGCTCGATCTGTTCGAACGGCAGAGCCATCCACTCTATGCATCGGCAAGGCTTTGGGATGACGGCGTGATCGATCCGCGCAAGAGCCGCGACGTGCTGGCGCTGTCTCTGTCGGCGGCTTTGAACGCGCCGATCGAGGAGACGCGCTTCGGACTGTTCAGAATGTGACGAGAGGTCCCGAGATGAAACGCGACAACATCAATGCCCTGAATGCACCGCAGCCGCGCGGCGGTTATTCGCAGGCTGTCAGCGTCGAGGATTTCCGGCGGATGCTTTTCGTCAGCGGCCAAATTCCGGTGACGTCGGACGACGTCGTGCCGGAAGGTTTCGAAGCGCAGGCGCGCCAGGTCTGGCTGAACGTCGATGCGCAGCTCAAGGCGGCCGGCATGTCCAAGACCGACATCGTCAAGGTCACGACCTATCTCGCCGACAGGCAGCATGTCGTGGCAAACCGTGAAATCCGCAACGACTATCTCGGCTCGCTGGCGCCAGCGATGACGGTGGTGATCACCGGCATTTTCGATTCGGCCTGGCTCATGGAAGTCGAAGTGGTAGCGGCGCAATAGCACCGGAAAAGAGGCGCATGTTTTCGAAGCTCTTGATTGCCAATCGCGGTGAGATCGCCTGCCGCATCATCCGTACCGCGCGACGGCTCGGCATTCGCACCGTCGCCGTCTATTCCGACGCAGACGGAGACGCGCTCCATGTGGCGCTCGCCGACGAGGCGATCCGGATCGGGGGAGCGCCCGCCACCGAAAGCTATCTGGCGATTGCGCCCATCGTTCAAGCGGCAGGAAGCGTCGGCGTACAAGCCATTCATCCGGGCTATGGTTTTCTGTCGGAGAACGCCGATTTTGCCGAGGCTGTCGAAGAAGCGGGCATGATATTCGTCGGGCCGCCGCCGGCCGCGATCCGCGCCATGGGTCTCAAGGACGCGGCCAAGGCGCTCATGGAACGATCCGGAGTACCGGTCGTGCCCGGCTACCACGGCGATGAGCAGGATGCATCCTTTCTTGCCGAGAGGGCACGGGAGATCGGATATCCGGTGCTGATCAAGGCGCGGGCGGGCGGCGGCGGCAGAGGCATGCGCCGGGTCGAGCGGCAGGAGGATTTCGGCCCGGCGCTGGAGACCGCACGACGGGAGGCCGAATCCGCCTTCGGCGACGGTTCGGTGCTTATAGAGCGCTATCTGACGAAGCCGCGTCACATCGAGATGCAGGTCTTCGGCGACCGGCACGGCAATATCGTTCACCTCTTCGAGCGCGACTGCTCGCTGCAACGGCGACATCAGAAGGTGATCGAGGAGGCGCCGGCGCCCGGCATGACTGCTGAGGTCCGCCGCGCGATGGGCGATGCGGCGGTCAGAGCCGCCCAGGCGATCGGCTATGTCGGCGCCGGCACGGTGGAATTCATCGCCGATGTGACCAACGGTCTCTGGCCGGATCACTTCTATTTCATGGAGATGAACACGCGGCTGCAGGTGGAGCATCCGGTCACGGAAGCGATCACCGGCATCGATCTCGTGGAATGGCAGTTGCGGGTCGCCAGCGGCGAGCCGCTGCCGAAGAAACAGGCCGATATTTCCATGAACGGCTGGGCCTTCGAGGCGCGCCTCTATGCGGAGGATCCGGCCCGGGGCTTCCTGCCGGCGACCGGCCGGCTGATGCAATTGAGCTTTCCCGAGGATACTGCGCGGATCGATTCCGGCGTCCGGCAGGGGGATACGATCACGCCCTATTACGATCCGCTGATTGCTAAGCTGATCGTGCATGGCCAGAACCGTTCGGCGGCGCTCGGCCGGTTGCAGGACGCTCTCAAGGAATGCCGCGTCGGCGGCACCGTTACCAACCGCGATTTTCTCATCCGCCTGACGGAAGAGCACGACTTCCGCTCCGGCCATCCGGATACGGGGCTGATCGACCGCGAGATCGAGCGCCTGACCGCGCCGGTCGCACCCGGCGACGAGGCGCTGGCGCTGGCAGCGATCATATCGACTGGCGCGCTCGATCCGAACAAGTCGAGCGATCCATGGTCGTCGCTCGGTTCCTGGCAAATCTGGGGCGACGCGCACCGCATGGTGGTGATCGAGCATGCGGACGACCGCGTAACCGTGACCTTGGCTGCGCGCGGCCGCGACCAGTTCGCCGTGCGCGCCGGCGCGAGCACGCTGCCCGTCCTCGTGCTCGACCGCTTCGAGGGTGGTGCCCGGCTCGAGGTGGCCGGACAGAAGCGCCTGATCCGCTTCTCGCGGGATCGCGAGGCGTTGACGCTCTTCCATGGCGGGCGCAACCTGGTGTTCCAACTGCCGGACGGATTGACCGGCGGGCAGAGCAGCGAGATCGCCGACGACGAGCTGGTCGCGCCGATGCCGGGCCTCGTGAAGCTGGTGCGGGTCGGCGCCGGCGACGCGGTGACAAAGGGACAGGCACTCGTCGTGATGGAGGCGATGAAGATGGAACTGACGCTCTCGGCCTCACGCGAGGGCACGATCGCCAATGTGCATGTGGCGGAAGGCGCTCAGGTCAGCGAGGGCACGGTGCTCGTGACGCTGATGGAGGAGGCTGCGCAATGACGTCGCCGGCAAAGGAGCGCGTCACGATTGTCGAGGTGGCGCCGCGCGACGGTCTTCAAAACGAGTCGCGGCTCGTCGCCACCGAGGACAAGGTCAGGCTCGTCGATCTGCTGTCCGACTGCGGTTACGAGCGCATCGAAGTAACGAGCTTCGTCAGTCCGCGCTGGGTACCACAATTGGCCGATGCGCCGGCTGTCATGGCTGACATCGTCCGGCGTCCGGGCACGCGTTACGCGGCACTGACGCCCAATATGCGCGGCTTCGAGGCGGCGCTTGCGGCTGGCGCCGACGAGGTCGCGATCTTTGCCTCGGCGTCGGAAGGCTTCTCCGAGAAGAACATCAACTGCTCGATTGCCGAAAGCATCGAGCGTTTTCGGCCGGTCGCCGAAGCAAGCCGGCGCCAAGGCATTCCCCTGCGCGGCTATGTGAGCTGTGTCGTCGAATGTCCCTATGAGGGCGCGATCGCGCCGGCGCAGACCGCCCGCGTCGCACGGCTGCTTGCCGACCTCGGCTGCTACGAGATCAGCCTCGGCGACACGATCGGGCGCGGCACGCCGGAAGCGATCGATGCCATGCTGATAGCGGCACTCTGCGAGATCGATGCCAAGAAACTCGCCGGGCATTTCCACGACACGTCCGGCCGGGCGCTGGAGAATATCGCGGTAGCACTGGAGCGCGATATCCGGGTTTTCGACGCTTCGGCCGGCGGGCTCGGCGGTTGTCCCTATGCGCCGGGAGCGGCCGGCAATGTCGATACGCTTGCAGTGAACGCCTTTCTCGAGGCGCGGGGTTTTGCCACCAGCCTCGACTCGGACAAACTTGACCGCGCCGCTGCTTTTGCACTATCGCTGAGGAGCACAGCATGACCTTCGATACGATCCGCTGTGCCATCGACCAGCGCGGCGTCGCCCGGGTGACGCTTGCCCGCTCAGCAAAGCACAATGCGCTTTCTGCAACCATGATCGGCGAATTGACGGCCGTCGCAGACCGGCTCGCAACCGACACATCGATCAGGGCAGTCATTCTCGACGCCGAAGGCAAGAGTTTCTGTGCCGGCGGCGATCTCGAATGGATGCGCCAGCAGTTTTCCGCCGACCGGCCGACGCGGATCGCCGAGGCGACGCGGCTTGCGATGATGCTGAAGGCGCTGAACGATCTGCCGAAGCCGCTGATTGCGCGCGTGCATGGGAACGCCTTCGGCGGCGGCGTCGGGCTGATCAGCGTCTGCGACACGGTGATCGCCGCTTCCGGCGCCCAATTCGGCCTGACCGAGACGCGCCTCGGGCTGATCCCGGCGACGATCAGCCCCTATGTCATTGCCCGGACAGGCGAGGCGCGGGCGCGGCCGCTGTTCATGTCGGCGCGGATTTTCGGTGCGGAGGAGGCGAAGGTCGCCGGTTTCGTTACGACGGTCGTCGACGGCACCATGCTGGACGGAGCCGTCGAAGCCGCGGTGACGGCCTATCTCGTCGCGGCTCCGGGCGCCGCCGGGCGGGCGAAGCGGCTTGCGCGGTCGCTGGGCCTTCCCATCACCGACGCCGTCATCGCCGCGACGATAGAGCACCTTGCCGATACCTGGGAAACGGACGAAGCACGGGAGGGCGTGTCGGCCTTCTTTGAACGGCGCAATCCCTCCTGGCGGCTATGAGCCGAGATTGAGCTTGAATCGAGGGGAAATCGATCCTATTTTTATAGGGACCCGATCAAAACAGGATCGATTTCTCATGATTGCCCTCGATTTCCAGATCCCTGCAGCCCGTTTCGGGGACGATCATTCCCCGTTTCTCTCGGCCCGCCTGGTGGCCGACCGATTAGGCGTCACGCTCGCCGAACTCGCAAAGCTGATCGGTGTCGCCCGCAATACGCTGACGGCGAAATCCGGCGCCCGGAAGGTCGACAGCGCCTTGAGCAAGGTCGTCCGCATCCTGGCCATGGCTTCCGAAATGGCGGGCGACGAGGCCCGCGCCGTCATCTGGTTCAAGCACCAGCCTATTCCCGGCTGGGCCGGCAAGACGGCGTTCGACCTGGTCGGTGAAGGCAAGGCCGACAAGGTGCTCGCCTATCTCGAATCGGTACGCGCCGGCGTCTACGCTTAAGACGGGATGAGGAAGCACATTCCGCCCGCATCGCGGCCCGAGCCGGAACTGACGCCGTCGGTCGAGCCGATAACGCTCTGGCGGGCCTTCGTTCCACGCTGGGCACATATGCCGCTATCCGGCGCGGGTGCTGCTCGCTTCGGTGGCCGCTGGAACCCGATCGGCGTGCCTGCGATCTATGGCGCGCGCGAGCTTTCCACCGCCTGGGCCGAATACAATCAGGGTTTCGTCCAGCATCCGGCGCTGATCGTGCAGCTCGAGTTGCTGGGGGCGAGGCTCGCGGACCTCACGGATGTCAGCCTTCTTGTGGAGCTTGGTGTAGATGAGGCGATCCATCGCTGCGAATGGCGTGATGCGCTCGACAAGGGCGCGGTGCCGGAGACCCACAGGCTCCAGTCGGAGCTTCTGGCGCGCGACTTCCATGGGGTGATCTATCCATCCTTCATGTCGCCCGGCGGCACCTGTGTTGCGCTCTGGCGTTGGAACGGTCCGCAAGAACCGCGTCTCGGCGTCATCGACCCCGATGGCCGGCTGCCGAAATCGCCCGCCTCATGGGTTTGAAGATTCGTGCGACCGCCGCCGCTTGTTTGAATTCCTCATTCCTGTGCTTGTCACAGGAATCCGGCCAGACCAAGTCCGTGGGCTGAAAGAACGTTTTCCGCGCCGCAGACCCGGCGCTGCTCTCATCCCTGTGACAAGCACTGTTGGGGTGGACGGCTCCCAACGGCATCGCAATGTGCCAGAGTGAGTCGTTAAGATCTCAATCGAGGGAGACCGTCCGTGGAGCAGATTATCCGAATTGGCATGGATACGTCAGTGCGCCGGGAGACTGGCAAGGAGTAGGAGGTGAAAGTCCACCACGATGAAGGGTTAGCAACCCACGTCGGCCCCAAGCCGTGCGCAGGCAACCGTGAGGGTGTCGGCGAAGCGTCGGTAGGGGAGCGTGTAGGCCAGCCATGGAGCCGCGAAAGTCCAAAATCCCGGGTGCCGACGGCGTTGACGTCCCGGAAGGCAATACGACTGAGCACGTTACGCGAGTGCTCAGTCGACCCGGCGTGGTCTGAGACCCTGGCATGCACGGAAGCTCCTTGTACAGGAACCGGGAGATCTCTGGATTGGCCACCCAACCCGACGTACGGGTGGATGGTCCGCAGTGGGAAGGCGAGGAGTCGTAGCCGCTGATGAACGATGCAGAGAAGTCTGACTTCGGCATAGTAGCTTTGAAGCCGACGAACAAAGCCGGACGACCGGTGGCGGAGTTGGTGGAGCCAAGGCCGGGGACCAAGGGGAACGCGGAACAGCAACGCATGCACCGGACACAGGGCCGGGCTCGCATGTCCCAGTCGTTGGATCGCGTACGGAAAGCCGCAAGGGCAACGAAGAAGGAAAGGTTCACAGCGCTCCTTCACCATATCAATGTTGATGCACTCCGGACAGCGTTCTACGCCCTTAGGCGCAAGGCCGCCCCCGGGGTGGATGGCATGAGATGGCAGGACTACGAGGCAGAGCTTGAGCCACGGCTCATCGATCTGCACGCGCGGGTCCAACGGGGAGCGTACCGCCCGCAGCCTTCACGCCGGACGTTTATACCGAAGGCAGATGGGAAGCAGCGGCCGCTGGCAATCGCAGCTCTGGAAGACAAAATTGTCCAAGGGGCGACCGTCATGGTGCTCAACGCCATCTATGAAGGCGACTTCTGTGGCTTTTCCTACGGGTTTAGGCCCGGACGGGGACCGCATGATGCGTTGGACGCCTTGTGTGTTGCGATCGACCATCGGAAAGTGAGCTGGATCATCGACGCCGACATCCAGAACTTCTTCGGGGCGGTCAGTCAGAAATGGCTGGTTCGCTTCCTGGAATATCGGATCGGTGATAAGCGCATCATCCGCCTGATCCAGAAATGGTTGAAGGCGGGTGTTCTCGAAGACGGGGTCTTGAGCGTAGATGACAAGGGGACCGGTCAAGGCTCGGTGATCTCACCGCTCCTAGCCAATATCTACCTGCACTACGCACTCGATCTGTGGGCGAAACGCTGGCGACAGCACGCCTCCGGCGGCGACATGGTCATCGTGCGCTATGCCGATGACGTGGTGGTCGGCTTCGAGCGCGAGGACGACGCCCGTCGCTTCCTTGATGCAATGCGCGTTAGACTTGAGGAGTTCGAACTGTCGCTCCATCCGGACAAGACCCGCCTGATTGAGTTTGGTCGCTTTGCGGCGGCTAATCGCAAGCGGCGCGGCCTCGGTAAACCGGAGACCTTCATGTTTCTCGGGTTCACGTTCATCTGCGGCAAATCGCGCAGCGGGCGCTTCCAGCTTCAACGGAAGACCCGCGGCGACCGCATGCGGACGAAGCTCAGGACCATAAAGGAGGAGTTGTGGCGTCGGCTGCACTGGCCCATACCCGAACAGGGGAAATGGCTAAGGCAAATCGTGAGCGGGCATTTCGCCTACTTCGCGGTGCCGACAAACGCGCGCGCACTAGCCGCGTTTCGACACCATGTGGAAGAACTCTGGAGGCGCACGCTTCGGCGGCGTAGCCAGAGGGACGGATTCACATGGGGTCGAACCACAAAAGTGGCAGAGCACTGGCTCCCCAAGCCAAGTATCCTTCATCCATGGCCCGACGTGCGCTTCGCCGTCAAACACCCAAGGTAGGAGCCCGGTGCCTTAATTGGGCTCGCCGGGATCTGAGCGGGGGGCGCCCGGTAACGGGCGTCTCTACCGCGAAAAGAGCGTTTTCCAGTTGCATGGAGTGAACGCCGCCGAGCAACCGATCCTGCGCCGGAAGCTGACGCGCAAGGAAATGGTGAAATTCTTCCAGAAGGCGGCACCGACCAGTATTGCGCTGGAAGCGTGTGGTGGTTCCCACCATTGGGCCCGACTGCTGCGTTCCTTCGGCCATGAGGTGAAATTGATTGCGCCGCAATTGGCCAAGCCTTATGTCAAGCGCGGGAAGAATGATGCGGCGGACGCCGAAGCATTGTGCGAGGCGATGAGCCGGCCGACGATGCGGTTTGTTCCGGTGAAGACGGCGCAGCAGCAGGCCGCCTTGATGCTGGTGGGCTTGCGCGAGAGGCTGATCCGCAACCGGACACAACTGGCCAACAGCATTCGCGGCTTTGCCATGGAGTTTGGCATCGTCGCGGCCACCGGCATGTGCAGGATCGAACCGCTATTGGAGCGCATAGCGCAGGACCCATCGCTGCCCGTTCTTGCGCGAAAGGTTTTTGCCATGCATGGCGATGAATATCGCGGTCTGCTTCACGAGATAAAGAAGGTGGAGGAAGAGCTGCTGGATTTGCACCGCGCCGATGAATGCAGCCTGCGCCTTGCGCAAATTCCCGGTGTCGGTCCGGTCGGCGCAACGCTGTTGATGCTGAAAACCCCGGATGCCCGGCTGTTCGAGTCCGGCCGGGCGTTTGCCGCCTGGTTGGGACTGACGCCCAAGGATCATTCGACCGCTGGCAAGACGAGGCTTGGGGTGATCACCCGTGCCGGCGACGAGATGCTGCGAAGCGTTCTGGTGGTTGGGGCGACCTCTCTTCTTCAACAGGTCAGAGCCGGCCGAAGCCGGCATGCCTCGCAATGGCTCACCGGACTGCTGCAACGCAAAAAGCCCAAGCTTGTTGCCGTGGCGCTCGCCAACAAGATCGCCCGGATCGCCTGGAAGCTGATGGTAAGCGGCCAAACCTATCGGAGGATGGAAGAGCAGCCGCAGGCCGCATAGAGATTGGCCGCCATGGGCGCGCAACACAAAGCCGCCCGTGTCCGGCTGATGCTGTGAACTTGCAAGAGAACAAGCAGATGGTGCGATCAATCGATTCCCAAGACGCCTGACACGCCGCTCATCCCAATGGCCTTCCAAGGCCGTTGCACTGTTTGGCACAGGCGTTGCGGAAACCATCTTGGCCAGTGGCCCTGTGCGGCCACACCGAAAGGCCGAACATATGGAAGCAAGCGATCCGATCAAAAAATCTGCAAAAAACACTTGCAAGGGGGAGCCGGATGAGGACGGAGGAGAGATTGCATGTTTTTGTCCATTGATCGGCTACGATCAACAGCAGTGGCGCACCGTCGGTACTCAAGGAATTCAAGCGCATCGCCATGCGTGCCGACAAAACCGACCAGAGCTTCAACGCCATTATCCATCTCGCAGCAGCCGTCATAAACTCAAAATGAATCTCAACAGGCCTTAGGCTAAGACCTTGCCGGCATTGAGAATACCGTTCGGATCAAAGGCATTCTTGATGCGCCGCATGAGTTCGAGTTCGGCCGAACTGCGGGAGCGATCGAGAAAGTCGCGCTTCAGGAGGCCGATCCCGTGCTCGGCGGAAACCGAGCCGCTATAGGTGCCGACCAGTCCGTAGACGACGGCGTCGACCGCGTGGGCCGTTTCCTCGGTTGCGCCTGGAACGGAAAAGGCGATGTGAAGGTTGCTGTCGCCGACATGGCCGAAGAACGACACGTGCGCTTCGGGGAACTTGGCCCGGAGCGCCGTGCCGCAATCCTCGGCGAAGCTGCCGATTGCGCCGATCGGCAGGCTGACATCGAAGTTGAGAAGCAGGGGCAGCCGATCCAGCGCGTGACCCTCGCGAATACGCCAGAAGGCTTGAGCCTCTTTTTGCGATTGCGCGATCAGCGCGTCGCCGATTACGCCGTCCTCCAGGGCTCGCCCGAGAAAGATTTCGAACCGTTCGCGTTCCGCTTCATGGCCCTGCAGGTCCTCTTCGACGATGACGGCGAAAGCGGGAGAGGCTTCGAAAAGCCTGAGCCCTTCAGCCTCGCAGTTGAAACGGAAATAGCTCTCCCACATCGCCTCATAGGCGGAGAGGCCGGCGAGTTCCTTCTGTGCCCGCTTGAGCAGAGCGACGACATTCTCATAGCTGTCGAGCGCGCAGAGCGCCGTCAGCCGCCCGGCCGGTAGCGGGCGCAGGCGCAATACCGCCCGCGTGATGATGCCGAGCGTGCCTTCCGAACCGATGAAGAGCTGCCGCAGGTCGTAGCCCGTGTTGTTCTTGATCATCTTGTTCATCGACGAAATCACGGTTCCGTCCGCAAGAACGGCCTCGAGCCCCAGCACATTGTCGCGCGCGACACCGTTGCGGATCACCCGGATGCCGCCGGCATTTGTGGCCAGATTGCCGCCGATCTGGCAAGAGCCGCGCGCCCCCAGATCGATCGGCAACAGGAAGCCGGCATTCTCGGCCGCGCGCTGAGCGACTTCGAGGGGTGTTCCGGCGAGCACCGTCATCGTACCTGCCGCAGCATCGATCTCCTCGATGCCCGAAAGTCTCTCCAGCGATATGGCAACGTCGCCAGCGCACGGATTGGCGCCGCCGGCGAGCCCGGTCAAGCCACCCTGCGGCACCACGGTCTGGCGATGCGCGTTGCAGATCCTCAGCGCGTCGGCGACCTCGGCAACGCTTGCCGGGCGAACGACCGCCAGGGGGAGGATCCGGCCCGTGAGGCTCGCATCGCCGCGGTGACGTTCGGCGATCCGGTCGCCGGTGAGCACGGCATCGCCGAGTGCGCTCGTGAGATCATCGATAACAGACATTGGACGGTTTCTAGCGCAGGATTCATTCGATCGGAACGATTAATTCGGCAGATCAACGCCCGGCGTCCAGACCGGGCGAATCCGCGCTTCCAAAGCCCGGGTTCACCGCCTCACGTGCCGGTGGCCGCGAGCACCGGCGCCTCCGCCTCTATCGGCGGTGCTTCCTTTTGTCCGCCCTTGCGGAATAGCTTCCATCGCGTCGGCCGGAAGGCGATGCGCGTGTGGTCGGTGGAGGCGGCGCGTTCCGGCGGCAGCTCGATCTCGACCGGAGGGTGCGTACGTCCGAGGTCGAGTTCCAGATGCCGGGTGCCCGCCACGCGCCGGCTGGCCGTGACGAGGCCGGCGAGGCAACCGCCGCAGCCGTCGATGAGTTCCACGTCGTGCGGGCGGAAATAGAGGGTTGCGGCGCCGTCCGGTTCGTTCCCGGCACGAAGGCCGATCGGGCGGTCCTCATGCCAGATTTCGCCATTGGCGAGGGTGACGTTGAGGCAGTTGGACTGACCGATGAAGCCGTAGACGAAGGGCGAGACCGGATGGTCATAGATCTCGTCGGGCGTGCCGACCTGCTCGATCGCGCCCTTGCTCATCACGACGACGCGGTCGGCAAGCTCGAGTGCTTCCTCCTGGTCGTGAGTGACGAAGATCGTGGTGTGGCCGGTGCGATCGTGGATTTCGCGCAGCCACCGCCTCAGCTCCTTGCGCACCTGCGCATCGAGCGCGCCGAAGGGCTCGTCGAGGAGCAGAACGTTGGGTTCGACGGCCATGGCGCGGGCGAGTGCGACGCGTTGGCGCTGCCCGCCCGAAAGCTGGGCCGGGTAGCGTTTCTCCAGTCCGGAGAGTTGCACGAGTTCCAGCAGGTCGAGCGCCCTGCGGCGGATGTCGGCAGCCGTCGGCCGTCGTTTGGCGGGCCGCACCTTCAGACCGAAAGCGACGTTGTCGAGCACCGTCATGTGGCGGAAAAGCGCATAATGCTGGAAAACGAAGCCGATGTTTCGCTCCCGCACGGTCTTCTTCGACGCATCCTCGTCGCCGAAGAAAATCGTGCCTTCGGTCGGGCTTTCGAGCCCGGCGACCAGCCTGAGCAGCGTGGTCTTGCCGGAGCCGGAGGGGCCGAGGAGCGCGATCAGTTCACCCGAGCGGATGTCGAGGGAAACGTCCTCGAGCGCGGGAAAACGGCCAAATTCCTTGCGAATATTCTGGACGCGGACTTCCATGGAGGTCTGGACCTTTCAGTGCCTGCGGCTGGCAGCGATCTCGTCGCTGTAGCGAAGTTCAAGAGCAGTCTTCAAAACGAGCGTTACCAGCGCCAGGAGCGCCAGGAGCGCCGCCACCGCGAAGGCGGCGACGAAATTATATTCATTGTAGAGGATTTCGACCTGCAACGGCATGGTGTTCGTTTGCCCGCGAATATGGCCGGACACGACCGAGACCGCACCGAATTCGCCCATGGCGCGGGCATTGCAGAGAAGCACGCCGTAGAGCAGGCCCCATTTTATATTGGGAAGCGTCACATGCCAGAAGGTCTGCCAGCCGGTGGCGCCGAGCGAAAGTGCCGCCTCCTCGTCGGCCGTTCCCTGTTCCTGCATCAGCGGGATCAATTCACGCGCGACGAAGGGGAAGGTCACGAAGACGGTGGCGAGCACGAGACCCGGAACGGCAAAGAGGATCTGGATGCCGTAGCTCTGCAGGATCGGCCCGAGCGCGCTGTGAGAGCTGAATAGCAGCACGAAAACGAGGCCGGAGATCACTGGTGAAACGGAGAAGGGCAGGTCGATCAGCGTCGTTAGAAACGCCTTGCCCTTGAACTCGAATTTCGCGATGGCCCAGGCGGCCGCCACCCCGAAGACGAGATTGAGCGGCACGGCGATCCCCGCGACGAGCAGTGTCAGACGGATCGCGGAAAAGGTCTCGGGGTCGCCAAGCGCCGTGAAGAACTCCATCGCTCCTTTGCGGAACGCCTCGATGAACACCGTGGCGAGCGGCAGAAGCAGGAAGAGCGCGACGAAACCAAGCGCAACGGCGGTCAGGACAACGCGTGAAAGCGGCGTTTCCGAGGTTGCAGCCGTCACAAGCGTATTAGAAGCGTAGCCGGCATCATGCGCCATAACCATATCTCCGTCTGCTCCACGCCTGGATCACATTGATGACCAGCAGCATCATGAAGGAAAGCAGGAGCATTACCGCGGCGATCGCGGTTGCTGCCGGATAGTTGAATTCCTCGAGGCGGATGACGATCAGAAGCGGCGCGATCTCCGAGACATAGGGAAGGTTGCCGGCGATGAAGATCACCGAACCATATTCGCCGACGCCGCGGGCAAAGGCGAGTGCGAAGCCGGTCAACCCGGCAGGCAGGAGACCGGGCAACAGGACCCGGCTGATCGTCTGGAAGCGGGTGGCGCCGAGGGTCGCAGCCGCCTCTTCGACTTCCTTGTCGATCTCTTCCATGATCGGCTGCACGGTACGCACGACGAAGGGCAACCCGACGAAGATCAGCGCCACGACGATCCCGGCCGGAGTGAAGGCTATCTTGATGCCGAGCGGAGCGAGCAGCGAGCCGATCCAGCCGTTCGGCGCATAAAGCGTCGTGAGCGCAATGCCGGCGACCGCGGTCGGCAGGGCGAAGGGCAGATCGACCATGGCGTCGATCACGCGCTTGCCGGGGAAGCGATAGCGCACGAGAACCCAGGCGAGGAGCACGCCGAAGACCAGGTTGACAACGGCGGCGATGAAGGCCGTGCCGAAGCTGATCGTCAATGCGTTGACCGTGCGCTCGTCAAGCGCCAGTTCCACGAATTTCGACCATCCGAGGCCGCTCGAGCGCCACAGCAGTCCGGAGAGAGGAATGAGAACGATGATGGTGAGCCATGCCAGCGTCACGCCGAGCGCCAATCCGAA
This sequence comes from Sinorhizobium sp., assembly GCF_059070375.1. Taxonomy (NCBI): domain Bacteria; kingdom Pseudomonadati; phylum Pseudomonadota; class Alphaproteobacteria; order Hyphomicrobiales; family Rhizobiaceae; genus Sinorhizobium; species Sinorhizobium sp. The sequence goes on from NZ_JCACWC010000002.1 coordinate 317,615, forward strand.
ACCCGGAATGACGCTCGGCTGCCGAAACCGCCACCGCGTGTTGCTGCGAGCGGCCATCGATATCATTGCCCCGGCCTGTAGATCTGATCGAAGACCCCGCCATCGCCAAAGAACTTCGGCTGAGCTTCCTTCCAGCCGCCGAAGTCGTCGATCGTGACGAGCTTCAATTCGGCGAAGCGCGCGGTGTCCTTGGGATCCGCCAGTTCAGGCTTGAACGGCCGGTAGTAGTGTTTGGCCGCGATCTTCTGCCCGACATCGCTGTAGAGATAGTCGAGATAGGCCTCGGCGACCTTGCGGGTACCCTTGCTGTCGACGTTGCCATCGACCAGCGCAACGGGGGGCTCCGCCTTGATCGAGATCGACGGCGTGACGATGTCGAAATTGTCGGGGCCCAGCTCTTCCAGTGACAGATAGGCTTCGTTTTCCCAGGCCAGCAACACATCGCCAAGGCCGCGCTGGACGAAGGTGGTCGTCGCGCCGCGCGCGCCGGTGTCGAGAACCGGCACATGCTTGAAGAGCTGCGCCACATATTCCTGTGCCTTCGCATCGTCCCCGTTATTGGCGGCACGTGCCCAGGCCCAGGCGGCCAGGAAGTTCCAGCGAGCGCCACCCGAAGTCTTCGGGTTGGGCGTAATTACCTGCACATCCTCCCTGACGAGATCGCCCCAATCCTCGATTCCTTTGGGGTTGCCCTTGCGGACGAGGAAGACGATGGTCGAGGTATAAGGCGCGCTGTTGTTATCGAAGCGGGACTTCCAATCGGCGGGAATTTTGCCGCTTTCCTTGGCGATCGCGTCGATATCCGCTTCGAGGGCCAGCGTCACGACGTCGGCCTCCAGCCCGTCGATGACCGAACGGGCCTGCTTGCCGGAACCGCCATGCGATGTCTGGATCGTCACGGTTTCGCCGGTGTCGGCCTGCCATTTTTCGGCAAAGGCCGCGTTGAACTCCTTGTAAAGTTCCCGAGTCGGGTCGTAGGACACGTTCAGGATCGTCGTGTCCGCAGCCGCGAGGCCAATCGAGCCAAGCTGCAGGCTTCCGACGATAAGCGCTAATTTGACTATTCCGGCAAGACTATTCGAGCTCATTTCGACCTCCATCTTTTGCCAGATAAAGCTATCGATTTGGTAGACTACTTCAACGCAAACTTATGACGCCTGGAGGCGGTTTCTTGAAAAGTCCTGTCAATATGCGAGCTGCTGAAAGAATGCCGTGCCCGTTATCGGTCTTGGCTCTCTGCCGCCGATAAAATAGCACGACATTTTAGAAATGCACTAAAATTGTGGACTAATGGTTTTCGGCTCCCCAACGGGCTCTTAAGGCTCGCCGAGCGCGGTCGTGACCGGGAGCCCGCTCAAAGGACGCGGCCGCGGGCGACGACCGTCCATGTTCCTTTTGGCATGCCGCTCTCGATGACGTGGACCGCGTCGACCATGTTGGTCACGACGCAGGCATGGTTCGGAACGATGCGGACCTGTTCGCCGACCTTTAGCCCGATCGGACCGTCCGAGACAAGGCGGCCATGCTCCTCGGAGAGCTGATCGATACGTATGTCGTCGCGGCCGAGCACGTGGCCGTAGCCGGTGAGACCCAGCAGGTCGGAGGTCAGGACCTTGCTGCCGGCATCGATGATCGCCCGGTTTTCGCTGGGAACCGAGACCACGGTCGCGAGAACGGTGAGGGCGCAGTCGTCCCATGACGCCACGCCACGGGCAACCAGCGACCGGTCGTTATAGATATACGTACCCGGCCTGTGCTCGCTCGCTATCGGCGCCTCGGCTGCCTGCATCATACCGGGCGTGCCCCCTGATGTAATGCACGGAACTTCGAGCCCCTCTGCCTCGATCAGCCGCTTCGCATCGCTCATGAAGGTCTGGACGCGTGCGGCGCCATCGGCCGGCGGATAGGTCATCAATCCGCCGAAGCGCAGCCCCGGTGCCTCGGCTATGCGCCGGGCAAGGCGCGCCGCCTCGGACGGAGTCCCGACGCCGCAGCGATCTGCCCCGGTGTTGCATTCGACAAGTACGGTCAAGGGCTTGCCGGCATCGGCGAAGAAAGCTGCGAGCCCGTCGACGACGGTCGCATTGTCCGCGACGACGCTGACCGTCGCCTTTTCGTTCAGTCGCGCGAGCCGCGCGAGCTTCTCGGTCCCGAGGAGGTTGTAGGTGATCAGCACATCCTCGATCCGGACGCTGCCGTCGACCATCGCCTCCGCCTCCGTCACCTTCTGGCAGGTGATGCCGATCGCCCCTGCATCGAGCTGCAGCTCGGCCATCTGCGGAAGCTTGTGGGTCTTTATGTGCGGGCGCACGCGGATGCCGTTCCGGTCGGCATAGGCTTGAAACGCAAGGACATTGCGCCGGGCGATATCGAGATCGACCAGCACGGCGGGGGTTTCGATCGGCAGTGTCATGCGGGCGTTTCCTCGATGCGAAGTGGATCGGCGGCGAATGTAGCCGATCCTGCTTGACAAGTAATGGCCCAAGGCATTTGATGGGTAAATCCGTTATTCAGGACGCATGTCCATTATACCGGAATATACGAGTGGGAGCGAAAGGGGAGGTCTTTCAATGATCAGCAAATTCACGGTCGCCGCGAGCTTCATCGCGGCCGTGCTGGCGGCCATGCCGGCGCAAGCACAACAGGCATCGAGCAAGCTCGATGAGATTCTGAGCCGCGGCCATCTGATACTCGGCACCGGCAGCACCAACGCGCCGTGGCACTTCAAGAGCGCCGAAGATAAGCTCCAGGGTTTCGACGTCGACATGGGCCGCATCATCGCAAAGGCGCTCTTCGGGGACCCGGAGAAGATCGAGTTCGTCAACCAGTCGTCCGATGCTCGTATTCCGAACATCACCACCGGCAAGGTCGATATCACCTGCCAATTCATGACGGTTACCGGGGAACGCGCTCAGCAGATCGCCTTCACTATCCCTTACTACCGGGAAGGCGTCGGCCTGATGCTGAAGGCGGACGGCGAGTATGCCGATTATGAAGCGCTGAAAGCTGCCGGCTCTTCGGTGACGATTTCCGTATTGCAGAACGTCTATGCCGAGGACATGGTCCATGCGGCCTTGCCGGAGGCGACGGTCGACCAGTATGAATCCGTCGACCTGATCTATCAGGCGCTCGAATCCGGCCGCGCCGATGCCGCCGCGACCGACCAGTCCTCGCTCGCCTGGTACATGACCCAGAACTCGGGGCGCTATAAGGACGCCGGCTATGGCTGGAACCCGCAGACCTATGCCTGCGGCGTCCGGCGCGGTGATCAGGACTGGCTGAACTTCGTCAACACGGCGCTGCACGAAGCCATGACCGGTGTCGAATTCGATTTCTATGCGAAGTCGTTCAAGACCTGGTTCGGCAAGGACCTCACCCCGCCGCAGATCGGTTTCCCCATCGAGTACAAGTGAGCCCTGCCAATGGCGGCTCCGCCTCTTGGTGGAGCTGCCTTGTTCCACGAAACGGCTGCTTCCATGACATATTCCTTGAACTTCGCGGCCGTGTGGCGCTCGTTCGACCTGCTTCTCGAAGGTCTGGCGCTCAGCCTCGGCCTTGCATTTGTCGCGATCCTCGCGGGTTGCGTGATCGGGTTGATCACGGCCTTTGGGCTCGTTTCCAGAAGGGCATTGCTGCGCAAGCCTGCCGGGCTCTACGTCACCGTGATCCGCAACACGCCGATCCTCGTCCTCGTCCTCTTCAGCTATTTCGCGCTTCCTGAACTCGGAGTCCGTCTCGGCAAGATCGAGAGCTTCGTCGCGACGCTTGCAATCTACTCGGGGGCCTATCTTGCCGAAGTGTTTCGCGGCGGCCTCATCGCCATACCGCCGGGCCAGCGCGAGGCGGGGCTCGCGATCGGGCTTACGGAGATGCAGATACGCACGTCGATCATCATTCCGCTGATGCTGCGCAGCGTCCTGCCGTCGCTTAGCAGTACGATGATCTCGCTCTTCAAGGACACCTCGCTCGCCGCCGCGATCGCGGTTCCGGAACTCACTTTCGAGGCACGCAAGATCAACGTCGAGACCTTCCGCGTTATCGAGACCTGGATCGTTGCGAGTTGCCTCTATGTCGCGACCTGCTCGTTGCTGGCCGCGCTTATGCGCGCCGCCGAGCGGCGTCTTGCAGTGCCGAGGTGACCGTCATGGATTTCTCGTTTCTCGACCAGCTCTGGCTTGCCCGGATACCGCTCCTCAAAGGGCTCGGCGTCTCCGTCTCGATATCGCTTCTCTCGATCGTCGTCGGCACCGTGCTGGGTGTCTTCGTCGGTCTGGCGCTCGTCTACGGGTTTCGTCCCTTCAAATGGGTCGTGCGCGGTTACACCGATTTCATCCGCGGCACGCCGGTGCTCGTCCTGGTGCTCGCAAGCTACTACGTCCTGAGCACGATCGGCATCGATCTCGGACCGTTCCAGGCCGGTGTTCTGGCCCTTGCCGTCTTCTGCAGCTCGCATGTCGGCGAACTGGTGCGTGGCGCGCTGCAGTCGATCCCAAAGGGACAGACCGAAGCCGCCAAGGCGATCGGTTTGACCTTTGCGCAAACCTTCGCCTATGTGCTTGCCCCGCAGGCTTTGCGGCAGGCACTTCCTGCCTGGGTCAACACAGCGGCCGAGATGGTCAAGGCATCGACGCTGCTTTCCATCATCGGCGTAAGCGAGTTGCTGCTGCGGACGCAGGAAGTGATTTCCCGCACCTTCATGAGCCTCGAATTCTATTTCTTCGCAGGCTTTCTCTACTTCGTCATCAATTACGGCATCGAGCGCTTTGGCCGTTACGTCGAGCGCAAGACCGCCGTTCCATCGTGAGGCTCGCAATCCCATGACCAACCTTCTCGAAATCCGCGATCTTCACAAACGCTACGGCACGGTCGAGGTGCTGAAGGGCGTCGATTGCTCGATGCGCCAGGGGGAGGTGATCAGCATCATCGGCTCCAGCGGCTCGGGCAAGACGACGATGCTTCGCTGCATCAACATGCTGGAGGAGTTTCAGGGCGGCACGATCGCCATCGACGGCCAGGAGATCGGCTACGAGACGGCAGGAGGCGCCCGCCGGCGCAAGCCCGAGCGGGAGATCGCCCGTCAGCGCGCACTGACCGGCATGGCCTTCCAGCAGTTCAACCTGTTTCCGCATATGACCGCCGCGGCCAATGTCATGCTCGGGCTTGTCAAAGTGAAAAAGATGAGCCGCGACGAGGCGAGGGTGCTTGCCGAGAAATGGCTCGACCGGGTCGGCCTGCTCTCGCGCAAGGATCATTATCCGGGGCAGCTTTCCGGCGGCCAGCAGCAACGCGTGGCGATCGCCCGTGCCATCGCCATGAATCCGAAGCTCATGCTCTTCGACGAGGTCACTTCGGCGCTCGATCCGGAGCTCGTCAACGAGGTGCTGCAGGTCATCAAGGGTCTCGCCGAGGATGGGATGAGCATGCTGATCGTCACTCACGAGATGCGCTTTGCCTACGAGGTCTCGTCCCGGGTGATCTTCATGAACGAGGGGCGCATCGGCGAGGAGGGGGATCCGCGCGAGATGTTCCTGAAACCAAGGACCGAACGCCTGGCGGAGTTTTTGAAGACCTCGACGTTCAACTGAGCAAGCAATGAATTTGATGAAGAAGTGGAGTGAAGCGTGACGATCAAGCGTTATGGAACGGGCGAAACCGGTGCGGGCAAGCAGCCCCTGCCATTTGCACGCGCCGTGGAGGCGAACGGGTGGCTCTATGTTTCCGGTCAGGTCGCCATGGAGGCGGGCGAGATCGTCGGCGGCGGAATCGTCGCCGAAAGCCGCAAGGCGATCGAGAACATGATCGCAATCCTGGACGAAGCCGGCTATGGGCTCGAAGATGTTGTGCGTGTCGGCGTCTGGCTCGACGACCCCCGTGACTTCTGGACCTTCAACGGCGTCTATGCGGAGTATTTCGGCGCCAACCCGCCGGCCCGCGCCTGCGTTCAGTCGCGCATGATGGTCGACTGCAAGGTCGAAGTTGACTGCGTCGCCTACAAGGCTAATTGAGGTCAATTCTGAAGGACCGGAATAGAAGCGGCAAGGAGGGCGCGGTGGCCGAGGCGGAAGACACGATAAATCGCAGGGCTAGGGGTCTCGACCGGGCTTTCGAAATCCTCGATTTCCTGCGTCTGCAGCGTCAGCCCTTGCGCCCCAACGAGATCGCGCAAGGGATTGGCGCGCCGCGTTCGTCGGTCTATGAGCTCGTCAACCTGCTCGTCCGCCAGGGGATCATCGAATATCGCGGCGATGACGGCCGCGTCTTTCTCGGGCGCAAGCTCTATTTCCTCGGCGCGGCCTATGCCGAACAGTTCGACCTGATGCGCGAAAGCGAGCATCTTCTGGGGCGGATCGCCGAGGAGACGCGCGAGACGGCGCAGATGTGCCAGCTCGAAGGCGACAAATATGCCGTCGTTCTGATGAACGAGGGGAGCCGCCCGTTCCGAATCTCCACCAATATCGGCGAACCGGTCGCCATTCCGTGGACCGCATCCGGCCGTCTCCTGGTGGATCACATGAGCGACGAGGAAATCCTGGCCTTCATACCGCAGGAGGATTTCGTCCTGCCGGATGGCACGCGCCTCGAGCCCTCCGAATTCATCGCTCAAGTCCGCAAAGCCAAGAAGGAAGGCTATTTCACCTTCAACAGCATCGTCGACAGCTTCACCCATTGCTTCGCCGTCCCGGTCTACGACGCGGAAGCGGTCTGCATCGCGACGCTCTGCCTCGTCGCACCGAAAGAGGACGGTCTACGCAATCGCGAGGCCTATCTCCGCGTGCTGATCGACGGAGCTGGCGAGCTCTCCGAGAAGCTTGGCTATCGCCGCGACCGGGAGGCTTCTGCACGAGCGGCTGCCGGACGGTGACAGCCGCCTCCGCATCTGGTGGTGGTAGATCGCCCTTCTCTCTATTCCATTCTGAGCGAACGGCCGCTTTCCGGATCGAACAGATGCAGAGCCGTCTCGTCGAAGGTGAAGGCATGAGCCGATCCCATTCCGACTGCCGTGCGCGGCGGCAGGCAGGCGGTGATGCGCTGTCTGCCGACTGTGGCCGTGGTCACGAGTTCCGGCCCTGTGAGTTCCACAACCTCGACATGCGCGGTCAATCGCCGAGCCGCTGACCCGGCTGCGAGCCGCAATGCCTCCGGACGAATGCCGACCTTCACGCGCCGTCCTGCCGAGGCGGCCCCGTTAAAGGCTGCCGGCAGGGAAAGCACCTCCTCGCAGCCGTCGAGCTTCAGGCCGCTTGCGGTCACCTCGGCGTCTAGAATGTTCATCGGCGGCGAGCCGACGAAGCCGGCGACATAGAGTGTTGCGGGGCGGTCGTAGACCTCTTCCGGCGTGGCGAGCTGCTCGATGCGGCCGTCGCGCATCACGGCAATGCGGGTTGCGAGCGTCATCGCCTCGATCTGGTCGTGGGTCACATAGACGACCGTCGTCTTCAGCATCTGGTGCAGGCGTTTGAGTTCGGTGCGCATCTCCATCCGGAGCTTCGCGTCGAGGTTCGACAGCGGCTCGTCGAAGAGGAACACCTCGGGGTTGCGCACCAGGGCCCGGCCGATCGCGACGCGCTGGCGCTGGCCGCCGGAAAGCTGGCCCGGCTTCCGGTCGAGCAGGTTCTCGATCTGCAGCAGCCTTGCGGTGTCGCGCACCGCCTTGTCGCGCTCGGCCGGCGGCACGCGGCGCATTTCGAGGCCGAAACCGATGTTTCGGGCGACGCTCAGGTTCGGATAGAGAGCATAGGACTGAAACACCATCGCGATGTCGCGATCCTTGGGATGGACTCCGAGGACCGAACGCTCGCCGATCAGGATGTCGCCGTCGCTCGGTTCGGCAAGCCCGGCAATGATGTTGAGCAGCGTGGACTTGCCGCAGCCGGAGGAACCGAGCAGCACGAGGAACTCGCCGCTTTCGAGCGCGATGTCGATGCCCTTCAGCGTTTCCACTTCGCCGTAGCGCTTGTGGATGTTGCGGATTTCGAGAGCGCTCATCGCATGGATTCCTCGAGAAAGGCAGAAAGGGGCTTGCCGTAGCGGCGCGGAAGGGTGGAGATCGCTTCCGAGGCGATCGCAACCCCGGTCTTGAGGCAGGCTTCGAGCGGCATGTCGGCGGCGAGTGCCGCCAGGAAGCCCGCATTGAAGACGTCGCCGGCGCCGATCGTATCGACGACCTGAACCTGCGGCGCCGGAACGGAAAAAATTCCGCCGTCCCGATCGATGGCGAGCGCTCCATTGGGCCCGCGCTTGACGACGACGATGGCGTCCGCAGGCATTTCGCCCTTCAGGCTCAGCGCGGCTTCCGCCGGGTCGGACAGACCCGTAAGCGTGGTCGTCTCCACCTCGTTGAAGAGGGCGCAATGACAGCGTTTCAGCCAGCCGAGCGTCTTGAGCCGGTTGGTCTCCGTCCAGCCCTCGAGCGGCCACCCGGTGTCGAGGCCCACTGCGATGTCGTGGGCGTCCGCCCAGTCGAAAAGCGCGTCGTAGGCAAGGGTGAGCGCGTCCGTCAGGAAGGAACCGGAAAGCAGCGCATAGCCGCCTCGAAGTCGGTTGCCGTCTAGCATCGAGTGCACTTGCGGGAAGCTGAACAGCGGCAGATGGCCGCGCGTCGTGAAGAAGGTGCGTTCGCCATCCGGGTGGGTGATGCCCACCGAAAGCGTCGTGCCGACCGCTTCCACCGGCCAGTCGTGCGAGCGCTTCCCGAACGCCTCCTTCAGCCAGGTGCCGAACTGATCGTTGCCGACATTGGCCGCAATCACATAATCCACGCCGAGCGAATCCCAGGCAAGAGCGTTGTTGCCGGCGCAGCCGCCGACGCGCAGTTCGTCATGATCGACGATGACCTCGGTGCCGGGCTTCGGCCAGGGTTCGGCCGGGCCGAGTATCAGATCGATGTTGACGTTGCCGATGGCTGCAAGCGGACGCATCGTCATTCGCTCCGGGTGACCTTGGTGGATCGCACCGGCGTCCCGGCGTTTTCGACGTGGGCGTCGGCAAAGGCGATCATCAGGGATTGCGCGACCGGAAGCATGGCGAGGATCGCGGCCATGCCGGCCGCCGGCTTGAAGGGGATTGTCGTGGCACCCGCGGCCGGAGGCTCGCCCGATGCGTCGAAGACGATAACCGGCGAGCCGGCTTCGGCTGCCGAGGTTGCCATGGCTCCGACGAGCTTGGCGGTCGGATCGGCGGCGCGGAAGAGGACGACGCCGACAGGAGGCCCCAGCATTTCCATCGGTCCGTGGCGCAACTGCCCGCCTTCGAGCGAAAAACAGGGCAGACGTGAGAGTTCCGTAAGCCCAAGGGCGATCGCTTCGGCGAGACCCTGCAGTTTGCGGCCGGAGGTGACGATCGCGCCGACATCGGCGAGCATCGCGAGCGCGCCGTCGATTGCCGGCGCCTCGGGATCCGTAAGGGCGTGAAGTGCGTCGGCCGGGTCGGCGCCGAGGGCGGCGAGGACCGCCAGGTGCAGCGCAAAGGTCACCGTCAGGCTGCGCGTGGCCGCAAAGGCCCGCTCCGTCCCGCCTGATCCGACGAGCGAAGGCACGGCCTTGGCCAGGAAGGCGTCCTCTTCGAGCGTCAGCCCGAATGTCTCGCTTGTGCCCCCGTCCGTTTCGCGGAACCAGCGCAGCACTTCCGCGCTTTCGCCCGATTGCGAAGTGACGAGAACGGTCTTGCCTTCGATCGATAGCGGCTCGCCGAGCTGTTCGGAAAGCGGGACGGCGACCGCCTCGATGCCAAGGGCGCGATAGAGCGGTTCGACGGCGCGGCCGACGGCATGCGAACCGCCCATGCCGAGAAGCAGGAGTCGGCCCGTCGCTTTCAGCGATGCGGCGATCCGCTGCGCTGTGGCCGTCGCTCCCTCGTAGGAAGCGATCGCGTCGGCATGCTGGCGCGCCATCTCCCGGTCGATTGCAATGAGCCCTGCCGGGCGGTCCTTCGATATGCTCATGGTCATCCCTTGACGCCGCCGCTGGTGAGCCCGGAAATCAGGGCTCTTTGCATGATAAGGCCGATCAACACCGGAGGCAGGGCGGCAAGGACCCCGGCGGTTGCGATCAGCCCGTAATCCGAAACACGGCCGCCGGCGAGGTCGGCGATGGCGACCGTGAGGGTCTTGGCGCGCTGGTCGGAAGTGAAGAGCAGCGCGTAGAAGAATTCGTCCCAGGCGAGCAGGAAGGCGAAGAGCGCAGAGGTCGCCATGACAGGGGCGGCAAGCGGCAGCGTCAGGAGCCTCAGGATCTGGTCCAGCCGCGCGCCGTCGATCATCGCCGCGCTCTCGATCTCCCGCGGTATGGAATCGAAGCCCGATTTCAGGAGCCAGGTCGTGAAAGGGGCGAGAATTGTGAGGTAGACGAGCGCCAGGCCGAAGACGGAATTGAGCAGGCCGAAATAGGCAAGACCCATATAGAGTGGCACGGCAAGGGCGACAGGCGGCAGCATATAGGTGGCGATTACGGCATAGAGCGACCAGGCGACGGCCGGCGTGCGCGACACGGCCCAGGCGGCCGGAACGGCAACGGCCACAGCGGCGAGCGTCGCCATTCCAGCGACCTTGAGGCTGTTCAGGAGCGAGGCGATGAAGGCCGCACCGGCACTGTTTTCGACAGCCGACAACAGCGTGCGGTACCGCGAGAGGTCGATGTCGCTCGGCCACCAGGCCAGCGGCTTGGCACTGAGGTCCGCGGCAGGCGAAATGCTCATGATCAACAGCCAGGCGACCGGCGCGAGGATGACCACGGCCAGAAGCAGGGCACTCGCATGAATGAAGAGGGAAAAGAGGGGGCTTTGGCGTTCCATCACGAAGCTCCGGCGGCCTTTCGGAGGAGCGCCGCATAGGCGGCGGCAAGAATTGTCACGAGCAGGGTGACGATGAGTGCAAGCGACGCGCCGGAGCCGGCGCGTTGGAAGGAAAACGCTTCCTGATAGACGAGGATCGAGAGCGTGCGCGTGCTGTTTGCCGGTCCGCCGCGCGTCATCACCCAGATGATGTCGAAGACCTTGAAGGCCTCGATGGTTCGCAGCACCAGCGCCACCAGCAGCGGGCCGGCGAGATAGGGCATGATGACGAAGCGGAAACGGTTGAACGGACCGGCCCCATCGACGAGCGATGCAGCGGTGATGTCGCGCGGCACGGCCTGGAGCGCGGCGAGTGCGATCAGCGCCACCAGCGGAAAGTTCTTCCAGCAATCCGCGACGATCAGCGCGGCGAGCGCCGTTCCCGGCTCGCCGAGCCAGGAGCGATAGCTGTCGAGGAGGCCGAGCTGCGTCAGCGCGGCATTGAGCGCGCCATACTCCGGATTGTAAATGAGCCGCCAGAGGGTCGCGTTGACCACCGTCGGCAGTGCCCACGGCAGGATCATCAATGCACGAAGCGCCGTTCGCCCGCGGAATTGCTGGTTGAGAAGGAGCGCGGCAAGGACGCCGAGCACCATTTCTGCGGCAACCGAAATGACTGCGAACCAGGTCGTGGTGACGAGTGCCCGCTGAAAGTTCGATCCGGTCAGCATTTTGATGTAGTTCGCCGGTCCTATGAAACCGCCCTCGGTGCCGACGAGCTTCGCATCTGTGAAGGAGAGCCGAACGGTGTCGACGAGCGGCCAGCCGATGACGGCGGTCATCACCACGAGGAGCGGCAACATCAGAAGCCAAGCGCGGGTCGAAATCCAGGTGCCGGTCATGAATTGAAACCTCTTCTTCGGTAGCTACCGGCAATACGCAATCAGGACCCTCATTCCTGTGCCTGTCACAGGAAACCAGCCAGCCCAGGTTCCTGGGCTGAAAGCTCCTTCAGCGCCGCAGACGCGGCGCCGAAGGATCGCTGTGACAAGCACAGGAATGACGAGGAAACGCCGTCGCCGCACCGACCGCGCGCTGGGGCGCCGGCCCGGACGGCGAACGCGTCCGCGACCGATCGAGCCGTCATCAGAGACCGCTGTTCTCGGCGGCACTCTTCAGGGCATCTTCCGCAGAAGACTGGCCGAGCAGTGCTTCCTGGATCGCCTGCTGCAGGGCGGTCGAAAGCTCCTGATATTTTGGCGTCGTCGGGCGCGGATACATGGCGGCAAGTCCGCGCTTGGCGGCAGCGATCAGTTCCTCCTGGCCCTTCGTCACTTCGGGGTCCTCATAGGAAGAGGCCCAGATCGGAAGGCTCAGCTTGGCATAGTCGTTCTGCGTCTCCTGCGAGGTCATATGGACGATGTATTTCCAGGCTTCTTCGGGGTGCTTGCTGGTCGCGGTGATGCCGAGCCCCATGGAGCCGTTGACCGCCGAAACCTCGCTCTTGCCGGCAGCGCCCGGGGCCGGAACGACGCCCACCTTGCCGGCCACCTTGCTCTCTTTGGGATCGTTGGCGAGATTGTACATGTAGGTCCAGTTGAGCGCGAAGGCGGCTTCGCCGTTCTGGAAGACCTTCCGTACATCCTCCTCGAGGAATTCCTTCGAGTTCGGGTTGGTGAGCCCCGACGTGTAGCTCGTTACCATGTAGTTCAGCGCATCGAGCCCGCCGCCGGTGGTGAAGGCCGGCTTGCCGCCGTCGAGGAATTTGCCGCCATAGGCGCTGACCAGCGTCGTGTAGTCGCAGATCGCCGCTTCCGCCTGAGACCAGCTCCAGGCGATCGGGCTTTCGAGCAACCCCTTGTCCTTGATCGCCTTGGCTTGCTCGGCAAGTTCCTCCCAGGTCTTCGGCGGTTCCTTGATACCGGCTTTGTCAAGGATTTCCTTGTTGTAGAAGAGATACTTCGTGTCGAGGATCCACGGCATTCCGTAGCGTTTGCCGTCATATTCCACGGTCGTCCATGCTCCCGGCAGGACGCCTTTGTTCATCTCGTCCGTGACGCGGTCCGTAACGTCGAGGAGGACGTTGTTGGTCGCGTATTCGGCAGGCCAGATCACGTCGAAGAGGACGACGTCATAGCCGCCGCCGGAACCCTGGGCGAGCACCGTCTTGTCGTGCAGTCCCTCATAGGGAACGAATTCGAGATTGACCTTGATGTCCGGGTTGGCCTTGGCGAAAGCCTCCGTCATGGCGCGGACATCGGCCTCGCTATAAGCGGCCTGTGCCATGAACAGCGCGTTCAGCGTCGTCTCGGCCTGGGCATGGCCGGTGAAGCCAGCCCCGATGAGGGTCGCGCCGATCAAAGCGTTGCGGGTGGATTTCAACATTGTCGCCTCCAGTAGCTGACCGTTGCAGTCTTCGCTGCGCGCCTGCCGCGCGCCGAACAGGAATTCCGCCGCTTCTCCGCGGCCGCCATCGACAAATCAAACCGGAGCGTTCGCGGGCATTTCGGGCCGCTTTCGTTCCCCGAGGTTCTTCGACCTCTTAATAAGTCAATTGTCTTGACTTATTTCTTGTTCAATAGTCCAGATGTGTCAAGAGGATTTGTTCATGAACGAGATCCGCCCGATCCGGGCGAAGAGCGGCACCAATCAGGAAGGCGCGAGCGCACACAACCGCCGCGTCATGATTGACGCTCTGCGGCTGAACGGGCACTTGTCGCGGGCCGACCTGGCGCGTGCGACCGCACTCACCAAGCAGGCCGTTTCCAACATCATCGAGGAGCTCGAGAACGACGGGCTCGTGGCGTCGCTTGCCGCGGTGCGCAAGGGGCGGGGGCAGCCATCGACGCCCTATCGGCTGGTGCCGGAGGGCGCTTTTGCCATCGGTCTTCAGATCGACCGCCACGTGACGCGCACGGTCGCCGTGGACCTGGTCGGCACAGTCCTCGCCCGCAACGAGGTAATCCTGCCAGCCGGCGGTCCTGAGACGGGTGTCGGGGCCATACTGACGTTGATCGACGAAACACGGCAGGAACTTTCGGCCATCGCACCGCAATCCAGGGACCGTCTCGTTGGTCTGGGTGTTGCTATGCCCGGCCCGTTCGGCGTCGACGCCGAGGCCGACGATCCCTGGATGATGGCTGCCTGGCAAAGCTTTCCCTTGCTTGAAAGGCTCTCGGCGGGGACCGGTCTCGACGTGCGCCTCCAGAACGACGCGGCGGCGGCCGCGACCGCGGAAAAGATGGTCGGCGCTGCCCATGGAGTGGACCACGCCCTCTGCGTCTATCTCGGTTACGGGCTTGGAGCGGGGCTGATCCTCAATGGCGAACTCTATCGCGGCTCGCATGGCAATGCCGGCGAGATCGGCATGATTCTGAGCAGGCCGCGTGGCGGCGCCGACGACGGGAGGGCACCGCTGGAGCATCGCATATCGATCGCCTCGCTGTGCAAGATTCTCGAGATCGATCCCGCCGATGGCGATCTCTACGGTCGCATCGACGCCATTGCTTGTTCGAAGGATCGTCGCGTAGCTGCCTGGATCGCAGACGCGGCGTTCGAATTGCGGGCGACGATCCAGTTGCTCGAAACGGTTTTCGATCCGCAGACGATCATTCTGTGCGGCGGCATGCCGTCCGGGCTCGCCCGCCTTCTCATGGACGCTCTCCACCCGCTGCTGCCATCGATCGCCGAGCGGAGGCAACGCAGCGCGCCGCGGCTGCAACTGGGTTTCACGGACCCGTGGGCGGTTGCGATCGGTGCCGCGGCCGAGCCGATCAGTCGGACCTTCGATCCGCGGTTCTCGGCGATCCTGAAGACGCGGGCCGTGGGGTTGCCCTGAGCGCTGCCGGGGCGCCGAATCGCTCGCGGAAATAAGGATTGTTATTCTTACTTGAAATATTGCCGATATAGCGCTTAAATGCGCACCAGTCGGCGGGATCACATTTAACTGCTGCACGATTATTTGATTGCGTCTGCAACATTTCGCAGGCGGCTACTTTTTTATTTGCATGCCATTTTTATTATTTAAAATCAGAGGGATTGCGATATGTCTCTTCCCCATCTTCGGCGGCTCGAAGCCGAAGCGATCCATGTCATTCGAGAAGTTGTTGCAACATTCTCAAACCCGGTCGCGCTTTACTCGATCGGCAAGGACTCCTCGGTATTGCTGCACCTGGCGATGAAGGCGTTCTACCCCGCCAAGCCGCCATTTCCATTCCTGCATGTAGATACCAAATGGAAGTTCCGGGAAATGATCGAGTTTCGCGACCGGATGGCGCGAGAGCTCGGCTTCGATCTCCTCGTTCACGTCAATCAGGACGGGATAGATCAGGGCATAGGCCCTTTTACCCACGGCTCCAACGTGCACACCCATGTCATGAAGACGATGGGGCTCCGGCAGGCGCTCGAGAAATACGGTTTCGACGCGGCGCTCGCGGGCGCGCGGCGCGACGAAGAGAAGTCGCGGGCCAAGGAACGCATCTTCTCGATCCGCAGCGCACAGCACGGCTGGGATCCCCAGCGCCAGCGGCCCGAGATGTGGAAGACCTACAATACGCGGGTCGGGCAAGGCGAGACGATGCGGGTTTTCCCGCTCTCCAACTGGACCGAATTCGATATCTGGCAGTACATCCTGCGCGAAGAAATTCCGATCGTGCCGCTTTATTTCGCGGCCAGGCGCCCGGTTGTCAAACGAGACGGCATGCTGATCATGGTCGACGACGACCGCATGCCCATCCAGCCCGAAGAGGAGGTTACCCGACAGCTGGTGCGTTTCCGCACGCTTGGCTGCTATCCGCTGACCGGGGCGGTCGAGTCCGACGCCGTCACTGTTCCCGAGATATTGCGGGAAATGCTGACGGTGCGCACGTCCGAACGGCAGAGCCGACTGATCGACACGGATGAAGTCGGGGCGATGGAGAAAAAGAAGCGGGAGGGCTACTTCTGATGTCGTATGTTCAATCCATACCGCCGCATGACATTGAAGCGCATCTGGCCGAGCACGACAACAAGTCGATCCTCAGATTCATCACTTGCGGTTCGGTCGACGACGGCAAATCGACCCTGATCGGGCGGCTGCTTTACGATGCGAAGCTGGTCTTCGAGGACCAGCTCGCGAACCTCGGGCGCGTCGGCTCTCCCGGCGCCGCCAACGGCAAGGAAATCGATCTCGCCTTGCTTCTCGACGGGCTTGAGGCCGAGCGCGAGCAGGGCATCACCATCGACGTGGCCTATCGCTATTTTGCCACGTCCAAACGCAAGTTCATCGTCGCCGATACGCCCGGCCACGAGGAATATACGCGCAACATGGTGACCGGAGCTTCGACGGCGGATCTCGCCATCATCCTCATCGACAGCCGGCAGGGCATTCTCCAGCAGACCCGGCGCCATTCCTATATCGCTTCGCTGCTCGGCATCCGCCATGTCGTGCTGGCCGTCAACAAGATCGATCTCGTCGATTTTCAACAGCAGGTGTACGAGGAAATCGTCGCGGACTACATGGCTTTCGCCAAAGAGCTCGGTTTTGCCAGCATACGGCCGATCCCGATCTCGGCGCGCGACGGCGACAACGTCATCTCGGCTTCGGCCAATACGCCCTGGTACAGAGGGGCGGCGCTGCTCGAATATCTGGAAACGGTAGAACTCGAGCCAACGGACCAGGCAAAGCCTTTCCGCTTCCCGGTTCAAATGGTCATGCGGCCGAACGCGGATTTTCGCGGCTATGCCGGGCAGATCTCCTGCGGGAGGATTTCCGTGGGCGATCCGGTCGTCGTCGCGAAGACGGGGCAGCGCACATCGGTCAAGGCGATCGTGACCTACGACGGGGAGCTTGCGACGGCAGGGGAAGGCGAAGCGGTGACGCTGGTTCTCTCTGACGAGGTGGATGCGTCCCGCGGCAATATGCTCGTCGCCCCCGGTGCCCGGCCCTTCGTGGCGGACCAGTTCCAGGCGCATGTGATCTGGTTCGATGCGAACCCGATGATGCCGGGACGAAGCTACATCCTGCGCACGGAGACCGACAGCGTCAGCGCGACGGTCACCACGCTCAAGCACCAGGTCAACATCAACAGCTTCATCCGTGAGGCGGCGAAGTCGCTGCAGATGAATGAAGTCGGTGTCTGCAACATCTCGACACAGGCTCCGATCGCCTTCGACGCTTACAAGGACAACCGGGCGACGGGCAATTTCATCATCGTCGACCGGGTGACGAATGCCACGGTCGGTGCTGGGTTGATCGATTTTCCGCTCCGGCGCGCAGACAACGTCCACTGGCATGCGCTCGAGGTGAACAAGAGCGCGCGCAGCGCCATGAAAAATCAGCTCCCTGCCGTTCTCTGGTTCACCGGGCTTTCCGGCTCCGGAAAATCGACCATCGCGAACGAGCTCGACAGGATCCTCCACGCCCAGGGCAAGCACACCTACCTGCTCGACGGCGACAATGTACGTCACGGCCTCAACCGAGACCTCGGCTTTACCGAGGAGGACCGGGTAGAGAACATCCGCCGCGTGGCGGAGGTGGCCAAGCTCATGGCCGATGCCGGTCTGATCGTTCTCGTCTCCTTCATCTCGCCGTTCCGCGACGAACGGCGCATGGCGCGGGAATTGATGGAGGAGGGCGAGTTCATCGAGATCTTCGTCGACACGCCGCTCGACGAGTGTGCGCGCCGCGATCCGAAGGGGCTCTACGAGAAGGCCCTCGCCGGCCAGATCGCGAACTTCACTGGCGTATCCTCGCCCTATGAGGCCCCGGAAAATCCGGAACTCCATATACGCACCGTCGGCCACGAACCGACCGACCTGGCGCTCGCGATCGAGGAATTCCTTGACCGCAGGATGGAGGAGAAATGACGCCCCTTTGCGAAATGCTGGAGCGCATGGCGCTCGATGCGGGTGCGGCAATTCTCGACGTCTACGACGCCGGTCCCCAAGTCTGCTACAAGGACGATCAATCGCCCGTCACCGAGGCCGACGAGCGGGCCGAAGCGATCATTCTCGAGAGACTTGCGGCGGCGTTTCCGCACATCCCCGTGGTTGCCGAGGAGTCTGTTTCCTCGGGCCGCGTCCCGGATATTAGCGGCGGCACGTTCTTTCTCGTCGATCCGCTCGACGGCACGAAGGAATTCATCAATCGCCGCAACGACTTCACCGTCAATATTGCCCTCATCGAGGGCAATGTGCCGGTTGCCGGCATCGTCTATGCACCCGCGCAGCGCTGTGCCTATGTCGCCGATGGCGGCAGGGCGGAAAAGCTTCTGCTCGATCCCGCATGGGCACTCGAGCACCGGCAGCCGATCCGCGTGCGGATGCGGGGTGCGGAACTGACGGCGGTCGCCAGCCGCTCGCACAACAGTTCCGAGACCGAGGCCTTCCTCACCGGCCATGGCGTGATGAATTACGCTTCCGTGGGATCGTCGCTGAAATTCTGCCTGCTGGCGGAAGGCAAGGCGGACGTCTATCCGCGGTTCGGCCGCACGATGGAGTGGGATACGGCCGCCGGCGACGCGGTGCTGAAAGCTGCCGGCGGATCGGTCGTTCGCTTGGACGGCTCGCGCCTCCTGTACGGCAAGACGGTGCAGGAGGAGGACAGCGCCTTCGCAAACCCGCACTTCATCGCCTGGGCGGATATGTCCTTGCTACACCTGTCCGGTGCCGAGGGTCTTTCGCCGGCTTACGCGCTGTTGTGAACAGCGAGATGTCCGCCGTAGCGTTGTCAAAGGGACGAGTGACGCATGAATGGACAGGACAAGATCTGTGCTGGCAGCCCTGCGTTCTGCCGGTATCGGGATCTCAGCCGAGAGCAACTGAACGTGGAGTTCCAGGTCCATACGAGTTGGACCGACGGGCAGGCGACGGCGCTTGAAATCCTTCAAGCGGCCAATGAACGCGGTCTCGCCGCGCTGGCGTTCACCGAGCATGTGCGCGAGGACACGTCGTGGTTTCCGGAATTCAGGGACGAGATTCTCTCCGTTGCACGGGGTTTCGGCCATATGAGCGTCTATGTCGGCTGCGAGACGAAGGCCATGGCTGAAGACGGCAGGCTGGATGTATCGCAGGACGTGCTGGATCAATGCGATATCGTTCTCGGCGTCGTTCACCGGCTCCCGGACGGCCGCGGCGGCTATCTGGATTTCAAGCAGCTTTCCTATGAAGAGACGGCCGAGATCGAGTTCCGCCTGTCGATGGGAATGGTCAGGAACGCGCCCATCGACATCCTGGCCCATCCGGGCGGCATGAGCCTGAGGCGGCACGGGCGTTTTCCGGAAACCTATTTCAGGGACTTGATGAGAGCGACCCTCGAACGGCGGATCGCGATCGAGATCAACTCCTCCTACCTCGTCGACATGCCGGCGTTTCTGGCTCTGTGCGAGGACGTCAATCCATTCGTTTCGATCGGTTCCGATGCACACCGGTTGGACGAACTGGGCCATTGCAGAGATCAGTTAATCGAATTGGGAGCAGGGCGGTCATGAAGGTCTTTATCACAGGGGCAGGCGCCCTGCTCGGGCAAGGCATCATTCGCGCCCTGCGGCGCTCGACGTTGAACGCGAGGGTAATCGTGGGAGACCCAAGTCCGCTCTCGGCCGGGCTTTACTGGGGGGATGCCGCCTATCTCGTGCCGATGGCCAGGGACCCTTCCTATCTGGACCGGCTTGGCGAACTCCTGGGTGCCGAACGGCCCGACATCCTCATTCCGGGAACCGATGTGGAACTTCCGATCCTCGCGGCGAACAGGGAGGCGATCGAGAGAACCTACGGAACCAAAGTGATCATCAGTTCGCCGCGGGTGGTGTCGATTGCCAACGACAAATGGCTGACCTCCGAGTTCTTTCGCGAACGGGGCCTGGGATATGTTCCCTCCTGTCTGCCGGGCGACGAAGACACGCTGATCGAGGAATGCGGATTTCCGCTCGTCGTCAAGCCGAGAGTTGGCGCCCGTTCGATCGGCTTTAGTGTCGTGCGCAATCGGGAGCAACTGGCGCGCGCAATCGAGGAGCAGCCAGGCATCGTGATCCAGAAACATGTCGGCTCCGAAACGAGCGAGTACACCGCCGGGACGCTGACTTTCGACGGGAAATGCCGTGCGACGATCGTCATGCGCAGGGACCTTCGGGACGGCAACACCTACAGGGCATTTGCCGAGCCTTTCCCGGCGCTGAACAAGGCCATGGCAGAAGCTGCCGATGCCCTCGGCGCCTATGGCCCGGCGAATTTCCAGTTTCGTTTGGACGACGGTGTTCCCCGCATCTTCGAGATCAATGCGCGGTTCTCCGGAACGACGGCGGTCAGGATTCATGCGGGCTTCAACGAGGTGGAAATGTGCATCCGCCATCTCCTCTTCGACGAGCCGATCGAGCAGCCGCAGATCACGCCGGTGACGATATTGCGGCACTGGTCTGAAACCGTAGTGAGACCCGGCGATCTGGTCACTGCTTCTTCTGCGAAGCTCGACGAAACGGTGTAGGGGAAATGCGGCTGGCAGTTACCGGCGCGACCGGGTTCATCGGTGCCAGGTTGATCGATCGAGCCCTATCCAGGGGCTACGAGGTCACCGCACTTGCGCGCGATCCGGAGCGGGTGGCAGCCGGAATGGGCTCGGGCCTCCGGATCGAGAGATGGTCGGTTGGCGATCCCCTCCCGCCGCTCGGTCGAACCGATGCGGTCCTTCATCTTGCCGCCTACATTCCCGCCGATCTCAGCGATGCGCGTCAGGCCGCCAGATGTTTCGAGATCAACACGACCGGAACCATCCAGGTCGGCATGCAAGCGGCATCGCAAGGCGTGAAGCGATTTGTTCTGTTCGGATCGGCGCAGGTCTATGCTCCTGGCGCGGGCCTCGCTTCGGAAGCGAGCCCGGCCTTTCCCGTGCACCGCGCGAGCTATTATCTGGCGAGCAAGCTCGCCGCCGAAATCTGCCTGCTCGCCCTCGGCAAATCCAATGCCATGCCGGTGACGGTGCTCCGCCTCGCATCGGTTTACGGTCCCGGCATGCATGACACCGGCATGGTGCCTGTCTTCGTGCGGACGCTCGGAAACGGGCGCTCCCTGGTCATTCAGGACGGGGGCCAGTACAGCGTCGACCTCGTTTATGTCGACGACGTCGTGACGTTGGCGCTCGAGGCTGCGGAGAGAGCCGAAGGCGGCGTCTTCAATGCGGGGAGCGGGCGTGCTTCTACTTCACTGGAGGCCGCCCAGATCGTCGCCGATGCCGTCGGAGCAGAACGGCAGCTCATTGCCGTCGAGGGCGGCAGCACCGATGCGGCGCCGCGCGGCTTCAGGGCCCTCAATGTTTCCAAGGCCGCAAACGAACTGAACTATGCGCCGCTCTCCTTCCGTGAGGGGATCGAAGCATGGAAATCGATGACCGGCCTGACGGATTTCAGGACGGGAGCGTGAACGCTTAGAGGCTTCGAACAGGCAATTGGTTGAAGCGCTGCGCCGCGTGTCCATACGCGCGGCGCAGCTCCGACCCTTCCTTCACCGATCAGGCGAAAAGGAAATCGCTGCTCGAAAAGTTCGCGGCGCTAAGGGTGCCGTTGGGATCGTCCAGCAGAATGGAGAAGGCTTTGCCGGAGGAGTCGTAGCCTTTTACCAGCACGTCGCCTCCGGTGCCATCATAGGCGTAGACGGTGCCTGCAGCGCCTGAGCTGGAGTATTGCTTGATCCCGAGCTTCTCTATCACGAGGAAATCGACACCATCCTGGAAATCCATGACGGTATCCTGGCCGCTGAGCGCTGGGGCGCCTTTGAAGACGAAACGATCGGCGTCGGCTCCGCCCCATAGAATATCGGTTCCCGCCTCGCCAACGAGGACGTCCTGGCCGGCGTCGCCGCGCAGGGTATCGTTGCCGTCGCCGCCGAAAATGCGGTCGTAGTTGTTGCCGCCGCTCAAGGAATCGTTGCCGGTTTCGCCGTACAGCATGTCGTCGCCGTCATCCCCGAAGACCCGATCGTCGCCGGCGCCGACGAAGATCTTGTCATTGCCGCTGCCCCCGTGGGCCTCGTCGATGCCGCCCTCGGAGTCCAGCACGTCATGACCGTCGCCGCCGTCGAGATAGTTGTTCCCGTCTCCGCCATCGACGATGTCATTGCCGATGCCGCCATAGACCCAATCGTTGCCGGATTGGCCCTTGAGAGCGTCGTTGCCCTCTTCGCCATATATCCTGTCGTGGCCGGCGCCGCCGGCAACGGCCTGCTGCGTGACCTGTCCGGTCGCGGGATTTACCCGATTGTTGAAGCCGTCGTCTCCCGAACCAGCATAGATGATGTCATCGCCATCGCCTGCGTCGATATAATCTTCTCCTGCGCCGCCGAAAATCTTGTCGTGGCCCCGGCCGCCCAGGATTTGGTCATGGCCGTCGCCGCCATCGAGGATGTCGCTGCCATCGCCGCCATCTAAGATGTCGTTCCCCAATCCGCCCTTTAGCGTGTCGTGGCCAAGGCCGCCGTCGATCCGGTCGTTACCCACGCCGCCTTCGGCATAGTCGTCGCCGGGTCCGCCGACGATGAAGTCGTTGCCATCGCCGCCAAAAAGCTTGTCATTGCCCTCGACGCCATCGAGATAATCGTCGCCCGCGTAGCCCCAAAGCTCATCGTCGCTCAGAGCGCCGCGGATCGTGTCGGAAAGATTGGTTCCCTTCAGAATCATTTTAATTTCCTTTAGCTTTGGGCCGGAGGGCGGGTAAATTGAGAATAGGTCGCAAAGTGATACTTATCCTATAGTCTCTTGCCGCCATCAGGAATTATTTACGCTTCCAATAAAAATATATTAATACTATTTTTCCTAGAAATCATCAATTACTTTCAACTGCACAGAAAGATTTGATGAAATTCTCTTGTATGAACCTCACTGGAAAAACGATGTTGGGCCATAATTAAACGGGATAGTCATATGTATTTTCTTGTATTCAAGCCGCCAGAAAATCTGAATATTTTGCGGTCACCGCAGCAATCGCATACTCACTTTCGATGCGTTCGCGCGCCGCGCGCGCATAACGCGCATACTCCGCCTCCGGCAGGTCGAGAAAGGCACGCATCGCACCGGCAAGCGCTTGCGGGTCGCGCGCCGGTACTGCGATACCGGCCTTTCCGGCGATCGCGGCCGCGTCACCGACATCCGTCGTGACGATGGGCTTGCCGAAGCTCATCGCCTCCGCGATGACGTTCGGGAAGCCTTCGGTCCGCGAGGAGAGGACCAAAAGATCGATGCTTTGATAGAATGCAGGCATGTCGCCGATCTCCCCCCGGAGATCGACGGCGTGGGCCGGAAGACCGGCTTGTGCCATCAGCTCGACGACGGCCGGGTTGTCGCGGACCAGGCCATTGCCGGCCGCGGAGAAGACTGCCTGCGGGTGGGTCTTCACCACCTGAGCGGCCGCCTTGAAGAAGGTTCCGTGATCTTTCTGCGGGTGGAAGCGACCCACTATACCGATCCGCCGGGCCGTTCGCGGTTCGGGAGCCGCGACTTGCGGAAGGTCGAAGCCGTTGGGAATGACGATCGCGTTCCGATTTGCGTAGCCGTAGGCGCGATGCAGTTCGAGCGCGCGGGCGCTGTTGTAGATGATGCCGCTCGGCCGGTGCGACAACAGTTTCGCGGCCGCAATCGCGACGCGGGAACTGCGCGTAAGGGAAGCGGGATCGTCCAGCGACTGGCGCACGTTCCAGAAGACCGGCGCTCCATGCCGAGCCATGCCTGCCGCCAGGGTGCCGGCGACCATCGCGTGGTACATCCAGCAGAGGATCACGTCGGGCTGCTCCTTCCGGATCAGCCGGGCAAGCCGCAGGATCGCGCCCGGAAGCGCCGCGAGCGAAGCGGCGCCTAGCGAGACATAAGCGACCCTCGGATTGTCGGCGAGGCGACGGTTGCGCTCGGAAACGCCGATGAGAGAAACCACGACGATGCGCTCGTCCGTCGCTCCGTGCAGCAGCCGTGCCAGCATCGTTTCGGCTCCGGCACTCGCGGTGAAATTGGTGATGACATGCATTATCATCGCGGTGCCCCATGTCTGTCGCGGCGACGTTCTACATGGCTGATCTGCAGCACCATGAAATCCCTCAGTCGGCCAGGTGCATGCCGGCAAACAGCATCCTGTTGATCATGTGGACGTCAAACTTGGATTCCGCGAGCTCTCGCGACCGCTTTCCCATTTTCTCCGCCAGGTCCGGGTCCCGCGCAAAAGCGGCCATGGCGTCGGCGAGCGCTGCGACGTCGCGCGCCTTTACGACCATCCCGTTGGTTCCCGGCTGCACGGTGTCTCGGCAGCCCGGCAGATCCGTCGTGATTACCGGGCGTCCCGTCGCCAGGGCCTCGAGAATGCTCCGCGGAATTCCTTCACGGTAATAGGAAGGCAGGACGAAAACGTTGGACGCCGCGAGATAGGGCCGCACGTCCACTGTCGTGCCGAGGTAGTCGAGTATTCCCTCGCGTACCCAGCCATCGATTTCCTCGCGCGAAATCGCCGTCGGGTTGCTGTCGAAATGGCCGAGCAGCTGAAATCTGGCATGCGGGAAAGAACGGCGCACGATCCGTGCGGCTTCGACATATTCGACGACGCCCTTGTCGCGCAGCAGCCGGGCGACCATCAGGAAAGTTGGCCCGCCCCGAGGCGGCTTCGAGAATTCGAAATGGTCGAGATCGACGCCCGATCCGGAGATCATCGTCGGCGAGAGGCCGCCCTGCAACATTCGGTAGCGGCGAATGTCGTCGTCGTCCGCGTCGTTGTAAACGAAGACGACGCGGGCACCCCGCAGCGCCGAACGGTATAGCCGGACACACAGGTGTCGTATTGCCCGCGCCTTGAGCGAAGCACCGGCGGCTTCCGAGAATATATGGCCGAGCCCCGTGACGAGGAAGCAGCGCTCCTTTATCCCGAGCGTCCTGGCCGCGATCCCGGCGTAGATGATCGGCTTCATGGTATAGGGAAGGACGATGTCGGGCTGCAGGCGGGCGAAGTGGCGCCGCAGCGTCCAGAAGGTCCGCAGGTCCTCCAGCGGGTTGAGCCCGGTGCGCGCCATGGGGATCTGGATGAAGCGCACGCCGATGCGTGCAAGCTCCTGCTCGACCCGGGGGTCGTGTTCGGGTGCGAAGGCTATGACATCGTGCCCGGCGGCGACCAATCGCTTCAGCAGCTCGAGCCGAAAGATTACGAGAGAGGCTGTCAGGCTGGCGACGACGGCAACAACGCGCTTCTGCCGCAACGGGCGCGCCACTCCGTCGTGTTTTGCCGAACGGTCCGTAAAGTTCTCGGCTTCGGTTCGAGAAACCTTTTCAACAAGATCCACTGCTCGTCTCCCGGGATCGGCTCCACCGTCGAGCGGTGGTATTCAACGTTCAACTTCCAACTGCGTCGGCCGTACACGCGTGCCGCGCGGGGTGCGCCGACTGGTCTGCTGCAAGATCGGCGCGCGACACGGCTTCCGATCGGCGGACTTTCGCAGGCGGCCGCAATGCCGTCCCGATGTATCCGCACCGATCGTGTACGCCGTCGTCACCTTCCGGGCAGGCGGACCTCCGCGCCGTAGCCGCGTGGTGATTTCGCTGCCTTGGCCCTGATCCGGCTCTTCGGCCGCAACGGCGTGCGTGTGCTCGCCGCCGCCGTTTTTAAATCCGCCTCGTGCTCATATCGCGGCAGCAATTCGCGCATGACCGCCACGACGCTGGCCTCGTTGCCACGTTCCGAATAGCGCTGCAGGCGCGCGAACGCGTCCCTCAGCGTCGGCAGCGGAATGGGTTCAGGCACCGCTCCAAGGACGCCCGGCACCGGCGAGCTTATGCGCTTGTCGGTCTCGTCGAAAAGCTCCTCGAAGAGCTTTTCACCCGGCCGGCAGCCGATGATCTTGATTTCGATCTCCTGGTCCGGCGTGAAGCCGGCAAGCCGGATCATCCGGCGGGCGATATCGATGATCTTGATCGGCTCGCCCATGTCCAGCACGAAGATTTCGCCCTGGCCCAGCTGCTTTTCAAAGCCATAGGCGGAAGCCTGCAGGGTGAGTTCAACCGCTTCGCGGATCGTCATGAAGAACCGCGTCATATTCGCATCGGTCACGGTCAGCGGGCCGCCCCGGGCCAATTGACGCTTGAAGAGCGGGATCAGCGAACCGCTGGAACCCAGCACGTTGCCGAAGCGGACCGTCATGAAGCGCGGGCCGAGACCCGTTTCGATGCCGTTCAGGTCGAGCGCCTGGCAGTAGAGTTCGGCAAGACGCTTCGTCGCGCCCATGACGCTCGTCGAATTGACGACCTTGTCGGTCGACACCTGGACCATCGCGAGCGTGCCATATTTCTTGGCGGCGTTGGCGACATTCATGGTGCCGACGACATTGGTGAGCACGCCCTCGCAAGGATTCATCTGCACCATGGGCACGTGTTTCAGAGCCGCGGCATGAAAGACGAGTTCAGGCCGGTGCCGCTCGAATATCTCCTCGACCCGCTGGCTGCGGCGGACGCTGCAAAGGTAGCTCCACCGCGGCACTTGGGGGAAGCTTTCCGTGAGCGTCATGTCGATTGCGTAGAGATTGTATTCCGTGTTGTCGATCAGGACGATCTCCGCCGGATCGCAGGCGGCGACCTGGGTCGTCAACTCGCTGCCGATCGAGCCGCCGGCCCCGGTGATGAGTATCCGGCGCCCGCGAACGAGGCGACCGATCGCCTCCCGGTCGAGCGCTGCCTGCGGCCGCTCCAGGAGGTCGGTCAGTTCGATCGAGCGCAGCTCGTAGGGGTTGTCGCCCTTGGCCCGCTTCAGCTCCGTCATCTGCGACAGGCGCGAGACGGCGATGCCCAGCCTTTCGGCGGATCGCAGCAGGCCGTCGGAGGCCTCCTCTCCAAAGGCCGCAGGGGCCTCGGTGAAGACGATATGACGGGGTTGCTTGCCCTGTTGCTGCAACTCCGCAACCACCCCTTCGAAGTCCTGGATACGGCCGGCGATCGGCACGCCGCGCAGGCTCATGCCGATCTGATCCTCGCTTCTGTCGAGGCATGCGACGGGCGTATAAGTCGCGTTGGGATCGCGTGCGAGAGCGCGAAGATAAAGGTCGGCGGCATCGCTCGCACCGATAAGCAGCAGCGGAATTCGGTTGTCGTCCTGCGCGTCCTTGCTGCGCCCGGGCCGCCTCAGCGCGAGTTCCTCGGCGCGGAAGCTCAACCTTGCTGCTGCCAGGAAGGCGATGAGCAGGAGAGACTGCATCGGAACGACGGTGCGCGGGATGTCGGTGAGCCTGGTGGAGAAAAACAGCAGCGTGACGAGCAGCAGGGAGGTCAGCAACACCGCCCGCAAAATGATGAAGAGGTCGGAAATGGAGCCATATTTCCAGTTACGGCTGTAAAGGCCCGAGAGGGGGAAAACGAGTGCGCATATAGCGAGGTATTGCGCACCGGACCAGAACAGCACCGAGGCGGTCTCCGGTCGTGCGGAAAGCTCTCCGACGCCGTAGCGCAGCAATAATGCCATCGCGAGCGCGACGCCGACCGATGCCAGGTCGGTGAGATAGAGGGCAGGATATTTTTGAACGCTGCGGACCGCTCCCCTTATCCGCCTGAAGCCGATATCGAGGGCGGCTCCGCAGATCGCCCAGAATATTCTGGCCGGTGCTCTGCTGCCCCCCTCTCTTCCCAAAATAGTCGGTAACGTCAGGAAATGATTACGAACTGCCTTCGCGGCGGCGTGTATACGCTGCATGACGGCCCCTTCCAATACTTATAAGCCCTACAGCTCCGCCGAACGACGAACGCACGACCCCCAAAGCTCTTATGGTGGCTAAGAACAGTGCGTCTGTTGTGTGTCTGTTCGACCAGCTCGAAAGGCTAGATAAAATGAATTCAACAAAAATAGGCGTTCGCGATCATTCCAACCGCAACGCAAAATTCCTTGGCATATTCGAATACCGTAATAAAAAAGCACGTCTTTAATGGGTTGTAAACAGTTTTCCAGTATTGGCCCAATTATAGTTTTCTACTGTTCTTATGTATTTTGCCCAGAAGCCTGGACCGGCTCCGACCCACCGAGCTTGCCGTGAACCGGGGGCCGCCTGTCCGAGATCCATTTCCATGCGTGCACCTCGATGCATTCCCCGTCGCCGCAAAGCACGATGAACCCTCGCTCCGTATGCGCCTGAATCTGCCCCCTCAGGCCGATATATTGCCTGGAGTTCTCGACCGGGGTTGCCGTATCGATGCGTATTTTCTGGCCTTTGTAGAATGTAAAGGCGCCCGGATAGGGATCTCCGACCGCGCGGATCAGCCGCAAGATGGATGCGGCCGGGTCATGCCAATCGATCCGGCCGTCCTCCGCGGTGCGCTTCGCGCAATAGCTTGCCTCCGCTTCGTTCTGCCCGATCCGGGCCGCGTTTCCCGCTTCCACCTGTGCCGCCGCCACGACGACCATCTCAGCCAGGTTTTCGGTGTGCCTTGTATAAAGACTGCGCGCTGTTTCGTCCGGGGCGACGGGAAATTGCCGCTGTAACAGGATCGGTCCCGAGTCGATGCCGTCGTCCAGCCAGAAAAGGGTCGAGCCCGTTCGTTCCTCACCCCGGAGGATGGTCCAAGGGATGACGCCGCGGCCCCGCAGACGCGGCAAGGCTGCCGGGTGAAAACCGACGGTGCCCGCGCGCGCCACATCCCTGAACGGGCGCCGGCAGACCTGCGACCAGCCGATAACGAGCGAGAGATCCGGGGCGGCCGCTGCAACGGCCTCCAGCGTCGCCTGGGAATTTATGTCTGTCGTGTAATGGATCGCGCTTCCGGCCGCCCGCCCGATCTCCCTGAGGTCCACAAAATCGGAATGGCGCCCCGCCGCTTCGGGCGGCAGCGTTATTACGAGCACCGGTGTGCGCTTTGCCCTTATCAGCGCTTCCAAAGCAATCTTGGAACTCTCGACGGCGCCGATGAATACGATTCGCATGGTCACACCATAAAGCTGAATGTGAAATCACTGACTGCCCTCGAGGGGGACTTCAAAGAAATGCAAGATCAATATCGCCCCATCGAACACAATTGCTACGGGGAAGTCCAGAGTCGTTCCGGGAAAAGCACTTTCGTCGTGAACCCGTGCATTTGCAACAGTTTGGGGAGTTTCGGTGTCGGCGAGGAGGCGTTCGATGCCGGCTGCCTGCAGCCCCTCGACGCAATCTTCTCGCCCGAGGTGCTTGCAGAATCGCAAGGAACTGTATCGGCCCCACCTTCGATAGGTACCGCTTTGCAGGCAAGCATTGGGCTTTGCCTCTCGATGCGGCGACGCAAGTCTCGGCAAATCGGCCGGATTTTGCTGAGTTGCTCCGCGCCCGTTACATGGGACGAAGCCGTCACCTTGTCTCGCAGCAGCAGCGGCGGCCTGGAAACTGCGATGTCTTGCGACATTCGCGTCGTTTCGGAACTCACAGTTTGCCGCGCCTGAGATCAAGCTCGGCTGGATAGGGGGCGGCGGCATGGCGGCACATCTGACGCATTCGATCAGGGCTTCGAATGCTGCTCTCATGCTTCTGACGGGGATCTCGTCAGCGCAAAAAGGGTCTCGCATGGGGGCTGGTGAGTGAAGTGGTCCCGCAAGGGGAGCTGATGGCGCGGGCACGGGCCATCGCAGTGTCATTGTACCGCGGCACCGCGACGGCCAAGGCGAATCTGAAGGCCGCGGTCTCGATGCCACTCGAAAAGGCGATTGAATACGAACGGGATCTGCAGACGATCTGTTTCGCGACGGAAGACGGGGCGGAAGCGCCGGATTTAAGGAAAAGCGCAGCCCGGTTTTCCGGCGCAGATAAACGGCCCGGCGGCATGGGCCGTCAGGACCGAGATCGGAAACATGCGGTGCACAGAATGCTCCGGCGTCTGCGGCCTGAATGGCGGCCGAATAAATCGGCACCACCAGCTAACGTTGCAAATTGCTGCGCCTCGGAAATTATGATACGTCTTGGCTGAGCGGATAACGCCGCCAGTCATTAGATAAGTTTTTGAATATTAAAAACGCATAAGAAGACGCCACGTCGTGGCAAATTTTTTAAGAGGGCGACACCCGCCCTGCGACGGAACGGTATTTCAAGTTCCGAGAAAAATATTCGCTTTTGGTTGAATGGATACGGATTGTCACGCCATGACCGTAAGTGCCAAAAAATTTTATTCATTGAGTTCCAACACGTTCGATCTGGTCTCGGAGTCAGCTTTTTTCGCCCGGTTGAAGATGCGTAATGGCACCTTCAAACTGACTCAGCCGTCCCGATTTCGGGAGCTGGAGGTCGCGTTCCGTCCGTTCATCGCCGAGCGCGCTACTTTCCTCCACGACATCCTGGATGTGGGTGTCTCCACCGGACTGACGACGGTGGAACTGTCAAAATTTCTCGAAAGTTGCGGCGCCGCGGTCCACATTACAGCGACCGATCTATTCGTAGAGGCCCACATCGTCGAATTTTCTCCCGGAATCACGGTCTTTTGCGACCCGGAAGGCTGGCCGCTACAATATGATCTGCGCGGCGTCGCTGTTCGGCCCTGGATCAGAAGGCTTGACTACGTGACGCTGGCATTTGCCCCGCTCCTGTTGGCGCGCGTCCTCTTGCAACCGCGCCTTCGCGACCGCGTACGGGAAGGCAAGAGCAGGCAGGTGCAAATGATCACGCGATCATTGCCCGAGAACGGCAAAATAAATTTCGTCGAAGACGATATTATGAGCCGGTCGCAGCACCTTGCCGGTCGGTTCGATCTCGTGAGAGCCGCAAACATTTTGAATACGAACTACTTCTCGCTGGATCAGATCCGGACAGCAATCGAAAACATCCACTCCTATCTCCGCGGTCCGGGCGCCCTGGTCGTGGTGACCCGAACGAACCGCGCGCAGGAAAACGCCGGAACCTTGTTCGAGCTCAAGGAGGATGGTTCTTTCGCCGCGCTGGAACGCGTCGGGGGCGGATCGGAGATCGAAAAGCTTCTGCTGGATTTCCGGGCATCGTGAGGCGGAGCGATACACGGCCGGAATGGAACGTCGCGGTCTCCCGAAGCGGAGATCAAACTTCTAGAGAATGGAAGGCTTCATGATGCCCTCGCAACCAGTTCGCATCGCTTATATCGCAGGTTACGGACGCAGCGGGTCGACCATACTCGACATTGCGCTGGGACAGCATGCTGCTGTGGTGGGGGCCGGAGAGATAACGTCGCTCACACGTCACGTCTGGCGTCACAACGAATATTGTGCGTGCGGCAATGCAATTCGCGACTGCTCCTTCTGGAGTTCAGTCCGCCGGGAGTGGTCCGCCGGCCAGGAACCCGGACTAATGGAGGAGTATTGCGCCCTTCAGCAAAAGTTCGAAGGGCTTTCGATGATGACGAGATTGCTCGGCGGCATGGGTCTCGGAAAACAATTTTCTCTTTATATGCTTCATACGAAGCGCCTGTTCAGCGCAATGCAGTCATGCTCGGGCCGGCAGGTGATCGTCGATTCCTCGAAGCTGCCGGGGAGGGCGATGGCCGTTGCACAGATACCCGGGATCGACATGCGGGTCATTCATCTGGTGCGTGACGGGCGCGGTGTAGCCTGGTCGTTGCTGAAGGGTTACGAGCGCGATGCCAAATCGGGCTTACAGAAGGAAATCAAGCCGAAATCAGTATTCAGGACAGCCTTGCGCTGGAGCATGGTCAATCTTGCGGTCGAATATCTCTCGCGAAAATTGGGCTCTGAAAAGGTCATGCGTGTCAGATACGAGGATTTCGCGTCTGACCCTGTTGCCGTTATGCAGCAAATCGGGACGTTCCTCGAGCTTGACCTCAGTCAGGTGGGTACATCGCTGCAGAATGGCGAGGCCATGGGGCCGGGACATCAGGTGGCAGGCAATCGGCTGCGCATGAACGCGTCGATCGCGCTCAACAAGGATGAAACGTGGCGAACACGGATGCCGACCCGTCAGCAGGTTTCGTTCGAGCGGCTGGGCGGCTGGATGCTTCGACGCTACGGCTATCGTTGAAGGTCGGTGTCATATTTCTGCGGGTTGGCGGCGCAAGAGCATGACGGTAATCTACCAGGCGCATGACGTAAGGGCATTTAGTTTCACAATAGCGCGTTGCCTGATGCTGGCGGGGTTGGTCTGCGGATCATGGGTCGCCTTCTCGCGGGAAGCTCTAGCCCAGGCGGCACTGGCCGAGCCCCTTTCACCCAAGCTTCCAGACGGGAGACAACGTGCCTTTCCCACGGCCGAAGGCTTCGGCGCCGGCTCTCTTGGAGGGCGGGGGGGCAAGGTGATCTATGTCGTCAACACGAACGAGTCGGGGCAGGGCTCCTTGCGTGCGTGCATCGAGGCATCCGGCCCGCGCATTTGTATTTTCCGCACGGGCGGCACCATTGTTCTTCGCGAAAGATCGCTGGTCGTTCGACATCCATTCCTGACGATTGCCGGAGAGACGGCACCGGGCGGCGGGATCGCCATCCGGAACGGCGAGACGCAAATACGCCCTTCAATCGAAATCGTGACCAATGACGTGATCATCAGGCACATTCGTCTTCGCCCCGGTCCGCATGCCGTGAAGGCTTGCTGTTCCGGAGGCCTCGGAATGTATTCCAACTCGGCGAAGGATATTATGCTTGATCATATCTCCGCCAGTTGGGGATCAGACGAGACGATCGATTCGGAAGACGCGAGCAACTTCACCTGGCAGTGGGGTATTGCGAGCGAACCGCTGCTGCGTGGCGGCCCCGGGAAAGACAAGCGTGCGCGCAACATGTTGTTCACGAAAGGCGGCAACGTCTCCGTGCATCACTCTCTCTTCGCTTTCGGCCAGTTCAGAAATCCGCTGATAAAGATGAAAATTCCCGGCGCCGTCGCGGATGTCGTGAACAACGTGTTTTTCTCGCCGAAGTGGCAATATGTCCTGAGCTTCGGCGATGAATGGGCGCGGATCCAGGCCAATGTGGTCGGCAACTACAAGATCGCTGGGGAAAAGCTGCGAAACGACCATATGGTTCATCTCTTCGAAGAAAGCGGACGCGGGCACGCGATTTATCTGAAGGACAATTACGACGAACCCTATCGCACCGGTGCCAGTCAGGATGACAGCCTCGTTTTAGCCGAGAAACAAAGAAGATTCGTTTCAGCCTGGGCATTTGATGCACCCGCGGTCCGCGCCTCTGCACCCGAAATTGCTTACGAGGAGGTCCTGACGGGTGCCGGTGCGACGAAGCCCCGCCGCGACGCCGTCGATCGCCGCATCACCGAGGCGGTCAGGAACCGCAGCGGGCGATTGCTCGTGAACGATCCGCAGGACGTCGGCGGTTGGCCGGACCTCGATGCCGGGGTGCCGTATCCGGACAGCGACATGGACGGTATCTCGGATGACTGGGAGGTCGAAAACGGTACCGACCCGGCAGATGCCAGCGACAGTCGACAAGACTTGGATGGCGACGGATGGACGAATCTCGAAGCATTTCTCCATTTCATGGCGGGCGATACCGTGGACTAGAGTCGGTCAGCCTTAAGCTGAATCGAACCGGGATTCCCTTTTTGTTGCGATTGTGATTCAAGATCATTGCTGGTGCGGAGGGCAGCAATGATGGTGCGACCTCTTTCTCTTGATTTACGCCACGCGTCGCCGACGCCTTGGCAGGAGGCATGACGGTGCGGGCGGCAGCGTTGCGCTTTGGAATATCAACGGCGACGGCGGTGCGGATCGGCCAACTCGACCGGTCCGGCCGCGGTTTGGCGCCGGCCAAGATGGGTGGCCATGTCAAACCCATGCTGCGGGGCGCGGCGGCCGATGAGGTTCACCGTCGGCTGGCGGCCAAGCCCGATTGGACGGTGCAGGCGCTTGCCGCCGATCTGAAGGCGGCCGGCATCGTTGTCTCTCATGACACCGTTTGGCGTTTCCTGCGCCGCGAAGGCAAGGCATTTAAAAAAAAGCTGATCGCCAGCGAACAGGACAGGCTCAAGGTGGCGCGGTTCCGAAGCCGCTGGAAGACGATCAACATCGACTTGATCCGCGCCGCCTGGTGTTCGTCGATGAAACCTGAGTCAAAACCAACATGACGCGCACCCGCGGCTGGTGTCAGCGCGGCCAGCCGCTTAGAATACCGCATGGCCATGTGTGGACGCCCCCCTGACGGCATCAATGTGCCACGACCGCATCGTCGCGCCCTTCGTGCTCGATGGCCCGATCAACGGCATTGCCTTCACCGCCTAGGTCGAGCAATGCCTGGCACCAACCCTCAATCCCGGCGATATCGTCATCCTCGACAATCTCGGCAGCCATAAGGGCAAGCCTGCGCGCAACGCCATCCGCGATGCCGGCGCCCATCTGTTCTTCCTGCCGCCTACAGCCCCGATCTCAATCCGATCGAGATGATGTTCGCCAAACTGAAGACCCTGCTGAGCAAATCCGACGAGTGCAGCGTCGACGCGACATGAACACGCCTCCGCGAAGTCCTCAAAGCCTTCAGCCCGCACGAATGCGCCGCCTATCTCAGGCATGCAGGATAAGTTTCAACATAAGCCTGACAGACACTGAGGTCTCCTCATCCTGTGCTTGTGACAGGAACCAAAGATCCAGCAGCGCCGCGTTTGCGGCGCGGGAAGAGTTCTTTCATCCCATGGTGATCTAAGCGACATTCGACGGGCGCGTGATCGAAGGTCTCGCCGCGGGAGCATGAAGCGTGTTGACGTCCGTGTCCGCCCGTTCGGGGAATGCCCCATTGCCTCGGACGCGATGCCAGCGGCCGGCCGGGATGCGCTTGGACGTGATGACGAAACCCCCATAGCGGTGGCGCCTGTGGGTTTCCGGATTGACCTGATTGATCACAGTGCCGATCAGATGCGCATGGTTCATCCGGAGCTGCGTAGCAGCTTCCAGCAGATGCTCTTCAGTCGTTTTGCCCCAATTGGCTATGAGGATCACGCCATCGACAAAGGGCGCCAGCCAACTTGCATCGCCGGAGGCGAGCACCGGCGGAGCATGCAGCACGATGAAGTCGTATCCGCTTTGCTTAAGATCCATGATGAGTTCGCAGAGCTTGTCGGAGTCCAGCGATCTGAATGGCTCCGTCATCACGTGCGTCGCGTCGATGAACCCGAAACCGGGCAAGGTCGGAACGGACTGGACGATCTCGCCTATCACCGCTTGATTTCGGAGATAACGTTCGATCGGTTCCGGTGAACGTTCCATGCTTTTCAGATAGGGAACGTTGTGGCGATTGAAGTCGAGATTCACGAAGGCGGTAGGGCGGCCGTCCGCTGCTGCGGCTGTTGCGATTCCCCAAGCTGTCGACGCGTTTGCGACGTCGTGGACGCAGGAGGTGACCATCACTATGCGGCGCAGTTGCTTCGCGTCGGAATAGCGACCGGCCATATAAACCGCCCGCTCCGCTTCGGCGGACGTGAAATTGCTCCAGTCCGGAATGCAAGAGGATCGCTTGGCGCCCGGAGAGGTCAGATGCTTCGGGACCTTCGGTATGTAGCCAAGATTCGGGATCCGCAGCAGTTGCGCGGCGCGTTGTCCGCTACGGACACGGGTGTCGGTTGTTTCCAGCAGGAGCGCGAGCACGCAGGCCAACAGCGTGGAACCGGCGAATGCCGCCGGAATGATAAGGCCTGGCTTGGGAAACGACGGTGAACTGGGGAGTTCCGCTGTCGATACGATTCGTGCGCTGGGTTTCAGGGACTCGGCTTCGAGATCGGACAGGATTCGCTGGACCTCATCCTCGATCATGCTTCGAATGCCTGCTATCTGCGAATCCGCATCGATCATCTGAGGATGATTCTTGCCGTATTTGGCAGCGAGTTCGGCCTTGCTCTGCAGCAACCGGGCCTCTTCGTTCCGCAGCGTAATCAAAAGCGGCTGTGTCATGCTCTGTCGAAGGAAAGCCACTGCACCGCCGGTGTTAAGCGCGCGTTCCTTGTCCGCGACCCGCTCGTCCTGTTTGAATTCGAGCGAGGCTTCGACATAGAGGGTGGCGATCGTGTTTGCGATTTGCTGGGCGAGTTTCGGATCCTGATTGGTTACGACAAGCCGTACGGCGAGGCTTTCGCCGGTTCGGCTCACCTCGAACTGGGACAGCAGCGCTGAGATCGCGTGATCCCGTTGCGCCCTCACATCCGGTACTACTCGATCGGAAGTCGAAGACCTGCGAATACCGATGAATTCCTTGATGTCGTCCACAAGGCCCTGGTCGTCCGACTTGTCCCCGCCCGGCGCATATGGATTGAAGCTAGGATCACCGATGAGGTTCAACCGGTCCACGATGCGGCCGGCGAACTTCCGCGACTGCAACACGTCCATTTCGGTTTCCGCGGCCGAGCGGTCGCGGTCGATGGACGTCAAAGCTGCATCGGTGGCAAATGGCCGGACATCTTTGCGCTCCAGCACCACCTCCGAGCTGGCGGTATAGGTTTTGGGGAGCGAAAAAGAAACAATTGCAGACAGCAAGGTGCAACCGACGATGATTGACGCAAGAAACCAGAATCGCCTCTTTACCACGGCCCAGAGATCGAAGAGGCCGACTGTAGTCCCACTCTGCTGAGCGGCAAACTCGATGGTTTCTCGGTGATGAGCGCGGGCAGATAGGCTGCCATCGGGAACGAATGTCGTCATGGAAACCTGCTAATATCAAAAAATTTTCTATATTCAGTTACTTTAGTAAAATATTGAATAAGGCGCAATGAATTAGTTCGATGCTGCCAAAATTTACTTCGGCTGCACAAGCACGTTGTCTTTGACCAACGCCCTCGGGCATGCCGTGGCGCAGATGAAGTCGCAGATACTATGTCGATACGCCCTGATCAAAAACGAAGGGCGTCACAAGCTTAAGGATACCCCGGATTTCGCGGCACGGCCAGTAAAAATCGTAACCTGAATGTGCTCAGTTGCTGACGGTGGCCGTTTGATTGGGACGTCGCTTGCATGGTTCACGGGGTTTGAGCCTTGGTCGGTCCGACACCTCTCAGCTGCGTAAGGCCCAGTCCGAAACACAGAAGAATCGGCATGGTCCAATATCGCGCATACATATGCGGATTGAAGAGAGCAATTACCAAGAAGACCAGGATTGTCGTCACCACCGCCGCGAGCGCGCGTTTGTCTCCGCCAACCTTCAAAATCGCGAGCGCCAGCAGCATGCCGACGCCCGAAAACATCAACCAGCCGACAAGCGCGAGCAATCCGCCTTCGACCCAGAGGAGAAGATAGATATTGTGAACCGGGGCGCTTTGAACGCTTCTCTCACGGAATTGATCCGCACCGAGCCCCACGAGCCGGATCTGATCCTCCGAGATTATATGCATCGCCTCCTCCATCAGCGCGGCTCTGGAGAGGAACGTCCCCGCTTCGGATATGTCTCCGGAGGACAACGCGCCCAAAACGCGTGTCTGGAATGTCTTAGGCAGCATCTCCTTACTGCCGAATAGTGCCGCGCCGCCAACGACGATGGCCACTCCAAGTGCCAGTCGCAAGAGCAGCCGCGGCGTCGAAATCATCGCGATGAAGACGGCAAGGCAAAGCGCCGTTGAAAACAGCCCGCTGTTCGAACTCGTCAGGACGACCGTGACGATGACGATCGCGAGAGCGGGCAAAGCGAGGTACGATTTCAGGCGGCCCGAAGACCAGAAAAACAGCAGAATCGGCAGCGTCAGGGCGTTTATCGCCGCGGCAAGGTTTGGGTTGCGCAAAACGGTAGCGAGGCGCTTCCCGCCGGTCACGACGCCCTTACCCTCTCCGGGCACATACCCGACCGTATAGAACGTGATGATTCCGTGAATATCGATGAGAATGACGCTGGCCAGAAAGATGGCGGCCAGCCGATAGGCTTCCCTCGGGTCCTCACGAATGAGGATGACCATCAAGATCAGGTAGGCGAAGAGATATTGCCCCATCACGATCAGCCCGCGTTGCGGACTGCCGTGAAACAGGCTGCCAAGCATGATCCCGATGAACAACAGAGTGAAAGCGCAAAGCCATATCGACGTCGTTTGTTCGAGCGGTCTGCTCCTGATACGCCCGGTGATCAGAAGAAGGAACAGGCTCAAGCAAAAGAAGAAATCGCTGAACGTGAAGAAAAGTTCGGAAAACCGGAATGTCGCGTACGGCGCCAGGAAAACGGCCAAATAGACGACGGCACGTTCGATCGCCGCAAGGCGAAGGTTCTTTCTGCTGGGCTGGCTCGCATAACGAAATTGATGTGCCGCTGTAAAACCGGTTTCTGACACGATCGCCTCACAACTAGCGAGAGCGGGATATGTCCCGTCCGCACTCTTCCTCATCCCGCTCTGGCGGAGCGCTGCATGGCGGTGATGCCTGTCAGCTCTTCATAGACCGATGTAATCGCATGTACGTGACGCTCGAAGCTGAAACGGGATCGTACTTCGCCGCGCGCCGTTTCCACGATGCGATCGCGAAGCGCCGCATCGCTGAACAGTTTCAGGCACGCCCTGGCGAATTCATCCGGATCGTCGGCGCGCACGAGCATGCCGGTCCGGCCATCTTCGACCACTTCCGGATTTCCGCCCGAGTCGGCCGCGACGACCGCCGTGCCGAGAAGCATCGCTTCGACGAGGGTTCTTCCGAGCGGTTCGTTGACGGCCGTCACCAGCAAAGCGTCCAGTCCGGCGATCCAGGGCTCGCCCGGATAACGGAAACCCATGAAGTGTATGCGATCGGCAATTCCAAGCGCCTCGGCACGCGCTTTCGCGGCCTCGTCAAGGCCGTTGAGCGCATTGCCGAAAAACAGACCCGCAACCTTGGTCTCAGGCGAAAGCCGTTTCAGGGCGGCAACCGCTTCGACGAACAGGATCGGTCGCTTACGCTCCACCAGGGTGCCGACATAGCCGAGAAGCTTCGTCTCGGGCGTACACCCGATCGCGGCCAGCACATTGTCGCGGGCTTGCTTCCGCTCGAATCCGGCCATCTTCGTGACGTCGAAGGGGCTGTGCACGACACTGCATTTGCCCGCGGCCGAGAAGAGCCCGGGGCGGGGCGATGCGAATTTCGATACGGCCACAAGGCGGTTGGGAAGCCATGGCGCGACACGGCGCAGACCGAACGAAGTCGCGTCGCCGCGATGATGCCAGAGATGCTTCGACCCTGCGACGCGCGCAGCGAGACCCCAGATGAGGTGTGTGCGGCCATCGTTCGTGTGTACGATCGAGGCATTGTTCGCTCGCAGGAATCGGACGAGCGCGGGCAGTGTGCGGATAACATTGACGATTGCGGCGCCGTTGCGCGGAGCCGCCCGCTTCAGGCGGTTCAGAACCGGAGCGGCGACAAAGTCGATGCCCTCACGGCGAAACAAATCTGCGACCGGTCCATCGGTGTCGTGCAGCACGACCAGTGGCATGAAACGCGATCTTGGGAGATTTCGTATCAGGCCCAGCGAGGACATGTGACTCCCGCCGACAAGATCTCCAATGAAGGGAAGGCACACAACCACCTGATCGCCGCTGCCTATGCTGGGCGTTTCCGCTTGGCTCAGATCAACTGCTGCAGAAGACGTCATTGCCTTAGATCCCAGGGAGCTGATGAAGGGCTTGATCACCCGGTACGCCGGGCCGGATGTCATTTCTCGGGGCCTCTGTTTCTCAGCCAGCCCGTCAGATCCCTTCCGACGAGGGCGCCGAGTTTTTCCGTTTCAGGCGCGAAGTAATCGGTCATCCGCGCGCGCAGATCATGGCTGAGCGGTGCGTATTGAAGCTCACCGGCGATCAGCGAGCGCAGTTTCTTGAAACCGGTATTCTGCCGGAATGGAGCAGCAACCGGCTTTAAGGGACGCAGGAGACGGCGCAGGGTCGGATTGACGACCGGTTCCGATTTGTCCTTCACCTTTTTTGCAAGCGGCTTCAGCGGAACATCGGCTTCAAGCCCGAGGAAGCCGCGGACGCGGGCGAGTTGGACGCGGGCGTCGACCTTCAGGTCCTCGTAGAGGAGCACCAGAAGCTGCTCCATGGGGAAGCGATCGAGATAGCCCTGCAACTGCTGAAAATAAAGACCGCCGTTCAGGAAGCGCCCGCCCGCTCCTTGTCGCGGATCGAGGTACTGGGCGATGTCGCGCCCGACCTCGGCGCGGCGATAAAGCATGCAATAATCGGAATAGGCCCGGTCCACCGGATTGCGAAGCTGAGCTATCAAGCGGGCCTGGGGCAGTCTTTCCCTTATTCTCTCCGCCGCTTCCGGCACATCCATGTAGGAGTTGGATTTTTCACCGCGCAGCCGCCGGTGCTCCTGGCCTGCGAAATGTTCCAGATACCATTCGTCGCCGCGCTCGTAATAGCGGCTGAAATAGTGCAGTTCGGGATCGGGCATGAATATGCCCGGGTCCTGCTGCAACGATTGCTGAAGCCACGTCGTCGCGCTCTTCGTCGCTCCGATGATCAGGAAGTCGATATCCCGCATTTCCATCTTTGGCCCTTTCATCGATCGCCTCCAGGGCGATTGCACCGAAACGAACGGTTCGCCGCCCCCCAACAGGGGCTTTGGTCCTGGGTCAAACAGTGCTTCCGAAATTCGCTAGCGTGAATGGGGTGCAGCTACGGTCGGCCGTCGGTGTTGAATGTATAGGTTGAGGTTCCGTGGCGAAGCAGCAGAATTTGCGCGATAAATCCGGAAAAGCGACCTCAGTTTTAAGTGTTAATCCCAGCAATATTTGAAATAAATAAAATCTGACGGCGAATTTCACAGAAAAACAGGCTGGAGGCAAGATGCTTCTTTAACTTTGCGTTTCAACCCTCACGGCGCAGGGGTTCGGCGGTAGCTCAGCATCATGGTGGACAGCCAGATCGAGGCCATGACGATGTGGGCAACGTTCGCTCCCATCGCGCCTATGACCGGAATAAGGGCGAAGGCGGTGGCATGAAAGCCGATCGCTGCGATCGTTACGCTGCGCAGTATTTCGTTTTCGCGTCCCATTGCGAGAAGTGCCGAGCGGATGACCGCACCGCACAGCGTCATGGTCACTGCGACCGACTGCACCACGACGAGGGGGCCCGCAGCTGCGAAATCAGGCCCGGCGGCCCAGGTGAGCAGCGGGTCGATCACGAGGTAAAGACTGCCGATCAGCAGCAGGCCGCAACCGAGAAGCAGTCCCTGCATCTGCGCGACCGCGCGATGGAAGGCGCCGAGGGCTTTGGTTGCCCATGCCCGGGCGAGTTCCGGATAGAGGACTGCCTGAACCTGCACGCCGGCCTGCTGTGCGATGCGGCCGATGCGTTTTGCAATGTGATACAGGCCGGCGGAGGTCGGATCGGCAAGATAGCCGACGAGCAGCGTATCGAGCTCATTTGCGCTTGAACGAATGGTGAGCGAGAGGTTCGCCGAGATCGCGAACTTCCACAGACCCGGAAACCGCT
Source organism: Sinorhizobium sp. (assembly GCF_059070375.1). NCBI lineage: Bacteria > Pseudomonadati > Pseudomonadota > Alphaproteobacteria > Hyphomicrobiales > Rhizobiaceae > Sinorhizobium > Sinorhizobium sp. The sequence goes on from NZ_JCACWC010000002.1 coordinate 358,664, forward strand.
TGGTAATGCCGCGAAGCGGAGCGCTCATGAGGCCCGAAAGGACGCCCTGCCGTCGCAGTTCGGCAAGCGAGAAAATCACCAGGACGACGGTGCCGAGAATCTGAGCCGCCATCCAGATCAGCGCGAATTCGAATAGGCCTGCGCCGGTGGCGACGCCGATGGCGCAAAGAACGACCCTCAGAACGCTTGTGACGACCTGGCCATAGGCGATCGCCATGAAGCGCCCGTAGAGGCGCAGCACGGCGGTCGGCATGCCGGAGACCTGGAACGGCAGGACCGTGCAGTAGAGAATGGCAAGGTTCGCCCCGTCCCCCGATATGCCGAACCAGGGCGCGGCTACCAGGATTAGCAGGACGGCAACCAGCCATCCCGCCAGTGCCGCGGAGATGTCGAGCAGCAGGCCGAATTTGAGTAAGGCCGGAAGTTCGGTCGCATCGTCGGCGTTCTCCGCGAGCGAATGCGCGCCATACTTGATCAGTGGCTGCCACGACTGGAAGCTGACGATCCGCTCGACCGCGCGCGTGTAGGAGAAGCATAGCGCGAGGACACCGTAGCCTGCCGGACCGAGTGCCCTGGCCGTGAGCGCAAAGCCGATAAGGCCGATGACCGAGCTCAGAATGTTTCCCGTGAGCAGGTGCGCAATGCTTTGCAGGCGCTCCAGCATCGTTTTCTCTCGACTGAGAATTTGCCGCAAGCTGCCGATTTTCTTGAGAAGTTTCTTTCGGAACGCCACTGGAACCGCCTATGATTTAAGAGATAAGATAATAGGTATATGCAAATGCTTTGTGCGGAGCCGGTAGTCGTACGCCGCTCAGGCACGGACCATCCGCCATGATTTCTTGTGTAGCCTTAAGTGAATCTCGTCAGGGGAAGAGCCGGCGAAAACCGTGCCGACAAGCTCGCAAGCCGTCCGCATTTGTTGCAAGGTGAACCGCCCTTTCCCCCGCCGACGCTCCTCTAAAGACGCAATAAGTTTCTGCAACGGTTTGAAATATTATAAAATTTTCATCCATGAGAGGGATGGCTCAAGGATCAAATCCAACAATGAGGCTGCGAATAGTTAAAAACCTTTGACGTGATAGCGCATCGAAGAATATAGTCGCCTAATATTTTTTGGTAGAGTTTTCTTTATTCCTTTTTGGAGGCTGTGAGATGGGGATTTCACCGGCCGTTTATGGGACGATTTTGCCCCGTTTGAAGCTTGGGGCGTTCCTGCTGCTGATGGTACTTTGGGCGCTTGCGTTCCCGATAATTACGTCTATTCCCGCTCAGGCCGGTGATTACCGGCTCAACTCGGGAGATGTTCTGACCTTCGACTTCCTTGACGATGCCGACTTGCCGGTTACTGCGACCGTCTCGGGCGCCGGCGTAGCGCAGTTTCCGCTCATCGGCGGGGTTGAGGTCGTCGGCCTCACGGTGCCGGAAGCGCTCGCGAAGCTCCGCGGCGAGTACCGCAGGCGCGACGTTCTCGTCGATCCGAAAATCTCTCTCGATATTTCGACTTTTCGGCCGATCTTCGTGCTCGGAGAGGTCAAGACCCCGGGCTCGTTTCCTTTCTACAGCGGGCTGACCGTCGAGCAGGCAATCGGTCTTGCCGGAGGCATGCAGGTCGCTGCGGCGAGCGCATCCGACCGGATCGTCGCACGCGCCCGTCTGCGTGCGGAGGCGGAGGCCGCCAACGCCGAGATCATCCACGAGGCCATCTATGCGGCGCGGCTTGTGGCTCAGTTGAAATCCAGCGACAAGATTGACCTTGCCGATGTGCCTCAGGTGGCTCGCGACTATGTAAACGGCGTGCCCCTCGATGGCGTAATCGAGCTCGAAGAAAAGATTCTAAGGGCGGACCTCGCCGCAAATAAGTCGCAAGCGCAGATCCTGGCCGAGGGCATAACCCAGTCAGAGGGCGGCATCGAGATACTGAACCAACTCATCCTGCAGCAAAAGGACGTGGTCCAGAACAGCAAGGAAGATGTGGAGCGTATCGCTACCTTGCGCAAACGCGGGCTGAACACCGAAAGCGATCTTTCCCGCGCGGAAAACAATGCTTCGGCCGAACAGGCGCAGCTTCTGGAGACCTTTGCCACACTTGCGCGATCGCGCCAGGAGTTGAGCGGGTTGAAGCTGCAGTTGGCAAAGCTTGCAGCCGACCGTGAGAAGGACATACTGACGCAGCTTCAGGCGCGTGAGATCGCTATCAAAAAGCTGATTTCCGGAAAGCACTCCGCCGAAGAGCAAATACTCCTCATGGCCGCGGTGGCCGAAGACGAGTCCAAGAAAAATCAGATTTCATATACCTATGAGATTCGCCGTAACCCGGTCGGCGGCACCCCGACGAGCATAAAGGCATCGACCCTGACTGAACTCGTGCCGGGCGACGTACTCATGGTGTCAATTGCCGGAATGTAAGACTTAATTTCAGATATTTTTAAAACAGGCTTTAAGCGCCCTGCGCCAAGGGAATATTGAGTTGAAAACCTACAGAGAACCTGCGGCCGTCAGCTTTGGCTTGCCTGCCTCCTTGGGATTTTACCGTCTCAAGCGTTTCCTCGATTGCCTGTTTGCCGGAACCGTTTTCGTCCTGTGCCTGCCGCTGATGGCGGTCACCGCAGCGGTCGTTTGGGCTAGCCTCGGCCTGCCACTATTCTTCACCCAGGCGCGTGCCGGTGCGGGGATGCGCGTCTTTACCGTTGCCAAATTCCGCACGATGACGGATGCGCGGGCGCCTGACGGCACGCTTTTGCCGGATGGGTTGCGGCAGACCGCCGCAACCGCTCTGTTGCGGCGGCTGCGTTTCGATGAGCTGCCGCAACTCATTACGGTGCTTTCCGGTGACATGTCGATGGTAGGTCCGCGCCCGCTTCCCTTGGCGACCGTCGCCGGCTTCGGCGAACTCGGCCGCATGCGCTGCCGCGTCGCCCCGGGCATGACCGGCTGGGCACAGGTAAACGGCAATACGCGGCTTTCGGACGAAGAGAAGATCGCTCTCGACCTCTGGTATGTCGCACACGCCGGTCTCTGGCTGGATGCGCGGATCCTCCTGTTGACCGTGAAGACGCTGGTCATCGGCGAGCGGGTTCATGCACGGCATCTGCAAGAGGCCAGGGAGTTTGTTTCGCGTCGTGTTGGCGCGGAGACGCCGAAGGCGTGATGCGGCGGATGAGCACGCGCCAAGGCGACAATATTTTTGATCAGGAGGTTTTATGGGTGGCGGGCAGATATCTTTCGGGCGCACTTTGGTCGTGGCGCCGCATCCCGATGACGAGGTGCTCGGCGCAGGCGGGACGATCGCAAGGCTCGCGGCCGAAGGCGAAGAGGTGTTCGTCGCGGTCGTGACGGAGGGAAAGCCCCCCGCCTTCGATCCGGAGGGAACTGCCCGGATACAGGCGGAAGCGAGGCAAGCGCACCGCGCATTGGGCGTGACGGAAACCATATGGCTCCGGCTGCCGGCGGCACAGCTTGCGGAAACGGCGCATGCGACCGTCAATGCCGCCTTGCTCGAGCTCGTTCGCCGGCTGTCGCCGCAAACCGTCTTATTGCCCTTCGTGGGCGACATGCACATGGACCATCAGTTGACCTTCACGTCGGCGCTGGTCGCCTGCCGGCCGCATCAGGCGGAATTCCCGAAGCTCGTTCTCGCCTACGAGACCCTGTCCGAGACCAATTGGAACGCGCCCTATCTGTCCCCGGCATTCGTGCCGAACGTCTTCGTCGATATCGGCGAACATCTCGAGGCAAAGCTCAAGGCGATGGAGATGTTTGCTTCGCAGGTACGCCAGCCGCCGCATGAGCGCTCGATTGCGACCCTCAGGGCGCTGGCGACCTTGCGCGGCGCGACCGTGATGCGGCAAGCGGCCGAAGCTTTCGTATTGGTCCGGCACGTCGTTTAGGTTGAGGAACGGCGTCACACGGAATTTCTCATTAACGCCATAAGACCCAATTCAATTCGGAGGGACAGATGGGACGCTGGCCGGTTTACGACGAGGAGCAGATCGAGGATGTCGTGTCGGTCCTCAGATCTGGCGAAGTGAATGCCTGGACGGGACCGCACGTACGCAACTTCGAGGCTGCGTATGAGCGCTTTCTCGGCGTAAAACATGCGGTGGCTCTCGCCAACGGAACGGTGGCGCTGGACCTCGCGCTCTACGCGCTCGGACTTGAGCCGGGCGATGAGGTCATCGTGACGCCGCGCAGCTTTATTGCCTCGGCCTCCACGGTGCCGATGGCGGGTGGAGTTGCGGTTTTCGCCGACGTAGATCGCGACAGCCAGAACATCACGGCGGAAACCATAAGGGCGAAGCTGACGCCGAAGACCAAGGGCGTCATCGTCGTACATCTGGCCGGCTGGCCCTGCGACATGCCCGCCATCATGGCGCTTGCCCGCGAAAAGGGGCTGTGGGTGATAGAGGATTGCGCTCAGGCGCACGGCGCCGAAATAGACGGCCGCCCGGTCGGCAGTTTCGGTGATATCGCGGCTTTTTCCTTCTGCCAGGACAAGATCATCACCACTGGAGGCGAGGGCGGGCTCGTGGCGATGAACGACGACGAGCTCTGGAAGAAGGCCTGGAGCCGCAAGGACCACGGCAAATCGTATGACGCCGTCTACAACAGGGAGCACCCTCCGGGTTTCCGCTGGCTGCATGAGTCCATCGGCACCAACTGGCGCATGATGTCGATCCAGGCGGTCATGGGATCGCGTCAGTTGCAGCGCCTGACGGAATGGCGCAGCATAAGAGCGCACAACGCGGCCATTATCGCCAGAGCGGCCGAGGAGATCGAGGCTTTGCGCACGCCCCTGCCGCCTCGTGGGATTCAGCACGCGTGGTACAGGTTCTATACGTTTCTTCGGCCGGAGCGCCTGCGGCCAGACTGGAGCCGGGACCGGATCATTGCCGAAATCAACGGCGCCGGCGTCGCATGCTTCAGCGGCAGTTGCTCGGAAATCTACCTGGAAAAGGCCTTTACGGACATCGGCATGGTCCCGACGCAGAGATTGCCCGACGCGCGCGAGCTCGGCGAGACGAGCCTGGCCTTCCTGGTCGATCCCGCGCTCGATACGGCGGCAATGGAGAAGACGGCGCATGTCCTGCGGGAGGTGTTTGCAAGGGCCAGCATCGGCAGGCCAGCCCTCGATGCCGCGCGGCGTTAGAGCAGCTTTATCCGCAAATGGGTGCGCAGGCGCGGGGTCAGACGTTCAATCCCGTGTGGCCGACCAGACGTTTGGCGGCGACCGTCAGGTCGGCCGCGCACAAACGCTCGACCTCTGCGACCTGCGCCTCGTCCAGGTAGTCCCTGAACCCACCTGCCTTGCCACGGCGCATCCGCAGGCTTTCCACGTCGTTCCGATCGTAGTCATGAGCCGGAATGCCTTCTACCCGTTCCCTGTCCTGCATGGCCTCGAACCGCCCGGCCTCGACTGCAGCCCGGAGCGCCGCTCGATCGACCGGACAGCGGAGAAATTTCAGCACCGCCTCGGTTCGTCCTTCCGTGTCGGCGGAGAGCCCCTCGTAGCTCAGAACGAAGTGCGCGCGGTTGGACAAACCGGCTGCCCAGCGATTGAGATAACTGATCATCTTGGGCATACCCTGGTCATGGTCCTTTATGAACTCCGTAAGGGTGCCGGCGAAACGGTGTTTGTGCCGGGTCGCATGGAAATAGGCCGACACGATCACGTCGCGCGGGTCTCTTACCATCATGATGACCGGACGCCTGAGGAACAGGCTGGCGCGATAGTCCAGGTGACTGACGAGGATCGTCGGGATTGCGTCTTTCGCCTCGCGGAAGCGGTAGCCCGGCATGCCGCGCACCGGGTCGAGATCGAAGTTCGGTACGATCGAAAACATATTGTGAAGGTCGATCGGCTCCGGCACCCGCGAGATTGCCGCGAGATAGTGGGAAAGAACGTATCGAAACCAGGTGCGGCCCGATTTTGGATAGGAGATCAGGAAGCTGTCGGCTTGGGCAGCATGGCTGGTAAGCCGTACCCGCTTCTCGACCCGACGCCATGCCCGCCTGAGAATGCTTGCCATGGTTTGTCCCTCAAATTGAGATCACCGGCGTGCGGTGCACGCATGGTAAATGTAGTTTTGGCGCACTGATCGCGCAGAATAGAACAATATGTCGTTACAGAAATAATTCTACCGCCTATTTCATAAGGATATTTGGAATGAAAAAAAGAAATTCTTTGCGTGTGCAGTGGTCGCGCGTCTTGTGTGGTATTGATTCTTTGAAGCAATTAATTAAGCTTATGGTGCCGGTCGTCCCGTGGCTGGCAATTTCAGGCATTCGTTTTAGCAATTTGAATATGAAATGAAAAACAAGCATTCTGTCAATAACGTGCTTGCATAGGGCGTGAGGCGCGCCCGGTAACATTCCAAACGGCATTGGTGAAGATCGTGATGTTTTGCATCGCGAAGACGGAATGGAGGCACCAGATGATGTCCCTTGGGCGAAGAGAAACCGTTGCTGTGGCGGCAGCCATGACTCCTGTGCGTGACGTTCGCGGGGCTTCAGGGGAGGGGAATTTCGAAATGAACGGCAGTTCGAATTCCCCAGCGCTTGAGGCGTCGAATATTTCCGGAGCACGTGTGACGATCGTCCTGCCGGGCCTTGGCGCCGGGGGCACGGAGCACGTGGTCAACCTTGTCGCCAACCATTGGGCCCGGCTCGGCTGCATGGTCACTCTGATCACTCTCGAGCCGCCGGATGCGAAGCCCTACTACGAATTGGATCCGAAGATCGCGATCAAACGTCTCGATTTGCCGCCGCAAAGGGCTGGGAAGATCGAGGCGGGCCTGCTCGTGCTCAAGAGAATTTCTCGCCTGCGTTCCGCCATTCGCCGCTCGCAACCCGATTTCGTGTTGAGCTTCCTGACCCGAACGAACGTACTGACGCTGCTGGCGACGGTTGGGCTGCAGGCTCCGGTGATCGTTTCCGAGCGCAACAATCCGGCCCTCCAGCCTTTCGGTCCAGTCTGGAAATGGGTTCAGCGCCGTCTGTATCCGCGTGCGTTCGGTCTGGTGACGATGACCAGGGGCGCGCTCGACTATTTTCCGGAGAAGATGCGCAGCAGGGGGTGGGTGATCGCCAATGCCGTCGACCTGCCCGGCGAATGGCAGAAGAGACGCGGCAACAATATCTTGACCGCGGTTGGCCGGCTCACGCGTCAGAAGGGCTTCGATCTCCTGATCGAGGCCTTTGCACGGATTGCCACGAGGCACCCCGAATGGAAGCTCGTCATCTGGGGCGAGGGCGATGACAGGAAATCGCTCGAGGCACTGCGGGACGCGCTGGACCTGAAGGACAGGGTTGAGTTACCGGGCGTGACGCAAAGACCGGGGCTATGGGTGGAGACGGCCGACGTCTTCGTATTGTCGTCCCGTTACGAGGGATGGGGTATCGTCTTGCTCGAGGCCATGGCTGCAGGGCTTCCCGTGGTTTCTTTTGCATGCGAGTGGGGCCCCTCGGACATGGTGAAGCATGGCGAGGATGGAATCCTCGTTCCCAGCAACGATGTGGATGCGCTTGCCGAGGCACTGTCTAGGGTGCTCGGCGACGGTGAACTCAGGAGCCGTTTGGCTACCAATGCCGAGGCGAGCGCCAGGAGATACTTGCCAGAACGCATACTTTCGCAGTGGGACGCAGTCGCATCGTCGGCCCTGAAACACTCGGCCCGCGAACATGCCTCCACAGTGTCGGCTGCTGAAGCCGGTTCGGCTTGAGCCGGACCATAATCCGGAGAGCCTTGCGCCGGCCTACTTACCGGACGCGCAAAAATCGCCGTGGCACTTTGATCTGCTGCATGCCTTCCGTTACCGGATGGGATCAAAGAAGACATGTTTGGGCGCCGCGCTTCGGCGTGATGCCCCGATCCATGCACCCTTCGGAGTGCACGGGATTGCGGGGTGACGCATATGTGTTGATATGCCACTATCATCGCCGAGTGGTCTGGCGATCAGGGGGCTATCGCATGGGTGCAGGTGTAGGGCGCGTCGCAGCAGTGGTGGCCTTTTTTCTCCAACTGATCTTTGCTTCTGTGGCTCTCTCGGCGGCCCAAGACCAGGGGGCAGCGCCTCCGGCCAAGGTGCAGCAGCTCATTCAGCTGCTGGATGATCCCGAGGTCCGTCAATGGATCGAGACTAGGCAGGGGATCGAGACCAGGCAGGCGGCCTCCGGGCCCGTTACCGTCACGCAGCCCCAGAGCTTCGCTTCGCGCTGGATGGCCGAGGCCAGGAGGCACCTTGCTGCGCTTCTGAATGCCGCGCCGCGCGTATTGCCCGAATGGCAGGCGGCGAGAGACCGTGTGTACGGGGACATGGAGGGCCAGGGAAGATTGCCGATCATCTGGGCGTTTGCCCTGGTTCTGCTGATCGGCTACGGCGCCGAGTTCCTTCTGCGCCATCTCCTGCGACGAAGCGCCAGCCGCAACAACGTGCAGGCAGGAAGCGGGTTGGCGGCCTTCGTTCGCATCGCGCCGCTTGTCGCCTTCGCCATTGCGGCCGTCGCTGCTTTCGTGATCGCCGATTGGCCGCATCACCTCGGGGCAGCGGTGGCGCCGCTCCTTATCGCCTGGATCGTGGCTCGACTTCTGATCGCGATCGCATCGGCCGTGTTGACGCCGGCCATCTCGGAGGGGGATCAGGCAAGGTCGTATGTATCGCTTGCTCCGCATCGTGCCCGTTACTGGCTCAGGCGGTCCGTATACTTCATCTGCACCGTCGCTTTCGTATGGGCCGTCGGCGATATGATGCGCGCGCTCGCGTTTCCCGAAGACGTGCGCAACCTCACCGGCGCGGTCCTGGGCCTCTTCGTTCTCGGACTGGCGATCGACACGACCTTGCGCCGGCCGATTGCCGAGATGGCGCCCGCGCGTCGCATCCTGCGAAATGCCTTGATCGTTTCCTTCCTAGTCTTGCTCTGGGTCTTCTGGGTTGCAGGCATGGATGTGCTGTTCTGGCTCGGCGTCTATGCCCTCGGTCTGCCGCCTCTGCTGCGCTTCACCAGCGCCGCGACCAGAACGATGCTGGATGCTGCCGCGGCGGAGGACTTCCGCGTCCTGCGCAATGTTCTGATCGAGCGAGGGGCGAGGCTGGTGATCATCGCGCTCGCGGCCGTATGGCTTGCCATGACCTTCCGCATCGACGGCGCGCAGATGATGCAGGACGATGCCTTCAACCGCATCTTCCGTGGCGTGCTGGCCGGCATCGTCATACTGCTTGCGGCCGATCTCGTCTGGCAGCTTGCCAAGGAATCCATCAACGTGCGCATGGCGCGCGCCAGCCTGACCGTGCAGGATTCCGCCGAGTTCGCGCGCAACACGCGCCTGCGCACGCTGCTGCCGATCCTGCGCAATTTCCTTGCGGCCTTCATCGCGGTCGTCGCCGGTATGATGGTGCTTTCGGGGCTTGGCGTCGCAGTCGGTCCGTTGATCGCCGGCGCTGGGGTCTTCGGCGTCGCCATCGGCTTCGGCTCCCAGACGCTCGTCAAGGATATCATCAGCGGCATCTTCTACATGATGGACGATGCCTTCCGGGTCGGCGAATATATACAGAGCGGCAGCTATAAGGGCACGGTGGAGTCCTTCAGCATCCGCTCCGTCAAGCTGCGACATCACCGGGGACCGGTGTTCACCGTGCCCTTCGGCTCGCTCGGCGCGGTGCAGAACATGAGTCGCGACTGGGTCATCGACAAGTTCCTGATCAATGTTTCCTATGACTCCGACGTCGCCAAGGTGAAGAAGGTCGTGAAGGGCATCGGGGCTTCCTTGCTCGAAGACCCGGAGCTCGCGCCGATGATCATCGAAACGGTGAAGATGAAAGGCGTGGAGCAGTTCGGCGATTACGGCATAACGCTGAGCTTCGCCATGAAAACCAAGCCGGGCCACCAGACCCAGGTGAGAAGAAGGGCCCAGGCCATGATCAAGGAGGCCTTCAAGACCAATGGCATCCAGTTCGCCTCGCCCACGGTCCAGGTGGCCGGAGACGACGTGCAATCGGCGCCGGCGGCAGCTGCCGCGACACGCGACGCGATCGCCAAGAAGAACGCGGCGCTCGCCCAGGGCGGGGAGGCAGCGGCGGAATAGCCGGGGCACTGCAGCCGCACGTCGTCGGGCCGGGGCCTGTTGACATCGCGACGGGAGGCGGGATAGCTCGCGCCGAATGAACATCGTCTTTCATGCGCCACTGAAATCACCCGACCACCCTGTCCCTTCCGGCGACAGACAGATGGCACGCATGCTGATCGAATCGCTGCGGCTGGCAGGTCACGACGTCAGCATTGCCTCGGAGCTGCGCACCTTCTCGCGTGATGCCTCGGATGCGGCATTTTCAGCGTTCCGCAAGGAGGCCGAAGGGGAGATTGCGAGGCTTCGGCGGCTCTGGCAGTTGAAAGGGCCGCCCGACCTCTGGTTTTGCTACCACCCGTACTACAAGGCTCCGGATCTCATTGGTCCCGCGCTTTCCGCGGAATTCTCCATTCCATACGTTACTGCCGAGTGTTCTTATTCCTTTCGGCGCAACCTGGGGTCATGGAAACTTGCGCAAGATGAGGTCGCCGCCGGTGCAAGGCAGGCGGCGGTCAATATCTGTTTCACCCATCGTGATCGCGAGGGTCTCGAAGAGGCGGTACCCGAAGTGCGCTCTGCGCTGCTCGCCCCTTTCATCGATGTGTCGCCGTTTCGTGACCTGCGAAGGACCGGGGCCGGCGGCAACCGCCTGCTTGCCGTCGCGATGATGCGTCAGGGCGACAAGATGGATAGTTATCGCATGCTTGCCCGCGCGCTCGCCCTCGTCGCTGATGTGCCCTGGACGCTCACGGTGGTGGGCGACGGCCCTGCACGGGCTGACGTATCGGAAGCCTTTTCGGCCTTTCCCGCAGGACGGCTGGATTGGCTTGGCGAAAGGTCGCCTCAGGCGATTCCGGAGATTCTCGCCGGCGGCGACCTCTATGTCTGGCCGGGCTGCGGGGAGGCCTACGGCTTGTCCTATCTGGAGGCGCAGGCTGCAGGCCTCGCGGTCGTCGCGCAGCGCACGGCGGGTGTGCCGGAAGTCGTACGTGACGGCGAAACGGGATATCTGACGACGGCCGGGGACATCGACGCACTGGCGGCAGCGGTGCGGCGCTTCCTCGTGGACGGATCCCTACGCAGACAATTTGGCGAGCGCGCGCGGCGCTTCGTTTTCGAGCACCGCTCGCTTCCCGCCGCCGCCGCACGTCTCTCGGGGATCTTCGCCGATTTCGTTGGGAGTGCGAAATGACGATCGCATCGATCTGGGAAACGCTGGCCGACAGGCTCGATCGCCTGCAGGAGGCAGGCCAATCGGTCGACTTTTGGCTGCGGGACGACGACGCCGTCGAGCCGACGGCCGCGCTCCACCGATTGCTCGACCTCACCGACCGCTTTTCGGTGCCGGTGATCTTGGCCGTCATTCCGGCAGGTACCGATGAGCGCCTTTCGCGCTGCATTGCCGGCCGACCGCTTGTCGATGTTGCCGTCCACGGGTGGTCCCATCAAAACCATGCCCCCGCTACAGAAAAACGCCAGGAACTAGGAGGTCACAGGTCGCGCGAGATGGTGGCGTCCGACTTGCGCGCCGGTTGGGCGCGTCTGCGCGCGCTTTATCCTGCCGCTATGGTGCCGCTCCTCGTTCCGCCATGGAACCGGATCGACCCGGGGCTGGTGCCCGGACTGCACGAGATCGGCTTTAGGGCCCTTTCGGTTTTCGGACCGGAGGACGGGAAAAAATCCGCCGTGTTACGCGTCCCGGGGCTGCAGCTCATAAACGCCCATGTGGATGTGATGGACTGGCACGGCACCCGCGGCTGCCGCCCTCATGGCGAGATCCTTCGCGACATCGATCGCCGGCTGGATGAAATCGAGAAGGGCGGCGGGACGGTGGGAATTCTCACCCACCACCTCGTTCACGACGAGAGCGTATGGGAATTCCTATCCAGACTTTTCGACATCACCGCCTCGCACGCTGCCTGCCGCTGGCGCAGGGTTGCGGATCTTTTAGGCCAATGACAATTTCCAGCCCGATGGCATCTATTTACTTCCTTCCTTAGTAAATGCGCCGCCCGGTATGGGGCGAACGAAATCGGGCGTCTTGGGTACCACCAGTTCCGCCAGGTGGCGGTCAAGAATGAGGGGAATCATCCCGCCAGCGACAAGCGTTTCAACCTCCTGCTCCGTCTCCACCGCGGCGCGCGCCGTCAATGTCTTGGCTGCGCCAGAGGCGCTCAGCAAGACCAGCCTGATACCGCAGCGCGCTTCTATGTGCCTGGCGTCAACTTCGATGAGGTCCAGTGCCGAAAGTGAGGGAATTGTGTTCTCGATGACGATGGGCAGGATTCCCATGCCGATCAGGTTCGTGCGGTGGATGCGCTCGAAACTTCTGGCGATGACGGCGCGCACCCCAAGCAGCGCAAGGCCCTTGGCTGCCCAGTCGCGCGAAGAACCGGCGCCATATCGCTCACCGGCTACGATCACGACGGAGCGCCCTTCCTGCCGGTAGCGTTCGGCCACCTCCCATAGCGGGCCTTCATCCATGGTAGGGGCATACACGGTTCTTGAGGCCGGTCGCCCGTCAAGCAGGAGGTTGGACGCCGTGGGATTGTCGAAGAGACCGCGGACCATGGCCGCCCAGTTCCCGCGTCTGGCCGCATAGACGTTGAGGTCGTTTGGCGGATCGCCGGCCGCAACGAGATGGCGTCCGGCATAACTCTCGGCATCGATCTGGCCGGCGGGCGAGATGTGATCCGTGGTCATGTCGTCGCCCAGCACGAGCAGCGGATGGGCCGTATAGGTTCCGAGCCGATTGGTGTTGCTCGCGACGGCAAAGGGCGGTCGCTGGATATAGGTGGAGATTTCATCCCAGGGAAATGTTGGAGAGGATGGCGCCTCGAGGGCAAGCCATGCATCGTTCTTCGTGGCGTCGTGAAACGCCCGGCCAAAATCCTCGCACTGCGAAAAGTCACGCAAAATGGCATCGATTTCCTCATCGGACGGGAGGAGATCGCCAAGGCAGACGGCGGATCCGTCCGCGGTGTCCGCGACTTTGACATTCAACGGATCCCGACAGAATTTTCCGATCATCGAGAGGGCGACGACATGCGGCGGCGAGGCGAGGAAGCCGAACTGCAGGCTCGGATGCACCCGGCCGGGGAAGTTGCGATTGCCCGAGAGAAGGGCGGCGGCGACAGTGCCATTGGCGATTGCTTCGGCCATGTCCGGCTGGAGCGGCCCCGAATTTCCGATGCAGGTGGTGCATCCATGACCCACGATGTTGAAGCCGGTCGCCTCCAGATCCGTCAGCAGTCCGCTTCTTCTCAGGAAGAGTTCGGCAGACGGCGAGCCCGGCGCTAATGATGTCTTGACCCAGTGAGGCGGCCGCAGACCGAGCCTGTTTGCCTTGCGGGCCACAAGACCAGCGGCAGCTAGCAGACGCTGGTCGGAGGTGTTGGTGCAACTCGTGATGGCCGCGATAGCAATCGCGCCGTCCGGAATCCCGTTGGATATCTCCTCAAACGGCCCGCCGGCTGCCGTCTCCAAGGCAGATGCAGCCTCAGTCAGCGCGCATTTGTCCTGCGGGCGCCGCGGCCCGGCAAGAAGGGGACGCACATTGCCGAGATCAAGTTCGACGACCCGACTGTAGCGCGGCTCCGCGTCCGGATCGAACCAGAGCCCCATCGCTCGGGCGACACCTTCAACCATTGAGCCGTGCTCCGCCCTTCGGCCGGTTCGCCGCAGGTACTCGATAGTCTGTCCGTCGATTGGGAAATAGCCGGTCGTCGCACCATATTCGGGCGCCATATTGGCAATGACGGCGCGGTCGCCGCCGGTGAGCGTCGACACCCCTGGCCCGAAGAATTCGACAAACTCTCCCGAGACCTTGTGGCGCCGTAGGAGGTGCGTGACCTCCAGGGCAAGGTCTGTCGAGAGCACGCCGGGGGACAGCCGTCCGGTCAGGCGCACGCCGACGACCTCCGGCAGCCGTAACGTGACCGGAAAACCAAAGAGGACGCTTTCCGCCTCCAGCCCGCCAACGCCCCAGGCGAGAACTCCGATGCCGTTGATCATCGGCGTATGACTGTCAGTGCCGATGAGCGTGTCCGGCGTCGCCCAGGTTTCGTCGTGCCGCTCCTCGAGACGCATGACGGTCGCCAGCTGCTCGAGATTGAGCGTGTGCATGATCCCGGTGCCAGGCGGATGCACCGTAACACCTGGAAGGGCTTGGGTTGCCCATTTCATCAGGCGGTAGCGCTCACTGTTGCGCTCCATTTCGCGTTGCATGTTAAAGGCGCGGGACCGAGGCTGTCCATACATGTCGACGCCGACACTATGATCGACGGATACGTCGACTGGCAGGACCGGCGTGAGGTTCGCCGGGTCGCCGCCGGCTTCGGCGACGGCGTCGCGCATGGCAGCGATATCGACGAGGGCGGGTACGCAGGTCGTGTCGTGCATCAGGACACGCGACGGATGGAAAACGACCTCAGCCTCACTCGCGCCGCTGACAAGCCAGCGCCGCATGGCTTCAATCATGCGGGGCAGGCAGATTGTGTCTTTCCTGGCGACGTTTTCCAGCAGGATTCGATGAACAAACGGCAGCCTGTGGAAGTCCGGGCCGAAGGTGGACGTGAGATCAATCGCTTTAACGACCCCATGGGACGTAGGCACCTCTCGAAAGCACATGTCTCCTCCGGTGTTGATTTTTAATATGCAAAAAACCAAAAAATCAGCCGTGTCAATGTCAACTCGGCCGATTTTTGGTTTTTCAGGCGGCCGGGTATGCAAATTGTTGGCGCGAATCGTTCCCTTTGCGGCTCTCATGGACTAACGTGCGGCGACGTCATCGTTTTCATAGGATTGACCGAGATGCGCTCCAGCCAGTTGGCACAGACCATTGCAAATGAAATCACCCTCCTGGTCACGTCTGGAGAGCTGGCGGTTGGGGATCACCTCAAGACGCAGCAATTGGCAGATCGCTTTGGCGTCTCCCGCTCACCGGTTCGCGAGGCGATGGACATGCTGGCCACGCAAGGTCTCCTCGAGCAGAAGGAAAACAGGGGGTTCTTCGTCAAGGAGGTCACGGAAAGCATTGCCGAACGCGTTCGCGACGATGCGGAGCCGTTCGAGGTCGCCAATGACTACCAGCGTCTTGCAGAAGACTGGCTCACCGACCGCATACCGGCCGAAGTCACCGAGCAGATGCTGAGAGAGCGGTACGATCTGACGAAATCGCAGGTCAACGATGTCTTGATGCGCGCGTCACGTGAAGGATGGGCGGAGCGCAAGCAGGGCTACGGCTGGCGCTTCCTGCCGGTCGCCAAAACGCCCGAAGCCTTCGAACAAATCTATCGGTTCCGCATGCTTATCGAGCCTGCGGCGATGCTGGAACCTGAGTTTCGACTCGATCGCAAGATCATCGAGGAGCAACGGCGCATTCAATTGCGAATGCTGGAATCGGATATCGAGCGACTGCCGGCCGAACGGCTTCTCCACAACGGTGCGCTTTTCCATGAAGAGCTGATCAAGATGTCGAACAATCCGTTTTTCCACCTCTCGCTCGTGCGCGTGAACAGAATGCGCCGGTTGCTCGAATATCGTTCGCGGGTCGATCGCAGCCGCACCGTGCGCCAGTGCAGGGAGCACCTCGAAATCCTTGATCTTCTTGAGCGCGGCGAGGTCGTCGAGGCTTCCTATGCGATGCGACGGCACCTGGGTGGCGCGCTTTCGAAGAAGTCGCCCGTAACCTGGTCCTGGTCGCATCAGGCGCATGAAAAAGAACTTCTCGAAAAATAGTGATTGCATTTTCAGATTTAAAAAGCCAATAATCTGCCCGTGACGTTGCGCGGCCGGTCGGCCGTTGCCTCATGGGAGATTGTCAGATGAAAATATTCGTAACGCCGTGTGATGGGATTGGTCCCGAGATCACCGCGGCAACAATGGAGGTCATGAAGGCCACGGACGCGGCGTTCGGTCTCGGCCTCGAATACCACTTTGAGGACACAGGCTTCGCCAGCCTGGAAAAACACGGTTCGACGCTCCGGGATGAGACGATCGAGCTTGCCCGCACCTTCGACGGGATCATTCTCGGTCCCCAGTCGCACATGGACTATCCGCCCCGCGACAAGGGCGGCGTGAACGTCTCGGCCGGCTTCCGTGTCAAGCTCGATCTTTACGCCAATGTGCGCCCGGCACGCTCCCGCGCGTTTTTGAACGATGCGAAGAAGATGGACCTCGTGATCATGCGTGAGGCGACCGAAGGCTTCTATCCGGACCGCAACATGTATGCCGGGACGGGCGAATTCATGCCGACGCCGGATGTCGCCCTCTCGGTCCGCAAGATCACCGCGAATGCCTGCGAGCGCATAGCGCGCCAGGCCTTTCTGCTTGCCATGAAGCGCGGCAGGAAGGTCACGGCCGTCCACAAGGCCAATAATTTCATTCTGACGGATGGCCTATTTCTGCAACAGGTGCGCAAGGTCGCCGCCGAATTCCCGGAAGTCAGGCTCAACGACGTCATCATCGATGCCATGGCGGCGCATCTCGTGCGCGACCCGTCGCGCTATGACGTGATCGTCGCAACGAACTTCTATTCTGACATTCTTTCCGACCTCGCGAGCGAGCTTTCCGGCAGCCTCGGCCTGGCCGGTTCCATCAACGCCAACGCCGAGACCGGCCTCGTCTGCGCGCAGGCACAGCACGGCTCGGCGCCCGATATCCAGAACCAGAACATCGCCAACCCGACGTCGCTCATCCTCTCGGCAGCGATGATGCTGAGCTGGCTCGGCGAGCAGCGCGGCCTTCCGCAATTCGAGGCCGCCGGCGCAGAGATCGAGCGAGCCGTCGACGAGGTCCTCGCCAATCCGGCGACGCGCACGCGCGATCTCGGCGGCAACACCAACACAGACACCTTTGGCTCACTCGTGGCCCGGGCTGTCCAAAATCGCGGCGGCGACCGAAAGGCCGTCAATGCCTAAGCGTTTGCACTTTTGATTTTATAAATCCAAAGTGCAAAGTCGGAGGTCGCGAGGGCGCGGAGTGGCCCTCGCGCAAATGCCCGGAGGAGCTTTGGAGCACGGGCGCTATTGGGAGATCAGACTATGAACAGGCAACACACCGTCCGCTCGACAGCTTTCGCCGTCACCGCGGCATTCATGACCGCGTTTGCAGCCACTGCATCCGCACAGGAAGTACCGGCCGGCTATCCGGCAGACTATGCCGACCTCATCGCCAAGGCGAAGGAGGAGGGCACCGTGTCCGTCTACACCTCTACGGACGCTGCCCAGTCGCAAAAACTGCAGGATGGCTTCACCAAGAAATACGGCATCAAGATCGCGTATAACGACCTCGGCACGAACGGCACCTATAACCAGGTGATATCCGAGGCCGCGGCCGGCCAGACGACAGCCGATGTCGTCTGGAGCTCGGCCATGGACCTGCAGATGACGCTGGTTCAGGACGGTTACGGCATGGAATACGCCTCACCGGAGGCGGGCCAGCTGCCGGGTTGGGCAAACTACAAGAACACACTCTACGCCACGACCGTCGAGCCGATCGGCGTGATCTACAACACCAAGGCCCTGTCGGAAGACAAGCTGCCGAAGACCTATGCGGACATGATCACCTTCCTGAAGGAAAACAAGGACATGCTGCAGGGCAAGGTGGCGACCTTCGATCCTGAGAAGAGCGGCTCCGGCTTCCTTCATCATTCCAACGATGCTCGCAACCGCGAGGACTTCTGGGATCTCGCCAGGGCCATGGGCGACGACGGGGCCAAAATCTATTCGAGCTCCGGAGGAATGAAGGAAACGGTCGTTTCCGGCGAAAACATCATCGCCATCAACATCATCGGCTCCTATGCGCTCGACTGGGTCAAGGAAAGCCCGAACCTCGGCGTCCATTTCGCCAGTGACTATACGCCGGCCTTCTCGCGTCTGGCGCTTATCACCAAGGATGCACCGCATTCGAACGCCGCGAAGCTCTTCGTCGACTACATGCTCTCGGCCGAGGGCCAGTCGCTTCTCGCGGAAGGCGGACTTCCCTCGGTCCGCGAGGATGTGACCTCCGGCCTCAACGTCAAGACGCTCAACGAGCGTGTGGGCGGCGGTCTCAAGCCGATTGCGGTCGATGAAGGCGTGCTCGAATACATGGACCAGATGAAACGCGTCCAGTTCTTCAACGACTGGAAGGAAGCGCTCGGTCGCTGATGCTTCGCTCGCCGCGGCGCCATCGGCGCCGCGGCTCCGCCCCCCGTTTGCGAGAGGCAAGGAATGTCTACCCACGCTCAAGCACCGGCCGCAGTCGAGCTTTCAAAGGCCGCAGCCGAAAAGAAATATCCGGCGAGAATGCCCCGCCACGGCAATGCGAGCACCTACAGGCGCGTCGTCATCGGCCTGCTCGCAATCGCGGTGCTGGCGCCGGTCGGCCTGATCATCTACCAGAGCTTCCTGACGGCTGCCTTCTTCAGCCCGCGCGCCAAGTTCGGGTTCGATGCCTATCGCTACGTCTTCTCCGACAAGAATTTCTACAAAGCCCTCGGCACGACGGCGATCTTCTCGTTCGGGATGGTCGCAATCGCGGTACCACTCGGCGGCCTGTTGGCCTTTCTGATCACGAGAACCGACGTGAGGGCCAAGCGCCTCCTCGAGGTCCTCGTGCTCGTGCCGATGTTCATCTCGTCCATCGTGCTCGCCTTCGGCTACACCGTCTCGGTCGGTCCGACGGGCTTCGTCTCCCTCTTCGTCCGCGACATCATCGGCGTTGTTCCCTGGAACATTTACAGCCTGCCGGGCATGATCCTGATCGCTGGCCTCAGCCACGTGCCGCACGTCTATCTTTACGTGTCCTCGGCCATGCGCAATCTGCCGTCCGACCTCGAGGAAGCTGCGCGCACGACCGGCGCATCGATATGGCAGGTCTCGCGTGACGTGACCCTGCCCATGGTTCTGCCGGCTCTGATCTTTGCTGCCGCGCTCAACATCCTGCTTGGCTTCGAGACCTTCGGCATTCCGCTTGTGCTCGGGGATCCCAACGGCATCATGGTGCTGACCACGTATATCTACAAACTGACGACGCTGTTCGGTACGCCAACCTACCAGCTTATGGCAGTGGTCGCCGTCGTCCTGGTCCTGATCACACTTCCGCTCGTATGGATGCAGCGCAAGCTTTTGCGCAATGCCCGCAAATATGCGGCGATGGGCGGAAAGGGTGCGCGTGTCTCTACCCTCAAGCTAGGCAACAGCGGCCAGATCATCGCTCTCTCGATCATCGGCCTGTGGCTCTTCGTGTCGGTTGTCCTGCCGATCGGCGGAATTACCGTGCGCGCCTTTGTCGACGCCTGGGGAGAGGGGGTCAACCTGTGGTCCCAGCTCACCTTCTCGAACTTCAGCCGCATGCTGGAAGTGCCGAGCCTCTATAACGGTATCATCAACACGATCGTGCTTTCGGTGGTCGGCGGTGCCGTGGCAGTCGCAATCTACCTAGCCGTCGGCCTCGCCGGTCACCGCAACTGGGGCATGTCGAACACGGTGCTGGACTACATCGTGTTGCTGCCCCGCGCGCTTCCGGGCCTGGTGGTCGGTCTCGCCTTCTTCTGGGTTTTCCTGTTCGTGCCCTTGCTGACGCCCTTGCGGCCGACACTCGTCAGCCTCTTTGTCGCCTATCTCGTCGTCGGCCTCTCCTACGGTCTGCGCCTGCTGCAGGGCACGCTGATCCAGGTGGCTCCGGAACTCGAGGAATCGGCGCGCACGACCGGCGCGACAATCGGCCGGACATGGAAGGACGTGGTTATTCCAATCGTCCGTCCCGGCCTCGCCGGCGCCTGGGCGCTGATCATGATCATCTTCCTTCGCGAATATGCGACGGGCGTCTATCTCATGGGCGCAGGCACTGAAGTGATCGGCTCGCTGATGGTCTCGCTTCTGCAGACCGGCGCGATGAACACGATCGCCGCGCTCGCCCTCATCAGCATCGTATTGACGGGCGCAGGCCTCGCACTCGCCCTCCGTTTGGGAGCAAAAATCCATGACTGAACTCGTTGTCAGCAATGTCCAGAAATGGCTCGGCGGCCTGCAGATACTCAAAGGCGCCTCCTTTACCGCACAGCGCGGGTCGATCGTCGCTCTTCTCGGAGCCTCCGGCAGCGGCAAGACCACGCTTCTGCGCTGCGTCGCGGGGCTCGAGCAGCCGGAAGTCGGCCAGATCGTGATCGGGGGGAAAACGGTCCTCGACGGCGAGAACAAGCTGGCCTTGCCGCCGGAACAGCGCAATATCGGCCTCGTCTTCCAGTCCTACGCGCTATGGCCGCATCGGACCGTCAAGGAGAATGTCGGCTACGGCCTCAAACTCCGGGGCGTCGCGCCGGCGGATCTCGAAAGGCGCGTTCAGGCGATCCTGGAGCGCATGGGTCTCGGGCATCTCGCCGATCGCTTTCCCTCGCAGCTTTCCGGCGGGCAGCAGCAGCGTGTCGCGATCTGCCGCGCGCTCGTCTACGAACCGCGCGTTCTGCTGCTCGACGAGCCGCTCTCGAACCTCGATGCGAAGCTGCGCGAGGAGGCGCGTTACTGGATCCGCAAGCTCATCCTCGATCTCGAGATCTGCGCCATCCTCGTCACCCACGACCAGAGCGAGGCGCTGGCTGCCGCCGACAATATTCTCCTGCTGCAGGACGGGCGCATCGTCCAGCAAGGCGGACCGCAGGAGATCTATTCCAACCCGAACAGCTTCTATTCGGCCGATTTCCTTGGCGCCAACAATATCGTCAAGGCAAAGGTGAAGACGGTTGAAGGCAGGGCGACGGTCATCGGCGGCGACAACTGGAGCCTCGACGGAACGGTGCGCGAAGCGTCGGGCTTGTCGGCATCGCAAGACGCGCGCGCGGTGATACGTGTCGAACAGATCAGCGTCAGCGACCAGCCGGATGCCAATGCGCTCGAGATGAACCTCGACGACAGCATCTATCTCGGAGACAGGTGGGAATACCGTCTGCGCCGCGGCGATTTTGTTGCCAAGGCACATGGCGCCAAGCAGCTGTCTTCCGGGACGGTCTGGGCACGCATTCCACCCGAAAGTGTGTGGGTGTTTTCGGCGGGCCAGCAGTAGCAGGCCCGAAGCGGCGGCCGCCACCTCTTTTCCAGGATCGACAAATGACGACACAGCCGAGAATCGCGCTCATTCACGCGACACCGATTGCCATGGATCCGATCAAGGCGGCCTTCGACAAGGCCTGGCCGGACGCCGGCCGGGTGAACATTCTCGAGGACAGCCTTTCCCCTGACAGGGCGAGGGACGGGGCCGTAACCGAGCAGATGACGGATCGCATCGTAGCATTGGCCAGATATGCGCGCATGATCGGCAGCGATGCGGTCCTGTTCACCTGTTCGTCCTTCGGCACCGCCATCGAACGGGCTGCATCAACGCTTGACATCCCCGTCCTCAAGCCGAACGAGGCGATGTTCGAGACCGCCATCCGCAAGGGCGGGCGAACGGCAATGCTCTACACGTTTCCGCCCGCGAGGGAGGGAATGGAAGCCGAATTCCGCGAGGAGGCCGCCCGTGTGGACCCGTCCGCCGAAATCGAAAGCTTCCTCGTCGAGGGCGCGATCGGAGCCGTGAGGGCCGGTGACGAGGCGACGCACAACCGGCTGGTGGCGGAGGCCGCTGCCAGGCTTGAGGGCTTTGACGCGATCACGCTTGCGCATTTCTCGACGGCGCGGGCGTTTCAGGCGGTGCAGGCGGTCACGACCATTCCCGTGCTGAACAGCCCCGACGCCGCCGTTGCCAAGCTTCGCCGTTTGCTCGGCTAGGTCGCGAACGCGTGTCATCGAGGAGCGGCTGGCTTCGAGCGCAGCGTCATTGTCAGCCCTTCGTCGTAGAACTGAAAGAGAGTAGAAACGATGCTTCTCGGGGTCATTGCGGACGATTTCACCGGGGCGAGCGACATCGCCAATACGATCGCGAAGGGCCTGCCAGGGCAGGGCGGCCTTCGCACCGTGCAATGTCTAGGTGTTCCGAGCGCTGCCGCCGACGCGGAGGTCGAGGCGGGCGTGATTGCGCTGAAGAGCCGCTCCATCGATGCGGCCGTAGCCGTCGAGCAATCGCTGGAGGCACTGAAATGGCTGCTCGATCAGGGCTGCGAGCAGATCGTCTTCAAATATTGCTCGACGTTCGATTCTACGCCGGCCGGAAACATCGGTCCGGTCGCGGAGGCGCTCGCCGACGCGCTTGCCGTGAAGGGTGTCGTCGTCTGCCCGGCATTCCCAGGGGCCGGACGCACGGTATATCAGGGGCATATCTTTGTAAAAGATCGTCTTCTTGACGAGTCTGGTCTGGAGAAGCACCCGCTCAATCCAATGACCGATGCCGATATCCGCCGTTGGCTACGGCTGCAGACGACCTCGGATGTCGGACATGTCGACATTGCCACCGTCCGCAGCGGGACTTCGGCGATCGAGGCCGCCTTCCGCAGGCATGGCGATGATAACCATGCTCTCGTAGTCGTCGATGCGATTACCGATGACGACCTCGTCGTGATCGGCAAGGCTGTCGCCGATCATCGCCTTGTCACGGGAGGATCTGGGATTGCGATCGGGCTGCCGGCAAATTTTATCGCCCGCGGGTTAGCCAAGGGACAGAGTTCGGTGAGCTTCGGCGTCGATGGTCCGGAGGCCATTCTTGCCGGCAGCTGTTCCGGCGCGACCCGGGAACAGGTGGACCACCATCGGAATTCTTATCCGACGCTTGCCATCGATGTTGCCGGCGTCATGAATGGAACGGTGACGACGGTCGACCTGACTTCGTTCCTGCTTGCCAACCGGGGAAAGGCACCACTCGTCTATTCCTCGGGCACCCCTGACGAGGTTCAGGCGATCCAGGCGCGCTTTGGCCGGGAAAAGGTCGCCGAAGCCCTCGACAATCTCTTTGCTGAGACGGCACGGGAACTGATTGGCGCGGGCATACGCCGGCTGGTCGTTGCCGGCGGGGAAACATCGGGCGCGGTGGTTTCGGCGCTCGATCTTGGTACGCTGACAATCGGGCCTGAGATCGACCCGGGCGTCCCGGTCCTTCTGTCGAAAGGAGATGATCCGGTGGCGCTCGCGCTGAAGTCAGGGAACTTCGGCGCCCCGGATTTTTTCACAAAGGCCTTGGAGAGGCTTGCAGGACGATGAGTGCAGAAAACAAGCTCCGCGAGGACATCGTGGGCGGTGTGCTTGCGAGCAGCCGCGACCTGCGTTGACGGCGTGCAAGGCCACGCAAGGCTTTACTCAATCAAGAAGAATGAAGGAGATGGCGATGATCGTCACGACCAATCCGGCCACCGGCGAGGAACTTGCCCGCTACGAACTCCATGACGATGCCTTTGTCGATGCAGCGCTTTCGGCCGCCGCAAAGACGCAAAAGGCGTGGCGCAAGAAGCCTGTCCAAGAGCGGGTTCGACTGCTTGGCGCCATGGCCGGGGTGCTGCGTGCCGGCAAGTCGCGCTATGCTGAGATGATCACGCGCGAGATGGGCAAGCCGATCGTCGAGGCCGAGGCCGAAATCGAAAAATGTGCCTACAACTGCGACTTCTATGCCGAGCACGCGGCGCAATACCTCGCCGACGAAACGGTCGCCTCGAATGCGTCCGAAAGCGCCGTCGTCTTCGAGCCGCTTGGTGTTGTCCTCGCCATCATGCCATGGAACTATCCGTTCTGGCAGTTTTTCCGGTTTGCAGCGCCGGCTTTCGCCGCAGGGAACGGCGCCGTACTGAAGCACGCGAACAATGTGCCGGAATGTGCACTTTCCATCGAGGAAATCATGCGCGAGGCAGGTTGCCCGGAGGGCCTCTTTGCCACCCTGCTGATCGAGCCGGCCAAAGTGGCCGGCATCATCGCGGACGACAGGATCGCAGCTGTCACGCTGACGGGCTCCACCGAAGTGGGCGCCATCGTTGCGTCGCAGGCCGGCAAGGCGCTGAAAAAGCAGGTGCTGGAACTCGGTGGCTCCGACCCCTTCATCGTGCTTGCCGACGCCGATCTTGAAGAGGCGACAAACGTCGCGGTCAAGGCGCGCTACATCAATGTCGGGCAGTCCTGTGTCAACGCCAAGCGCTTCATCGTCGAAGAAGCGATCGCCGACCGTTTCGTCGAGCTCTTCTGCGAGAAAGCCGCGCAACTGAAGATGGGCGATCCCATGGAGCGCGATACCGGTATCGGCCCGATGGCACGGAAAAACCTGATGAGCAGCCTGCACGCGCAGGTCGAAAAGACAATTGCGGCGGGCGCTGAATGCAGGCTCGGCGGCGCGCCGCTGAGCCGGCAAGGCTATTTTTATCCGCCGACCGTGCTCGATCATGTGCGCCCGGAGATGGCGGCCTTCTGCGAGGAGACCTTTGGACCGGTCGCGGCCATCGTCCGCGTCAGAGATGCCGACGAAGCGGTTCGGCTGGCCAATCAGACCGAATACGGTCTCGGCTCGGCGATCTGGACCGCAGATGTAGAGCGTGCACGCCGGCTCGCGCGCGAGATCGACGCGGGCGCCGTCTTCATCAACGGCATGGTCGCCTCCGACCCCCGATACCCCTTCGGCGGGATCAAGCGTTCAGGCTACGGCCGCGAGCTCGGTGTCTACGGCATCCGCGAGTTCGTCAACATCAAGACCGTCTGGATCGGCCCGGCCAACGCAGCCCAGCCTGTCGCCAAGGCGCCGGAATAAGGAGAACCCAGATGACCCAGCCAGCAATCCTTCGCCCAAAGGAGCTCAAGAGCAATGATCGTGGCAACGGCGCCCGCACGACGCCGCTCGTGACGCGCAAATGCGGCTCGACCACCATGATCAACGGCATCACCGCTTTCGACCCTGGCGCCGCGATCGGTCTTCACAAACATAATTGCGAAGAGAGCGTGATGGTCCTCGACGGGCAGGCCATTGCCGAAATCGACGGGGTCCGATACCCGCTCGGACCCAACGACACGACCTGGATCCCGGCAAACGTTCCCCATCGCTTCATCAATGCGTCCGAGACCGAGCCAATGCGCATTTTCTGGATCTATGCCTCCATCGATGCGACCCGGACCATGATCGCTACCGGAGAGGAGCGCCCGATCGATGCGGAACACCATCAGCAGGGAGCGACATCATGATCGTTGAAGTCGCGGAGATTTCCGTCAAACCCGGCAGCGAGGCGCAATTCGAAGCGGGCGTGTCACGAGCGGCGCCCCTGTTTCTGAGGGCGAAAGGCTGCCACGGCGTGGCGCTGCACCGGGTCGTCGAGACGCCGCATCTTTATCGTCTGCTGGTCAAATGGGACACGGTCGACGACCACATGGTCGGCTTCCGCAATTCTGATGATTTCCAGGAATGGCGGCGTCTCGTCAGCCCTTATTTCGACGGAGTGCCAAAGGTGACCCATTCCGAGGGGGTGGCTTTGCTCAGAGAGGGCGGGCAGGAGTGCTGACGCCTGGGTTGTGACCGGCGCGAATCAGCCGAGCATTTCAGCAGTAACCGTGTCGCAGATCTTATAGATCGATGACCTGACGGTCGCACGCAGCGAAGGCACCCGAGAAGAAAGCCTGGACTTCCTGTTCCATGGCGGCGAGTGCGGCGTCGGTGCGCGACGGATCGTGGTGGAACATGGCGAGGCGCGTGACGCCGGCGGCTTTGGCGAGCTGCGATCCATGCATCCCGGTCGAGTGTCCGTAGCCACGAAAGGTCGGCATCTCGCTTTCCAGATAGGTGCAGTCATAGATCATCAGATCGGCTCCGGCGATGAAATCGAGGAGTGCGGGGTCGAGAATCCCCGGTTCGTGTTCCGTGTCGTAGACGAGCGCGACCGCCCGTCCGCCCCATTCGATACGGTAGCCGACACATCCCCCGGGATGCACGAGGCTCATGGTGCGAATGGAAATGTCCTTTCGCGGCGATAGTGTTTCACCCGGACGGAAATCGACGGTGTCGAGGCTCGCCTGACATATGCCCGTTCCGACCGGGAACCATGGCGGTCTCATGAACTCGTTGATCATTTCGGCCGTGGACATCGTGCCGTGGAGATGGCCGGACCAGAAGCGGACGGCGGAGCTGCAGCGGTAGATCGGCTTGAAATAGGGCAGGCCGATGATGTGATCGTAATGGGTGTGGGTGAAAAAAACGTCGAACTCGGCGATACCTTCGGACATCAGCGACAGCCCGGCCTCGCGCAGCCCCGAGCCCGCGTCGAATATCAACACCTCTTTGCCGCAGCGAATTTCGATGCAGGGCGTATTTCCTCCGTAGTGCAGGAACTGCTCGCCGGATACCGGCAAGCTGCCTCTTACGCCCCAAAACTTCACTCGAAATGTATCGTCCTGCATTCCGTTCCGGCTTTATCCTGCCTGCCGTAGCATTTTGCCCGGGCGTAGTGATTAGACAAGCACAAATCATGAGGGTCCTGCAATGCCATTGGCGCCGTCGCGCACGCATTGCATGGCGAGAAGAGAAATCTATCCATCGAAGCGAAGGTGCTTTATCCGTCGTAATCGGCTGAAAATCGCTCCAGCCTGGAAATCAGCAACAGATGTCGCCTCTAGGAGTTTGGCAACGATGGTGCAGCCGGCCGACAGGGAATTTTATGCGGGCCTTCCTCTTTTCGAGGCATTCGAAGGGGTCGCCGACGAGGCCAACTACCGGCCCTTGCCCGACGGCTGGTGGCTCGCCGTTGCCGATATCGTCAATTCGACGGGAGCGATCGCCGAAGGGCGATACAAAAGCGTGAACATGGCGGGCGCGAGCGTCATCTCGGCGCTCATGAACGGGCTCGACGAGAAAAACCTCGCCTTCGTCTTCGGCGGCGACGGGGCGCTCGCCGCCGTGCCCGGAACGCTGGCGGCAAAAGCGAGGGACGTGCTCGCCGCGGCCAAGACATGGGTGGCGGAGGAACTGGGCCTTGAGCTGCGCGCCGCAATCGTCCCGGTATCCGACGTGCGCGCCAGCGGGTTCGACATGCGTGTCGCCCGCTTCAAGGCGAGCGAGGAGGTCTCCTACGCCATGTTTTCCGGCGGTGGTGCCAGTTGGGCGGAAGCGGAAATGAAGGCGGGCCGCTACCAGATCGAGGCTGCGCCGCCCGGCACGAGACCCGACCTGACAGGATTGTCATGCCGCTGGAATCCGATCGTCTCGCACCACGGAGCGATCGTCTCCATTATCGCGGTGCCGGGGGAGCGGGGCATCGGTCCGGAATACCAGGCGCTGATCGGCGACATCGTGTCCTTGGCCGAGGGGGAGGAGCGAGGCGGGCACCCGGTACCGGAAAAAGGACCCGAGCCGCACCTTTCCGTGCGCGGCATTACGGTGGAATCGCGCGCCGTCGCGCCGAGGGGCCGGCGCTTCCTCGCCTGGTCCTTCGTTGCGGCGCAGAGCCTTGCACTGTTTCTCTGTTTCAGGCTAGGCATCAATTTCGGACCGTTCGACGTCAAGCGATACGCGCGCGACCTCGCCAGCAATTCGGACTTCCGCAAGTTCGACGACGCGCTGAAGATGACGATCGACGTCAGTCTCGATCGGCTGCGCCGTATCGAGGAACGGCTGAAGCAGGGAGCGGCGGCGGGCATATGCCGCTACGGGCTGCACCGGCAGGATTCGGCGCTGATGACGTGCATCGTTCCGAGCCCGATGAGCAGAGACCACATGCATTTCATCGACGGTGCGGCCGGCGGCTACGCGGTGGCCGCCCGGAACCTGAAGGCCGGTCTTGCCGAAGGGGACCTGTCGAGCACCGGGGATATTCCCCCCGCGGTCAAGCCTTGACGATGTGCTCGGCAGCAAGGCCGTGGCGCGCGAAGACGTTGCGCGTGTCGACGATCAGCGGCGACCAGTCGGCAAGCGCGGCATAGTCTACCGCGTCGTGGTCGGTCGCGATAAGCACGGCATCGAAGCCGCGAACCGTCGCTTCGTCGAAGACGACCGACCGCCGGCCCTTCAAGGCCATGTGTTCTCGGGTCGAGGGAATTTCATCCACATGGGGGTCGTAGAAGGCGGCCTTGCCGCCACGCTCCTCGATGAGTTCTATCAGCTTCAGGGAGGGGCTTTCACGAATATCCGGAACATTCTTCTTGTAGGCAAGGCCGATGACGAGGACCGTAGAGCGGCTGAGCGCTTTTCCCTCCCGCCGGTCGAGCGCCTCGGCGAGCCTTGCCACAACGTGACGGGGCATTGCCGAATTGATCTCGCCGGCGAGTTCGATGAAGCGCGTCGGCAGCTCGTACTCCCGGGATTTCCATGTCAGATAAAACGGATCGATGGGAATGCAGTGGCCGCCGAGCCCGGGTCCCGGATAGAAGGGCATGTAGCCGAAGGGCTTGGTCTTGGCGGCATCGATCACCTCCCAGACATCGATGCCCATCGCCTCGTAGACGACCTTGAGTTCGTTCACGAGGGCGATGTTGACGGCGCGGAAGATATTCTCGGTCAGTTTCACCGCCTCTGCGGTCGCGTTGGACGAAACCGGAACCACCGTCGTGACCACGGCGGCATAGAACCGCTCCATCAGCGCTGCAGCCGTTGGGCCGTCTCCGGCCACGACCTTGGGGATGCTCGTGGTCTCGTAAGCGCGATTGCCCGGGTCTTCCCGCTCCGGCGAGAATCCGATGAAGAAGTCGGCGCCGGACTTGAGCCCCGTTTCCTCCAGGATGGAGCGCACGATACCGTCGGTGGTGCCGGGATAGGTGGTCGACTCCAGAACGACGAGCTGACCCGGCCGCAATCGGTCAGCGATTGCGCGCGACGTATTCTCCACGAAGGAGAGGTCGGGATCGCGGTGCCTGGTGAGCGGCGTCGGCACGCAGATGATGATGACGTCGCAAAGGCCGAGATCCGAAAAGTCGGTCGTGGAGCGGAACCGCCCGGCGCCGGCTTCACGGGCAAGCGCCGCGTCCGAAACCGCTTCGATATAGGAGCTCCCGGCGTCGAGCGCGACGATCTTGCCCGGGTCTATGTCGAAACCGGTGACATGGAAGCCGGAGCGCGCGATTGCAACGGCAAGCGGCAGGCCGACATAGCCGAGGCCGATCACACCGACGCGGGCGGTGCGGCGGGAGATCGATTCGAGCAGCCTGTCGTGATGCGGAGAGGTCAAGATTGGCTTCCAGTTCTGTTGCCGGGAGGGCCGCTTCAGCGATCCGGCTGCGGAGCCCGGTGCCGTTTTGTTGGCGGGAAAGCCACCGCAAGTCAAGCGCGGCGCGCCGTCAGCGAAGCCGCACGCCTCAAGGCCTGCGTCGTTTTGTCTGGCCCGGGCAGGCGCGCGATCGTGAGGGACCCCAGCAATTTCAGGGTGCAATGCGCAGGGCTGTTGCGTGTACGATCCGGCAACGATCAAAAATCGCTCGTGGTCTCTGGAAAATGTGCTCCCCGGTGAATATCTGCAGGAGCGCAGCGGTGACCCGATCGCTGCACGAACGGCCGCGGGGGCGGCGGGAGCCTTCTTTCACCGACGGGTACCCACTCAGTGCTACCGCGAGCGAGCGATCGCTGCTTCGCGGTCGGCGCCGGTGGCGACCGTTGCCGCGACGATGAGGACATGGCATGAGCCCGATCAACGACAACGTTTCCCAAATCCTCCTGGACAAGGTCGCCGACTGGCTCATGCGAACCTCGCTCAGCGACGAAACACTCGAAACCATCGTGCGCGGTTTCTGTGAGCGGTTGGCGGCGGCGGGCCTGCCGCTCATGCGCGTCCATCTGTCTTTCTCGATGCTTCACCCGCTTTACGACGCCCTCGGCTTCACCTGGTGGCGAGGTCAGGGTGTCGAGGTGAGCGGTCTGCGCCATGAGGAATTGGCGCTCAATCCCGAGCGATTCCTGCACAGCCCGTATTATTACCTGCTCAGCAACAATCTCGATCATGTCAGGCGCCGGATCGATCCCGCCTTGCCCTCGGAGTTTCCGATTCTGGACGAGCTGAAGGAGCAGGGAGCGACCGACTACATAGCCTTCATGCAACCTCTTGGAGCCGAATCCGAACACGGAATGGTCGGCTCGTGGACGACGGACCGTCAGGGTGGTTTCAGCGACGACGTCATTGCGGCCCTTCTCAGACTTCAGAACCATCTGGCGATCGCTGCCAAAGTGGCCGTGCTCGGCAAGCTCGCCGACAACATGCTGACCACCTATCTTGGCGCCAATGCCGGGCGCCGCGTGATGAGCGGCCAGGTCCGGCGGGGCGACGGCGAGACGGTACGCGCAGTTCTCGTCATGGCGGATATGCGCCAGTCGACGATGCTTGCCGAAAAGGAAGGCCGGCAGGCTTATATCGAGTCGTTGAACGGATTCTTCGACGCGATCGCCACGCCCTTCAACCGCAACGGCGGACAGATACTGAGCTTCATCGGCGACGGCTTCATCGGCGTCTACCCATGCGGCCGACATAAGGAGCCGTCGGAGATGGCCAGCCGCGAGGCATTCGCCGCCGTGGGCGCGGCGACGGCGCGCATGGCCGCCCTCAACGCGGAACGCAGGACGCAGGGCCGCGACCCGATCGGCTACGGCATCGCCCTGCATGTGGGGAACGTCATGTTCGGCAATGTCGGCCTGCGCGACCGGCTGACCTTCTCGGTGTTCGGCTCTGCGGTGAACGAGGTACAGCGGCTGCAGAATCTGACGAAGAAATATGACCACAGCGTCGTCGCGAGCGAGGCCTTCGTGAATTATTGCGGCGGGGAATGGCAAACGCTCGGGCAGGAGAAACTGCGCGGGGTTCGTCAGAAGTTCACGGTCCTCTACCCGCGGGATACCGCACTTGCCGCAATCGCGCAGGAGCGGGCATATGATGCAACCGAGGATGGACTTTCCGAGGCCGAGCATGTCATGTTGCTCTACCGCAACAAGAAGCGGCCGCCTGGCCCGCGCGGTCTGATCGACAAGATGCTGCAATGAGGGGACCGATGTTTCGTATAGCTCTGCTGGCGGCGGCGATTGCCTTGCCGAGTCTCACTTATGCCCAGTCGGCGGAGGAGCCGGCAGTCTACGAACGGAAATTGTTCGATGGTTTCGAGGGCACGGATTTCGCGCCTGAAGGGGGGCTCTACTACCGCAAGAATTTCGAGCAGAGCGCCGGCACATACGAGTTCCAGAGCGCCGTCAGACGCAGCGGCAACGGAGGGCTGAAGCTTAGCATCGTGCCGAATTGCCCTGCGGATCACGACGGCTGCAGCGAACGCGCGGAGATCTGGGAAAAGACCGAGTTGCGGGTACCCTACGACAAGGGGGTCTGGTACGGCTTCTCGGTAAAGTTCGACGATCCGGTGCCGAGCGACGACCACCGCTATCTCATCGCACAGTGGAAGCGAGAGATCGATCCCGGTGCCGAGGGCGACTTCAGCCCCTTCCTGGCGCTGCGCATGAATTTTGGAAAGCTCTTCGCCACGGTCGAAACCAACGATCTGCCTCCGGTCACCGCCGGCCCTGATGGCGTAGCGGCGCGTTGCGCCCCAGGCCAGGCGCCGGTCTGGCTCCGTCCGGAAGTCAACCAGATGCGCATGCTGGTGGCGACCGACGGCAACTGGAAGCCGGAAGACGGCAGCCTCTTCAATTCATGCACGGACGGGATCACCATTACCAACCATGGCAATCCCTTACCGGATCCGAAGTCCGGCTGGATCGATTTCGTCGTCTTCACGAAACCCGGTCCCGACGGCTCGGGCCATATAGAGCTCTTTGCCAACGGCCAGCCGATCGTCTCCGTCAAAGGCCATGTGGGCCATGCGGACAAGGGCCTCGGTGAGAACCAGTACTTCAAGTTCGGACCTTATCGGGCCGCCGATACGACCGATTGGACGCTCTATTACGACGATTTCCGGCGTTCCCCGCGCTGCGAGGACGTCCTGACCAACGGCAGTTGCCCGTTCTCTTAAGGCCGCTCCACGCTTCCTGACCTTCCGGTGGCCTG
The DNA here is from genome assembly GCF_059070375.1 of Sinorhizobium sp. NCBI lineage: Bacteria > Pseudomonadati > Pseudomonadota > Alphaproteobacteria > Hyphomicrobiales > Rhizobiaceae > Sinorhizobium > Sinorhizobium sp. Next base: position 390,559 of record NZ_JCACWC010000002.1, read on the forward strand.
CTGGACAGCCCGTTTAACCTAGGCTACTGTTTTTGAGTGGCAAAAAGTTACGGTGCCTCCGGCGGGGCTAGCTTTGCACGCGGGGTCAGACGCGCGGCGCTGCAGGAAGTGGCTGCATGATTTTATTTTGGGGGCGGCCTCGAGTTGGAATTGTGCAGGAGGGGTATTGAGGGAAGCGTGCTGCGATGACGTCAGGAGCGGACCTGCTGCGAGTTGAGGGTCTGCGGATCACATTCTCGGTGCTGGGCGGCGAGGTTGAAGCCGTTCGGGGAGCGAATTTCAGAATTCTGCCCGGAAGGGTGACGGCGCTCGTCGGCGAGTCCGGGTCCGGCAAGTCGGCCATCAGCCAGGCGATCATGGGCATCCTGCCGAGCGTGGCAAGCGTCGGCGGCCGGGTGTTGTTCAACGATCCCGAAGCCGAGGCAAAGGGCGTCGACCTGCTTTCGCTGGATACGGACGGGCGCGATATCCAGGAGATCCGCGGCGCACGCATCAGCAAGATCTTCCAGGAGCCGATGACCTCGCTGTCGCCGCTTCACACGATCGGCAACCAGATTTCGGAAGTGCTGAAGATCCATACGGATACCGACAAGGCAGGGCGCCGCGAGAGGACGGAGGAACTGCTCGGCTATGTCGGCTTTTCCGATCCGAAGCGGGCATACGACATGTATCCCTTCGAACTTTCCGGCGGCATGCGGCAGCGCGCAATGATCGCGATGGCGCTGATCTGCCGACCGGCGCTGCTCATCGCGGACGAACCGACGACGGCCCTCGACGTGACGGTTCAGGCGCAAATATTGCAGCTCTTGCGCGAGCTTCAAAGCAAGCTCAACATGGCCATGCTTCTGATCACGCACGATCTCGGGGTCGTTGCCAACATGGCCGACGAGGTGGTCGTTATCTACCATGGCGAGATCGTCGAGGCAGGACCTGTGGATGCGATCTTCCGCAATCCCCGGCATCCCTATCTCAAGGGTTTGATGGCCGCCGTGCCGCACTTCGACATGAAACCGGGCGAGCGGCTGAAGGCGTTGCGCGAGGTGCCGGTCAAGGCCGGCGCGATCGTCGGCGACCGCGAAGTCAAGAAAGCCGCGGGTCCCAATGTCCTCGTGTCCGTCCGCAACCTTTCGAAGACGTTTTCCACGCGCAGCTCCGGCTGGTTCGGCAGCGGCACCGCATATCGGCATCGCGCTGTCGACAATGTCAGCTTCGACATCCGCCGCGGTGAATGCCTCGGGCTCGTCGGCGAAAGCGGCTGCGGCAAGACGACCGTCAGCAAGATCCTCATGCGGGCCGTGACGCCTGACAAGGGCACGATTACCTTCGACGACGGGGAGGGCGCGCTCGACGTCCTGAAGCTCGACGGCGGGGAACTCAAGGCTTTGCGGGCGAAGATCCAGATGGTCTTCCAGGATCCCGTCTCGTCGCTTTCGCCGCGCATGACCGTGAAGAACATCCTCAGCGAGCCGCTGGAGATTCACGGCCGAGGGACGCCGAAATCGCGTGAGGAACACGTTCGCTCCCTTTTGCAGGCGGTCGGGCTCGACCAGCGCTTCATCAATCGCTATCCCCACAGCTTCTCCGGCGGCCAAAGGCAGCGCATCGGGATCGCCCGGGCGCTCGCGCTCGTGCCGCAGCTTCTGATCTGCGATGAACCCGTTTCTGCGCTCGATGTTTCGGTGCAAGCACAGATCCTCAATCTTCTCAAGGACTTGCAGAAAGAGCTCGGCCTGACGATGCTGTTCATCTCGCACAACCTCGCGGTCGTCGACTACATGGCCGACCGGATCGCGGTCATGTGCGCGGGCCGGATCGTGGAGCTGGCGCCGCGCGAGGTGCTGATGCGCAATCCGGTCCACCCCTACACGAAGTCGCTCCTCGCCGCCGTTCCCTATCCCGACCTCGACCGTAAGCTCGACTTCGATTCCCTTGCGGCGAGCGGCGGATCGGACCAGGAGCGCTGGGGCGCGCAATTTTCCGACGGCGGCGAGAACGGTGCTCTTATTCCCGCCGACCTCGGTGGCGGGCACTATGTCCTCGCCCGCGAATCGGTGGATGCCAGGGAGTTACGCCGATGATCACCCGAAGAACCGCGCTTGGCATTCTCGCTTCGGCTGCGTTTCCAAAAGCAATGCTCGCGGCCGCAGGCGGAACCGACGCGCTCGCCGCCCTCGTTCAGGAAGGCAAGCTTCCGCCGGTCGGCGAACGATTGCCGAAGACGCCGAGGGTGATCGATGTCGCGGCGATGGGACGAAAGGCCGGCCGCCACGGCGGCACGATCCGCAGCCTGATCGGCAGTGCGAAGGACATTCGCCTGATGACGATCTACGGCTATACCCGCCTGGTCGGCTACGACGAGAAGCTCAATCTCCAGCCCGATATTCTCGAAAGCTACGAGACGGTCGAGGATCGTATCTTCACCTTTCATCTGCGCGAGGGCCACAAGTGGTCGGACGGCACGCCTTTGACGGCCGAGGACTTCCGCTATTGCTTCGAAGACGTGCTCCTCAACGAGAATCTGACCCCGGCCGGCCTGCCGCCGGCGATGGTCATGGACGGGCAGGCGCCTAAGTTCGAAATCGTCGACGAGCGAACGGTCCGCTATTCCTGGCCGATGCCGAACCCGGTTTTCCTGCAGGAACTCGCTGCACCACAGCCGCTGGTCGTCGTCATGCCCTCGGCCTATCTCAAGCAGTTCCACACGAAATATCAGGACGAGGACAAGCTGAAGACGTTCCTGAAGGAACAGCGGGTCAAGAAGTGGAGCCAGCTGCACATGCGGATGGCGCGCTCTTACCGGCCCGAAAATCCGGATTTGCCGACCCTCGACCCGTGGCGCAACACCACGCCCCTGCCGGCCGAACAGTTCATGTTCGAACGCAATCCCTATTACCATCGGGTGGACGAAAACGGCTTGCAATTGCCTTATATCGACCGGTTCGTGCTCAGCGTCAGTTCGTCCTCGCTCATTCCGGCGAAGGCCGGCACGGGCGAAAGCGACCTGCAGGCCTATGGGGTCGATTTCGTTGACTATACCTATCTCAAAGATGCGGAGAAGCGGCACCCGGTCGTGGTAAAGCTCTGGAAGAAGACGTCGGGGTCACGCCTGGCGCTGCTGCCGAACCTCAACTCTGCCGACCCGGTGTGGCGGCCGCTGCTCAGGGACGTGCGCGTCCGTCGTGCGCTGTCGCTTGCAATCGACCGTCGCGAAATCAACATGGCCGCATTTTATGGGCTGACGAAGGAAAGCGCCGACACCGTGCTGCCTGAAAGTCCTCTCTTCCGGCCCGAATTCGCGAATGCCTGGATCGCCCATGATCCGGAACAGGCGAACGCGCTGCTCGACGCGGCCGGACTGGCCAAGCGCGGCGGCGACGGAATCCGTATTCTTCCCGACGGCCGAAAGGCGCAGATCGTCGTAGAGACGGCCGGCGAAAGCACGCTCGATACCGATGTGCTGCAGCTCATAACCGATTACTGGCGCGAGGTCGGCATTTCGCTGTTCATTCGCACCTCGCAGCGCGATACCTTCCGCAGCCGCGCGGTCGGCGGCGAGATCATCATGTCGATGTGGTTCGGTCTCGACAACGGCGTGCCGACTGCGGACATGAGCCCCAGCCAGCTTGCACCGACCACGGACGACCAGCTGCAGTGGCCCGTCTGGGGTTTGAACTATATGTCGCATGGCGAAATGGGCGAGGCACCCGACCTTCCCGCGGTCGTCGAGCTCCTCGACCTGCTCAAGCGCTGGAGGCATTCCGCGGACGATGCCGAGCGGGCTGACATCTGGAGACAGATGTTGTCCATCTATACGGATCAGGTCTTCTCGATCGGGCTGGTCAACAGCTCGCTGCAGCCGATCCTCGTCACGAAGAAGCTGCGCAATTTCCCCGATGAAGGGTTGTACGGTTTCGACCCGACGAGCTACCTCGGCGCCTACAAGCCCGACACCTTCTGGCTGGAACAGGACGACTGAGATGCTGCGGTACATTCTCTGGCGCATCGCAGTCATGGTCCCGACGCTCCTCATCATCTCCGCGCTCGTCTTCGCCATCATCGAACTGCCCCCGGGCGACTATTTCGAAAGCTACATTGCCGAGATCAGGGCGCAGGGCGAGGGCGTCAACATGGAACAGATCGAGGCGCTGCGTAAGCAGTACGGCTTCGACCAGCCGCCGATCCTGCGCTATGTCCACTGGGTCGCGGGGATGCTCCAGGGCGATTTCGGTTATTCCTTCGAGTATGAATTGCCGGTGAGCGAGGTCGTCGGCGAGCGCCTGTGGCTCACGGTCCTGGTCTCCTTCGTCACCATCATCTTCACCTGGGTCATCGCGTTTCCGATCGGCCTCTATGCTGCCACGCACCAGTACAGCTGGGGCGACTACGGCCTGTCGCTGATCGGACTCATCGGCATCGCAATCCCGAATTTCATGCTGGCCCTGGTCCTCATGTATTTCGCCAATATCTGGTTCGGAACTTCGATCGGCCATTTGATGGACCAGAAGTATCTTTCCGAGCCGATGAGTTGGGAAAAGGCGAAGTCGATACTGGAGCATATCTGGATCCCGGTCATCATCGTCGGCGCGGCCGGTACCGCCGGCATGATCCGGCGCCTCAGGGCCAATCTGCTCGACGAACTCCAGAAGCAATATGTCGTGACCGCCCGCGCCAAGGGGCTTTCGCCCACGCGAACCCTGCTCAAATATCCGCTGCGCATGGCGCTCAATTTCTTCATTTCGGATATTGGGTCGATCCTGCCGGCGATCATTTCGGGTGCGGAAATCACGGCAATCGTGCTGTCCCTCGAAACCACCGGACCGATGCTGATCAAGGCGCTGCAGAGCCAGGACATGTATCTCGCCGGGTCGTTCCTGATGTTCCTCGCGTTCCTCACCGTGATCGGAGTGCTGGTTTCCGATCTGGCGCTCGCCGTCCTCGATCCTCGAATTCGTCTGCAAGGCAGGAGCACAAAGTGACGTCACCGATCCCGGCGCCCGGCGAGCCCCTTCCGCACTACGTTTCGACCGCGCCCTTCGACCCCTATTCCGTGGAGGTCATGACCGAGGAGCAGGTGCGGGTGAACCAGGCATCGCAGCTGCGTCTGATGTGGTGGAAGTTCAAGCGCCACAAGGTCGCGCTCGTCTCGGGCATCTTCCTCGCGATGCTCTACGGGATGATCCTGATCTGCGAGTTTCTCGCGCCCTACAACCTGCATACACGCAATGTCGATTTCATCTACGCGCCGCCGCAGAGCGTTCGCTTTTTCCACGAGGGTGAATTCGTCGGCCCCTTCGTCTACGGCCGGACGATGAAGCTGGACATGGACACGCTGAAGCGCAACTACACGGACGATACGACGGCCGTCGAGCGGATCCGGTTCTTCTGCCGCGGGGACGACTACCGTTTCTGGGGTTTGTTCGAAAGCAATCTGCATCTGGTTTGCCCGGCGGAGGGAGGGCAGCTTTTCCTCCTGGGCACGGACCGTCTCGGCCGCGACGTGCTGTCGCGGATCATCTACGGAGCGCGGATATCGCTGACGATCGGACTTCTCGGCATCACCGTCAGCTTCGTTCTCGGCATCGTCATCGGCGGGCTTGCCGGATATCATGGCGGGATCTTCGACCTTGTGGTTCAGAGACTGATCGAAGTCCTGCAGTCGATCCCGAGCATTCCGCTGTGGCTTTCCCTGGCGGCGATCATGCCGGCGACATGGAGCCCGCTTCTCATCTATCTGGGTATAACCGTCATCCTGGGCCTTCTCGACTGGACCGGCCTTGCGCGCGCCGTGCGCTCGAAGCTGCTGGCGCTCAGGGAGGAAGACTATGTCCTTGCCGCGCAGTTGATGGGCGCCAAAAGCGGACGCATCATAGGGCGCCACCTCGTTCCGGGCTTCATGTCCCATCTCATCGCCACGGCAACGATCTCCATACCCGGCATGATCCTTGGAGAAACGGCGCTGAGCTTCCTCGGCCTGGGCCTGCGTCCTCCGATAACCAGCTGGGGCATCCTGCTCACCGAGGCAAAGAGCGTCAGCGTCATTGCCTTCTATCCGTGGCTGCTTTTCCCCACGATCCCGGTCATTCTTGTGATATTGGCGTTCAACTTCCTGGGAGACGGGTTGCGCGACGCCGCCGATCCCTACAAATAAGCCCCGGTATCGCTGTTGGCTGCAAGCGATCGCTGCAATAGACTTCGACGTTTCTATCTTTGAGCGAAAGGTTTTTCGTATGACACGGCGCTTCGAGGATGCCCGCATCCTCATGTACAGCCACGATACCTTCGGGCTCGGCCATCTCAGACGTTGTCGCGCCATCGCCCATGCCCTGGTGGAAGATTACAGCGGACTGCAGATCCTGATCATCTCCGGTGCGACCATCGCCGGCGCCTTCGATTATCGCGCCCGCGTCGACTTCGTGAAGATTCCGAGCGTCATAAAGCTCCGAAACGGCGAATATACTTCGCTGGACCGCCACATCGAACTGCACGAAACGTTGAAAATGCGGCAGTCGATCATCCGTTCGACGGCGGAAAACTTCCGGCCGGATATTTTCGTCGTCGACAAGGAGCCGATGGGCCTGCGCGGCGAGGTGGAGGATACGCTCGCCTACCTGAAGACGCACGGCACCAGGCTGGTGCTTGGCCTAAGGGAAGTGATGGACTCGCCGCACCTCCTGGAAGAGGAATGGAAGCGGCGCGACACGATGCGCAAGATCGAGCAGTTCTATGATTCGATTTGGGTCTACGGACCGCCGGATTTCTACGATCCGCTGGTCGGGCTCGACGTGCCCCTTGCCGTGCGCGATCGCATGAACTTCGTCGGCTTTCTGCAAAGAAGCGTTTCCCACGATGCGCTGCACGGCCATAAGCCGGAAGGCGACTACATACTGGTCACCACCGGCGGCGGCGGCGACGGAGCGGACCTCATCCATGACGTGATCCACGCCTATCAGGAGGATCCCGAACTCACGCATAACGCGCTCGTCGTCCTCGGCCCCTACATGCCCGCAAAGCAGCGCAACAAGCTGATCAAGAAGGGAAGCAAGATCCCATTCATCAAGATAATCGAGTTCGACAATCGCATGGAGGAACTGGTAGCCGGCGCCAGGGGTGTGGTGTCGATGGGCGGCTACAACACCTATTGCGAGATACTCTCTTTCGACAAGCCTGCTCTGATCGTGCCGCGTCTTCAGCCACGCGAAGAACAATTGATCCGCGCCCAGCGTGCCTCTGCACTCGGGCTCGTCGACATGCTGCTTCCGCAGGAAGCGGAGGAGCCGTTGCGCCTTGCTGCGGCCCTGAAGGCGCTGCCGCAGCGCGCACCGCCGTCGCTCCGCGCCAATGGCCTGAGGCTGGAAGGCCTCGTCCACATATCCGACATCGTCGGCGAATGGCTCGATCATAGATCGAAGGAGCATTTGGCCGTCGTGAAAAGATCGAACTGAAGACACGTGTTACCGAAACCGAAGATCGCCGTCGTGCTGAAGGGTTATCCACGCCTTTCGGAAACGTTCATTGCGCAGGAACTGCTGGGCCTCGAAAGAGCAGGGCATGAGCTCGTCCTGGTCGCCCTGCGCCGTCCGACCGACAGGAAGCGCCATCCCGTCCATGACGAAATACGCGCGGCCGTCCATTACCTGCCTGAATATCTGCATGAGGAGCCGTGGCGCGTTCTCCGCGCGCTGGTGAAGACCGTCCGGAAGCCCGGCTTCCGGCGGGTGCTCGGGCCGTTCCTCCGGGACCTCGCGCGAGACGTTTCACGCAACCGCTTCCGCCGTCTCGGCCAGGCGCTGGTACTCGTCACCGAATGGCCGGAAGACGCCGCGTGGCTGCATGCCCATTTCATTCACACGCCGGCCTCGGTAACGGACTATGCCAGCATCATCACCGGCATACCCTGGACTTGCTCCGCCCATGCAAAGGACATCTGGACCTCTGAGGATTGGGAGCTTTCGGGCAAGCTCGACCGGGCCCGCTGGACGGTGACCTGCACCCGAAGCGGCTATGAGCATCTGCGGGACCTGTCGAAGGACCAAACCCGGGTCCATCTGAGCTATCACGGCCTCGACCTCGATCGTTTCCCGGCCTTCGAAGGTGAGCATACAAGGCGCGACGGCTCGGATCCCGACGATCCGGTGCGCATCGTCAGCGTCGGGCGCGCCGTTCCCAAGAAGGGATATGACGTCCTCCTGAAGGCGCTGGCGTTGTTGCCTGCGGATGCCAACTGGCGCTTCGAGCATATCGGTGCGGGAGAGCTCACCGGCGGGCTCCAGGCGCTTGCTGCAAAGCTTGGCATCGAGGACCGCATCCGCTGGCGCGGGGCGCTCGATCAGAAGGACGTTTTGGACCGCTACCGCGAGGCCGACATCTTCGCACTGGCCTGTCGGGTGACGGCCAATGGCGACCGCGACGGGCTGCCGAATGTGCTGGTGGAGGCGTCGAGCCAGCGGCTTGCCTGTATCTCGACCGCAGTCTCCGGCATTCCCGAACTTCTCGAAGATGGCAAAAACGGGCTGGTAGTGCCGCCGGAAAGCCCGGAGCCTCTTGCCGCGGCACTGGAGCGGCTGATCCGCGACCCGGAGCTTCGCCGGCGACTTGGCGCCGCCGGCGAACGGCGCGTGCGCAACGAGTTCGACCATCACTCCAGCGTCGGTCAGTTGGTCGGGCTCTTCGAAAGCGAATGGAGAAGAAGCTCTTGAGCGGACCTCGCGTCTTTTTCTATGTGCAGCATCTACTCGGTATCGGGCATATGGCGCGCGCGAGCCGCATTGCCGGAGCGCTGGTCGAGCGGGAGTTCGAGGTCACAATGGTGACCGGCGGCACGCCGGTGCCGGGCTTTCCGGGGGAAGGCGTGCAGACCGTCGCACTGCCGGCGGTGACTGCCGGCGACAAAGGGTTTTCCGGGCTTGTCGACGGCGACGGAAACCCGGTCACGGCCGCTTTTCAGGAGCACCGACGGGATCTGCTCATAGAGGCGTTCCGACGCGCGGAACCGGACGTCGTCATCATCGAGGCGTTCCCCTTCGGGCGTCGGCAGATGCGGTTCGAACTGCTGCCGCTGCTCGCTGAAATTGCGGCGAGCGGCAGGCCGCCGCTCGTGGCGACGTCGCTGCGCGACATTCTGCAAGAGAGGGTCAAGCCTGGAAGGGCCGAAGAGACCGTCGAACTCGTCAAGAACCATTTCGATCTCGTGCTCGTTCACGGCGATCCCGGATTCGCCCGTATCGAGGAAACATTTCCCCTTGCCGACGAAATCCGCGACAAGGTCGTCTATACGGGCCTCGTCGCCCCGCCGCCGCCGAATGAAGCGGCCGAGAAATTCGACATTGTGGTTTCGGCGGGCGGAGGCGCTGTCGGCAGGGAGCTGATCGGCGCGGCGCTCGAGGCCGCGAAGCTTCTGCCGAATGCGCTTCGCTGGTGCCTGATAACAGGCCCGAACCTGCCGCAGGCGGATTTCGACACATTCGCGGCCGCGGCTCCGGAGGGCGTCAGCCTCTTTCGTTTCCGGCGGGATTTCGGTGGCTTGCTCGGCGGTGCCCGCCTTTCCGTCTCGCAGGCCGGCTACAACACCGTGTGCGACATTCTGCGTGCCGGATGCGCATGCCTCCTCATCCCCTTTACCGCGGGTGGCGAGACCGAACAGAGCACGCGGGCGGCACGGCTCGAACAGCTCGATCTCGCCGGGGTGCTGCCGGAGGAGGGGATCACGCCCGAGCTTCTGGCCGCTAAGGTGAGGACGATGCTTGCACGACCGAGGCCGGCCATCCCGCCGCTCGACCTCGACGGAGCCGCCGGAACGGCGAGGATCATCGGTGAGCGGCTTTTGTCGAGGCAGCCCTTTAGGTCACATTGATTTACGCCGGATCCCCCTCCAGGAGTTAGACCGAGCCGATCAGCACGAAGTGGTTGAAGGCGTTGGCAATGTTCGCGTGCGGATGCTTCGCAATGACCCTGGCTATGCCACCGACGAGCCGGCTGCCGGAATACGCGGCCAACCCCCGGGCAAGGTCATAGGTGCTTTCGCGACAATCTTCGGGAAGGCGGGAAGAGTGGCTGGCATGCGTCATGCGGCTGTTGTAAGCTCACGGCCAGTTGAGCGCAAGGCGCCGGAGTGGGCCGCAGGAGTGGAGGCAAGACGCCTGCGCAGATGAGCGGTACTGCATATCTATCGAGGCTTGACATAGCGCATCGCTCTGCTCTCATGCCGGGTAGTCACGATTTCGTGGAGGCAGCGCAGGCCCATTGACGATCAGGCGGACCGGCACCAATTGCGGCGCTGTAGTCCGCCGGCAGAACAGCCGAGCGATCCCGAATTTCAGATAGGTCTCTTTACCGGCACATGGAACCACGTCTTTCCCGCTACATCTGGACTCACACCCGCAAGCAGCAGCTCTGGATATTGCTGGTCGTGGCGCTGTCGATGGTTCCCTATTTCCTGTCCTTCGATCTGCCGAAGCAGATCGTCAACGGACCGATCCAGGGTGCAGGTTTCGACGGCCCCGAGGCGACCCAACCGTTCCTGCCGATTTCGTTCGACCTGCCGTTCTTCGGTGAGGTCAACCTCTTCTCGGGTTTCGATCTCGGGAGGGAAGGCATGCTGCTGGCCTTGAGCCTGGTATTCCTGCTGCTCGTGATCATCAACGGGCTCTTCAAATTCTATATCAACACCTACAAGGGCCGGCTCGGCGAACGGCTTCTGCGGCGAATCCGCTTCGAGCTCGTCGACCGGGTCCTGCGCTTTCCCCCCGGCTATCTCAAGCGCGTCAAGCCGGCCGAAATCTCGACCATGATCAAGGACGAGGTGGAGCCTATGGGCGGCTTCACAGGAGACGCCTTCGTACAGCCCGCCCTTCTCGGCGGTCAGGCTCTGACGGCGCTCATCTTCATCCTCCTCCAGAGCTTCTGGCTGGGCATTATCGCAGCCTCCATTGTCGCCGTTCAGGCCGTCATTATCCCGCGCATGCGCAGGCGACTGCTGGTGCTCGGCCGCGAGCGTCAGTTGACGGCGCGTGAGCTGTCGGGGCGCGTCAGCGAGATCGTGGACGGCATCGGCACGATCCGCGCCCACGATACCTCGAATTTCGAACGGGCCGACATTGCCGCCCGGCTCGGCCGGATATTCAAGATCCGCTACGATCTCTATCAGTGGAAGTTTCTGGTCAAATTCCTGAACAATTTCCTGGCCCAGGTGACGCCGTTCCTGTTCTATTCGATCGGCGGATATTTTGCGCTTCAGGGCCGGCTCGATATCGGCCAGCTTGTCGCGGTCATCGGCGCCTACAAGGACCTACCGGGTCCCTTGAAGGAATTGATCGATTGGGACCAGGCGCGCCAGGATGTGCAGGTCAAATATGCCCAGGTCGTAGAACAGTTCAGCGTCGAACCGCTGATCGACCCCAAGGTGCAGGCGATTTCTCTCGACCCGGCAACGCCGCTCACCGGAGCGCTGGCGGCCGTCAACCTTTCGGTCGCCGACGATGGCGGCTCGAAGGTCGTGGAATATGTATCGCTGCAGGTCCAACCCGGCGAAACGGTCGCGGTTACCGGGGGTACGTCCGGAGGCGGCGAGGCGCTGGCCGAGGCATTCGGCCGGCTGACCTGGCCCGCAACCGGCCGAATCCTCATAGGCGACGTCGATATTCATGAGTTGCCCGAATCGGTGGTGGGCAGGCGAATATCCTACGCCTCCTCCGACGTCTTTGCCTTCCAGGGCAGCCTCGGCGACAATCTGCTCTACGGGCTCAAGCATGCTCCGTTGACGGAGGTCGTCTATGAGGGCGACAGGGAAGCTCAACGCAGGTGGGAGCTTGTGGAGGCGAAGCTCGCCGGCAATCCGCATTACGACCTGAACAGTGACTGGATCGATTACGCGGCCGCGGGCGCGACGGGGCCGGACGACCTCTTCGCGAAGATCAGAGCCGTGCTGGACGTCGTTCTCTTGAGCAACGACGTCCTGGCGCTTGCTGTCCGTTCGACGATCGATCCGACCGAGCACGACGCTTTCGCCGGCGAGATCGTGGCGATGCGCAGCGCGCTTCGGCAAAGGCTCGAGGCCGAGAAGCTCAGCGACCTCGTCGTCTTCTTTGAACCGGGCTCCTACAATGTCGAGGCGACCGTCGGGGAGAACCTGCTCTTCGGCACGGTCACCGACAGCAACCGATGGGAGAAGGCGCTCGAGGACCATCCCTTCTTCAAGACCGTTTTGAAGCGGGCGGGCCTGCACGAGACATTCTACAAGATGGGGCTGGAAATCGCCGAGAACGTCGTGGAACTGTTCCGCGACTTGCCGCCGGACCACCCGTTCTTCCAGCAGCTCACCTTCATGACGGCCGAGGAAATCCCCGCCTACGAGGCGCTTCTTCAGAAGGTGAGGGGAAAGCCGCTCGAGGAGGTGTCCGAGGATGATGCCATCAGGATCATCCGCCTGTGTTTCGGCTATATCGAGCCGCGGCATCGCTTCGGTCTCCTGACGGACGATCTCATGCAGAAGATCGTCGAGGCGCGCCGTGAGTTCAGCGACGGCCTCCCGGCCGATCTCGTCGGCATCATCGAGCATTACCAGCCGGACCGCTACATGGCCTCGGCGACGATCCTGGACAACGTGCTGTTCGGCCGCATCGGGCACAAGCACACGGACGGGTCCGAGCGGATACGCGCAATCGTGCGTGACCTGTTCGAGTCGCTTGGGCTTTACAACAAGGTGCTCGTGTTCGGGCTGGATTTCGACGTCGGCGCCGGCGGCAAGCGATTGACGTCCGGCCAGCGCCAGAAGCTCAATCTCGCGCGTGCCCTGATCCGGGTCTCGGATTTCTACGTCTTCAATCAGCCGCTTCTGGCGCTCGACCAGCGCACGCAGGATCAGATCACCCGGAAGGCCTTCGCTTTCCTGAGGGATGGCGAGCGAAAGCCCGCTATATTGTGGGTTCTTGCCAATCAGGATCTGGCGGAACTCTTCGACCGCGTCGCCCATTTCGAAAACGGACGGTTGGCGCACGACGAACCGGTGGAAAAGCACTCAAGAGACAGCGACTACAAGGAACTGGCATCTTGATGTAATATTGTTGTCAGGAGGCAAGCATATGTTCCCGCCGGCCGGGTTAGAACCTGTTTGCACCAAGCGCGACGCATTCGGAGAAGCGGACTGTTATGCTCCTAAAAGATGAAGTGGAAATGCTGCGCCGGATAACGCTGTTTTCCGGACTTCCGCCTGCCAAGCTCAAGCTTCTGGCTTTCACCTCCGACCGGGTGATGTACAGTGCGGGAGAAGATCTGTTTCATCAGGGGGATATCGGCGACGCTGCCTATGTGATCCTTTCTGGCAATGCGGATGTGCTCGTTTCGACGCCGAGCGGACAGCTGAAAGTCGCCGAAGTGGAGCAGAATTCGATCGTTGGCGAGATCGCCATCCTCTGCAACACGCCGCGTACGGCAACCGTCAAGACGACTACCTCACTCGAAGCATTGCGGATCCGGAAGGATGATTTCCTCAAACTATTGGCTGATTTCCCGGAGATGGCAGTCGAGATCATGCGGGTGCTGGCCGACCGTCTCAGCCAGACGACTTCAGAGTTGACGGAGGCGCGCAGCCGCGCCCAGAGGGCAGAGGCCTGAGTTTCGGCCACCCTTACCTGTCTCCCGCAACTTCCCGGAAAACGGTTCCGCTTTGTGAATTCATGCGCTAGAGAAGCGCGATGCGCGCGATCACCTATCACAAGCGAACCGTCTACTTCCCCGACAAGCCGGAAAAGGCACGCTTCTTCAGCCGCCTTCAGGCGGGCCAATGGGAGCCAGGAACCTTTCGCAATATCGCGCGCTTCGTCGACGAGAAAACGACCTATATCGATATCGGCGGGTGGATCGGCGTGACGCCCTATTGGGCGGCGCAAAGCGCCGACAATGTCATCGTTGTCGAACCCGACCCGGTTTGTTTCGGTATCCTCACAGAGATGAAAGACGGAAACGCCGGCGAGGTCGAACTCGTCAACGCGGCTCTCTCGCAGGACGAATGCCTCGTTCTCAATTCAGTGGGTGGCGGTTTCGGAAGCTCCGAAACGTCTGCGCTGATCGCCGACGACACCGGCATGTCCATCGAGGCAAAAACGATCACCATTCCCGAGCTTCAGGCGATGGCGAGGACCGAACGGCTTTGCTTCAAGATCGATATCGAGGGTTACGAGTACAAGGTGCTCGACCAGTTTCGGGCGATCGACCGGAAGAGGACCGCGAGCGTGCTTCTCGCGGTGCATCCGCAAATACTGGCAGCGTCGCTCTCCGGGCCTGCCGTTCTGCGTCTGGCCAGGACTGCGGTGGCGACCCTCCGTCTGATAAGAAGTCTGCGCGGCTTTCGCCTGGAAAACCGGGCGGCGCTCTGGCGCGCGATACGTAAATCGTTCTCCAAAGGTGAGATCAAGGGCTTTGACCTGCTCTTCGTCGCGCGGTAGGTGCCCGAGCAGCGCTCGATCCACAGCTTCTTGGGAAAAATGATTCGACAGGGTCAATCGGCTGATATATCGCTGGTTAATCGTTTAATCAGCTTGCGGCGGAAAACTGGACCTTGGCACGTCCCGGACCTAAACTGACGAGGATAGCCACGGCTCTCGGCGTCTCCGCGGCGACGGTTTCCAACGCGCTTTCGGGCAAGGGGCGTGTTTCGGCGGAACTCGCCGAAAAGATCCGTGCCACCGCGACGGAGCTCGGTTACGTGCCGAGCCAGGCGGGGCGGGCGCTCAGGACAGGCAGGAGCGGCGTTATCGGGCTGGTGCTGCCCGATATCAGCAATCCGCTTTTTCCCCAGATCGCCCAGGCCATCGAGTTCGCAGCGTCTTCTGCCGGTTACGGCGTGCTGATCGCCGATTCCCGCGGCGACGTCGCGGTCCAGACGAGCGCGATCGAGCGGCTCATCGAACGGGGCGTCGAGGGCATGGTCATTGTGCCGCGCCGCGGGACGCGCATTGCCGATGTCGGTTGCCCGGTTGCAGTGGTGGACACGCCGTCGACGCCAGGCAACACGGTGGCTGCGGATCACTGGGACGGTGGACGCCAGATCGCCGAACATCTCCTGAAGCTCGGCCATCGGCGCCTGCTGATCATCGGAAACAATCCAGCCTCGAACGTACAGAACGACCGCATCGGCGGCCTTCGCTCGGCTTTGGGTGAAGGCGTGCGCGTCGAGACGCTGTGGATCGAGCGGCTGGAGCAGGTAGCCGGCAGGGGTTGCCCGCTGGGGCTGGCCGGGAAGGTAGCGCAGGGCGTGACGGCCTTCGCGGCAGTCTCCGACCTTCACGCATTGCGAGCGCTGACGGAACTGCAGCGCGCCGGTATCCATGTCCCGGAGCAGGCGAGCGTTACCGGCTTCGACGACCTGATCTGGTCGCCGGTCGTGACGCCGGCGCTGACGACGGTCAGAATGGACATGGCGCGCATCGCAGCGATTGCGATCGAGGCGCTGGTGCAGGCGATCGGCACCCGAGAAGCCGAGCCTCGCCCGCTTGGCGCGCCCGTCGCAGCCACCATTTCGAAAGTGCCCATGCAACTCGTCGTCCGCCAGTCCACGGCGACGCCACCCCCCAACGTGCAGCCACCCCCCAACGTGCAGCCACCCATTGTCAGCGAAGGAGAACCGCAGCCATGAAGAACATCCTGCTCGCCTCGAGCGCACTTCTCTTGATCGGCGCCCATGCCGCATCCGCTCAGGAGAAGACACTGACCATCTCCGTCTACGGCTTCGCCCAGGACGCGTTCAAGGAGCTGGTCTATGATCCCTTCGAAGCCAAGTGCGGCTGCAAGCTCGTGGTCGAAACCGGCAACAGCGTCGAGCGCCTCGCCAAGATGGAGGCCAACAAGGCAAATCCGGTCATCGACATGGCAGTCGTTTCCATGGCGGACGCGCTTTCCGCTACGAGGGCCGGCCTGATCGAAAAGATCGATACCTCGAAGCTCAGCAATTTCGACAAGCTCTACGACATCGCCAAGGATCCGAACGGCGACGGCATGAGCGTCGGCTACACTTTCTACGCCACCTCGATCGTCTATCGGTCCGATAAGGTGGAAGTCACGTCCTGGGCCGATCTGCTCGGCGACAAGCTTGCCGGCCATGTGGCCCTCCCGAACGTCACGACCAATCAGGGCCCGCCCACGCTCTACATGATCGGTGAGGCGCTGGGGCAGAATGCGCCTGACCTCAAGGCTGCGATCGCCGCCGTCGGCGAGAAGAAGGACGATATCGTCACTTTCTACGTCAAATCCTCGCAACTCGTGCAGTTGATGCAGCAGGAGGAAATCTGGGCAGCGCCGATCGGCCGTTTCTCCTGGGAGGGCTTCACCAAGATGGATCTGCCGATCAAGTGGGCGACTCCGAAGGAAGGCCAGACCGGCGGCATGAACGTCATGGTCCTGGCCAAGGGGTCGAAGAACCAGGATCTGGCGCTTCAGTTCATGGATTTCTGGCTGTCGACGGAAATCCAGACGGCGCTCGCCGAAAAGCTGGTCGACAGCCCGGCCAACAAGGAGGTGAAAGTCTCGCCCGAGATCGCCGAGAATCTCACCTACGGCGAAGAAACGGTCAAGAACCTGAAACTGATCCCGTCGGCCGTGGCGCTCGACAACCGGGAAGCCTGGCTTTCCGAATGGAACGCCAAGGTCGGCCAGTAAGAGCCGGGCTCCTGCTTCGCGCGACGCCAGAATCTGCCGGTGTCGCGCCACGTATCCAACGGCGGCACTGCCGCGGAAAGGCGTAGAGATGTTCCACAACCGGGCCGAGGCGCTGGCGCTTGCCTTGCCGGCGGCCGTGTTCGCCGCCGTCGTCTTTCTGGCGCCGGTTGTCATCCTGCTAGCCGAAGGCTTCCGCAATGCGGAGGGCTGGTCGGTATCCGCCTATACCGGCTTCCTTTCCGATCCGCTCAACCGGACGGTGTTCCTGCGCACGCTTCGGCTCGGCGCGACGGTAACCGTGGTCGCGGCCGTCATCGGCTATGCCGCTGCCTTTGCCATCGTCAACCTGCCGCCGAAGGGCAAGGGCCGGATGATCGGTCTCGTCGTGCTGCCGCTGATGATTTCGCCGGTCGCGCGCACCTATGCCTGGATCGTCATTCTGGGGAGGACCGGGATCGTCAATCAGGCACTGACGAGCGTCGGCCTGACGGACGAACCGGTGCGCTTCCTGTTCACGGAGACGGCGGTCTTCGTCGGACTCCTGCAGCTCTTCCTGCCGCTGATGATCCTGGCTCTGATCAGCGCGCTCGAAAACATGCCGAAGGACGCGATCCCAGCCGCTCGGGTACTCGGCGCCAATTGGTTTCAGGTCTTCTGGAAGGTCATTTTGCCGCTCACCAAGGAAGGTCTGGTGATCGGCGGAACGCTCGTCTTCACCGGCTCCCTGACAGCCTATATCACGCCGGCGATCCTCGGGGGCTCCAAGGTCCTGATGCTGGAGACGCTCCTCTATCAGCGTGTGACCGTCGCCAATGATTTCGTCTCCGCAAGCGTCATCGCCTTCATCCTGATCGTCATGAGCTTCGCAGCCAACCTTCTCTTGAAGCGGCTCGCCACCGCGAGGAGCAAGCGATGAATTCCCGTCTTTTCCCGGTAACGGTGCTCTTACTCGTCACCGCGTTTCTGATCGGCCCCTTCTTCATCATCGTCGCGGCATCCCTGTCGGGGGGCGAAACGCTTGCGTTTCCGCCGCAGGGCCTGTCGCTGAAATGGGTCGCAAAGGTCTTCGAGGTCGAGAGCTTCCGCGAGAGCTTCACCATGTCGATGCTGCTTGCCATCGGTGGGACGGCTGCCGCGCTCACCCTCGGCATCCCGGCATCCTACGCGCTTTCGCGTTACCGGCTGCCCTTCGGCGAAACGGTGCGCACCGTCGTCTCCCTGCCGATCATCGTGCCCGGCATCATCGTCGGCCTCGCGCTGCTGCGCTACCTCGTCGTTCCCTTCGGCTTCAACATCACGCTCGCGCTCTTCCTGGCACACACGGCGCTCGTCTTGCCCTATGCGGTGCGGGTCGTTTCGGCGAGCCTCAACAATCTGCGCTCTGATATCGAGGAGGCCGCCGTGCTGCTCGGCTCGTCGCGTTCAGGCGCCTTTTTCCGTGTGGTCATGCCGAATATCCGCAGCGGCATTCTCGCCGCCTTCATCCTCGGCTTCGTCACCAGCTTCAATCAGGTGCCGGTTTCGCTGTTCCTTTCCGGCCCCGGCGTGCGCACTCTGCCGATCGACATGCTCTCCTACATGGAGATCACCTATGATCCATCGGTCGCGGCGCTTTCGGCGCTTCTCGCCTTCATGTCCATCGGCATCGTCTTCCTCGCCGAGCGTTTCCTAGGATTTTCCCGCTATGTCTGACCCCGCTTTCCTCAGCCTCGAAAAACTGACGCTCGCCTATGGCGACACCGTCGCGGTGAAGGATCTCGATCTGTCGATTCGAAAAGGCGAGCTTGTCGCCTTTCTCGGACCTTCGGGCTGCGGCAAGACCACGACGATGCGCTCCATCGCCGGCCTGCTGAAGCCGCAATCGGGCCGTATCAGCCTCGACGGCGCCGACATCACCCGCGTTGCCGCGAACAGGCGTTCCGTCGGTCTTGTCTTTCAGTCCTATGCGCTATTCCCGCATCTCACCGTCTTCGAGAATGTCGCCTTCGGTCTGCGGCTGAAGGGCCTCTCCGGCGCGGAGCTCGAATCCCGTGTCGGGACCGGCCTGAAATCCGTCGGGCTGACGAGCTTTGCCGACCGGAAACCGGCCGAGCTTTCCGGCGGTCAGCAGCAGCGCGTAGCACTTGCCCGCTCTATGGTGATGGAGCCGAAGGTACTTCTTCTCGACGAGCCCCTTTCCAACCTCGACGCGCGGCTGAGGCTCGAGATGCGCACGGAACTGCAGCGGGTCCAGAGGGAAACCGGCGTCACGATGATCTTCGTCACCCATGATCAGGGCGAGGCGCTGTCACTGGCCGACCGCATCGTGGTGATGCTGAACGGTGCGATCGAGCAGATCGGCACGCCGGAAGAGATCTATAACCGGCCGGCCTCCGCCTTCGTGGCCGATTTCGTCGGCTTCGAGAATATCTTTGCCATCGAGAACGGCAAATTGCGCGCCGGAAACGGTCCGATCGAGCTTCCCGGGCCTTTGCCGCATGGTGCGGCGGGGCTTGCCTGGCGCCCGCGCATGGTGACCCTGGGGTCAGGTCCTTTCACGGGCACAGTGCGCGGGGCCTCTTTTTCGGGCAGCACGCGCGAATACCTGCTCGATACGCCGCTCGGTGCACTGAAGGCCGAAGTGGATGCGGCCGTGCCCGCGCACGCCGCAGGCACCACGCTCGCCTTCGATCTGCCGGTCGAAAGGGCCGCGAGGCTGGAAAGGTTCAATTGATCCGCCATGGGCATCTGGATCGACACGGATATGGGCTTCGACGACATCGCCGCGATGCTCGTCGTCCTTCACGCCGGTGAGGCCGTCGACGGCGTCTCGCTGGTCTACGGTAATGTTCCGCTCGAGCAGGTGAAGCGCAACGCCGCGGCAGCAGCGCAGGCCTTCGGTTGGACCTTTCCGATCCATCAGGGACGGGCGCTACCCGTACTCGGGAAGCTCGAGACGGCGGAGCGCATCCTTGGCAGGACCGGCATTCCGACGGCGGGAATGAGCCTCCCCGATGCACCCGCCCTGCCGGATAGCGACGCGTTCCGTGCTCTCTGCCGCTGGCTGGAGGACGGCGGCGGTCCGCATCGCATCCTGGCGCTCGGGCCGCTAACCAATATCGCTGCCCTTGCTCTGGCACGTCCCGACCTCGCCGCGCGGATCGAAGAGCTCACCTGGATGGGTGGCGGTGTTTCCAGTGGCAATCATACGGCGTCGGCCGAGTTCAACGCCTTCGCCGATCCGGAAGCGCTTGCCATCGTGCTTGCCCACGGCGTGCCGTTCCGGATGGTCGATCTCGACCTCTGCCGGAAGGTCATCGCCTATCCGGACGATGTGGAAGCCATGCGCATCGCAGGTGGCGCGAAGGCCGCGCTGCTTGCCGACCTTCTCGCCGGCTACGTCGCGATCGGCACGAGCCGTGGAAGGGTGGGCATGGCGATCTACGATCCCTGCGCAGCCGTTGCGCTGGTCGATGGAAACGCTGTGTCGTTTCGCCCGGCGCGAATTGATGTCGAGCTTGCCGGTGCCTTGACGCGCGGCCGGACGGTGGTCGAGACCCGGGGGAGCCACGAGACATTCAACGCCCATTATGCGGTCGACGTGGATGCGGAGCGTGTCCGCGGGCACCTGCTGGGTTCGCTCGCCAAGGAAGCCGCCAGATGAAGGACCTGCAGCAACCCGCCGATCTCGATGACGCCGGCTTGAGGGCGCGCGCAGTTGCCGCCGCACGCGGAGATGCGCCCTTCGACGTGCTCGTGGCCGGCGGCACGGTCGTGGATGTCGTGACGGGCGAATGCCGGGCAGCGGATGTCGGGATCGTCGGCGCGCTCATCGCGAGCCTCCATGCACCCGGGTCGCGCAGCGACGCGGACACGGTCATCGATGCGGCGGGAGCCTACCTTTCGCCCGGCCTTATCGACACGCATATGCATGTCGAAAGCTCGATGGTGACGCCCGCGGTCTACGCCGCCGCCGTGGTGCCGCGCGGCGTGACCACAGTCGTCTGGGACCCGCACGAACTGGGAAATGTGAGCGGACTTGCCGGCGTGCGCTGGGCTGTCGACGCAATGGGCGGTCTGCCCTTGCGCGCCGTGGTGCTGGCGCCGTCCTGCGTGCCCTCCGCTCCCGGTCTGGAGGTCGCCGGCGCGGATTTCGACGCCGATGCCGTCGCGGAAATGCTGTCCTGGCCGGAGATCGGCGGGATTGCTGAGGTCATGAACATGCGCGGCGTCATCGACGGCGATCCGCGCATGACTGCGATCGTCGAGGCGGGGCTGAAGGCGGGCAAACAGGTCAACGGGCATGCGCGCGGCCTGGCGGGAGCCGGTCTGCAGGCCTTCGTGACGGCCGGCGTCAGCTCCGATCACGAACTCGTCTCCGGCGACGACCTGATAGCGAAGCTCCGCGCGGGACTGACCATCGAGCTGCGCGGCTCGCACGATCACCTTCTTCCCGAGTTCGTGACAGCGCTCGGTGCTTTCGGGCATCTGCCGCAGACGGTCACACTTTGTACCGACGACGTGTTCCCGGACGATCTTCACCGCGACGGCGGCCTCGACGACGTGGTCCGCCGCCTCGTGCGCTACGGGCTCAAGGCCGAGTGGGCGCTGCAGGCGGCAACCCTCAATGCCGCCCGGCGGCTCGGAAGGGCCGATCTCGGCCTGATCGCTCCCGGTCGCCGTGCCGACATCGTGCTCTTCGAGAACATTCGCGATTTCCGTGCGCGGCATGTGCTGGCGAACGGCAGGCTGGTGGCGAGCGGCGGTGGGATGCTTCAGGCGCCCGCCGCGGCCGATGTCTCGCCCTTGCGCAACACGATGAAGATCGAACCGCTGACAGTGGACGACTTTCGCATCGCTGCCACTGGCAGCACGGCCCGCGTCGTGACGATCGACCGGCCGCGCTTCACCCGATGGGGCGAGACGAGAGCCGAGGTTTCGGGCGGATATCTGGTGCCGCCGAAGGGTACGACGCTGATCGCTGTCGCCCATCGGCATGGCCGCGCCGACAGCCGTCCGCGGGTCGGTTTGCTTGAAGGCTGGGGCGAGTGGCGCGGCGCCTTTGCGACGACCGTTTCGCACGACAGCCACAATCTGACGGTCTTCGGCGGCAACCCCCGCGACATGATGGTTGCGGCCAATGCGGTGATTGAAGCCGGCGGCGGGATGGCGGTCGCTGCCGAAGGCAAGGTCGAGGCGCTGCTGCCTCTGCCGCTTTGCGGGCTTGTTTCGGATACGTCGCTGGCCGAAGTCGCAGCAGGGTTCGCGGCCATTCGCGAGGCTGCCGGTGGGATCGTGGAGTGGCAGCCTCCCTATCTCGTGTTCAAGGCCTGCTTCGGGGCGACGCTCGCCTGCAATGCCGGGCCGCACCAGACGGATCGCGGCATTGCCGACGTAGCGACCGGCAAGCTGCTGGAAAGCCCGGTCCTGGAGACGTTCTGACGCTCTTCAGGCCTCGAGCTCCTGTTCCACCAGCGCGGTCCAGAAGGCCGCGCCGGGACCGATCGCCGCGTCGTTGAAGTCGTAGGCGCTGTTATGGTGCAGCGCGCCGTCGACGGCGGGGCCATTGCCGAGCCAGACATAGCAGCCGGGCGCCTCCAGCGCAAAAAAGGCGAAGTCGTCCCCGGCGGTCGAGGGCGGGAAGCTGGTCAGCGCCTTCTCGCCGAAGACGGACCGGGCGGCCGAAAGTGCGCGTGCCGTCGCGTCCGGATCGTTGACGACCGGGGGAATACGCCGCTCGAAACGATAATCGGCCTCGATGCCGTACATCGCCGCGGTCCCCTGCGCCAACCGGCCGATCTCTTCTTGCAGCTGGTCGCGCACATGCGGCGTATAGGCACGCGCCGTGCCGCCGATCTCGACCGTATCCGGAATGACGTTCAGGGCTTTCGGATCGCCTGCTTGCAGCGCGCAGGCGCTGACGACCGCCGGCTGCAGCGGGTCGACCACCCGGCCGACCACAGTTTGCAGGGAAGCAAGAAACGTCCCTGCCGCCGTGATCGGATCGCGGCCGAGATGCGGCTTGGCGCCGTGCGTGCCGACGCCGCGGAAGGTGAGGCGCCAGCTGTCGGACGAGGCAAGCTGCGGCCCCGCCACGACGGCCATCTCGTCCACTGCAAGGCCCGGCATGTTGTGCAATCCATAGACCGCGTCGCAAGGGAAAAGGTCGAACAGCCCGTCCTCCACCATGCGCCTGGCGCCGCCGCGGCCTTCCTCGGCAGGCTGGAAGATGAAATGGACCGTTCCCGAGAAGTCACGCGTCGCCGCAAGGTGGCGCGCAGCGCCGAGCAGCATCGTCGTATGGCCGTCATGGCCGCAGGCATGCATCTTTCCCGTTATCTTGGATTTGTAGGGCCGATCGGCGAGTTCCGGCATGGCGAGCGCATCCATGTCGGCGCGCAGGCCGATCGCGCGCGTGCCGTTGCCGACCTGCAGCGTGCCCACGACGCCTGTCTTGCCGAGCCCCCGGTGGACCTTGAGGCCTGCTTCATCGAGGAGCTTCGCTACGAGGTCGCTCGTCCGCTCTTCCTCGAAACCGAGTTCGGGATAAGCGTGCAGGTCGCGGCGAAAGGTCGTGAGAAAGGTGAGATCGTCGACAATCCCGGGGGGCACGCGCATCGGCAGGCATTCCTTGAGCAGTCTGGAAAGGGCCTGAATTCCCCAGCTTTTGGCGCTCGGGTGTGCCCTTTCGGTTTGATCGAAGCGGCAATGGGTATAGACGAAAAACTCTGGGATCAGAACCTTTTACTCACCCGAACGGACGCTTGGCATGACGGAAACGAAGGCGATCGAGCCGCACGATTACTGGCAGGAGGTCTTTCCACCCGGTAGCTTTGTCGGGCACGACGGCTTCCGCGCCTCTTTTCCGGCCACTCTCGCGGACGGACGCCAGATCCTCCTGCCGATCCGGCCGCTTTCGGACGGCAAGCATGCGCTGGCCTCGCTGATCATCAATCAGGCGAGCTTCGAGGTGGAGGACACGCTCGCGGAGGAACTGGCCGCCCGACTGGCGCCCTTCCGACCGGAAATCGTCGCGGGTCTTCCGACACTCGGCCTGACGCTTGCCGCAGCCGTTGCCCGCAAGCTCGGCCACAAGCGCTATGTGCCGCTCGGAACCTCGCGAAAATTCTGGTACGTCGACGATCTATCCGTTCCCTTGTCGTCCATCACGACACCGGGCCAGAAGAAGCGACTCTACGTCGATCCCCGCATGCTGCCGCTTTTGAGGGGCCGGCGAGTCGCCCTGATCGACGATGTGATATCGAGCGGGGCCTCGATACTTGCCGGCCTGTCGCTGATGGGGGCCTGCGGCATCGAGCCGGTCGCGATCGCTGCCGCCATGTTGCAGTCGGACCGGTGGCGCAAGCCGCTCGCCGACCTCTCTCCGCAATGGCCGGAGCGGACCGTAGGCGTCTTCGCGACGCCGATGCTCGTCCGGGCCGAAGACGGCGCCTGGACCGCGTCCGATACCCGGATCTAACGTTGCCGATGCCCGCAGGAGCGCCCGGAATGCCCTCGAAAACTTGAAAGTCTTTCGCTCCCGGCGTCGAAATCGGTGGCTAGCGATCATGCGCGCGAAAACGCACAATCGGGTGCTTGCGATGGCGTCCCATCCGGCGAGGCCGCACGGCCTGGATCATACCCCCTGAATAAATATCGGGGCGCGATCAACTTGCAATGGCCGGGCTCTTGGAGGAGCAACACACCCGGTCTCTGTCGTTCGGCTGCGTCGAGATGACGTCTGCCAAGGGAGGAAAAATGTTTGAACGACTTTTCAAGCTTAAGGAGCACGGCACGACCGTCCGCACGGAAGTGATCGCCGGCGTTACCACGTTCCTTACGATGTCCTACATCATCTTCGTCAATCCTGACATCCTGTCGACCACGGGCATGGACCGCAACGCGATCTTCGTCGCGACCTGTCTTGCGGCCGCTCTCGGCTCCGCCGTCATGGCTCTCGTTGCCAATTGGCCGATCGGCATGGCGCCGGGCATGGGCCTCAACGCATTTTTCGCCTTCACGGTCGTCGCCGCGCTCGGCTTCACCTGGCAGCAGGCACTCGGCGCCGTCTTCATCTCCGGCATCATTTTCCTGCTCCTGACGGTCACGGGGGTCCGAAGCTGGCTGATTGCGGGCATACCGCATTCGCTGCGCAGCGCGATCGCGACCGGTATCGGCCTGTTCCTGGGCATCATTGCCCTGAAAAACGCCGGCATCGTCGTCGACAATCCGGCGACGCTGGTCGGCCTCGGCGATCTCAAGCAGACGGGACCGCTGCTCGCGATCCTCGGCTTCTTCGTCATCGCCGTTCTCGACGCGCTCAATGTCCGCGGATCCATCCTCATCGGCATCCTGGTGGTAACGGTCCTGTCGATGTTCCTCGGCGTATCGGAATTCCAGGGCATCGTCTCTGCGCCCCCGAGCATTGCGCCGACCTTCCTCCAGCTCGACATCATGGGCGCCCTGCATGGCGGTCTCGTCCACGTCATTCTCGTCTTCGTGCTCGTCGAGGTCTTCGACGCGACCGGCACGCTGATCGGTGTCGCCAAGCGCGCGAAATTGGTGGAAGAGGGCAAGCCCAGCCGTCTCGGGCGTGCATTGCTCGCCGACAGCTCGGCCATCGTCGCCGGCTCGCTGATGGGCACCAGCAGCACGACCGCCTATGTTGAAAGCGCCTCGGGCGTGCAGGCGGGCGGGCGCACCGGTCTAACGGCGTTGACGATCTCGGTGCTGTTCCTCGCCGCGCTCTTCATCTCGCCGCTTGCCGCCGCCGTTCCGTCCTATGCGACCGCGCCGGCACTGCTTTACGTTGCCGGCCTGATGATGCGCGAGCTCACCGAGATCGAATGGGACGACCTGACGGAGGCGGCACCCGCGGCGCTGACCGCCATCGCCATGCCCTTCACCTATTCGATCGCCAACGGTCTCGCCTTCGGCTTCGTAAGCTATGTCGTCCTGAAGGTCTGCACCGGCAAGTGGAACGTCATCCACCCGGCGACCCAGCTCGTCGCGGCACTGTTCATCGTCCGCTTCGCATTCTTCGCCGAGTGACGGAGCATGGTTGGGGGAGGGTCGCGACCGGCGCGGCCCTCCAAGCCGCCACGGTCGTTGACAAGCCGTCAAACCTCTCGCGTTCTTGCCGGACTTTAAGACATACTTCGCGGCGCTCGCGTGACAAAGTTGGACTTGAGTAACCCATCATGATAGGTTACGTGCGTATATGGTCACGATCTATCGCGCAAACGGCCTGAGCGTCGTCATCTTTACTGACGATCATGAACCGGCCCATGTACATGTCTTTGGCGATGGGCAGGTCAAGATCAACCTGATCGGACCGGATGGCGTTCCGGAATTGATTTGGGCTGATGGCATGAAGCGGAGCGATGTGCGCCGGGCCGTCCAGATCGTCAACGAACGGCAACAGCAATTCCTCGGCAGATGGAGGGCGATTCATGGCTGAATTGACGGACACCCAAATCGACGCAGCTTTGGAGAGCGGCCGGATGGCGCGAGAAACAGAGCCCCGTGCTGCATCTGCGCGCTATGACGATCGAAGCGGCCGGATCGTTGTGGAGTTGACCAATGGCTGCACGTTCGCTTTTCCGCCACGCCTGGCGCAGGGACTGGAAGATGGGAGCAGCGATCAGCTCGCCGCAGTCGAGATCCTTGGGCAAGGTTATGGCCTGCATTGGGAGGCCTTGGACGTCGATCTTTCGATTCCGGGCCTTTTGGCCGGCATATTCGGCACCAAGGCTTATATGGCGCGGCGGGCGGGGCAAGTGACATCGCCGGCGAAGGCAGCAGCCGCGCGTGCTAATGGTGCCAAGGGCGGGCGGCCGCGCAAAACGGCCCGCGGCTAGAGCGGGATGAGGAAAAGTGTGCGCGGTCTTCCGCCCACGTCCCGCTCTAACCTATTGAATCGATCACACTCACGACTCTAGGTCAACTCGACCTAATGTCATTCTGATCTAGGATATGCTCGCCTCGGCGACCCGGCCGTAAATGCGTAGGCGGCTGACGCCGCCATCCGGGTAGATGTTCAGGCGCACATGCGTGACCGGACCGGCATGTCCAAGCATATCTGCCCCATACTCATGGATGCTGTCGGCGGAAAGCTTCCGGTGCGGCAGAAGCTCTTCCCAGAACATCGCGGAGGAGGCGGCGAGCACGTCGCACCCGGCAGCCACGCCTGCGAGGTCAGCCGCCTGTAGCGAGCAACCGTCCGGGTAGTTGCCCTTGAAGTACGCCGTGTCGACGACGATGCGATCGACGTGCCCGCGTGCGGCAAGCTTGACGATGATCCAGTCGTAGCCCGGTTCGCGGCGTCGGCGCGTTTCCCAGCCATCGCCCATATTCGTACCCTGGCCGGGCGCAATGAGGCGCTCGTGGCCGTAATGGCCGTTGGAGAAGGCGACGATCCGGCCCCCGGAAAGGCAGGAGGCGAGATCGATCGTCTCGTTCGCCATAGCCTTGAGATCGAGGGCCGGAGTGCCGTAGACCCGCAGCCGGGCGATACCGCCATCCGGATGGATGCGCAACCGGACATGGCTGTAGACCGCGTCGGAGTGCACGGCGAAGAAGTGATGTGCATTCGGTCCGAGGGCGGCGACCGCCAGCAGTTGGATCCACTCGGTCGCCTCGTCCGGATCTTCCGCCGAATGACAGGCTTCTATCGAGCAGGCGCTCGGATAATTGCCGGTGAAGTGCGACGTGTCGACGTCGAAGCCGGCAATCCGCCCTTTCACGGCGAGCGCGATGACCGCGTAGTCGTGGCCGGCACCGCGGCGGCGGCGGGTTTCCCAGCCGTCCATCCATTTGCCGTTATCGTCGTAAACGCCGGGGTGGAACGCGGCCGGCTCGTCCTTGAGCATGCGCTCCACCGGGCCGAAGAATTCGTCCGTCGCAAAGAGCGCGCGGGCGCCGAGGCCCGCGGAAGCGAGGTTGATCGTCCCGCCCGCAAAGCCGGGGGGAACTTCAGCGGCGCGCGTCATGGCGCCGCCTCAGTCCGCCAAAGTGTCGCGCAGCCGCAACAGCGCGATCCGCTCCACCTGGCGGCACGCGGTGTTGAACTCGGTCTCCCGATCGTTGCCGATACGGTTCTCGAAGGCGGCAAGTATCTCGTCCTTGCTGCGCCCCTTGACGGCCATTATGAAGGGAAAGCCGAACTTCTCGACATAGGCATGGTTGAGGGCCGTGAAGCGCTCGCGCTCCTGATCCGTCAGCGCGTCGAGACCCGCCGAAGCCTGCTCCGAAGTCGAGCTTTGGGTCAGGCGCTTCGCCTGGGCGAGCTTGCCGGCAAGATCGGGGTGGGCGGTGAGGACGGCTAGCCGTTCCTCGTCGCTTGCCTCGCGAAAGACCGCGCAGAGCGCCGCGTGCAGTCCCGACGCGGTGTCGTTGGCGGGGCCGAGTTCGCTTGCGAAGGCGCGTCTGGCGATCCAGTCCGAGTGCTCGAACACCCCTCCGAAGCGACCAATGAAGTCATCTTTCGACAATCGCGACGGTCGGTTTTCATTCGGCTGGAACGGATAGGTTTCTGCCCAGTAGCGGGCAATGTCGATGCGGCGGGCGAGCCAGACCTTCTCGTGGCTCTTCACATAGTCAAGGAAGCGCGCCAGCGCGGCGGCGCGGCCGGGCCGGCCGACCAGCCGGCAGTGCAGGCCGATGCTCAACATCTTCGGCGCGCCGGCAGCGCCCTCGGCATAGAGAACGTCGAAACTGTCCTTCAGATAGCTGAAGAACTGGTCGCCGCTGTTGAAGCCCTGTGGCGTTGCGAAACGCATGTCGTTGGCGTCGAGGGTGTAGGGGATGACGAGCTGGTGCCGGCCGGCATGTTCGTGCCAGTAGGGCAGGTCGTCCGCATATGCGTCGGAGACGTAGTCGAAGCCGCCGGTCTCGGTCACGAGGTCGAGTGTGTTCACGGAACAGCGGCCGGTATACCAGCCGGTGGGCCGTTCGCCGGTTACGATCGTGTGAAGGCGGATCGCCTCGGCAATCTCGGCGCGCTCGCGCTCCGCGTCGAAATCCTTGTGCTCGATCCATTTGAGGCCGTGGGAAGCGATTTCCCAGCCGGCGTCCTGCATGGCGGCCACCTGTGCGGGCGATCGCTTGAGAGCCGTGGCGACGCCGTAGACGGTTGCCGGTATCTCCTTTTCGGTGAACAACCGGTGCAGCCGCCAGAAACCGGCGCGCGCGCCGTATTCGTAGATCGATTCCATGTTCCAGTGGCGCTGGTCTGGCCAGGCCTGAGCGCCGACGATTTCCGAGAGAAAGGCCTCCGACGCCGCGTCGCCATGAAGCACGCAGTTCTCTCCGCCCTCCTCGTAATTGATCACGAATTGCACGGCGATCCGGGCGCCGTCGGGCCAGGCGATGCGCGGGTTCGGACCATGGCCCAGGAGATCGCGGGGATATCTCATAGCAGCAGCTCCTCCAGAGATTGTCTCGTCGCCCAATTCGTAGCGAGAATTCCGCTCTCCCATTCCCCCCGAAAAATTTGAAAGTCTCGAAGGTTGAGCCCGCTACACAAGGGCGCCCGCCCCCCGGATACTCTATCCTCGATGCTGACTTTCGGAGGAGCGACAGAATGCAAGTTCAAGACGGAACGCCCGGGCGCCTGACGACCCACGTATTGGACACGGCGAGCGGAAAACCGGCAAGCAATCTGCGCATCGATCTCTACCGGATTGAAGGTGAACGGACGGAGCTTCTTTCCTCGACCCGCACCAACGATGACGGGCGCTGCGATGCGCCGCTTCTCAACGGCTCCACGATGGCAACCGGAACCTACGAGCTGCGCTTTCACGCCGGAGAATATCTCGGCCCTGCGGACGAGCGCGGCACGCACCCGTTTCTCGACGTGATCCCTATCCGCTTCGGGATCGCCGACCGGGCCGCGCATTATCACGTGCCGCTCCTGCTTTCGCCCTACGGCTATTCCACGTATCGCGGGAGCTGACGGCAATGACGACCGAAATCCGCAATACGATCCGCATCCTTTTGAACGACCGGCCCGTCGAGCTTGCCGATGTATCGCCGGTGCAGACGCTGCTGGACTTTCTGCGCATCGACCGGAGTCTGCGCGGGACGAAAGAAGGCTGCGCGGAAGGCGACTGCGGCGCCTGCACCGTGCTTGTCGGCCGGCTTCTCGACGGCAAGCTCAAATACGAATCCGTCAACGCCTGCATCCGCTTCGTCGCATCGCTTGACGGCTGCCATGTGGTGACGGTCGAAGCGCTTGCGCAGCCGAACGGGCCGCTGCACCCCGTGCAGCAGGCGATGGTCGACACGCACGCCTCGCAATGCGGTTTCTGTACACCCGGTTTCGTGATGTCGCTCTACGGCCTCTGGATGACGAATGCGAAGCCGAGCGTTCAGGAAATCGAGAAGGCGCTGCAGGGCAACCTCTGTCGCTGCACCGGTTATGCGGCGATCATTCGGGCGGCGGAAGCGATTGCATCGGTCGGCGAGCTCGGCAAGGATCCGCTGATCGTGGAACGTGAGGAGATCACGCGGCAACTGGAGGCGCTTCGGGACGGGCGGCGCGTCGAGATCGGAGGCGAAGACGAGCGCGTCGTGCTTCCGGCCTCGCTGGACGATTTCGCTGTGGTTCTTGAGACGAACCCCAAGGCGACGATCGTCGCCGGTTCGACCGATGTCGGGCTCTGGGTCACCAAATTCATGCGCGACATCGCGCCGGTCGTCCATCTCTCGCATCTTGAAGAACTGCGGCGGATCTCCGTCGACGCGAACGGGATCAGCCTTGCCGCCGGCGTAAGCTACACGGAGGCCTATCCGGTCATCGTCCGGCACTTCCCGCAACTTCGCGAGCTCTGGGATCGTATCGGCGGCGAGCAGGTGCGCAATATGGGCACGGTCGGAGGCAATATCGCCAACGGTTCGCCGATCGGCGACACGCCGCCGGCGCTGATCGCACTTGGCGCTTCGGTGATCCTGCGCAAGGGAACACGCCGCCGCACGCTGCCCCTCGAAGCCTTCTTCATCGAATACGGCAAGCAGGATCGCGAACCCGGCGAATTCGTAGAGACTGTCCGGATCCCCTTCCTGGACGAGACCGACCGCTTCGCCGTCTACAAGATCACGAAACGCTTCGATGAAGATATCTCCGCAGTCTGTGGCGCGTTTCGCGTGAAGCTCGACGGTGACGGCAAGGTTGCCGACGTGGCTATCGCCTTTGGCGGCATGGCGGGCACGCCGAAGCGCGCGTCGAACGTGGAGGCCGCACTCAAGGGCGCGCAATGGAACGACGCTGCCATCGAGGCTGGCTTAGCGGCCTTCGAGCGGGATTACACGCCGCTCACCGACTGGCGCGCCTCTTCCGAATATCGGATGCTCGTTGCGAGGAATCTTCTGCGGCGCTTCCATCTGGAAACGCAGGAAACGCGCAATATCCGGATCGACCGCACGGTCGCGGTGGCTATGTAGAGAGGGTGGACCCATGAATGTGATGCAGCCCGTCGATCGCGTCCGCGGCGCCGTCCACGACAAGGAACGCCACGAATCCGGTCACAAGCACGTTTCCGGAACCGCAGAATACATTGATGACATTCCCGAGCCCGCGGGCACTCTTCATGGCTATCTGGGGCTCTCGCAGCGCGCGCATGCCGAAATCCTGTCGGTGGATTTCGAGGCCGTGCGTAACAGTCCTGGTGTCGTGGGAGTGCTCACGGCGGAGGACATACCCGGCGAGAACGATATCAGTCCGGCGCACAAGCACGACGATCCGGTCTTCGCGACCGGCAAGGTCGAGTTCCACGGCCAGCCCATCTTCGCGGTCATTGCAACCTCGCGCGAGGCCGCCCGGCGCGCGGCCGCCAAGGTAAAGATCGATTATCGCGATCTGCCGCATGTGACCGATGTTCTCGAAGCCGCGGCTGCGAACTATCCGCTGGTGATCGATCCCCTGAAGCTCGAGCGCGGCGACATCGATGCCGGCTTTGCCAAGGCGAAAAACACCGTTTCGGGCGAAATGCGCATCGGTGGCCAGGATCACTTCTATCTCGAAGGCCAGATCTCCTTTGCGATCCCCGGCGAGGATGACGAAGTGACCGTCTTTTCCTCGACCCAGCATCCGAGCGAGACGCAACTCATGGTCGCCCATGTGCTGGGCGTGCCGTCGAATGCGGTGACCGTGAACGTCCGGCGGATGGGCGGCGGCTTCGGCGGCAAGGAGACGCAGGCAAATCTTTTCGCTGCGGTTGCGGCAGTGGCTGCGAGGAAATACCGCCGCGCGGTCAAGGTGCGCCCCGACCGCGACGACGACATGACGGCGACCGGCAAGCGCCACGACTTTCACGTCGATTACAAGGTCGGCTTCGACGACGAGGGCCGCATCGAGGCGGTGGACGCAGTCTTCGCCGCCCGCTGCGGCTTCTCGGCCGACCTTTCCGGACCGGTGACCGATCGCGCGCTCTTCCACGCCGACAATTGCTATTTCTACCCGAACGTCCGGCTGCGCTCGCGGCCGCTGAAGACCAACACGGTCTCGAACACCGCGTTCCGGGGTTTCGGTGGACCGCAGGGCATGGTCGGCGGCGAGCGGATAATCGAAGACGTCGCCTACGCGCTCGGCAAGGACCCGCTCGAAATCCGCAAGCTCAATTTCTATGGCGGCGAGGGGCGTAACCTGACGCCGTACCACCAGACGGTGGAGGACAACATCATCGGCCGGATCATCGAGGAGCTCGAGGCTTCGTCCGACTATGCGGCCCGGCGGCAGGCGGCCGTCGCATTCAACCGCGAGAGCTCCGTCATCAAGCGCGGCATCGCGCTGACGCCGGTGAAGTTCGGAATCTCCTTCACCAAGACGGAATACAATCAGGCCGGCGCCCTGGTCCATGTCTATACGGATGGCTCAATCCAGCTGAACCACGGCGGCACGGAGATGGGGCAGGGGCTCTACACCAAGGTGGCGCAGGTCGTAGCGGACGAGTTCCAGGTCGACCTCGACCATATAAAGGTGACCGCGACCTCGACCGGCAAGGTGCCGAACACCTCGGCGACGGCCGCTTCGTCCGGCTCGGACCTCAACGGCATGGCAGCCGCCAATGCCTGTCAGCAGATCAAGGAGCGGCTCGTGCGCTTCGCGGCCGAGCACTACGGCGTGAGCGAAGCTGATATCGCCTTCGAGCCCAACACGGTCCGGATCGGCGCCGGACGCATCGCCTTTACCGATCTTATCAAGGCGGCTTATGCCGCGCGCGTGCAGCTTTCGGCGGCCGGTTTTTACAAGACCCCGAAGATCCACTGGAGTCGCGCCGAAGGGCGGGGGCGTCCATTCTATTACTTCGCCTACGGAGCCTCCTGCTCCGAGGTCAGCGTCGACACGCTGACCGGTGAGTACCAGGTCGAGCGGACCGATATCATCCACGATGTCGGCAAGTCTCTGAACCCGGCGCTCGACCTCGGCCAGGTCGAAGGCGCCTTCGTGCAGGGCATGGGCTGGCTGACGACGGAGGAACTCTGGTGGGATGCCAAGGGCCGGTTGCGGACGCATGCGCCCTCCACCTACAAGATCCCACTTGCGTCCGATCGCCCGCGCGTGTTCAACGTGCGCTTGGCCGAATGGTCCGTCAACCGGGAGGAGACGATCCGGCGCTCGAAGGCGGTCGGGGAACCTCCTTTCATGCTGGGGATTTCGGTTCTGGAGGCGATATCCATGGCAGCGGCGAGCGTCGCGGATTATCGTATTCCGCCGCGCATCGATGCCCCGGCAACGCCGGAGCGCGTGCTGATGGCGGTCGAGCGCCTGCGCGCCCACCGGGACGGGTAGGGACGATCGCGCGGCGAAGATAATGGATGACTGAGATGGCGCGCCGAGAAGACATCCGGGATTTCCTGAGTCGTGAAAGGGCCTGCGTGCTTGTCGAGGTGGCGAGCGCGGCAGGCTCGACGCCGCGCGATACCGATGCCTGGATGCTCGTTTCAAAAGACCGCACCTTCGCCACGATCGGCGGCGGACAGCTGGAATTCATGGCGATCGACCACGCGCGGAAACTCGTTCAGGGGGCGAAGGCGGATCTTCGACTGGCGATCCCCCTCGGCCCGGAGATCGGCCAATGCTGCGGCGGCCACGTCGCGCTTTCCTTCAAAAAGGTCGATGCGGACACGCGTGCGACACTCATCGAGCGCAGCGACGATGAGATCGCGCATCGGCCGCATGTCTATATCTTCGGCGCCGGGCACGTCGGCAACGCGCTCGCCATGGCGCTGTCGCACGTGCCGCTCAGGACCGTTCTCGTCGACACCCGCGAACATGAGCTCTCGGCCGCCGACGTGCCGGGTATCGAGACCTGCCTGACCGCAATGCCCGAAGCGGTCGTGCGCGACGCGCCGCCGGGCAGCGCCTTCGTCGTCCTCACCCACGATCACGCACTCGACTTCCTGATCGCGACCGAGGCGCTCGGGCGCGAAGACGCCAGTTACGTCGGCATGATCGGTTCGAAGACGAAGCGCGCGACTTTCAAGAACTGGCTGTCGCGAGAGGTCAATCGTCCTGAGCTTTTCGAGAGGCTGGTTTGCCCGATCGGTGGTACGGTGGTGAAGGACAAGCGGCCGCCGGTGATCGCAGCCCTTGCCGCGGCCGAGATAATGACCGCGGCGCTGAACCGCCATCTGCAGCCTCGCGCGCTCACCCCGAAGAGCCAGAGATCGATCAAGGCATAGGCCGGTTGTCGCCCTTTCGCGGGCGGATCACGCAGTCTGTCACGCGATCGGCCTCGTTCAGCTCGGCGGCGTGCGCCGACCGCGATCGACAGCCGCTTTTCGCTGGATCGGGCAGCGGACGCACACCGCGCGATCGAGAGATCGAGAGCCGCCGAACGATCGGTAAGGTCGTGCTTGTGCCTTGAGGGCGCTGCGCTCAAGCGCTTGAACGCTCCTGCACCTCATGAGGCTCGGCAAGCATCTTGCCGATCAGCCGCTGACAGCGCTCGGCCATGAAGTCGATCATCAGCCGGACCTTCGGATCCTGGAAGCGCTTGTGCGGGTAGATCGCCGCAAGCTGGGCGCCGAGCGGCGGCGTCTCCTCGAGCACCGGGACGAGCAAGCCCTCGTCGATATGCTGTTTCACCTCGAAGAGCGGCTTGTTGACGATGCCGCGTCCGTCAAGCGCCCACTGGGTGAGCACGTCGCCATCATCCGAATCATAGGGACCGCCGACCTCGAACTTGCGAACGCCGTCCGGTGTCTGCAAGGTCCAGTAATACTCCTTCGACCCGGGATAGCGCAGCAGAAGACAGTCGTGGCTGTGGCTGAGGAGGTCGTCCGGCGACGAAGGGATGCCGCGCCTTTCGAAATAGCGCGGCGACCCGCAGAGCACGCGGTCGCAGTTCATGATGCCGCGCATGCGCAGGTTCGAATCCTCGAGTATGCCGAGCTTGAAGGCGATGTCGACGCCCTCGGCAAGGATGTCGACATTATGATCGGAGAGGCGCAACCGCACCTCGATATCCGGGTAGCGGTCGTGAAACTCCGGTATGCCGGGCGCGATCAGCCGCCGGCCGATGCCGAGCGGGGCGGTGATCTTCAGCGCTCCCTTCGGATTTCTTGAAAGATCGGCAATGGCGCTCTCCGCCTCGTTCACCGCTTCGAGGATCTTTACCGCGCCTTCGTAGAAGACTCGTCCGTGCTCGGTCGGCGTCAGTTTTCTGGTGGTGCGGTTGAACAGGCGCACGCCCATATGCCGCTCCAACTCCTTGATTCTGTTGCTGGCAACCGCCGGCGTGACGCGCTGATCGCGGCCCGCTGCCGACAGCGTTCCAAGTTCCACGACGCGCACGAACACACGCACATTATCGAGATAGGACATGCTTCCGCCTCTGCTCTTCCGGCGCGAACGTAGCGCTCCGGCCCCTCTTCGATTTTATAGTTTTTTTTGAAAGAGTTGGTGCGATGGCGCCGTTCCCGCCTCCCCAAGCAATGACACATAATGAGCGCGAGAGAAATGGGGAGAACTCAATGTACGAGTATGCCATCGCCTGGGATTGGCTGACATTTGCGGTGAGATGGCTGCATGTCATCACCGGCATAGCCTGGATCGGCTCATCCTTCTACTTCGTCGCGCTCGACCTGGGGCTGAAGCAGCGTCCGGGCATGCCGGTCGGCGCCTACGGCGAAGAGTGGCAGGTGCATGGCGGCGGCTTCTATCACATCCAGAAGTATCTGGTTGCGCCGGAAAACATGCCGGAGCACCTGATCTGGTTCAAGTGGGAGTCCTACGTCACCTGGCTCTCCGGTTTCGGCATGCTTGCGCTCGTCTATTATGCCGGCGCGGACCTCTACCTCATCGATCCGAACGTGCTCGACGTCTCGAAGCCGATGGCCATCGCCATCTCGCTGGCCTCGCTCGGCTTCGGCTGGCTTGCCTATGACACGATCTGCCGTTCGCCGTTCGGCAACGACAATACGCGGCTGATGGTGCTGCTCTATTTCATTCTCGTCGCCGTCGCTTGGGGTTACACCCAGCTCTTCACGGGCCGGGCTGCCTATCTCCATCTCGGCGCCTTCACGGCGACCATCATGTCGGCCAACGTGTTCTTCATCATCATCCCGAACCAGAAGAAGGTCGTTGCCGATCTGATCGCGGGCCGGACGCCCGATCCTGCGCTCGGAAAGCAGGCGAAGCAGCGTTCGACGCACAACAACTATCTGACGCTGCCCGTGCTGTTCCTGATGCTTTCGAACCATTATCCGCTCGCCTTCGGCACGCAGTATAACTGGATCATCGCCTCGCTGGTCTTCCTCATGGGGGTCACGATCCGTCACTGGTTCAACACCCGCCACGCCAACAAGGGCAGCCCGACCTGGACATGGCTCGCGACGGTGCTTCTGTTCATCGCCATCATGTGGCTCTCCACCGTGCCCAAGGTTCTCTCCGAAGGCGGAGAGGCCCGGGCTTCGACGGCCGTCGAGGCCGTCGTCGCGTCGCCGGA
The DNA here is from genome assembly GCF_059070375.1 of Sinorhizobium sp. NCBI lineage: Bacteria > Pseudomonadati > Pseudomonadota > Alphaproteobacteria > Hyphomicrobiales > Rhizobiaceae > Sinorhizobium > Sinorhizobium sp. Next base: position 427,134 of record NZ_JCACWC010000002.1, read on the forward strand.
CTTTTCCAAAGTGCGCGACACCGTGCTTGGCCGCTGTTCCATGTGCCATGCGCGCGAGCCCGGATGGGAAGGCATAATCGTGCCGCCTAAGGGCGTGGTTCTCGAAGCCGACGGCGACATCGTCGCGCATGCCCGCGAAATCTACCTGCAGGCGGGGCGCTCGCATGCCATGCCGCCTGCCAACGTCACCGGCATCACCGAGGAGGAACGCCAGCTTATCGCCTCCTGGTACGAGACGACCGTAAAGGAAGGAAAGGTCCAATGAACGATCTCTTGATCCGCGGCCGCGTGCTGACTTTCGTCAAGGAACCCGAGAGCATCGACGATGCCGGCTCCTACCGGTACTTCGAGGACGGCGCCGTTTTCGTGAGGAACGGCAAGATCGAGGGCGTCGGCCCTTACGGCGACATAGCGAGGCAGGCGGGGCCCGGCGCAGAGGTCGCCGATCATCGGCCGCACCTCGTACTGCCCGGCTTCATCGATACGCACCTGCATTTCCCGCAGACACAGGCTATCGCCTCCTACGGTGCGCAGCTCCTCGAATGGCTGAACACCTATATCTTCGTCGAGGAGCAGAAGTTCAAGTCGCCCAAGCACGCCGCCTTCATCGCGGGCCGCTTCATGGACGAACTCCTCTCCAACGGCACGACCACCGCAGTCGCCTATTGTTCGGTGCATCCGGAAAGCGTCGACGCCTTCTTCACTGCGGCCGAAGAGCGAAACATGCTGATGATCGGCGGCAAGGTGATGATGGACCGCAACGCGCCGGACGCGCTGCAAGACACGCCGGAAAAGGGCTATGACGAGACGAAGGCGCTCATCGCCAGGTGGCACGGCCGCGGCCGCGCGCATTATGCGATCAGCCCGCGATTCGCGATCACTTCGACGCCGGAGCAGATGGAGGTGAGCCGCGTGCTCGCTGCCGAGCATCCGGATTGCTACGTTCAGACCCACCTGTCCGAAAACCGGGACGAGATCGCTTTCGCCACCTCGCTCTATCCGGAAGCGAAGGACTATACCGACATTTATGCGCGCTACGAGCTGCTCGGCCGCAAGACTCTGCTCGGCCATTGCATCCATCTGAGCGACCGCGAGATATCCGTCCTCGCAGACACCGGGGCGGTCGGCGTCTTCTGTCCGACCTCGAACCTGTTCCTCGGCAGCGGGCTCTTCGATCGCGATCGTTTCGACAGGCTCGGCGCACGCCATGCGGTTGCGACCGATGTCGGCGGCGGTACGAGTTTCTCGATGCTGGAAACGATGGACGAAGCCTATAAGGTGCTGCACCTGCAGGGCCAGCGGCTCTCGCCGCTCAATTCCTTCTACATGTTGACGCTCGGCAATGCGCGCGCGCTCGATCTCGAACATCGGATCGGCTCGCTGCATGCTGGCGCGGATGCGGACATCGTCGTTCTCGACAGCCGCGCCAAGCCGGCCATGGAGCTCAGGATGCAGGTTGCCTCGACGCTTGCCGAAGAGCTCTTCATTTTGCAGACCATGGGCGACGACCGCTCGGTGGCCGAGGTATATGTGGCGGGCGAGCCGATGAAGAGCGGCCGGCGGGAGACGAAGGCCGAGGCCGTGAGGGCACTGGCGACGGCATAGCTGAAAGTACGATCAAAGGAAGCGTGCAGCAGGCCCGCATCCGCCTGCCGGCAGCTCGCCCATTTAGATAGTGAGCTTCGCGAGGGACGCGGAAGGTGCCGCGAACCCCTTCGCCCCCGCCTGTGGGGAGCAGGTGCCGGCAGGCAGGTGAAGGGCCCTCGCCGACGGCGGGGACTGCAACAGGCAACTACCGCCCGTTGATCGCAATGCGTTTGGCTTTCGACTGGGCCTGCTCGGTCTTCGGCAGGGTCACCGTCAGGACGCCATTGCGGAAGGTCGCATTCACCTTGCTTTCGTCCACCTCGTATCCGAGCGGAATGCGCCGTTCGAAGCGACCGTAATATCGCTCCGAGAACTGGTTCTCCTGGTCCTCGGTCTCTGCCCGCTTTTCGCCTCGCAGCGACAGCACGCCCTCGGACAAGGACAGTTCGACATCCTTTTCCTCGAGACCCGGCAGTTCAGCGGTCACCTTGATTTCCTTATCCCGGTCCGAGACCTCCACGCTCGGCCAGCCGCCTGCAAAACCCGTAAGGCCGCTGAAGGGCAGGCGGGTTTCGAAGCTGCGGAAGGCGTCGTCGAACAGGCGGTTCATTTCCCTGTGGAGCGCCAGGAAGGGATTTCGGTCGTTGTCGCGATAGGAAGCCGGCACCTGGCCCTGCGCGCGGCCCCATGGGATGAGATCACGTACATTCATCGGTCCGTTCCTTTCTTTGCATTGGGAGCGGGGTGTGGCGTCTTGCGGCCTCTCCCGCCCCCATTCCGGAGCCGAAGCGTCAGCGTCCGCCGGCGCTTCGGTGCGATTGGCATGCGCAGCTACGCTGCGTGCTTTTCGCCTTCGATCTGTTTCGAGGCCTCGCCGGCCGGCAATGCCTCTGCCTGATGTATCTCTATCCGACGCGGCTTCATCTGCTCGGGAAGCTCACGGACGAGATCGATCTTGAGCAGGCCGTTGGCGAGGTTGGCGCCGGTGACGCTGACAAAGTCGGCGAGCTGGAAGCGACGCTCGAAGTTGCGTGCGGCAATACCGCGGTAGAGATATTCGGTGTCGTCTTCTCCGGTTTTCGCGCCGGTAACGGTCAGCATCTGCTGCTCGTGCGTGATGGTGATCTCGTCCGGGGCGAAGCCCGCTACCGACATTGCGATCCGGTACTGGTTCTCACCGACTCGCACGATGTCGTAGGGCGGCCAGTTGTCGTTCGGCGCCAGGCGACTTGCTGAATCCAAGAGGTCGAACAGATGTTCGAAGCCAACGCTGGAGCGCGACAGCGGCGAGAAATCGAAGCTTGTTCTCATAGCCATATCCTCCTTGAGCAACATGGACGATGAGGAGCGCCGAAGAGAACGGAGCTCCTCGACTGCGAGCCCCTTACAGGCGGCTCTCGCACCCGATTTAGTCATTCGAAGCCGGGTTTCAAGGGTCTCCGGGCATCGATTTTCGTCCTTTACTCCGGCCATGAGCGACCGCAAAAATCGGCCCTTCGAACGAGGGCCCAAGCCGCTGATCGAGGTTCTTGAATTTACCTTTTCCGCTCCAATATCTGTTCAGCGCGATACGTTTTCGAGACGCGCAGAGATCAATATGGCACCTCGCAGCGCTGCCTGGTTCGTTCGACCCGTGAGAGTGCAGCGGGCGTGCAGTTCATTGACGGCAGAGGAAAGGAGGAAAAATGCTTCTCAATGAGATCCCCTGGACGATCCCTCTCACCGTGCGCCTTTCCAACGGTCTGACGCACACTTTTGCCTCCGTTTACGAGGCCCTCGACTTCCTGGAAAACGAGTGGCCGCTCAGGAAGGGCGAGCGCTACGAACGGGCGGTGCGGACCTGTCGGCGGGCCTTGAACCGGATGACGCCGGCGGCAGTGGCGCGGGAAGCCTTCATCGCCGCTTGCCTTGAAGCGGGCATGCCGCTCGTCATGGCACCGCCGGCCCGCGAGCCGCAGGGCGACAGCGTCAAGGCTGCGCAAAGGGCGTAAAGCGGGAGGATCAGGTCATCATGCACAGACCCCAGCATGCGCGCCGTGGCGCCGTCTTCATTTCGGCGACGCGAAAACGTCTGTTGAGACGACGAAATGGCCTTCGGGCGGGGGCCGGACGATGATCTGCTACCAGATACGCGGGACGCCGGTAAATGCTGCGGCTGCACGCGCGAGCAATTGCGTGTGATCGCTGACCGGGCGCGCAGTTGGGAGGAGGCGTTTCCCGATGTGGAAGCCGTGCTCGACGAGGCCTATCACTCGTCGAGCGCATGCTTGCACGCTCCGTTCTTGAAATCGACCGGGTAAAGTAATACCTTGATTAAAGTATTCCTTACCGAGGTAGATTATGAGCGCGACAGTGACGACAAAAGGTCAGGTGACCATCCCGAAGCCGGTGCGGGACTTCCTTGGCATCGTGCCGGGTACACGGGTGGATTTTCTGCGTGCCGCAGACGGCACCGTGGTTTTGACGCGGGCGGATAAGAAGCGGCCTGCGAGCCGCTTCAGCAAGCTGCGCGGCCATTCCGGGAAGGGTTTGAGCACCGATGCCATCATGGCGCTGACGCGCGGTGACGAGTGACGTTCGTCGATACGAACGTCCTGCTCGATGTGGTGACCGACGATCCGACCTGGGCGGATTGGTCGATCGGTCAACTCGAAGCCGCGGCGTTGCGCGGGCCGCTTCTGATCAATGAAGTCGTCTATGCCGAACTTGCGGTGCGCTACGAGCAGATCGAGCGACTGGATGCGTTTCTGTCGGAGGCCGGGATCGATATCGCCGCCATGCCGCGGCCGGCGCTTTTTCTGGCTGGCAAGGTGTTCCAGAAATATCGCAAGGCAGGTGGACAGCGCACTGGCGTCCTGCCGGATTTCTTCATCGGCGCGCATGCCGCCGTCGACCGGTTGGATCTGTTGACGAGGGATACGGGGCGGTATCGGAGGCATTTCCCGACTGTAACGTTGATTACGCCGGACCGATAAGTCGCTTAATCGCGGGGATGCGCCGGAAGTGGGCTCTAGCAGCAACAGATCCCCTGGACGATCCCTCTCACCGTGCGCCTTTCCAACGGTCTGACGCACACTTTTGCCTCCGTTTACGAGGCCCTCGACTTCCTGGAAAATGAGTGGCCGCTCAGGAAGGGCGAGCGCTACGAACGGGCGGTGCGGACCTGTCGGCGGGCGTTGAACCGGATGACGCCGGCGGAAGTGGCGCGGGAAGCCTTCATCGCCGCTTGCCTTGAAGCGGGCATGCCGCTCGTCATGGCACCGCCGTCCCGCGAGCCGCAGGGCGATAGCGTCAAGGCTGCGCAAACGGCGTGAAGGAGGCGGACCGGCGGTCGCGTGGAGCGTCCGTTCGTTCACTGGACGAAGACGCGTACGCTGGCGGCACGCCCCAGCGCATCGATGACCGTGAGTGTCGAGTAGCCGCCGCCATCCGGCAGCCACTGGCTGACGCGCCGTCGGGTCACGTCGGGTAGCGGGCGGCCATTGGCAAGCCAGCGGAAGGGCGCCCGGCCGCCCTGGAGCTTCAGCGTCAAGGGCGTGATCTCGCCGTCCCCATGCGCGCCAAGCTCGACGCGGGCGCCTTCCGGCGGGAACACGATCTGCGGCGCCGCTTCACGAACCGAGGCCGAAAGCAGCCCGTTCGCCGTGACCGAGAAGCGCCGCTGGCTGATCGGCAGATCGGCCTGGACAAGCCGGACGGCGCCCGCGGGCGGGCCGGGCAGGGGTGTTATCGCGATCCCCGCCTTGGCAAATCCTTCGAAGAGAATCGGCGCCGCCGCACCGTAACCGGTGAGGCCGGGCACGGCGCCATTGTCGGCCCTGCCGACCCAGACACCGAGCACATAGCGGCCGTCGAAGCCTACGGACCAGGCATCGCGATAGCCGTAGCTGGTGCCGGTCTTATAAGCGATGCCGTGCCGGCGGCTTCCCGCCGGTGGCAGCACGTCGGAGAGTATGTCGGCGACATGCCAGGCGGCGACCGTCGACAGGAGCGGTTCGCCGTCGATGGGACCGGGGACGCCTTCGATGCCGTTGCCGAGGCGCACCGGCCAGCCCTGGTTCGCCAGGCCCGCATAGAGCTGTACGAGCTCGCGAAGCGTGATGCCGACGCCGCCGAGGCCGATCGCAAGCCCCGGCGCCTCGTGCGGCGGCAATTTCGGCCTGACATCGGCGCGCCGGAAGCGCACCATCAGGCGCGACGGACCGATGGCATCGAGCAGGCGGATCGCCGGCACGTTCAGGGACAGTTGCAGCGCCTCGCGCACGCTGACGTCGCCCTGATAACTCATGTCGAAATTGCGCGGCCGGTAGCCGAAGAAGTCCGCCGGCCGGTCTTCGATGATCGTCTCCTGGCTGACGAGACCCTCCTCGAAGGCAAGACCGTAGATGAAGGGTTTCAGCGTCGATCCGGGGGAGCGGGTGATCCGCGTCATGTCGATCCAGCCCGAGCGGCTTGCGTCGAAATAGTCGGCCGAGCCAACTTCGCCGACGATCTCGCCGGTCCTGCTATCGGCCATGACCATGGCGACCGACACCTTGGGGCCGAGCCTTGCAGCACCTTCGCGGGCGACGCCTTCGAGGCCCCGTTGGATATTGCGGTTAAGCGTTGTCGGATGCCGGCGCCCCGCCGGATGCTTCCGTCGTGCCGCCTCGGCGAGATGGGCAGCATGGGCGGGAAGCTGCAGGCGGCGCGTCGGTATGGCGGTCATCGCCGCCCGCTCCGCTTCGCCTTCGCCGATGACCCTGGCGACAGCGGCGCGCGCGAGCACGCGTTTGCGGGCTGCTTCGGCGGCGGCAAGATTGCGGTCGGGCCGGCGCTTTTCCGGCAGTTGCGGCAGCGCGACGAGCAGTGCAGCCTCTCCAGCCGAGAGGCGGCGCGGCTCCTTGCCGAACCAGGCGAGGCTTGCCGCGCGCACGCCTTCGAGATTACCGCCATAGGGCGCATGGGTCAGATAAAGATCGAGAATCTCGTCCTTGCCGAGGCGCCGTTCGATCTGGATGGCGCGGGCCACCTGACGAAGCTTCGCCGCCAGCGTGCGTCTCTCCCGCGGCTCGATGAGCCGCGCCACCTGCATGGAGAGCGTGGAAGCGCCGGAAACGACATGGCCGCTGGTGATGAACTGCAGCGCGGCACGAGCGAGCGCCAACGGGTCGATCCCCTGATGTTCGCGAAAGCGCTGGTCCTCATAGGCGATCAGCATCGCGATGAAGCGCGGGTCGACGTCCTGCGCGGTCGTCTTCAGCCGCCACAGGCCATCCTTGGTCGCGAAGGCGCGCAGGAGGTGGCCGTCTCTGTCGAGAACTTCGGCCGAGACCGTTTCGGCCTCGGAGAGCGGCGGCGGAAAGGCCCTGTCGGCCCATTCGAAGGTGAAGACTGCGAGAGCGGACAGGATCAGGACGAGGGATACGGCGACGATCGCCCGGCCGCGTCTGGATGGGTCGCGTGGGGCTGCTGCGACAATGCCTTTGCGGTTCGACTTTCGCCGAGAGAACATCATCCTGCGTCCTACTGGGCTGCCTGCACCTCCATGCGTCCCGTCGCCGTGCGCGCCGAGAATTGCGGCCGGTACATGTCCTCCACGCTCGCGGCCGGATGGTCGTATGTGCCGGGCGTCACCGCGCGTACGACATAGGCGAGGGTGATTTCGCGGTTGTCGCCAGCCGAACGGTCGAAGGCGGCCACGAAGCGGTCGCTGCGGAATTCGGTATGGGCAGACTCGACTTGGCCGATCCATTCAAAATTCGAAAGCTGGGCGCTGTCGACGAGGCTTGGATTGTCGATCTCGAATCCGGCGGGCAGGAGGTCGGTGATAAGCACCCGGGACGGCCAGTCGTTGCTCTCGGTCACCTTCAGCACCGCGACATAGCGCTCGTTCTGCCGGGCCTCGCTGACATTAGCGGCCGTTCCGTCGAGCGTGTAATAGCTCCGCTCGATGGAGAAGCCTTCGCCGCCGGCCGAGAGCGGCTGGGCTGGCGCCGCCACCGTCGTCACGACGGCGGAGACCATGTCGGTGCCTTCGTTGCGGATGACGACCGGGTGCTCGATCAGCGCATCGCCGGTCATGCGGGCGGCGTAACTGCCCGTGCGCGCTGCGCCGTTGACCTCGATCCTCATGTCTTCGTCGCCCCCCTGGATTGCGCGTGCGGCCAGGACCATCCAGGTCTGCTCCTGGGTGCTCGTGTATCTCGCCTGCTGCCATTCCCGGGCGACAACCCTGGAAAGCTCGGGAATGATCGGCGGCACGGGCCGGCTCTCGGCTGCCAACGCCAGCACGGCCGCGCCGTCGCGAAGCGAAGAGCCGTAGTCGGAGCGGGCAAGGCTGACATTGACGAGCCCAGTCGACATGTCGGCCGCGGCCGCGAAGATATCCTGCGAGCGCCGGGCGTCGCCATAGAGCGCGAGCGCCGCGGCGATGTGGGCCTTGGCGAGCGGGGTCGGGAAATCGCCGAGCATCGTGTCCGCATAATAACGCAGATCGCTGATCGCGGCCTTGCGGTTGCGCGCCAGGACATAGAGCGCATAGGCGATCTCGTTGCCGCGGCCCTTGACGTTGGTCTCGTAGCTCAGCGCGTTTTGCAGGTTTTCGAGCGCCTGCACCATCGATTGTTCCGGCACGTCGAATTTCTGCTCCCGCGCGCGCGTAAGGAAATCGGTGACGTATGCATCGAGCCAGAGATCGCCGGAGCCGGGGCTCCAAAGGCCGAAACTGCCGGTGGAGGATTGATAGGCAAGGACCCGATAGATCGCCTCCTGCACGCGCTTCTTGACGCCCTCGTCGTCGGCAAGCCCGGCTTGCTTGGCAAGCTCGCTGAGATAGAGCAACGGCAAGGCGCGGCTCGTCGTCTGCTCGGCGCAGCCATAGGGATAGCGGTCGAGCGTCATCAGAAGCGCCGGCACGTCGAAGGCGGCCGAACGCGTCACGTTGAGGCTGACCGAAGCGCCCTGCAGCAGGCTGTCGGCGAGCAATTGCTCGTCCACCGTGAGACTGCTGCCGGCGGCGACATTGACGACATGACGCTGAGTGACCGGCAGGGCTGCCGGGCGGACAGGAATGTTCAGCGTCTGCTCCAGCGACAGGCCCGAGGCGTTCGATAGCCTGACGGTGACGAGACCGTCTCCCGGATACTGTCCGGCGAGCGGCAGGGTAAGAGCGGATTTGCCGCCGGCGCCGAGGTTCACCATTTCGGCCGCTGTCTGTTCGACGGTGACCGGGCCGTTGGTCGTGACCTGCAGTTGATAATCGCCCGCCGGCCCGTCGGTGTTGGCGATATCGAGCCGCAATTCGGCCCGGTCTCCCGGCGCCAGGAACTTCGGCAGGCTTGCGGTCACGACGACCGGATCGCGGATGACCACGTCCTTCACGGCATGGCCGACGCCGGACTTCGTCCAGGCGACCGCCATGATCCGTGCCGTTCCGTTGAATTGCGGAATGTCGAATCGAACATTCGCCATGCCTTCGGCGTCGAGCTTGATGGCGCCCGAGAAGAAGGCGACGAGCTTTTCGGTCGGGGGGCTGCCCTGGAGCGGCATTTGTCCGCCGTCGCCGCCCGTGCGCAGCCGGCCGGTCGCGCCGAGCGAGCCGTCGATCAATCGTCCGTAGAGATCGCGCATCTCGAGCCCGAGCCGCCTCTGGCCGAAATACCATCCGTCCGGGTCCGGAGCCTCGTAGCGCGTCAGATTCAGAATGCCGACATCGACTGCGGCAACCGTGACATAGGCGTCTTCGTTGGCGCCGGCCCCCCGGACCTGAAGGCCGATATCGAGCGGCCGGCGCGGTTCGGTCTTCTCGGGCGCGTCCAGGCTGACGGCGAGCTTTCGATCCGCGGGATCGACGGACAGCCACTTGATGCCGATCGCCCGCATGGGCATGCGGCTCTCCTGCGCTTCGCCCGGGCGGTAAAGCGTCGCGGTGACATAGGTGCCCGTACCCCATTCGGCCGTCACCGGCAGTTCCACCTCGCCGCCGGTTTCGGCAATGGCCGCGGTCTTCGTCGTCACCAGGGTTTCCGTGCCGACAGTCACCAGCAGTTCGCCGGCAAAGCGCGGCGAGACCTTGAGCTTCGCCGTCTCGCCGACCGCATAGTTTTCCTTGTCGAGCGCGATCTCCAGCCCGTCCGGGGTCTCCGTCGAGGTGGCCTCGACATACCAGCCCGCATCGAACTCGACGCTCGAAGCCGGCCCGTCGAGGGCCGCCGCCTCGATCTCCAGCCGATAACGGCCCCAGCCGACCGGGACGGAAATTTCGGCGCCGTCCTCCGTCACGTCGGCCGAGCCGCTCGCCACCTGTTTCGTGGAGACGACCGGCTCGTATTTCCAGGCGGTGCCGTCGCGATACCACTGGTAGTTTCGTTCGACGCTGATCAGCTTCCAGGGGAGACCCGGCATCGCGGTTCTGGTGCCGTCCGCGTCGACGGCGATGACGTGGAATTTCCCGACAGAATTTTCGGCGAGGTCTCCGGAGAACTCCGGCTTGATCCCGATCATCGGTCCCTCGGGTTTCACCGGCAGGGTCAATGTGCGCTCGACCGCGCGGCCGCCGGCCTCGCGCATGCGAACCGTCACAATGGCGTTGAGCAGCTGCGTCGTTCCGGGGACCTCGGTCAGATCGACGTCGAAAACCGCCTTGCCGTTTTCATCGAGCGGCTCCAGACCTTCCAGCGGCAGGCGCGTGTCCTCGCTTGCCTCTTCGTCGGCGAGGCCGAAGAAATAGCCGTTGAACGCTTCGCTCCGGCGCGTCGGCCTGACGGCAATTTCGCCTTCCAGCGTCAGGCCCGCGGCGGGTGCGCCGTAGAGATAGCGTCCGTCGACGGCGATTTCGACGGGGGTGCCGACCTCGATCGCCTCTGCCTCGCTCGTCAGGTCGAACTCGGTGCGGTCCGGCACGAAATCGTCGACGAGGAACTGCTTCTCGGCGATCGCAGAGCCCTTCGGATCGGTGAATATCTGCATCGTCCAGGTGCCGCGCATCGCATTTTCTGGGACCGGCAGATCGAGCGTGTGCCCGCCGAGCTTGCCGCCGTCGCTGACGAGGCGGCGGTCCTCGACGCCGTCCGGGCGCAGGAAAACGAAGGTCAGCGGCAACTTCTCGATCGCGGCACCGTTGACGTCGCGGGTGAGCGCTGCGGCATGAACGGTTTCGCCCGCGCGATAAATGCCGCGTTCCGTCCAGGCGAAGACGTCGATCGCACCCGGTGCGGCGCGTCCGGTGACGCCTCGGTCGGAAAGGTCGAAGCCGGCGCGCGTCATGTCCAGGAACACGTAGTCGTCGCTACCCTTCCGGGCGGTGATCGCCGCCGGCGTCATGCTGGCCGTGCCGCGGATCAGTCCGGCGGAAAAGGTTGCGCGCCCTTCCGCATCGGTCGTCGCCGTCCCGAGCACCTCATTGTTCTTGGCGACCAGCTGCAATTCGACCTCTGCAAGAGGCTTGGCGCTCGCAAGCGAACGCGCGAAGACGGTAAGCCCATCCGTGCCTGCAAAGGTCGATATGCCGATGTCGGACACGACGAACCATTGCGTGGCGCGGGCGTCCCAATCCTGTGTAAGCCCGGTTCCGGAGCTCGCCGTCAGCACGTAGACGCCGGGCTTGCGCTGCGGCAGAGCCTCGTCGACCGGAAAGCTCGTCACCACTTCCTTGTTAAGCTCGGTGGCGATGTCGATGCTGCCCTGCCAGACCAGCTCGCCGCTCTCGTCCTTGATGCGCTCCTCGCTGTAGCCGTCGAGCTGGGTCAGGAACTGGGAGCTCGTGAGCAGCGAAGAGATGTTGCGGTCGCCGATTCGGTAGAGCTTGAGCTTGGCGCTTTCCGTATTGACCGAGACGATCGGAATGCCGCGCCGCGCAGTCGAAGGCAGGACGAAGCTGTCGCCGGTGAAGCGGACCATCGGCCCGCGGTCCTTCACGTACACGTCGAGGCTGACGGGGGTCTCGATGACTTCCTCGACGGAGGAGGGCAGGCCCTGCCTCAGCACGAGTTTGTAACGTTTGCCATGCGCCAGGCCTTCGACGCAGATTTCGCTGCCCTTGGCTTCCACCGCCTTCGGCGCAGCGCCATCCAGCGTTACGAAGGAGGAATAATCGGGACCGTTCTTCAGTAGCGGCTCGGAGAATTGCACGCAGGCGCGGGGGCTGGCGCTGTCTGCATCGACCGTGTGGCCGGTGACCCGAAAGCCCTGCCGTGCCTTGAGATCGAGATAAGCCGTCTCGACCGACTTTGCCTGCACGAGTTCGAGGCTCGCTTTGTAGGCCTGGAGCGCGGCACGATAGTTCTGCAGCTTGTCGAGCGCCTGGGCGAGAATAGCCAGCGCATGCGCGCGACTTTGCGCGGTCCGCGTCAGTTGATAGCCGTTAAGCGCGGCAAGGGCGGCTTCGCTCGCCAGGTCCGTGCCGCCCGTATACCGGTTGGCGGCCTCAGCCGCCTCCAGCCACAACGCGCTGTCATCCGGCGTTACCGCAAGCGCACCGCGGAAGGCCTGGAGGGAGGCGACGAAGTTGCCGGCCGTCAACTCGCTGCGCGCCGCCTCGATGAGGCCGTTGACCCCGAAACCCTGCTGCTCGTCGGCCAGAACGAGATTCGCCTTTACATCGCGCGCCTGCTGAAGGAGGTCGTCCGAGACGAAGTCAAGGCGCGGCGGTGCCCCGATGTCGGCTTCGCCCGCGGCGGTTTCGACGACCTTGCCGGCGAGGGCCCCCGGGAACGTGTTCAACTGGTTGAAGTCGGACTTGAGGAAGCACCACTTCACCTTTGGATTGTAGGTGAAGGCCCTGCAGGAGCGGTCGGCGATGCAGGCACTCTGGCATTGGTCGAGCGATACGTTCTGCTCGGTGCGCAGATCGAAGCCGAAATAGTCGGCATCATTGGTAATCTCGATCCGGCGTTCCGGCTCGGCCGCTGCGATCGGCATCCCCAGGGAAACGAGTGTGAAGAGAAGAGTGGAAAGACCGAGAAACGCGCGCATAGACAAAAGTCCCCCCGACGCTGGCCGCTTCGATTGTACATCACTCTTTCAACCTTCGCCGGGCGTTGTCAATCGAGGAAACGGCGAGTTCAGGGGACACCCTATGGCTGTGCGGCGCCCGGTGTGCCTTGAAGCACGAGCCCATAGGCCAGCTCGTCCGTCCAGCTTCGCCCCGGCGGATCGCTTGCGGGCCGAGGCAGTCCTGTGATATTTCTCACAGATTAACATTGCGCAAAATGCTTTCTTTATAAATTGGAAGAGCCATGGCCAGCCGCAGGGAAACACGCATCGCCACCTTGTCCGACGCGCTTTCGGCGCGGCGCGTCGTGCATCTGAAAGAGGCGGCGGCGCTGCTCGGCGTATCGGAAATGACCGTCCGGCGTGATGTCGCCGACCATCCTGGGCTGTTCGGATATCTGGGCGGCCATATCGTCCCGGCCGCCGAGATCGAGAGCGATGCGCCCTACGAACTTGCCCGCGCGGCCGACAGTCACGCCGCCGCCAAGCGGCAGGCCTGCATTCATGCCGCCCGGCACATTCGCCCGGATGAGACGATTTTCATCGATTGTGGTACGACGCTGGAATATCTGGTCGAGCTGATACCGGACGATTACGCAGTTACGGCGATCTGTTATTCCCTGAACACGGCCGACAGGCTGACGCGGAAGAAAAATCTCCGCATGGTAATGCTGGGCGGCGTCTATCACCCGTCGTCGGCTTCGTTTTCCGGTGCGCCCGGCATCGAGACGCTCGACCAGCTCGGCATCAATGTCGCCTTTCTTTCGGCGGCCGGGATAGACCCGGCGAGGGGAGCGACCTGCGTTCATTTCCACGAGGTGCCCGTCAAGCAGAAGGTGATTTCGCTGGCGCGCGAGAATTACCTCGTCGCCGACAGCAGCAAGCTCGGCAAGCTGAAGGCGGCTTTCTTTGCTCCACCCGGTGCTTTCCGGTCGCTTATCACGGAAGACGGCGAAACCGCGCTGACGCCTGTGCCTGGAAAAGTATGAGCGCGCGCAACCAGCCTTGACAGGCGGCGGAAATGATGAAAGTTTAACAAATATCGTGTTAGAAAACTAACATTCTGGTGTTCGCTCTTGAGGCGCGCCGCCGGTGGTCCGGGTAGAGGGGAGAAATCGGTTGGAAGACCTTGCTCTGAGAAGCGCGGCGGTGCACCCCGCCGGCGCGGGCCACAACTGGCCGCGCAATGACGGTGTCGAGCTCGACCTGTCCTGGGTGCTCGATCAGCGCGTCAATCTCTCTGCGGCAGAGCGCCGCGTTCAGACGCTGCCTGGCCGGCGCACCGTCAAGAAGGATGCGCAGGCCGCCTGGCTCTTGAAAGCCGTCACCTGCATCGATCTCACGACGCTCAACGGCGACGATACGACCGAGCGCGTAAAACGCCTCTGCGCCAAGGCGCGCCAGCCGGTGCGTCAGGACATTCTCGAAGCGATCGGCATGGGCGATCGAGGTATCACGACCGGCGCGATCTGTGTCTATCATCGCTTCGTTTCGACCGCGGTGGAGGCCCTGGAGGGTTCCGGAATTCCGGTGGCGGCAGTGTCCACGGGCTTTCCGGCGGGTCTCGTTCCCCATGACGTCAAGCTCAGGGAGATCAAGGCCTCGGTTGCCGATGGTGCTCGGGAAATCGACATTGTCATTACCCGCGAGCACGTACTGACCGGCAATTGGCAGGCGCTCTACGACGAAATGCGCGACTTCCGTGCGGCCTGTGGCGATGCGCATGTCAAGGCCATCCTCGCGACCGGCGATCTCAAGACGCTTCGCAACGTTGCGCGGGCTTCGCTCGTCTGCATGATGGCGGGCGCCGACTTCATCAAGACGTCGACCGGAAAAGAAGGGGTGAACGCGACCCTGCTCGTCACGCTCGCCATGCTCAGGATGATCCGGGCCTATGAGGAGCGAACCGGAATCAAGGTCGGCTACAAGCCGGCCGGCGGCATCTCCGTCGCGAAGGACGTGCTGAACTATCAGTTCCTCATGAAGGAAGAGCTTGGGCGGGAATGGCTCGAGCCCGACCTTTTCCGCGTCGGTGCATCCAGCCTGCTCGCCGATATCGAGCGACAGCTCGAACATCATGTCAGCGGCGCGTATTCGGCCCTCAACAGACACCCGATCGGATAATCAGATGAGCGTTGCCACTTTCTTCGACGATATGTCCTATGGCCCGGCCCCCGAAGCCGACACCGAGGCGCGCGCCTGGCTCGCCCGGCATGAAGGCAAGTTCGGCCATTTCATCAACGGCGCCTCTGTCGGGTCGGTTTCCGGCAAGACGTTCGACACGTTCGAGCCGGCGACGGGCAAACTGCTCGCGAAAATCGCACATGGCGGGCGCGACGACGTGAACGCGGCGGTGGCGGCGGCGCGCAAGGCGCAAGGCCCGTGGGCCAAGCTCTCCGGACATGCGCGCGCCCGACACCTTTATGCACTCGCGCGAATGATCCAGCGCCATGCGCGCCTGATCGCGGTCGTCGAAGCGCTCGACAACGGCAAGCCGATCCGGGAAACGCGTGACATCGACATTCCGCTTGCCGCTCGCCACTTCTATCATCATGCCGGCTGGGCACAGCTGCAGGAGACGGAATTCGCCGACCAGGTGCCCGTGGGCGTCGTCGGACAGGTCATCCCCTGGAACTTCCCCTTCCTGATGCTCGCCTGGAAGGTTGCCCCGGCGCTGGCGCTCGGCAATTCCGTCATCCTCAAGCCTGCGGAGTTTACGCCCTTGACGGCGCTGCTCTTCGCGGAGCTTGCCGCTGCAGCAGGTCTCCCCGCGGGCGTGCTGAACGTGGTGACGGGCGAGGGCGAGACGGGGGCGCTGATCGTCGAGCACGAGGATATCGACAAGATCGCCTTTACCGGCTCGACCGAAGTCGGACGCCTCATCCGCGAGAAGACGGCGGGGAGCGGCAAGTCGCTGACGCTGGAACTCGGCGGCAAGTCGCCCTTCATCGTCTTCGACGATGCCGATATCGACGCGGCGGTCGAGGGCGTCGTGGATGCGATCTGGTTCAACCAGGGCCAGGTCTGCTGCGCCGGTTCACGCCTTCTGGTGCAGGAGGGCGTGGCGCCGGTCTTTCATGATCGCCTGAAGCGGCGCATGGAGACGCTCCGCGTCGGTCATCCGCTCGACAAGGCGATCGATATGGCGGCGATCGTCGCGCCGGTGCAGCTCCAGCGCATCGAAGAGCTGGTGGCGAAGGGTGTTGCGGAAGGCGCCTCGATGCATCAGCCGAAGATCGATCTGCCGAAGGGCGGCAGCTTCTTTCGGCCGACGCTGCTGACCGGGGTCCAGCCGACTTCCGTCGTCGCGACCGAGGAAATCTTCGGGCCGGTGGCCGTGTCGATGACCTTCCGCACGCCGGAGGAGGCCATCCAGCTTGCAAATCATAGCCGCTACGGCCTTGCGGCCAGCGTCTGGAGCGAAACGATCGGTCTTGCCCTGCATGTTGCCGCCAAGCTTGCGGCCGGCGTCGTCTGGGTCAATGCGACCAACCTCTTCGATGCATCGAGCGGCTTCGGCGGAAAGCGCGAGTCCGGCTTCGGCCGCGAGGGCGGGCGCGAGGGCTGCTACGAATATCTGAAGCCGAAGGCCTGGATGGGGCGCAAGCTGCGCGCCGAGTACGGCTTGCCGGCGGCGAAGCAGGCCGCCGGTGATTTCGCCGTTCCGGCGCTCGACCGCACTGCCAAGCTCTTCGTCGGCGGCAAGCAGGCTCGGCCGGACGGGAACTATTCGCGGCCTGTGCTTTCCCCGAAAGGCAAGGTGATCGGCGAAGTCGGCGAGGGCAACCGCAAGGATATCCGCAATGCCGTCGTTGCGGCGCGGGGCGCCTCGGGCTGGTCTTCGGCAACCGCGCATAACCGCGCCCAGATCCTCTATTACATCGCCGAGAACCTGAGCAGCCGCGGGGCGGAATTCGCCGACCGCATCGCCGCCATGACCGGGGCTTCGGCAGCCAATGCCCGAGCGGAGGTCGAAGCTTCGATCGCGCGGCTCTTCAGCTACGGAGCCTGGGCGGACAAGTATGAGGGCACCGTGCACCAGCCGCCCTTGCGCGGCGTCGCGCTGGCCATGCCCGAACCGCAAGGCGTCGTCGGCGTCATCTGCCCCCCGGAAGCACCGCTGCTCGGACTTGTCAGTCTCGTTGCACCGCTGATTGCGGTCGGAAACCGGGTGGTCGCCGTGCCGAGCGAAGCGCATCCTCTGGCTGCGACCGATTTCTACTCGGTCCTCGAGACCTCGGACGTGCCGCCGGGCGTCATCAATATCGTCACCGGATCTGCGATCGAACTCGCCAAGGCGCTCGCAGCGCACAACGACGTGGACGCGCTATGGGCGTTCGGCTCGCCGGAACTTTCGACACTGGTCGAGAAGCTGTCCGTCGGCAACCTCAAGCGTACCTTCGTCGATTACGGCAGGGCGATCGACTGGACGAATCGCTCGGCCGCCGAAGGGCAGGCGTTCCTGCGGCGAGCGGTCGACGTCAAGAATATCTGGATTCCGTACGGCGAATAGCATCCCGCTCTTGGATGAGCGGGTGGTCGTTCCATCGAAGCGTGGAGAAAGAGCAACAGGCTGTTGACGGCGCGCGCCAGAAACGGCCTGATGCGACCGCGCTTTGCAGTGGAGGAGGACAGGAATGCTCAAGAATATCGACCCGGCTCTCAATGCCGATGTGCTGCACGCGCTGCGATCGATGGGCCATGGCGACACGCTGGTGATTTCCGATACCAATTTCCCATCGGATTCCATCGCGCGGCAGACCCCGCTCGGCAAACTGCTGCACATCGATAATGTTTCGGCGGCGCGCGCGGCAAGGGCGATCCTTTCAGTCCTACCCCTCGACACGCCGCTTCAGCCTTCGGCCGGGCGCATGGAAGTCATGGGGGCGCCGGACGAGGTCCCGGCAGTGCAGCGGGAGGTGCAGGCCGAGATTGACCGCGCCGAAGGGAAGCCCGCTCCGATGTACGGCATCGAGCGCTTTGCCTTCTACGAGGAAGCAAAGAAGGCCTATTGCGTCATCACCACCGGCGAGACCCGCTTCTACGGCTGCTTTCTTTTCACCAAGGGCGTCGTTCCGCCGGAAAACGTCTGAGCCGCGCGAGGTTACGCCCATGGCCGAGCTCAAGGTAAGGACGCGGGAAACTGGCGCGACCGCCGTCGTCGGCCGCACCGGCTTTCCGCATGTGAGATCGCTGACCGGCGGCGAACTCGATATCGTCACCGGTCCTTCGCAGCCGGGATTCGGGCCGCTCGACCTTCTCTATGCATCGCTCGCGAGCTGTCTGGTGCTCAGCGCCCGCATCGCCGCGAGCCGTTTCGGCGTGCTCGACCGGCTCGCGGAAGTTTCGGTCAAGGTGACCGGTGAGAAGGCCCATGACGAACCGTCGCGGGTCGCACGGTTCCACATCGCCTTCGTTATCACGGGCGAATTCGACGACACCGTACGCCACGCCATCATGGAGGCGGCGGAGGAGGAGATCTGCACAGTCAGCAACACGTTGCGCGGCAGTCCGGATTTCGTAAGCACTGTGTCGGCTTAAATAAAAGTCAAACTGAGGGAGAAGAGTCCGCAATGACGCGTCCGGCTTATCGATTCAATTCCATCATCGTGCGTTCGCCGTCACGATCGGTCGTCAACGGCTTGCGCGCGGAGGATCGCGGCAGCCCCACCTATGAGGGAGTGAAGGCCGAGCACGACGCCTATGTCGAGGCGATGCGCGATGCCGGCGTGAAGGTAACGGTCCTGCCGGCGCTCGAGACTTTTCCGGACTCGATTTTCGTGGAGGACCCCGCTCTGGTCTTCACAGAGGGGGCGGTCCTGCTTCGGCCGGGAGCGGCCACGCGCGTCAAGGAAGTCGAGGAAATCGCGCCGACGCTGCGTGACATGTTCGAGACGGTGCTCGACCTGCCGCAAGGCTATGCGGACGGCGGCGACGTGCTGACGACGCGGGAAAGCGTGATGATCGGCCTGTCGGCGAGAACCGACAAGGCAGGCGCGGCGGCGCTGCAGGCTCGCCTCGAAAAGCTCGGGCGCAAGAGCGAGGTCGTCGCGACCCCGGAGGGCGTCCTGCATTTCAAGACCGACTGCTCGCTCCTCGACGACGAGACGATCCTTTCCACCGATCGTCTTGTACGATCCGGCGTCTTCGGGAAGTTCCGGCAGATGGTCATTCCGAAGGGCGAAGAGCCGGCCGCCAACGCGCTGCGCGTCAACGACGTGGTCTTGGTCGGCTCCGATTTTCCCAGGACGATCGAGATGCTCGACAAGGCGGGCTACAGGGTCGTGCCGTTGAAGACCACGGAAATAGGCAAGATCGACGCGGGGCTTTCCTGCATGTCGCTGAGGTGGTTCAGCGAAAGGGCTTGACCGGAGCCGGCCAGGACCGCGTTCCACCCAAGAATGACAGGCCGGATGCTGCCCCTCATCCCGCTGCCGCGACCTTCTCCCCGTCCGAAACGGGGAGAAGGGACAAGCGGCGCGGCCACAGTTCTCCAGCGGAGTTGAAGCATGAGAAGGGACCTAGGGGTCCCTGCGCCCCGCTCGCGGGGAGAAGGTGCCGGCAGGCGGATGAGGGGCAATCCCCCGACGCTACGCCGGCGACAGATCTCCGAACACCGTGGGGATGAGTTCCGATACGGTCGGGTGAATATGCACCGCGCGGGCGATCGTCGTGTAGGGCTTCTTCGCATACATCACGTCAAGAATGCTCTGGATCGCCTCGTCGCCGCCCGTTCCGAGAATCGATGCGCCGAGGATGTCCTTGGTTTCCGCATCGACGATGACTTTCATGAAGCCCTGCGTCTCGCCCTTTTCGACCGCGCGGCCGACCCGTGTCATGGGGCGCGTCCCGATCAGGAGCTTGTGTCCTTTCTTGCGGGCCTCGGTTTCGGTCATGCCGGCGCGCCCGAGCGGCGGGTCGATATAGAGGGCGTAGGTCTGGATGCGGTCGCTCACCCGGCGCGGATCGTCGTCGATGAGATTGGCGGCAACGATCTCGAAGTCGTTGTAGGACGTGTGCGTGAAGGCGCCGCGGCCGTTGCAGTCGCCCATTGCGAAAATATGGGGAACATTGGTGCGCAGGCTGTCGTCGACCTCGATATAGCCCCGTTCGTCGGTTTTCACGCCCGCCTTTTCCAGGCCGAGATCATCCGTATTGGGGTGGCGGCCGGTTGCAAGCAGCACATGCGAGCCGGTCACCTGGGGCTCGCCCGACGTGCAATCAACGCCCACGACGATGCCGTCCGCATGGTTCGAGAAGCGGATGCATTCCGCATTCGCGCGTATTCGAATGCCCTCGTTCTCCAGGATCTCACGGATCGCGTCGGAGACCTCCGGATCCTCCCGCCCGATCAGCCGCGGGCCCTTTTCGATGACGGTGACGTCGGAGCCGAAGCGGCGGAACATCTGGGCGAATTCGAGCCCGATATAGCTGCCGCCCACCACGACGAGATGTTCAGGCAACTCGTCAAGGTCCATGATCGAACTGTTGGTGAGATAAGGAATCTCGATCACGCCCGGCAGATCGGCAACCGCGGCGCGGCCGCCCACATTGACGAAGATCCGCTCCCCCGAAATCAGTTCGTCGCCGATGCGGACGTCACGCGGACCTTCGAAACGGGCGTGGCCCTCGAAGACGGTGCAGTTCTTCATACCCCTGAGCCACTTTTCGACGCCTGAGCGGGCATCGAGCCGGACTTTTTCCTTTCGCGCCATGACGCGACCGAAATCGACCGAGACGGGTCCTGTCGTCATGCCGTATTCGGCTCCGCGCCGGGCCGTGTGGATCGCATAGGCGCTCGCGACCATCGCCTTGGTCGGCATGCAGCCGGTGTTGACGCAGGTGCCGCCGAAGAGCTTGCGCTCGATGAGCGCGACGGTCTTGCCCGTATCCGACAGCCGTCCGGCGAGTGAAGGTCCCGCCTGGCCGGCACCGATGATGATCGCATCGAAATGCTTGTTCATGACAACCCCCGAGGAGATGCTGGCGCCGGGCGGAAGAGTGGTCCACATTACGTCCGATTGCAATGCGCATCGACGGCGACGCGCGCCGCCCGATCCGGAGGGCGCCATGGAACGGATATCAAGTGCAGACAGCTTAAGCTCGATTTTTTCCGGAAAGCTGACATATATGGAACGTCTTGGCCGGACGCAGCGCGGAAAGCGTGATCAAAATTCGAGTTCAAAACCGAGGGAGACAATCATGCGACTGAACTTCACCAGGACACTGATCGGTGCCGCCATTGCGCTTGCACTCACCACCGCGGCTGCCGAGGCCGACGTCGTCGTTTCCTCGAAGATCGACACGGAGGGCGGCGTTCTCGGCAACATCATCCTCTCGGTCCTGAACGCCAACGACATCAAGACGACGAATCGCGTGCAACTCGGCGCCACGCCTGTCGTGCGCAAGGCGATCATCGCCGGCGAGATCGACATCTATCCCGAATATACCGGCAACGCCGCCTTCTTCTTCGAGAAGGCCGACGACCCGGCCTGGAAGGATGCGGCGAAAGCCTATGAAGAGGCGAAGAAGCTCGACTATGACGCCAACAAGATCGTCTGGCTGACGCCGTCGCCGGCCAACAACACCTGGGCGATCGCGGTGCGCAAGGACGTTGCCGAGAAGAACAACCTCAAGACCCTCTCGGATTTCGGCAAATTCGTTTCTGACGGCGGCGAAGTCGTGCTCGCGGCTTCGTCCGAATTCGTCAACTCCGCCGCCGCCCTGCCTGCGTTCCAGACCACCTATTCCTTCAAGCTGAAACCGGAACAGCTCATCACGCTCTCCGGTGGCGATACCGCCGCGACCATCGCGGCTGCGGCAAACCAGACGAACGGCGCCAACGCGGCAATGGTCTACGGCACCGATGGAGGGATCGCGCCCTCCGGTCTCGTGGTTCTCGAGGATGACAAGGCCGTCCAGCCGGTCTATCAGCCGGCGCCGATCATCCGCGAGGCGGTTCTCAAGGAAAATCCGGCGATCGAAGAGATCCTGAAGCCCGTCTTCGAAAAGCTCGACCTCACCACCCTGCAGGAGCTCAACGGCCGCGTGCAGGTCGGTGGCGAGTCGGCCAAGGCCGTTGCCGAGGACTTCCTGAAGGCGAACGGCTTCCTGAAATAGCTTGACGCCGGGGAAGGGCGCTGGTCCGATAAGACTTCGACCGCGCTCTCCCTCACCCTGCGTCGAACGGACGGCTGAATGGCGATTGGCATCATCCAGAAAAAGGAACGCTTGGCCTTCCGTTTCGACAAGCTCGGCCTGATCATCGCGATCCTCGTCCTCTATGGCGCTTTCGTTGCTCCTTTCGCGACGTTTCGTGCAAACCGGATCATTCAGGGCGAAGCGCGGGCCATCCTGGAGGCACTTCCGCCGCCGCTCGGCTACGGGCTCCTCGCCCTCGTGGTCGCCGGCGCCGCCGTCGCGTTTGGGAGGACGCCGCGCCTCTTGCGGATGGGCGTGGCACTGGCTGCGCTGGCAGCTCTCGCTCTTCTGATCGGAGTGGCAGCCGATCACCTGACGCCGCCCGACAACAGCTTTGCACGCGTGTCTCCGGCTTCCGGCTTCTGGGTCCTGGTCTTTGCCTTCTCATTGTTGCTCGCGGACGCCTTGACCCGCCTCAACCCGGGGCCTGGTCTGCGGCTTCTCGTTTTCGCGGGCGTCCTCCTCCTCGCTGGAGGAATGCTCGTCACCGGCCGCTGGGACGACCTTTCGATCATGAAAGAATATGCCAACCGCGCCGAACTGTTCTGGACCGAGGCGGGCCGTCACGTGACGCTGGCGCTCGGCTCGCTTGCCGCGGCGACCATCGTCGGATTGCCGCTCGGCATTCTCTGTCACCGCGTCGAACGGTTGCGGGCCGGCGTGCTCAATGTCCTGAATGCCATCCAGACGATCCCTTCCATTGCACTTTTCGGCATTCTGATCGCGCCGCTCGGCTGGGTCGCGGCGAATGTTCCCGGCGCTGCGGCGATCGGCATCCGCGGCATCGGGGCCGCCCCCGCATTCGTCGCGCTCTTCCTCTACTCCCTGCTGCCTGTCGTCGCGAATACGGTCGTCGGGCTTGCCGGCGTGCCGCACGCGGCCACCGACGCGGCGCGAGGCATCGGCATGACGGATCGGCAGCGCCTCGTCGCGATCGAGTTTCCGCTGGCCTTTCCCGTGATCCTGACCGGCATCCGCATCGTGCTGGTGCAGAACATCGGGCTTGCGACGATCGCCGCCCTTATCGGCGGCGGGGGGTTCGGGGTTTTCGTCTTCCAGGGGGTGGGTCAGACGGCGATGGACCTTGTGCTGCTCGGTGCCATTCCTACCGTCGTACTGGCCTTTACAGCCGCAATCGTGCTCGACGCGCTGATCGAGATGACCATGCCGAACCGCAGCCGAGGCAACGCCGCATGATCGAAATCGAGGGAATAACCAAGCGCTATGCCGATACGGCAGTCGTGAGCGACGTGTCGCTGACGGTCGCGCCGCATACGGTCACCGTCGTCGTCGGAACCTCCGGCTCCGGCAAGACGACGCTCCTCAGAATGATCAATCGCCTCGTCGAGCCGACGGCCGGGACGATCAGGATAGACGGGGAGGACAATCGGTCGATTCCCGGTTTCGAGCTGCGCCGGCGCATCGGCTACGCCATTCAGGGCCATGGCCTCTTCCCGCACAGGACGGTCGCGCAGAACATCGCGACAGTGCCGACGCTGCTCGGCTGGGAAAAAGCCCGCATCGATGCCAAGGTCGAGGAGCTGCTGAAGCTGTTCCAGCTCGATCCCGCGGAATTCGGACCGCGCTACCCCCACGAGCTTTCCGGCGGGCAGCAGCAGCGGGTGGGCGTTGCAAGGGCACTGGCGGCGGAGCCCAACGTGCTCCTGATGGACGAGCCCTTCGGCGCGCTCGATCCGATCATCCGCGCCAAGGCGCAGGACGACCTCGCCGCCATCCAGAAACATTTCGGCACCACGATCATCCTCGTCACGCACGACATGGAAGAGGCCTTCCACCTTGCCGACAGGATCGCGGTGATGGACAAGGGCGAGGTGGTGCAATATGCCACGCCCGCCGAAATGCTCGTCAGGCCCGCCACACCCTTCGTCGAGACGCTGGTCGGCGCCAGCGAGCGTCCATTCCGGCTGCTGGGCATCGAGACGGTCGGCGCGGCGGTGGAGCCCGGCTCGGCCGAGGGCCGGCCGGTCCCGGAGGTTCTCAGCCAGCGTGACGCGCTGTCGGAGCTTCTGTGGACGGGCCGCTCGGCACTGCCGGTCGCGGCGGCGGACGGCGCGATCCTGGGCAAGATCACGCTCGAAGCGATCGTGAAGCGTGCGGCGAGGCGGCAGTGATGGCCACGCTGCCCAATCTGTTTCGGCTGACCGTGCTCGCCGTGTTGCTGGCTTTCCTGCTGCAGCCCGCCTGGTTCGAACCGCTGCTTAAACCTCTGGTGCAGGAGAACGCGCCGGCCATCTACAACCAGGGCAGCCTGTTCTGGCTGACGGTCCTGCACTTGCGGACTGTATTCGTCGCGACGGTGGCCGCGACCCTCGTCGCCGTATCACTGGCGATCATCGTTACGCGGAAGGCCGGCGCCGAGTTTCTGCCGCTCTCGCGCAGTCTGGTGAACATCGGCCAGACTTTCCCGCCGGTGGCGGTCCTCGCGCTTGCGGTCCCGATTTACGGCTTCGGCGAGAAGCCGACCCTGATCGCGCTCTTCCTCTACGGCCTTCTGCCGATCTTCGAAAATGCCCTGACCGGTCTGACGACGCTGCCGCCGACGGTGATGGAGGCCGCACGCGGCTCGGGAATGACCGGGCGCCAGCGGCTCTTCAGGATCGAACTTCCGCTGGCGCTGCCGGTGATCCTGACAGGCATCCGCCTTTCCGTCGTGATCAGTCTCGCGACGGCGACGATCGGCTCGACCGTCGCGGCCAAGACGCTTGGCGAGGTCATCATCGCAGGACTTCAATCCAACAATCTCGCCTTTGTCCTCCAGGGCGGCTTGATCGTCGGCGCGCTGGCCGTCCTCATTCACGATGCGCTCCAGGGGCTTGAACGGGCATTCGCCGGTCGAGCGCACATCTGAAGCGCCTCGCGTCCAATCGGATTGAGGGATGGGTTGGGCCGCTGCTTGCGCGTGCGCTAAGCTTGACGGCTGAGAATGAAAATGAATTTCACAATCTGCCGAAATTTCCGATTTTTCATTGACGAGGTGAAAAATCTGTCCCAGTCTACGAAAAATAATTACGCCGAGACAAGGGAACAGCGCGAGCATGAAAGTCGGGATAATCGGACTCGGATTCCGTCTGGGGTATCTGGGCTATGTCTTCAAGGCGATCGACGAAGCCTTCGAGATCGCGGGATATGTCGATCCCGAACCAGCCGGCCTTGCCACGCTTACCGAAAAAGGCATTTCCGCCGGCAGGGCCTACGCCACGCCTGAAGAGCTGATCGCCGGCGAAAAGCTCGATCTCCTGATGATCGGCTCGCCGAACCACATGCATCTCGATCATATCCGCATCGGTCTCGAGGCCGGTATCAAGGTCTTCTGCGAGAAGCCGATCGTCAGCACGATAGAACAGAGCCTGGAACTTGCGGCGCTGCTTTCGAAACACGGGCCCGACCGGCTGATGGTCGGTCTCGTGCTGCGTTATGCGCCGCTCTATCGTGACCTGCGCGCTGCGCAAGCCGCGGGAACGCTCGGTCACGTGGTTTCGATCGAGGCCGCCGAGCACATAGAGCCCTATCACGGCGCATTCTTCATGCGCGACTGGCGCCGCTACGGACGTTATGCCGGAAGCTTCATGCTCGAGAAATGCTGTCACGATCTCGATCTCTACAATGGCGTGGTCGGCGTGCGGCCGGAACGCGTCGCCAGTTTCGGCGGCCGCAAGAGCTTCATTCCGGCCAATGACCCCAGTCGCGACGGCGTCAACGACCTGCAGCTCTTCCACCGCAAGCCGAGCGGCTGGCTCGGTTCCGACAAGGTCTTCGACAGTGACGGCGACATCATCGACTATCAGGTCGCCATCGTCGAATATGCCAACGGCGTCGCGATGAACTTCCACACCAACCTCAACGTGCCGGACCAGTTCCGCCGCTTTTGCGTCGTCGGATCGCGCGGCATGGCGGAGGGCGACTTCATTCGCGGCTATCTGGACGTGCACGAGGTGCTGTCGGGCAGGAAGGTCGTCGAGAAGCGCTACGCCAAGGAGACGGCGCTTTCGCAACACTACGGCGCCGACGAGCAGATGGCGGCCGAGATCATCGCGCATGTGCGGGATGGCGGTCCCCTGCCGGTCTCGCCGCTCGACGCGCTGGAAGCGGGCATACTGGCACTGTCCATGGATGAGGCGCGGATGAAACGGACAGTCGTCGATCTTCGGCCCCTCTGGGACCGCTTCGATGAAGCCCTGCATGCCCGTGCGGCTTGAGAGGGGGAGGGGATGAGCGTTCGGCGCAGCACGATCATCTTCGCCTGGATCCTGCTGCTTCCGGCCGTTTTCTACGTGACGGTTATCGTCGCCTATCCGCTGGTCGATACCTTCGTCCTGTCCTTCACCGATGCCTCGCTGAAGAAGACGACCAATTGGATCGGCACAGCCAATTACGACAAGATCTTCAACGCCACCTTCGCGGAAGTGATCCTCCGCACCTTCGTCTGGACCGCCTTCTCGGTGACGATCAAGATGATCATCGGCACATTCGGCGCCGTGATGCTGAACGCCGCAGTCCCGGGGCGGGCGCTTTTTCGCCTGCTCACCATGCCGCCGTGGATCGTGCCCATGGCGATCGGCATCTTCATGTGGGGCTGGATGTATAACGGCCAGTTCGGGATGATCTCCGGTATGCTCCAGAACTGGGGGCTTGTGGACGGTCCGGTCGCCTTCCTGGCGCATGGCTCCACCGCTTTCTGGGCGACCATCGTCACCGACGTCTGGATCGGCGTGCCCCTCGTAACGCTCTACATGCTCGCCTCGATGCAGGCGATCCCGCAGGATCTCTACGAGGCCGCCTGGACCGACGGAGCAGGGCGCTTCTACCGCTTTCGCCGCATCACCCTGCCGCTCCTCGTGCCGTCGATGATCACCATGTCGATGCTGTCGCTGATCGCCACCTTCAACTCGTTCGACATCATCTGGATCCTGACCCAGGGCGGGCCGAACGGCGACACGACCACGATGATCATCGACACCTACCGCACCGCGATCGGCTCGAAGAAGTACGGGGAGGGCGCGGCGCGCGCCGTGCTGATCTGCATCTTCCTGTCGATCTTCTGCATCGCCTATTTCCGCGTCACGCACCGTCTTGCCACGGGAGAAAGCCGATGAGCCAGCCCGCAATGATCAACCGCTATCGCTGGTACGAGCTCGTCGGCATCTATGCGGGCATCTTCGTCTTCCTCACTTTCATCCTCGCGCCTTTCGTCGAAGGCTTCCTCGTATCTCTGAAGCCGCTGAGCCGCCTTTTTTCCTCTCCCTACCGCTTCTGGCCCGAGGACGGCTCCTTCGAAGCCTATCGCACCATGTGGGTGAGCGTGCCGGGCTTCGCCCGCTATATCTTCAACTCCTTCTTCATTTCCATCATCGTGACAGCCGTCGTGCTGGTGCTGGTGGTGCCGGCGGCCTATGCCTTTGCGCGCTTCAGGTTCCGTGGCAGCGGGGCGCTGCTTGCCGCTTTCCTGGCGGTCAACATGTTCTCGGGCGCCGTGCTGCTCATCCCCCTCTTTCGGCTGATGCGCAGCTTCGGCGTGCTGAATACCTATTTTGCCATGATCGTGCCGGGTGTCGCCTTCCTGATCCCCTCTGCTATCTGGCTTCTGCGCACCTACATGATGCGCATCCCGCGCGAGCTGGACGAGGCAGCCTTCGTCGACGGTGCGAGCCATTTCTACACTCTTCGCCGGGTGATCCTGCCGATCGCCATGCCGGGTATCACCGTTGTGGCAATCACGACCTTCATCGGCTCCTATGCCCAGCAGTTCATTTTCGCGCTGACCTTCAACTCAAAGAGCGAGTACATGCCGCTGCCCGTGGGCCTTTTCGCCTATTTCGGCCGGCAGGAGGTGGTCTGGAATGAGCTCATGGCGGCGAGCTTCGTCGGCATCGCTCCGGCCGTGATCGTGATCTTCTTCCTTCAACGCTATCTCGTCAGCGGTCTGACCGCCGGCGCGGTGAAACAATAAGCAACCATTAAAACAGGGGAGTTTCATCAGTGACTATTGCTTGCAAAGCTACCTTTTTCACGCTTGCGCTGCTCGGATCGACCGCTCTCGGCAGCGTCGCCGCACAGGCCGCGGACCAGGAGATCAGCTGGATCTATTGCGGCGACACGATCGATCCTATCCACGAGAAATACATCAAGGAATGGGAGGGGAAGAATCCCGGCTGGAAGGTCACGCCCGAAGTCGTCGGCTGGGCCCAGTGTCAGGACAAGGCGACGACGCTTGCCGTGGCCGGGACGCCGGTCGGCATGGCCTATGTCGGATCGCGCGCGCTCAAGGAGTTCGCCGAGAACGAATTGATCGTTCCGGTCCCGATGACGGAGGACGAGAAAAAAGGCTACTATCCGAATATCGTCGACACGGTGACATTCGAGGGAACGCAGTGGGGCGTCCCTATCGCATTTTCCACCAAGGCGCTCTACTGGAACAAGGACCTTTTCAAACAGGCCGGTCTTGATCCGGAAGTCCCGCCCAAAACCTGGGCCGAAGAGATCGCCTTCGCCAAGCAGATCAAGGAAAAGACCGGTATTGCGGGTTACGGACTTCCGGCCAAGACCTTCGACAACACCATGCACCAGTTCATGCACTGGGTTTACACCAATAACGGCAAGGTCATCGACGGCGACAATATCGTCATCGACAGCCCGGAAGTCCTTGCCGCCCTGCAGGCCTACAAGGACATCACCCCCTATTCGGTCGAAGGGGCGACGGCTTACGAGCAGAATGAAATCCGCGCCATCTTCCTTGACGGGAAAGTCGGCATGATCCAGTCGGGCTCCGGGGCTGCCGCCCGACTGAAGGAAACGAAGGTCAATTGGGGTGTAGCGCCGCTGCCGCTCGGCCCTTCGGCCAAGGGTGAAGGCACCCTGCTGATCACCGACAGCCTTGTGGTGTTCAAGGATACGGGTGTCGAGGAGAAAGCGATCGAGTTCGCCAAGTTCATCACCTCTCCCGGCCCGCAGGGCGAGTACGAGTTGCAGGGCGGTGCAGGTCTGACGCCGCTTCGGCCGTCTCCGAAGGTGGACGAATTCGTCAAGGCCGATCCGTCCTGGAAGCCGTTTATCGACGGGATAGCCTATGGTGGTCCGGAGCCGCTCTTCAAGGACTTCAAAGGTTTCCAGAACACGATGATCGAGATGGTCCAGTCGGTGGTGACCGGCAATGCCGAGCCGGCGGATGCCCTGAAGAAGGCGGCCGCCGACCTCGAACAGTACAAATAAACCCGCCGGGACCGCAGGGCCTCGGCTCGGCGGTCCCGCCTTCCCTATTGGCGGCTATGCCGCTGCGCCGGTGGCCGGAGACAGATTATTGGGACAGCTCACTCTCAACAAGGTTCAGAAATTCTACGGCACCTACGAGGTGCTAAAGAGCATCGAGCTCGAAGTCGGGAATGGCGAATTCGTGGTCTTTGTCGGACCCTCCGGCTGCGGCAAGTCCACGTTGCTCAGAATGATCGCGGGGCTTGACGAGACGACCGCCGGCGACATCGTCATCGACGGGAAGCGCGTCAACGATCTGCCGCCGGTCAGGCGGGGCATCGCCATGGTCTTCCAGTCCTATGCACTCTACCCGCATATGAGCGTGTTCGAGAATATCGCCTTTCCGCTCAGGGTCGAGAAAATGCCCGAGGAGAAACTGAAGGCGAAGGTCGAGCATGCCGCCCGCATATTGCATCTCGACCAGCGGCTGGAGCAGAAGCCCGGCATGCTTTCAGGCGGCCAGCGCCAGCGTGTGGCAATCGGGCGGGCGATCGTGCGCGAGCCGAAGATCTTCCTCTTCGACGAGCCTCTTTCGAACCTCGACGCGGCATTGCGGGCCGACATGCGCATCGAGCTTGCGAAACTTCACCGCCAATTGAAGGCGACGATGATCTACGTCACGCACGACCAGGTCGAGGCGATGACGATGGCGGACCGGATCGTCGTGCTGAATGCCGGTGAGATCGCCCAGACGGGAGCGCCGCTCGAGCTCTATCACAAGCCCGCCAATATATTCGTCGCCGGCTTCATCGGGCACCCGAAGATGAATTTCCTGCCGGTCATCTGCACCGGCGTCACGGAGGCCGGCGTGGAAGTGGACTACAAGGGGCAGACGGTCCTTGTGCCGGTCATGCCCCGCGCAGGCATGGCCGGCCGATCCCTGACGCTCGGAGTCCGGCCGGAACACATCCAGATGGGTGCCGCCGACCTGACGCTGACGGTCACCCCATCGGTAATCGAGCGTCTCGGCGCTCACACCGTGGCCTATGTGGCGCTCGACGGGGAGGGCGAGAACTATTGTGCCATGCTGCCGGGAACGCTTGCGATCCGTGCGGACGAAACGATCAGGACCGGCATCCGCGCCGCCGACTGCCATCTCTTCGACGAGAACGGGGTCGCCTTCGAGCGCCGGGTCGAGATGACCGACATCGACATGGCCCTCTTCGACCCGGCGGCGTGATCGTGAGCACGACGATCAGACTGCTTGTTATCGATGATGTCGCGACCTTCCGCAGCATTCGGCTGGAGGCGCTTCGGACGGAGCCGGCCTCCTTTGCCAGCAGCGCCGAAGATTGGGAAAAGCTGCCGGACGAGGAGTGGCGGCGCAGAACCGTCGGCAACCCCGTCTTCGTTGCCTTCCAGGACGATGTCCCAATCGGCATCATGGGCCTGATGCGTCAGAGCGCCAGCAAGATGGCGCATCGCGCGACGCTCGTCATGGTCTATTTGCGCCGGGAACTGCGCGGAACCGGGCTCGCGAGGCGGCTTCTGGATGCTGTCGCGGATTACGCACGAAATGAGGGCATCAAACAGCTGGAGCTTGCCGTCAGCGCCGACAACCCGACGGCGATCCGATTTTACCATCGCGAGGGCTTTTCTGTAGCCGGCCGCATTCCAGGCGGTTTTCTTCACGAGGGCCGGGAGATTGACGATGTCATCATGGTGAAACGCATCGCCGATTGAGTGCCGGCCCGTCTCACGTGCGGGCCGCCCCCCTCGCCGCACGAGGTGGGGACCAGCAGTCGCGAAAGGGACATTGACGTCGCCAATAATCGCGCGAAAATTGGTAGCGTATTCGCGCTGTTTTGGTGAACTCGGATCGGGAGGCGGGAATGTCGGAAACAACCGTCAACGTGCGTTATATGGTGGACGACGTCGAGGCTGCGGTCGAATGGTACACGAAGTATCTCGGCTTTTCGCTTCTCTCCAACCACGCTCCCGCTTTCGCGGATGTCAGGCGGGGTGCCCTGCGGCTGTTGCTGAGCGGCCCATTGAGCTCTGCGGGACGGCCAATGCCGGACGGCGAACGTCCTTCGCCGGGCGGCTGGAACCGGATTCATCTCATCGTCGACGACCTGACTGTCGAGGTCGAGCGCCTGCGCGTCGCCGGCGTCAGGTTTCGCAACGACGTCGTGACCGGACCCGGCGGATCGCAGATACTGCTGATCGATCCCTCCGGCAATATGGTGGAGCTGTTTCAGCCAGCGGCTCGCTGACGGCTGCAGGTTCCGAGTCGAGAGCGTTTCACTGTTCCTGTGAAACAGTGAAACGCTATAGCCCTTTGAAGCTACGTGCCCCGAAAGATGCCGTATCCACCGTCCCTGTCGAGAGGGCGAATGGCACGGTGCGCCCACTGCATGTTTCCTTTGATCGTAGCCGATCAATGGACAAAAACATGCAGCAGCTCAAAGTGCTACAGCGACCTTTGCGTGTCTCGGAAGGCGCGACGCTATAGGAAAACTTTTCGGAGGGCTGCAACCTCTCCTCACCTCATCCTTGTGCTCGTCACAGGGATGAGAGCAGCGCCGCGTCTGCGGCGCGGGAAGCGTTCTTTCAGCCCAAGGACTTGGTCTGGCTGGATTCCTGTGACAAGCACAGGAATGAGGGACCGGGATGTGCAGCTACTACATCGAAGCGAAGCGGGACGCTGTATAGCGGCGTGACCCGGGACCTTCCGCGCCGCCCCGCTATCTTCATGGTTTATGAAACGCGTCGAGGACCGCACCCTCTCCACCCTCATCTCTGTGCCTGTCACAGAGATCCAGCAGCGCCGCGTCCGCGGCGCGGGAAGCGTTCTTTCAGCCCAAGGACTTGGTCTAGCTGGATTCCTGTGACAAGCACAGGAATGAGGAATTCAACAAGCGGCGGCGGGTATTCGATCTCAACAGGCCTGAGGCCGTGCAGTCGGCAGAGCTAGGCCATAGGTCGTTATCGGAATCAGCGATCCTTTGGTTTTGCGGAGACGGTCTTGGTGTCGCCTTCGCGAAGCGGTTTCGCCAGCTCGTCAACCTCGCTCTGGCGTTTTGCAGCAACCAAAGGGTCCTTCGATTTGAGTGAAGGCACGAAGATCGCCGCCAGAACACCGATCGGCCCGAGAAGACAGCCGATGAGCAGCCAGAGCAGACTATGGCCGCCTCGGACCGCCGCGACGACGGCGGTAACAATGGCGCACAGGATCCAGAGTTCTAAGATCATTGGCTCTCGTTTGCAGCCTTCAACAATTCGGCTTTCGGTTTACGCGGCCGACGCGCGCCGCGCAGGCGTGTTCGGGCTGTGCGCGCCAGATTCCGGCACCGTTCGATTTGGCAGTTTGCTGCGCGGATGCATAGAGGCCTTTGTTGTCCGTGTCGCGATCGACTGCATTGCCGGACTCGATCAACCAGCGGTTCACGTCTTTGCCATCGGCCCGGAAACACGTTCCGACGAAGCGGCCGTAACGATCCCGTCCGGCAAACTCGCAGCGGGTCGGACGGGATGCCGACAAGAATGCATCCAGGGCCGAGGCCGATTCCTTGCCGCACCGATAATCTGCTCCTCTTTCATCGAGGCAGACCTGCCACTCTTCCGGCGCGTCCACACTGTTAAGTTGGACGCGTTCGCCCGCGATTTCAATAGTATCGCCGTCGATCACCGAGGCGTGACCAATGATCGGATCTGCGGCCTCGGCGTTATGGGTCATAAGAAGCGTCGCCAGAGCGGCGCCGAGTGCCCGCGCGCCGGCAGAGACCGGTCGTGCCGAGTGCGGCGCGCGCCTGCCGCCGGCGGCAGCTACCGCGCTTTTGATGCCGATCATGCCCCATCCCCGTTCAGCCGAAATACCCGAACAGGCTAACCCAGGTGGGTGCCATTCACATCCTTCAAAACTATGGGTGAATGCCACCGCGGCGTGCAAATCGACGTGACTGAGCGCGTGTAGTCGCGCGACTTTTGCTCGTCAGGCGGATGATTCGCGATGCCGCGCGGTCAGAAGACGAACATATAGAGCAGGATAATGACGATGAGGGGAACGCCCATCAACCAAAGAATAATGCCTTTCATCTCGACCATCCATGTTGTTGCCGTCGAACTGTAACGCGGCGTGCCGCAAACCGTTCCCGCGGCCGCGCCCTGGCGGTAACAAACTCGTCCCTTTTTCTCAACAGTCGGGCTCGTCTGACTATTCGGCGGCTCCTGCGGGAGCGGCTCTCGGCTTGCGTGCTCGCGCCATTTCCAGGAGCCTCCGCAACAGCGATCGCTCCGTCAAAAGGATCAGAACCGTGTAGATCACGGTGCCGATGGCCGTTCCGGCGACCAATTGCAGAACGGCGTTCGGCACATGGGCGCCGAAATGCTCGAGCAGGAAACGGACGACGAGCGCCATCAGCAGCGCCGCGATCATCGGCCGGCTGGATAGGAACAAGCCCTTGACGAAGGGCGTGCTGTCGGCACGAAACACCACCCAGGAGTATCCGACAAGCGTTACGGCATTGACGATGCACAGCCAGATCATCGCCTCCACCAGCGAGCCGTCGATGGCTCCGTAGGCGACCGCACCCGTTGTCGCAATCGCGCGAATCAGCGCCCACCAAAACAGGACGGCTCCCTGGCCGACCCCCTTCAGATAGGGGATGAACGTGCTGCAGGGGGTGAGAATCCCTTTCGATAGCGCGAGAAGTCCGAGGACCGGCCAGGCATAGGCCCATTGGCTCCCGAAAAGTACGAGCATCGCCGGCTCGGCAAGTGCCCAGAGGCCGAACATCATCGGCGCCAGCAGAACGGTGGTCACCTGAGTGCTAAGCATCAGCGCCTGTGATCGCCGCTCGCGATCATGCATCATCTGGCCGAAGGTTGGGAACAGCACCCCCATGACGGCGGAGAGGACGATCTGGTTCGGGATGCTCGCGAACCGGTTTGCCGCCGAATAGGCGCCGGCGTCGGATAGCCCGAGATAGCGGGATATGACGACCATCGGGGATTGGAAGGTGATGAAGTTCGCGATCTCGGAGCCCATCATGCCGAAACTGAAGCGGCTGAGCGCCAGAACGCGTTGCAGCGAGAATACGAAGCGCGGTGCGTAGCGGGAAACGGCATAGAGGCCGGACAGGCGCACCAGCGCGGAGACGAAAAGCTGGGCGAGCAGCGACCATATGCCGAAACCGAGCAGCGCCAGAAGGACGGCAATGACGGCACCGAGCGATTCGGAGATCATGCTCCAGACGGCGTCCTTGCGGAAATTCATCCTCCGGACAAGCAGCGAATAGGCGACGTCGCCGCCGAGCTGCAGCGGGATCAGCAGGCTCATGATCCTTAGCAGGTAGGCAGCCTCCGGCGCGCCGAGCAGCGTGGCCAGAGGCTCGGCAAATACGAACAGTCCGAGCGCCATCATGAGCGCGATGGCGAGGTTTGCCCAGAAAACCGAGTGCACGGTTTCCATCTCCTCATCCTGCTGGATAACGAGTGCGGAGGTGAGGCCGGCGCCGCCGATCATGGCCAGGAACTGCACCACGGTGAGCGCAACGGCGACGGCGCCGAACTCCTCGGGAGACAGAATGCGGGCCAGAATCGGCACCGTGACAAATTT
Organism: Sinorhizobium sp.; assembly: GCF_059070375.1. NCBI lineage: Bacteria > Pseudomonadati > Pseudomonadota > Alphaproteobacteria > Hyphomicrobiales > Rhizobiaceae > Sinorhizobium > Sinorhizobium sp. Next base: position 461,719 of record NZ_JCACWC010000002.1, read on the forward strand.
AAGCCCGAATGTCCCTGTCTTGGAAAGAACGCTCCAGCCGACGTTGCGCGTTACGGTTTTTGCGTTAACGGTTGGGGTCATTGGCGAGGATTCCGTGAAAGTCCTTTGAAGGAGGAATGCAAAGGACAAACTCTAGATATACGGCCGCGACCCGGTGGGAGGAGACCACGCAGACTCTTTTTAGAGAAACCGCAGGGGCGAAAAGATGGCGAAGCTCACAGTTGTCATTCCGTACTACCAGAAGGAACCCGGAATTCTCCGGCGCGCGCTGGCATCCGTTTTTGCTCAGACGCTCGAGGATTTCCACGTTCTCGTGATCGACGACGAATCCCCCTATCCGATAGCGGACGAGCTTGCCGGGCTCGCCCAGGAAAAAAGGGAGCGCATCACCGTCATCCGCCAGCCTAACGGCGGGCCGGGTGGCGCGCGCAATACCGGTCTCGATAATGTTCCTTCCGACAGCGACTTCGTCGCTTTCCTCGATTCCGACGACGTCTGGACGCCGGATCATCTCCTGAACGCCTATCAAAGCATGACGCGTTTCGACGCCGACTGCTATTGGGCCTCGATCACGGGCGGCGACGCCTTCTACTATCATTTCGGGGTCGCGGATCTCGAAAAGAGCGAGACGGTCACGCGCCTCTCGGAAAGTCCGCTCGTCGTCGAGCTCCCCGAGCTTCAGGACGTCATGCTGAAGAACTGGAGCTTTCTTCACATGTCCTGCATGGTGATCGGGCGCAAGCTCTTCGAAAAGGTGCGCTTCGAGGCCACGCTCAAGCTTGCGGCCGAGGACGTGCTCTTCTTCTGCGACTGCGTCCTCGCATCCAAGCGCGTCGTTCTTTGCGATGCAGCGGGCGCGGTGCGCGGCGAAGGGCTCAACATCTTTCATTCGATCGATAACGACTCGCCTCAGTTCCTGAAGCAGCAGTTCAACACCTGGGTTGCACTCGACACGCTCGAAGGCCGATATCGTAACCGGCCAAAGGCGATGGAGGCGATCCGATCCTACAAGCATACGGCGCGTCGGCAGGCGCTATGGAGCCAGGCACGCCGGATAAAGCGCAGGAAACTGCCGCAATTCGATCTTCTTGCCCGCTGGCTGTGGCGAGACCCGCGATTGATCGGCAGCGCCGCCGAGTTGGCGGTTGGAAAACTATCCCGCTAACTTCCTTCGGCCCGATCGGGCACGCGCTGCTTGCGCTGACAACACCCGGAAATCAAGCGACGACATTCGCCGCGGCGCGTGTCGGGTCGCCTCACATTACAAACGGAGACGGTCATGAAGCCGTATTATTGGGAATCCCAGCACGGAAATTTTGGTGACGACCTCAACCTGTGGCTTTGGGATTTCCTGCTGCCCGGTTTTCGCGAGGTCCACCCGGAGACGCTGCTCGTCGGGGTCGGAACGGTCTTGAACCGCGCACTGCTGCCCGAGGCCACCCATAAGCTCGTCATCGGCAGCGGTTTCGGCTACGGCACGCTTCCCGACATGAGCGACCCTAAGGAATGGGATATCCGCTCGGTCCGCGGCCCGCTGACGGCTGCGAAGGTCGGCGTGGCTCCCGAGCTCGGCATCATCGATCCTGCGGTGATGGTCGCTGACCTTCCGGAGTTTCAAGACCTTCGAAAGATTTATAAAAGAAGCTTCGTACCACACTGGGAATCGGCGATCGCCGGATTGTGGCCGGCGATCTGCGACGCGGTCGGGCTCAACTATATCGACCCGCGTGGCGAGGCCAAGGACGTCATCCGAAAGATCGGCCAGTCGGAGCTTATCGTCGCCGAATCCATGCACGGCGCCATCCTGGCCGACGCGTTCCGCGTTCCCTGGACCGCGGTCAGTACGTCGCACAGCATCAACAGTTTCAAATGGAACGACTGGGCCCAGACCCTCGGTGTCACCTATCGCCCCCGGCGGGTGCCGGTATCGACGCGGGCGGAAGCCATGATCAAGGGTGCCCGTTTCTGGGGCATGGAGTTCCAGGCGAAGGAGCCGCAGCCGGAGGACCCGAACCGCCGGCAGATCGACGGAGACCTGGCCGTCGCCGAGCGTGAACCACGCCAGACTTCATTGCGCGCTACCGCCAAGCGAGCGCTCGCTGCGCCGGCGACGCTGGCGCTGTGGCAGGCAAGCCGCGCGGCGCCACAATTGAGCAGGGACAGTGCGCTGGCAGAGCGCAAGGAGCGTTTCCGCACTGTGCTCGACGGCATACGCCGGGATTATTTTTGAGGCTGATCCACGGCGAGAGTCTCGAGCAGATAGCGCACTTCGCCCTTTCCACCGAGAGCGAGGGGCGCGGGCGAATCGGACGGACGAAAACGTTCGGTCTTGTCCGCAAGAATTCCGCCAACGATCGCCGGCAGTGCGGCCGGATGGGTCAGGGCGTAGCCGATTGCACGACCGAAGCCCTGCTGATTCTTGAGATCGAGAAAATGCCGTAGTTCGTAGCGGTCGCGAATGTGCCGCTCATGCCGGCGGACCGCCGCTTCGCCGTCGCTGCTCAGTCGGCTCCCTGCGAGAATTGCACGGTCCGCCTCATAGAGACGCTTGAGGTCGATCGTCCGGTGACTGCCGCTCAGCGAGTTGCCGCGGACGACCGCGGCATAGCCGCAACTGTGGATGATCTTGTAGCGTGCGCCATTGGCGAGGGCGCGAGCGTACAGATCGTAATCTTCACCGAGGCGCAGTGTCTCGTTGTAGCGCAGGCCGTGCTGGTCGAGGAAGGCGCGCCGCATCAGCGGTTTCAGAAAGCCGATTTCGCCGCGCCGCAAGCCGCGCCGCGAGATGTTTCCTTCGACGAAGCCGACAAGATCAATGAGCCGGGGAGTAGGGTCGAACCGGTCGATCCTGCCGTGCGCGTTTGCCGCCTGCGCGGCATCGATGAAGGCGATGTTGTCGGCGACGAAGTCCCAGCCGTCCTGCGAAAGCAATTGGCCCAGTCGTCCCGGAAAGAAGAAATCATCCGCGTCGAGCACGCCGATAAGCGGAGAATGCGAGATCGCAATCGCATGATTGCGCGCGGCCGCGGGGCCGCGGTTTTCTTCGAAGCGAACGACATTCAGCCGCCCCGTTCCGTCATCCGCAGCGCGTGCCACCGAAGCGGTATCATCGGTCGAGCCGTCATCGATGACGACGACTTCTGCCGCCTCCGGTTCGGCAAGCGCCGAAGCAATCGCGCGTGCGATGGTGTCGGCGGCATTCTTTGCGGCAATGATGATGCAGACGTCCGTCGGCGCGGCTGCGGTCATGTGAGGCCTCCAGCAAGTTATCGGCTGCCGCGCCTCAAGGGCGCGAAGGTGCCGAACCATGCCGCGCGATCATGTCGCAAACGCGTCAGGCGAAAAATTTTTTGCAAGTGCGAAGGAGAGCAGCGTCAGCCGCTCAGGAATTGAGATGATGAGGCCGGTTCAGTCTGCGCAACGAGACCTTCCCCGGTTGCTTCTCATCGTTGGCGGCTTCGGCCGTCACGAACTGCTTCTGAGAAGAAAGCCTGCGGCGCTCCCGTGCCTCTTTCCATACGAGGAACAGGACGGCGGCGAAGTAGCCGACCTGAATAAGGACTGCGCAGATCAGGGTCTGAATCGCCGTCGAGGCGGGCGATCCGTTGAGGTAATAAGTTGCAACGGCAAAAGCCGCCAACGCGCCGATCATGCTCAGAAAAACACGCGGTGCGAACATGGCGCTAACCTACCTTCGGGTCTGCGATTGGGAACCTCATTAGAGTTGTTGCCCTCTCCTCCTGCCCGGCCACTATATTAGCGCCCGCTTTTCTCTTCAACCAGGAAACGCTACTTTGTTGCAGTCGAGCATACATCGGAAATCTTTCCGCCGTCTTTAAGCATTGGCTCCATTTCGCACAATTCAAACGGGTGTGATCGCGGATAAGTTCCCCATTTCGGGGGCAGTTTGCCGCTTGAAATGGATGCGGAGCGAACGCGGCCGCCGTGCCCCTAAAATTGCAGGGCCTTTCGTAAAGCTGTCTTGCACGCTGCCTCTAACGGCGTGTAGCCGACCCTTTTTTCCAATCAACTTTTGTTACACCTGTTTGGGCGGGTAGCCCGAGCAACTGTGCGCCGCAATAAAATGTTGCAATGCAAAAACTGTCGAGGGAAGTTGCCGCGCGTCAATTTCGGGCGCCAGTGGTCCGCCGTCCGCCAGTGCAGAATGATGCGTCTATTAACAATACTTTATAATCCGAAATAACTAGCCCCCGATGATGTTTCCGGTGTGCGATGCCGCGGGGAACTATCCTGAGCCTGATTTGCGCTCTCCGAAATTAACTCTTCGTAATATTTCGCGACTTTAGCTGGCTTGAAGCCTCTGGGGGAAGGGCGCCGGAGGGCTGCCATCATTCCGCCTTTAAAAAACAAATTCTGACCACACACTCACGTTAGATGAGCCCGCGTCCCACGGGACCGACAATCGCCAACGTAAATGGAGTCACCTCTATGAAGTCCGCGACTCGCTCGGCCAGTTCGCCGTTTTTTATCCCCGAGGAAACCGGGGCAGTCCGACCGATCGGGGGCATGGCAAAACGCAGTTTCGACATTCTTGCCGCCTCCGTGGCCCTCCTTCTCTTCAGCCCGCTCTTTTTGCTCATCATGGCCCTCGTCAAGTTCTCGGACGGCGGCAGCGTCTTTTATGGCCATCGTCGAATCGGTCACAACGGCCAATCCTTCAAGTGCCTCAAATTCCGTACGATGATGGAAAAGGGCGACCAGGTCCTGGAAGAGTTTTTCAGGAACAATCCCGACGCCTATGAAGAATGGCGTACGACACGCAAGCTTCAGAATGATCCGCGTGTCACCGTTGTCGGGACAGTCCTGCGTAAGCTCAGCCTCGACGAGTTGCCGCAACTCCTCAACATCATTCGCGGTGAAATGAGCGTCGTCGGCCCCCGTCCGGTGGTCGAAGACGAACTCGAACTCTATGATTCGGCCGCCGTGTTTTATCTGCGCTCGCGTCCCGGCCTGACGGGGCTCTGGCAGATCAGCGGCCGCAACGACGTCTCCTACGCCACGCGCGTCGCTTTCGACACGCAATATGTCCAGAACTGGTCGCTTTTCGCCGACCTTGTCATTGTCTTCAAGACGATCCCTGCCGTCTGCCTCTCCCGCGGCAGCTACTGAAATCTTGGCGCCGGCCCGGCACGGGCAACGTCGAGCAACGGAAATATCCAAAAATGCAATCGAATAGACGATCAGCGAAATCCGCTGGTTCCCGCATGGCTTCCTATTTTACCCGCCTGGCGCTCCTTGCTGCACTCGCAGCCTCAGGGGCGTCGCTGGCGTCGGCCGATGAATACCGGCTCGGCGTCATGGACAAGCTTCGGGTTCGCGTGGCCGAGTGGCAAACCGCCGAAGGAACGGTCCGCGACTGGTCTGCCGTCAGCGGCGACTATACGGTGGGCCCATCCGGCAACCTTTCCCTGCCCTTCGTCGGCGATCTGCCTGCCTCCGGCAAGACGACGCAGGAGGTGGCCGAAGAGATCGGCGTCAAGATGCAGAAGCTTTTCGGCCTCAGGGATCGCCCATCCGCGTCGGTGGAGATGGCGCAATATCGTCCGATCTATCTCTCCGGCGAGGTGCAGACGCCGGGAGAATACCCCTATGCTCCCAACTTGACGGTCTTGAAGGCCGTCAGTCTCGGGGGAGGGCTGCGGCGGGCGGATAACGGCCAGCGATTCGCGCGCGACTACATCAATGCCAGCGGGGAATCCGCGGTGCAGGTTGCGGAACGCAGCCGCCTGCTCATTCGCCGCGCGCGACTGCTTGCCGAAATCGGCAAGCGCGACACAATCCCCATGCCCGAGGAGCTCAAGAACGTTCCGGACGCCGACAAGCTGCTCGCCAGCGAGATCGCGCTTATGGAATCGCGTGACAAGCGCCAGAAGCGTCAGCTCGATGCGCTTGCCGATCTGAGATCCCTTCTTCAAAGCGAGATAGAAGCACTCGCAAAGAAAGCCGAAACGCAGGCGCGCCAGCTCGACCTTGCCACCGAGGATCGCGACAAGGTCGACAGCCTTGCCGAAAAAGGGCTGGCGCTCAGCCAGCGCAAACTGTCCCTTGAGCAGCGGGTCGCGGACGTTCAGGCGTCACTGCTGGACATCGACACCGCATCCCTCAAGGCGAAGCAGGATGCGAGCAAAGCGGCGCAGGACGAAACGAACCTCCGCAACGACTGGGATGCTCAGCTCGCTCAAGAGTTGCAGAACACCGAAGCCGAGCTGGACACGCTGACGTTGAAGCTCGGCACCAGCCGGGATCTCATGACCGAGGCGCTGCTGCAGTCGGCAGATGCCGCCCAGCTCGAAGATCAGGCCGCCGCGATCACCTATTCGATCATTCGCGACAAGGACGGCAAGCCGACCGAAATCGCCGCCGACGAGAACACACCCGTGCTCCCCGGCGATGTCATCAAGGTGAATACCGCCCTGGCAATGCGGTGAGGCAGGCATGAGGATATCCAAGGCGAGCCTTGTCAGACCTGGAGCGAATGAAGTCTACGGCATCTTCGCCTTGGCCTTGTCGCTCTTCGTCTTTGCCTATTCGGCGCGCTTCGGACAGGTTTCTATCCTCGCCTATTATGGCCTGTGGCTGCCGCTCGTCCTCGTGGACTACCGCAAGGTTCTCGGCAACTACGCCAGCTATCTCTGGATATTCGCTTTCACCATCTTCGCCTGCATTTCGATCTTCTGGTCTGCGGCCCCGTCCTTGTCGCTGCGCACCGGAATACAGTATCTGAGCCATGTCGTCTGCGCGCTCATCGCGATGCGCACGATCGACACCCGCACGCTGACGCGCGGCATGATTGCGGGCGCCGCAATCGTGCTCCTCTATTCGCTGCTCTTCGGTACCTATCATTACGATCCGCTGGACGGCACCTACAGCTTCGTTGGCGCATTCGCGTCGAAGAACCAGTTGGGCTTCTACGCCTCGCTCGGCATCTATTTCGCCTTCGCGGCCGTCTTTGTGCTCGGGGAAAAGGGCCTGTGGATGGGCGCGGCAGGGGTTGCCGGATTGCTTGCAGCCTATTGCCTGCTGACGTCGCAATCGGCGACCTCCGTGTTGACGACCGCGGCCGTCATCGGTCTTTGCCTCGGGATGCGGGCGATCACGGCCTTGCGTCCCGCGAGCAGGAAGCTCCTCTTCATTGCCGCGTCGGTATTCGGCGGCGTTGCCGCCGTCGCGATGATCTATGCCGGCGGCGTCGATCTGATCCTCGGCGCCTTCGGCAAAGATTCGACGCTCACCGGGCGCACCTATCTTTGGCAGCAGGGCATCGAGGCGGCGAAGGCGTCGCCGCTCTTCGGCGTCGGCTACCAGGCCTATTGGGTGCAGGGCTTCTCCGAGGCCGAGCGGCTATGGGAGGAGTTCTATATCGGTTCGCGCGCCGGGTTCCATTTCCACAACACCTTTATCGAAGCGGTCGTGGAGACGGGCCTGGTCGGCCTGATCCTGCTTACCATGGTGCTGGTCATAGCGCTCGTCGGCCAGTTGAAGCGCCTGCTCGCGGAGGATCGAGATCCGGAGGCGATGGTGCTCTTCGGTGTCGGCGCGCTGCTCTTCGTTCGTGCCTTCGTCGAAATCGATATACTCACTCCCTACCACGTCGGATCCTTCCTTTTGTACTTCACGGCGGGGAAACTGACGATACCGCGTCGCCGGCAGGCAGCGACCCTGCTCTGGCCGGCAGGATTCCATCCGGCGCCCTACGGGCGGTCTTTCGGCCCGATGATGCCGCGGCCGGGAGACGGCCATTGAAGACGATCTACGGCATTCAATATCTTCGCGCGGCTGCGGCAATCGCCGTCGTGCTCTTCCATGCTGCGGAAAAGACAGGCTATCATTTCACGATCGGAGCCGCCGGCGTCGATGTTTTCTTCGTCATCAGCGGCTTCATCATGTGGGTCATCAGCGACCGCCGATCCGTGACCCCCGTAGAATTCATCGCCGATCGCTGCCGCCGCATCGTGCCGGTCTATTGGCTCGCGACCGCCGTGATGGTCGCCGGGGCACTGGCGGGTCTGTTCCCCAATCTGGTGCTGACACTGGAACATGTTCTGGCGTCGCTGTTCTTCGTGCCCGCGCGCTCGCCGAGCAGTGGAGAGATTTGGCCTGTGCTGGTGCAGGGCTGGACGCTCAATTTCGAGATGCTCTTCTACGCCGTCTTCGCCGGCTCGCTGTTCATGCCGCGCAACTGGCGGCTGCCCGTCGTCACAGGGCTGTTCCTTGCCTTGGTGATCGTGGGCCGCGTGGTCGCCTTCGACGATCCGGTGATGCTGACCTATACGCGACCGGTCATTCTGGAATTCGTCGCCGGCATGATCATCGGGGAGTTCTGGCTGAAGGGCAGGGTACCGCCGCTCGCCGTTGGATCTGCCCTGCTCGCCTGCTCGCTCGGCGGCTTCGCTCTCATCGGTGTGCTCGGCCTGCCATTCGACGAACTGACGACCGGGCCGCTGGCGGTTCTGCTCGTCACCGGGGTGCTTTCGCTCGAGGTGAACGGCTGCGTGCGGGCGCTGCCGCTGCCGGGGCTTCTAGGAGACGCCTCCTATTCGATCTATCTCTGGCACACATTTGCGATTTCTGTCGTGGCCAAGGCAGGCCTTGCGATCGGTCTCGGCGCACCCGTGACGATGTTCGCGGGGGTTCTTTCGGGAACGCTCATAGGGATCGCTGCCTATATGATGCTCGAACGCCCGTTGCTGCGGCGCGGCCGGGCCCGGCGTGTCACGCCGGGCCCGGCACGCCGAGCGGCCGAATAGAAAAGCTCCAGGAAAAGCCCGAACGGCTTACCTGGAAGACCGGGCTGCCCCGTCATTTCCGGCAGCCACGGTCGCTGGTCGGGAAGATCAGCCGCCCTGATTTCTGCGCGAGTGCCAGTTCCAGGCCGATTCGGTGATCGCCGCGAGATCGTATTGCGGCTCCCAGCCGAGAACCTGACGCGCCTTGTCATTGTTGGCGACAAGCGTGGTCGAGTCGCCTTCCCGGCGTTCGGCGTAGCCGATGTTGAACGGTCGCTTGGCCACTTTTTCGATGGCGTCCAGCAGCTCCTTCACCGTGGTACCGGTGCCGGTCCCGAGATTGAGTGCGACGCTCTCGCCACCCTCCAGGAGATAGTCGACCGCCCGCACATGGGCATCCGCCAGATCGAGGACGTGGATATAATCGCGGACGCACGTTCCGTCGCGCGTCTCGTAGTCGGTGCCGAAGACCTTGAAGCCTTCGCGCCGCCCAAGTGCCGCATCGATGGCGAGCGGGATCGCATGGGTCTCAGGCTCGTGCCATTCGCCGATGCGGCCCTCGAAGTCTGCACCCGCGGCATTGAAATAGCGCAGGATGACCGAGCGAAGGCCCTTGTAGAGACCGTAGTCCTTCAGCGCCTGCTCGCAGATCCACTTGGTGCGACCATAGGGATTGATCGGCGCCTGCTTATGGCTCTCGTCCATCGGTACGCTGTCGGGTAGTCCGTAGGTCGCGCACGTCGATGAGAAGACGAAGGCATCGATGCCCGCGGCAAGCGCCGCAGACAAAAGGGTCAGCGTGCCGATGACATTGTTGTCATAGAAGGCGGCCGGGTCCTTGACCGACTCGCCTACCTCGATCATCGCCGCGAAATGCAGGATCGCCCGCGGCTTGTGCCGGGCAAGAACCTCTTCAAGACGCTGCCGGTCACGGATGTCGCCCTTTTCGAGGACGCCCCATTTGACGAATTCCTCGTGGCCGTTGGAGAGGTTGTCGTAAACGACGGGTTGGTAACCCTTTGCCGCAAGCTGAAGGCAGGTATGCGAGCCGATATAGCCGGCGCCGCCGACCACGAGAATGTTGTTGTTCTGCACGGGCAACCTCTGAGGATGATTTCTGAAATTCGACAGGGCAGGCTTTGCAATGAATAGCGGCGAAATTTCCAACACATTATGAAAGTTCTGCAAAATCGCGGCATTTTCAACAGCTTCGCGGCGGGGACCCCAGACTGAACCGACGTTCGATCCCGGATGCCGCAGGCTATGGCCGCATGTCGCGGCGTGATCCGGCAAACTGTTGCAAACTTGCAGCACGCCGGCTCTGCTTGCAGGAAAATACAATATTGGCGCTTGGCGCGCGCCGCGTCCTCAACTATAAGCGGTCCTCCGGCAATCAGATTAGGGAGGTTACGATGCAGGCATTTTCTTCTCCCTACGGGGCGGATCCACGATCCTGACCTTCTGACGCAAGCGTTCGCGCTTCTTCGCAGCAGGCAGGAATTGTCATCGCCCCACCGCTTCTTCTTAGAAGCCGGCGATCCGCTGATGCCGTTCTGACCCTTTCCCCAACGGCATTTTCACGCTTTCGAAATATTGAGGCCGGTGCGCTCGTCACCGGGCAACACCTATGGCATTTACTCGTTTCACGGCGCGCAACCGCGCCTTCCGTAGCGTTTTTCGATTCTCCTGGGCCCATTGGAAGAAGCAGCCGGTGCGGCTCGCGGCTCTACTGTCAACCGTACTGCTTTCGACGCTCGCCGATGTGCTTACGCCGCTCTACTCCGGCCGGCTGGTCGACGCGGTGATTTCAGGTGCGGCGAGCGACGAGGTTGCCTGGAACGCGGCGATGGCGGCCTTCATGATGTTGATGGCGCTGTCGTTCGGTGCCATCATCCTCAGGCATGTGACCTTCATGGGTATCGTCAGCCTCACGCTGAAGATGATGTCGGATATCGCCGCGGCCGCCTTTCATCACATCCAGCGGTTCTCCAGTGACTGGCATGCCAACAGCTTCGCCGGTTCCACGGTCCGCAAGGTCACGCGCGGCATGTGGGCGCTCGATCTCTTGAACGATACGCTTCTCGTCGCGCTTTTCCCTTCTATCGTCATGCTGGTCGGGTCCACGGCGCTGATGGCCTGGTACTGGCCGATGATGGGGGTGATCATCGGTCTCGGCTCGATCGCCTTCATCGCCGTTACCGTTTCCCTGTCACTCGGCTATGTGGCGCCGATGGCGAGCCTTGCCAACAGCTGGGACACACGGCTTGGCGGGGCGCTCGCCGATGCGGTCAGTTGCAATACCGTCGTAAAGGCCTTCGGTGCGGAAGGGCGAGAGGACGCACGTCTCGCCAAGGTTCTCCGCAAATGGGAGAACCGGACGCGCCGTACCTGGTCGCGCGGCACGCTCAACGGTACGGCGCAGGGCGCAATGCTTCTCGTCCTGCGCGCGGCCGTGATCGGCTTTGCTCTCCTGCTGTGGGCGAGAGGGCAGGCGACCGCAGGCGACATAACGTTCGTGCTCACCTCGTTCTTCATCCTGCAGGGTTATCTGCGGGAGGTGGGGATGCATATCCGCAACTTGCAGCGGTCGATCAACGACATGGAGGAGCTCGTCGCCATTCACGGCCAGCCGCTCGGCGTCGAGGACCGGCCGGGCGCAAAGCCCATCCGCATCACCGAGGGCGAGATCGAGTTCCGCGATGTGACTTTTCACTACGGGGCCCACCGCGCACCCCTTTACGAGGGATTCTCGGTCAATATCGCGGCCGGCGAGCGTGTCGGTCTCGTCGGGCATTCCGGTTCCGGCAAGACGACGTTCATCAAGCTGATCCAGCGTCTCCATGACTTGAATGCCGGCGAGATCCGCATCGACGGGCAGAATATCGCCGACTTCACCCAGGCGTCTCTGCGCCAGCAGATCGCCATCGTGCAGCAGGAGCCGATCCTGTTTCACCGCTCGCTTGCCGAGAATATCGCCTATGCACGGCCGGGAGCGACGCAGCGCGACATCGAGGAGGCGGCAAGGCTTGCCAGCGCGCATGACTTCATCGCCGCCTTGCCCAAGGGCTATGGGACGCTGGTCGGCGAACGTGGCGTGAAGCTCTCTGGCGGCGAGCGCCAGCGGGTCGCTATTGCCCGCGCCTTTCTGGCGGATGCACCCATCCTCATCCTGGACGAGGCGACGTCGAGCCTCGATTCGGAGTCCGAGGTGCTGATCCAGCAGGCCATGGAGCGACTGATGACGGGGCGCACCACGCTCGTGGTCGCACACCGGCTTTCCACGGTGCGTGCGCTGGACCGGCTGCTGGTCTTCGATCGGGGCCGCATTGCGGAAGAAGGCGATCACGGGGCGCTCATCCGCGTCAAGGGCGGCATCTATCGCAGTCTCTTCGAAAGACAGGCACTGGAGCTGACGAAGGGGCTCATTCTCAGCGAGGGATGAGGCCACAAGCCCGGGCAAACGGCCGGTCGACCGCTGCGAGCAAAGATGCGGCGATCGACCGGTCGTGTAGACAGGCGCACGGCTCGGCGGGCAGGGCCGCGCCAATTTTCAACGAGTTACAAGGTCTTGGGCCTGCCTGAGGTCCCAATGCCGCAGTCACTCTTGCGGCAACGGAATCAACGTATTCGTCGTGCTCTTGGTCGGCTTCTCGCCCGGAACATGGGACATGGTCTTCGTCCGGCTCTGCAGTCCGTCGTCCGTAACCTTGGTCTTGGTCTGTGACTTGCTGAACGTTCCTTTGTCCATGGCCTGAGCCTTGGACTGTCCCTGCAGCTGGGAGGGATTCTCGTTTACCTTCGTCTGGCTCTTTGCCTTTCCTTGCGAGGTTGCTGCGCTTCCGCCGACGCCGATCGACGATGTCGTTCCGTCATCGGTTCTGCATGTGCCGGCCGTTCCCGACGTGCTGGCTGAGGTGCCGCCGGCCGCGGCACTTCCGCCAGATCCGACAGTTCCGGCCACATCGCAGTCCTGAGCGTGCGCTGGTACGAAGGCAGCCGATGCCGACATCACGACGGAAATTGCGAGTATCGTTCTTCGAAGCATCACAGCTCCTTTCATTTTTTCGGCTGGATGATTGCGCAGGTTCCATCCGACCGGCGCGTAATGGTGGTGCCATCGGGGCGGGTCACGCTCGCGGTCGCAAAGCTCTCTCCGCCGGAGGATCCGCTCGTCGCCGAGGATGCGGAACTGCTGCTGGCAGACCCACCGCTCGCTGCTGTGCCGCCGCCAACCGTCGTGGACGAGGATACGCTGCCAGAACCGGCTGTGACCGACGACGAAACGCTGCCCCCTTCCGACTGTTCATGTTCGATGACCATGCATGTCGAACCGTCGTCGAGTTTGATCTCTTTCGCCGCGGCATGGTCCGGGGCGACCATAGCAGCCGCGAACAGTGCCGTGACAGCCGGGATTAAAAATGAACTGGAGGTCATCGGAGCTCCTCCTTTTTTGAAGAACGCTGGCTTCGGAGGGCGCTCCGAAGCCAGCCGAGTTGACGTCAGCAGGACGGTTTGTTGCCCTTTGAGGCGTCCTGCTTGGCGAGGCCAGGAGGACAATTCTTGTTGCTCTCATCATCCTGAGCGGCGTCGCGGGCGCTGTTTTCATCGCCCTGGACACTGCCGGTGGTCTCATCCGATGTTCCGCCACCCGATCCAGCGGCTGAACCACCGGTTCCAACGGAGCTGCTGGAGCTTCCGCCGCCCGCGGACGAGCCGCCGGTGCCAAGGGTCGAAGCGGAGCCGGCGCTACCCGAGCCGGCGGCCGATCCGCCCGTCCCGACCGAGCTGCTTGACGTACCGCCGCCGGCCGAAGATCCGCCCGTTCCCAGTGTCGATGCAGAGCCGGACTGGCAATCGCTGGTGTTCGGATCGCAACCGCCACCAGCCGAACTTCCGCCCGTTCCGACGGTGCTGCTCGAGGTCCCGCCGCCGGCGCTGGTGCCGCCGGTGCCGATCGTTGTACTCGATTGCGCGAACGCGCCGAGGGTGGTGCCCGCGAGAAGGCCCGCCGCGAGGGCCGTCCTGATGAAATACCGCATTGGAGTTCCTTTCCTTACGTTGATGTCCTTGAGGCTGCAACCTGCCTACCAACCCAAACCCGCGTAACGTGTTCCGGGCTGGGACTTCGGACCGAAGGGATGCCGGCACATAGTCTGGAAGACGATCGGACCTTTGTCGGTTCGGCGCGTGCATAGGTCCGAGCGGCGCTTGCGAATGGAACCGGGCTGGCATGCGGTTCGTTTTGTGCCCTTGGTTTTCGGGCAACCCTTTTCAACAAACTGACAGTGCTTGCTCCCGGGGGGGGCCCTGTGGCTCAGTTTTTGATTTTTGGCCGTTGGACAATCCGTTTCTTCCATACCGGTCGGCCATTCACAAACGGTCCTCTATGGCCTAGAAGGCGCGCAGTAGAACTCCGGTCGCAGCCTACCCGGTCAAAACAAGGACACCTGTCATGAAGACAATTGTAATCTGCTCCGGCGGATTGGATTCCGTTTCGCTTGCGCACAAGGTCGCGGCTGAACAGGAGCTTTCCGGCCTCCTGTCGTTCGATTACGGCCAACGGCACCGCAAGGAACTGGATTTCGCCGCCGCCTGCGCCATGCGCCTCGGCGTCCCGCACCAGATCATCGACATCCGCGAGATCGGCCGCCATCTCACCGGATCGGCGCTGACCGACGATTTGGACGTGCCGGACGGGCACTACGCCGAAGAGACGATGAAGGCGACGGTGGTGCCGAACCGCAACGCCATCATGCTTGCCATCGCCTTCGGCGTCGCTGCAGCCCGCAAGGCGGATGCAGTCGCGACCGCCGTGCATGGCGGCGACCACTTCATCTATCCCGATTGCCGGCCGGGTTTCATCGACGCTTTCCAGGCGATGCAGAACCGCGCGCTCGACGGATATGCGGATGTTGCGCTCTATGCGCCCTATGTGAACGTCGCCAAGGCCGACATCGTCGCGGACGGAGCCAGGCACGGCACGCCCTTTGCCGAGACATGGTCCTGCTACAAGGGCGGTACCCACCATTGCGGGCGCTGCGGCACCTGTGTCGAACGGCGCGAAGCCTTTCACCTCGCGGGTGTCCCTGATCCGACGGAGTACGACGATCCGGTTTTCTGGGTGGCGGCGACCGGCTCCTTCGTTGCCGAAGAGGTGAAATGATGTTCCGCATCACCAAGGAATTCCATTTCTCCGCCTCGCACCAGCTGAAGAGCCTTCCGGCCGAGCATCAATGCGCCCGACTGCATGGGCACAACTACATCGTCGAGGTCGAGCTTTCCGGCGAAAGGCTGAACGAGCACGGATTCGTGCGCGACTATCACGAGCTCGCACCTCTGAAGCAATATATCGACGAGTGCTTCGACCACCGCCATCTGAACGACGTGCTCGGGCACGATCGGGTGACGGCGGAATGCTTGGCGCAGCATTTCTACGAATGGTGCAGAGCCCGGCTACCCGAGACGACGGCCGTTCGCGTCAGCGAGACGGCAAAGACCTGGGCGGAGTATCGCCCATGATCCACACCCGATCCGACGAAATCCGCGTTAGCGAGATCTTCGGACCGACGATCCAGGGGGAGGGGGTGCTGATCGGCCTGCCGACGGTATTCGTCAGGAGCGGCGGCTGCGATTTCCGTTGTTCCTGGTGCGACAGCCTCCATGCCGTCGACAGCAGCTACCGGCATGAATGGCAAAAGATGTCGACCGAGGAGGTCTGGCAGGAAATCGTTCGGCTTTCGGGCGGAGAAGCTGTGATGGTGTCGCTATCGGGCGGCAACCCGGCAATACAGCCGTTCGGCGATCTGATCGCCCGCGGGCTCGAAAAGGGCTATCGATTTGCCCTGGAAACGCAAGGTTCGCTTGCCCGCGACTGGTTCGCCGCTCTCGACGTTCTGGTGCTCAGTCCCAAGCCGCCCTCGAGCGGGATGGAGACCGACTGGGAAGCCTTGGACGACTGTCGCCGCAGTGCTGGGAGCAAGCCGCAGACGGTGTTGAAGTTCGTGGTCTTCGACGAGACGGATTATGCCTATGCGCGGGCCGCCGCCGCGCGCCAGCCGGATCTGCCCGTCTATCTGCAGCCCGGCAATCATACGCCGCCGCCCGCGGACCAGGCGGACGCGCCGATCGATATCGACGGCGTGATGGAGCGGATGCGCTGGTTGGTCGACAGGGTCGTTGCAGACCGGTGGTTCGGGGCGCGGGTCCTGCCGCAACTGCATGTCCTCATCTGGGGCAACAGGCGGGGTGTTTGAAGCAGCAGTCGCGCGTCTCCTCAGGCCGCAGCACGGCTGATCCGACTTCAAGGCGCACCGCGTGCGGCCACCTCCAGGCCCGAAACGCCTCCGCCGAGGCGAACCGGCTTCAGGGCCGGGCCTTCGGCGTCCTTGACGAGATGGATCACGCGAGAGAACTGCACTCCGTTCCGCGGCGTTCGGCCGATCTTGATTACCGCGGTCTCCCGCAGGTCGGCCTCGAAGATCGAAAGTGCCCGTTTCAGGGCATCGGCGTCCATGGTCTCCAGCGCTTCGTCGATGACGACCCAACGGGGTTTCTGCACGAGGAGCCGGGCGAAGGCCAGGAGGCGCTGCTCGTCGTCGCCGAGTTCGCGTTCCCAACGGGCCTCGCGATCGAGCGAAGTCGCAAGGTGGTCGAGCCCGACCTTCGAAAGCGCAGTCACGAGCACTTTGTCGGGAAAACTGTCGGCGTGCGGATAGGCAAGGGCGTCGCGCAGCCGGCCGCGGGGGAAATAAGGCGCGCGAGGAATGAAGGCCACGGTTTCGCCGGCAGGCATTCCCACGCGACCGCTTCCCCAGGGCCATAGCCCGGCGAGCGCGCGGAAGACCAGCGTCTTCCCGGCACGCGGATCGCCGATGATGTTGACCCGTTGACCGGGGGCGATCTCGATACGAGACTCTGCCAGCCTGGTTCGCCCCGAGCGGGAGACCACCTCGAGGTTCTCGAACGTCATGGTGGCAGTGTCGTTCTCGACGAAGTCGATACGCTTTTCGTCGCCATGCAGCGTGTCTGCGGTGATCAGCGCGCGGCGGAAGGCGGCAACGCGCAGCAGCGTTGCGCGCCAGTCCGTTATCGCGCTCACATTGGCGACGAACCATTTCAGCGACGAATGCACCTGATTGAACGCCCCCACCGCCATCATCAGGCCGCCGAAGCTGATGTTTCCCGCGAAATAGACGGGCGCCGCAACCAGAATGGGCGCGACGACCGTGACCCAGCCATAGCCGTCCTGAACCCAGGCAAGATTGATTTCGGCTCGGAATATGTTGCGCGTGGCGTCGAGCACGGAGGAGAGGTCGAGTTGCAGACGCCGTCGCTCTCCAGCCTCGCCGCCCGCAAGCGAGATACCGTCGATATGCTCGTTGGCGTGCATCATCGAGAAGCGAAGATCGGCCTCGCGGGCGTAGCGCTCGCCGTTCAGAACGATCAGCCGGCGGCCGACGAGCCAGCTCAGCCACGATGCGGAGCCGGCGTAGAGGATTGCAGCCCACACCATGTAGCCCGGAATTTCCAGCGACCGTTCGCCGATCTGGAAGGCAAAGCCCGCTGAAAGGGACCAGAGGACGCCGACGAACGAAATGAGCAAGATCGACGATTGCAAAAGCCCGAATCCGAGGCTGGTCGTGAGATCGGCAAGGTGTCCGGCATCCTCCTGCATGCGCTGATCCGGGTTCACGCCGATCGTGCCGGCATTGGCCAGTCGGAAGGCACGTCGCGGCCGCATCCATTCGCCGATCAAGTCCAACGTCAACCCTTCGCGCAGCTTCAAGCGCACCATCTGATTGAGCCATTGCTGGGCGACGTTGAACACCAGCAGGACGCCGGCGAGCAGGACGAACAGCATGAGCTGATAGAAGAAGCTGTTGAGATCACGCCGCTCGATCGCGTCGAAGAAGGGCCGGTACCAGCGATTGAGAACGATCTGCCCGATGGCGGTGACGATGATTATGGTGAAGCTGCCGGCCGCGAGCCACAGGATAGGCTTCAAAACCGGCGAGTCGACGAATGCGTGCCGCATCATCTCGAACTGCTGCCAGATACTGCTGCCTTCCGGTGGGGCGGTGGGCGTTCGGGCCTGAGCCTCATTGCCGGTTTGGTTCTTCATCTCCAATTTCTCCTCGGCGCACACGGCATCCCAGTCTAATCCGCGAAAAGCGCGAACGGAAAAGATCCGGGACGTTGTGTTTACGGTCGCCTCTGTGGCTTGAACAATCTGCCGGCCGGGGCAAGTGCCGTATGGCAGCGCCCGGTTTCATGCTCGGCGGCGGCGGTCCGACAAGTGGAGATTCAGTGCCGAGCAACAGTCGGTACGAAGCAAATAGGCCGTTAAAAATCTGTAATAGAGCTAAATTAGAAATCCCCATACTGCTCAATGTATGGACAACGGCGCCGACTGAAAACCGGATTTTGATCCGTTCCTAGACAGTCGGACCCCACCCGTTTCCGGAACGGCATCGCTGAGCATGCAGCCACGACGTGCGACCCTTTGAATGTATTCGAGATTTTCTTCTGCAACTGTCGCATGGGAAGTACCTGACAGGTCCCACCGGCTATACAGTAAACTTTTGTGATCTACGAGGCCTGACCGTTATCGCCGCCGGACATTTGCCCGTCGTCAGCAATATTTGAGCACGGTTCTCGGGCCGGTGGCCGAATCGGGACATCGCAACCCCACGATGCCGAAATCCACATTCCGGTGCTCGACTGGCGCTTCCGGTGCACAAGAGCGATTTCGGCTTGTCCATGTTACAGCGATGACATAAAACGTTACCGCCGTCCTGCAGCGCCGCGCGTCTCACGCGCACAAAGGTTGCTGCAGCACTTTTATCTGTTGCATGTCTTTTCCCTTGAATTGCGGTTCAGGGGGCATGCAGTGACGCGTGTCGACCCGTACTCAACAGCAAAATTCGTAAGAATTTTCATGCCAAGAGAAGGAGACATTTATGTCTATTTCACCCTCCAACATTGGCGACAAGGAAGCCGCTCCGATGCCCAACGGCGACATCGCCGCTCGCGTCAAGGCCGCGCGTGAAGCGGTCGGCTACAGCATCGAGGATCTCGCGGTCACCTGCGGCCTCGCCGTCGTCGAAATCAACGATATCGAGAACGGCACGGAGTTCAGCCCGGCGAAGCTCAAGCGCGTCGCCGGTGCACTGCAGGTGCCGCTTTCCCATTTCCTGCCCACGGAAATGTGAGATCGGCAGAACGAGGTGCGCGGTTCCGCCATCCTCTGCCGGAAGCGCTCAGCACCGTGACCCGTTGTAATCTGGCCCGGCCGGCTCATACGCCGGCCGGGCTGCCATGAAACGGGTGAAGGCCTTTTATCTTCTGGATGAGCTGCGTGCCGTTGAAGGGTTTTGCCAGGCGAGGCAGGGCACGAAATCGTTCAGGCAAGTCAAACACGGTGTAACCGGTCAACAGAAGCACCGGCACCTCGCGCTCCATGAGTTCATCGACAAGTGGATAGGCGAACTCGCCTCGTAGGTTCAGGTCAAGGGTCGCGATATCGAACGGGTGTGCGCGGACTGCGGAAAACGACTGTGCGAGGCTCGTGAATGGGCCGATCACCGAATAGCCCGCCGCGACGAGATCGTCTTCAATCTGAAGCGCGACAAGAAACTCGTCCTCGACGACGAGCACACGGCATCGGTCGCCGGGGTTCATCCCGGAGCTCCGCGCGGATAAGGAACGTCGATCGTACAAACCAGGCCTTGCGGCGCAAACTCGAGATGCACTTCACCGCCAAGATCCGAGGCGAGGACCCGCTCGAGCAACAGACGCCCGAAACCGTTGTGCTTGGGCGCAACAACCGCCGGTCCGCCCGTCTCGCGCCAGCATATCCGCAGCCGCTCACTTGCCACGTCGATCATCCATTCGATATCGACTTTTCCGCTCTTGACGGAGAGTGCCCCGTGTTTCGCGGCATTGGTTGCAAGCTCGTGCGCCGCCATGCCGAGGGTGAGCGCATGCTTGGGCGGCAACATCGCCGGCGGCCCCGCAAGGGTCACGTTGGTCCTGCCGTCGTCCTGATAGGGTGCCAGTTCGTCGAACAGCACGGTTTTCAGGGAAACTCCAGACCAGCTCGCCTCCGCCAGGCGCGTATGCGTCTGCGCGAGCGCCCTTATGCGCGCATCGAAGGAACGGTGCGCCGCGGTGGCGTCCGGATTGGTCGAGAAGGTCTGTCGTGCGATCGAGCCGACGATCGCCAGCGTGTTCTTCACGCGGTGGCTGAGCTCGGCGACGAGGAGATTGCGCTGCGCTTCGGCCTCTCTGCGCTCCGTGATGTCCATGCAGACGCCGATCAAACGCCTTTTGGGGCCGTTGCGCGGCGAAAGCTGTCCGAAAGCCTCGATCCACCGGGTAGTCCCGTCGGGGAGCTGAGCACGGTAGACGACGTGGTAGTCTCCCTCTTCCTCGATCGCCCTGGCCATCTCGCGCTCGATCAAGGGAAGATCGTCCGGGTGTACGTCGCGCTTGAAGTCGGCCAGCGTTCCACCGAACGATCCGGGCTCGATACGGTGAAGCGCCTCCAGCCCCGGCGACCAGATCACCTCACCCGTTTCGAGGTTCCACTCCCAGGCGCCCATATGTCCTGCATCCAGTGCGAGCTGCAGGCGCCGTTCGCTTTCCTGGAGCGCCTCCTCGGCCTGCTTGCGTCCGGTGATGTCGACAGCGGCAGCGACAGCTCCGACCACTTCGCCTGTGACGTCGCGCAGCGGAGTCGCGTTGCCGAAGATATGACGGGAGCTTCCGTCGTCGAAGCGTATTTCCTCCTCGAAGTTCTGCACCTCTTCGCCCCGCGCCGCCCTTTGTACGGGCATCTCCTCCGGCGACAATGCCCGCCCTTCCGAGAAAACGCGGAAGTTGGTGGGGTGTTCGCCGGGAGGCGCCGACATCGAAAGGTTGCTGTCGTGCGGTAGCCGCAAAATCTCGTAGGAGCTGTTATTGCCGCTGATGACGCGGCAATCCGGCGTGCGCGCCATCCAGATCAAAGCCGGGACGGCCTCCATGATCGCCGCCAACTCGGCCGCGCGCGCCCTTTCGTTCGCCTCGTTGCGGCGCAACTGCTCTTCCGCCTGGCGCCGCGCATATTCGGCTCTCATGCGCTGAATGCTGAATCCGAGTTGCCGCGCGATGGTAAGCGCCATGCCGATTTCGGTTTCCGCAAACTGATGTGGCCGGTCGTAATAGGTCATGAATTTGCCTATCAGCCTGCCTTCCGTGACGATCGGGAAGAAGCCGAGCGCGCCAATACCTTCGCCGACTATGCTCTCCTTCAGCTCCCGCGAGATTTCCGTCTCGTCGATATTCTCGACGAAGATCGGCTCGGGTTCGTTCGCTCCCGTATGCCAAGGGGAGTGTCCGTCGACAGCGCGCTGGTAATGCTCTGAAAGGCCCCGGGCGGCGACGAACCGCATGGTCCCGGAATCGTCGAAAAGCAGAATCGACGCACGGTCGCAATTCAACGCGCCCTGGATGGCGTCCAGTGTCGCCTCGTAGCCTTCTTCTATCCGTTTGGTACGCTGAACCCTTTCAGTCAGACGATACAGCGCGGCCTGCTCACGAAAGCGCGCAGCCAATGCCTCTGCCGCGCTTTTCGTCTCGGTGATGTCGCGGGCGATCTTGGAGGCGCCGATGATGCGGCCGGTTGCATCCCTGACCGGCGAAACGGTGAGCGAAATATCGACGAGAGTCCCGTCCTTGCGCCGGCGCTTGGTCTCGAAATGGTCGACCAGTTCGCCTCTACGAATGCGTTCGAGAATGCCGGGCTCCTCGCTCAGACGTTCCGGTGGTATGAGGAGGGTGATCGACTTGCCGATAACTTCTTCCGCCGTATAGCCAAAAAGCCGCTGCGCGCCGCGGTTCCAGCTGGTGATGATCCCGTCCAGGTTCTTCGCGACGATCGCATCGTCGGAAGATTCGACGATCGCGGCGAGATAGCGGGAACTGCGCTCCATATCCTTCGCGCCGCTGAGGTCCACGAGAAGATTGACGGCTCCTGTCAATGCGCCCGTGTCGTCGAAGATCGGCGTCGGATGCGGGAGAAGCGGGACCGAGGTGCCGTCCGGACGGACCGCGATAAGTTCTTCGCCCCTTATCGGCCGCCCTTCTTTCAATGCGCGCGCCATCGGGCACTGGTCGTGCGCAAGAGGCGAGCCGTCCGGCCGCCTCAGTTGCCAACTGACGCACCAGCGATCCTTGCCGAGCTCCGGCTCGCGCCCCGCAACGGCCACCGCCGCGGCGTTGCAGTAAGTGACGATACCTTCAGCGTCGGTCGTGTATACCGGCACCGCGAGTGCGTCGAGCACGGCCCGATAATCGGTCGCCTCTGAAGTCGTGACATCGTCGATCGTCGTTTTGGGTAGAATTTCTGCGCCGTGCATGTTCCCTCCGCAGCCGCCGCCAACTTCAAAGAACGCAGCCATCGCTGCTTTGTTCCGCGCCCGTCCCCCAAACTCTTGGGGGTTATTAAAACGGCAGCCCCGTCTAGATTAGGCCTGAGGACGCGATCAGCGCCGGGGTGAGCGGAGGAAACCGAACATCAAACCGGAGACATTTCGATGAGCAAAACCGTATTGAACGCCGTGGGAACGCCGCTTTACTACAGCGGCAGTTCGACTGCTTGGTTCTCCGCCACCGGCTCTGGCCCCACGCTCCATGGCACTGCCGGCAACGATTCCATGTGGGGCGACAGCTCCGTGAACGTCACCATGATCGGCGGCAGAGGCGACGACATTTACTACCTGTATTCGTCGATCAACCGGGCATCGGAAGCGGCCGGCGAGGGCGTCGACACGATAAGCACGTGGATGAGCTACACCCTTCCGGCGAACTTCGAGAACCTCACGGTTACCGGAAGCGGTCGTTTCGCATTCGGCAACGATACGGACAACATCATAAAGGGCGCGTCGGGAACGCAGACGATCGACGGGCGCGGCGGCAACGATGTCCTGATCGGCGCGGGCGGTGCCGACACCTTCGTGTTTGCGCGAGGCAACGGAAGCGACCTGATCACCGATTTCAACTATGACGACATCGTACGCCTCGACGGCTACGGCTTCACGTCGTTCGAGCAGATTCTGTCCAATGTGGCTCAGGAGGGCGCGGATCTCCGGCTCCATCTCGCCGATGGCGAGAGCCTGGTATTCGCGAACACCACCGCCGACGAATTGCAGGCGCACCAGTTCAGGCTAAGCCTCGACCGCTCCGTCCTGTCTCAGACTTTCTCGGACGAGTTCAATACGCTTCAGCTTCGAAACGGTACAAGCGGGGTCTGGGACACCAAATTCTGGTGGGCGCCGGAAAAGGGAGCGACGCTTTCCAGTAATGGCGAGCAGCAATGGTACATCAATCCGAGCTATGAGCCGACCGCTTCCGTCAACCCCTTCTCCGTCAACAACGGCGTGCTGACGATCACGGCCGCGCCGGCGTCGGAGGCGATCCAGGCCGAGATCAACGGCTATGATTACACGTCCGGAATGCTGACGACCTACTCGTCCTTTGCCCAAACCTACGGCTATTTCGAAATGCGCGCGGACATGCCGGACGACCAGGGCGTCTGGCCGGCCTTCTGGCTGCTGCCCGCCGACGGTTCCTGGCCGCCGGAACTCGATGTCGTGGAAATGCGCGGACAGGACCCGAATACCGTCATCGCCACGGTGCATTCCAACGAAACGGGATCGAGGACGAGCATCGAGAATGCGGTGAAGGTCGCAGATGCGAGCGGCTTTCACACATACGGGGTGCTTTGGACGGAAGAAGAGATCGTCTGGTATTTCGACGATGCGGCGATCGCGCGCGCCGATACGCCTTCCGACATGCACGACCCGATGTACATGCTCGTCAACCTGGCGGTCGGCGGCATCGCCGGCACGCCCAGCGACGGTCTCGCAGACGGGTCCGAAATGAAGATCGACTACATCAAAGCCTATTCGCTCGACGCGGACTGGCAGATCTGAACCAGGGAGTGCAAAGGCCGGCAATCCTGCGGCGCTGCAGGCTGCCGGCCTTCGACCGGCTATTTCTGGATGCAGGTATCCGCGGTCTCCTTGGTGCACTCGTCGAGGCCGGTGAAGACCGGGTCTTCGACCGGTTTGCCGGCGATCAGGTCCAGCATGACCTGCGGGGCCTTGTAGCCCATTTCGAATGGCCGCTGCCCGACGAGAGCGGTGACCAATCCTTCCCTGGCGATGGCGACCTCCTCGCCGATCGTATCGGCAGCGCCGATGACGAATTCGTTCTTGGCGATCTTGTCGGCCATCGGCTTGAACAGATCGCGATAGGGCTGTGGCGCGCCGAACAGCGGCCACCCGCCCATGATCCCGAAAGCATCGAGGTCGGGATTGGCGGCAAGGATGTCGGTCATCGCCTGCACGCCCTTGGCGCCGTCGTCATTGGTGAAGACCGGGCAGCCCGCCACTTCGGTCCAGTTGCCTTCGCCCTTGAGTTCCGCCAGGCCTTTCTGGCCGGTCAGGGCGTCCCGCATGCCCTGGGCGCGGCGCAGAATGTTGTCGGCGCCGGGATTGCCCTCGATGGTGCAGATCTTGCCGCCATCGGGCTTGGCCTTCTTGATGTACTCGCCGATGCGGTAGCCCATCAGATAGTTGTCGGTCCCGAGATAGGTCTTGCGCAGGGCAGAGTCTTCGGCGGCGAGATCCGCGTCCACGGTCATGACCGGCACCGATGGATTGGCAGTCTTCAACGTCTGGGCGATGAGCTTCGCATTGGATGGCGAGATGGCGATTGCGGCGGTTTCAGCCTTGCCCAGCATGTCCTGAACGATCTGCGCCTCGCCAGCCTCATCCGAGGTCGAAGCCGGACCCGTGTAGAAGCACTCGTATTCCGAGTCCGGATTTTCCTTGTTCCACTTCTGGCAACCCTGGTTGATCGCTTCGAAGAAGGGATTGTCCAGCCCCTTCACCACGATGACGAGCTGTTTCTTCTGGGCCATGGCCGTTCCGGCGCTGAGTGCCAGAGCGGCAACGGCAAGCAATAGTGCCTTCCTCATTCCTTCCTCCCTTGAAACAAGCGGACACGCGCGTGCCCGCGCCTTGAAATATCAGAGTTTCGGGTAGGCGGCGGCGTCGCGCAGCCGTCGATCCATCGAGGCATTGAAGAGCGGCCGGTCGCGCGCGGATTGTCGACCAGCGCTGCGATGAGGTCCGCCTGACCCTGTCCGTGCCCCGGGGACAAGGATCAGCATGCTCTCCTCCCAGCACCAGCTAATATCCACGCGAACGGCACGTCAACGACTATTTGTATGACAATATGCGTTTCAGCGTATGTGCGGAGCGATTTGTAGGACTATTGATTGACGCTTTCCCGCGCATTTGCGTAAATGGAGGCGGTCGCCTTGCCGGGAGCGCGCGAGAGCGGGGCAAGCGACCGAGGAGGCGGCCCGCTGCTTCGGGAGGCTAGACGGCTGTGGCAGTTCTCGAACTCGTCAATATTTCCAAGCATTTCGGCGCCATTCAGGCGGTCAGCGACGTGTCGCTCTCGCTCGACCGCGGCGAGGTGGTCGGGCTCATGGGCGACAACGGCGCCGGCAAGTCGACTCTGGTCAAGATGATGGCCGGCAACTTCCGGCCGAGTCATGGAACGATCCGGCTCGACGGTGCGGAACTCGTGATGCATCGCCCGGTCGAGGCGCGGCAGCACGGCATCGAGATCGTCTATCAGGATCTGGCGCTTTGCGACAACCTCACGGCTGCTGCAAATGTCTTTCTCGGGCGGGAGATCAGGCGCGGCATCGGGCCGCTGCGCATACTCGATTACAGGGCGATGTATCGCCGCGCCGGCGAGATTTTCAAAGAACTGAAGTCGGAGACGCCGCCGCGCAACCTGGTCAGGCAAATGTCGGGCGGTCAGCGGCAGGCGGTTGCAATCGCGCGGACGATGCTTTCAGAGGCCAAGATCGTGCTCATGGACGAACCGACGGCGGCCATTTCGGTGCGCCAGGTGGCCGAGGTGCTGAACCTGATCCGCGAGTTGCGCGACCGGGGCATCGCCGTCGTGCTGATCAGCCACCGTATGCCGGACGTCTTTACCGTCGCCGACCGGGTGATCGTTATGCGTCGGGGCAGGAAGGTCGCCGACAAGCCGATCGCCGCGAGTTCGCCGGAGGAGGTGACGGGACTGATCACCGGCGCCATCGAACAGGTGTGAACCATTCGAAAAGAAAGCGAAGGTCGACAATGGCAATTACGCTCGATCGAGCAGTCGGACAGAGAGACCGCGGATGGCTCTCGTTCCTGTTGGCCAGCCAGGCATTCTGGGTCCTGGTGGCGGTCATCCTCGCCTGCCTCTTCCTGTCGGTTGCCACCGACTCCTTCGCAACGGCCAAAAACCTCTACAACATCACGCGCAACTTCACCTTCGTCGCGATCATCGCGCTTGGAATGACGCTGGTCATCATTACCGGCGGCATCGATCTGTCGGTGGGGTCGGTCCTCTGCCTGTGCAGCATGGTGCTGGCCGTGGTCATGCATGCCGGCTACGGCATAGAGGTGGGTATTGCCGCCTCGATCGGCACGGCGCTGGTCGCGGGCGCATTCAACGGCGTCATGATAGCCTATCTCGGCTTTCCACCTTTCGTGATCACCCTCGGAATGCTCTCGATCGCGCGAAGCCTGGCGATGGTCGCATCCAACAATACGGTCGTATTCGAGTTCGGCCCGGACCACGACACGCTCCTGGCTCTTGGCGGCGGCGCCTGGTTCCTCGGTATCGCCAATCCGGTGCTCTACATGATCGTCCTGGCGCTCCTCACCGGCTTCGTTCTGCGCTGGACGAAGTTCGGCCGCTACGTCTTCGCCATCGGCGGCAACGAGCACGCCGCGACGCTCACCGGCGTTCCGGTGAGAAGGATCAAGGTTGCCGTATACATGATCTCCGCGCTCGCGGCGGGGATTGCCGGCATCATCCAGACCGGCTGGCTCGGCGCCGTGACGACCAATATAGGTGCAGGAATGGAGCTTCAGGTCATCGCCGCTGCCGTCATCGGCGGCGCCAATCTTGCCGGCGGCGCCGGCACGGCTTCCGGCGCCCTGATCGGAGCTGCGCTGATCGAGGTGATCCGCAACAGCCTCGGCTTGCTCGGGATTAACGCATTCTGGCAGGGCGCCTTCATCGGCGGCGCCATCGTGCTCGCCGTGCTTTTCGACCGGATCCGAAACTTCCGGCAAAGCGAATAGACGAGGGAAGGCGGGCCGACGCGGCCCGAATTCAAGAACCGGTTCGCCGGCTCAGCCCTTGGCGAGGATGCGCCGCATCTCTTCCATGGCGGCTTCGCGCTGGGGGTCGCGTCCGTCGGCATAGGGCAGGGGGAACGGAACGGTTACGTCCGGCTCGACGCCGCGCCCCTCCAGACGCACACCGTCATCGATCACCGCGTCGGAAACCGCAAGCTCCAGAATGCTGTCGTCCGGCAGGATATAGGCGCGGCCGGCGAGAAGCGCCCCCGCCGTGCGCGTCCCGACGAGCGGGATTCCGTTGGTCTTCAACGCATAGGCGAAGAGTTCGAGGCCGCTTCTCGATCCCTCGTCTATGATGGCGACGATCGGGCGTCGCCAGCGGACATTGGCGAGCATATCCTTGCCGTTGCGGGAGATCAGCCTGAAGTTCGGCGTATCGCCGACGAAGAGCTCCGCCGCGTCGGGCGGACCGCCGCCCCAGCGTCCGCGCAGATCGACGACGACTCCATCGGCGTCCTTGAGACGGCCGGTCGCCAGTTCACGCGCCGCGATGTCGAGACCGTCGGGACTTGAAAGGGTCCAAAGACGCAGGTAACCGATGCGTCGCCCGTCGCTCTCGTTGACGGACACGCTGTTCTCGATCGCCTTTTCGAATGTGGGCAAGGGCCGCAGCCGTTCGACCGCGACACTGGCCGTGAAGGGCTGTGCGCCGGGATTACGGCGCAGGCGGATCTCCACCTTTTGTCCGATCCTGTCGCGGAAGGATTCGATTTCGCGATACGGCGCGCCATCCACCGACAGAACCTCGTCGCCCACCCGGATACCCGCCTTGTCCGCAGGCGAACCGTCATAGACGTCGCTGACGAACAGCAGGCCGTTTTCCATCCGGGCGACCATGCCGACCCCGGCATAGCTGGCCCGGCCATCCGGCGGGAACAGCCGCTTCATGTCGTGGCGGATAGCGTAACGGAATATGTCGGCGAGCTCGTAATAGGCAATCGAATCCCGCGTGAAGCGAGCCGTATGCGACGCGTCTAGGCTCGCGAGGACTCTCTCGACCGCAGCGTCGAGCCGGGGCTCCGTGCTCTTCGCGTTCAGCGGGTCGCCGCCGTCGAGTTCCTGCCGCACCGCTGCGCCGAAGCCGTCGAGCGCTGCGGGATCGTGAAAGTTGTCGACGACAAGCGTGACGACACGGTCGAATATCGGATGACCCGAGCGCGGCAGGTCGAGGCCGAAGCCCTGGGCAGGAACGAGGAGAAGCAGGAACCCGGCCAACAGGCCCCCGGGCATCTTCGCGTGCATGGATCGATCTCCGTTCTCCGGGGATCATACCGGCACATCGGCGACTGCAGTGAGGCCTCTCTCAACAACATTCCGTGAGGTCGGCGAGAGCGGCATAGTCTCTCTTTTTCATGGAACACTTGCCCATCGCCAAAGTTGTAGGCCAGGCTGCCGATGACATACGTAAAGGCGGGGAAATGGTCGTTTATCTTACAGGCCTGGTATCGCTGCTGCTCGCGGCTCTCAGCCTCGGCCCCTCCTTCGCCCATGTATTGGAGGCGCCGCCGCGGCTGTTCGTCTGGGCGCCGGAACTGTGGCGCGAGGCGACCGTCTTCAACGGCCAGTTCGCGCTTTTTGCAAAGGTCGGCGGGCCGCTCGACGTCACGACGATACTGGCGGCGTGCTTTCTTTCCTACCTGCTCGCCAATGAGCGGCCGGCGTTCTGGTTCGCCCTCGCCGGCGCGGTTTTATTTGCTGGAGCGCTGGCGGCGTGGTTCACGCTGGTCGCTCCGGCAAATGCGATCCTGGCCACCTGGAAACCAGGCCCGATCCCGCCGGACTTCGAAGCGATACGCCTCAGATGGGAGACGGGCCACATGGCCGTCGCCGCGTTGAAGGTCCTCGGTTTCGGGTCGATTTCTATCGCCCTGCTGGCACCGCGCCTTGGCAGTGGCACATAGCGCAGTCCTCAGAGAGCTATCGCCGTTGCGAGCAATACGAGGCTGGCGAGGCCGAGAACGGCCCGTACGACATGGGATCGCTCCCAGCGGTCCCGCAGGGCGGTCCAGTCCGTGCTTTCCGCGGCCGTCGAAGCGCGCGGGGCGCCGAAAGCGAAAAAGCGCGCCCCCGTTCCTCCCAACTGCGTATCCTTGAGCCAGAAGTTGTTTACGGGGTGCGTCAACATCCAATAGGCCGCGTGCATCGCCAGCAAGCCGGCGAATGCCCCGGCCGTCAGCCAGAATGCCGTCGTCCCGCCGGGCATCAGGAAGAGGAGAGCAGCAGTAAGAAGCAGGGCCGCCGGCTCTGCTGCGCCCCCGATGGTGAAGCCCGGATAGTAGATTGCCTGCATCGCCAGATATTGTTCCTTAGGCAATCGCAATTTGCCGGGCAACTCGAGTGCATGGGCAAGGGCCAGTGCCGTTGCTATCGCGACCAGGACGATCGTGAGAACTTCTACCGTCACGAGCATTAAGTCGATCCGATTTGCCTGCAGGTTCCTCGACCTTGCGTGTTTCGCCAGGACGCGCAGCGCCGTAGGGTTGTGGCCCAAACCCCGGAGCGCCGATTCGGTTCCATCATTCTTCGAGCTCAGCCTCGGCTTCCGGTCTGCCGCAGGTGGCCGAATCGGAAGCGGCCCGGGGCGGCCGCGCGCACCATCATCATCTCGCCGATCGTTTCGTGCGTCATCAGCCCGACGAGGCGGTCGGAGCCGTCCAGGACGGCGAGGGCCGGCGAATGGGATTCCTGCATGAGCCGCAGGCTTTCCTCGAGGCGTTTGCGATGATGGATCGTCGGCAGGTTGCAGCGCATCGCGGCGACCACCGGTGTCGATGGGCCTTTCTCCTTCAGAGCGCGGATCATGTCGTCGCGCGTCAGCAATCCCTCGAAGTGGCCTGCGGCATCGACCACCGGAAATTCGCGCTGCGTGGTGGCAAGCAGCGTGTCGATGGCGTCGTCGATGGTCGCCGACCGGTCAAGGGTCGCGAATTCGGTGATCATCACGTCTGAGATCATCACGCTGCCGGAGATCTCGCGGATCTGGGCGTTCTGGGCTTCCGCCGTTGCGGCCAGATAGACGAAGATGGCGATGAAGATGAGAAGAGGATTGTAGAACAGACCGACGAAGCCGAAGACGAAGGCAAGGCCCTGGCCGATCGTTGCGGCGATCTGGGTCGCACGCGACCAGCTGAGCCGCGAGGCGAGAGCGGCCCGCAATACGCGGCCGCCGTCCATCGGGAAGGCGGGGATCATATTGAAGAGCACGAGGAAAACATTGACGCCGGCAAGCCTTGCCAGAAATCCGCTCTGGGGGTCTTCGACGCCCGCTATCTGCTCCATGCCCGCCGAGCTGCCGAGGATGGCGATGAGCACCGCGGCAATCGCCACATTGACCAGAGGACCGGCGATGGCGATTACGAATTCCTGGCCGGGCTCTTCCGGCATGCGCTCGGGTCTGGCGACGCCGCCGATCGGCAGCAGCGTTATGTCCGGCGTCTTGATCCCGAAACGGCGTGCCGCCGCGATGTGGCCGAACTCGTGGAGCACGACGCAGACGAAGACGGCGACTATGAAAGCAATCCCCTCCATCGCAGCCGGTGTGCCGCCGATCCGGTAGTGCATCAGCCATATCCAGATCAGAAGCAGCGCGAAGGTCACGTGCACGCGAATTACCGTGCCGGCAATCGTTCCGATACTGAAGGACCAAGCCATGAGCGATATGCTCCGTCCAGTTCTCAGGCCCGCTGAGGAAGCGCCGTTCCATCATGACAGTTGCTGCCGCGCCACACAATCGCAGGTGCCCTTAGCCGTCTAATCGGTTGGCCGGGGGATCGTTCCGCAGGCGGCGGCGAGACGAGGCCAAGGGCGAAAAATCAAGTGAGCTACTCCCATGTGTATCGGATATACTGATATAAAACAAAACTCTTGAAATAAAAAATCATACAATTTAGCTTCGTCCAAAATCGACTTCAATAAACGAGGAAACACCATGCGAGCGAAGGCTACCCTTAATCGGGAATATACAATCTCGTCCGTCGACAAGCGGGTCTACGGCTCGTTCCTGGAGCATATGGGCCGTGCCGTTTATACGGGGATCTATGAGCCCGGCCACGAAAATGCGGATAAGGACGGCTTTCGAACCGATGTTTTGGATATGGTGCGCGATCTCGATATGCCGATCGTCCGCTATCCCGGCGGCAACTTCGTTTCCGCCTATCGCTGGGAGGACGGTATCGGGCCGCGCGAGGAGCGTCCGGTGCGCCTCGATCTCGCCTGGCGCACGCGCGAAACCAACCAGGTCGGCGTCAACGAGTTCGCCGATTGGGCAAAGCTTGCGGGTACCGAGATGATGCTGGCGATGAACCTCGGTTCACGCGGCCTCGACGACGCACGCAACTTCCTCGAATACTGCAATCATCCCGGCGGCACCTATTGGAGCGATCTGCGCGCAAAGCATGGCTACAAGGAGCCGCACAATGTACGCATCTGGTGCCTCGGTAACGAGATGGACGGACCTTGGCAGGTCGGTCACAAGAGTGCGGCCGAATACGGCCATCTCGCCAACGAGGTGAGCAAGGCCTTCAAATATTTCGACAAGACGCTGGAAACCGTCGTCTGCGGCTCCTCGAACGACAAGATGAAGTCCTACCCGGAATGGGAGGCGACGGTTCTCGAAGCGAGCTACGACAGCGTCGACTACATCTCGCTGCACAAATATTTCGGCAACGAGGAGCAGGACACCCTCAATTATTATGCCAAGGCGATCGAACTGGACCGGTACATAGTGACGATCGGCGGCGTGATCGACTACATCAAGGCGAAGAAGCGTTCGAAGCGCGACGTCAAGATCTGCTTCGACGAGTGGAACGTCTGGTATCACGACCGCAAGGAGGACGGCGAGCGGATTGCCAGCTGGGACTGGCCGGAAGCGCCGCCGCTGCTGGAAGAGCTCTACAATCTCGAGGATGCGATCTTCGTCGGCTCTCTGCTGAACGTCTTCATCCGGAGATCGGACCGCGTCAAGATCGCCTGCATGGCACAGCTGGTCAATGTCATAGCGCCGATCCTCACCAAGGCCGGCGGCCCCGCCTGGCGGCAGTCGATCTACTATCCGCTTCAATATGCCTCGAAATACGGCCGCGGCACCGCGCTCACCGTGGCGCAGTCCGGCCCCACCTACGATTGCGAGGTGGCTCAGGACGTGCCCTATCTCGACCTGTCGGCGGTGCTGCACGAGGACGGCAAGTCGATCGCCGTCTTCGCGATCAACCGCAGCCTCGACGAGCCGCTCGGCCTCACCCTCGATCTTCAGGGCTTCAAGGGGGCGAAGATCGTCGAGCACCAGATGCTCGCAGGCGACGACCTGAAGGCGCGTAACTCGGTCGAGGATCAGAACCGCATCGTTCCCAAAGCCGGCAGGGAACTCGCCATCGACGATGCGGGGACGCTGGTCGGTTCGCTGCCGCCGCGCTCCTACCACTTCGTCCTTTTGTCCGTCGCTTCTGCATAAGCCTTTCCGGCCCGGGCGGCCGGGTGACGCCCGGGCCGGAATTCACTATCGGGGAGGTTCAATGTCCGGAATCAAATTGACCGGCGTCAGCAAGTCGTTCGGCGCCGTGAAGGTGATCCATGATGTCGATATCGAAATAGGGCAGGGCGAGTTCGCTGTCTTCGTCGGGCCCTCGGGCTGCGGGAAGTCGACACTGTTGCGCATGATCGCGGGGCTGGAGGAGACGACCGGCGGCGAAATCAGGATCGATGCCGAGGACGTCACCCACAGGGAGCCATCGAAGCGCGGCGTCGCCATGGTCTTCCAGTCCTATGCGCTCTATCCGCACCTCTCCGTATTCGACAATATGGCGTTCAGCCTTTCCATCGCCCGCCGGCCGAAGGCGGAGATCGAGCAGAAGGTCAAGGCAGCCGCGGAAATCCTTCGGCTCTCGGACTATCTGAACAGCAAGCCGAGCCAGCTTTCGGGCGGCCAGCGTCAACGGGTCGCAATCGGGCGCGCAATCGTGCGCGAGCCGCGGGTCTTCCTTTTCGACGAGCCGCTTTCGAACCTCGATGCCGAGCTCAGGGTCAAGATGCGCATGGAGATTGCCCGGCTGCACCGCCAGATCGGGGCGACGATGGTCTACGTCACCCACGATCAGGTCGAGGCGATGACCCTGGCGGACAGGATCGTCGTGCTGAAGGCCGGCGTCGTTCAACAAACGGGTGCGCCCCTCGAGCTTTATCGCAATCCGGACAACATGTTCGTTGCGGGCTTCATCGGCTCGCCTGGGATGAATTTCCTGAAGGCACGCGTCGTTCCCGGCGGCGGCGACAGGCTCACGATCGAGCTCCACGACGCGCCAGGAGTTCCGTTCGAAATTCCGGCTCGGGCGGGTGTCGCCCCGGGCGAAGAGATTTTCATCGGGGTAAGGCCGGAGCACATCACGCTCGGCGAACGGGAGGGCGGCGTCGGCCTGGACGTGACGGCCGAGTTCATCGAGGAACTCGGCGGGACCGGCTACCTGCACGCCCTCACGACGACGGGGGAGGAAATGACCATCGAGTGCCGCGGCGACGAGCGGCCGCAACCCAAGCAGGCGGTCCGCCTGACCTTGGCACCCGAGGAGATGTTCGCCTTCGAGGGAAGCGGCGATCGGCTCCGTTGAAAGCGGTTCGGATGGGACGTCATCCGGGCGAGAAGCAATGCGGCGCAAGCCGGTGGATTGAACTTCAAAACAGGAGGAGAGAGACGTGAAGAAGCTACTGAAACTTGCCCTTGCGGGTGCGCTGGCGGTCCTGCCTTCGGCAGTTGCCCATGCGCAGACGGACATTACCTGGTGGGACTTCCTGAGCGGCGGCGACGGCGTCCGCATGAAGGCGCTCATCAAGGAGTTCAACGACACGCACCCGGACATCCGCATCAACGCGACCACGCTCGAATGGGGCGTACCCTTCTACAGCAAGGTCCAGACGGCGGCCGCCGTCGGCCAGCAGCCCGACATCATGACCTATCATCTGTCACGCTTCCCGCTTGCCATACCCTCGGGCGTTCTGCGGCCGCTGGCACCTGAAGAGCTCGAGGCAGCCGGAATCAAGAAGGAAAATTATGTCGAAGCGAGCTGGAACTCGGCTTCTGCCGACGGCCAGACCTATGGCATTCCCTTCGACGTGCATTCGGTTGTCCTCTACTACAACAAGAACATTCTGAAGGAGGCGGGCCTGCTCGGGGACGACGGCCTGCCGAAGGGCCTGGACGGGCTCGACAACTTCAACGCCGCCCTCGAAAAGATCAAGGCGACCGGCAAGGTCCAATATCCGCTTTCGCTCCACACCGACGAAGGCGGCTCGATGTGGCGGGTATTCTACACGCTCCTTTCCCAGCAGGGCGCCAAGTTCATCGAAGGCGAGGAGATCCTGCCCGGCGAGGCCGGCGTCAAGGCGCTGACATCGATGGCCAACTGGGTTTCGTCCGGCTATTCGCCGGAACTCATATCCTATGAGGCTTCGATCGCGCTTTTCACCTCCGGCAAGGCGGCCATGCACATCAACGGCGTTTGGGAAGTGCCGACGATGGTCGATCTCGAGAAGAACAACGATCTCGGCTTCGAATGGGGCGCTGTCCAGATCCCGGTTCTGATGGGACAGCCTGCAACCTGGGCGGACTCCCATGCCTTTGCCGTTCCGAACAGCGAAGAAAAGCCGATCTCGCCGGAGAAGCTGAAAGTGGTTCTCCAGATCATTGCCTGGATGAACGAACACAGCATCTCCTGGGCCGGTGCCGGCCACATTCCAGCCTATAAACCGGTGACCGAGAGCGCCGAATTCAAAGCGATGCAGCCGAATTCGACCTACGTCAAGCTCGCCGACACCGCGGTATTCGATCCCGTCTCTCCGCTGGCCGGCGTTGGCGGACCGATCTACGAGGCGACGCAGAATTTCATCGTGCCTGCCTTGAACGGCCAGCTCGATCCGGCGGATGCCATCGAGCAGATGCGCGAAGAACTGAAGAGCCAGATGTAACGCGAAAATCAACGGACCGGCCGGCCACTGCGCCGGCCGGTGGTTCGTACATTTGGCAACGGGGAGGACTATTTCGGTGATGACGAGCGAGAGACGGAGCAAGACGCTGACCGCGGTTCTGATGATCACACCGTTCGTGATCACCTATCTGACGGTCTTTGCGTATCCCGTCTACAAGATGTTCGCCTTGAGCTTTACCAACGCGCCGCTGATCGGCGAAGGCGAGTGGGTCGGCTTCGACAATTATCTGAAGCTGCTCAACCAGAAACTGTTCTTCACATCTGTGTGGAACACGGGCTATTTCGTCGTGCTCACCGTCGTACCCAACACGCTGATCGGTCTCGGTCTGGCGCTCATGGTCGTGCGCCTCAAAGGCTGGCTTCAGAGCCTCATCCTGGTGCTGTTCTTCCTGCCCTATATCCTGCCTGTCTCGGTCGTGACGCAGATCTGGGAGTGGGTGCTCGATCAGCAATTCGGGATTGCGCAACATGTCATCGAATTCGTCACCGGCAGGCGCATCAGTGTCTTTCGCGATCCTCTCTGGGCAATGCCTATGGTGGCCCTCGTCACCGTCTGGTGGACCAACGGCTTCAACCTTCTGCTTTTCATAGCCGGCCTGCGCAACATTCCGGCCGACTATTACGAGGCGGCAATGCTCGACGGCGCGACGCGCTGGCAATGCTTCAAGCGCATCACGTGGCCGCTGATCTGGCCGGTCACCGCGCTCGTCCTGACACTGCAACTCATCCTGCAGCTCAAGATTTTCGATCAGGTCTATCTGATGACGGAAGGCGGTCCCTTCAACTCGACCTACGTCCTGCTTCAGCTCGTCTATCGCGAGGCGTTCCGCCTCAACCACGGCGGGCTCGGCTCGGCTGTGGCGGTCTTCCTGTTCCTGATCATCGTGACCGTATCGGTGCTTCAGTACCAGCTTCTGCGCGTGAGGGGGCGCTGAGCGATGCAACGGAAATCCATCGGCAATATCCTTCTTCTGCTTCTTACCCTGTGCGTCGCGTGCATGTGGGCGTTTCCCCTCTACTGGGCGGCGGTGACGTCGATGAAGCCGGAACAGGAGGTCATCAGCAAGACGACCTTCATCCCCGACGTCTTCAACTTCTCGGCCTATTATTTCGCTTTGTTCGAGACCAATCTCGCAACCTGGTATGTGAACTCGCTCGTCACCTCGATAACCGTCACCGTGGTCGTCATCCTGATCAGCGTAATGTGCGCCTATGCGCTGTCGCAGATCGTCTTTCCGGGCCGGCGGCTCCTCTACGGGATCATTCTCGCGAGCTTCATGGTTCCCTCCCAGGCCCTGGTCGTTTCGCAATTCGTGCTGATGTACCGCTTTGGCCTGATCAACAGCTGGGGCGGCATCATCCTGCCGCAGCTCATCGTCCCGGTGGTCGTGATCGTCTACAAGCAATTCTTCGACTCCGTGCCGAAAGAGCTGCGCGAGGCGGCGAAGCTCGACGGCTGCGGCGATTTCCAGATCCTGTTCCGGCTTTATCTTCCGCTCAACTGGGGGATCACGACGGCGCTGGCGATCATCACTTACATCATGGCCTGGAACGCCTTCCTCTGGCCGTTCCTCGTGACGAATTCGGAGGAGATGATGACGGTGACCGTCGGTATCACGCAGGTCGACGACGCCTTCGGCGTGAAATATGCACGCGACATGGCCGTCGCAATTCTCGCGGCGATGCCGGTCGCGCTCGCCTATCTGCTCTTCCAGAAGAGGGTGACGCAGGCGCTGATGCTGTCATCCGGCATCAAGGGCTGAGCGGACGATCCGCGGCGGTTTCGACCGCCTCGGATCGGCATTCGTGAAACGAAACAGTGCGACAATTGGCGGAGGGGCGTGTTATCAGCGCAGATCACGCCTGAGCCGGAGCGGCAGTAGCAGAGTATGGAGACGAAGCTTCTTACAGTGGACCCGATCAAGGATGCGGATGTCGTCCAGGCATTGGGCTCGGCAACGCGCATCGAGATGCTCAACCTTCTGCGCCTGAAGGGGCCTCTGAACGTCAACGAGATCGCGACCCATATGGGCCTGCCGCAATCGACGACGGCGACCAACCTCAAGTCTCTGGAGAGGGCCGGCCTCATCCAGACGCATACGATGAAGGCGACCAAGGGCAACCAGAAGATCTGTTCCAGCATCTACGGCGAGATCCTCATCCGTTTCGACGACCGCACCAATCTTGCGGACGACGTCGTGACCGTCAGCATGCCGATCGGCCTTTTCACCGAATTCGAGGTGGAAGCGC
Organism: Sinorhizobium sp.; assembly: GCF_059070375.1. Taxonomy (NCBI): domain Bacteria; kingdom Pseudomonadati; phylum Pseudomonadota; class Alphaproteobacteria; order Hyphomicrobiales; family Rhizobiaceae; genus Sinorhizobium; species Sinorhizobium sp. The sequence goes on from NZ_JCACWC010000002.1 coordinate 498,958, forward strand.
CCTGCGGACTCTGCTCGATCAACAACGTCATAGGCATGCTCGACGTCCAGGAAGTCTTTCTCGATCCGCAGCGCATGCAGGCCGCACTGCTCTGGTTCACGCGCGGCTATGTCGAATACAAGTTTCCGAACAATGCCAAGGTCACGGGGCGGACGGTCCGGAAGATCGAGTTCTCCGCCGAACTGAGCTCCGAGACGCCGGCCACCAACGCCAACTGGCCCTCCGATATCTCCATCTGGATCAATGGCATCAAGGCCGGCTACTGGACGTCGCCCGGTGATTATGGCGACCGGCGGGGCATGTATTCGCCGGCCTGGTGGAAACTCAGCGGCTCGCAATACGGCAAGCTCAAGACCTGGTCCATTGACGACCGCGGTACATGGATCGACGGCGCGATGGTGTCGACTCAGACGATAAATTCCCTCGGCATACCGGATCATCATTCGATACGGTTCCGGATAGGCATCGACGAGAAGGCGGAGAACCCCGGAGGGCTGAACATCTTCGGCAAGGGTTTCGGCGATTTCGATCAGGACATCGTCATGACGATCTATTTCTAGGGTCGCGGTGTCCGGCAAAGGGTAGCGGCGGTTCGTGGTCTCGACATGCCGGGCCCGGAAGGACCACATGCAATGCGATGCCCAAGTTCTTCTAATGGCTCGCGCAAGTTCTTGTCGTTTGTGAAATGCGCACAGGGCTCATAAGCATGTCCCGTCCGTTTGCCTCGTCCGGTTGCTGTGCGCCGGGCACGCGCCGCAGCTTCGGCGCGTCCGGCCTGACGGACGGCCGCACCCGCCATGCGGGAGATCCAAACGAACACGAGGCTAGACACCTGTCATGACAAAGATTTCCGCGACGAAATTCGCAGTGGCTGCGGCTGCTTTGCTCTGCTGCGGAGCCGGTGCGCACGCCGCCGACCGAGGCGATGAAGGACAGCTTGCACGCGTAGTGGACGAGACGATCCGGCCGCTGATGAAGGAGAATGGCGTTCCGGGAATGGCGGTCGCGGTCACCGCCCGCGGAAAGAGGTACATCTTCAATTACGGCCTCGCGTCGAAAGCGAGCGGGCAGAAGGTCACCGACGAAACGCTGTTCGAGATCGGCTCGATCAGCAAGACCTTCACGGCGACGCTCGCATCCTATGCCGAGGCGCGTGGGGACTTGGTCCTGTCCGATCCTGCCGGCAAATACCTGCCGGCGTTCGCCGGAACGAGCTTCGACGAGATCAGCCTTCTCGATCTCGGGACCTATGCCGCCGGCGGACTGCCCTTGCAGTTTCCCGATTCCGTTGCCGATCAGAAGAGCATGATCGACTACTACAGGGGCTGGCGCCCGACCTATGCCGCCGGCACGTACAGGCTCTACTCGAACCCGAGCATCGGCCTCTTCGGCTATCTCGCCGCAACGAGCATGGGCGAACCCTTCGCCGATCTGATGGAGAAGAGGATATTCCCGGCCCTCGGCCTGACGAGCACCTTCATAGCCGTGCCGCAGGACCGGCTGGACGACTATGCCTATGGTTATTCGAAAGCCGGCAAGCCCATCCGCGTCACGCGCGGCGTTCTCGACTCTGAAGCTTACGGCGTGAAAACGACCGCTGCCGATCTGATCCGCGTCGTTGAGGCGAACATGGATGGCACGAGCCTGGACGAGACGATCCGGCGCGCAATCGCCGCAACGCATACGGGATATTTCAAGGTCGGCCCCATGACGCAGGGGCTCGGTTGGGAGATGTATCCCTATCCGACGAAGCTCGACGATCTGCTCGCCGGCAATTCCAGCCGGATGGCACTCGAGCCGCACAAGGTCACCAGACTCGTTCCACCCGCGGCGCCCAGGGAAAACGTGTGGATCAACAAGACCGGCTCGACCAACGGGTTCGGCGCCTATGCAGCCTTCGTCCCGGCCGAGCGCATCGGCATCGTGATGCTGGCCAACAGGAACTACCCGATTCCTGCCCGCGTGAAAGCCGCATACCGGATCCTGTCGACGCTCGAGAGCGACCCCGGATCCGCAGACGCCCGCTGACGCCGGCCGCCATCGTGCCGCGCTCCGATCGGGCGCGGTGCCAGACCCGCATGACGAGAAGTGCGGTTCTCGACGCCTCGGTTATTCAATAACCCCTCGGGGGTACAAACAGACAGATCGTCTTCCCATAGGCTTTACCCGCCGCAGAGCACCAGTGGTACTCGCCGTCCGGCGACATTCGGACCCTGCTGTCGGCATAGGGGAGGACTTCGCCAGTTGCTCTGACGATATAGCCTTGCGGTCGCTCGCTGATCGCGGTCTGCGCGACCTGGCGGCAATCCATTGTTGAACAGCAGGCGCTCGGATACTGCCAACCGCTTGGAGCGTCGTGGGCAAAGGCCGTCGTTGCGGACAGCCCGGCGAGTAGGAAGAAAAATCCGCGCATGGGGTCTCCTTTCAGGAGCAGTCACCGATCCGGACTGCAGCCGGCAGGTTCCTACGGCGGCGTGTGCCCAAGCGCAGAACCCGCCCAGCACTTTGCGTGCTCCATGACATTGCCCCGCAATCTGCTCGGATTTAAGGAATCATGCAGCAAGCTTCAAACCTGCGGATCGGTAAAATGATCCACCTCGGCGGGGCTTATGTCAGCCACGACTTTCGTCGCCATTGACGAGAAAGCCGTCGCTTTCGCCCTCGACCAGTTCCATCGGCCAGACCGCGTTTACCGGCGCTTGCGGATAATGGTGCTTGAAGGCAGGCATGGTCGACAGAAGCGTTTCCGCAAGCGCTATGCCGAGGTTGCGCAGCGACAAGCGAAAGCAGGTGAGCGGCGGCGAGAGAAAGTGTGCATGCGGGCTGTAGCGCCCGATCACCGCAATGTCGCGGCCCGGCCTGACGCCCGCTTCGGAGAGGCCCTGGTAGAAACCGATGGCAATCGTCTCATTGACGAGCAGGGCCGCCGTCGGTCGGTCCTCGAGCGCCAGGAGCTCGCGCGCGATCTGATAGCCGCCGGTCTCGTTCGGCGTCGATCGGAAGATCAACTCTTCCTCCAAGGGAAGGCCATGCGCGGCAAGCGCTTCTCGGCAACGGTCGACGAAGATGTAGCCGAGGTTGGCATCGTCGTGCGGACGGGTGACCGCGATGCGGCGATGTCCGCGCGCAACCAGACGGTCGATGGCAATCTGCGCCATTCCCTCGAAATCGAGGTCGAGCCAGGGGCGGCCGGCATCCGTCAGGCTTCGGCCGAGCGTTACGAAGGGGATGTTGCGTTCGGCCAGAAACTCTATGCGCGGATCGTGGCGCCGCGTTGCCGAAAGGATCAACCCGTCGGCAAAACCGCGCGCGACGACGCGGCGCAGGTAATCGGTCGGATCTTCCTCCGACGAGCAGAGCAGGGCAACGAGGTCGAGCTTGTGCCTGGCGAAAACCGCCTGCACGCCGTCGAAGACGCTCATGAAGAACGTGTCGCCCTGGCCGGTGATCTCCGTTCCGGTCTGCATCATGAAGCCAATGATGTTGGTGGTGCCCTGCCTCAGGCTGCGGCCAGACTGGTTCGCCACATAGCCGAGCCTTTCAGCCGCCTCCAGGACACGCCTGCGCGTCTCCTCATTGACGTCGGGGCGGCCGTTCAGTGCGCGCGAAACGGTTCCGATCGAAATATCGAGATGTTGCGCCAGGCGCCGAATTCCCTTCATGCGAAGCGCTTTTCCTCTCTGGTCACCGGTGACTCGACCGGCAATCGACACGAGCGAGATACTGTGCAGTTGAACCGGTCAGGCGGCCATAAGCAGTCCGCCATTCCCCCGGCACCGGCCCAGTTTTCCGAATCCCTATTGACATGTTTCGGAAAGTCCGCATAGTTCCGTAAACGTTTACGGTGGCTGAAACAAGCCGGAAACGCAGGTTTGCGGGAGGAGAATGGTGATTTTGCGCGCAGTTCTGTGCGGGTGCGGAGCTATGGCCAAAGGTTGGCTCAAGGCGATCGCCGCGGACCGCGAACTCCAGTCGGCAATCCGGGTCGTCGGGCTTGTCGACGTGAACCCCGAAGCGGCTCGTGCGCTCGCGGCGGAGTTCGAGATCGAAGACGCCGTTGTCGGTTCGGACCTCGATAGCGTGTTGACGGAAGCGGCACCCGACATCCTCTTCGACATTGTCGTACCGACGGCGCGCCGCGACGTGGTCGCCACCGCGCTCAGGCATGGCTGTCACGTGCTGAGCGAAAAGCCGATGGCGGCCTCGCTCGAAGCCGGCCGCGAGCTGATCGAACTCGCCAGGAATGCGGGCAGGATCCATGCAATCGTACAGAACCGCCGCTTCATCTCCGGCATACGCCGCATCCGCCGCTTTATCGAAAGCGGCGCGATCGGCGATCTGACGGGCATCCATTGCGACTTCTTCATCGGCGCGCATTTCGGTGGTTTTCGCGAAGAGATGGAGCATGTGCTGCTTCTCGACATGGCGATCCACACCTTCGATGCCGCCCGGTTCATCGCCGACAAGACGCCGCTCGCCGTATATTGCCACGAAGAAAACCCGCAGGGCTCCTGGTACGCGCACGGCGCGGCCGCCACCGCGATATTCGAGCTTTCCGACAATGTGACCTTCACCTATCGCGGTTCCTGGTGTGCCGAAGGGGCCAATACGAGCTGGGAAAGCGAGTGGCGGATCATCGGCACCAAGGGCACGCTGCTCTGGGATGGCGCCGAGGCGCTGAGCGCCAACCGTGTCGCCGGCAGCGAGGGTTTCTTCCGGCCACTCGTACCGGTCGAAGTTCCCGAACCAGCCGATCCGCTTGAGACGCACGGACATGCCAGCGTCATCGCCGATTTCGTCGCTGCGGTCCGATCCGGTACCAAGCCGGAGACAGCGGGCGACGACAATATCAACAGCCTTGCCATGGTCTTTGCGGCGATCGAAAGCGCCCGCACCCGGCAACGCGTGACAATCTGAAGTGAGGCATCTGATGAGCAATCCAGCCAAATCCATCCGCGTCGGCACCATGATCAGCGCCACAAAGGGCGAAGCCGCCAAGCGCATAGGCGAGATCGCCGATCTTGGGTTCGAAAGCTTCGAACCCTTCTTCTGGCAGACCACCAACGGCCAGGATCTTGCCGAGCTCGGCAAGCGCTGCCGTGAGGCGATCGGCGACCGCGACATCACGATCTCGACGCTCGGCATGTTCGGCAATCCGCTGGAGGAGACCGACATCGACCTCCAGAGCCTGCAGGGCTGGAAGGACTGCATCGACAACGCTCACCATTTCGGCGCGACATGCGTTGCCGGCTTTACCGGACGCATCCGCAACCGGCCGCTGACCGACAGCCTGCCGCGCTACCGCAAGGTCTGGCGCGAGCTCGCCCAGCGCGCCGCCGACAAGGGCGTAAAGATCGCCTTCGAGAACTGCGCCATGGACGGCAACTGGGCAACCGGCGACTGGAACATCGCTCACAATCCGGACGCCTGGGAACTCATCTTCAACGAGACGCCGGACGATAACATCGGCCTGGAGTGGGAGCCTTGCCACCAGATGGTCTATCTGATCGATCCGCTGCCGCAGATCCGCAAATGGGCGCACAAGATCTTCCATGTGCACGGCAAGGACGCGACGATCCGCTGGGACGTCATCCGCGAGCACGGCATCTTCGGCAAGGAGAAGTTCGTCTTCATGCGCACGCCCGGGTTCGGCGACAGCAACTGGACCGACATCATCTCGGAACTCCGGCTCGCCGGCTGGTCCGGTTCGATCGACATCGAAGGCTGGCATGACCCGGTATATCGCGATGCGCTGGAAATGACGGGCCAGGTGCACGCTCTGAATTATCTGAAAGGCTGCCGCGGCGGCGACTTCGTCGCCGATCCGGCCTGAGACATGCCCGACGGCCGGCACGGGGGGCGCCGGCTGCGGAAAAACCCGAAAGAGGAGGAGTCCATGGGTATCCGTAAATTTGCAATGCTGGGCGCATTCGCCCTTGCCAGTGTTTCCCTGCCGGCGTTTTCGGCAAGCGCCGAGGACGTCACGATCAGCGTCTGGTCGCTCGACCGGGACATCCAGCCGGCGCCTAACTTGATAAAGGATTTCAACAAGCTGAACACCGGCATTAAAGTGGAATATCGGCAAATCCAGTTCGACGACGTGGTCAGCGAAGCCATGCGGGCCTATTCGACGGGGCAGGCGCCGGACATCATCGCTGTCGACAATCCCGAACACGCGCTCTTTGCGTCCCGCGGTGCATTTCTCGATCTGAGCGAGATGATCGCGAAGTCCTCGGTCGTCAAGCCGGAGAACTACTTCAAGGGGCCTCTCGCCTCGGTGACCTGGGATGGCAAATATTACGGCATTCCAAAGGCCACCAACACGATCGCCCTTTACTACAACAAGGACATGTTCAAGGCGAAGGGCCTGGACCCGAACAAGCCCCCGCAAACGTGGGACGAGCTCGTCGAGGCGGCGCGCAAGCTGACCGACCCGGCTCAGAACGTCTACGGCATCACCTTCTCAGCCAAAGCCAACGAGGAGGGGACATTCCAGTTCCTGCCCTGGGCGCAGATGGCCGGTGGCGGTTACGACAACATCAACGCCGAGGGCGCGGTCAAGGCGCTCGACGTCTGGAAAACGATCATCGACGAGAAGCTCGCCTCGCCGGACACGCTGACGCGTAGCCAATGGGACGCCACCGGTACTTTCAATTCCGGCAACGCGGCCATGGCGATCTCCGGCCCCTGGGAAATCGATCGCATGCTCGAGGAAGCGAAGTTCGATTGGGGCGTAGCGCTGCTGCCCGTACCGGAAGTCGGCGCCGAACGCTCTTCGGCCATGGGCGATTTCAACTGGGCGGTCTTCGCAAATACCGAGCATCCGGAAGAAGCCTTCAAGGTTCTCGAATATTTCGTTTCTCAGGACGACCGGATGTTCAAGGACTTCGGACAGCTGCCGCCGCGCTCCGACATCGCTATTCCGGCGACCGGCGAACCGAAAAAGGACGCGGCACTCCAGGTCTTCGTGGAACAGCTGAAATATGCGAAGCCCCGCGGCCCCCATCCCGCGTGGCCGAAGATCTCCAAAGCCATTCAGGACGCCATCCAGGCGGCGCTTACCGGGCAGATGAGTTCCAAGGAAGCGCTCGACCAGGCGGCCGAGAAGATAAAGGCGGTTCTCGGCTGATTGTCGCGACGATCCGCCCAGGATTTTCTCCCGAGAGAGGCGATCCCCGGCTTCGGCCGGGGTCGCCGCTGCACAGGCCGCGCGAGACTCGGCCCAAGGGACAGGTGATCGCCAATGAAAAGAATTCTATCGAGCATAACGGATGGCAGGGGCTTCGATATCGGTCTTGTGAGCTTGCCGCTCGCATTCCTGTTCATCCTCTCCGGGCTGCCGCTTGTCTACAATGTCGTGATGAGCTTCCAGGAAGTCGACATGTTCAGCCTCGGCAGCTTTACGCGGCCGTTCGTAGGCTTCAAGAATTATATCGACCTTTTCGCTCAACCCGAAACCTGGCCCATTCTCCTCAACACGGCCATCTTCGTGACCGCCTCGATCGCCGGACAGTTCCTCATAGGCTTCGGTCTCGCGCTCTTCTTCTGGGTCAATTTCCCCGGTGCGTCGTGGCTGCGCGGCCTCTTCCTCGTCTCCTGGGTCATGCCGGGCCTCGTTGTCGGCGCCATCTGGAACTGGATTCTCTCGGGCGATTTCGGCGTCCTCAATTTTCTGCTGCGGGAAACAGGCGTGATTTCCGGCAACATCTTCTGGCGTTCGGACCCGAACTATTCGCTCTGGGCCGTGATCATCGCCAATATCTGGCTCGGCACTTCATTCAACATGATCCTGCTATCGGTCGGCCTGTCAGGTATTCCGAAGGACCTCTACGAGGCGGCCGAGCTCGACGGTGCCAATGCGTTCCAGCGCTTCTGGACGATCACTCTGCCGATGATGCGCTCGACGATCGGTGCCATTGTCGCGCTGGGGCTCATCTTCACTTTGCAGCAGTTCGATCTCTTCGCCGCCATCACGTCCGGAGGACCGAACAACACGTCCAATGTCACGCAATACTGGGCCTGGGACCTTTCCTTCCGTCAGTATGATTTTGCCAAGGGCGCGACGATCTCGGTCATCATGATCGTCTTCGTGATGTTCGCCTCCGTCGTCTATGTCCGCTCGACGCGTCATGAGGTCAGAGGATGAGTGACACTTTCCGCAACCGGTTGATGCTGGCTGTCGCGCTCGTGCTCGCCGCCATCTATCTCTTCCCGCTCTACTGGATGTACATCACCGCCCTGAAGACCGGCTCGGCGATGTTTGCCACCCCGCCGAAATTCTGGCCGAGCGAGCCGCAATGGAGCATCTACGCCTTCGTCTGGGAGAGCCGCAACATGGCGCGGTATCTCTGGAATTCGCTCGTCATCGCTTTCGGCTCGGTGGCGCTGATCGCCGTGCTCGGCGTCGGCTGTGCCTATGTGCTCGCGCGCTATCGCAACGTCTGGGTGGACATCGGCCTGTTCCTCATCCTGATGCTGCAGGTGTTGCCCGCTTCCCTGATGGTGACGCCGATTTTCGTCGGCTTCTCGCAAGTGGGCCTCCTCGATACGCCGCGTCTTGCCGTGATCCTGGCGATCGCTGCCAAAAGCATGCCCTTCTTCGTGGTTCTCGTCCGCGCAACCTTCATGAGCGTGCCGATGGAGCTCGAAGAGGCAGCGCTCGTCGACGGCAATTCGCGCATCGGCGCCTTCTTCAACATCGTGCTGCCGCTCGCCCGCAACGGCATTCTCGTCAGCGCGATCCTGATCTTCATGCAGGCCTTCGGCGAATTCGTCTATTCGAAATCGATGATCCAGGCCGTCGAGCTGCAGCCCGCAAGCGTTGGCCTCAACACCTTCATGGGCCCGAACACCAATGAATGGAACAATATCATGGCCTATGCCACGATCTATGTGACGCCCATCCTTGCCGCTTTCATCCTCTTGCAGCGCCGCATCGTTTCCGGCCTCACTTCAGGAGCCCTCAAATGACCCTTCAGATCGAGCTCAACGGCGTCAACAAGTTCTACGGTTCCTACCACGCACTCAAGGACATCGACCTCGCGATAGAGGAGGGGACCTTCGTCGCCCTTGTCGGGCCTTCCGGCTGCGGCAAGTCCACGCTCCTGCGGTCATTGGCCGGGCTCGAGAAGATTTCGGCCGGTGAGATGAAGATCGCGGGGGCGCGGATGAACGACGTTCCGCCGCGCAAGCGCGACGTCGCAATGGTCTTCCAGTCCTATGCGCTCTACCCCCATATGACGGTGGAGGAGAACCTGACCTACAGCCTGCGCATACGCGGCGTGAAAAAGGCCGACGCATTGAAGGCGGCGGCCGAGGTGGCGACGACCACCGGCCTTTCCCATCTCATGAAGCGCTATCCTCGCGAACTTTCGGGCGGGCAACGCCAGCGGGTCGCGATGAGCCGCGCCATCATCCGTCATCCCAAGGCATTCCTCTTCGACGAGCCCTTGTCCAATCTCGATGCGGCGCTGCGCGTGCATATGCGCAAGGAGATCCGGGCGCTGCACGACCGGCTGGGGGCGACCTCAGTCTATGTGACGCACGATCAGATCGAGGCAATGACCATGGCGGACCATGTCGTCGTCATGCGCGACGGCGTCATCGAGCAGCAGGGCCGCCCGCTCGATCTTTACGACAGGCCGGCCAACCGCTTCGTTGCCGGGTTCATCGGCTCGCCGGCGATGAACTTCATCCCCGCGGTCGTGCAGGACGACGGCGGCCACCTGGCTCTGGACCTCGGCGCAACAAAAGCGAGGCTCTCGCTCATCGACCCGGTATCGCCGGGGGCGTCGGTCACCGTCGGCATTCGGCCCGAACACATCCGCATCGTCGGCGCGGGGCAGGGTGCCTTCGACATTCCCGTCGGCGTCGTGGAGTCGACCGGCTCGGCCACCTACATAACTTCGGCGACCCAGCCGGAACTCATGGTCGTGGAGACCGGACGCTCCGCTGCATCGGGCGGGGAGCTTATCGGTCTGGCGATAGACCCGAAGCAATTGCATCTCTTCGATGCGGAAACGGGCAAGCGCCTCGAACCCAAAAGAGCGCAATTGGACGCCCAAATTACGCCTCGCGCCGCCCCTCATCCCGCTGCCGCGACCTTCGCCCCGTCTTGACGGGGAGAAGGGGCAAGCGGCTGCGTCACAATCCTCTCAGCGGGTCGCAAGTGAGGCGGAGGGTCCGCGAGTCCCCTTCGCCCCGCCTGCGGGGAGAAGGTGGCCGGCAGGCCGGATGAGGGGCCATCGCGTCGCTAACTCTCCCGCCCCTTCAGATCCATGATCAACCGCTCCTGACCGACGCGGATCACATGCTCCATCGCGCTGCGTGCGCCTTCCTCGTCGCGGCGCCGGATCTCCTCGACGATGCGGATGTGCGCGATCGCGACGCGGTCGATCTCCGTTTCATCGGCTGTCGGGCTGGTAAGCTGAAAAACGCCCATCAGCGCCGCCTCGATCAGGCTGCCGACCGTTCGCATGAATGGATTGAGCGAGGCCTCCAGGAGGCGGAGGTGGAATTCGAGATCGGCGAGCGCCAACGTGTGGGGGCTGTGGCCGGCATCGCCCATCGCGACGGCAAGCCGCATCATCCGGGCGATGTCCGCGTCGCTGGCACGGCGTGCTGCCAGTGCCGCCGCATAGGGTTCGAGGGCCAGCCGCACCTCGCTCACATGACGCAGGAAATCCTCGTCGACACCGGCACCGAAATGCCAGGTGAGCACATCGCTGTCGAAGAGGTTCCAGTGAGTCCGGGGCAGCACCCGGGTGCCGATGCGGGCGCGGGCGACGACAAGGCCTTTGGCGGCGAGCGTCTTCATCGCTTCGCGCAGCACGGTGCGCGATACGTTGAAGCGCGCAGCGAGATCGGTGTCGCCGGGTAGCGTGTCGCCGACGGAAAACTCGCCGCTGACCACCGCCTGGCCGAGTTCGTCGACGACGAGCCTGTGGCTCGTGCGTTTGCCCCGTTGGCTACCGAAGATTCCCGGCATGGCGCGCGGACCCCGCGGCTACGCCCGCTGCCGTTCGGGGCGCGACAGGTGGATGATCCCCTTCTGCAGCAGGATGAAGGCAAAGAGCAGGAGTCCGATCAGGATCTTCGTCCACCAGCTCGAAAGCGTGCCGTCGAACGTGATGTATGTCTGGATGAGACCCTGGATGAGGATGCCGACCAGCGTTCCGGCAACGAAGCCGGATCCGCCGGTGAGCAGCGTCCCGCCGATAACGACGGCGGTGATTGCGTCCAGCTCGACACCGACGGCGGCCAGCGAGTATCCGGCGGAGGTATAGAGTGAAAAGACGATGCCCGACAGGCCGGCCAGCAACCCGGACAGCGCGTAGATACGGATCGTGGTGGCAGCGACCGGAACGCCCATGAGCTTCGCCGTCGCCGTGCCGCCGCCGAGCGCGTAGATATTCGTGCCGAAGCGGGTGCGGTGGGCGATGAGAATGCCGACCGCGAAGACGAACAGCATCAGGCCGCCTATGAGGGTGATGCGCCCGCCGCCGGGCAACTTGAAATAGAGGCTCTTCAAGGTCGTGTAGAAGGGATGCTTGATCGGAATGGAGTCGATCGACAGTACGAAAGCCATGCCGCGGGCGAGAAACATGCCGGCGAGCGTAACGATGAATGCCGGCATTTCGAGATAATGGATGATCGCGCCCATCAGCGCTCCGAACAGCGTCGTGATGGCCAGCAGCAACGCGAAGGCGACGAGCGGATGCATGCCGCCTTGCTCCAGCACGACGGCCAGAAAGACACCGGCAAATGCGATCACAGCGCCGATCGACAGATCGATGCCGCCCGAAAGGATGACGAAGGTCATGCCGACGGCGGCGATGCCGAGGAAGGCATTATCGGTCAGAAGGTTTCCGATCACGCGGGTCGAAAGCATGTTCGGATACTGCGCGACGCAGAGCGCGTAACTTAAGACAAAGATCAAGATCGTTGCCGTAAGTGGAAGATATTTCTGCTTCATTTCGCTTCTCGCTCGGTCGGCTTGCCGGCTGCCTTCGGGATACTCAGAAACGAGACCCCCGTGCGGAAGCGCGGTGACTGGAGCACCAGGATGAAGATGATGATCGCTGCCTTGATGATGAGGTTGAACTCGGGCGGGAAGCCGGACAGGAGAATGCCGGTATTGATCGCCTGGATGATGACGGCGCCCAGCACAGACGCCGCAATGCTGAAGCGGCCGCCGAGCAGCGACGTGCCGCCGACGACCACCGCAAGGATGGCGTCGAGTTCCAGCCAGAGCCCGGCATTGTTGGCATCGGCACCGCGGATGTCGGCGGCGGCGATGATGCCGGCGATCGCGGCGCAAAGGCCCGAGAGCACGTAAGCGGCCACCAGGAGGACGGGCGTGAGCACGCCCGAGAGCGTGCTTGCCTGGCGGTTGATGCCGATCGCCTCGACAAGCATGCCGAGTGCCGTCCGTCGAACGAGGAGCGCAACGATGAGGCCGAAAACCAGCCAGATGACGATCGGCATGGGCAGGCCCGCAAAGGAACCGCTACCGATGAAGATCAGACCGGGGTGGTTGAAAGTGAGAATGGTCCCCTCGGTGATGAGTTGGGCTATGCCGCGCCCAGCCACCATCAGCACGAGTGTCGCGATGATCGGTTGGATGTCGAGGAAGGCGACCAGAACCCCGTTCCAGATGCCGCAGATGATGCCTACCGCGAGCGTCGCGAGCAGGGTCTCTGCAAGCGAATGCCCGGACGTGATCAGCGAGGCGGCAACCGCGCCGCAGATCGCCATCACAGCGCCGACGGAAAGATCGATCCCCTTGGTGGCGATGACCACGGTCATTCCGATCGCCAGAAGAACGACGGGCGCGCCGCGGTTGAGGATGTCGATCATGCTTCCATACAGACGGCCATTCTGGATCTGCAGGTTTAGAAAACCGGGAAAGACAATTGAAATCGCTATGACAATTGCCGTCAACGCGATGAGCTGCGGCAGCAGGCGGCCGGCGTAGGTCCGCATAATCGGAATCAAGACGCTTCCCTCCCGTTGGTCGCAGCGATCGCTTCGACGATCCGATGTGCAGTCAATTGAGCGCCATCGAGTTCGGCGACGTGGGCGTGGTCGCGAAGGACGACCACCCGCGTGCTGTAGGCGACGAGTTCTTCTATTTCAGAGGAGATGACGATGAGCGACATGCCCTTCTCGCGCAGGCTCTCGATGAGCCTGATGATTTCCGCATGCGCCCCGACGTCGATGCCACGCGTCGGCTCGTCGAGGATGAGCAGTTCCGGTTCGGTCGCGAGCCAGCGCGCCAGAATGGCCTTTTGCTGATTGCCGCCGGAAAGCAGCCTGATCGGTTTCTCGCGATCCGCGGTGCGGATATCGAGTGCCCGGATGTAGTGGTCCGCGAGACGATTCTGCTCCGCGCGCGGGATCGGGCGGGTCCAGCCGCGCCTTGCCTGAAGGGCGAGCACGATGTTCTCGCGCACGGACAGATCGCCGACGATGCCCGCGGTCTTGCGGTCCTCCGGGCAGAAGCCGAACTTCTGCCGGATTGCGGCACGCGGCGAGGAAAGATCGACCGTCCGGCCTTCGATCTCGGCGGTACCGCTATCGGCACGGTGGGCGCCGAAGAGGATTTCTGCGGTTTCCGTCCGCCCCGAGCCGAGCAGGCCCGCCATGCCGACGACTTCGCCGGCGCGGACATCGAGATCGAAGGGGTCGATCTTTCCGCGGCGGCCAAAGTTTCGAAAGCGGTAGCGTGGCTCACCCGCGACCGCGTCGGAATGGGCGGAATGGATCTCCGTCGCCAGTTCCCGACCGATCATCATTGCGATCAGCTCGCGCCGATCGAGATCGGCCGCATTGCGCGTGCCGACCAACTGCCCGTTCCGCAGAACGGTGATGCGATCGGAGATGGCGTAGACCTGCTCGAGGAAGTGGGTGATGAAGATGATGCCGAGCCCGCGTCCCTTGAGGCGCCGTACGATGCGGAAGAGCATCTCCACCTCGTGTGCGTCGAGGCTCGCGGTCGGCTCGTCCAGGATCAGAACCTTGCCGGAAAGATCCACGGCCCGGGCGATGGCCACGACCTGCTGTATCGCTACGGAATAGCTCGCAAGATCACGGGTGACGTCGATGTCCAGTTCGTATTCCGCGAGCAGTTCCCGCGCCTTGCGGTTCATGGTGCGCGTGTCCACCATGCCGAAGCGGCGGGGCTGCCGTCCGAGAAAGAGGTTCTCGGCAACAGTGAGGTTCCCCAGCAGGTTGACCTCCTGGTAAACGGTCCCGATGCCCAGCCTCTGGGCATCGAACGTGTCGCGCGGGTCGGCCTCGGTTCCGTCGAGCAGCATGCTGCCGCCATCCCGGCGATAGGCGCCGGTCAGGCATTTGATGAGCGTCGACTTGCCGGCGCCGTTCTCCCCGAGGAGCGCGTGAACCTCGCCGCGCCGCAGATGAAAATCCACCTTGTCCAGCGCCTTCGTGCCGGGAAAGCCCTTTTCGATCCTTGTGGCCGAAAGGATATTGTCGCTGCTGGTCTGCATGGCTGCCGTCTCTGGAATGCCGCCTGACGAACGAGCGGGCGTCCGTTCGATGGGAATGGCCCGCGGCGGCTGCCGCGGGTTCTAGCTCAGTGCGCTCGGCCCGATAATCGGTGCCGATTTTTCGGGCCGAGCACTGGCGGGATCAGTAGCCGAGGCCCTTCTTTTCTTCGTAGACCTTCATCGGATCATCGGCCTGCGTGTAGAGCTTCGATTCCGTCTGGATCCATTTCGGAGGCTCTTTGCCGTCCTTGAGGAAGGCGGCAAGCGCGTCGAAGGCGGGGCCTGCCATGTTCGGCGTGAGCTCGACCGTCGCATTGGCTTCGCCGGCAGCCATCGCCTGGAAGATATCCGGAACAGCGTCGATCGAGACGACGAGGATGTCCTTGCCGGGCTTCATACCGGCTTCCTTGATCGCCTGAATCGCGCCCACCGCCATGTCGTCGTTATGGGCGTAGAGCGCACAGATGTTCTTGCCACCGTCCTCGGCCTTCAGGAAGCTTTCCATCACTTCCTTGCCCTTGGTCCGGGTGAAGTCGCCGGTCTGGCTGCGGACAATCTTCAGGTTGTCGTTGCCGGAAAGCGCCTGCTCGAATCCCTTCTTGCGGTCGATCGCCGGCGAGGAGCCGGTGGTGCCCTGAAGTTCGACGACGTTGCACGGCTTGCCCGCGACGGTATCGACAAGCCATTTGCCGGCCACGCTGCCTTCGTGGACGAGATCGGAGGTGACCGCCGTCAGGTAGAGATCGTCGGAGGCGTCGACGGTCCGATCGAGCAGGATGACCGGGATCTCCGCGTCCTTGGCCTCCGCCAGGACTTCATCCCAGCCGGTGGCGACGACCGGAGCGAGAAGGATGGCATTCACCCCTTGCGCGATGAAAGAACGGATCGCCTTGATCTGGTTTTCCTGCTTCTGCTGCGCGTCGGCGAATTTGAGGTCGATGCCGCGCTCTTCCGCCTGCTGCTTCGTCAGCGTCGTTTCGGCTGCACGCCAGCCGGATTCCGATCCGATCTGAGAAAAGCCGACGACCAGTTCGGCGGCCGAAGCGCTGCCGAAAGTGCAGGCAGCAAGGATCGTTGCACTCGCAAGTGCCTTCACGATTTTCATGATTTCCTCCCAAAGAAAGCTGCTCTTCCATGCAGCTGATCGAGAAAAAATCATACTATATTACTTTTGTAAACTCACTTTTGCTGACGACGGGACGCGTCGGTGGATTCGCCCACAGAACGTGCAGTGCGCGAGACCGGAAGAGCATGCCGGCGCGCGGTCAAAGGACCGCTAACGTGCGGTTCGGAATGGTCCCGCGGTAGAGTTCGTGGATTCGCAGTTTGTTTTCCAGCGCGATGATGATCTCTTCGCTGAAGTCCACACCGCAGAGCGCTGCAATCTCGGGAAGACCGCCCGGCGTGAAGACATTGGCTTCCAGCACCTTGTCACCGACTATATCGAGCCCGACCAGGAACATGCCGTCTTCGATGAGCTTGGGGCGAAGCCGTTCCGCGATCTCGAGGATCTGAGGCGTAACGGTCGCGGCTTCCGGCTTGCCGCTCACATGCATGTTCGAGCGGACGTCGCCCTCGGCAGGAACGCGCCGGAAGGCGGCGTAGACGCCGTCGCGCTCGAGCGGCCTGCCATTCAACAGGAACAGACGAATGTCGCCGGCGACCGCGTCGGGAATGTAGTTCTGCGCGATCAGGTAGCCGCCGCCGCTGGCGACCTCGAAGATCTGGTTGAGATTGGCTTCGTCCTTGGAGTTGATCTTGAAGACGTTCTTGCCGCCGGAGCCTTGCAAGGGTTTCAGGATAGCCCCGCCCGGGTGATCCTCGATGAAGCTGCGGATTTCCTCGATGCTTCTCGAGATCAGGCTGGTTGGCCGGATGATCTCGGGGAATTCCTGAAAATAAAGCTTGTTCTGCGCGAGCGACAACCCGTCCGGGTCGTTTACGACCAGAATGCCGCGCGCGGCGGCGAGCCGCCCGAAATTCGTGCCGACATAGACTGCCCAGGGCCGCGTGTCCGCGTCTTCGGAAGGGTCGTTCCGCAGGAAAAGCACCTGAACCTCACGCAAATCGAGCGTGGTGATCTGCGCCTGCTCTCCCTTGAGCGCTGTGAGCAGCGTCTCCGGCTTCTTCGGCTTCGTGCCTTTCAGCGTCGTTGCGCGGATCAGGAGGCTGTCGTCGGGGCGCAGCACGAAATCGCCCGGCGTGACGTAGCAGACCTCGTGACCGCGTGCGAGCGCCGCGAGCGCCAGCCATGTCGTCGTGTAATAGGGGGCTTCGCCTTCGATGGAGTTGACGAAAAAAGCGATGCGCATGTGAGCCGCTCCTATTGCCGCAGCATATCGAGTGGAGCCATCCGCTCGCGCGCTCTGGCAAGCCGCGACGGCGCTTCCGGACCATCCAGAAACATGGGTCGAACCGAAGGACCGCCGAGCAGACCACGGGCATGAAGTTCCTGCATGACGGCAAAATGGGAGGCGGCGATCTTGCCCATCCAGAAGGGCTCAAGCGCGCCCCCGGCTGCGAGATGATCGAGGAGTTCCAGAAGGCCCCGCAGGTAGATCGCGTCCTTGACGAGGCCACCGCCGCGATATACCCGCAGAACGACGTTGAAGGCGTCCGCCCTCTGGAATCCGTGTTCCTTGACGAGCAGGCGGTACACCTCCGGCAAGGACGCGCCATCGATCATCGCGGCGCAGGCGAGCACACGGGCGGCGAGAAGACGCAGCCGCTCGCCGGTCATTCCCCCCGAAAGATATTCCGCGAAGACCGCAAGGCCCTCCTGCATTCCTTCATACCCGGCAAGACCGGAGCGAAACAGGCGAAGCCCCTGCGCCGATCCATTGAAATAGGTCAGGAGGTGAACGCCGATTTCGTGGCTGAGGATCGGATCGACACGACCGGGCTCCATGACCGTGCTGCGCGCGATCAAAAGCCGCCTTCCCGAAACCAGCAACCCGGCGGGAAGATCGTCCCGCACCTCCACGAGCGCTTCGAAGCCCGCATACTGCCGGGCATATGCGGCGATCATCTCGCCCGCCCGCATTTCGACGAAACGGCTGTCGGCACCGCGTTCGGCGGGTGCTTGCGGGTGCGCGGCGATTTTCCGGGTGCGGGCGAGGATCTCTTCGGCCGCGCGCAGGAGGTCCGGCTCGACCGGACCGTACAGTGCACGGCCGAACTCGATGAACTTCTTCGTTTCACGGGCGGAGAGCATCGTCAGCTGCAGATCGACTTCCTGCTGCTTTTCACGGTAGAGTTGATAGAGCACCGGGTCTTCGAGGTGATCGAAGGGGATCGAGAACAGCGTCTTCTTTGCGGCTTCGATCTCGATGATCAAAGGCCGGTAGAGGAAACGCGGCGCGCGCGCGAAATCGCTCGCCGCGAATTCGCTCCAGGCGGCTTCCGCGTTTATCGGCGTGACGGCGAGAAGAAAATCGAAGCTCGAGGCGACTTCGTCGACGCTGCGGTCGGTGCGCTCCACGGCATCGATGAATGCCTTTCTGCCGAGGGCGCGATGGGTCGGGAATTCGAGGCTGCGCGTCGACCGGGCGAAGGCGGCGAAGGCGTGCAGGGCGGCATCGAAGATGCTCGCGATCAGCCGCTCGCGCACTTCCGGGAAGATCCGGCCGGAATTGCGCTGCCGGTAGACCGGAGCGAAACGAACCCGCATCGAGGGGAATGGCAGATCGAGCGTCTCTCCCTCCAGTGCGGAATCCTGCGGCCGTTCATGGAGCTCGACCCGCGGCGTTCGGAACTTCGCGGGGATCGCTTCGACGGCCTCGACGAAGGCCATTGCTGCGGCTCGGATATTTGCCTCGGCCCCGGCCATCACTTCGACCTTGAAGGGCGGCAGCAAAGGCGCATGGTCGGTCAGGAGCTCATCCTGCGCGAGTTCGTCCATTTCGAGCACCATGAAGGCGCCGAAGCGACGCTCGAGCAGCTTTCCGATTGCGGCGACGATAGGTTTCGCCGTGGCAGCATCCGGGGCGAGCAGGTGGGAGGCGTTCGCGCGGACCACTTCGCGCGCAACGGGTGCCCCGTCGCTGCCGGCCAAGTGCACGCAGAGAAAGGGCAGGGCGCGGTCGATGTGGAGGCGTCCGCCGCCTTCGAACTCCTTGCGCACGGCCCTGCCTGCCTCGATTGCGGCCAGCGCCTCCGCCAGCCAATCGGGAGGATCGACCCCCGCCTCGATGGGTATGCGCGCAAGCTTCATCGACCCTGCTCCAAAGCGTCGTTGAGTGCCGGCAGCGTCGAGGCGAGCAATCTTCTGAGCGCTGCGAGCACTTCGGGGCGCGGCTCGCCCGTCCATTCCTCCATGAAGACCTTCTTGAATTCGACCGCGATGGCACAGCCCGTGTCGGGGAAGTGCTCATGGATGAAGCGCGTCTGTTCGCCCCGCCCCTGAAAGGCGATGTTTTCGCGCACGTCCAGTGGTCGGCCGGGAAAATCGAAGGAGCGAAGCGCCGCCATGAAGCTGTCGACCACGTGCGCCCATTTTCGGCGGTCCATCGAGATTGTGCCGATATTGATGTCCGGCGCATCGGTCGAAAGCGTCGGCTCCGCTTCCGGTCCGGCACGGCGATGATTGTAGCTGTGAACGTCGATGACGACAAAGCGTCCGTGGCAACGTTCGATACCGGCCAGGAACGATGTCAGCATCGCATAATACTCGTCGTGCATGGAAAGGGATGCATCGACGAGGGCCTGCGGCGGTTCTTCCGCCCACACGTCCAGGCCCCAGGCCTGTTCCGGCCGCAGGTAGACTGCGCCGCCGCGGGGACGATTGATGTCCACCTCGAACCGCGAACGATGGACGATGATCCGATTGGCGAAGTCGCGGATCAGGAATTCGGTGAAGGGATCCTCCTCCCGCAGACGTTCTTCTTCGGAAATCGCGAACATGCGCCGCACCGCGGCACGCGTGGCATGGCCGTCGTGAATGGCGGTCGCGACGACGGGCGTATCGCCACGGTGCTGGGTCCACCAGGCGGATGTGGCGGATGGCGTCAGATCCAGCAACTGTTCAGAGGCAAGATTCATGTCCGTCGCTTCCGCGGGCGCGTTCACGGATTAAAATTCCGGATCGCGATTTCGGTTCCAGGCGCCTCAGGCACGATTGATCGTCGGAAGGAGGAGTTCCACTTCGCGCTGCATCTGCGGCGACAGCGTCTCGATGTTCGTCCTCCAGAAGTCTTCCGCCTCCTTGGGCTCGTTCTCCCAATTCCTGACCGATGTCTGGTTATCGTCGATGACCACCCGGCGATGGCCGCCGAGATGCAGGTACTCGGTCGCAAGTTTACGCGCGTTCGTCAGTTCCATGGCTCTACTCCAGGTCTTGAGTTTCGCGACGCCAGCCGGCTGCCACATATGCGAAAACGCTCCGGGCTTCTGGACGTTCCCGGTCCATTGCGACTTTGATCCTGCTCCCGATTCTACCGGTCCGGAGGCAAAATCCGGTTTGACGCCAACGACTAAGCCATCAGTCTCATGACGTCAGAAGCCGGTAGGCCAGATAGGCGACGGCGAAACTTGCAGCAAAGCCGAGCGCCACGAGGAACCCGTTTCGGAGCAACAGGAGCGAGCCCTTCATGAACGGATAACGCCTGACGCGATGGCATCCTTCGCGTCAGGCGTCTTTCGTCAAAGGCGCCGCAGAAAAATCTTATCTGTCGTCCGATGCGTTCCTCATGCCGCCTCGAGGCCGACTTTCTTGGGCTCGCCTTGCGGGGTGGGGGCGGTCTGCCTCAGGACACCCGGAAGGTTCTGGTAAATGTCGAGATAATCGCGTGTCATCCGTTCGGTAGTGAACCGTCTCTCGAAGCTTTCGCGAACCTTACGCCTGTCGAGTTCCAGCACCCGTTCGAGGCTTTCGATCGCTTCGTCGACCGTGTCGACCAGGATCCCCGACACACCGTCGTCGATCACCTCCGGCGCCGAGCCATAGCGGAAGGCAAGCACCGGAGTGCCGCAGGCCATCGCCTCGATCATCACGAGGCCGAACGGTTCCGGCCAGTTTATCGGAAAAAGGAGTGCTGCCGCATTGCCGAGGAAGTCCGCCTTCTGGTTTTCGTCTATCTCGCCGATGTATTCGACGTTGGAATGGCTTGCGACGAGAGGTTCGACGACTGCTTCCCAATAGGCGCGATCCTGGGCGTCGATCTTCGCAGCGATCTTCAGAGGCATGCCGGTCCGTGCGGCGATTTCGATCGCGCGGTCGGGACCCTTCTCCGGTGCAATGCGCCCGAGGAATGCCAGATACGCGTCAGATCGTCTTTCCCGCAGCGCCAACACCGTCGGGTCCAGTCCATGCAGCACAGTGCCCCTCCAGTTGACCGGCGGCATCGGCGCTCGCTGGTGCTGCGAGATCGAAACCAGGGGGATATCGGGGAAGGCGAGATAGAAGGGTTGCAGATCGGGCAGATCGAGGCGTGTATGAAGTGTCGTCACCGTCCTGTCGGCGAAATCTCTGATCAGGGGGAAATGGAGGAATTCGATATGGAAATGCAGAACGTCGAACTGAGGCGCGCGGCGGCGGACCTCTTCCAGCATTGCGATGTGATGGGGAAGGAAATCTTGAACTTTCGCATTGAGCCTGAGCGCGACATCGCAACAGGGCACCAGCTCGGCACTTGTAAGCGAATCGCCGCTGGCAAAAAGGGTCACGTCATGGCCCAGCCTTACGAGTTCTTCGGTCAGGCAATGGACGATTCGCTCCGTGCCTCCGTAAAGCTTCGGCGGGACGCGTTCTGCAAGGGGTGCGATCTGCGCAATTTTCATCGCTCAACTCCTGATATCGAGGGGCGTCGGCAGGACGTACCTCGGCGATAAAAAGGATGTTCTCACCCCTGCACAATTGTCGGAGAGCCGCTCTTGTTCCGGAGTGCCGGCTGTGTTTGCAGAGTTGGACCGCGCGCACGCACCTGCGGCTGCATGGCCGCCCGCCTTACAGCCGCAGGGAAGCTATGCGCGCCACTTCTGGTAGCGATGGCGTGACGATAATAACCAAGGGTTTTATGATGATGTCGACCAGTGAAGAGACCTGAGAACCCATGACCGCAGCTTACGCCGGCCTCTTCCTCGTCGCCTTCGGGGCAGCCACCGTCCTGCCGTTCCAGTCCGAGCCGTTGCTGGTGGGGCTGCTCGCTTCAGGCAAGTTTTCGCTCGTGGCACTTATCGTCGTGGCTAGCCTCGGCAATATCCTCGGAGCCGTATGCAATTGGTTCCTCGGGAGGTTCATCGATCGTTTTCACGACAGACCATGGTTCCCGGTGAAGGAGGCGTCGCTTGAAAGGGCAGGCGGATGGTACCGGCGTTACGGCCGCTGGACCCTGCTTCTCTCCTGGATGCCCGTTTTCGGCGACGCCTTCACCGTGATCGCCGGCGTCTTGCGCGAGCCGCTCTGGTCCTTCCTGATCCTCGTCGCCATCGCCAAGACGGGCCGATACGTCTTCCTTGCCGCGGCCACTCTCGGCGCCAAAGCCGTTCTCGGTTTCTGAGGCGCTCGCATTTGCTATATCCGGACGCCTCTCAGTCTCAGTGAATTGGCGATTACGCTGACCGACGAAAGGGCCATTGCCGCCGCTGCGATGATCGGTGAGAGCAGGAGGCCGAAGCTAGGATAGAGAATGCCTGCGGCGACGGGGACTCCCGCAGCGTTGTATATGAAGGCGAAAAACAGGTTCTGGCGGATGTTCTTCATCGTCGCATGGCTTAACTGCCGTGCCCGGGCGATTCCCTGAAGGTCGCCTTTGATCAAGGTCACGCCTGCGCTCTCGATTGCCACGTCCGTCCCGGTCCCCATGGCAATGCCGACATCGGCCGCGGCGAGCGCGGGGGCGTCATTGACACCGTCTCCAGCCATGGCGACGATACGTCCGTGCTGGCGCAGGCGCGCGACGATTTCGCTTTTGTGATCCGGAAGCACTTCGGCCTCGACTTCTTCGATCCCGAGTTTGCGTGCGACGGCTTTGGCGGTGGTCTTGTTGTCCCCGGTGAGCATGACGACACGGATGCCCTCATTGATCAATGTTCGCATGGCATCGGGGGTTGTCGCCTTGATGGGATCGGAAATCGCGAAGAGACCGCCCGCGCGGCCGTCGATGGCCACGAAAATGACGGTTGCTCCTTCGCCGCGAAGACGTTCGGCTTCTTCCGCAAGGGCTGACACATCGACGCTTTCTTCTTCCATGATCCGGTGGCTGCCGATGATCAGCTTCCGGCCATCGACCGAACCCGTGACGCCTTTGCCGACCGGGCTGTCGAAATCCTCCGCCTTGCCGAAGGTTAGACCGCGCGCCGCCGCGGCGTCGACGATTGCGTCTGCCAGCGGGTGCTCACTCCCCCTTTCGAGGCTTGCGGCCAATTGGAGAAGCTCATTCTCGCCCAGCCCTTCGGTCGCGACGATCGACGTCACCCTGGGCTTGCCCTCGGTGAGCGTTCCTGTCTTGTCGACCACCAGCGTATCTACTTTCTCGAACCGCTCCAGTGCCTCGGCATTCTTTATAAGCACGCCCAAACGCGCGCCGCGCCCTACGCCGACCATGATCGACATCGGTGTGGCGAGACCGAGGGCGCAGGGGCAGGCGATGATGAGCACCGCGACAGCAGCGACAAGGCCGTGAATGAATCGCGGCTCCGGTCCGAGCCACATCCAGGTGGCGAAGGCGGCGACGGCGGTCGCGATGACGGCGGGAACGAACCAGCCGGAGACCTCGTCGGCCAGACGCTGGATAGGGGCGCGCGAGCGCTGCGCTTCGCCTACCATCCGCACGATCCGCGACAGCATGGTATCGCGTCCCACCTTGCCCGCCTCCATGACGAAGCCACCCGTCTTGTTCACGGTGCCGCCTATAAGGTGATCGCCGGCTTCCTTGGTGACCGGCATGGATTCGCCGGTGATCATCGACTCGTCCACCGAACTGCGGCCTTCGATGAGCTTGCCGTCTACAGGCACTTTCTCGCCCGGCCGCACGCGCAGCCAGTCACCGACGGCCACGGTTTCCAGGGGTACGTCCACTTCGTTACCCTCACCTTCGATGCGGCGAGCGGTCTTGGGCGCAAGGTCGAGCAACGCTCTTATGGCGCCGCCCGTCTGTTCGCGGGCGCGCAGCTCCAGAACCTGGCCGAGCAGGACCAGCACCGTAATCACGGCAGCCGCTTCGAAATAGACCGCAACCGCTCCGCCGTCGGAACGGTACGTTGCCGGAAACTGGCCCGGCGCTGCTGTTGCGACGACGCTGTAGACCCAGGCAGCTCCAGTGCCCATGGCGATCAGCGTGAACATGTTCAGGTGCCGCGCTATGATGGACCGCCATGCCCTTTCGAAGAACGGCCAGCCACCCCACAGGACCACCGGCGTGGCAAGGACGAGCTGCAGCCAATTCGACATTTGCGGCGTGAGGAGCATGTGTAGATCGACGAGATGGCCGCCCATCTCCAGTATCAGCACAGGCATTGCCAGGACGAGACTGATCCAGAACCGCCGACGCATGTCGGCGAGTTCCGGGCTCGGTCCTGTTTCATTAGTCGCGATTTCCCGCTCCAGCGCCATGCCGCAGATCGGGCAGTTCCCGGCGCCGACCTGTCTTACCTGCGGATGCATGGGGCAGGTGTAGATCGCGTCCTCTGCCTGAGCGGCGACCGCGCGCTTTTGCGTGCGGGCCTGGTTCTCGCCTTGCGCATTATGGCGGTGATGGTGGTGTCGATCCCCATGATCTTTTTGATCTGCCATCGAAGTCTCCATTCCGAGTTGGACGCTATTTCAGCGACGCGACGCCGAAGCGGGGATTGACCTCGGTATTCACCCGGGCGGACCCGTTCGCGATTTCTTCGATGATCGGGCAGTCCGGCCGATCGTCGCCGTGACAATGGCCCGCGAGATGCTTGAGCGTCCGCGTCATTTCCTGGATGGCGGCTATCTTGCGTTCCAGTTCCGCGATGTGTTCCAGGGCGACCGCCTTGACGTCGGAACTCGCCCTGGACCGATCGCGCCAGAGGGCAAGCAGTTCCTTGATCTGCTCCACCGAAAACCCCAGATCGCGTGCCCGGCGCACGAAGCGAAGCGTATGGACGTCGTTGTCGCCGTAAGTCCGATAGCTGGACGCGGTTCGAAGGGCGGGACTGATAAGCCCGATCTGTTCGTAGTAGCGGATCATTTTGGAGGAGACGCCGCTGGCCTTGGAGGCTTCGCCGATATTCATGTGTTTCTCCTTTTCTGCGGGCGTGGCTTACGGCCGGCCGGTCGCCCTCGCACCTGCGCCTTCATGCCGGGTTGACCGATTTCAGCCGCAAAGCATTGCCGAGGACGAAAACGCTCGACATCGCCATGGCCGCTGCCGCGAAAATCGGCGAAAGCAGGATGCCATTCACCGGGTAAAGCACGCCGGCTGCGACCGGTATGAGACTGACGTTGTAGGCGAATGCCCAGAACAGATTCTGTTTGATGTTCAGGATCGTCGCCTTGCTGAGCGCGATCGCCTTCGCAACGCCGTTCAAGTCGCCGGACATCAGCACGACGTCGGCGCTTTCTATCGCGATGTCGGTACCCGTCCCGACGGCGATGCCGACATCCGCTTCGGCGAGAGCCGGCGCATCATTGATGCCGTCGCCGATGAACGCGACCGAGCGGCCGTCGTGTCGAAGCTTTCTGATCGCCTCGACCTTGCCTTCCGGCAAGACCTCGGCGACGACCTCGTCAATGCCGAGCTTTCTGGCGATCGCCTCGGCAGTGAGGCGGTTGTCACCGGTGATCATCGCCACTTTGAGGCCGAGCTCATGCAGGGACTTGATCGCCTGAGGCGTCGTTTCCTTGACCGGATCCGACACTGCGATGATCGCCGCCAGCCGCCCGTCGATGGCCGCATAGAGCGGCGACTTGCCACTGGCGCCGAGCCGCTCGGCCTCGGTCGAGAAACCGGAAACGTCGATCCCGCTCGTGGCGAGCGCTCGGTCCGCGCCGACCAGCACCTGCCGCCCGGACACCGATCCGCTTACGCCAAAGCCGGGCGTCGCTTCGAAGCCGGCGACCGCGGCCGTCGCGATCCCCTTGGACTTTGCCGCCGACACGATGGCCTCCGCGATCGGATGCTCGGAAAGCGTTTCGAGACTCGCGACGAGGAAGAGCACTTCGTCGGCCTCGAAGCCCTCTGCAGCGACGAGGTCGGTCAGTTCCGGGCGGCCCTTCGTCAAAGTCCCGGTCTTGTCGAGCGCGACCACGTCGGCGTCGCGCAGGCTCTGGAGAGCCTCTCCCTTGCGGAACAGGATGCCGAGTTCGGCGGCGCGGCCGGTACCGACCATGATCGAGGTCGGGGTCGCCAGGCCCATCGCACAGGGGCAGGCGATGATCAGGACCGCGACAGCATTCACGAGGGCGAATGAGAGCGCAGGCGAGGGGCCGAAGGCGTACCAGGCGGCAAAAGTCAGCACGGCTGCGAGAATCACGGCCGGAACGAACCATCCGGTAACCCTGTCGACCTGGGCCTGGATCGGCAGCTTCGAGCCTTGGGCGGCTTCGACCAGTTTGATGATCTGCGCAAGCAGCGTGTCGTTGCCGACCTTGGTGGCCTTGAAGGTGATGGACCCGGTCTTGTTGATCGTGCCGCCGACCACCGCGCTGTCGGCCGTCTTCCGGATGGGAAGGGGTTCACCGGTGATCATCGACTCGTCGACATAGGAGCTGCCGTCGATGACCGTGCCGTCCACGGGGATCTTCTCACCGGGCCTAATGCGGATGACGTCACCGGCCACGACCTCGCTGATTTGCGCCTCGACGAATTCGCCGCCGCGCAGCACGAAAGCCGTTTTCGGCTGCAGGCCGACGAGCCGCTTGATCGCCTGACTCGTGCGACCCTTCGCCCGTGCTTCGAGATAGCGGCCGAGGAGGATCAGGGTGACGATCACGGCAGCGGCCTCGTAATAGACATTCGCCGTTCCCGAAGGCAGAACGCCGGGGCTGAAGGTCGCCACGACCGAATAACCCCATGCGGCGGTGGTCCCGAGGACGACCAGCGAGTTCATGTCGGGCGTCCAGCGCAGAAGGTTCGGCACGCCCTTCCGGAAGAACCGCAGCCCCGGTCCGAAGAGGACGAACGTGGCGAGTGCAAACTGAAGGTACAGATTGTTTCGCATGCGGATCGTACCCATGATCAGCTCATGGACGCCTGGAATGAAATGTGACCCCATTTCGACCAGGAAAAGCGGAAGGGTCATCAGCGCCGAGATCGTCACGGCGTATCTGAGAGAGCGGAGCTCGGTGGCGCGGTGATCCTCTTCGCCTGCCGAAGCCTCGGCGGCCTTCGTCTTGCGAAGCTCGTATCCGGCACCGCGGACTGCAGCTTCGAGGGCGGACATGTCGACGGTTCCGGAAAGCAGGCGCACGGTCGCCTTCTCCGTCGCAAGATTAACGGCCGCATCCGCAACGCCTGGGACGGCCTTCAACGCCTTCTCTACGCGAGAAACACAGGAGGCGCAGGTCATGCCTTCGATCTGGAGTTCCTCGGTGGCGATCCTCGGCGCGTAGCCGGCTTTCTCGATCGCGCGGAGCACCGCAGGCGTGTCCGGCTCTCCATCGAACCGAACCGTTGCCCGTTCCGTCGCCAGGTTGACATTCGCAGAGGCCACACCCGGCACCGCGGTGATCGCCTCTTCGACGCGTCGGACGCAGGAGGCACACGTCATGCCCTCAATGCCGAAGTCGGTGGGAATCGGAAGCGGTGTGGATTTTTCGATCTTTTTCAGTGCAGTCATCGGAAGGTCCTTTCCAAACTGCACCCTTCATAATCCTTCCAATAATGGGAAGGTCAAGCACCTTTGCGTGTTTTCTTCCCTCCACGGCAAGCAGCAGCGGGAGTGCCTAGGGTCTTCGGCTCGGAAGGACGTCGTATCAAATACTTGGAGCGGTTCGGTGAAACACCGAACCGCTCCAACCTCCGGCCTTACGGGGCATTCAGATGCCTTGGCTGCAGCAGGCATTGCCAATGGACGCCTTGTAACCGGCATTCTCAATGGCGGCGACAAAGGCAGCGGGACCAATGTCGGACTCGATCGATGCGATTTTCGCCCGGAGATCAACGGTGACCTTGGCGTTCGGATCGACTGATTTCACCGCCTTTTCGACGGTGCCGGCGCAGTGGCTGCAGGTCATATCGGATATGCTGATATCGTACATGGAACACCCTTGCTTCACGAAACCGCCACAGCATGCATCTTCCAACGATGTCAGGGTCAAGGGAGCGCCCGGACTTTATTTTCGGGCGCTACGGCCCGTTCACCGCCACTTCAGCGGTGTTGCCGCTTCCCGCCAGCCGTTGCCCTCCATGCAAGGGTCGGCTGGCCGGCATTCATCTGCGACAGCGGCAAGCCAGCCGGGGTGCTGACATCGAACTTGCGCGCAGCCCTTATCATCCGGGCCGCCCCGAATGGCCGCTGGCTTCATTCGACGACGCAATCGTCAGCCTTCGCGGCGGCTGTCTGCTCGCCTGACTGCTGAGCTTCGGCATCCTGCTGCGACGTGGCGAGGTTCTCGTCTCCTCCGCCCTGTTGGTTAGCCAGAGGCATCGTCTGACCGTCCTTGCTCGCAGCATTGTTCCCGGTTTCCAGCGGGGCTTTGGTTCCGTCCTTTGCTATCCCCGGCTTTTCGGCATTGATGGAGGCGGTGGTGTCCGCCGAAGTACCATCTTTGCAGGCGGCCGTGGCTGTACCGGATGCGAGGCCCGCAATCGAAATTGCCGTAAGGATCGTAGCGAGTACCTTCATTGTAATCTCCTTTATCTCGGAAGCAGATGTGTGAAAACCAATCGGCAGGCCGATCGTTCCATCGCTTGCGCGGACCAGGGATTTAAAGCTCAGGAAGCGTGATCTCACTTCGGACTTGCCGATCCGCGTCAGGTCGGCTACGCATCAATTTGATTATTGTAGGAAGATTGAAATATGGAAGAGCGACAAGCCCGATCGTCCTTCGCCGCCCTGTCGCAGGAGACGCGCCTGGGAATTGTGAGAACACTCGTCGTTGCGGGGCCGGGGGGCATGGCTGCGGGCGCGATAGCAGAAAAGATGGGCGTCTCGCCCTCGAACGTCTCCTTCCACCTGAAGGAACTGGAACGGACCGGATTGATCGCGCAGAGGCGCGAATCACGCTCGATCGTCTACAGCGCCAGCTACGAAACCCTTGCCGATCTTGTGAAGTTCCTGATGGAGGACTGTTGTGTCGGACACGCCAGCGTACGTGCATCCTTGAACGGGCCCAAACCGTGTAGCGTGGCATCCTCCGGGCCGGCCGAAGGCGGGAACGGCTGATATGAAGTCCGGGATCCCCGCGGGCATCGTCGCCGCACTCGGCCTCACCCAGATCATCGGCTATGGCACGCTCTATTACAGCTTCAGCATTCTAGCGCCCGGAATGGCACGCGACCTCGGCCTGACCGCCGAGCAAGTGTTCGGCGTGTTTTCCGCTTCGCTGCTGGTGGGTGGCCTTTCGGCTCCTCTCGTTGGGGGATGGATGGATCGGTTCGGCGCCGCGACGATTATGACTTCCGGCTCGGCCGTCTCCGCTCTGGCTCTTTTGCTGTGCGCCTGGTCTCCCTCGACGGCCGTGTTCGCCATTGCCATAGTCCTCCTGGAAGTGGCCTCCGGCATGGTGCAATATCAGGCGGCCTTTGCGGCACTTGTGGAAATTCGCCCCAAGGCGGCTTCACGCAGCATCACCTATCTGACGTTGATCGGAGGCTTCGCTTCGACGATCTTCTGGCCGATTGCCGCAACCCTTGGAGAGTTTCTCTCGTGGCGCGAAATCTACATCGCTTATGCGGCGTTGAACCTGCTCGTCTGCCTCCCGCTGCATCGCTGGATCATGCGAAGCCGGACGTCTGCAGCGATCGAATCTGCCGGCCTGGACCG
Source organism: Sinorhizobium sp. (assembly GCF_059070375.1). Taxonomy (NCBI): domain Bacteria; kingdom Pseudomonadati; phylum Pseudomonadota; class Alphaproteobacteria; order Hyphomicrobiales; family Rhizobiaceae; genus Sinorhizobium; species Sinorhizobium sp. The sequence continues at coordinate 528,360 of NZ_JCACWC010000002.1, forward strand.
GGAAGCGATTGCCGGCGCGCTTCCGGCACAGGCCAGACGGCGTGGCATGCTTCTCGTATCGTTAGCCTTTGCCTTACAGGGATTCACGCTTTCCGCGATACTGACGCATATGGTTCCGATGCTGGGAACGATCGGCTTCGGTGCGGCAGCCGTGATGATCGGCTCGCTCTTCGGACCGTCGCAGGTTCTGAGCAGGCTCATCAACATGACGTTCGGCGCAAACTTGCTGCCGCCCATGCTCGCGACCCTGTCCGCCACGCTCATCGTAGCGGGTGTCGTCATCCTCGGTCTTTCCGGAACCTGGCTGCCCGGGGCTGTGGTCTTCGCGATCTGTCTCGGTCTCGGATCGGGCATCAACAGCATTGCGCAGGGATCGCTTCCGCTCTGGCTGTTCGGATCGGCCGGTTACGGTGCGATAACGGGAAGAATGGCCGCCGCACGGCTGGCGGCGGGCGCGATGGCACCCTTTGTCTTCTCCGTCCTGATGGAACGTTTCGGCACTGATGTCGCCTTGTTGGCCAATGCCGGCCTCGGCGCGGTCGGCATGGGCGCCTTCGTGGCGGTGGCATCGGCCGCCAAGCGTCGGCCGGATGCTCTCACTCTTTGACGCTGCGTTGCCTCAGCCGGGTTCGGAGTCGACTGAGGTTCAGTCGGTGAACTCGGCGACCACCCCCGGCTTGACCATCGCCGCCAGTTCCTCGGCGTCCCAGTTCGTCAGACGAACGCACCCGTGTGACTGGGCTTTATCGATCAAGGACGGTTCGGGCGTGCCGTGGATTCCATAGGTGGGCTCCGTCAGATCGATCCAGACGGTTCCCACCGGATTGTTGGGGCCTTTGGGAAGGGTCAGGGGCTTGTTGTTGTCGCCCTGCTTGAAGTTGACATCGGGGTCGTATTCGTAAGGGGGCATTCGCGCGACCCCCTTGACCTTGTGGATGCCCGTGGGGGAGGGGGTCCCTTCGCTGCCGATGGAGGCGGGATAGGCAGCGAGCGGCGAACCATCTTCGGCGAATGCCAGAACTTGCCCCGTTCGTTTGCGCACTTCTATCCTTTTGACCGCGCCTTCCTTCGCGGCGCCGGGCTTTGCAACCCAAACCGTCTCCCCGACGGCAAACGACGCACCTGGATTCAGCGCCTTCAGAAGGTCGACGTCCATGTGAAACCGTTCGGACAACCTCTCCTCGACGCTCGTATAGCCGAGGTGATCCATCTTGGCCTGCTTGGAATAGTCGTCGGGAATCTCATCGACGAGATCCTTGGCATCCTCTTTGGTGATGACATAGGACTGGATGACAGGCTGATCCTGCGAAAGCCGGCTGACGACTTCAGGGTCCAGCCTTCCATCGACGGGAAGACGTTGCATGGCCTCGAATCCCGCAACGGCCTTGGTTACATTCTCGCCGTAGTAGCCGTCGATTACCCCGGGAGAGGCCCCCGCGCGATCCAAGAGGATCTGGAGATGGACGATGGCGGGATCCGGGTGAGGCGGCTCTTTCGGCGGCCGTTCCGGTGCGATCGCGGCAATCGGCGCATTGTTGACGGCTTCCGGCTGAAGGTCTTCAGCGCTGGCGGTGGAATGGAGGCCCAATGACAGGGCGGTTGCGACAAGGATGATGTTCTTCATGAACATCAAATGGCCAGCCGGCCCGACTTGTTCCGCCCGCTGATTTCCTTGCCCTCGGCAGTGGATGCGGCGTGCCTCTTGCACGCCCCACGGGCGCAAGGCCGTCAGAGCGCCGCTTTTATCTTCTCGGCGGCTTCAGGCGAGACCCACTTCGACCACATGTCTTCGTTCTCTTCGAGGAAGCGCTTCGCACCTTCTTCACCGCTGGCCTGATTGTCGGTCATCCAGGCCATGAGCTGGCTGACGGTATCGTTGCTCCAGGAGCGCTTGGTCAGATAGTCCATGACCTCGGGACCGACCCGCTCGGAGAAGGGCTTGGCAACCAGCGTCACGATCGTGTCGACCGGCCATGCATTCGGCTTGGGGTCGGGGCAATCCGCTACGGTGTTGCAGCGCTTCCATTCGGCCGCGTCATGGGGCACGCCGGGGTCCAGCTTGACCATCTTGTATTTGCCGAGCAGGGCGGTAGGAGACCAGTAATAGGTAAGAAGACCCTCCTTGCGTTCATAGGCCTTGGCGATGGCCCCGTCCAGGCCGGCAGCAGAGCCGGTGTCGACCAGGGTGAAGCCCGCCTTCTCGCCGTCGAACGCGCTGAAAAGCTGCGTCGTCACCACCGTGCCGCCCCAGCCTTGCGGTCCGTTCAGGATCGCGCCCTTGCTGGGGTCCTCGGGGGCCGGAAAGAGCTCGGGGTGCTTCAGCGCGTCGCCGATCGTCTTGATGTCGGGGTGTGCGTCGGCGAGGTATTGGGGGATCCACCATCCCTGGACGCCGCCGTCGGGCAGCGGTGAGCCGACTGTGATGATACGACCGTCGTCCTGGCCCTTCTTGACGACATCGGGCAGGAGGTCGATCCACGCCTCCGGCGCGATATCGGGCTGGCCCTTTTCGGCCATGGAGGTGATCGTCGGCACGGTGTCGCCGATCGTGATCTCGGCACTGCAGCCGTAGCCTTCATTGAGAATGAACTTGTCCAGGTTGGAGAGGACCTCGGCACTCTGCCAGTTCATGCTGGCAATGGTGACGCTCCCGCACTCGGCGGCATTCGACGCCGATGCTCCTACGATGAGGCCAAGCATCAGACATGTCGACGCAAGCAGCTTTCTCATTACACTGTTCCCTCTTCTTTTTTTGCGGCGTCTTATCGGAAGAGCAGGGTGCCGCGTCTGCCCGCTCCTGCCTCGCTCGTTCTTTATCGCCCTCTATCGCTATCCGGAGTAGCCGTGCCGGGCGAAGAAGCGATCAAGCTCTCTCTGCTCCGGAGCTTGTCCGGTGAAGATCTCCACATATTCCGGAATGCGCTTCATCCGCACGGATACGTCTTCCTTCGTCTGCATCGAGATGTAGCCGATCTGCACGAGATAAATCGTGCGCGCACGCACATCGGCCCGCGCCTCGCCATGCCCGAACCGCAGGAACATGCGCGTGAGCGCGTCGAGTCGCTGCTGATCGGCGCTTTGGACTTCCGCAAGAATTTCAGGCGACTGCAGGGCCCAGCTTCGCACCGCGAACTCGAACTGAGAATCGAAGAGACCGCCATCAAGCCAGCAGTCGAAAACGTTGAGCATCGCTTCGGCAATCGTCTCGGCATAGGCCTCGGACTGTCTTACCAGATTGCCCGTGTTCTTTTCGCGCCAGCGCGAGACGAGCCTGTCGAGCAGTTCCTCGCGGTCCTTGAAAAACCAGTAAAAGCTCGTCCGCGACAGATTGAGCTTCTTCGCAAGCGGCTGGATCTTCACCGCATCAATGCCGGCATCGAGCAGGGATTCGTAGGCTGCTCCAAGCCAGACATCCGGGGAACCGCGCCAGCCGCTGTCGCTCGTGATGTGCTCCATCGTCGCTATTTAGCAGATCGACGGGTACCCCCGCAAGAAAAATGTACATCAGTGTCTCCGACCCTGACTTCAATGCCTGATTTGTTGACACATGTGTACATTTTCACTTACGCTGCCGCCACGTCCAAGCCGGAGCCCCGCAAATGCCGAACGATCCCCTCCTTCAACCGTACCAGCTGAAGCACCTGACGCTGCGCAACCGCATCATCGTAACGGCGCACGAGCCGGCCTATCCGGAGGACGGCATGCCGAAGGAGCGCTATCGCGCCTATACGGTGGAGCGCGCGCGGGGCGGCGTGGCGATGACGATGACCGCCGGTTCGGCGGCCGTCTCGAAGGACAGCCCGCCGGTCTTCAACAATCTGCTTGCCTACAAGGACGAGATCGTGCCTTGGATCAGGGAGATGACCGACGCCGTGCACGAGGAGGGGGCGGCGATCATGATCCAGCTCACTCATCTCGGCCGGCGCACGCGGTGGGACAAGGGAGACTGGCTCCCGGTCGTCGCTCCCTCGCATCATCGCGAAGCGGCGCATCGCGCCTTTCCCAAGAAGATCGAAGACTGGGACATCGACAGGATAATCAAGGATTTTGCCGATGCGGCCGAGCGCATGAAGGCCGGCGGCATGGACGGCGTCGAGCTCGAGGCCTACGGTCACCTCATCGACCAGTTCGCCTCGCCATTGACGAACGAACTCGATGGTCCTTACGGCGGCTCGCTCGACAACCGCATGCGCTTCTGTTTCGACGTTCTGAAGGCGATCCGGGCACGTGTCGGAGACGAGTTCATCCTGGGCGTGCGATACACGGCCGATGAATGCCTTCCCGGGGGGACGGACAAGGCGGAAGGTCTTGAGATCTCGAAACGTCTCAAGGGAAGCGGACTTATCGACTACCTGAACATCATTCGCGGCCATATCGATACCGACCCAGGACTGACGGATGTGATCCCTATTCAGGGCATGGCCAATTCGCCGCATCTGGACTTCGCCGGCGAGATCCGCGCAGCGACGAATTTCCCGACCTTCCATGCGGCGAAGATCCCCGACGTCGCGACCGCGCGCCATGCGATTGCGTCCGGCAAGGTCGACATGGTCGGGATGACCCGCGCCCACATGACCGACCCGCACATCGTCCGTAAGATCATCGAGAAGCGGGAGGACGACATTCGCCCCTGCGTAGGCGCGAACTACTGTCTGGACCGCATCTACCAGGGGGGCGCCGCCTATTGCATCCACAATGCTGCGACCGGACGCGAGCTGACGATGCCGCACAGCATCGCGAAGGCATACTGTCGCAGGAAAGTGGTCATCGTCGGGACCGGACCGGCCGGTCTCGAGGCGGCACGCGTGGCGGGGGAGCGTGGCCACGAGGTGGTTGTGTTCGAGGCGGCAAAAGATCCCGGCGGCCAGGTCCGCCTGACTGCGCAAAGCCCGCGCCGGCGGGAAATGATCAGCATCATCGACTGGCGCATGAGCCAGTGCGAAAAGCTGGGCGTCACCTTCCATTTCAATACATGGGCGGAAGCGGAGGCTATTCAGGCGGAAAATCCTGACGTCGTCATCATCGCCACCGGCGGGCTTCCGCATACGGAGGTGCTGTCGAGGGGCAACGAGCTGGTCGTGTCGGCGTGGGACATTATTTCCGGCGATGTGAAGCCGGGCACCAACGTCCTGATTTTCGATGACGCCGGCGACCACGCCGCTCTGCAGGCCGCCGAATTTCTCGCCAATGCCGGCGCAAGAGTGGAGATCATGACGCCCGACCGCTCCTTCGCGCCGGAGGTCATGGCGATGAACCTCGTGCCTTACATGCGTTCCCTGCAGAAGCTCGATGTGACCTTTACCGTCACCTACCGTCTGGAAGCGGTCGAAAAGAGCGGCAATCAACTGGTCGCCCATGTCGGCAGCGACTACGGGGGTATCTCCAAACAGCGGACCTTCGACCAGGTGGTCGTCAATCACGGAACCATCCCGCTCGACGATCTGTACTTCGAGCTGAAGCCCTCCTCCAGCAATCTGGGCGAGATCGCGCACGACCAGCTGATCGCCGGGGAACCGCAATCGGTCGTCCGCAACGCGGAGGGCAAGTTCCAGCTCTTCCGGATCGGCGATGCGGTCGCGGCGCGCAACACCCACGCCGCGATCTACGACGCCCTCCGCCTTCTCAAGGATATCTGACGCCAGGCAGATCCACCGGCGTGTTCGCACCTTGAGGCGGGGACTGGAATCTCTCCCTTGCCTCATCTGTGCTCGTCACAGGGATGAGAGCAGCGCCGCGTCCGCGGCGCGGGAAGCGTTCTTTCAGCCCAAGGACTTTGGTCTGGCTGGATTCCTGTGACAAGCACAGGAATGAGGAAACCAAACAAGCCGCGGCGGCTGTTCCAAATCTCAATAGGCCTTGGCGCGGGAGACGCAAGTGCCCTTTCAACGCCGGAAATCAGTGAATGTTGAATTCGCCATCCACCTGCCGCCACTCGTTCGGCCCGATCAACCGTTTGTGGGTGAACCGCACGGAGTGGAGCGGCCCGTCCAGATTGGTCTGCCAGAAATCGAGGAACTTTCGCATCTGGGGAAATTCCGGTGCGACGTCGTAATCCTGCCAGACATAGGTCTGCAGGACGGATTCGAAGTCGGGAATGCGGTAGAGGATATGCGCGGTCGTGAGACCGTAACCGTTGAGCTGGCGCTCGAGATCCGATGAAAATCGCATACTTCATCTCCGTTACATATCATTCGCCGGCTCCCCGCTGATCCTGCGAGGCCCCCGGCATGACCTTAACGTCACAACGAAAATTCAGGTTCCTTTCCAGTCTGTTAGCAGCCGCGTCGAAGCGCTGCTGATTTTTTTGCGGGGACCTCTTGAAATCCATTTTTTGCCCAACCAGATCAACCCGCGCGAAGTGCTCGAACGAGGCTTCGCACCCGTCCGGATTGGTCATCCGGTCCGGGATGGGGAACAAGATCATCAATGTTTGTCCATGGAGGAAAACATGGCGTTTCGACCGCTTCATGATCGTATTCTCGTCCGCCGCGTCGAGTCCGAAGAGAAGACCAAAGGCGGCATCATTATCCCCGACACTGCCAAGGAAAAGCCCCAGGAAGGCGAAGTCATCGCTGTAGGTCCTGGCGCGCGCAGCGAACAGGGTCAGATCCAGCCGCTCGACGTCAAGGTGGGCGATCGCATCCTGTTCGGCAAGTGGTCCGGCACCGAGATCAAGATAGATGGCGAAGATCTGCTGATCATGAAGGAAAGCGATGTCATGGGAATCATCGAGGCCCAGGCCGCCGAGAAGATAGCCGCCTGAAAATGCGAAGATACAGTCAACAAGCTGCCTTTTGAGGAGTGAAGAAATGGCTGCGAAGGAAGTCAAATTTCAGACCGACGCACGCGAGCGCATGCTGCGTGGTGTCGATGTGCTGGCCAATGCCGTAAAGGTAACCCTCGGCCCGAAGGGCCGTAACGTCGTCATCGACAAGTCGTTCGGTGCACCGCGGATCACCAAGGACGGCGTCTCCGTCGCCAAGGAAATCGAACTCGAGGACAAGTTCGAGAATATGGGCGCGCAGATGCTGCGCGAAGTCGCGTCCAAGACCAACGACCTTGCCGGGGACGGAACGACGACCGCGACCGTGCTCGCACAGGCAATCGTCCGGGAAGGTGCCAAGGCCGTCGCCTCCGGCATGAACCCGATGGACCTGAAGCGCGGCATCGATCTCGCAGTCGATGCGGTCGTGAAGGAATTGAAGAACAACGCCAGGAAGATCTCCAAGAATTCCGAGATCGCCCAGGTCGGCACCATTTCCGCGAATGGCGACACTGAGATCGGACGCTATCTTGCCGAGGCCATGGAGAAGGTCGGCAATGAAGGGGTGATCACGGTCGAGGAGGCCAAGACGGCCGAGACTGAACTCGAGGTCGTCGAGGGCATGCAGTTCGACCGCGGCTATCTCTCGCCCTATTTCATTACCAATCAGGACAAGATGCGCGTGGAACTGGAGGACCCCTATATCCTCATCCACGAAAAGAAGCTTTCGAACCTGCAGGCCATGCTGCCGGTGCTCGAAGCCGTCGTACAGTCCGGCAAACCGCTCCTCATCATCGCCGAGGATGTGGAAGGCGAGGCGCTCGCCACCCTCGTGGTCAACAAGCTGCGCGGCGGCCTCAAGGTTGCGGCCGTCAAGGCGCCCGGCTTCGGCGACCGCCGCAAGGCCATGCTGGAAGACATCGCCATCCTGACCGGCGGCACCGTCGTCTCGGAAGACCTCGGCATTAAGCTTGAAAGCGTCACGCTAAACATGCTCGGCCGGGCCAAGAAAGTCTCGATCGAAAAGGAGAACACCACCATCGTCGACGGTGCGGGTTCGAAGGCCGAGATCGAGGGCCGTACCACGCAGATCCGCGCCCAGATCGAGGAAACGACCTCCGACTACGATCGCGAGAAGCTGCAGGAGCGCCTTGCCAAGCTCGCCGGCGGCGTCGCGGTGATCCGCGTAGGCGGCTCTACCGAAGTCGAGGTGAAGGAAAAGAAGGACCGCGTCGACGACGCCTTGCATGCGACGCGGGCGGCAGTCGAGGAAGGGATCCTGCCCGGCGGTGGCGTCGCATTGCTGCGGGCGGTCAAGGCTCTCGACGGCCTTGAGACCGCCAACAACGATCAGCGCGTCGGGGTCGATCTCGTGCGCCGCGCTATCGAAGCCCCCGTTCGCCAGATTGCGGAAAACGCCGGAGCCGAGGGCTCTATCATCGTCGGCAAGCTGCGCGAGAAGGCGGAGTTCTCCTATGGCTGGAATGCCCAGACCAACGAATATGGCGATCTCTATGCCATGGGCGTCATCGACCCGGCCAAGGTCGTCCGCACCGCGCTTCAGGACGCAGCGTCGGTCGCCGGTCTTCTCGTTACGACCGAAGCCATGATCGCAGAAAAGCCCAAGAAGGAAGCCGCACCGGCGCTTCCGGCGGGCGGCGGCATGGACTTCTAAGCGATCGATCAGGCCCGCCCGAGCCCTCGGGGGCGGGCCTCCCTTCCGGGCGGAAACGTACTTTTCCTCAAACCGCTCGAACGTATCGGAGAACTGCAATCTCTCCTCTTCATCATCTCTGTCCTTGTCACGGAGATGAGAGCCGCGCCAACGTCTGCGGCGCGGGAAGCGTTCTTTCGGCCCAAGGTCGCCCCGATCTAGTCCTGGTTCCGGAACGCCGCCTCTCCGGCGTCCGACACCTCGACCCACTTCTTGTCCGGCTCGGCGTCTTTGACGTAGCTGTCGTGCCAGTTCCACCATTTGTAGGTCGGGGTCTGCGGATAGCCCTCGGGCGAATCCTCCCAGACTTCCTGCCGGCCGAGCGGCGTGATGTCGAGGTAATTCCACGTGCTGCCCATCTGCTCGTCGCCGCGATTGTTGATGAAGTAGGTACGGAAAACGCGGTCACCGTCGCGATAGAACACGTTCGTGCCGTGCCACTCGTCCACCCCGAAATCGGCGTCGAAGCTGTCTGTCACCGTAAACCACGGGATCTGCCATCCCATGCTCGCCTTCAGCCGGGCGATGTCCGCCTGGGGCGCCCGCGAGACGAAAACGAGAGTTGTGTCACGGGCGTTCAGGTGGGCGAGGTGCGCCACCTGATCGGCCACCATGGAGCAGCCTCTGCAGGCGTGGTCGGGCCAGCCGAAAACGCCCGGTTCAAAGAAGGCGCGGTAGACGATCAGCTGACGGCGACCGTCGAACAGGTCGACGAGGCTGACCTTCCCCGCGGGGCCTTCGAACGCATATTCCTTCTCTACAGCCATCCATGGCATCCGCCGGCGCTCGGCGGCCAGCGCGTCTCGCGCCCGGGTCAGTGCCTTTTCCTTGACGAGGAGCTGCTCGCGCGCAGCCTCCCAAGCCTGCGGCGGGACGACGGGTGGCGTGTGCATCGGTTTCGTCATGGCTCGGCACCTCCAGTTTGTGCGCTTTGGCAATCTGTACGCATTGGCGCCTCTTGAAGGCGCGATCCCGACCGCGCCATCGCCTGGCTGTCGGGCTCGAAGTAGTTTGGCACCGGAACGCCGATGGTGGGAGTAACAAGTGTGGCGCCATTCCATCGGAGCTGCTGGCGGCCGCGTGGCATTCCGACATATCGCGTGAGATTCCCTGGACATGTCGATCGAGCGGGACTGACCTAGATTACGTTGGTGCATTGGAAGAACGTGGCCGCGAATGATCGTATTCCTGGATTTCGAAGCATCGTCTCTGAACAAGAAAAGCTTCCCCATAGAGGTCGCCTGGGTCTTCCAGGACGGCCGCTCGCGTTCCTATCTGATACGACCGGCTCCGGAATGGATCGACTGGTCCGACGAAGCCGAGGAAGTCCATGGCATATCGAGGGAACTGCTTCGGGCGGAGGGGCTCCCCGTCGCGTTCATCGCCGAAGAAATGATCCGTGAGCTCGCCGGACACCAGCTCTATGCCAGCGCACCCTCCTGGGACGGCAAATGGCTGAGCGTGCTGTTGAGAGCCGCCGGGCTGCCAAGGCACGCTCTACGGCTGAAAAGGTCCGACGAGGCCTTCCTCGATGCGGCACGGCGCAAGATGGGCGAGAGGTTTTCGGATAAGGAGATATCGGACCTGGTCCTCGGCGTCATCGGCGCAACCGGGCCGTCGCCCGTCCATAGAGCGCTTCCCGATGCGCGCCTCGAGCTGGATCGATTGAGGCTGGTCGCCGAGGCGGCGGCGGAGCGTGCGGGATCGGTGTAGCTCGTGCTCGCGTCCTCCAGTTTACGGCGCAGCGGCGGCTTTACATTTCTTCACATTCGCCCAGAACGGTCGAAACGTTGTCGAGTTAGCTTTTCTCCAACGCAGCAGGTGCTGCGGAGCAAAGGAGACTGGTAATGGACAACGAAGACAAGAACCTGTCGGGCCCGGGCGCCGGCAAAGCCGTTTCGAAAGGATGGGGACGGCACGCGGCGATCGGCGGCCTCGCAGCCGTCGCGGCCGTCAGCGCGGTGGGATTTGCAGCCGCGCGCAGCGACGATTTCGGCTTCGGCATGGGCCGTTTCGGCATGGGCGGCCATGTAATGCAGGCGCATATGGGAGGTGGCGGCTTTATGGAACACCGGATCGGCACCATGCTCGACGAGCTCGATGCGACACCCGAACAGGAAGACAAGCTTTGGGACATCATCGATAATGCCCGCGCCGAGATCAGGCCGACTTTCCGGGACTTCCGCGAGACGCGCGAGGAGGTTATCGAACTCTTGGGCGCGCCGGGCATCGACCGGGCCGCCGCCGAGAAACTTCGCAGCGAACGCATTGCAGCCATTGACGATGCCTCACGCAAGATGACGACCGCGCTGCTCGACGCGGCCGAAGTGCTGACGCCGGAGCAGCGCGTCAAGCTCGTCAAGCATTTGAAAGAGCGCAGGGGCCACGGCCGGTGGTAAATATGAGTCGGGCAGAAGATTGAGCGGAGCGCAGGGATGGCGGAACGGGTCTTGATTGTTGACGACGACACGCGCCTGTCCGCCATGCTCTCCGACTATCTCTCCGGAAACGGCTACACCGTCGATACCGCGGCGACCGCCACGGCGGGCATCGCCGAGCTCGGGCGCCGCAACCCTGACGTCGTCATCCTCGACGTCATGCTGCCGGATTTCGACGGCTTCGAAACCTGCCGACGCATACGCGCGGTATCGGACGTCCCCATCCTGATGCTCACGGCCAAAGGCGAGGAGACGGATCGCATCGTCGGGCTGGAGCTCGGGGCTGACGATTATCTGCCCAAGCCCTTCAATCCGCGCGAGCTTCTGGCACGGCTGAAGGCTATTCTGCGCCGCCGAAACGGCAGCGCCGTGGTTGCGCGGTCCCTTCGCTTCGGACGGCTGGAGATCGATCCCGGTTCTCGCTCCGTCAGGATCGACGACCGCGAGTGTACGCTGACGAGCTACCAGTTCGACCTGCTTGTAGCGCTCGCCGAAAATCCCGGCCGCACGCTCTCGCGCGAACAGTTGATGGATGCGGTCAAGGGCGAGGAGCTGGATGCTTTCGACCGCTCGATCGACGTTCACATCTCGCGCATCAGGGCGGCCATCGAGAGCGATCCGAAACATCCGAAGCGCATCATAACAGTGCGCGGCGCCGGCTATGTCTTCGCCCGCTATCAGGACGATATGAGATAGAGCGATGCGCAGCCGGCTGTTCCTGAAAATCTACCTGACACTGCTCGCGAGCCTTGCTGCGGTTGCCGTCGCCAGCGCCGCATTCGTATGGCTCGGGCAGGGCGAGGAGGAATCCGGTTGGGAAAGCCAGCGCGCCCGGTTCGTCGCCGCGCTCATTCCGCCCGACATGGACAACCGGACCGTCGAGGCGACCATTGAGCGGTTTTCACGCACCTTCAATGCCGACATTGCCGTATTCGACCCGCGCGGCGGGCTGATCGCAAGCGCCGGTAGCCCGCTTCCGCGCGACATTCTCGACCAGACTTGGCGCCACGGCCCGGGCAATTTTCACACCATGGTGACCGAACTGCCCGACGGCCGTACCGTGGCTGCGCGCCTGGAACGGCCCCTGCGTCCCTCCGGCCGCAATCCGCTCGCCTACCTGGTTTTGATCGCCGGTGTCATCGGGCTGGCCGCCTATCCGATGGTGCGTCACCTGACTCGCCGGCTGGAGCGGCTGCGCGTGGGCGTGGATGCCTGGGGCAAGGGCGATCTAGTGGCTCGCGTGCCGGAAGACGGCAGCGACGAGGTGGCGGCGGTGGCCAAGAGCTTCAACAGAGCCGCCGACCATGTCGAGCGGCTGATCAAGTCGCACCGGGCGTTGCTCGCAAATGCGAGCCATGAATTGCGCTCGCCGCTTGCGCGCCTGCGCATGGCGATCGACCTCTATGAGCAGGCGCCGAACGAGGATCGTAAGCACGAAATCATCCGTAATCTTTCCGAGCTGGACACGCTGATCGAGGAGATCCTACTGGCAAGCAGACTGGACCACGTCGAGAACCTCGATGCGCTGGAGTCCGTCGACCTTCTGGCTCTCGTCTCGGAAGAAGGCGCGCGCAACGATGTCGAGGTTTCCGGAATGCCTGCGATCGTCGCAGGCGATGCTCGCCTGCTTCGCAGGCTCGTGCGCAACCTTCTGCAGAACGCGCTGCACCACGGCGGTCCACCTGTCACAGCCGCTGTCGCGCCGGCGGACGGTGCTGCGATCCTCAGGGTCCGCGATCACGGGCCCGGCATAGCGGATAGCGAGAGGCACCGCGTTTTCGAGCCATTCTACCGCCCTTCGGGACGGAGCGAGGCTGCGGGCGGCTGGGGTTTGGGACTGGCGCTGGTGCGCCAGATCGCCGAACGTCACGGCGGCGCCGTCCGCTACGAAGCTCCGCCGGACGGTGGCGCCTGCTTCGTCGTGACGCTGCCGGTGCAAAGCAGGCCTGCGAGGGATCGGTAAGGCGCCGGGGTCACCGCCGCGTGCAAACTTCGGAGAGGGGCAGGACACTCTTTTCGAAAGCTCGGGGCACCTCGACGCGGCAGTTGGAATGCGGCAAAGTGGCGATGCACGTTTATGTGCAAAATGGCGTCACGCTGACCCGTTAACCGCCTCGTGCAAGTACACGCTGCCGCCAATACAAGCCGTCACTTCACCAAACTGTATATTTTGCAAATATTCGAGCAATGCTAGCGTTCGCGAAGCTTGGGCCAGCTGTAGATTGAAGAAGAGGGGGCAGCGGTGGGGGGAGGTGCGCTTGCGGACACGATGGTTCACATTCGGCGTTTGCAGCGAGGCCTGGCGCCGCCTGTGGCCCCGGAGGCGTTTTCAGGCGACACGCGGCTGGTCGGCCGGTGGCGGAACCAGCCGTTCGAATATGATCTGCCGCCCCTGAGGGATCACGTCATCTCGGCCACCTATGCGGGCGCCGGTATCGCCTCGGCGAAAATTGACGGGAAGACCATTTCTGCTCCCGCAAGACCGGGCATGATAACGATAGGGGTGAGGGGACATGATGGCCGTTGGCGGGCGGACGGTTCCGTGGAGGTCTCGAATATCTTTCTGGGCCACAGCCGCCTTCACGCTTGTGCCGATCAGATCGGAAATGGCCGGGAGCCAGAGTTGGTCGACCGCGTGCACTTCGACGACCCGAAACTGTTCACGATTATGGCGCTGATCAACGACGAGATCGGTTCGGCAGACGCGATTTCGCACTTGTATATCGAGCAGCTCCTCGATCTTATGTGTCTGCAACTTCTCAGAGCTCACTCCGCAGCACCGGCGCCGATGGCGAATGGGCCTCGGCGCGGCCTTTCGGCTCGGCAAGTCAAGCGCGTGACGACCTATATGCGCGAGAATATCGCGGAGGACATCCGGCTTCAGGAACTGGCGGCACTCGTTAACCTGAGCCGCTTCCATTTCTGCACCGCATTCCGAGTGGCCACCGGGCAGACACCGTACGGATGGTTGACACGCCAGCGCATCGCCTATGCCAAATCGCTCCTGAGAGATAGATCGCTGCGGATCAGTGACGTCGCCCTGGTCGTAGGATACGAGACACAATCCGCTTTCGCTGCGAGCTTTCGAAAAGCGGTGGGGATTAGCCCGACCGAGTTTCGCCGTCGCCTCTGACATCTGTCACCACGAACTGCCTGGCAACGCCTTTGTCCGGGCCAGCACGTCGGCGGCTGGCGCCATCCTCGTCCGATCCCCAAACGATCACAGCAACATCGGAACAATTCCGAAAGACCGGAACAGTGAAGCCGCGGCGCACGTCCTATCCTCTATCGCCATTACTGAGCTGAAGGGGACCTTTCATGACTGACGAAACAGCAGACACGCATCCGCCAGGTCTTGCCATGTCACGCCGAGAAGCGCTTCAGGCAACCGCCGGAGCCGTGGCCTTTGCGGCGCTGCCGCTCCCAGCCGAGGCAGCTGCGGGTTCAACCGCAACGCCCGCGCCTGACACGCACACGCTGCCGTTGGAAGTGACCGTGAACGGTCGCGTCCATCAGCTGGTCGTCGATCCCCGCTTGTCGGTTCTGGATATGCTGAGAGAGAGGCTCTCTCTGACCGGCACCAAAAAGGGGTGCAACCAGGGTGCGTGCGGGGCCTGCACGGTGCTGATAGACGGCCGGCGCGTCAATGCCTGCCTGGCGCTCGCCGTCATGCATGACGGCGCGAAGATCACGACCATCGAGGGCGTCGCGGAAGGAGAGGCGCTGCATCCGCTGCAGGTGGCCTTCATCGAGCATGACGCCTTTCAATGCGGCTATTGCACATCGGGACAAATCATGTCGGGGCTCGGCTGCATCAGCGAGGGTCATGCGTCCTCGGCCGAGGAGATCAGCTACTGGATGAGCGGCAACATCTGTCGCTGCGGCGCCTATCCCGGGATCGTTGCGGCCGTCGCCCAGGCTGCCAAGGAGGATCGTACATGAGACCCTTCGACTTTCAACGGGCGGCCAGCGAGTCCGAAGCGATCGCCGCAGCCGCTGCCGGAGCCAGATATCTTGCCGGCGGGACGACCCTCGTCGACCTGATGCGCGAGGAGGTGGAGACGCCGGAAAAGATCGTGGACATCAACAGGCTGCCGCTGAATTACATCCGGGCTATGGATGAGGCGATCGTCATCGGCGCGCTGGCGCGCATGTCCGAGGTCGCCGCCAATCAGGACGTGCGCAGATTGCAGCCGCTCATTTCGGAAACGTTGACCGAGGGTGCATCGCCGCAGCTCCGCAACGTGGCGTCGATCGGCGGCAATCTGCTGCAGCGGGTCCGCTGTCCCTATTTCCGAATGCTGGACGCGCCTTGCAACAAGCGCGTACCGGGCTCGGGATGCTCGGCAATCGACGGCCTGAACGCCGGCCATGCAATTCTCGGCACCAGCGAGCACTGCGTCGCCACACATCCATCCGATCTGGCCGTTTCTCTCGTCGCGCTGGGCGCGACGCTCTCCTTGAAGGGGCCACGCGGCGAGCGAACCATTCCGGTAGAGGAGCTCTTCCGGCTTCCGGAGTCGACGCCTCATCTCGAGCACACGCTGGAACCAGGCGAACTCATCGTGGAGGTCCAGATCCCAAACGGCCCCTATGCGAGAAAGGCGCGCTACCTGAAGGTCAGGGACCGATCCTCCTACGAGTTTGCCCTCGTATCGGCGGCGGCGGCTCTTCATGTGGAGAACGGAACAATCCAAGAGGTCCGCATCGCTGCAGGGGGCGTGGGCACCCGCCCGTGGCGCATGAACGCTGTCGAGCAGGCGCTGGTGGGAAAACCCGCCGCTCGCGCCAGCTACGAGATCGCGGCGGCGATTTCGACCGAGGAGACGCGTCCTCTCTCCCACAACGGGTTCAAGGTGAAACTCCTTCCCGCAACGATCGTACGAGCACTCGAAATGGCAGGAGATGTGGCATGACGACGGCTATCGGTAAATCCTTGTCGCGCATCGAAGGCCGCCTGAAGGTCACTGGTCAGGCCACATACGCGGCCGAGTTCAACCAGGAAGGCCAAGCCCACGCGGTCATCGTGGGCAGTACTGTCGGGCTCGGCCGAATAGAATCGATTGACAGCGCAGCAGTCGAGAAAATGCCGGGCGTCGTGGCTGTCATAAGCCACATCAACGCGCAGCGGCTTGCCTACAACGAACACCGAGGGCCTATCGACCCGCCGGCGGGAGAACGGCTTCACGTGTTGCAGGGCTCCGAGGTACGCTTCTTCGGAGAACCGGTCGCCATCGTCGTCGCCGAAACGCTCGATCAGGCGGAGCATGCGGCCAACGCCCTCAAGGTCACCTACTCCGCCCGCCAGCCGCAGGTCGATGCACATGCCGGCGAGCGGGTCATCCCGGCCGTCGCGCGCCGGCCGGGTGCCCGGGCCGAAGCCGATCTCGCCCGCGGAGATGCCGACAAGGCGCTCGAAACCGCGGCCGTGAAGGTCGAGGCGGAATATGTCATCGCGCGTGAGAACCACAACCCGATGGAGCCGCACGCGACGATCGCCGCCTGGAACGGCGACAACCTGACGCTGTGGAGCAAAAGCCAGTTCGTCGTCAACGAGCAGGCGGAGATCGCCGCCATTTTCGGGCTTCCGCCGGAAAACGTGCAGGTGAACTGTCCGTTCATCGGCGGCGCGTTCGGCACCAGCCTGAGAACCTGGCCGCACGTCACCCTGGCGGCTCTGGCCGCGCGGCACGTCAACCGTCCGGTAAAGCTCGTGCTCACCCGCAAACAGATGTTCTTCGCAACGGGGCATCGGCCTTACACGCTACAGCGCATCGCCCTGGGGGCGCAGGCCGACGGCAAGCTCATCGGTATCGTCCACGAAGGGGCAGGGGAGACGAGTCGTTACGAGGAGTTCATGGAGGCGCTCACGTCCGTGACGAGCTTCATGTATTCCTGCCCGAACGTGCGCACGAGCTATCGTCTCATTCCCCTGGACGCCAGCACACCGACCTATATGCGGGGCCCCGGCGAGGCGAGCGGTATCCACGCGCTCGAATGTGCGATCGACGAACTGGCCTACAAGCTTCAGATGGATCCGATCGACTTGCGACGGATCAACGAGCCGCAGATCGACGAAGGGCGGCAGGTTCCGTTCTCCAGCCGATCGATGCTGAAATGCTACGATCTCGGAGCCGAGCGCTTTGGCTGGAGTCGCCGGACGCCCGAGCCGGGCTCGATGCGGGACGGGCGCCTTCTGATCGGTTATGGAATGGCCAACGCCTCTTATCCATGCCTGTTTGCCCCGGCAAACGCCCGAGTAAGACTTCTCCCCGACGGGACGGTGGAGGTGGAGGCGGCGGCAAGCGACATGGGGCCGGGCACCTACACCTCGATGACGCAGGTCGCCGCGGAATATCTGGGAATTCCCGTCGAGCGAATCAGGTTTTCTCTTGGCCGCTCCGATTTTCCGGCGACGCCGCCCCATGGTGGGTCGATGACCATGGCGTCTGTCGGCTCCGCGATCAGAGCCGCATGCCTCGATCTTCAGGCGAAGGCGGCCGTGCTTGCCGCAAAAGCCGGAGGCAATGCGGGGCTTGCCGGGCAATCGCCGGAAGCGCTGGAATGGCGCGATGGCATGCTGTTCGTGAAAGGCCGGTCCGATCGAGGCGTCACCTATGCCGAGCTCGTGTCCTATGGCGGGGAGAGCCCGCTCGTCGGGGAGGGGACTGCCGCCCGTGACGGCGAAACCGGACAGAAATATTCCATGCATTCATTCGGCGCGGTCTTCGCCGAAGTTGCCATCGATCCCGACGTGAAGACGATCAAGGTCAGGCGAGCCCTTGGCGCCTACGGAGTGGGCCGGGTCGTCAACCCGAAGCTTGCGACGAGCCAGTGTATCGGAGGCATGATCGGCGGCATCGGCATGGCCATCATGGAACGAACGGTGCTCGACAGGCGCAACGGGCGTCCGATCAATGCGCACATGGCCGATTATCTCGTCCCGGTGAACCTCGATACGCCGCACATCGAAGCCCACTTCGTCGATGAGGAAGACACGATCGTCAACCCGCTGGGGGTAAAGGGGCTCGGTGAAATCGCGCTTGTGGGAATGTCGGCGGCGGTTTCGAACGCCATTCATCACGCAACCGGAAGGCGGGTGCATGAACTGCCGATCATGATCGAGAGCCTGCTGTAGAATGTAGCCGCTTTCCTCTCCTCATTCCTGTGCGCGTCACAGGAATGAGGGTCGCCGCTTCGACGCTGTCTCTTGCTTCCTTCACGCCGAACCGCCAGGCGGCACCACTTCCACCGGCTCCAATTTGCCGCTGAAGAGCGGCCGCCCGGCATAGAGGCCGCCGACCAATTCGAGCTCGAGCCGCTTCTCGTCCCGCTGCCGAACCTTCTCGATGATTTCGGCGACCTCGGGCAGATCCGCACCCAAGGCCTCCAGTGTCTTCTGCCCGAGAACCAGCGAGGATTCGAATGTCTCACGAATGTGGAAATCGGCGCCCGCGCCGATAAGATCCAGCGCGTGCCGCCGATCCGAGGCACGCGCGAGAACCGGGACGAGAGGGAACTCGGCCTTGATGAGCTCTACGATTTTCGTGGCGTCGTCCGCCTTGTCCACGCAGACCACGATCGCATTGGCGCGCTCGGCGCCCGCCGCATGGAGGATGTCGAGGCGCTTGCCATCACCGTAATAGACTTTGAAATCGAATTCGCGGGCTGTGTTGATCATCTCCACGTCGGTATCGATGATGGAGATGACGTGACCTCGTGTCAGAAGGACCTGGCTCACGATCTGGCCGACACGGCCGAAACCGATGATCAGGACATTGCCGCTGAGGTTCTCGGGCCGCTCGACGCCATCCGTCGACAGCGGAATGTTCCTCTCCACGAGACGCAGCGCCGCGATCAGCAACGGCGTCACCATCATCGAGACGATGATGATCGCCGTCAGTATGGCGTTCTCTTCGCCGCTGATGATGCCGGTGCCGAGGGCCGCGGCGTAGAGCACGAAGGCGAACTCGCCGCCCTGCGCCATGAAAACCGCACGCTCGATCGCCTCCCAGTTGGACGCCCTGAAGAGCCGCGCCACCAGGTAGATGACGATGGCTTTTACGACCATGTAGGCGACCACGTAGAAGAGGATCATCGCCCAGTTGCGAGCGATGACGCTAAGATCGAGCGACATCCCGACCGCAAGAAAGAAGAGGCCGAGCAGAATGCCCCGGAACGGTTCCACATCAGCCTCGAGCTGATGCCTGAACGTCGACTCCGACAGCAGGACACCGGCGAGGAACGCACCCATCGCCATGGAGAGACCGCCGAGCTGCATGACATAGGCCGACCCGAGCACAACCATCAGCGCTGCCGCCGTCATCACCTCCCTGGCCTCGACGCTTGCAATGAGGCCGAAAAGCGGATTGAGCAGATAACGCCCGGCGAGGACCAGGCCTGCAATCGATGCAAGTCCGATCGCGATGGAAAGCCAATCGATCCCCCCGGACGCGGCAACGCTTCCGGGCACGATCGGCGCGAGGAACGCGACCAGCGCAAGCAGGGGCACGATGGCCATATCCTCCACGAGGAGAATCGACACGATGCGTTGTCCCTTCGGAGCCGCCATCTCTCGGCGTTCCTCCAGCAACTGCATGACGATCGCAGTCGAGGTGAGCACGAAGCCGGCGCCGGCGACGAAGGAGGGGGCCACCGGAAAGCCGGTCAGAACGCCGACGCCCGTCAGAAGTATCGCGCAAAGGGCGACCTGTACGATGCCCAGCCCGAAAATCTCGCGGCGAAGCCCCCAGAGGCGAGAGGGCCGCATCTCCAGTCCGATGATGAAGAGGAACATCACCACGCCCAATTCGGCGACGTGAAGAATGGATGACGGCTCCTGGAGCAGCCGAAGGCCGAAGGGGCCGATGGCAATCCCGGCGGCGAGATAACCGAGAACAGAGCCGAGCCCGATACGCTTGAAAAGCGGAGCCGCGACGACGGCCGCTCCAAGCAGGGCGATAACCGGCAGCAGGTCTATGCCGTGGGACTCAGCAGCCATATTTCGCTCCGAATTTCCAGATGACGGGCGCCTCGTAGAGCGGCGCCAGCGACCGTTGAGGCCGGGACATCCTTCCACTCAACCGGGTTTGAATCAAGCGCGAACGCTTTCGACAGAACCTCAATTCGCTGCACGTCACGCTCGCTCAATCTCCCACGCCGTCAGCCGACGTCCGCCTTGAATTCGGACGTCGGCACGATCACCTCAGACGGTCGGAACGGTGCCTCCGTCGATGACGAATTCGGCGCCGTGGATCGCGGCCGCACGGTCCGAGGCCAGATAGGCGATGAGGTCGGCGACTTCGTGGGGGTCGGCCGGACGACCGATCGGGATCCCGCCAAGGCTGTCGAGGACCAGCTGCCGTGCTTCTTCGATCGTACCACCATTGGCCGCCTGTAGACGTTTCAGCAGGTCGACGGAGGACTCCGTCATGATCCAGCCGGGGGAGACGACATTGACCCGAACCCCCTTGGGACCAAGCTCCTTGGAGATGGACTTGCTGTAGGTCCTGAGCGCCGCCTTGGCGGAAGCGTAGGCGGTGGTGGCATCGGGCAGGGGAAGCACCGACTGGATGGAGGTAACGTGAACCACCGCGCCGCTGCCGCGTTCGATCATCTGCGGGATCAAAAAACGATCAAGGCGGACGGCCGCCAAGAGGTTGAGGTTCAGTTCGGACAGCCAGTGGTCGTCTGTCAGGGCAGTGAAGCCTCCGCCTGGTGTCCACGATCCGCCAAGAACATGAGCCAGGACGTCGATGCCGCCAAAGCGCTCGAGGGCGGCCTTGGCCAAGGTTGCTGCCCCCTCGGACGTCTTCAGGTCTGCCCGGACAAACTCGACGCTGTCGACGGACTCTGGTGTTCCGCGGGCTGAGGTAATCACGCGGGCGCCTCCTGCCAGGAAGCGGTCAACAGTGGCGCGGCCCGCGCCCTTGGTGCCTCCGCTGACCAGCACACGCTTCCCCGCAAACTCGGTTGGATCCACTTTGCTGTTCATGCCGTGATCTCCAAAGCCTTTATCCCGTCGTTCTCGAGGGAAAACCGATAGGTGAAACGGATCGGGCTGCCTTTGAAGTCGCCGTGGACGGGTCCTTCAACCACGACCTGAAGGTTTTCATGACGCACACTGTCCGGAGTGAAGATCGCCTTCACACCTGCAGCCTCGACGAGCAGGTTCCGCAGTTCGGCATGGCCTTCGTAACGACGTCCGTTGTCCAGCACGACCGTATCCGCGCTGAATGGCTTCAGCATGCCGTCAACGTCGAGAAGTGCGTTGGCTTTGACATAGTCCGCGATGGGTCTGGGTAATGGCGGGATCATGAGTGTCTCTCCTTTGCTTGCAGAAAATCTAGCACTCAGATATTGGTCACATAAGTGGGATAACCTTGCATGCGCTGATGAAGGGATCGGGACAATGGAGCAGGCCAGCCTGAAGGAACTGGAAGCGGCGGTCGCCATCGCCCGGCGCGGGACGTTCCGCGCCGCTTCGATCGATCTCGGTATCTCGACCACCGCGCTGAGCCATACGATCGGCAGGCTGGAGTCGGCACTGGGAGTCAGGTTGTTCAACCGCACCACGCGGAGCGTTTCGCTGACGGATGCGGGGCGCCTGTTCATTCAACATGTCGCTCCGTCGTTGCAGGATCTCCACGCCGCCCTGGAAACCGTGCGCGAGCAGCGCGAAACACCTTCCGGAACGATCAGGATCAACGCGGCACCGTTCGCCGCGCGCGCGATCATCTCGCCGCTCGTGCTCGAGTTCGTGCGCCGATATCCCGACATGAACGTTGACATCGTCACGGAGGGTAGGATGATCGACATCGTCCGGGACGGGTTCGACCTGGGGGTCAGAGTCGCAGGACTTGTTCCCAGCGACATGATCGCCGTTTCGCTCGGTCGGCCTCAACGACATGCTGTCGTAGGGTCTCCTGCATATTTCGAGAGGCACTGTGTCCCTGTGGTGCCGCCGGATCTCCTTACCCACAAGTGCATCCGCGTCCGGCTACCTGACGGCTCGACGTACCGTTGGCGGTTCGAGAAGGACGGCGAGCAGGTTCAGATCGACGTCGAGGGACAGATCTCGCTCGATGAAGCCAGCCTCACGCGGGCTGCTGTGCTCGCGGGTGCGGGCATCGGCTACCTGTTCGAACAGGACATTCTTCCGGAGATCAAGACGGGGCGGGTCATCCGAGTGCTGGAAGACTGGACACCGCCGTACCCGGGTCTCTGCTTGTACTACCCCGGAAGGCGGAATCTTTCGGCAGGTGTTAGAGCTTTTCTGGAACTCGCTCGTGAGCTTGCGCGGCGAGATAGTGATTAACGAACCCGAGTTGTAGTGATCAGGTGCAAGGCAGAATTACCCCTCGTGACCGCCGCTGCTGAGAGCTTGCGATCGAATGTCGCCAGTTGCCCCCCACGCGCCTTGGCGAGCGCAAGGAGATAGGTGTCAGTTACCTGCCCCGAAGTTAGGATTTTCGTGGGAGCGATATCACGTGACCCGACAAGGCTCACATCGTCCGGCCAAAAACTGTGACCGGGGAGCGACCGCATTTTGCCGACGATCTCCATCACGAGTGACGGTGAACCGGGAGAATTCGGATATTTGGGATTGCCGACAATCCGGATGACGCCGTTTTCGGTAATGGGGCAGGTAGCCCACGCGGTCTGACCCGTCGCCGCGAACCATTCGTGCGCATCGTCATGGGCAACATGGCCCGGATCGATTAAGGCAATCAGCACATTGACGTCGAGCAGGAAAGTCACGGCAGTTCGTCACGCAAGGCGTTGACGATCTCGAGCGTCACTGGCGGAGCATCCGGCTGAGGTGATAAGAGAGGAATTCCATTGCGCTCGCCGCTGCTGCGCGGTCTGCGCAAAGAACGTCTAGCCAGTTCGGAAATGACTTCGCCGACGCTCCGGTGCTGCTGGGCTGCCATCGCCTTTGCGGCGATCAGTACATCGTCGTCGATTGCCAGGGTCGTTCTCATACCGGCCTCGTTGCGCATCAGTCATCACGCATCATATAAAGGACGAGGTCGGCCTTCTCAAGGTGGATGCGAAGGGACGCAGTCATTGGTACGATCCGCTCACGGCGGAAAAAATCACAGTCTCACCTCTCTGCGCGAAACACGGGTCTCCGCGTGAGGCATCGCTGCCGGCGGTTCGGTTGGTGAGTATGTTTTTACGTTACGCTTCCGGTTGGCGAACGTAATAACATTACCTATGCAGTCGCTGTCAATCATCGAGGACGCGATGAACACTTGTCTGGAATTCAGGAACCTGACGCTTGGCTACCTTGGCCACGCGGCCGCCGTCAAAACGCCGGGAGAGTGACATTCTTACTTTGCAGAAACAGGACACTTTAACTTTGCGGCTACATGCAATGTCACAGCTATTTAAAGATGAGACAAAGTAGTCAACTTAGAAACGCGACAACATCCTATCCATTACTACTGCATTTGCAAGTTGCTATATTTAAAAAGTACGGAGACGCAAGCCGCCGGCCGGGTGGAGCTGGTCAGGGTTGCGCAGCCCGGTCGGCGGCGGATGGCTCCAGCTGCAAGATAAACTTTAGCTTTGACATCCCGATCACTCCGCCGCTTTCAGCTGCGCAAGGGCTTGCTGGCGCTTGGCGATGACCACCGGATCCTTGGTAAAATCCGTCTTCCGGCCAGGCTTCGTGCCGCGCTTTTGATAGCCATTGCTCTGGCTGCCGTCGCGAATGCCGAACATATGGTCCGTCTGGCCGGTGCGGCGCGGCCCGCCCTTGCTGCGCTGTTGCTCTCGTCCGGCCTGCATTTCGGCCACCACCGCCAGCATGTCATCAAGGCGCTTGTTCTCAACCACCTCGCAGCGGTGCACCGAGCGCAGCGTGTCGAAGGTTCTGTAGGGCAGGGACGTCCCCTCATGGGTGACCTCGAGGCGACCGTCGGGATAGTCGCAGACAATGACCTTCTTGCCGGCCAGCGCCGTGGCGAGGTCGGTCGGATCGAGGATGAACATCACCTTGTCATAGCGCAGCGTCAGCGACTGCGACAGCTTGCGGATCTCCTTGCGGCACATCGCGCCATCGAGGTTCTCATGCGCGGCAAACGGCCGGTGCATGTCCTTCGGATTGCGCGGCGCCTTGCCAAAGCGGCGATTGAAGTCGGCCATGAACTCCGGCGCATAGGCATTCGCCGCGGCGATCGTGTCGATGCCGCGCAGCCGCAGTTCCTTGACGAGGCGATCCTGCAGCGTCTGGTTGGCGCGCTCGACGCGTCCCTTGGCCTGCGGGGTGTTGGCGCAGATGATGTCGATGTTGAGTTCATAAAGGGCTCGTCCGAACTGCGTCAGGCCACTGGTTCTGTCCTTCTTGGAAGCATGGGTGGTGCGGAAGACGCCATGCTTGTCGCTATAGAAGGCGATCGGCTTGCCCCATTGCTGCAGGTAGGCCTTCGTCGCGTGCAGATAGTCGAAGGTGTTCTCCGATCCGGCGAAGCGTAAGTGCAACAGCTTGCCGGTGGCATCGTCGATATAGACGAGCAGGGCGCATTTGGGACCGCGGTTCTCGAACCACCAATGAAGCGAGCCGTCGATCTGAACGAGTTCGCCGAAACAATCGCGCCGGCCGCGCGGCTGGAAAACCCGCTTCTTGCGCTCGCGTCGCGACACCCAGAGGCCGACTTCCATCATCCACTGACGCAGCGTCTCCTTGCTGACGGCAATCCGGTGGCGTTCCAGCAGCTTCTCGGCGGCCAACGTAGGTCCAAAATCCCCGTAATGCTCACGCACCAGATCGAGCACCAGGTTGCGGAAATCCTCGCTATGACGCCGGTTGCTCGGACGGCCGCGCTTCTTCGACACGAGACCGTCGGCGCCGTCCAGGTCATAGGCCTGCAACAGCCGGTGGACCTGACTGCGGCTGAGACGAAGCAACGCGGCCGCCTCGACGACGGTCAGGCTGCCACCGCGAATCCGCTGTATGAGTTCAAGACGATGCAATTCCTTCTGCGACATGGTGATCAAACAAGACATGACGACTCCGAACGCTCATGGTCTCAACCACGCTTCACGTCGCCAGTCTTCCTTCCAAACGTTGACGTTTGACCAGCATCCCGAGAGGCGACGACTGTCGCATCTCTAACTGGCTCATATGTCGCATCTCTAAACTGCCGCTACATGCAAAAATCAGATAATCTATCTTATGGAACACAACGCAGGTGTTGTTTCCGTTGCTTTGCTTAATGACAACAAGATGCTTGGACCTGATCCGCGGCTTCACGACGCGATAGCGCGTACCAAGACAAATCTTGACGTGCTGAAGCGAGTGCACGCGCAAAAGTCCACCTCAGGGAGTGAGGCAACAGAAGGCTATCCTGGGCCGCTTCTCTGACTGGACGCACTTCGCTGCCAGCGTACCTTTCAGATCCGCACGGCACATTGTACCTTCGGGTCGGCAGCGACGATTCCATAGAACGCCTGTGATTACAGGAGGTTCCAGTCACTCACTCACCCAGTTTCGGAGCCGATACCGCACTCTTGGAGCTTTGGTGTGGTTAAGGGGGATATGCTGAATCCTCGTTCGCCACATCTAGCGACCCGAAAGCTTGAACTCCGAAGTGACCTCCAGCGCGCGGTCCTGGCGCGCTTCGACGCCTTCAGGCTGGCGGTGTGTGAGCAAGGTGCGGTCACGCTCGCGGATCAGTTCGGTTATTTGCGGCTCGTAGGCAACGAAAATTGCCGTCAGCCAACGGTTCACGAGATAAGACGGCCGCGGCATCTGTACGTCGAAGCGCGGCAAAAGAGCGATCGTGCCTTCCGCGCCGAGCCAGTCATCGCCGACCACCCATTGGTTCACCGTGAAAAGCCGCAAAAGGCGCCCGTGAGCGTCGACCCCCACAGCCGCGAGATGGTGGATCGGCCCTTGCGGTCCTTGCGGTCGCAAGAAGCAGTGGAAATGGCCGTGTTCTTCCGCTGCCTCTTCAGCCGGGTGGCAGTGATAGAACCACTGAGCGCCGCTCGTCGGGTCGAACACATCGCCTGTCGGGTAGTGGTCCCAGGCCTTGATTTCAGCCGTGTCGCGAAAGGTCTCGCTGAGCACGTTGAGACCGCCCTTGGCGAGCAAGGTTTCGCAGTAGGCGATCTCGCGGCGCGCGAGTTCTATGGCTTGCTCAGCCATTTTCCCGGTCCGGCAAGGGAATGGGCGGCGGAGGCGGCGGAAGCTTCTTGCTCTCGGCCGGAAGGGGAACCGGCGGCGGCGGCGGCGCGAGCTTGGGTGCCGCTGCCGTGCAGGGTGCCCCGGCGGCACAAGGTGCGATGGGCACTGGCGCGGGCGGCGGAGGTGGTGCCGCGAGCGGAGCGCCGGCGGCGCAAGGCGCACCGGCCGCACAAGGCGCGGCAGCGGCGCACGGGGCACCTGCGGCACAGGGCGCCGCCCCTCCAGCCGAACCGGAGGCCGCTGCCGGCTGGGGGCGCGGAACGGGATGACTGTGGTGATCGACGGCCACAGCGGCGGTCGCTGCCGCCAGCGCTGCACCGAAAAGAAGCGTGTTCCTTGTCGTCATTTCTTCTTGAACCCGTCGAGACCGAAAAGCGGACGCATCCAGACGCCGACGAACGAGCCGACAAAGGCAGTTGCAAACCACAGCCAGCCATGCAGGCTGCCCGAAGCGATGCCTGAGAACAGCGCGCCTATATTGCAGCCGAAGGAAAGCCGTGCGCCATAACCCATCAACAGACCGCCGACGACGGCCGCGAGCATGGAGCCAAACGGAATTTTTGCCTTCGGCGCGAATTTTCCGGCAAGACTCGCGGCGGCTGCCGCGCCAAGAACGATACCGAAATTCATCACCGATGTAACGTCGGCGAGGACGCTTGCATTGAGCGCCGCTTGCGGCCCCGGCCAGCTCCAGAACTCCCACGTCGCGACCGGTACGCCGACCGCCTGCGCCGCCTTGGCCCCCCACAGACCGAAGCCGAACGTGACCGACCAGGGATGGCCGGCAAGCAGCAGCGTGGCGACGTTGAGCAAAGCCATGAGCAGCCCTGCCCCCACCAGAGGCCATGGACCGTAAAGCAGCCAGGTCCAACCCGCACGCGACGGTTCCGGCTCCCTTTCGATATTGCCATGCGCCCGCCACTCGATCAGCGCCGTCGCCAGGGCAACGAGGCCGAGCCCTGCGAGCGTCGCGAGGATGGCAGTGCCGGTCCCGAGCTGCCGGCCGAGATCGATCGTGCCGAAGGATGGAAGGGTCAGCCACCACGGAAGATGCGCCGAGCCGATGAGCGCGCCGACGATGAAGAAGGCAAGCGTGACGAGCATGCGGGCCGAACCGCCGCCGACGGTGAACAATGTGCCCGAACCGCAGCCGCCGCCAAGCTGCATGCCCAACCCGAACATGGCAGCCCCGACGAGTACGGAGACCCCGACCGGCGCCAGCGCGCCGACGATCGGCTGGCCACCGAGGCTGCCTGCCGAGATCAGCGGGATCATGGCCAATGCCGCCACGCCGATCATCAGCATCTGGGCGCGGATGCCGCGCCCGCGACGTTCGACCACCATCCGGCGCCACCCGCCCGTGAAACCGAAGGAGCCGTGATAAAGAGCAACCCCCAACAGGCCGCCGACGACGAAGAGGGCCGCCTGCCGCAGATCGATCAGCTGCGCGATGACGAGAAAGCCTATCAGCAGTGCGCCGCCGGCTACGAGCGCCGGCCCACGGTCGACAATCGCCGGCGGCAAATATCGCGAACGATCAAAGGAAATGTCGGTCATTTCGAATTCCTGCCGCTTGTGCGGCATTGGTCAAATCGCGAATGTCCGCAGCTTGCGGACATTCGCCTGTTCTTCCGCTACCGCGGATCGGTCCCGGTCCGCTGGCGTCAGGTGCCCGACTTGTTCTCGACCGGGCGCGCCGGGTCGGCCGTCCATTCGGCCATCGAGCCGTCATACATGGTGGTGTTCTTGTTGCCTAGCACCTCGGACAGGGCGAACCATGTTACGGATGCCCAGTGCCCCGTGTTGCAGAAGGCGATGTTTTCCTCTTCCGCAGCCAGACCGGCGGCCTCGGTCAGGGCCTTCACAGTTTCGGGTCGGGCGAAAAGCGCGTGGTCCTGACTGTAGAGCTTGGAGTGCTCGATATTGATCGATCCAGGAATAGTGCCGTTGGCGCGCACGACCGGGCTCTTGGACTTGCCCTCGTGCTGCTCGGCCGGCCGGCCATCGATGAGCTTGACGCCGGCCTTAAGCGCGGCAGCGACTTCCTCGGTCGTCGCCAGCAGTTTTTCCTGCGGCTCGGCGTGGAACGTCGCCGGTTCGGGCTTTACTGCCTCGGCGGAACGGGCCCCGCCGGCGGCGTCGTACTGCCGCCACCCGCCGTCGAGGATCGAGACTTCCTCATGGCCGAGATATTTGAACGTCCAATAGACGCGGGTCGCGCCACCGAACTCAGTCGAATCCGTACCCCAGGGCACGATGACGACGTGATCGTCATCGTCGATGCCGAGATCGCCGATCAACTTGGTGATCTGCTCCAGCGGCGGCAGCATGCCGGGGACGCCACCCACCTCGGTACGCCAACCGGCGCTCGCATAGGGGGCAACCACCGCGCCCTGGATATAGGGCTTGTCGCCAAGTTCTGTCTCGGCGACCTTGTCACGGATGTCGAGGATGACGACGTCCTTATCGCCGGCATGCGCCTTGACCCATTCGGCATCTACGAGTGGACTGATGTCGGCAGCCAGCGCTGAAGAGGCGAGGAAGGACAGCGTGAAGGCTAATGATGCGATGCGCATTTCGTGAGGCTCCCGAATTCATATGTGAACCTCATCTACCCCGCGATGTACGTCGAGTCAGGACATGGTTTGGCTGGAGATCCGCCGAACCTTGGAAAATCTTTCTGTACGGTACCAGCGATGCGGTAAGCCGCGCCGAGGACGCCCCGCCCGGGAGCGTCCGCAGCTCCTGCGCAGCTGCATTGTCTCCAGTCGTTTCCTCAGAACTTGTGGCTCAAGCGCAGCGAACCGGCATGACTGTTGTAGGTGTCCGAGAATGAGCCGTTATATTCCACGCGGAGACCGAAGCCGCTATCCGTTGCAAGATCGATGCCCGCGGTTACCCGCCCGACCACGTCTGCCAGCGGCACCTCGCTGTCGAACATGCCGATCCCGGCCGGAGCACCGGCCAGCCGGGCCGAGGTATCCCAGCTGTCGACCGTGCTGAAGCTCACTCCTGCGCCTGCAAACGCCCGCATCACCGTCGTTTCGTTCACCTCGACCCGCGTGCCGACCTCGATTGCCGGGGTTGCGTGGAAGCTCCATTGGCCGGAGTCGTCGACCAGGAGGTCGAGCGCGCCGGTTCCCGACTCGCGATAACCGCTGGCATGCGAGTAGATCAGATCGAGATCGACCAGAGGCCGCACATAATAGGGCTCCTGCGCGAAGGTATAGGCGGCGCGTACCCGGGTGCTGAGGTTGTAGATCTCCGGATCGCCCTCGGCCTGGCCGGCGAAGCCCGGAATGCGGATCGTGCGCGTGTTGTCGTACCAACCATAGCTGCCGGCGACGGCGCCCGACAGCAGCCATGGGCCGATCTCATGCTTCAGCGAGGCGCCGGCATAGATGATGTCGCCGTCGGCGTTGACCCGGCCGTCGTCGCCGCGAATGGAACTGCGGTCATAGCCACCGGCGAAGCCGACGAACCAGTCCGGCGATACCTCCACCTGGGCCCCCGCCCGAAGGGCGTAGGTCGTCGTATCGAAGCCCGACACGCCGCCGCCGGCCTTCTGGTCCAGTGTTTGTGCGCCGGCCTGGCTCCACATGCAACTCGTCTCGACCAGAGCCGAGGTGCCATCGGCAAACATCGGGCAGCTCAATAGCAGGTCGAGACGCTGCTGCGTCATGGCGATGCTGCCGGCCGCGGCCGCGCCCGAAATGCCGGGCGACATGTCGGAGAGAGCAGCCGCGTAGTCGCCGGAATCGTGGTCGGCCAGAGATCCGAGCGTGCCGAAAAGCGTGCCGAAGGAACCGCCGCCGGCGTCCCAAACCTGCTGCAGATGACCGGCGACGTTGTTCTGGTCTTGGTTCAGCACGGCACCGGGATCGGTGAAGTGAGCCGAATCCGCTGAAACCGACAGCTCATTTCCCGCCCGGCTGATGGAATAATCGAAGATCGACGACTCGGCGCTCAACGAATGGTCCAGGGCGCCTTCGACAGTGAGGAACGGCAGGCTGATGTCTGGCAGGACGCTGATGGCGTTCACCGTCAACTTGCCGGCGAGCGTGGCGTCGCCGTCGATGATCAGCCGGTCCATACGGAAGCCGGCGAAGTCGGCGGTGATCCCCAGCAGCCCACCTGCGTCCTGCGTGAGGTTGCCTGTGATCCGGGTGCCGTCGATACCGCCGGAACGACCGATCGTGAGGCTGCCATGATTCATTACGTCAGCCTCGTAGATCTCTGCATCCGCCAACAGGCCGCCTGCCTTATTGACAACGGAGACCGCCGTGTCGCCGCCCAAGCGGGCCACCCTCGACATTTTGGCCGCGACGGGCAAGGCTCCTTTCACGCTGCCGCTGATGGTACCGGCGTTGTTCACCATCAGGGTGCTGTCTCCGGGCGAGTTTACGCCGGCGGTATATTGAACGGCGACGCCCGAAGCGGCCGAGACGCTGCCTCCGGAGTTGACGGTCAACACGTTGTTTTTACCGGCCGAAACCCAGATGCCGGCGCCGTTGTCGCCGGAACCGCCGGTGACAGTACCACTGACGGTCACATCGACCGTGCCGTTGTTGTCCGTTCCTGCATCGCTCTGCGCGAATATGCCGATCGAGTCCTTGCCGGACGCCTGAATAGTTCTGCCGGCAGCGAGGCTGACGGTAACATTGCCGCTCTTGCCGTCCGAGGAGAGATTTCCGTTGGAACCGATAAAGGCACTCGTCGCATTGCCGCCGAAGCCGCCGCCGCCCCCGATCGACTGCGCCAGCACGCCGAAGGCGTAGTCGCCGCGCGTGAAGATGCTGCCGTCGGCCGTGACGGCGACGTTGCCACCGTCACCGTAGCTGCCGGGGCTTTTGCCGGTGAAAGAGAGCGGTGCACCAGAGGCGGCGCCGCCAACACCGCCGCCGCCGCCGATCGACTGGGCGACGAGGCCATGGGCGGCTATGCCCCGCGTCGTGATCGAGCTCTGGCTCGTCAGGTCGACCGTGACTGCGCCGCCGTCTATTGTTCCACCGCCCGAGCCGCCCACCACCAGCGAGGCAATGCTGTCGGCCTCGCCAGCGCCGCCGATGCCGCCGCCGCCGCCGATAGACTGGGCGACGAGGCCGAATGCCCGTGCGCCCGAAGTGTTGAGGGTCGTGCCGACGCTGAGATCGACTTCGCCGCCGCTGCCGCCGACACCGCCGCTGCCGCCGACAACGAGATCGATCGTGTGGCTGTGCTCTTTTTCGGCGGCGGTGCTGCTTCCGGCGCCGCCGACGCCGCCGCCGCCGCCGATCGACTGCGCTACGATGCCGTGCGCGTCATCGCCGCTCGTCGAAAGGTTGATCCATCCCTTGGCGGTGACCTTACCGCCGCTGCCGCCGGCACCGCCGCTGCCGCCGAAGCCGCCGCCGACCGTGATCCTGCCTGCCGCCTGGTCGGAACCATCGCCGCCCTGCCCGCCGCCGCCGCCGATCGACTGCAGCAGCACGCCATAGGCGCTGTATCCCGCGGTGCTGATGCTGTTGCCATGATTGTCGTCGAAGGTGACGTCGACCGCACCGCCATTGCCGCCCGCACCGCCACTGCCGCCGACACCGACGGTGATGTTGGCCGTTGCCTGGCTTCCGGACGCGGTGGAGGTGCCGCCCGCACCGCCGCCCCCGCCGATCGACTGGGCGACGATGCCGTCGGCCCAGTCGCCCAGCGTGGCGATGCGACCGGCATGCGTCAGCGTGACCGCGTTGCCGTTTGCGGCCGTCCCGCCAGTGCCGCCGTCGTCGATGGTCGCGCCGACACTCACTCCGAAGCAGTAGCCGGATTCACCATCGCCGTCGACGCTGGAGCAATCGCTCTCTCCCTCGTCGTCGAGCGGCTCGGAACCGTCGGAAGTAGCCTGCCCCACCGAGCCGCCCAGCCCGCCGCCACCGCCGATCGACTGCGCCAATACCCCGTCGGCATCGGCGCCAAAAGTAGTGATCTTACCTGCGGTGGTGACGTCGACCGTGCCGGCGGAGCCGCCGCTGCCGCCGGTGCGGCCCAGCGAAACGTCGACAGATGCGGAGAAAGCGCCGCTGCCCTCTTCCGATTCTTCGGCTTCCTCGCCGCCGGGCAGACTGGCGCTGGCCGACAGCCCGACGCTGGCGCCCTGCGAAGTCCCGCCGCCACCGCCGATCGACTGGACGAGCACGCCGCGCGAACCGGACCCGCTGGTCTGCAGGCTGGTGCCGCTGTCGAGCGTCACAGTCGCGTTCCCGGCGCCGGCGCCGCCGCTGCCTGATCCGCCGATCCCGACTTTTGCGGTCAGGTTGAAGCCGCTGCCGATCTGCTTGCTGTTGACACTGCCGACGCCGCCATTGCCGCCGCCGCCGCCGATCGACTGCGCCACGATCGCATTGGCATAGTCGCCGGCCGTCGCCACCGAGGCGCTGTCATCGAGATCGACCGTGACGGTACCGCCATTGCCGCCGCCGCTGCCCGAGCCTCCGACCGAGACGCCGATGTCGGCGCTGACCGTGTCCACCGTGCCCGCCGTCGCGGCCAACGACGACGCGCTGCCGCCATTGCCGCCGCCGCCGCCGATCGACTGCGCCACGAGGCCATGCGACGAAGCGCCTTTCGTGGAGACCGCGGTGCTGCCGTCGAGCGTCAGTGACACCGCGGCGGCGTCATGGGACGATCCACCGCTGCCTCCAACCGCCGTGGAGACGCTCATCGCCAGGGAGACGTCCTCACCGGTCGGCACCGCCACAGTGAGTGCGTCGGCAATCGAAGAGCCGCCACTGCCGCCGCCGCCGCTGATCGACTGCGCGAGCACGCCGATGGCATCGGTCACGTCGCCGTCGTCCTGTCCGGTCCAGATGGAACTGTCGGTCAGATGCACTGTAACCTTGTCGCTGTACCCGCCGTTGCCACCGGTACCGCCGACGGCGACCGACGCGGTGAAGCCGAGACCTGCGGAATAGGAGCTCGCGGTGCCGCCGGTGCCGCCGCCGCCGCCGATCGATTGCGCCACGATGCCCGCGGCGTGCGAGCCGCCGGTCATCAGGCTGAGGCCCTGGAAGCCGACATCCACGGTATTTGCATAGCCGCCACCGCCACCGCCGCCGCCGATCTGGAAGCTGCCGAACCCGGCATCGCCGCCCGTGGCGTTGCCGCCATTGCCGCCGCCGCCGCCGATCGACTGCGCGAGAATGCCGACCGCTCCGGAACCCCCGGTCGCGATCGTGACGGGCTGCGGCGCTCCGGAACCCGCGGAGCAATCGCTGCTGGGATTCGCATTGGTGACGCAGACCCATCCGCCGCTACCGCCACCCGAGGCACTGCCGCCGACGCCCAGCCCCGGAACCGCAACCGACATATCGATCACATCGCCACCATTGCCGCCGCCGCCGCCGATCGACTGCGCCATGATCGCATGCGCCATTTCTCCCTGCGTGGTGACCGAACCGCCGGACAGCAATATGTTGGCATGAGTACCGTAGCCGCCGGCGCCGCCCGAGCCTCCGACGCCCGCGATGCCTTCAGCACCGCCACCTGAACCGCCGCCGCCGCCGATGGATTGCGCCATGATACCGATCGCCGCGTCGCCGGCGGTGCTGATGGCACCCGAGCTCCGGACCTCGGCAGTACCGCCGTAGTTGGCGGCGCCGCCGGTACCTCCGATAGACAGCACCCCGCCCGCCGTGCCGGCAGCGCCGCCGCCGCCGCTGATCGACTGCGCGATGATGCCGTGCGCGGAATAGCCGGTCGTGGTGATGATTCCGGTATGCTGGACGCTGGCCGTCTCGGCCTTCCCGCCGTCGCCGCCATCGCCACCCAGCTCGAGCGTCAGCCCGTCGGCGATGCCGCCTGTGCCGCCGCTGCCGCCGATCGACTGTACCAGGATGCCATAGGAATGGTCGCCCGAGGTGTCGATCGTCCCGCCAGCATTGTTGATGGTGGCCGTATTACCATCGCCGCCATTGCCGCCATTGCCGGCACCGCCGCCGAGCACGTCGGTGAAATCGCCGCCCGTGCCGCCGCCGCCGCCGATCGAATGCAGGGTGACCGCAGCCGAAAAGTCCCCTGTCGTCGTGATCTTGGAGCCAGCAGTGACATACGCGCCGACACCGCCGGCATTGCCACCGTAGCCGCCGCCGCCGCTCGTTCCGACAAGGGCCGTGTCGTCGCCGCCATTGCCTCCCTGACCGCCGATGCTTCCCCCCAGCAGGCCGTAGGCCTCGAGGCCGTCGGTCTCGATGGAACCGCCATAGACGTTGATCTGAATCTCGCTGACGTCGCCGCCTTTACCGCCGGAGCTGTCCTTCTCGCCGCTGGCGCCGTCGCCGCCTCTACCGCCCTGGGCCAGCCCGACGACACCGGCGACATAATCGCCTTTTGTCGAAACCGTGACGCCCGATTGGACGCTCAGAGTCGAGTTGAACGCAGAGCCGTTCCCGCCACGGCCTCCGGTCGTTGACTTGGTGCCGGCGCCGCCATCACCACCCTGGCTGATGGCAACGATGCCGCCGGACAGTTCGTTCGGGCCGGAGCCGGTGGCGACCACGGTGATGTCGGAATAGGTGTCGATGCTGAACTGGTCGCCGTCCGCGCCGGCGCCGCCATTGTCGGATGAATCCTGAGAGGCCGTGCCATAGGAGCCTTGGCTGAACGCATAGATCCCGCGCACGCTGTCGGCACTGTTCGAGTAGATGTTGATCGCACCGACCGAGGCATTTCCGCCGGTTGAACCGTTGCTGATGCGGATGGCGCCACCTGCCCCACCCGCGCCATTGTCGTGCCCCCCCGCCTGGCCGATGGATTGGGCGGCGAGACCCCAGACATAGTCCAGCCCGTTCAGCGGGTTGGTCGCGCTGCCGAGATTCACCTGCCCGGTGTTGGTGATGCTGATGCTTCCGCCGCTGCCGCCGACTCCCCCGAACTGGTCGCCTGCCGCGCCGCTGTTCTGGTTGCCGCCGGTGCCACCCTTGCTCACGGCATGGATGCCGGCCATGCCCCTGGCCGTATTGGAGCTGAGCGACTCTACGCTCAGCGCGCCGTAGTTGGTGATCGTCAGCGCGCCTCCGGACCCGCCTGCCCCACCGTTGGACTTGTAATTGTCGTTATCCCCGTCCCCCGAGCCGCCGAAGCTCGTCGCGGAAATCAGGCTGCCGATCGAGCCTGGATCCGTCGAGGTGGTCAGGGTTATGGGCCCGTAATTGGTGATCGTCACGGTGCCCCCTGCGCCGGCGCTTCCCTCGTCGACGCCAGCGCCACCCATTGTGTACGTCATGATGACACCGCCGACGGAATCCCAGGGCATGGTGTAGGGGAGACTGGCGCCGGCCGTGTACGAGGCCTGGGTGTTGATCGTTATGTTCGCTCCGGGATCACCGTTCTTCTCATCCTTGTCATCCACACCACTGTCGCCCCAACAGGCCGACCATGTGTATCCATAGTCGACCTGGCCGATCGTCTGGGTTGCACTTCCATTGCAACCCGCATACGCCTCGCCGGCCAGGGCCGCCCCGCCGAGACCCACGGCCAGCACGAACAAAAAATGCGAGGTGTTCCGCTCGGACGGAAGCGCCGCTTGGTCGCCGGGCCGGAATGCTGTGAGCGAAGACCTCGGCCGGGCTTTCCTGCTTCTGGTGGCGTGCTTCATCCGATGTATCCCCCCGAAAAATGGCGCCCGTACAGCGAGACACGGCGGCAAGCCTTGCACCGCCATGTTCAACGTGCGAGTGTGCGACGCACTGAATATGCGACTCCTCATAGGTATTAATGATGCGCTCTCCGCGCATGGACACGCCCTATTCGATGAACCGGTCGATCTACTCGGTGAAGAGACCAATCCAGCCCGGGGATGACGGCAATTAGGGAATTACAGCTTCGATGGTTGTCATTGCCGAGCCCGATCCTCGTCGCGAGCTGAGTGGAGGCCACATCGCGGATCCGAGCTCCGGGCGGAGCCGGATGATGCGAAAAACCGACAGGTCGGGCACCGTTCTGGTGGGTGCGCTCGGTTCGTTCTGGCGGGCGCAGACGGCCGGCTGGCTATTCGGCGCGCTGTTTGCCGTCGTGAGCCGTATTCTCGCATTCGAGGACGTGGCATTCGCGTTTGCATTGACCGCCGTTCTCGAGCCGCTCGGCTTCGCGCTCACCACCCTTGCTTACCGGGTATTTCGCCACCGGATCGGCGGCGTCACGCTGACGGTCGTCGCGGTCGCCCTGGCGCTCTCGATTGCCGGTGGCCTGCTGCAGATGCTGATCGCCAACGGAATAAAGGACATCCTGCAGCCGAACATCGATCCGGACTACGGCGCCAACGGCTCGGTGATCCCGGCGATCTACTATACCCTGATCTTTCTGGGATGGTCTCTTGCCTATCTCTGGATCAAGGCGGATGCCGACGCGAGAAAGCAACGGATCCGGCGCCACCGGGCCCGCGAGGAGGCGCTGCGGGCCGAGCTTCACCAGTTGCGCCTGCAACTCGATTCGCACTTCCTGTTCAACGTGCTGAACACCGTCGCGATGGAGATTCCCGAGGAGCCGGACACGGCGCTCGAGATGATCCACCGAATCACGGCCTATCTGCGCTATTTGCTCGAGAACCAGACGCGTCGCATCTGTCCGCTCTCGGACGAGATCGAAGCAATGCTCGCCTACATCCGTATCCAGGAGCTGCGGTTCGAAGGCCGCCTCGATTTGATGGTCGAGGTGGACCCCGCGGCCCGGTCGATCGCCGTGCCGCATCTCATTCTGCAGCCGCTGGTGGAGAATGCCGTGAAGCACGGACTGCGCTCGTCGGCCAGCCGTTTCGCGGTCGGCATCACCGTGGAGCGTCGAGACGTCGACCTCGTCATCGAGATCAGCAATCCCGGCAGGCTGGAAGCGGGCGAACGTGACCGCCCGGCCATCGGTCTCGCCAACATTCGCCGCCGGCTGGAACTGCACTATCCGCTCGGTCACGCATTGACACTGATCCAGGCCGGCGACAACGTGATCGCGCGCCTGATGCTGAGGGGGGATGCATGCTTCGCGTGATGGTTGTCGACGACGAGCCGCCGGCCCGGCGAGGGCTGAAACGTCTGATCCAAGCGCACCCGGATGTCGAAGTCATCGGCGAAGCCGGTTCGCTGGATCAGGCGCAGCAACTGACGCATGCCCTGCGGCCAGATGCGATCTTCCTCGACATCGATCTTGGCGACGACAACGGATTCGGCCTGATCAAGCGGCTCGATCAGGTGCCGGCGATCGTCTTTGTGACCGGACACGGCACCTACGCGCCGCAGGCGTTCGACGTCGCAGCGCTGGATTTCCTGCTGAAGCCCGTGGAGCGGCAACGTCTGGCATTGACCCTGGACCGGCTGCGGCGCTATCGGCGCGCGCACGACCTTGACGGCAAGATCGAGGACACGGCAACAGCGCCGGTAGCCACGCCCGACAGGGCCACGCCCGACAGGAGACGCCTGCACATCAGGATGGCGGGCCAAACGGTCGTCCTGCCGACAGACGGGATCGCCATGCTCGCCGCCGAAGCGGACTTCACGCGCATCGTGATGGCGGATGGGCGGGACTATCTGGTGTGCCGGCTGCTCGGCCAATGCGGCGCAGACCTTCCGACGCCGCCATTCTTCCGCGTCAGCCGCTCCCTGATGATAAATCTGGATCGGGTGGTACGCGTGAGAACGCACGACAAGGGGCGCTCGCTCCTGTCGCTCGGGCGGTCCCTTGCGCCCATCATGCTCGGTCGAGTCGCCACCACGCGCTTGCGGCGTGCGCTCGACGGAGTCCAGCGAGTGAAAACTGTATCTGACGCGAATGACGCTCCCGCTTGACTGATCAGACCGGCGCCGTCGGAGACTGCTGCCAGCCTTCAATAAATGACTGCATTGAGTGTGACGTATACAGGCGAGCCCGCCTCCAGCCGTGTGCTGCCGCGCGCAATCAGCCAGCCGTCCGCACGCTCCAGACGCGCCACGATCCGCCGCGTCGGAGAAGCGGTCGCGCTTGCAGGCGACGGCAAGGAAAATGCTATCGACTTCGATTTTCCGTCGCTTTTGATGCGCGTTTGGGTGGCGCGACGCCGCGTCTCGTCCTGAATGGCAGGGTCGTCGAGATAAATCTCGAGATGACCTTCCGGGATAACCGCGCTACCCTCGAAGGTGACTGCACCGCGGATATCCGTCGATTGCGCGGCGACCGGCCCGGCGACGGCGGCGACGGCGGCAGCTCCGACGGTCAAGAGTACCGTGCGGCGGTCGGTACGGCGCTTCATCACACACTCTCCCTGGAAGCCCCGCGAAACGCGGCGCTGCGGACGGGGCGCCTGAGGCGCCCCGTCCGTGCGTCAGATGATAATGAAGTCGGAGGCCGAAAGCCTCAGATTTGTGCTCAGCTGCGCAAACTGAATGGCTGCAACGTCTCCGCCGCCATCGGCGTCATAGGACAAGGCGCCGCTGTCCGTGTCGTATATGATGCGGTCGTCTGCGTCATGGGCGACACCTCCCGCGCTTCCGTAAAATGCGCCCAGGGCGAGAGTGCCTTCGCCACCCACGCTTTCGAAAACGAGGTTGTCCAGCAGGATCGTGTCGTCGATGACATCGAAGTCCTTGATCCAATCGACATTGCCGTTCCCAAGCGCCGTCGAGAAGCGGAATGTATCCTCTCCCGCGCCGCCGGTGAGCATGTCGGCCGCCAGTCCGCCATCCAGCAGATCGCTGCCTGCGCCGCCGATCAGGGTGTCCGATCCCGCGACGCCCGGCTGGGCCGGAGCCGGAGGGAACTCGACCGACACATTAAGCTCGTATGACGAGCCTGCCGGCACGGCTTCTGCCCAGCCGTCGCCCGGCGCCGTGGGCGACCAGCTGCCTTCCAGTATGTAATAGGTTCCGGTCTCCTGAGCCACGAATACCAGGCTCGAATCCCGGTTGCTGGCAGAGCCCGGATCGCCGCCGCCGTCATCGTTCTGAGCGACGATGTTGCCGGCGCTGTCGAGCAGCCTGACCCAACTGTCATGGACGTTCGGATCGGCGATTCCGTCGATGTCGATCGTAATCACCGTACCGGCCGCCAGATCGATCTTGTAGTATCCGCCCTGGCCGTTGCCGGTGGCGTTGACGGTCGTATGAAGGACGGTGGTCGAGTCGAAGATATCGGGGTCGCTGGTCAGGGAGAAGTTGTCGGAGATGTCGAACGCGGCCGCGATCGAATTGTTCGTCGCGTCCGGTCCGAGCGTCGCGTAGCCGGTTCCCATGCCCGGGCGTGGCGGCGCGTCCCCCTGATAGGCAAAATCGCCGAGCAGGGTGTCGTCGCCGCGGCCGCCGTCGATCGTGTCGTTGCCGCCCTGGCCGGTCAACACGTTGGCCGCACCGTTGCCGGTCAGCCGGTCATTGAACCCCGACCCTGCGAGATTCTCGATGGAGATATATGTATCTCCGCCGGACCTGCCTCCAGTGAGACTGAGCCTGACGCCGCTCGCTGCATCGGCGTAGTCTGCCGTATCGCTGCCGGCGCCGCCGTTCAATCTGTCGGCGCCGCCGCCGCCGGTCAGCGTGTCGTCGCCAGCACCGCCGGCGAGATCGTTGGCCTGCGCATTGCCGATGAGATGATCGTCAAAGGACGAGCCGACGGCATTTTCGAAGCCGACCAGCATATCGTGCCGGATAACCGCGCCTCGCCCGACGATCTGCACCGGGCCGTCACCGTCGCCGCCGCTGGCAGTGCCATTGGCAAGATCGATCGTGACGCCGTCAGGGCTACCCGCATAGACGACCGTGTCGATACCGGAACCACCATCCAGATAGTCCTGACCGGCCCCGCCGATGATCGTGTCGTTGCCGGCCTCGCCATACAGGATGTCGCCATCGTTGCCGCCATCCAGGGTGTCGTTGCCGCCGCCGCCATTGAAGTAATCTCCGCCGCCCTGGCCCCAGAAGTGATTTGCGGCGGATGTGCCGATGAAGCGGTCGATGCGGTCATCGGACCCGATCAGGTTTTCGATGCTGTAGAAAGTGTCGCCGGAGGCGGTGCCGCCGCTGGCAACATTCGTGGCAAGGTTGACGAGCAGCTGAAACGGACTTTCCTTGCTGAAATCGACGGTATCGATCCCCGCCCCGCCCCTGAATATATCGACTCCGTCCTGGCCGCTTAGCGTATCGTCGCCGGCGCCGCCGTCGAGAATGTCATTGCCCTGGCCGCCGAGGATCGTGTCGTTGCCGGCCCCGCCGTAGAGCGTATCGTTTCCGTCATCGCTCTCGGTCTGGTCTTCGAGGTCTTCGACGTCGATCGTATTGTTGATGTCGCGGCTGGCGAGCGAGTCGCGGCCCCCGATAATCAGGTCGTCACCACCCTGCCCAAAGATCGTGTCGTCGCCGGCGCCTCCGTCGAGGGTATCGTTTCCGCTGCCGCCGAAAATGATGCTGGTCATCGTGTTGTCGCCGACGCTGGGCGGGGACGCGCCGCCCCCGCCAGGCTGCGTCGTCGACTCGTCGGCATAGATGATGTTTTCGACGTTGGCGATTTTCCTGATTTTCAGGTTCCTGGACAGGAGGATGACGGTGTCGTTGCCGCCGTTGGCCTCCTCACGAACGATGTCGTCAAGTGAATCGACGAAGTAAGTATCGTCGCCGCCATTGCCGGCCATGCGGTCGCCACCGCCGCGGCCATCGAGCGTGTTGGCGCCGTCATTGCCGATCAGAATGTCGTCGAAGCTGCTGCCGATGCCGTTCTCGATGTAATAATCAGTCCCATCCGCATTGTGGCCGGCGAAAATCGACACGTTGTTGCTGTGACCGTTGACGCTGGAGAACTGACCGGCGCGCAAGTCGAGGATCGTACCCGCGGTCGAGCCGGAGAAGTCGATCGTGTCGGTTCCGCCGGTGTCGTGGATCGCAAAGCCGATGTCATGCTGCATGCCCGAGGAGGTCAACTGATAGCCGTATTGCGTGCTCCCGAAGCCGTAGACGTTGTCCCCCGTGTTGAGCTCGATGTGCTGATAAGTGCGCACTCCGTTCTCGTCCACGGTCGAGAAAAAGCGGCGGATGACCGCCTCGATGTCGGCCATGAGGGGCGTCGAGGCAGACCAGCGGCTGGTTTCCCCGACATCGATCCCGTCGAAATAGGACATCACGCTGTATTGCTGGCGATCATAAGTCCAGGTCGCATTGTTCAGATAGTTGATCTGCACGCCGCCGGGACCGCTGTAATTGTAAAGTCCGGGATGGTTCAGTCCGAATTCATGGCCGAACTCATGGATGAAGGAATCGAAGACATAGCCGCCGATGTCCGTCTTATTCGGTTCCGTGTCGTGGAAACGCTGCCCGATGCTGACATAGCGGTTGCTCGAATAGGCGCTGCCATCGTCCTCCTCGCCGAGCTCGGGGCTGACGACCTCCATCCAGTCCGTCGTGCTGTCGAACGGTGCGTCGTCGACGATCTCGAATTTTAAAGGGGTGACGGACGCCCACATCTGCAACGCGCCGATCGCGGCGGCTTTGTATTCGGGGTGATCGTTGAGCTCGTAAACGTTGATCCTCAGCGTTCCCGCAGCCAGTTCCGGCGTCAGACTGCGGGGCAATGCCCCGAGGTAGTCGAGAAAGGACTCATAGTCCTCGCTCTTGCCATAAGGGTTATCCGGCGTCTGATCGTTGATCCACCAATTGTCGCTGGTCTGGCTAGGGTTCGGCATCTTAAGCTTCCCTCTCTGACGATTGTGCGCATTTACGGCTTTGCCGTTCTGCAGCTGCCAATTTTCCACCCCGCACGCTTGGCGTGCGCCTGCCCGTCAGCCCCACCTGAAATAATGAGATTGGAAACGTCGACTTGTCACCCCCACAAAGCCGGGGGTGACGTCACCTTAGCCGGCGCGGCGGTCAGTGCGGAGCGGTGGCCGCTGCACTCTGCGATACACGCCGCCAGCCCTGTGTGCGGGCAAGGAGAAGCCGCGATACAAATGCATGAAGAAGTTTTGCCGCCACATTGGTGTAGAAGATCATCATGCCCATCGCGGCCGCGGGCGCTATGTCGCCCGCGTCATCCATGTTCAGGATGGCAACAGAGGCGAGCTTGGTGTCCGTGGCATAGAGGAACACGACTGCCGAGACCGTCGTCATGGCGTTGACGAAGAGATAGATCGCGATCTCCAGCACGGCAGGAAGGCAAACCGGCAGTGTGACCCGGAAGAAGAGCTTGTAGAAGGGTATCTTCAGAGAACCCGCCACTGCCTCGAACTCCGGATCCAACTGCTTCAGCGCAGTGAGCGCCGTCAGATGGGCGACGGTGTAAAAATGCGTGACCGTGCACAGCACCAGAATGGTCATCGTGCCGTAGATGCCGTGAAGCGGGTTTGCGGCATTGTTGAAGAAGAAGATATAGGCAAGACCCAGCACCATGCCCGGCACGGCCATCGGGAGCATTGCGAGCATATGAAAGGTCGCCCGGCCGAGCCCGAAGCCCTTGGTCTTTTCGACCATGTAGGCGCCGGTGAACACGATCAGCGAGCCGATCACAGCCGTCATGAGAGCGAGCCGGATCGAATTGTAATAGGCATCCCAGCCGCCGCCATCCATAAGGTCGAAGGCATAGTTGCGCAGCGACGGGCTGAGGTCGTATGGCCAGAATTTCACGATCGCCGCAACCTGGCACATGCCGATCATCCCGAGGACGAAGACCGCGACCAGGGAGCAGAATACGAAACAAGCCGCATCGAAACCGCGCCGCGGCTTCGGCTCGTAGGGGACGGCGCGCGCGGAAAGCAAAGCCACCTGCCGGCGCTGCGTCATGCGATCGACGACGAAGGCCAGAAAGGCCGGAACGAGCAGGATGACCGACACGACGGCGCCCATTTCGAAATTCTGCTGACCGATCACCTGCTTGTAGATGTCGACGGCCAGCATGCCATATTGCCCGCCGATCACCTTGGGCAGGCCGAAATCGGTTATGACCAGCGTGAAAACCACGAAAGCCGCGGAGATCAGGCCGTATCGGGCACCGGGCACGGTCACCGTCCAGAAGGTCCGCCACTTGCTTGCGCGAAGCGACGTCGCCGCCTCGTAGTGACGGGCATCGGCGACCGAGAGAGCCGTCGATATGATCAGAAAGGCGTGCGGCAACGTGAAAAATACCGAGCCCACGACGATTCCGAGCGGGCCATAGATCGAATGGCCGAACAACAGATCCTTAAAGACGCCCTGATTTCCGAACAGGTACACGAGCGCGATACCCGGCAAGAGAGACGGAACCAGGATCGGGATCGTGACGATGAGCTTGAACAGCCCCTTCCCCGCCATCCGGCTCCTGTTCAGGGCATAGGCGA
Organism: Sinorhizobium sp.; assembly: GCF_059070375.1. Classification (NCBI taxonomy): domain Bacteria; kingdom Pseudomonadati; phylum Pseudomonadota; class Alphaproteobacteria; order Hyphomicrobiales; family Rhizobiaceae; genus Sinorhizobium; species Sinorhizobium sp. The sequence continues at coordinate 571,749 of NZ_JCACWC010000002.1, forward strand.
GCCCGAAGGCGACGACGAGCGTGACTGCGGTGCTGATCAGCGCCATCGTCACCGAATTCCTGATCGAACGGACGAGCGAAGGCGTTGAGAAATACTCGGCGAAGTTGGAAACTCCGATCGAGCGCGAGGGCCGCAGCATTACCCTGCGGAAATTGTTGCTGTCATATTCCTGCCACTCGGTACCGCGCACCAGCTGCGAACCGGCAAGAAAATGCGCCTCGTCGCTCGTGCCGCGAATGCGATATCTGACCGGGCTGCGGAAGCTGAAATCCGGGAAGAGCTTCGCAGCCTGCAGCCGACCATCGGCGCTGGCCTTGAGCTCGCTTTCCGGGAAGGCGGCGACGGCGGCATTGAGCGCCGCTGCGGTAACGGCATCGCTCCACTCCTGCCCGCTTTGGTCGCTCACTTGGAACTCGAACTGGCGGAGATCGAACGTGTAGGTGGAGAACGATTTCGACAGCATCACGAAGAGCGGTAGTGCAAGAGCGACGACCAGATAGATGCCGACGACGAGCATGACTGCGCGTTTGAGCCTGTCATCGCCGGAAGTCTGCTGGCGAACGGCTCGGCCGGGCGGAAGGAAATCGACAGCAAGCGTCATTCGCGTCAGGCCTTTGCAAAAAGGAGCAGGCGTTCCTGCGGGATTTCGACCTGGATGGCGCTGCCGATCTCGATGCTCAGGCGGCGAACCGCGTTTGTCGAGAAATCCGCGACGAGCGCCTTCTCTTTCAGGCGCGGGGCTGAGAGCCGTGTGCGCCAGAACATGCCGAGAAACTCCATATCCTCCACATGGGCGTCGATGAGATTGTCCGCATTGCCGACGGCATCGAGCCCGGTCGCCCGATGGGCGGCGGCTCCGTGCGGAATGATATCGGCCGGCCGGACAGCGGCTACGGCCGCCGAACCCGGCGGTAACCGATGCTCGGCACAGGCAAATCGCGTGTGACCGATTTCGACTTGCGCGCCTTTCCCGACCGTTGCGGGGAACTGGTTGGTCTCGCCGATGAAGTCGGCGACGAAGAGTGTCCTCGGGTGGCGATAGATCTCGGTCGGCGTACCGACCTGTTCGATGCCGCCATGATTCATGACGACGATCCGGTCTGCCATGGAGAGCGCCTCTTCCTGATCGTGCGTAACCATGATCGTGGTGACGCCGAGCTTGCGCTGCAGCTCCTTGATCTCGTGTCTGAGATGCACGCGCACCTTGGCGTCGAGCGCCGACAGGGGCTCGTCGAGAAGCAGCAGGCCCGGCGAGATCGCCATGGCGCGGGCAAGTGCCACGCGCTGCTGCTGTCCGCCGGATAGCTGGGCCGGATATTTTCGGCCCTGACTGCCCAAGCCGACGAGTTCCAGAAGCTCAGAGACGCGGGAGGCGATTTCGTGCCGCGGGCGGCCGATATTCTCGAGCCCGAAGGCGATGTTCTTCTCGATGGTCAGATTCGGGAAGAGCGCATAGGACTGGAAGACGATGCCATAGTCCCGCTGCGCCGGCGGCAGCCTCGAAATATCCTGCCCGCCTTGCCAAATGGTACCCCGCGACTGGATGTCGAGGCCGGCGATGGCCCTCAGAAGCGTGGTCTTTCCGCAGCCGGAAGGTCCGAGGAAACAGATGAATTCGCCCTCCTTCACCTGAAGGTCGATGTCGCGCAGCGCGACGAAATCGCCATAGGCCTTCCAGAGGCCGCCGATTTCGAGGAATGGCCGTCTTTCGATCTGACGGGTAGCGGAGGCGGGCATGGCCGGCTCCGCGGGGGCTGTTGCATGTTTCATCCGCAAGCTCCTGGGCAATAGGCATTCGATGAGGCTTGACGGGAACGCCGCTGGCGCCGAACGTTCCCGTGAGACGCATGCGGATCAGGACTTGGGCTCGGATTTCGCGTCGTAGCGCTTCTGCCATTCCTTCAGAATGCGCGCGCGATTGTTTGCGGCCCACTCGAAGTCGTTCTCGATCATCTTGTCGGCGACGTTGTCGGGAAGATTTTCGATAGGCTTGGCGACGCCGGGATAAGCCACGACGGCATAGCCGACATTGTACATCTCGTTGGCTTCCTTGCTGACCGACCAGTCGGCCAGCGTTTTCGCTGCCTCGAGATTGGCCGTCCCGGCGATGATCGCCGTGGCCTCGGCTTCCCAGCCCGATCCTTCGGAAGGAAAGATGATGTCGATGGGCGCGCCCGACGTCTTCGCCTTGGCACCCGGGAATTCGAAGGATACGCCGATGACGGTTTCGCCTGATGCCGCCATCTTGCAAGGCTTGGAGCCCGAATGGGTATAGGCGGCGATGTTCTCGTGCAGGGCGTCCATGAAAGACCAGGCTCCCTCTTCGCCGAACGTCTGAAGCCAGGCGGAGACGTCGAGGAAGCCTGTGCCGGAGGAATTGGGATTGGGCATCACGATATGGCCCTTGTATTCGGGCTTCGTGAGATCCTTCCAGCTGGTGGGCGGCGTCAGGCCGAGCTTCTCCGCCTCCACCGTATTGTAACAAAGAGCCGCCACATATGCGTCCATACCCACCCAGCTCGGCGGCTTGTCGCCATCCACGAAACGTGGGTCGAGCGCCTCTACGTTCTTCGGAGAATAGGGTTCGAGCATGCCCTCGGACTTCAGCAGCAGCAGCGATGTCGCAGCCACGCCCCAGACCACGTCGGCCTGCGGATTGTCTTTCTCCGCCAGCAGCTTGGCCGTCATCACACCGGTGGAATCGCGGACCCAGTTGATCTTGATGTCGGGGTGGGCCTTTTCGAATGTCTCCTTGTAACGGTCGAGGTCGACCGCTTCGATGGACGTGTAGACGGTGAGCTCCGTCTCGGCATAGGCGGAAGATGTGAGGATGAGGGCAGTCGCTGCGCCCAGGAATATCTTTGAAAACGGCATGCTAATTCCCCTTTTTGTTGGCATTCGAATTGGCAAGCTTTTGTGGCGGTATCGGCGACTTGCGCGCCTGGAAATCCACCCTGCCTGGGAAATCTGCGGGGGATGGATCGATAAGTAAAATCTATTTATTTTATATAAGTATTGTCTCAGCTTATATAGCTTTACGTAGGTTCTCGAAATGGAAGGAGCGGCCATCGGGCCGCTCCTTTCGCTGCTACTTGGGGGGCAGATTGTCTTACGGCCAGGGCAGCGAGAAGGTCTTGACGTTGGTGAAGCTTTTCATCGCCTCGATCACGCCTTCCTTGTAGCCGTTTCCGGAGTCCTTGATGCCGCCGAAGGGCGACATTTCAATCCGATAGCCGGGCACTTCCCAGATGTTGACCGTTCCGACCTTCAGACCGGCTATGTATTTCTGCATCCTGCGGTAATCATTGGTGCAGACGCCGGAGGAGAGGCCGAAGGCCGTGGAGTTCGACAGGGCGATCGTTGCCTCGTCGTCGTCGGGAACCCGCACGATCGGTATGATGGGACCGAAGGTCTCCTCCAGCACGAGGTCCGACTGGTGCGGCACCCGATCGACGACGATCGGCGGCAGGAGCGCGCCACTTCTCCCGGGATGGTAGAGAATGTCGGCTCCCGCCTCCGCCGCACGCATCACCCTCTCTTCGAAAAGTGCCGCCGCCTTTTCGTGAATGACGGTCCCGAGATCGGTAGAGCGGTCCATCGGATCCCCGAAACGCAAGCGCTTCGCCCGTTCGAGAACCATCGGCACGAAACGGTCCGCGACGCTCTCCTGGCAGAGAATGCGTTTGACCGCCGTGCAGCGCTGGCCGGAATTCTTCGTGGCTCCGGCGACCGCAAGCTCGGCCGCCCTGGCGAGGTCGTCGTCGGACAGGTCGTTGAGGATGATCAACGGGTCGTTGCCGCCGAGTTCGAGTACCTGGCGCTTGTAGTGCGCGTTGGCGGCGATCAATTTCCCGACAGGAACGCTGCCCGTGAAGGTGACGAGATCGACATGCGGATTGGTGATCATTTCCATGCCGATATCGGCGGGCCACCCGGTGACGACCGAAAGCATTTCCGGCGGCAGGCCGGCCTCGTAAAGAATGTCGGCGAGCAGCAGCGCCGTCATCGGCGTGAGCTCGGTCGGCTTCACCACCACGCAGTTATTGGTGGCAATCGCCGGTGCGACCTTGTGCGCCACCATGTTCAACGGGTGATTGAACGGGGTGATCGCCGAAATTGCGGTCAGGGGTTCGCGCATCGTAAAAATCTTGCGCGCCTTCCCGTGGGGCGTAAGGTCGCAGGAGAAGATCTCGCCGTCGTCGCGGATGCACATCTGGCCGGCAAGCGTAAAGACGTCGAAGGCGCGCCCGACTTCATAGAGCGAGTCAGCCTTCGAGATGCCGAGTTCCAGCGTGATGACGTCGGAAATCTCCTCCTTGCGGGCGGCCAGTGCCTCGGCGGTCGCCAGCAGGATTTTCTGCCGCTCGTAGCGCGTGAGCTTCGGCTGATAGGCGGCCGCGATCGCAAAGGCTTCTCTTGCGTGTTCGGCGCGGCCGGCGGGTACGGTGCCGACGACAGTGTCGTTCCAGGGATAGCGGACTTCTATGCGATCGTCCGTGTCGATAAGGCGCCCGGCTATGCGCATCGGTTCGTGGCGCACTGCGATTGTGACCTCCGCCTTCGTCATAGCGCGCCCTCCGCACCGGCCTCGGCCGCCGCCGTGACCGCGTAGAAAAACGCATCGAAGTTGCGAAGACGGGGCGCGTTCGGGAGTTCGGGCAGCCCGCGGTTGACGATGAAGGGAACCTCCTGCTCGGTCAGCCCTCCATGGGAGCGCAACGGTTCGTCGAGTGCGGCCAGGTCGTGCCGGTGCTCGCTGGTGCCGAGCGTCTTGTTTTCGGATGAAACGAGGACGATGTCGCCGATGCGGTCTTCCGGCAGCTCGAAGCGCCGGCACGCCTCCGAGCGGTCGAGCACGACGTCGATGCCTTGGATCGCTTTCAGCCTTGCCATGATCTCGCCGCGGTCGCATCCGTCCGGAAGATAGGCGGTGGCAAAGGACCCGAGCGCGCCGTGATGCACGACATAGGGGTCGGTGATCGGCAGGATGACGCGGGCCGCATCCTTGCCGAGCCATTCGTCGAGCAGGTCCTGAACATAGATGACGTCGGGTGAGCCGTCCGCCTTGTGCTTCGGCTTCATGCCGTGATCGGCAGTGACGACGATGGCTGCTCCGAGCCCGTCCAGTTCGGCGAGATACCGGTCGAACATTTCGTAGAAGGAATTGGCTTCGGGAACGCCGGGGGCATATTTATGCTGAACATAGTCGGTCGTCGTCAGATACATGATGTCGGGGCGAAACTCCCTGAGCAGCTTGACGCCCGCAGCGAAGACGAATTCCGAAAGTGCTGCCGAATAGACCTCGGGAACCGGCCGGCCGAGCCAGGCGGAAGCATTGTCGATCCCGTGCTCCGCGCGGGTCGCCTTGTCCGATTTTTCGGACGAGAAGCAGACGGCGCGCTCTTCGTCGAAACGGAGCCCTTTTCCCAGCAGCGCCCGCAGCTTGTCCTTCGCCGTGACGACCGCGACCCGGGCACCTGCATCATAGAAGGCCTGGAAAATGGTGGGCGCGCGCAGGAACTTCGGATCGTTCATCATCACCTCTTCGCCCGTCGACGGCTCATAGAGGTAGTTCCCGCAAATCCCGTGGACCGCCGGCGGGCTGCCGGTTGCGATCGAGAGATTGTTGGGATTGGTAAAACTCGGGATGACGCTGTGCGCCAACCGCACGGCTCCCCGTTCCTTGATGCGCTTCAGCGCGGGCATCAGCCCGGCGTCGATCGCTGCATCGAGATAGGCGGGCTCGCATCCGTCGAGGCAGATCGCAATTGCTGGCACGCGGGGCCATGGATAGCGGCGGCCATTGACCGTCACCGAAATCTTGGACATCTGGTTCATCTGTTGTGCTCCTGGAAGGGGGATCGGTCAGGCGGCGAGGCGGGCGCGCTCGGCGAGCGCGAGCGCCGGTGGGGTGGCGGTGTCGACGCCCATTTGCGCAAGGCTCTCGGCGGCGGCGGCAACCACCTTTTCCATCACCTGCGCGTCCATCTGGCCGATGCAGCCGATCCGGAAGCTGTCGACGACGGTGAGCTTGCCGGGATAGATGATGAAGCCCCTCGCCTTCATCAATTCGTAGAAGCGCTCGAAATTGAAGTTCGGATGGGCGGGGCTGAAGAAGGTCACGATAATCGGCGAGAGCCACTCGTCGCCTAGCAGTGTCTCGAAGCCGAGCTGGCGCATGCCGGCGACCATGACGTCGCGGTTGTTCGCGTAGCGCGCGCCGCGTCCGGCAACGCCGCCTTCCTTGCGATGCAGCCGCAGCGCCTCGAGAAAGGCGGCGACGACATGGGTCGGCGGAGTAAAGCGCCATTGGCCCGTCTTGTTCATGTAGGCCCATTGCGCATGGACGTCGAGACTCAAGGAATGGCTGCGATCCTTGGCAGCCTCCAGTTCCGACTTGCGCGCGATGACGAAACCGAAACCCGGAACGCCTTCGATGCATTTGTTGGCGGAGGAAACGATCGCCTCGTAGCGGAAGTCATCGACACCGGCGGGCACAGCGCCGAAGGCGCTCATGCTGTCGACCAGCAGCTTGCGGCCGCGACTGTAGACTGCCTCGGAAATTTCCTTGAGAGGATTGAGAATGCCCGAGCTCGTCTCGCAATGGACGACCACGACATGGGTGATTGCCGGATCTGCGTCGAGAGCGGCCGCAACCTCGCTGCCGCGCGGGGGCATATAGTCGCCCTTGTCGATCGAGACATGCGTGCGGCCGAGATATTTGAGCGTCTGGCCGATGCGCTGACCGTAGGCCCCGTTCATCAACACCAGAACCTTGCCGTCGCGGGGAATGAAGCTGCCGAGCGTGGCTTCCACCGAGAAGGAGCCGCTCCCCTGCATGGGGACGCAGTCGTATTCGCCGCTTTCGTCTCCCGCAATCGCAAGCAGTTCGCGACGCAACTCGGCCGTCATGCCCCGGAAGTCGCCGTCCCAGGACCCCCAGTCGCGCAGCATCGCCTCCTTTACGGAAAAGGCGGTGGTCAACGGCCCAGGCGTCAGCAGGTACGGCTCGCGCAATCTCGGCGCTTCGAGAACTTCATTCGTCTTTGAATCTGCGGGCATCTGGTTTCTCTCCTTTGAGAACTGCCGGGACATGGGCGAGGATGGCGATCCCATATGTATCTGTAAAATCGATATTTCATATTCATTCATAGATTTGGCTTATCAACCTTTGACAAGCGCAAGACGGCTCTCGAGCAGATCCCCCCGCTGTTTCAGGATTGGATAGGCGAGCGTGGCGAGAAGGGAGTTCACCTCTTTGAGCGCCCGTGCGACTTCGAGGTGCATGTTGCTGGACTCGACGCTTTCCGGGCGCCCTGCCCGCAATCTCGCCAGATGCCGTTCGTGACTTTCCCGTACGAGCGCGCGTACCCGCTCCTTCTCCCGGACGAGCTTTCGCGCCATCGCCGGGTCATCCGACACCAGCAGGTTGAAAGCGAGACGCATGTTGTCGCGCACGCTGGCGTGAAGCACCTTGAGCTCGGTCCAGCCCTCGTCGGAGAACTTGTTGCCGTTCTCCAGCTTGTCGCGAGCGATTTCGACCAGGGTCTTGGACACGATGTCGCCGGCATGTTCGAGATTGATGGCGATGTCGATGAGTTCTACACCCCGCCGCGACTGACGCTCGTCGAGCACGCCGCGATGGATGGCTGCGAGATAGAGCTTGATGTCGCGGTGGGCGCGATTGACATATCCGTCGAGCCGGCGGATTTCCTCGATCTTCGCCGGGCTCGGATGCTCCAGGAGCTCCATCACCGGACAGAGCATCCGCTCGACCACCTCGCCCATGAACAGCACCTCGCGCGTCGCGGCGGCGAGGGCCGTGTCGGGGCTGTCGAGCAGAGTCCGGTCCAGCGCACTGATTCTCCGGGCAAGCGTGTCGCCGTCTTCGGAGCTCTTGAGATCCGATTTGATGAGAGAAGTAACGGCGCCGGCGGCAAGCTGCGAAAGCGGCAGGCAAAAGATCGCGAGGCAGGCGTTGAAGGCTAGATGAAAATGGACGAGCTGCTCCGCCGGGGTTGCGCCAAGATGTCGAAGTTCTGCCGACAAGGGGCCGATCGCCGGCAAGGCGATCAAGGCGCCGGAGGCCCGGAAGAGGAGATTGCCGGCCGCGACGCGCCGCGTCTCGGCTGAAAATCCGCGCGTCAGCCACATGGCGATCAACCCGCTGCCGAGATTGGCGCCGAGAATCAGCGGCAGGCCTGCCTCGACGGGCAGAAGCCCCTGCGCGGCGAAACCCAGGATGAGGATCAGGACCGCGACGCTCGAATGCACGATCCAGGTGAAGAGCATCGCCGCCACGAAGGCCGTCACATGGTCCTCCGCGAGATAGCCGACGATGGCGGGCAACACGTCGCTCTGTTTCAACGGCAAGGTCGCCTCGCCGATCAGCTTCAGCGACATGAGGACGAAGCCGATGCCGAGCAGCATGCGGCCGAGCTCGCGGGGCTTGTCGCTTCTGCCCTTCAGGTAAAGCAGTCCGCCGGCCGCAAGCAGGAGCGGCGACAGCCAGCGCAGGTCGAAGGAAAGAACGCGAACCACCAGCGCCGAGCCGAAATCCGCTCCCAACAGAACGGCAAGGCTGGTGTTGAGGGTAAGATAGCCGCTTGCCGAAAGACCGGAGGCGAGCATCGCCACGGCGGTCGAGCTCTGCAGCAGGACCGCAAGGACCGTGCCGCTCGCGGCGGCGTAAATGCGGGGCTTCCCTCCCCTCGCCAGCACACGCTTCAACGACGTGCCATAGGCGTTCTCGACGCCGCTGCGGACGAGATGCACCGCGTAGAGCAGCAGCACGGTCGCGCCGGCCAGATGCAGCGAGAGAGTAACGAGAGCCATCTTCAATCTCTCCGGAATATCGATCCGACGACCGTCACTTTTCCCTTTACATAAATCAAATCGTTCGTTTCTATCGTTTGATCAGGTCAGCTTATGATTGGGAGAGGCCATGCGGTACGTCCAGCTTCGCGCGTTCCACAATGTTGCGGTTTGTGGAGGCTTCTCCCGTGCAGCAGAGGCGCTGTTCCTCACGCAGCCGGCCGTGTCGGATCAGGTCCGCAAACTGGAAGAGGAATATGACGTGCTCCTCTTCAACCGGAACAAGAAGCAGGTGACGCTGACCCAGGCCGGTCACCAGCTGTTGGAGATCACCCGACGCATGTTCGACACCGAGCAGCAGGCGCTCGATCTGCTATCGGAATCGCGCGCGTTGCGGGCCGGCACGCTTCGCATCGTCGCCGACGCCGCCCACCATCTGCTTCACATCCTTGCGGCCTTTCGTCAGAAATATCCGTCGGTTCAGATCTCGCTCAGGGCCGGCAACACGGAAACGGTCATCACCAGCCTCTATTCCTACGAGGCCGACATCGGCGTGCTCGGCGAGGTTCCCGAGAGCCGTGAGTTCGACATCGTCAAGCTGAACTCGACGCCGATCATCGCTTTCGCGTCGAGCGAACATCCGATCGCCCGGCGAAGCACCGTCAGCCTCGAGGAACTCTCGGGCCAGCCGCTGGTGATGCGGGAACGCGGTTCGAAGACGCGGCAGAAGCTCGAGGATTTCGCGGCCGCCGCAGGCGTCGTCCTGAAGCCGGCCATCGAAGCGGAGGGCCGGGAGGCGGTGCGGGAGATCGTCGCGGCCGGTGCCGGGGTGGGCTTCGTCTCAGCCGCGGAATTCGGCCGGGACGGACGTCTCGCGCCGATCGAGATCGTCGGCGCCGAAATGCTGATGGACGAGGCATTGATCTGCCTGAAGGAGCGCAGCGGCGGAAAGCTCGTGCGCGCCTTCTTCGAAATTGCCCGCTCGCTGGCGGAGAGGTGAATGGAGCTACCCGCTTCAGGCGGCGGCTCGCGGCTCCCCGGCATCCGCCCGTACGCGTTCTGACTTCGGATCGTAGGGGCACTTCAGGTGGGCGGTCGCCGGGTGACGCTCACCGGCAAGGTCGATCTGGAAACTCCCGCTTGCGATGAACTCGCGGTCGACCCCTTCTCCATGCTCTATGAGGCCGAGCGCAACGGAACGTCCAAGCGTGTGGCCATAGGCGGCTGAGCGGACTTCGCCGACAGGTTTGCCGTCACGCAGGATGAGTTCCCCGCCCCAAAGCATCGGCTCGGGATCATCCAAGGTGAACTGCACGATGCGTCTGACGGGGGCGCCGACCTGCTTTGCCCGGATCAACGCCTCGCGGCCGATGAATCCGCCCGGCTTGTCGAACGATACGGCGAAGGCGAGCCCCGCTTCGTGAGGATTGATGTCAGGCGTCAATTCGCGGCTCCAGGCGCGAAAGCCTTTCTCGATGCGGAGCGCCTCGAGAGCGTAATAGCCGCAATCGACGAGCCCGAGATCGCGCCCCGCCTGGTGTAATGCCTCGTAAACGCCCACGGCAAATTCACTGGGCACGATCAGTTCCCAGCCGAGTTCGCCGACATAGGTCATTCGGTTGGCGTAGGCCGTCGCATAGCCGATGTCGATCTCGCGGATGGTCGCAAAGGGAAAGCCTGCATTCGAGAGGTCGGCGGACGTGATCCGCCCGAGTATGTCGCGTGCGTTCGGTCCCATCAGGGCCAGCACCGCGTAAGCCGAGGTCACGTCGGTGAGGGTGACGCGGGCGTCCGGTGAGGTGTTCCTGCGGATCCAGTCGGCGTCGTGCACCGCCTGCGCGGATCCGGTGACGATGAGGAACCGGTCGACGGCGAGCCGCATCACCGTCAAGTCGCTTTCATAGCCGCCCCGTTCGTTGAGCATGCCCGTATAGACCGACCGGCCAACCTCGACATCGACGTCCGCGGCGCAGATGCGGTTGAGCGCCTTCGCTGCGTCGGGCCCCTGCACGAGAAATTTGGCAAATGAAGTTTGATCAAATATCCCAGCAGCTTGTCGCGCCGCGTTCATCTCTCGCTTTACCGCCCGATGCCAATTCTGCCGACCGAAGGCATAGTCCGTTTCCGGTGTTTGGCCTGCTTCGGCAAACCAGTTCGCGCGCTCCCAACCCATCTTCGAGCCGAAGCATGCGCCCTTGGAGGCAAGCCGGTCGTAGAGCGGCGAGCGCCGGAAGGGCCGCGCTGTGTGCAGCTCGCGGTTCGGCCATGGCATGGCATAGTGCAGTCCGAGCGTTTCCTTCACCCGGTCGTGCAGCCAGCGCGGATTGTTGTTGAAGCTCGCGAAGCGGCGAATGTCGACCGGCCAGAGATCCATTGTCGGCGCACCGTTGACGATCCACTCGGCAAGAGCCCGCCCGGCGCCGCCGGCGCTGGCGATGCCCATGGAATTGAACCCTGCTCCTACATAGAAATTCCGCAGTTCCGGTGCCTCTCCGAGAATGAAATTATTGTCCGGCGTGAAGCTCTCCGGCCCATTGTAGAATTTTCTGACCTCGGCCGTTTCGAGCTGCGGCACGCGCACCAGCGCGTTCTGCATCAGGATCTCGAACTGGTCCCAGTCATCTGCAAGCAAGGCGAATTCGAAATCGTCTGGAATGCCGTTCATGCCCCAGGGCTTGGCTTCCGGTTCGAAGCCGCCCATGACGAGACCGCCGACTTCCTCCTTGAAATAGATGTAGCCGTCCGGGTCGCGCAGCACCGGCAGGTCGGGATGCACCCCCTCGATCTTTCCGGTGACTATATACATGTGCTCGGCCGAGTGCAGAGGGACCGTCACGCCGCACATCAGCCCGACCTTGCGCGCCCACTGGCCGGCGCAATTGACGACGATTTCGGCGGCGATATTCCCCCCATCGGTCTCGACGCCACGGACCGTCCCGTCCTTAACCGTGATGCCCGTCACGCGCACGCGCTCGATAATGCGGGCGCCGCGGTTGCGCGCCCCCTTCGCCAGCGACTGGGTGAGGTCCGTCGGATTGGCCTTGCCGTCTCCGGGAAGCCAGACGGCTCCTACGAGATCGTCCATCGCCATCACCGGCCAGAGATCGGCGGCTTCCCGCGGTGAGATCACCTCGACGGCAACCCCTTGCGCCCGCGCCGATGCTGCGGTCCGCTTCAGCACGGTCATGCGATCGTTCGTGCGCGCCACTGCGAGCGAGCCGCAATTCTTCCAGCCCGTCGCAAGGCCCGTCTCCGCCTCCAGCTCGCTGTAGAGCTGCGTCGAATATCGGATGAGGCCGGTCATGTTGGCATGGCTGCGCAACTGCCCAACAAGGCCGGCCGCGTGCCAGGTGGTTCCTCCGCTGAGCTGCCCCTGCTCCAGCAGGACCACGTCGGTCCAGCCGAGCCTTGTGAGATGATAGGCGACCGAGCAGCCTATGATGCCGCCGCCGATGATGACGACCCGCGCCTGTGTTGGAAATTCCTGCGCCATGAACCGACCTCCCAATGGACTGGAGTCAGCATAGCCAGGGAATCACAAAAAGCAACAATAGATGCAACAAAATGCAACATCATGCGGTGGCGACGATGACGCGCGGGCCTTTTCGCTCGAGTGCTTCAGAGATCGTAGGGGGCGGCGGCCTATCCACGATCACACCGGTCGCCTGATGAAACCCGGGTATTCGAAGGGGTGTCAGCCGCCCGAATTTCGAACTGTCGAGGACGAAGTAGGCCTTGCCCGCCATGGCGATCATCCGCGAGCGCTGCTCGGCGCCGTTGCGGGTGAAGTCGGTAACCTCGCCGTCAGGAGAAAGCCCTCCCCGCCGAGAAAGGCGATGTCCACTCGGAAGCGTCCTATTGCTTCCAGCGCGTCGAGGCCCACTGCCGCCTCCTCGGCAGGATCGATCTCGCCACCCAGCATGTGCACCCGGACTTGCGGCTGGCGGCACATGTGCAGCGCGATGGCGAGGCCGGTGGTGCAGATGGTCAGGTCACGCGGACCGCTCAACGCGTGCGCGACGGCCAGCGTCGTCGTGCCGGAGTCGAGAAAGACGACCATGCCGTCCTTCACCAGTTCGGCCGCCCTCCGGCCGATCGCTGCCTTCGCGGCGGCGTTTTCCCCGCTTCGCAAGACCAGCGCCGGCTCGGTTGCTTCGAACAGTGTGGCGCCCCCATGCACGACATCGAGCTGGCCGCGGTCAGCGAGCAACTTCATGTCCCGGCGGATCGTTTCGCGCGAGACGTCGAAATAGGCGGCAAGCTCGGCAATGCTCACCGAACCTTCGGAAACGACGCGCCTCAATATTTCTTCGTGGCGGCGGGGCGCGAGCGCTCGGGTGTTCGGCAACTTGGACATGTGAACAATGTTGCAATATTTGTGGCTCGCCGCAAGAGACGTCGCGAACGGGAAGCGTCGGGTGCAACTACAATGCAGGGATCGGCTCATGTAGAGGGAGAATGACACCGTAAGCCAGTTGCGATGTCCCACTTGAACCCTTGTGGGTTTTGGTGCCGGAAAGCCTTGGTTTGCATGGGCTGGTTGCTGTCCAAAACAGACTAATGTCCAGTTGGGACCGCAGAAGCTCGACCGGAATGCGCCAAAAGCGGTGATCTCGAACATGGTGGCGATGACCAAAATAGGGCCGACTGCGGACTGTCCGGTCCTGGAATATGCCCAACCGATAGCTGCCGTTCGGCAAGCGACCTTCATTGTCGCCGTTCGGAGTGCCGCCACCCGGCCCGATAGCGGACAGTCCGCTCCCGAGTAGCCAGCGAAAGCCGCCCTTTCCAATTACGATCCGGCGCGCTGACTTCGGCCCTGATGCTTTATCCCTTTACGTATCCTCGACCTTCAACGATCTTTCCGTCCCGAACGCGCATGATGTTTACCCCTCGAACCCGGTCCGCCGGGCTATCGCCCCAACGAAGCCGCCATCGGATGATCCCCCGATCCTCGCTGGCCCAAATCTCCTCGGCTTCGAAGACGAGGTTCGCAGAGGATGCAATCCCCTTCCAGAAGTCGAGGCAAGCTTCACGCCCTATGTAGCGTGCGCCATCCGGTGCGGGCGCCGTGTTCTCAAGGACGCAGCCCTCACCAATCAGATCATCGAGGTCTTCCGGGCGGTGCTTCTCAAACGCGTTATGGAAGCGTTTCACGATTTCGCGGGTAGTTTCGCTATCGGTGGTCATCTTTTTACCTCTTGAGATCAGGGCCTAGAAAGGCTTTTCGGACTTGTTGGTGCGATAAAGGCTTACGGCCACCTCCCGGGGTTTTCCGCGCGGACCTCCCCTCGCGACCTTGCGCCAGGCGTCTAGCGTGGCCTGATCGCGCCAGCACTCGAAGAGATTGACGCGCTCCGGATCGACCGCGTCCGCGCTTATCGAGAAGTCGACACAGCCGTCATAGGCTCTCGCGCGTTCGACCATACTCTTGAAGGCTTCCACGGAGCCGTCCCGCTTCTCAGCGTCGGTCCGGGTATAGCCGGCTATGATAATCATGAGCTTTGCTCCCTGAAACGTGTGGATGGGTTGTTGCTGTCACTCAGGAAGCGGCGCCGACTGGCCGGGAATTTTTGAATAACCCAGCGCCTCGACGATCAAGCCGTCCCGGACGTGCATCAGGTTGATGCCCCGGAGCGAACCCCCGGAGCCGAAGTTAAAACGCCAGCGGATGATCGCCCGGTCGCCTATTGCGATCGTGTCTTCGACGTCGAAGTGAGCAGTCCTGTCGGCGGCCAGAACCTCCCAAAACGCGAGGCAGGCGTCATAGCCTTCGTATCGCGTTCCATTGGGTGCGGGCTGAATGGACTCCATCACGCAGTCCGGGGCGATCAGGTCTTTGAGGATAGCGGGCTTGTGATCGCGGAACGCCTGGTTGAACCTGCGCATGATGTCGGCTGTCTCGATCGTTTGCATAATCTCCTCCTAGTCAGACAGGTCTGTCTAGTTGCAGTATACAGACCTGTCTGTTAGAGTCAACCGCATGAAGAAAGCCATGTCGCCGACCGATTCCAAGGCAAGCGCCGCACGCCGCCGCTTGCTCGATACCGCCACTGGTCTTTTCTATACCGAGGGCATTCGTGCAGTCGGCATCGACCGCATCATCGCGGAGGCGGGCGTGGCCAAGGCGACGTTCTACAATTACTTCCCATCGAAGGATGACCTCGTCCTCGCCTATATCGAGGAGCAGGACCGGCTTGGGCGGGCGGCAGTCGCAGCGCTGCCGAAGCAGCCTCCACGGGACAGGATCGCCGCTATCATGGGGCGCATCAGCGAGGCCGTGGTCGCGGGAGGTTGGCGTGGATGCCCGTTTCTCAACGCGGCGGCCGAATATCCAGCCCCTAAAAGTCCCGTGCGGCAAGCCATTGAAGCGCGGCGCGCCTGGTATTACGGTGTCCTACGGGACCTCCTTCAGGCCGACGGCGATCCGACCCCTTCCGTTACTGCCTCGTTGCTTGTCGCCGTATCAGACGGCTTGCTCGAAGCCGCATACCTTGACGATCCGGCGGCCGTTCCCGCCCTTGTAGGCGAAGCGCTGGATAGGTTGCTGGTCCGACTTTGAGGAAGTCGGATGGGCTCAAATCTGCCGAAATTCGTGAACTGTGCGCCGGGGACTTTGCCGCCAATCAGGGGCAGCTCTCCGACTCGCCTGCCCAATAGCGGCCAGTCCGATCCAGTGACCGCAATGGGTCCTCTTGGTGTCGCAGATGCTCCCGGCACTGCGACACCCGATCCTGTGAACTATAAGAGGCGGACCGACATGCCCCCGTCAACGATCATGGGACTACCAGTCATGAACTGGGACCGATCCGAGAGAAGAAAGAGTGCGGCTTGAGCGATCTCCAAAGCCGAAGCCATTCTCTTTATGGGGTGCAGGTCAGAGACGAACTTTAAAGCTTCAGGATTACCTTCGCCACCTGCCGGGGTGACTGTCCCTCCGGGCAGCAGCGCGTTGACACGGATGCCCTCTCTGGCATGCTCAGCGGCAAGCGATTGGACAAGCCCATTCAACCCTGCCTTGGACGCGGCATAGGCTGCCATGCCTGGTAGGCCGCCGTTGCTGAACCCGACGAAAGAGGACGTGAAGACAATAGAGCCGCCGCCTTGCTCCTTCAGAACCGGAACCTGCGCCTTGGCCGCCCAGAAGGCGCTGGTTAGGTTTGTCGAGATTACTCTGTTCCAGTTGTCAATGGACATGTCAGGTACCGCCACCATGTCACCCACCACGCCTGCGTTGTTGAAGGCCCCATGCAGGCTGCCGAAACGCTCCAGGGCCAACTCGGTCAGCACACCTGCATAGGCTTCATCCAGTACATCACCCGCACGGTACACGACGCTGCCGCCGCCTCTGGTGATGTCCTCGGCAACCGATTGAAGTTCATCAGATCGTCGCGCGGCCAGAACGACATTTGCCCCCTCGGATGCAAACAATCTGGCGGCGGCTGCTCCGATACCACTGCTGGCTCCGGTCACGATCAAGGTCTTGTTAGCCAGTTCCATTTTTATCTCCTGTTAATGATGCAGGAGATGGCTATTGCGCCCTCAGGCCGGTCGCCACCCGTTTCCTGTCTCAGCAGAAATCCGCTTCGGGCCGAACGCGGACGCATTTGCCCAGCAACTGGCCTTGATGGGCACAAGATTGTCCCCTTCCGCGGTGCCCGTCATTGCTGTTAGGGGGATGACCTCCCCTTGGTGTCACGGCGGCCGCAATCTCGCAGCCCGCTTTTGGTGCATCAGACGGCCCTGCATTTCGCCCTCTCCTTGAACCGACACCACGCACGCGATTAATTTGCGATTTGTGATTTTTTGTGGAGCCTTGAGATGGACGGGCGCGGCGAAACTGGCGTCAGGCGGCCTGAACCACGGTCACGGCAATCATATGGAAGACGTCGGCCGCACTGCAGCCGCGCGAAAGGTCGTTGGCGGGCCGTGAAAGCCCTTGGAGGATCGGGCCTATTGCCGTCGCGCCGCCGATCCGCTGGGCGATCTTGTAGCCGATATTGGCAGCGTCGAGGTTCGGAAACACGAAGACGTTGGCCTCCCCGCGCAGCGCCGAATGCGGCGCCTTGGTCAGACAGACGGCCTCGACGAAGGCGCTGTCGAACTGCAATTCGCCGTCGATGATAAGATCGGGCTCGGCGCGCCGCGCCATGCCGGTCGCCTCGACGACCTTCGAAACGCGCTCGTGAGCGGCGCTGCCGCCTGTCGAGAAGGAGAGCATCGCGACTTTTGCCCGTTCTCCGGCAAGCCTCTCAAAGGACTTGGCCGACATGCGCGCGATGTCGGCGAGACCGGCTGCGTCCGGGTCCACGACCAGTCCGCAATCGGCAAAGACGAAGGCCCCCTTCCTGGCGTGATGGGGCTCGCAAAGCATCATGAGGAAGAAACTGGAGACGAGCCCGACGCCGGGCGCCCTGCCGATCACCTGCAATGCGGCACGAACGGTGTCTGCGGTGGTTGCGACCGCGCCGCCGACAGTCCCATCGGCCATTCCTTCGCGCACCATCATCGCGGCGAAGGTCAGCGGTGACAGGACGGCGGCCCGAGCCGCGGTCTCGTCGACGCCTTTGCTCCTTCTGTGCTCGAGATAGGCGGTCGCGAAATCATCGGTAAGCGGAGAGCACGCCGGGTCCTCGATCCGGAATTCCCGCGGAATTGCGTCCAGGGCTGCGAGCCTCTGCGCAATCACCTCGCGGTTTCCGACCAGCGTAATCTCCGCCACGCCTTCCCGCCTCGCCTGCACGGCGCCGGCGACGATCCGCGGGTCCTCGCCTTCCGGAAGGACGATGTGCCGCGGCGCTTTCCTGGCGGCGTTGATGATGCGATCGAGAGGTTTCATCAGCTGTGTCCCAGATAGTACATGCCGGCGAGTATGAAGACGGCGATGAACAGCGTTTCGGCCACGACCAGCGCAACGGCATCTCCGCCGACTTCGAGGACGCGGCGCAGCGACGTCTTCATGCCGACCGCCACGATGCCCGCCAGCAGCGCCCATCTGGATATGGCCATCCCGATCTCGCTTGCGAGCACCGGCACCAGCCCGGCGGAATTGAACCCCGCGAGAACGAGGAACGCCAGGACGAAGCCCGGCACGAGCGGCGCGCGCTTTCCGATGGACGCGCCCTCCTGCGGAACGCCGCGCAGGGCGAGGGAAAAGATCAGGACCACCGGCGCCAGCATCGTCACCCGGATGAGCTTGACGAGCGTCGCGGTCTCGCCCGCCTCCGGAGAGACCGAAAAGCCGGCTCCCACCACCTGGGCGACATCATGGATCGTGCCGCCGAAAAAGATGCCTGTGGCTTGGCCGTCAAGCCCGAGATACTCGGCGACGATCGGATAGCCGATCATCGCAAGCGTGCTGAGCACGGTCACCGACAGCACGGTGAAGATCAGATTGCGCTCGGAAAATTCGTTGCGGGGCAGCACGGCGGCGATGGCCATGGCGGCCGAAGCGCCGCAAATGGCAACCGCGCCACTGGTGAGAAGGGCGAGACGCCAGCCCCGGCCAAGCAGGCGGGCGGCCAGGAGGCCGAACAGGATGGTTGCCACGATCGCCGAGACGAGCAGCAGAATGGTGCCGGCGCCGAGGCCGATCAGAAGATCGACGCTGATGCGCATGCCGAGCAGCGCCACACCGATCCTCAAGATCAGCTTTGCCGAAAGCTCGATGCCCGCGACGCAACGTCCTTCTTCCGCCAGGAAGTGGAGGGCGATCCCCAGCAGCAGCGCCATCAGCATCGCCGGCGCCCCGTAATGCTCCGACAGGAACTGGGCAGCCATGGCGACGGCGGCCGTCACCAGGAGACCCGGTCCATAGGTCGACAGGACGGCTGACAGGGATTGCTTCCGTCGCTCGGTTTTGGGGATCGCGTCCATCTTTTCTTTCCGTTGAGTGAGCTCGGCGGCGACCACCGCCGAGCGGGTCGCGAGAGCTTCTTACATAGGTCGCTGGGTGCGCATGTCGGCGCGATCGATGCCGGCCACCGCTACCGGCTTCTTCATCGCATCGCGGCGGAAGGGCTCACCGAGTTCCTGGTTGAGGATAACCTCGACGAAGGTGGTGATCCCCCTGGCCTGGTCCTCGATCGCCTTCGCAAGGGCCTCGGTGAGTGCGGCCGGCGTGTCGACCGTCACGCCCTTCAGGCCGCAGCCATCTGCAACCTTGGCGTAGCTCAGGTTCGGATTGAGCTCGGTGCCGACGAAGTTGTTGTCGTACCAGAGCGTGGTATTCCGCTTTTCCGCTCCCCACTGGTAGTTGCGGAAGATCACCATGGTGATGGCCGGCCAGCCCTCGCGACCGATCGACGTCATCTCGTTCATCGAGATGCCGAAGGCGCCGTCCCCGGCAAAGCCGACCACCGGCACGTGCGGGCAGCCGATCTTGGCGCCGACGATCGACGGGAAACCGTAGCCGCAGGGGCCGAACATGCCCGGTGCCAGATATTTCCTGCCCTGTTCGAAGCTCGGATAAGCGTTGCCGATCGCGCAGTTGTTGCCGATGTCGGTGGAGATGATCGCCTCCTTCGGAAGCACGGCCTGGATCGCCCGCCAGACCTGGCGAGGCGACATGCGATCGGGCTCGCGCTGGCGTGCTCCGACGTTCCACTCCGTGCCCGGATCGTCATCCTCATGGTCCATCGACGAGAGCTGCTGCAGCCAGGCCGAGCGTGTCTGGTGGATCAGCGCCTTCCGCTCTTCGCGGCTTGCGTCGCCGGCGGCGGGCGCAAGCTGCTGAAGAATTCGCTGCGCCACCTGCTTCGCGTCGCCGCAGATGCCGACGGTCACCTTCTTGGTCAGGCCGATCCGGTCGGCATTGATGTCGACCTGGATGATCGCCGCATCCTTCGGCCAGTAGTCGATGCCGTAGCCAGGCAGCGTCGAGAAGGGATTGAGCCGCGTACCCAGGGCGAGCACGACGTCGGCCTTGCTGATCAATTCCATCGCCGCCTTCGAGCCGTTATAGCCCAAGGGTCCGACCGACAGACGGTGGCTGCCGGGAAAGGCGTCGTTGTGCTGATAGCCGCAGCACACCGGCGCATCCAGCTTCTCCGCAAGTGCCATGGATTCCTGGATGGCGTTGCCGATGACGACGCCGGCGCCGTTGAGAATGACCGGGAACTTCGCTTCCGAAAGCAGCCGCGCGGCCTGGGCGATGGCCGCGGGTCCGCCCGCCGGCCGCTCGAAGCGGACGATGCGCGGCAGGTCCACGTCGATCACCTGCGTCCAGAAGTCCCGCGGGATGTTGATCTGCGCCGGTGCACAACCGCGCCATGCCTTCTCGATGACCCGGTTAAGGACCTCGGGAATGCGGCTCGGATCGCGCACTTCCTCCTGATAGCAGACCATCTCCTCGAACATAGCCATCTGGTCGACTTCCTGGAAGCCGCCCTGGCCGATGGTCTTGTTGGCGGCCTGCGGCGTGACCATGAGCAGTGGCGTATGGTTCCAGTAGGCCGTCTTCATGGCCGTGATGAAACCGGTCACGCCGGGGCCGTTCTGGCCGATCGCCATCGACATCGTGCCGGTCGCACGGCTGAAGCCGTCGGCCATCATGCCGGCATTGGTCTCGTGGGCACAGTCCCAGAACCGGATGCCCGCCTTCGGAAACAGGTCCGATACGGGCATCATCGCCGAGCCGATGATCCCGAACGCATGCTCGATGCCATGCATCTGCAGGACTTTTACAAACGCCTCTTCGGTCGTCATTTTCATGTCATGTTCCTTTCGCGTTGAGGGTAAGGCCGACCGGGCGGCTAAAGAATTTCATCCTTGAGGTAGTACCAGCGATACATGCCCCACTGGCCGAGGCGTCTGAACGGCGTGAGCAGGCCATGACTCGGCAGCGGCGACGTGAAGATCGGCAGATCGAGGGCGCCGCCCTTGCCCGCCACCATCTGGGCCATGCGGCGGCCGGCCTGTGCGGAATACATGACCCCGTTGCCGCCATAGCCCATGGCGTAGAACAGCGGCTGCTTCGGGTCGGGGCGGAAGATGCGCGGCATCATGTCGTGGCTGACATCGACCCAGCCCCACCAGGAGTAGTCGATCGTGATCCCCTTCAGGATCGGGAACTTTCGGTAGAGCCCTTCGAGCAGCCGATCGAGATGTTTGGGGTTGACCGCGTCGCGGCCGGTGATGGCGCTGCGGCTGCCGATCTGCACGCGACCGTCCGGCAACATCCGGTAGTAGTGGCGCAGCGTGCGCGTATCGGTGAGCGGGATCCGGGTCTTGAAGTTCAGTTCGGCGCGTTCTTCCTCGGTCAGCGGGCGTGTGACGATCGAGTTCGAGAGGATCGGCATCAGCCTGTGCCGCGTCAGCGTATGCAGGTCCGGCGAGGTATAGCCTGCCGTCGCAATGCAGACGGCGCGCGCACGAACGGTGCCGCCCGGCGTCGTCAGATGATAGGCTCCGTTTTTCCAGTCGCAGCCGAGAACGGGGCTTGCCGTGTGGACCCGCGCACCGAGCTTGCGCGCCAGACTGAGGTAGCCGAAGGCGAGCTTGGCCGCGTGGATGCCCATGCCGTCCGGTTCGTACATCGCCCCCCTCGCCTCCTCGTCGCGTACGAAGTCGCGGTGGACCTCATCGCGGCCGACCATGCGCGAGCGGTAGCCGAAAACCTCGTTGAGAAGCCGCGACTCGGCTTCGAGCGCCGGCAACACCTTGTCGCGGTGGGCGATATAAAGATGGCCGCCGTCCTGAGGGTCGCAGTCGATCTCGGGCGAGCGGATCAGGTCCCGGAAGAGATCGAAGGCTTCGCTGATTTCGCCATGCAGCCTTTTGGCGACATCGACGCCCCAGCGCTCGATCCATTGCGAACGCTTGAGCCGGCCGGCGGAGATCTGCGCCTGACCGCCGTTGCGGGTGCTGCAGCCCCAGGCGACGCCATTGGCTTCGAGCACCGTCGCCTTGATGCCATGCTCCTGGGCCAGATGGATCGCGCAGGAGAGCCCGGTGTATCCGGAGCCGACGACAGCGACGTCGACGTCCATATCGCGTGTGACGGGTCCGTCGTCGGCAGGCGGAGTGCCGGCCGTGCCGATCCAATAGGTCGGCGCATAGTCCTTGCCGTCGCCCGGATTAGGCGCGCGGATCGGATCATAGGTCGGATCGAAGGGCTTCCGCGATGCGATCGGTCTGGCCAGTTGATGTTCCATGTCGTGATCCTGCCCTGAGGCTCTCAGTATCTCGGCTGCGGTTCGATGAGCGGCCGGTTCTTTCGGAATGCCTGCTTGCGGACGATCTTTCCGTCGCGAAGCGTGAAGAGATCGCAGCCTTCCGCGACGATGCGCGAGCCGTCCTCATTGGTGCCTGAGAACGTCCACTCGGAGACGGCGCGATCAGCGTGGACGAAGTGGCTGTGATGATCCCAATGGGCATCCCGCATTGCCGTCCATACACCTGAGAAGGCATCGGCAATCGCCGCAGCGCCGACGATGCGCTTGCCGCAGGCCTCCGGCCCGGCAACGGCGTTGAAGACGCAATCGGCGGCGAAAAAGGCCATGACGCCGTCGATGTCGTGCCTGTTGAAGGCGTCGAAAAGCTTTGCGAGATCTTCGGCAGTCATGTCGAAATTCCTTTGTTCATGCCTGGGCATAGCTTCGCCGGGCGGGCGGCCCTAAGCCCGTTGAAATGGGTTGGAAGAGGTTGTCCGGGGCGGCGCCCACTACGTCCGATCGGCTGCCGTCACACTTTGCCCTTCCAGGGAATGAGCGCCTTTTCGAGGTAGCGGATCATGAGATCGAAGGCGAAAGCGAAGACGCCGATGACGACGATGCCCATGATGACCGTATCGCTGGCGAGATATTCGGCCGCATTCAGCACCATGAAGCCGAGGCCACGATGGGCGGCCACCATTTCGGCGGCGACGAGCGTGGTCCAGCCGACGCCGATTCCGATACGCATGCCGGTGAATATCTCCGGCAGGGCAGCCTTCAGGATCACATGCCTGATCACCTGGGCTCGCGTCGCGCCCATCGCATAGGCCGCATGGATCTGTTCCGTCGAGACCGAGCGGACACCGGCTCTGGCGGCGATCGCCATCGGCGCGAAGATCGCCAGATAGATCAGGAACACTTTCGGGAATTCGCCGATGCCGAGCCAGATGATGATCAGTGGCAGATAGGCGAGCGGCGGCAGCGGCCGGTAGAATTCGATGATCGGGTCGAAGAGACCGCGCACCACCCGGTTGACGCCCATGAGGATGCCGACGGGAACGGCCGTGACGAGTGCCAGCAGGAAAGCTCCGAGCACGCGGCCGAGACTTGACAGGGTATGCTGCGCCAAAGTGGAGTTCGAGACGCCCTCCGTAAGCGCAATCACGAACTTGTCCCAGACGGCGAGCGGCGACGGCAGGAACAGCGGCTTGATCCAGCCCATTTCGGTTACGAGCAGCCAGAGCGCGATGAACGCAATGGCCGTGAGCAGGCTAATGTGGCCGCTCATGCCGTCGCCCGGCGCACCGTAGATCCTGCCCGGACGAACCGGTTTGCTCTTTGCGACACCCTCAAGCATGGAGGATCTCCGGGTTCCCGGACTGGCGCTCGTCGCCATAGATGATGCCGAGGATTTCTTCACGCATGTCGATGAAGTCGCGGCTGGATTTGATTGCGCGTGCATTGCCGTTCTCCAGGAAGCGTTTGTTGAAATCGAGCTCGTAGGTATGGGTGATGCGGCCCGGACGGGGCGACATCACGATCAGCCTGGAGCCGAGGAACAGCGCCTCCTCGACGCTGTGGGTGATGAAGAAGAACATCTTGTTGGTGAGTTGCCACACTTCGAGCAGCAATTCCTGGATGGTCTCGCGCGTCAGCGCGTCGAGGGCAGCCATCGGCTCGTCCATGAGCAGCATCGCCGGATCGCAGGTGAGCGCGCGGGCGATGCCGACACGCTGCTGCATGCCGCCGGAGAGGTGATAAATCATGTGCCGGTGGAAATCCTGCAGCCCGACAAGTGCGAGATTTCTGGTCGCCAGGTCCCGCCGGGTCGCCTTGTCGACACCCCTGAGCTTCAATCCGAACTCGGTATTGTCGATGACGTTAAGCCAGGGGAGCAGCGCGTGCTTCTGGAAGACGACGCCACGGTCGGCACCGGGGCCGGTGATGCGGCGGTCGCCCAGCATGATTTCCCCGGCGCTCGGCGCCATGAACCCCGCCATCAGGTTGAGAAGCGTGGTCTTGCCACATCCGGATGCACCGAGGGCGACGACGAAATCGCCGCTTTTGATTTCGAGATCCACGCCCTTGAGCGCGATGACCGCCTGGTCCGAATAGAGACCGGGATAGGTCAGACTGACATTGCTGACGTTAAGCGTTTCCATGTCGCAGGCCTTCCTGGAAAGTGCTGTGTCGAGGGTATCAGCGGCGCTCCTGGCCGCGCACGGCGCGCGGGCGGGAGCGCGCGTCGTCTGCTACTTGGAGGCTTCTTTCGCATATGAGCTGTTGACGAAGGGCGCGTAGTCGTCGAGCGCGGTGTCGATCTGCTTCTGATCAACCAGAAACTTGGCGCTCGCCTCCAGCGCCCGGACAGCGCCGCCGCCAAGCCACTGATCGGAGACCTGTTCGTCGACGGTCGGGAAGGACAGGAGGTTCAATGCCTGGACGATACCCTCGGCGTCGCCACCGATCAGCTTGACCATGCCCTGGACCTGCGGCGAGTCAGCCTTCCAGCCGCTGCCGTTCGCCTTGTAATCGGCATAGGCGTCCGCGAGCACCTTGGTGAAGGCGGCCATGAATTTGGGGTTTTGCTCGGCCCATTCCTTGTCGGCCACGAGGCCGTCGAAGGTCGGCACGCTCGCCGCGCCGATCGCCTCGGAATCGGAGATGACCTTGCCGCTCTTCAGGAGTTCCGACAGCGCCGGTGGCCATACATAGGCGGCATCGATATCGCCGCGCTGCCAGGCTGCGACGATCTGCGGCGGCTTCATGTTGAGGATGTTCACTTCCCGCGGATCGGTTTTCCAGACCTGCTCGAGGCCGACCAGCAGATGGAAGTGCGAAGTCGAGACGAAGGGAACGCCGACATTTTTCCCCTTCAGGTCTTCCGGCTTTTCGATGCCGGAACCTTCTCGGGCGACGAGCGCTTCCGACTTGCCGATATTGTCCAGGATCCAGAAAAGTTCGAGCCCGACGCCGCGGGTCGCCGCGGCTGTCGTGCCGGTCGAACCGATGACGCCGATCGGCACGTTTCCGGAAGCGAGGGCGGTCGAAATGTCACCGCCGGAACTGAACTGGCGCCAATCGATCGTATAGCCGGCTTCCTTCGCTGCGGCATCGAAACGACCGTCGGCGATCGCCGAGATGAACGGGCCGACGATCTGCTGGTAGCCCACGACGACGCTGGTTTCCGCCTGGGCGGCGAAGGAGGTGAGGACACCGGCGGCGATGGCCACGGCTCCGGATAAGTGCTTGAAACTTCTAAGGTGGATCATGTCGTTACCCTCTTGGTTATGTCGCCCCGCTTTTTGCGGGGTCGCGCCGTACATTGAATGACGGTCTTTGCTTGCCGAATAGAAATATGCCCACGTCCCGGATTGCCTTATATCCAGATAGGAAGTTAGATGAGTCCAGTTGGATGAGGTGAACAATGACGGGCTCGACGGTCTCGGAAACGATCTTCTTCCTCGACCGGGCAAGCCAAACGGGCCTGCAGGCGCAGATCCGTGAAACGATCGTTTCGGCCGTATTGTCGGGCCGCCTGGCGCCGGGCGCCCAATTGCCCTCCAGCCGCAAGCTTGCGGCCTATCTGAATATTTCGCGGATCACCGTAACGCTCGCCTATCAGGAGCTCGCTTCCCAAGGCTATGTGGAGGCGGCGAACCGGAGCGGCTACCGTGTCGCCGGCAAACCCCCGACGACAGCAATCGCGATGCAGGCCGCCCATGCTGCGGCCGATGCGATCGACTGGTCGGCCAAGCTGCGCTCGACCTTCATCGTGGCCAAGCAGATGCGTAAGCCCCTCGACTGGCGAGCCTATCCCTACCCGTTCCTTTACGGTCAGATGGACCCGTCACTGTTCGATCTCACGGCCTGGCGCGACTGCGCGCGACGGGCGCTGGCGCGCGAGGATTTCGAGCTGATGGCGGGCGACTTCGCGGCGGCGGACGACATCCAGCTCGTCAACTATATCTGTTCGCGCACCTTGCCGGGCCGCGGCATCCGTGCGAACCCCGACGAGATCCTGGTGACGGTGGGCGCGCAGAACGCCCTCTGGATCGTCATCCAGCTCCTGTTGCGTCAGGGCGCCCATGCGGTCTGCGAGAACCCCTGCCATCCCGACATGAGTGCATCGCTTCGCTTGAGCGGCGCCGGGATCACCTTCGTCGATGTGGACAGGGACGGCCTGCCGCCCGCCGCGCTTCCGCAAGAGGTCGATGCCGTGTTCGTCACGCCCAGCCATCATTCGCCGACCGGCGCGACGATGCCGATCGAGCGGCGGGCGGCCTTGCTCGAGGCGGCCGCCTCCAAGGACTTCATAATCGTCGAGGACGATTACGAGTTCGAGATGAGCTTTCTGGCGCCCCCTTCCCCTGCCCTCAAGGCCTTCGACCGCAGCGGGCGGGTCTTCTACATCGGCAGTTTCTCCAAATCGCTGTTTCCCGGCCTGCGTCTCGGCTATCTGGTGGCACCGGCTGCCGTGATCCGGGAGGCGCGGGCACTACGGGCGCTGATGTTGCGGCATCCGCCGGGACACCTCCAGAGAACGGCCGCCTATTTCCTGGCGCTCGGCCACTATGATGCCGTGCTGCACCGGATGCGCGAGGAGTATCATCGCCGCCACATCATCATGGACGCCGCCCTCCGGGATGCCGGATTGAAGATTGCAGGATCTGCGGCTTTCGGCGGCACGTCCTTCTGGATCGAGGGGCCGGAAGGTCTCGATGCGGACCTGCTGATGAACGCTTTGCGCAAGGACGGCGTGCTGATCGAATCCGGATCCCCCTTCTTCCCGCAGGACGACGGACCGTGCCGCTTCTTCCGCATGGGCTACTCGTCGATTGCACGCAACCGCATAGCCGACGGCGTGGCCCTGACCGCGGCGCGGATCGCGGAGCGGGGGTAGGATGGATCTCCAGACGACCCCCTGCCGTTCATTCGGTACGCTCTTGCTAAGCCGCGGGCGGGCAGGATTGCGAAGCGCTCGGTATCCGCCTAGCAATGATGCCCGCGACGGTTTCGTCAGCAATGCGCGAGAGCTCTTCCGCTGTCGCGCCATCACGCGCCTGCACCGACATGCCCTGCTGTACGGCGGATAGGTACAGGGCGAGCCCCTCTGCTTCGGATCGGTCAAGCCATCGAGACAAGGCATTCGCAATACGGTCGCGTAGCGCTCGCCGACGTTTGCCGAGCTCGCGTGCGAGTTCCTGCTGCTCGTCCGCAGCTTCGACCAAACCGGTCGAGATCATGCAGCCGCGCTCCTCGGCCGTCACTGCACGGATCGCCGCATCGAGTAATCCTTTCAGCGCCTGCTCCAGCGTCACAGCGCCTTCCATGCCGTCGAGCGCACCGGGTAGGCCTGCATAAAGGTCGAGCGCTTCCCGGTAGAGGCCCGCTTTACTCCCAAACGCCGCGTACAGGCTTGGCGGAGCGATGCCGATCGCGCTCGTCAGGTCGGAGATCGACACGCCCTGATACCCGTAGCGCCGAAACAGACGCATCGCGGTCTCAATTGCTTGATCTCGATCGAAGCTGCGCGGGCCTGCGGAGCGGCGTTGGCGAGGCTTATCCATAACGATCACTAAACACAGCTTGACGCGGAAAGGCAATGCGTTAGTTTGTAGCGATCGCTAAACATAAGGAGCGCAACGTATGACCCGTCCACCATTCCCAAACATCAAGGGGTTCGGCTCCGTCCACGGCGTCCCCAGCCTGCCGCCGGGCTTCATCGACGTATTCGAAAGCTACCGGGTGCCTACCGGAGAGATCGAACTCCATGCCGTTATCGGTGGCGAGGGCCCGCCGCTGCTGCTCCTCGGGGGCTGGCCGCAGAACTGGTACATCTGGCGTGACGTAATGCTGCCGCTGGCTGAGCGCTTCACACTCGTCGTGCCTGACCCGCGCGGGCTCGGGATCTCGGATAAGCCGGAAGAAGGCTATGACAAGGGGACACTAGGCCGCGACCTGTTCGGGCTGATGACGGCGCTTGGCCACGAACGCTTCGCGCTGGTTGGCCACGATTGCGGCATGTGGGTAGGCTATGCGATGGCAGCGGACCAGCCCGAGCGGATCGCGCGGATTGCGCTGGGCGAGGCGATAATCCCCGGTGTCGCCGTCTCCCCGCCGCTGATCTCCGACGATCGGCAGCTCAGCGATTTTCTGTGGCACAACAATTTTTGTCGCGTGCGCGGGATCAACGAGGCGCTTGTAGTAGGTCGTGAGGAAATATTCTTCGACTATCAATTCACCAAGATTCCGGTACCCAACCCTATCCCAGCCGACATCCGTGCCTTCTACATCGACCTAATCAAGCGCGATCGCCGGACGCTACGTGCGAGCTTCGATTACTACCGCGCCATCGACGATGACATTCCGGCAAATCGTGAACGGATGAAGACTCGGCTGACCATGCCGGTGCTAGGCTTCGCCGGCGAGTTAGCCTGCGCGGGCGCGGTGGAGGAGCAGCTTCGCCAGGTTGCTGACGATGTTCGCTGTACCATAATTCCGGAATGCGGGCATTTCGTGCCGGAGGAAACACCGGGCGCGCTATTGGCACTGTTGAGGCCCTTCCTCGAGCCTTACCGCACGCACGCCAGTTGATCTGTATGTGCATGACGTTCATTGCCGATGGCGAACGTCACGCATGCTGCGGACGCGACCGGGCCCCTTGCCGGCTTATCACTGGCACGCTGGCCGAAGCCCGAGGGCACCCAACCGGCGAGACGAAGTGGTCACCCTGGCTGTTCGCATCGGCTTCGATTACCGCGTCGGCAGAGGCGCGCGGAGACTCCTGCGGCAAATTGTGCCCGATGCCGCCAGGACGCGGTGGCAGCAGGTCATGACAGACCGTTTCTTCATGGTGCCGGGGATCAGCAGGATGTCCGGCGACCGCTGCAGGAGCCGCGCGTGCCCCACTTGCATTGGAGTTGCCTCCAACCGGCGCGACTTCGGAGCGCGTTTCAGCCTGTAGCGGGTTGAAGCCGCCCAGCGGGAACCAGGGGCATTAGCCGGATCGACGAAGCAGCCACCCGGGGCAGTCACAGTCTTTCTCGTTATTTGTAACATTTGAAGTTGCGCATGATGCTGGGCGGTCTATACTCGCGACCCGAACGAGATTCAGAGCGAGATAGTAGAATGGAACGTGTCGTGGACGCGGTCATCGTGGGCGCGGGTGTTGCGGGTCTAAGCGCCGCTTTATTCCTCGGTAGAGCAGGCAGGTCCGCTATCATATTCGATGGAGGCACAACCCGGATCGAAAGCGTTGCGGAAGTCCGCGAATACCTCGGCTTCGATGGGTTGCCGCCCCAGGAGCTGCTTGCCCGAGCCAGCGCTGAGGTCCAACAATACGGGGTCGAGATCATACGCCAGCGAGTAACGTCGGTAACACCACGCGCCGACGGCCTTTTCGAGGTGCATCACGGCCATTCGGTAAGGATGGCTCGCACCGTTGTTCTTGCAACCGGACTGATAGACAAACTGCCGCCGCTTTCAGGATTGCCCAAGGTCTGGGGAAGAGATCTTCGTGTCTGTCCATGCTTCGATGGTTATGAGGTCCAAGGAAAGCGCTTCGTGGTCTTCGGAGTGCCCGACAGGCTGGTCCACATGGCATCATGGGTGTGGATGTGGTCTCGCGACGTGACGGTGGTTTCCGAGCATGCGTTCACCGACGTCGATCTCTATCGCCTGCGACTTTTGGAAATCGAGGTGATTGCCGACGAGGTGACGGGATTGGTTCACGGCGGCGAGCGACTTGAAGCGCTCACGACACGCAAGGGGAAATCGATCGCCTGCGACGCCGCCTGGATTGCTGCTGACATGGTCGCGGCCTCCGATCTCGCAGCTAGCCTATGTGATGTTGACGACATGGGCCTGGCTCGGACCGACAGCGCCGGACGGACGAGCCGACCGGGGATTTTTGCCGTCGGAAACGCCGCCGATCCCGCCGCTCATCTCGTTCACGCGTCCGCTGCCGGCACCAATGTTGGCCCGCATGTCGTCATGTATCTGCTGGAGAGAGAAATAGAGCGGCGAACGGCCGATCAGAGGAATGACGGCTCGGTTGACATCTCACGAAGAGCATCATGAGAACCGACAGCCGCTTGTCCCGCATGCTCCACGTCCTGCTGCACATGGCCCGCCATGATCGCCCATATACATCCGAGCATATCGCCGGAATGCTTCAGACGAACGCCGTTGTCGTTCGTCGGACCATGGCTGGCTTGCGCGCCAACGGCTATGTTCGATCTGTCACTGGACAGGGGGGCGGCTGGACGATTGCCTGCGACCTCAACAAAACGACCTTGCTGGATATTCATCGGGCAGTCGGCGGCCGTCATATCTTCGCGATTGGCCTGGACAACGACAATCCATCCTGCGCGGTCGAACGGGTCGTCAACAGCGCAGTCGCGGATGCGCTGGATCGAGCCGAACGGCTGCTGATCGGCAGATTGGGCGAGGTCACACTCGCCGAGTTGGCGGAACAGTTTGATGCCATCTGCCACGCCGAACTCAAACAGTAGCGCCATCGGAGGATGTCCGTTCATGGTCTGAGACTCGGCCCGAAGCCGTTGCTAAAGGTTCCTGAGGCCGACGCGACACCGACGTTACCCTGCTGTCACGCCGGCATCCCACCGATATAGCGCATCGGGCATCTTCTCCTGACAGTCGGTTCCGTCCGTCTCACGAATCCTGACGAAGCCGTTTCGCTCGTAGAAGGCGATCGCATCAACATTCGCCTGGAAAACCCAGAGCTGAAGATGGTCGAAATGGTCCTGCGCCTTCGCAATCAGCTTCCGGCCGATCCCGCGGCCCGTATAGCCAGGCAGGAGGTAAAGATGTTCCACCCAACCTTGCTTGAAGGCGCAGAAGCCGACGACCAACTGCTGTTCGTCAGCCACCCACACATCGCAGTCTTGGAACACGATGTTGCGGAAGTAGGCCTTGTCTTCCTCAAAGGTGTGCAGATCTGGCAAGTAGGGGAGAAAGGCTTGGCGCGACCTCCGGAATACAGATGCCACAGCCTCTGGTTCCGTAGATCTAGCCCGACGAATCTTGATGCTGCACGGATCTGAACTCATCGTTTATGAATTTGCCTTCGGTCTGGATGGGCGATCGACCCTGTGAGAATCGCACTATCGATGTTCAAGTCAGTGTCGTCGATTTAAGAGCATTCATCGACTGCCTTGACCCCTACTCTCAGCGTGGACGAACAAGGCATCGACATGATCTCCGGTCGTGCCCATCAACCCATGGGCGGTGTCATCTGCGTCAACCGCAACTGTGAAATCTGCGGTTGGCAGGTACGACTTCTCGACGAGCGCGCCGATCTCGTCGAAGTCTTCCGCCGAGAGAAACTGGTGCGTCGCCAGAACCGACGTGCACCAGATCTCGAAGTTGCGCGCAAGGTCTTCGCATTTCGCCGCTCTCAAGGTGAACATGCGGTCTCCTTGAAGAGGTGCAGCGCCGCATATTGCAGCAGCATGATGGTCTTGCCGTCGCGGATCCGGCCGTCGGCGACCATCCTCAGCGCCTCTTCGATTGTCGGCTCCAGACGTTCGATGTCTTCGCCTTCGTCCGGGTCGCCACCGCCCTCCGACACTTGATCAGCGGCCGAATAGGCTCCGACAAAGAAGTGAAGCCGTTCCGTCACCGATCCAGGGCTCATGAACGCTTCGAACACCTGACTGACATCGGTGACGCGGTATCCGGTCTCCTCCTCCACCTCCGCCTTGATCCGCTCTTCCGGTGTTGCCTTGTCCAGAAGGCCAGCGGGTGTCTCGACCAGAAGATCGTCATACCCGTTGACGAAGGCAGGGTAGCGGAACTGCCGGGTGAGCAAGACCTTTCGGCGCTGCAAATCGTAAAGCAGGATCGTCGCGCCATTGCCGCGATCGTAGGTCTCCCTGCTCTGTCTCTGCCACTCTCCGTCCGTCCGACGGAAGCTGAAGGTCGTCTTCTTCAGGACATACCAGTCGTCCGACAGGGTGGTCACCTGCTCAACCCGAATCCGATCTGCAACCGACATACACGTTCTCCATCACATACTGCACGATATTGCATTATATTTGTGTTCGTGCAATATGCGGAGCATCGGCGACGGACGCATCATGGCGGGCGCGTTAAGGCGAGCTTCCACGTTCGGGAAATTCCTGCCACGGGCTGGAGCCAGGGATTCAATTGCAGCGGTTATTGCCAGGTTTGCACTATCTGAAAAGGAAGCTTCCACATGCTGACCACTGAGCGCAAGGCGCTGCTCCTCGACGCCCTCGGCAAGGAAGGCCGGATCGTCGCGAAAGAGTTCAGCCGGAAGCTGGGCCTATCCGAGGACACGATCCGGCGAGACCTTCGGGAGCTTGCTGGCGAAGGACTACTTCAACGCGTGCATGGCGGCGCTCTCCCCGCGTCCAAGGCACTCAAAGACCTTCCCACGCGCCGAAATGTGTCCGTCAACGACAAGGCCGAGATCGCCAAGGTCGCCGCCGGCATGGTCAAGGAAGGACAGATCGTCTTCCTGGATGGAGGCACGACGACAATCAGGCTCGCGCGCGTCCTCCCAAAGGCCTTGAAGGCGACGGTCGTGACCCATAGCCCCGACGTCGCAACCGCTCTTCTTGATCATCCGGGGGTGGATGTGGAGCTTATCGGCGGTCACATCTACAAGCATTCGAACGTCTCCGTAGGCGCCGTCGCCATCGAAGCAATATCGCAGATTCGCGTGGATCTCTACTTCATGGGCGTGACCGGTATCCATGTAGAGCACGGCCTGACGACGGGAGACCGCGAGGAGGCGGCGGTGAAGCGGGCGATCTGCCGGCAGGCTGCGGAGACGGTCGTGCTTGGCTCGAGGGAAAAGCTCGGTGCCGTCTCCGCGTACAGCGTCGTTGGCTTCGATGACGTCGACGGGCTTATTGTGAGCAGGAAGTGTCCCGAGGATCTGCTCACCCCTCTTCGCGATCTAGGCATGCAGATCATATCGTCGTAAATGGCGGACAGTGGCGGAAATGAAGGCTCATTCCTGTCGCAAGATTCGTCGCTTCATGGCCAAAACACCAGCTTCCAAGCTAAGCCGGGAGCCCGTCACGCCACCTCAAGGTGCGAAGATTCCGTTCCCTGCGTGATAAGCGGCGCGGGAGACTTCGCATGCGGGTGGGAAGCGTTAAGTCGCCGAGCCACGATATCGTGGTTGAGCCACAGGACGGGACCGGAGGGTTCGGAAGATTCGCCGAAAATCAGCTGCCCCGTCGCCTTCACAACGAGACCGCTCAGGAGATCGCTGATCATCAACTTGCTATCCCGATGCATCCGGGTGATGTCGTTGGACGTGCCGATGGTCAAATCGGCCTGTGCCTGGCTGTTTGCCATGGGCCATGCCGAAAACTCATAGAACGGGCGCATAACCTCGCTGGCCTGCATGTCGGTGATCTTCCCGAACACATCCTTCATGGTTACGCCGTCTGCCAGAAGCTGCTCGCAGGCCTGCCACTGTTCGTCTGCCCATTGGCCGCCGTTTTCTTTCTTCAACGCAAGCAGCAGCGGTATCAGGGGCAGCTCGATACCCGTGAACACATCGGACGAATTGGTCCGGATTTCGGGACAGTTATAGACAGTTGCCTTGATCCCTTTCGCCCAGGCTTCCTCTGCAATGCCTTCGAGCCGCATCTTGGCATAACCCTGGGTGTAGTTGGTGTAGGTCTGCCAACGATAGCTTCCGTCAATGAGGATCGCCGATCCGTGGTAACCATAGGCCGTATATCGTATTTGACCGCCCGAAGCTTCCACGCGCTCGCGGATCGCCGCGCTGAAATCAATGAGGTGGCGAAAGGTGTTTGCGGAGACGTCGTCAAAATTCTGCAGGATGAGTTTTCCCATATCACTGTCGAGCAAGGTCTGCGACGACATGTGGCGGGTTCCGGTTCCCTTGTAGATTCGATTGGCGACGACCAAGAGTACCTTCGCCTTCGGGATGCCTCCGGCCATTGTGTGGGCGAAGAAAACATTGCGGCCAGCGGCGATCATTCCGTCGAGAACGGTCATGACCTTTGCAAGCGACTCCGTAAAACGCGCAGTGGCAATGTCGCGGCATTGCCCGACATAGTCCCAGTCGAGCTTGTCGTGTTCCCAGCTCTCAAGCGTCATCTTTGCCAGGAGATCGGTGGGAGTTGGGCCGTCTGCGGGCGCATCGAGATCGAAACCCGCCATAAGAGGTATGTTGATGATCCTGCCGCCCAGCCGGGCCTCCGCTGAAGACAGTTCCTCGGCATCGAGCGGCCGAAGCGCGTTGTTCTCGTCGCGCCGCCCGACGGTGATCCCCACAATCTCCATGCCAGCCCGCCGGGCTTCCTCGAGCAAACCGGTGGCGTATCCGCGGCCGAACAGTTCGCCGAAGAGTACGAAAACATCGCCTTTACGGAAGACCGTGTTCTCGGAAAGACGATTCAGTGCAACCGGATTTTCCATGCTGTCAGCTCTTTGATTCGTGTGTCGTCGAGCAATGGCTCATACGAGCGTCGCAAAGACATGACCGCACTGGCACCGAATGGGAACTCATTTTCGGTGACGGTTCATTTCAAAACGTGAAGTCGGTCTCTGCTGTTCCTGCAATGCGGCGAAATGCCGAGGCCGTTGGAGATCGGCGCG
The DNA here is from genome assembly GCF_059070375.1 of Sinorhizobium sp. Classification (NCBI taxonomy): domain Bacteria; kingdom Pseudomonadati; phylum Pseudomonadota; class Alphaproteobacteria; order Hyphomicrobiales; family Rhizobiaceae; genus Sinorhizobium; species Sinorhizobium sp. The sequence continues at coordinate 606,350 of NZ_JCACWC010000002.1, forward strand.
CCGATACCGAAACGAGTGCGGCTTTCGGCGGCACGTCCGTCTGGATCGAGGGGCCGGAAGGTCTCGATGCGGACCTGCTGATGAACGCTTTGCGCAGGCGTGCTGATCGAATCCAGGTCCCCCTTCTTCCCGCAAGACGACGGACCGTGCCGCTTCTTCCGCATGGCTACGGGGGTAGGATGAATCTTGCAGCTTCGGGTGGCATCGGTGCGGCAGCGGCACTAGCAAGCGGAGCGCCGTTGACAGCGCTGTTTGCTGGCGGCTCGAAGTTTGTGAGTACCTTCTTTCCGCAAGGCGATACCCTTGCTGAGCACACCCCAGGTACAGTGTCTTCACACCGGATTGAAGGCAGTGATAAAAAACCCCATGGGCATCAAGAACTATCTAATCGAAGGCGGCTCGGGTACCGGAAAGACGTCTGTCGCTACCGAACTGGAGCGGCGGGGCTACCATGTCGTCCATGGTGACCGCGTTTTGGCCTATGTCGGCGACCCCGAGACAGGCCAGGCGCTCGCAGGACCACCCGAAGGCGCAGACCGCATCGCCTGGGGATACGCGCACTGGATCTGGCCTGTCGAGAAGGTGCGAGCTATTGCTGCCGACTCCACCCATCCCGCCACGTTCTTTTGTGGCGGCTCGCGCAATTTCCACAAATTCCTGGACCTGTTCGATAAGGTTTTCGTGCTCGACATCGACGTTGAGACGTTGGACCGACGACTGGATGGGCGGCCCAATGAACCGGGTTTCGAGCCGGCCGAGCGGGCCCTGGTACTCCGCTATCATCGTACCCGGGAGTATCTTCCTGCCGGTATCAATATCGACACGGCGTATACCGTCCCAAGTGTCGTCGACGACATCCTCGCTAAACTCACCTGAAGCCCGGCAGGTTTGTGATAGGGAGAGAAGCAACCGATTGTCGCGAAAAAGCCGCTAGCTGCCGTACGACTCACTGGCGGCGGTGCCGGCTTCACCGGCCTTTCTGATCGGAGCGGGCGCCAAGCAGACGCCGTTCGCATTCCGCGGTACGGGCTGAGGATCGACAGGTTTACTCAGGCGCGACCTCAAGGCGCTGTTTCAGAAGCCAGTCCCAGAGCTCGGGATCGTTCAAGGCGGCCCGCTCGACGCCCGAGTGGTCCACGTCCTCCAAAACACTCAGACGAGCATTACGCTTCAGACCCACAAGCCGCTCATAAAGCACGACTGAATCCGACAAAGGGATGACTTGATCGTTCGTGCCGTGGAACACCCAGAAGGCTGCCTTTTCATTTGTTCTGCTGAGGTAGTGGCGATTGCCGCCGCCGGCGATCGGAACGACAGCGGCGAATGTTTCGGGAAACTGTTCTGCCATGGCCCAGGCCGCGAAAGCGCCGCGACTGAACCCCACGACATAGACACGCGCGCGATCGACGCGATACTTCGACATCACCTCGTCAAGTGCCGCCTCGACTTTCTCGATCGGATAAAGCAGCTCTTCACTCGGATTCTGAGGTGAAAACACCAGGAAAGGGAATTTCTTTCCCTCCTCGATCAATTTCGGAATGCCACTCGATCTGACTTTCTCGATATCGGTCCCGCCCTGATCGCCGCCGTGTAGCCACACGACAAGCGGATACGCGTTGCCGGACGACGCATAGTCGTCCGGCTTGTAAATCAGATAGTTGAGATCATTCTTTATGCTGGTGCTCGATCTCGCTGCCAACTGCTCTGCATGCGCCACGCCTGCACTGCACATTCCGATTACGGCCGTGAAAGCCAGTGCCATGATGTTCCGCGTCATTCGACCACCTGCTTCATAATTAATGTTGCGCCTGCAAGCATCAAATGGAACCGAAAAACCAGAACTCAAGCCTGCTTACCCCGAGGATGGAATCGTCGCCTCGGGGAAGGATTGTCGCGGAAAGCCGCGGCAATCCCGGAAGCGCGACCTGACAGCCCGGTTGTCGAGTGAAGAATTACCTCCGGTGTGGCGAGCAATCGCTGGGTCGGGCCGTTCTCTCCTTCTCGTAGAAGGGCAGACAGTGCCGCTACATTTCCTCGATCGCATCCACCCGGTCCGGATAGAATGCCATGTGCTCCTTGATCTCACGGACCGCTTCATGCGGATTCTCATAGGTCCAGACGGCATTCTTCGAGCGTTCGCCATCGGCCGCGATGCTGTAATAGGACGCATCGCCCTTGTAGGGGCAATAGGTCCCATGATCGGTGCGCGCAAGCAGCGACATGTCGACGTCGCTGCGGGGGATGTATTGCACGGGCGGATAGGACGCCTCGCGCAATGTGAGCGCGTCGCGCGTATCGGCCACGATGCGGCCATCGAGCCTGACTACAACACGCCGGGGATTGCGTTCGACAGTGATCGGATGGTCGGGGCCTGGAATTCTGATCGGCTTGTCTGACATGAGCGTTCGCCTTCAGGTGGTTGCACCGCCTCTTAGATAGGGTCACGCCTCCCGCTCCCCAAGGGCCGCACCGCCTCGACGGGCTGGGATGGCTTCCGGTCCGGCCAAACAAAATCATGAACCATCGGATATCTGAAAGAGTTGGAGCGGATGCGGGCGGAAACGGGCATGCGCCTTTCCTTGATCCCGCTTGATGTTTAGCCAGATTGGAGATGCCGGCAGATGATTGCGAGAACAGGTGGGTGCCTTTGCGGCGCGCTGAGATATGAGGTTCGCGGAGAACCTTTGCGGGTGGGACTTTGCCATTGTGCGGACTGCCGCAAGGAAAGCGGCTCTTCTTTCGTGACCTTCGCCGTCTGGCCCACCCGGGCTTTCAAGAGCTCTGGCGAAGTCAGGATATTCGCCGGCCGTGGCTTTTGCCCCGACTGCGGATCGCGGCTCTTCAACCCGGGAGAAGAGGAAACCGAAATTCGCGTCGGGTCACTGGACGACGCCCCGGCCGCCCTCAATCCCCAATACGAGATCTGGGTCGTCCGGCGCGAAGGGTGGTTGCCTCCCCTTCCGGTGCCGCAATATCCGGGGGATCGAAGCCGAAGCTAATATTTTCTCGCGCGCTGATTTTTGTTGTTGTGTGTTCTTTTTAAAATTGACGCGCGATAAGTTTTATGGTGTTTACTCCCTGCCAAGGTCAGGGACGGGAGGGCCCGCCTGCCTGGTTGCAAACGTTGAAGGCCCGCCGTTTCCAAGGGAGGAAACCATGAACATGCCCCGCATTCTCAAAACTCTCGTCGCCGGCACCGCGCTCACCTTGCTGGCATCCGGCGCCTTCGCCGACGGCATCGGCGCATCGCTCCTGACCCAGCAGCACCCGTTCTACATTGAGCTCGCCGAGGCGATGAAAGCCGAAGCCAAGGAAAAGAACGTCGCGCTCGAAGTGGCCATCGCCAATCAGGACCTCAACAAGCAGCTCGCCGACGTCGAGGACTTCATCGTCAAGGGCGTTGATGTGATCGTCATTTCGCCCGTCGACAGCCAGGGCGTACGCGCGGCCATAGCAAAGGCGGAAAAGGCCGGCATCAAGGTGATCACCGTCGACGTTCCGGCCAATGGGGCGACGGTGACGTCGCATATCGGCACCGACAATTTCACCGGCGGCGTGAAGGCGGGCGAGCTCATGGCCGAGGTTCTCGGAAACAAGGGCAAGGTCGCCATCATCGACTATCCGACGGTTCAGTCGGTGGTCAATCGCATCAACGGCTTCAAGGAAGCGATCGCCAAGCATCCGGAAATGGAGATCGTCGCGACCCAGACGGGCATCACCCGCGCAGAAGCCCTCGCTGCCGCACAGAACATGCTGCAGGCCAACCCCGACATTACCGGCATTTTCGGCTTCGGCGACGATGCGGCCCTTGCCGCGGCCGTTGCCGTCAAGGCTGCCGGACTGGAATCGCAGGTCAAGGTCATCGGTTTCGACGGCATGAAGGAAGCACGCGATGCCGTCGACGGCAATCCGGTAATGGTCGGCGTGATCCAGCAATTCCCGGACCAGATGGGCAAACAGGCGATCGACACCGCCGTGAAGGTTGTCGCCGGAGAGACGGTGCCGGCCGAGCAGCCGATCGTACCGGGCGTCTACACCGGGAAATAGGTCCCTCCCAGGACGGCTGCCGCCTGCTGGCGGCGGCATACCACGGGCGTATCCGGCGCATGCCGCCGGATACGCTCCGGTCCGGCTGAAGGAGGCCCGCCATGCATGGTTCCGCTGCGGATACCATTCTCAAGATCACCGATGTCACCAAGTCCTTCGGGCAGGTCGCCGCCCTCAAGGGGATGCGGCTCGAGGTCCGGCGCGGCCGGGTGCATACGCTGCTCGGCGAAAACGGCGCCGGCAAATCGACCTTGATGAAGATTCTCGCCGGCGTGCACGGGGCAACGTCGGGAGAGATCGTTCTCGACGGGCAGCCCTACCGGCCCGCCAACCCGCAGGAAGCCGCCTCGCTCGGGCTGGCGATCGTCTTCCAGGAATTGAGCCTCTGCAACAATCTGACGGTCGCTGAGAACATCCTCGCCACGCGCGAGCCACGCCGTTTCGGCTTCATCAACGACAAGGCGCTCGTCGCAGAGGCGCAACGGATCGTAGCCGACCTCGGACTTCCCATCGACGTGACGGAGAAGGTCGGCAATCTCTCGATCGCCCAGCGACAGCTCGTCGAGATCGCCAAGGGCCTGAGCCATGATGCCAAGGTCGTCATTCTGGACGAGCCGACTTCCTCGCTCAGCGACAGCGAGGCCGAGATCCTCTTCGAGATCATCGGCCGGCTGAAGCAGCGCAACGCCGCGGTCATCTATATTTCGCACCGCATGGAAGAGATCATGCGGCTCAGCGACGACATCACCGTCATCAGAGACGGCGAATATGTCTCGACGCATGCGCGCGACGAAGTCACCATCGAGACGCTGATCGCATTGATGGTCGGACGCCGCATGGACGAAATCTACCCGCCGCCGATGCACCGTGTGGCGGCGGACGGCGCCCCGGTCCTTGCAGTCGACCGGTTGACGCGCGAAGGCGAGTTTCACGACGTGTCCTTCCACGTGCGCGCCGGTGAGATCCTCGGCTTCTTCGGGCTTGTCGGTTCGGGCCGCTCGGAGGTGATGAACGCGCTCTTCGGCATGAAGAACGCCGAAGGCACGGTTCGCCTCGATGGCGAGGCCGTGCGGTTCCGTTCCCCGGACGAGGCCATCGCCCGCGGCGTCGGTTTCGTGACGGAGAACCGGAAGGAAGAGGGCCTTGTCCTCGGCCACAGCGTCGAGTGGAACATATCCATGGCGGCTCTCGCGAACTTCGCCGGAGGTTTGGGCTTCATCCGCAACGGCGCGGAACGGGCGGCGGCATCCGAACAGGTCGGGAAGCTCTCCATCAAGACGAACTCGCTGGAAACGCCGGCGGGGGCCCTCAGCGGCGGCAACCAGCAGAAGATCGTGCTCGCCAAATGGCTGCTCACGCGACCCAGGGTGCTGATCCTCGACGAGCCGACCCGCGGCGTCGACGTCGGCGCGAAATTCGAGATCTACAAGATCATCCGCCAGCTGGCGGCCGAGGGAACGGCAATTCTGCTGATCTCCTCCGACCTGCCCGAAGTCCTGGGAATGAGCGACCGCGTGGTCGTCATGCATGAAGGCGCGCCCGGCGCCACGCTCGAAGGCTCCGCCCTCACTCCAGAGACGATCATGGCTCACGCGACAGGGTTTCAATCATGACACAGAACACAGCAGCCAAAGCCGCCCTCGTTCGGGCTCTCAAGCAATATGGCGGCATCTTCCTCTCGCTGGTGATGCTCTGCATCGTCTTTTCCTTCTTCAACCCGCGCTTCATGACGGTTGTAAACTTCATGAACATCCTGCAGCAGGTCGCCGTTGTCGCGATCGCGGCCTTCGGGATGACGTGGGTGATCCTGCTCGGCGAGATCGACCTTTCCGTCGGCTCGATCATCGCGGTGGCAGGAATGGTCGGGGCGCAATGCTTTGCCTTCGGGATGGGTTTCGTGCCGGCGATCGCGCTGACGCTCGTTGCCGGCGCCCTGATGGGAATGTTGAACGGGGTGCTGACGGCCAAGCTGCTCTTGCCGTCCTTCATCGTCACCGTCGCGACCATGGGTATCTATCGCGGCATGGTGAGCCTGCCCACCAACGGCGCGCCGGCCATGATCGAGAACGAAACCTGGACCGCAATCGGCACCGAGAGTTTCCTGGGGCTGCCGATCATCATCTGGGTCGTCGCCGTCCTCTTCGTCATCAATCAGATCGTGCTCAGCAAGACGAGCTTCGGCCGGCGCGCCTATCTGACCGGCGGCAACCGCGAGGCGGCCGTCTACTCCGGCATCAAGGTCGATCGGCTGAAGATCCTGATCTTCATGATCTCCGGCGTGATGGCGGCCATCAGCGGCATTCTGCTTTCCTCCCGCCTGTTCTCCGCACAGACCAATGCGGGCATGAGCTACGAGCTTGACGCCATCGCGGCGGCCGTTCTCGGCGGCACCAGCCTTGCCGGCGGCGTCGGAACCATGGTCGGCACGCTGATCGGCGCGCTCATCATCGGCGTGATGAACAACGGCATGAACATGCTCTCCGTCCCCTACTTCTATCAGCTGATCGTCAAGGGCCTGGTGATCCTCGTCGCCGTCTGGCTCGACGTCCGCGCCAAACAGGCAAAGCGCTGAACCCCGACACGAGTGACATCCACATGCACAAGATACTGACGATCGGCGAGATTCTCGTCGAAATCATCGCGACCGAGAAGGGTGACGGGTTCCGCCAGGCGACGCCGCTCATCGGCCCCTTCCCTTCAGGTGCACCGGCCATATTCATCGACCAGGCCGGGAAGCTCGGTCAGCCATGCGCGATCATCTCCCGCGTCGGAGGGGATGATTTCGGCACGGTCAACCTCGAACGCCTCAAGGGCGACGGCGTCGACATTTCCGGTATCGAGGTCGATCCGCTCGCCACGACCGGCAGCGCCTTCGTCCGCTACCGGCCCGATGGCAGCCGCGCTTTCGTCTTCAACATCCGCGACAGCGCCTGCGGCAAGATCATGCTCGACGAGCGAATGACCCGGCTCGTCGGCGAATGCAGCCATATCCATGTCATGGGCTCGTCGCTCTACGCGCCGAGCGTGGTCGAAAGCATTCTCGCCGCGATCGGGATCGTCAAGGCGGGCGGGGGCACCGTCTCCTTCGATCCAAATCTTCGCCCGGAGATCCTCAAAAGCCCCGGCATGCGCGAGGCGCTGCTTACGGTGCTCGCCGAGACGGATCTTTTCCTGCCGAGCGGAGACGAGCTTTTCCTCATCACCGAAGCCAAGACGGAAGGTCAGGCGGTCGCGGAGCTCCTCGCATCCGGCATCAAAGCCGTCGTCGTCAAACGCGGCGCAGCAGGCGCCAGCTATTTCGATGCCGTGACGGCACTCTCCCTGCCGGGCTTCCCTGTCGAGGAGGTGGACCCGACCGGGGCCGGCGATTGCTTCGGCGCCACCTTCGTCAGCTTCTGGCTCAACGGGGCGAGCCCCCTCGAGGCCCTTGAATTCGCCGCCGCTTCCGGCGCCCGCGCCGTCATGCACTTCGGCCCCATGGAAGGCGCTTCGACACGCGCGGAACTCGAACGATTCATCAGCGAGCAACAGGCCTGATCATGCAAGAGAACTATCTCATCGACATCGCCCGGTGGAGCGAGCGTCCCGGTCCGCGCGGCATACCGTCGATCTGTTCCGCGCACCCGCTCGTCATCGAAGCCGCCATGCTGCGTGCGCGCCGGGAGAATACGCCGGTGCTGATCGAGGCGACCTGCAACCAGGTCAATCAGGACGGCGGCTATACCGGAATGACGCCTGAGGATTTCACCCGCTTCGTCGGCGCCATCGCCGACCGGATCGCGTTCCCCCGGGAGAAGATCCTGCTCGGCGGCGACCATCTCGGCCCCAATCCCTGGAAGCATCTGCCCGCCGCGGAGGCGATGGCCAAGGCAGAGGCGATGATCGCGGCCTACGCGAAAGCAGGCTTCACCAAGCTGCATCTCGACACCAGCATGGGATGCGCCGGCGAACCGACGGCCTTGCCCGATGCCACGACGGCGGCCCGCGCGGCGCGGCTCGCGGCCGTCGCCGAAGACGCCATCGGCGGCCGTGGGGGCGTACTCCCGGTCTACATCATCGGCACCGAAGTCCCGATACCTGGTGGCGCGCTCGAAGAGCTGGACACCCTCGAGGTGACTGCTCCCGAAGCCGCCATCGAAACCGTGCGCGTCCATCGCGCGGCATTCGATGAAGCCGGCGCCGCCGGTGCCTTCAGCCGCGTCGTGGGCGCCGTCGTCCAGCCGGGCGTGGAATTCGGCAACGAGAACGTCATTGCCTATGATCGTGCCAGGGCCGAAAAGCTCAGCGCCACGCTGGGCCAACTTGACGGGATGGTCTTCGAGGCCCATTCCACCGATTACCAGACGCCGGATGCGCTTCGCCAACTGGTCGCCGACGGCTTCGCGATCCTGAAGGTCGGACCCGGCCTCACCTTTGCTCTTCGTGAAGCCCTCTACGGCCTCGACCAGATCGCTGCCTTTCTCTTTCCGGGCGCGCGCGAGCGGACGCTTGCCGAAGTCACGGAATCGGTGATGCGCGAGGAACCGGCGAACTGGGGCAAATACTATCACGGCTCGGCGGACGAGCAGCGCCTCCAGCGGCACTTCTCCTATAGCGACCGCATACGCTATTACTGGCCGCATCCGAAGGCCGCTGCAGCCGTGGACGAACTCATGTCTCTGCTCGACGGCGTTGCGATCCCGGAAACGCTGATCAGCCAGTTTCTCGCCGGCAGCTACGCGCGCGTTCGCAATGGCGAGGTCGCGCCGCAGGCCAAGCCGTTGGCGCTTGCCGCCGTCGACGCCGTTCTGCAGGACTATTTCGCAGCGTGCCGGGTCTAGATCAAGACGTCAGAGCGGGATGCGGGCGGAAAGCCGCGCACACTTTTCCTCAACCCGCTCTAGCGGAAGCTCCGTGATCGGTGAATATTCCGAAAGACCAAATCAGATGAGCGGGGACGCTTCGACCGTGACCAGACAGATCAAGACGATGGAGGATTTTTCGGAGTTCGTCGGACTGTCGCGCCCCACCGTCTCCAAATATTTCAACGACCCCTCATCGGTGCGCAAGAAGACACGCGACGCCATCGAGGCGGCGATAAAGCAATCGGGCTTTCGGCCGAACATCTTCGCCGTCAACCTGAACCGCCGCCGCACCAATATCCTCGGGGTCATCGTGCCCAACTCGACGGACCCGTTCTACATGGCGCTGACGCGGCGCATCGAGCACATTGCCGATCAGGCGGGATTCCTCGCCTTCGTCCTTTCCTCGGACGGCAGGCCCGAGATGGAAGAACGGGCGATCGAAACCTTCAAGTCGATGAACGTCGCCGGCGCGATCATCGCGCCGCTCGGCGTCCAGTCGCATCACCAGAAGCTGAGCGCGCTCGCACAAAGCATACCGCTGATCTATGTCGACTCGCCGCTCGACGACAGTTCCTCCTTCGTCGGAACCGACAACCGGCAGAGCTTCAGGCTGATGGTCGACTATCTCTGCCGTTCGGGTGGCCCGCCCTGCTATCTCGGCATGCCCCCGGTCAACAACAACGCCATGGCGCGCCAGGACGCTTATGTCGAGGCCATGCGGCAGCTGAAGATGAAGCCGGCGGTCGTAGAGACGACGGCATATGCCTCCTGGGACTTCGAGAAGTTCGGCTTCGACGAGACGCTGCGCATCCTGTCCAGTGGCGGCTTCCCGACGCAAACCGTTCTTTGCGCGAACGACCGCGTCGCCTTCGGCGTCATTGCCGCCGCGTTTCAGTCCGGCCTGAAGGTCGGGCGGGATGCCGACAGCGATCTGAGGGTCGCCGGCCATGACGACCATCCCTTGTCCCGCTACACCTGTCCGCCACTGACCACGGTCGCGCAGAACTACAACGAAATCGGCAGGCTGGCGATCGAACTGCTCCTGTTCAAGCTCGGCGATTCTTCGGGTAACGGTGAAGCCTTTCGCGACGACGAACGCATTTTGCTGAGCGCGGAGATCATGTTGCGCGGTTCGGCTTAGAACTCACCTGAACTGCGCGCACGGCGCAAGCGCGAGCGCTCCCGAGCCGGTCCACAGGACGCCCGTCAGGGCCAGGACCGTCAGAAGGCGCCCCGCGCGGATCAGGAAGGGCTGGTCGTCTCCCGGATCGGCACAGCGAAGCGCTTGCGCGAGCTTTCCCGGAAAAGAGAAGACCAGCAAGAGTGCTCCGGCCGCGGCGAGTGTGGCCACGACGATGGATCCCGGAACGATGGTGGTCGCCCACGGCCCCGCGGCGGCGCATGCCACGGCGTGGAAAGTATAGACGGCAAGCAGATGTCCACCCCAAAGGATCGGCCCGGCCAGAAGGAAGAGAATTGCGCCGGCAATGGGTGGTTCGCGGACGGGATCGTTCATGACGCACCTATCCGATCAGTCGCGGGAAGCCGTGAATCAGTCCGAGGCCCAGCAGCGACTGGGCGACGGCGTAGTGATAGAGCAGCGCGTAGCTGTCGTAGGTCACCCGCCGTACGGCATCCAGCTTCCCGGCCAGATGCCGCGCCATCGCGAACAGTCCCATGATCAGCAGGGCGAAGACGAGTTGAGCGAAGAGAACGGCGCCGAGATAAACCATGGCTCCGTACGCGTTCCCATCGGGGCTCAAGCCGGTCGCCAAGTGTCCCCGGAGTTCAAGTGCGAACGCACCCGTCAGGCAGGCGAGCGAAAGAAGCAGAGCGGCCGCCATTGCCACGCGCGATGCCGAGAACATCCCCAGCCTGCGGCTGACAAGCCATAAGATACCCGAGCCGGCAAGAAGCAGCGCCGCGGACCCCAAGGGCCAGCGAAGGGGCGGTGGTTCCGGAGAACCGGCCGGTGCCCAGACCTCCGGCGAGACGACCCAGAGGAAAAGGTAGGAAAAGACATAGGCGAGATAGAGGGACGCCGCAACGAACATCAGGACCACCATCGCCCACCAGGAATGCGACGTCGGTCCGCTCATATAGGTGGGAAGGCGGACGCCCTTGGCGATTTCGATCATGCCTTTCGACGGCCCGGGGTCGAGCCCCCAGGCCCAGACGAGGATGAAGGCGATGGCGAGGACTCCGCAGATCGTCGCGATCGTCACCATCTTGACCGTCAGCAGCAGGAAGAACGCCGCCGTGAAGACGGCCGCGAGGAAAGGCGGCCAGCCGGGACCGGGCATCTGGATGACATATTGCGGACGGGCATGGATCGGCGAGGTCACGATCGTTTCCCGCCAACCGGTCGGAGCGTTTGGAAGATAGTGATGGCCGTCGCGTACCTCCTGAGGGAGACTCGGCCGATCCCAGAGCGGTTCGCGACTGGTGATGTGAGGGATGCTTCGGGTGGAGTAGACGTCGTTCGGCAGCCATTCGAGCGTGCCCGCCCCCCAAGGGTTCTCGTGAGGTCCGTTGCCGGGGCGGAACTTCGCGGCGAGATCCACCAGAAACACGAGTACGCCGGCGGCAAGCACATAGGTCCCCACGGTTGAGATGAGGTTCAGCGTGTCCCAGCCCATGTCGCCGGGATAGGTCCAGACGCGCCGCGGCATGCCTCTGAGACCGGTCAGATGCATCGGCAGAAAGGTGACGTTGAAGCCGATGAAGATCAGCCAGAAAACCCACCGGCCCAACCGTTCCGAGAGCATCCGGCGGCTGAAGAGCGGCATCCAGTAATAGATCGCCGCAAACAGCGGGAAGACGAACCCGCCGATCAGCACGTAGTGGAAATGTGCAACCACGAAGTAGGTGTCGTGTACCTGATGGTCGAAGGGCACCATGGCCACCATGACGCCGGTAAGCCCGCCAAGGGTGAAAATGAACAGGAAGCCGAGAATGAACAGCGATGCGGTCGTTATTCGGAAGCGCTCCCGTCCCGCGGCGATGGTCGCGATCCACGAAAAGACCTGGATGCCCGAGGGAACGGCGACCGCCATGCTGGCGGCGGAGAAGAAGGCGAGGCTCAGCGCCGGAATGCCTGTCGTGAACATGTGGTGCACCCAGAGCCCGAAGCTGAAAAAGCCCGTGCCGATCAAGGCGACGACGATCAGGTGATAGCCCACGAGCGGTGTGCGGGCCATGGTCGGTACCATCATCGAGACGAGGCCCGCGGCCGGAAGGAAGATGATGTAGACTTCCGGGTGCCCGAAGAACCAGAAGAGATGCTGCCAGAGCAGCGGATCTCCCCCCAGCGCGGCGGTGAAGAAGGGCCAGCCGAACGCCCGCTCGATCTCCAGCATCATCGTCGCCAGGATCACTGCCGGGAAGGCGAACATGATCATGCTGGCGAAGATCAGCATCGTCCAGGCGAAGATCGGCATCCTGGCGAGCGACATGCCCGGCGGCCTTGTCCTCAGCGCGCCAACGACGATCTCCACCGCCCCGGCAATCGCCGAAATCTCGATGAAGCCGATGCCGAGCAGCCAGAAATCGGCGTTGTCACCCGGCGAATATTCCATGAGCGTCAGCGGCGGATACATGAACCAGCCGCCTTTCGGCGCGAGGTCGTAGAAGATGGTCGAGAAGAAGACCAGCCCGCCGACCACATAGGCCCAGATCGCGAAGGCGCTGAGGCGCGGAAAAGGCAGATCGCGCGCCGCCAGCATCTGCGGCAGCAGCATGACACCGAGCGCCTCGACCGCCGGCACGGCAAAGAGGAACATCATCGTCGTGCCGTGGACCGTGAACATCTGATTGTAGAGGTCCTGGTCTATGAGGCGATTGTCGCCGAGGGCGAGCTGCGTGCGCATGACGACGGCCAGCAGACCGGCCATGAGGAAGAAGAGAAACGCGACGCCGATATAGAGAAGACCGATCACCGTATTGTTGACGGCCGTCACCAGCCGCCAACCGCGCGGCGTCGCCCAGATGCGCTCCAGTTCACGGACCTCGCCTTCGGGCCGGGTATCGGGATTTGGCAGTTCCATCATCCGCCTCCGCCGCCAGTGTCGCGCAGGAAATAGAGGACGACCAGCCCCGCCAGGTAAACGGTGAGGACCGCGAAGGAGTCGTAACCCATCCTGAAGATCGTCCGGTCCCGCCGTTCGACCAGCCCGATGAAGAAGATCGCCGTGACCGTGATCGCGATCAGCGCTGCAAAGGCTTCGAAGCGTCCGGCGCCGTTCATCACCGCGTCGGCACCTCCGGTGATATCGACGATGAAAAGAAGGAAGAGATCAATGAGGTTCGTGCCGAAGATATCCGACATGGCCATGGTATAGAGGCCGGCACGCGTGGCGCTGAACACCGTGCTGACTTCCGGCAGCGACGTCGCAATCGCCACGAGAACCGCGCCGATGAAGCTCTGGCCGAGTCCGGTCGCTTCGGCGATCGCATCTCCGGAACGCGACAGCAGATAGCCTGCGACGATGATGACGGCGCCGCAGCCGGCAGTCGCCCAGCCCACCTCGCGCAGCGATTTCTCCTTGCTGTCTTCGGCCTCCTTCCGCGCCCTCTCTTCCTCCTTTTCGGGCGTGACCTCCTCGTCATTCGCTATCCAGGGCTTGTCGCGCTTCGACCGTGACAAGACCCACATGCCGAAGCCCGTGACCGCTGCAAGCAACCACATCCACACGCCCGAGAAAAGCACCGGCACGTCCCCCACCACGATCGAGGCGGCGACGATCGACAGGAGAAGGATTTTGAAGCCACCCTGCAGCATGACGACCGGATCGGGAATGACCGAAGTCAGCGCCTGGCGGCCGATCAGCATGTCGGCAAAGGCGAGGATCGCCACCTGCATGACGATGCCGCCGAGGATGCTGTTGACCGCGAGACTGGCGTCACCGCTGAGCGACGAGGTCACGCCTACCGCCAGCTCCGGGAGCGAAGTGATGCCGCCGAGAAGCACGACGCCGATGAAGGCCTGGCCTACGCCCGTCTTCTCGCTGATCGCATTGGCATAGCCGGTGATCCTGACGCCTGCCATCCAGACTGCCACGGCCGCCCCCGCGAAAATCGCAAGATTCAGCCAAAGTCCAAGGCCGGCGAAGTCAAGCATAGGTCACCTCAACTGGTCCAGATAGGCGGCGAGCTGCCGCAATTCGTCGTCGGTGAAGATTTCGTATGGCGGCATCAGATTTTCCGGCTTCACGTGCTGGCCGTCGCGGATCCAGCGGACGAAGGCGGCGACATCGTTCTCGAGCGTGGCAGCGGCAAGCGAGTGCCGGCTGCCCACATGCGTGAGATCGGGGCCGATCGTACCCCGGGCATCCGTGCCGCGGACCCGGTGGCATGCGGCACAGCCGGAGGAGAGGAACAGCGCCTGCCCTGCGGCCTGATCCTGTTTCGCAGCCGAGGCGTCGCCGGCCTCACCTGCCAGCCAGGAGGAAAACTGATCTTCGGGCATGGCGATCACGTAAAAGGACATGAAGGCATGCGGCCCGCCGCAATATTCCGCACATTGGCCGCGACTGATGCCGGCCTTCGTCGCTTGAAGCGTCAGCGTGTTGGTATGGCCGGGGATCATGTCGAGCTTGCCGGCGAGCCGCGGCACCCAGAAGCTGTGAATAACGTCTGCCGATGTCAGTTCCAATTCCACCGGCCGCCCGACAGGCAGCCTGATTTCGTTGGCGCTCTCGATGCGGCGACCGGTCTCGTCGACATAGGTCACCCGCCACCACCAGCGCTCGCCTACGACCTCGATGCGCAATCCGCCCTGCGAACGGGCCGCAGTGGTGCCGGGCGCCATAAGATAGAAGCCATAGCCCAGCAGGACGCTGAGAGCGAGGATCGGGAAAACGAGACCGCCACCGATGACCACCCTTTCGCCCGCGATGCGGGCACGCCAGCGCTCACCGCCGAAAAGCGCGACCGCCGTGATCAGGCAGACCCCGACGAGAATGGCGGTAGAGAACAGGATCAGCAGCCAACTGAGCGTGCCGATGCGCTCGGCTTCCGCTCCGGAAGGATCGAGCGCAGACTGCAGCCCGGCGCAGCCCTGCAGCGCGAGAGCGCTTGCCACCGCGAAATATCGGGCGAGCCTCATCGGTTCGCCTCCGTCATCGGCGCTGTGGCGCTTCCCGGAGGCAGTGAGCCCAGATAGGCGGCGACGTCTTCGATCTGCGCTTCGTCCAGTGCGCCGGCAACCGCCGTCATGATCCTCCCATAGGGGGTCCCGATCCGCCCGCCGCGCCGCCAGAGCCGTATCTGCTCCTCTATGTACTCGGCATGCTGGCCGGCGAGGACCGGAAACTGCTGCGATTGACGTCCGGAATGGCAGCTCAGGCAGGCCGGTACGCCCTGATGCGCGATGCCGCGCCTGGCTATGGCTTCGCCGCGCCTGAGTTGCTCAGGGTCAGGTGGCGCCGATTGGTTTCCGGCGGTTGGCTGAAGCGCCGAGTAATGCGCTGCCAGCTCCCGCATGGCGTCCTCTGACAGAAGGTCGGCGACCGGTTCCATGGCACCGCTCGCCCGGGCACCCTGCGCATATTCCTGGAGACTGCGCAGGAGATAGGCTTCGGGCAGTCCCGCGAGCCGCGGTACACGGTCGCCGTTCGTGCCTGTGCCTTCGCGTTCATGGCAGCGCCCGCAGGCGGTCAAGGCGCTGCCGCTCACGGATCCCTCATCTCTACTCGCCTGGCTGCGCGTGAGGCCTGCCAGGTCGGGATAATTGCCTGCCGTTGCGGGCAGGCTTGCGAGGAATGCCGTGACGGCCCAGACTTCGTCGTCGCGCCGGGTATTCGGCCATGCCGGCATGCCGGTATATTTGAGGCCGTGCTTGACGATCCAGAAGATCTCCTCCGGCGGGCGGCGCTTGCCGATGTCCATCAGATCCGGAGGCGGGGGCAGCATGCCGCTGACGATCGGATTTATCTCTTCGCCGGGGCGGTTGTGGCACGCTACGCACGCACCTTCGAAATGGGATGCACCGAGTCGGATCATGCCATCGTCATCGAGCGGCGGAACTTCGATCGTAAAGCTTCGGTTGTCGATCGATCGTTCGCGGATCAGCGTCAGGATCCATGTCGTAATCCGCAGGTGGTCCTTGGAGGCCGCGACGTTGTAGACGCCGGACCAGACGAACACGACGCCCGCGGTCACGAGCAGCACGGCGCCGACCCCGACGATTTTCGCAACCGCCGTCCAGTGGAGGTTTCTCAGGTCCACGCTGCTGCACCTGCTCTGGATCCGGCCTCGTCTTCCTCCATTGTCAAAAGCCAGCGCGCGGCAATCACGATCCCTGCGAGAACATAGGTCACAGGACAGGCGACCAGCATGATAAGCCCCGCGAGCTGCTGATCGGCCAAAGTTGCGTTCAGGGTTCCAGTTGCATGCGCCGTGTGGGATGCAGCGAAAGCGGGGTAGAGCGCTCGCGGCGCGAAGACGAAGAGTACGGCGAGAAGACAATAGAGCTTGCTGGTCATCAGAAGGGCAACGATCGGTTGCCAGGAACGCTTGCCATGAAGAAGCAGGACCGCCCGCCAGAACAGGAATGCGGTCAGGAACAGGCTGGCATTCATGAGCAAATGAACTGTGGGAAATTCCAGGGCCCGCTTGAGAAATGGCGGCGCATGCCAGGCCCAGAGGGCGGCGATCTGCGCAAGTGTCGCAAGCGGCAGAGCCCACCCGGCGATTTCCCGCCGCTGCGGCCGACCCCAAGTCATTGCGACTGCAGCCAAGGGCGCGGCGAGGTTCATCAGCAGGATGTGCACTGCCATATGCGTCGCCAACGGCCCCATCACGCCCCCTAGTCCTCCGAGCGGCTGACCAAGACCCCGCCGGTCAGGTTTCAGAAAGGTCGCCGGCGCAGGCCGCCGGTCGAAACACGGCATCGAATTACTGTGTCGCAAGGCGAAACTGTTTGGGGTGCTTCATGGTTCCAATCCGCACCTCCTGTGGTTGCGTAGACGGTCGAACCGCCCGCCGCGAGCGCTCCCGGAACAAATGGGCGGGCCCGAGGTTTCAACGGTCGACCGAACAGGAGGCGCCGATGAATTTAAATTCCGCATCGACTGCCGCGACCGTCACCACCCCGGTCCATTCGTTGCTCGTGCCGTTTCCGGTCGTCTGTTTTACGCTCGCCCTTCTGACCGATATCGCCTTCTGGCAGACGGGACATATCATGTGGCAGAACTTCTCCGCTTGGCTGCTCTTTGCCGGCATCATTGCCGGCGTGATTGCTGGCGTGGCCGGTGTATTGGAGTTCCTGTTTCGAAGGGAGCGGCGTAGGCAAGGGGCGGTTTGGCTCCATGTAATCGGCTACGTCCTCGTCCTCGGTCTCGCCTTCGTCAACAACCTCGTCCATGCCGCCGATGGCTGGACGGCTGTGGTACCCTACGGGTTGATCCTCTCCGCGGCGACGGTGCTTCTGACGATCCTCTTCGCTTTGCTTGGCCGCGCCACCCTCTACAGGCAATCCGGAGTGAGCGGTTATGAATAGCTCTGCCTTCTTCCGTGCAAGATTCCTCATCGGAACCGGCGTTCTCCTCCTGGCGCTCGCAGGCTGCAGCGATGACGGCGCGGATTTCGATGTTTCGCAGCAGATCGGCCCCGATCCGGTCTTGCCGGAACCGACATCGGAACTCATGCCGGACATGAAGATCGCCGAGGTCGTCGGCTGGCAGGACGGCACGACACCGAGCGTTCCCGACAATCTCGTCATTGCCGCCTACGCGAAGGACCTTGCCAATCCGAGGACCGTCCATACGCTGCCGAACGGCGACGTTCTCGTCGTTCAATCGCGCGAACCCTCGGGCAAGCCGATAGAGCGGCCGAAGGACATGATCCGGGGTTGGATCATGTCCATGGCCCACGGCGGTGGTGCCGGCCCCGAAAAGGAAAGCAATCTGATCACGCTGCTCCGCGATACCGATCGCGACGGAACGGTGGACGAACGCCACGACCTGCTGACGGGGCTCAATTCTCCTTTCGGAGTGGCCTGGCACGACGGAACGCTTTACGTGGCTGCGGCCGATGCGATCCTCGCCTATCCCTATCAGCTCGGGCAGGCGGAGATCACCGGCGAGCCGCGGGTTCTAACACCGCTTCCTGGTGGCCCGATCAACCATCACTGGACCAAGGATCTGGCCCTCAGCCCCGACGGGCGCTACCTCTATGCCTCCGTCGGTTCCAACTCCAACGTGGCCGAGCGCGGGCTCGAGGCCGAAAAGGGCCGCGCTGCGATCTGGCAGGTAGATCGGGAAACGGGTGCGGCCCGCGTCTTCGCGTCCGGCCTTCGCAACCCGAACGGGTTGATCTTCCATCCTGAGACCGGCGTGCTCTGGACGGTCGTCAACGAGCGTGACGAGCTGGGGCCGAATCTGGTGCCGGACTACATGACCTCGGTGCAGGAAGGCGCTTTCTACGGCTGGCCATGGAGCTATTACGGCGCCCATGTGGACGAGCGGGTCCATCCGCCGCGGCCCGACATGGTCGAGAAAGCGATCCCCCCGGACTATGCTCTTTCCAGCCACGTCGCCGCCCTGGGCCTGGTCTTCTCCAACGGCTCCGCCTTGCCGGAGCCCTTCGCCAACGGCGCCTTCATAGGCGAGCACGGCAGCTGGAACCGCAGCAGCTTCAACGGCTACAAGGTCGTCTATGTCCCATTCGAAAACGGCCGGCCGGCCGGGAAGGCTCAGGACGTCGTGACCGGCTTCATCGAAGGCGATCAGGCTCGCGGTCGTCCGGTCGGCGTTGCGATCGACGGGACCGGGGCGCTGCTTGTGGCCGACGACGCCGGCAACACCGTCTGGCGCGTCGCCGGAGCCGACGGCAGGGTCACACCGAGCCCTGTCGGTACGGACGGACAGGGGGATAGCGCGGTCACCAGTGAAGCCAGCCCGCCAGCGGGTGAGACAGGAGGGACATCCGGACGGGCCGCTCCTCCCGCAACTGGTGCCACGCCTCCGGAGCCGCCGCAGACCGATGTCGCGCCGGCTACTCTGCCGAGGGCTACGGAACAGGGATCACCGGAGCCACAGCAATAATTCCCGATCTAATCCTCGGCGTCGCCGACCGTGTCGGCGACATAGGCATCGCGCTTTCCGAGCTCCTTGGGCCGCCCTGTCGTTGAATCCCTCGCCGTCTGATGTTCCAGCTCGGCATTGAGTTCAGCACCGATGATGACGATCATGGTGGATATCCAGATCCAGAGCATGAAGCCGATCAGCGTGCCGAGAGCGCCGTAGGTGGCATTGTAGTTTGCAAAATTGTCGATGTAATACGAGAACGCCAGGGACGCGACGAGCCAGCAGATCGTGCTCAGGGCCGCACCCCAGGTAAGCCACCTGAGTTTGGCCGGCTCCCGGCTAGGACCGTAGCGATAGATCAGGGTGATGCCCGCCGCTACGAGCAACAGCATCACGGGCCAGCGCACGAACCTGAGGAGACCTTCCAGTTCCAGGTGGAGAAAGGCCAGCACTGCCGGCAATATGGCAATGGCCGCGATGAGGACGGCGGTCAGGATCAAACCGGCCAGCGTGAAGCCGATGCTTAACAGTGCCAGCCGGACGAAGCCGCGCTTTTCCGTCTCGTCATAGGCGATATTCATCGCTTCGAAAAGGGCGCCTACGCCGTTGCGCGCACTCCAGAGAGCGAAGAGCAACCCGCCTATGAAGCCGAGGCTCAGGCTGGACGTTTCCTGGGACGTCAGGGTTTCCAATTGATCGGTCATCATTTGAAGCGACTGCGCCGGGAGCACGGTGGCGAGCAATGTAGCCTGCTCGGCGATCGCGGCCGGATCGGAAACGAGACCGTAGATGGAGACGAGCGAGCCGAGCGCTGGAAATATGGAGAGGAGCACATAAAAGGTGACGCCGGCGGCAACGAGCGAAATCCGGTCCTCGCTGATCTGTGAAACCACCCGCCAGAAGACGTCACGCAGACCCCTGGCTGGAATTTCGCCCGGGCTGTCGGCCGCGCGTCCCCTGCCCCCCTCTTGAGCCTTTTCGTCAGTTCCCCTCTTTGCATCACCGGATTTCATCTGCTCTTCCTCACGGGTTCGAAAGTCCGCCGTGCCGCTGATCGGGCTTGCCGATGGCGGGCGATCGCGGGTGGCATTCGAACACGCCAGGCGATGGCTTGTTCCTTGCGATCTCCCCTATTCGGGCGCGAAATCCTTACTTCAAGGCACGACTTATTTTCTCATAGGAAGTGCTCCATGCTCTCGTGACACGTATTCGGATTTGAAAGAACTGAATCATGAAGCCTGCGACGCTGCGTCTGACCGCCATATTTTTGTCTGCGGCTACTCCGTTTCTTCCGGCGATCGCGGGGAATGTGCAGCACGAAAAGGGAAAAGTTCGAAGTCAAAGCCTGGCGATGAAGAATTTTGTAGATACCAATCCCGACTGCCTCGAGTTCAATGATCAATGCTCTCTATGTTCGTTGATCGACGGAGTGGCCGAGTGCTCCTCGCCCAAGATCGCATGTGTCAAGGGGGAGTATCGTTGCACGATGAGATCGAAATAAGTGGCACCTACATTGGCGGACGAACCGGGATTTCCAGCTTGGCACCGCGTTGTCATCTCGGAATGATGCTTATTCCCCCGTCCGCCTCGAGAACAGCGAATTTGATCTGGTCGAGGCGAGCCAGACCCTGCTGCTCTCGGGCCGCGACAAGTATGTCCTCGATGTCGATCCGGGCTCTTCTCACGGCGCGTTCGTCGACCTTCCCGTCGGCGATAAGCACCGTCGGCGTGCCGTCGAGAAACAGAGCGATCTTCGGCGACCATTGCTTGACGTAGGAGAGAACGATATCGACGCCGAAAAGCGTCAGGATGAGCAATGTTGCGTTGACGATGGAGAAGTCGTCGCCGAGCAGCGCCTGCTGAGTCGTCTCGGCGATGATGAGGAGCAGCACGAAGTCGAAGGTGGTCATCTGTGCAACCGTGCGCCGGCCGGAAAGCCGGAGCGCGGCGAGGAGTATAAAATAGATCGTAATACCGCGAACGACGGAGTCCATGACGTATCTCCTAGGGCCAGACGATCGTCCGCACCTCCTTTACCGGCTCGTCATCGATACTTGCCCGGTAGGAAACGACACCCGGAGTTTGGGCACGGAGGTGCAGAGTCAGCACGAGGGGCTGCCGCGAAGCGGACCGGAAGCGGTATACCAGCCCTTCATCGCCTGCTTCAGCGGAGAGCGGTGGCGGATCCATATCCTCCACCTGAAAGCTTTTGAAGAATTCGGGCGACAAGGTCAGGCGACGTTCGTTCTCGCCGCCGGCCAATGAAGCGTTCAGCGTCTCGGAAGCCTCCCAACGGCTGAAACGGGGCATATCGACGGCGCCACCGGCGAATGTCACGGTCTGCCTCTGTAGCCAGCCCCTTGAGCCGGTAACGCCCAGGACGGCGGCAAGCAGCGTCAGTCCAAAAACGATCCATGCGACGCGCTCTACTTTCCAGAAAAACTCCTGGAACGTGCGATGCTCTTCGATCTGCAATCCGTCCGGTCGAACTGGTGGTTGATCCAAAGCTTAGACCTCGCCCTTGAGCTTTGTAGAATGGCTGAACGGGCGGAAATGTTCCGTGAACCACCCTGTATGACGGCCCGCTTCCTTGCGTCGACGTCCGCCGCAGAACTCAAGCAGTGTCCACGCAGAAGGCAGCAGCCCGCGCCGCGCCGGTTCGTCGAAACGGGCGGCCTGGAATCCAGGTCTCCTACGACCGCATCGAATAGAAGGAGACGGGCGGCAACCGGAAATCGGCTGGTTGCCGCCGGGGACGAGAGGGCCTTTAGATGTGCTTCGTCCCGTGCCTGGTAATGGATGGCGTGGCAGCGCCGTCCTCCGCCTCGGGGTCCATGCCGACCCGATGATGATAGACGAGCTCCCCGCCTTTCCAGCCGGTGTAGAGAAGCAGCAGGACGGTGGCGAGAGATAGTAGAAGGCCCCAGGGCCAGACGGCCTCGACGGAACCGTTCGCGTAGCGCAGCCAAAAACTGGCGACCGCGAGGAGTACGACGACAACGTTTCCGATCATGTGCTTCCAGGCGTCGTCGATCGCCCGAATAAGGGCGTTTCCGAGGAAATCCGTCAGTCCGGCGAGAGCGGCCAGGGCTGCCATCACGATGGCTGCACCGAGCGACCACATAGATACGTCTGCCCAGAATGAATTTCCGTTCGCGAGATACACGATGTCACATATGAACGTTGCGACAAGAAGCGCGATTGGAAAGGGAACGAGCATCGGATGGATCGGATGCCCGCCGATTTTCGCGCTGGCCGCCAGACCCAAGAGGTCACGATCTGCCATGGCATAGTCCTCCAGCACCGCAAGTCCCGGTGATCCTGAAATGCGTAAGAAGCGGCGATTGTTCCTTGGCGATGCGAACCGGCGCATGCCGCGGCTGATCAATCAGCCGCCTTGCCGATCGTATCGGCCACATGAGCGCCGCGCTCGCCCAACGGGAGCGGCTTGCCCGTCGTCGAATCTACCGCCGTCTGGTGTTCAAGTTCGGCGTTGATGAGTGCGCCGATGAGGAGAATCATCACCGAGATCCACACCCATGTCATGAGACCGGCAAGCGCGCCGAGAGCGCCGTATGTCGCGTTGTAGTTGGCGAAATGTTCCAGATAGTAGGAAAAGAGCCATGAGGCGGCCAGCCAAAACAAGGTACTGAACACCGCGCCCCAGTTCAGCCACCGCAACTTCGCCCGCTCGCGGCTCGGCCCGAAACGATAGATGAGGATGGTGCCGAAGGTAACGAGGAGGAGTACCACCGGCCATCTCGCCGCTCGGGTCACGAGCTCGACCCAACGATCGACCCACACATAGGCCAATACGGCCGGCACGACGCCGATCGCCGCGATCAGCGCCACCGCGAAGAGGAGCGCCGCGAAGGTGAACGCGATGCACAGGAGGGTTCTCGACAGAAAGCCTCTCTTTTCCCTTTCTCCATAGGCGACGTTCATCGCGTCGAAGAGGGCGGCAATGCCGTTGGCTGCCAACCACAGTGAGATTGACAGGCTCACGAAGAAACTGATGCCGAGAGTGGAGGGCTTCTGCGTCGTCAGGGTCTCCAACTGGTTCATGATCAGCCCGTAGGAGTCCGCCGGCAGAATCACCTGCAGGATACCGACATGGGTGCCGATTTCCGACGGGTCCGCGACGAGCCCGTAGATCGAGACGAGGGCACCCATCGCGGGAAAGAGCGACAGCAGAAGGTAGAAGCTTACCCCCGCGGCTATCAGCATGACCCGCTCTTCGCCAATTTCGGAAAGCACCCGCCAGAAGACGTCCCGCATCCCCTTGGCGGGGATATCCGCGGGCGTGTCGGCTGCACGCCCCCTGCCCGGCTCCGCGGCCTCCAGCTTTTCGGCAAGTTCGATTTCGTTCGCACCCATGAATCAACGCCCGCCCGGTGACGGAACCCGGCTTTCGCCTCGCCGCATGCCTATCCAACGCCGCGGAAAATAGCTTGTTCCGGGACGCGACGGCTCAGAGGCGGTGCGCCTGCCCGCTTTCCGAAGCGCCGAGAAGCGCATTAATGAGCCGGTGGACCTTCAGCGCCTCGCGCCCGTTGACGCGCGGTTCGCCATTCCCCTCGACGGCATCGAGAAAGTCGGCAAGGACCGCACGGTGATGGTGATGCGGGAATGCCATTGGATCGGCGCCGGCACCACCCGCAGCCTCGTCCTCGATCGAGAATTCCGTTCCGTCGTGGAAGGAAACGGCAAGCAGCCGCCCGCCCAGGCGCGCCATGCCGCGTGTCCCGATTATATCTATCTCGTCCGGATAGCCGGGATAGGCGCAGGTGGTCGCGCTCACGGTGCCTATCGCGCCGCCCGCGAAGCGGATCGCCGCCATCGCCAGGTCTTCGGTTTCCATGCGGTGGATTCCGCTCGTCGCCGCATAGGCCTTGACCTCTTCCGGCAGGCCAGCGAGCGAAACGAGAAGGTCGAGGGTGTGTATGGCCTGGGTGAGAAGCACGCCGCCGCCGTCGCGAGCCCGCGTACCCCGGCCCGGTTGATCGTAATAGCTCTGCGGCCGCCAGTTGTGCAGCCGGGCCGAAGCACTGACGATTTGGCCGAGGCGGCCTTCATCGATGAGCCTTGCAAGTTCCTGGCTGACCCTGCGAAAGCGGTGCTGAAGCACGATGCCGAGTTTTATTCCGGCGCGCTCGGCCACCGTCACCAGGGCTTCCGATCGCTCCGGGGTGATCTCCAGCGGTTTTTCGAGAAGCACATGCTTGCCCGCTTCGGCCGCCTGCCGCACCAGATCGAGATGCGTGCTCGGCGGCGTCAATATCATGACGGCCGTGATCGACGGATCATGGAAGATCGTCTCGGCGGAGTCGCAAGTCGGTAAACCATAGGCCTCGGAAAAGGCCTCCCGCCTGGCGGCCGTGGGACTGTACGCGGCAGCGACGTCAACTCTCTCCTCAAGGTCCAACAGGCTTTTGGCATGCGGGCCAGCCGCCATGCCGAGTCCGATCACGCCGATGCGCGTCTTTTTCATTCCGTCACCCCCTCAGCACAGTTCCTCCGGACCTCTATCTACATCCTGCAGCGATGCGCGGCAAGAAAGTCATCATACAACTTCATGAAGTTTGTATGTTGACAATATATTTTACAAGCCGTAGCCATAGAGCACCTGAGGAGCGGGAGAGTGATGAGGGGACTGATCGATCCAGATCTGTTGTTTCCGGCCGAAGAGCGCACCCGTGCGCTGGCGCGGAGGCTATATGCCGAAGTAAGCGGTCTGCCGATCGTCAGCCCGCACGGGCATACGGAGCCGCGCTGGTATGCGCTGGACGAACCTTTTCCCGACCCCGCCCAGCTTCTCATCGTGCCGGACCATTATGTGTTCCGCATGCTGTTCAGCCAGGGGATCAGGCTGGAGGAGCTCGGCGTTCCGGCGCTCGACGGTTCGCAGGTCGAGACGGATGGCCGCGCGATCTGGCGGCGTTTCTGCGAAAACTACCATCTCTTTCGCGGCACGCCGACGCGGCTTTGGTTCGACTATACGCTCTCCGAGCTTTTCGGCATCGACGAACTGCCCTCCGCCGCCAGTTCGGACCGGCTTTACGACCATGTCGCCGACTGTCTGAGGCGCCCGGATTATCGCCCGCGCGCGCTCTACGAGCGGTTCAATATCGAGGTGATCTCCACGACCGACAGTGCCCTGGACGATCTGGGCTGGCACGGCAAGATACTGGAAAGCGGCTGGAAAGGACGGGTCGTCCCCGCCTACCGTCCCGACGCGGTGGTCGATCCGGATTTCCAGGGTTTCTCGACCAATCTCGACAAGCTCGGCGACATAACCGGCGCCGATACCGCAAAGTGGTCGGGCTATCTGGACGCCCATCGCTCCCGCCGCGCCTATTTCAAGAACTTCGGCGCGACCTCGACGGATCACGGCCATGCGACGGCAGACACGGCCAACCTTTCGCAAGCGGAGGCCGCGGCACTGTTCGACAGGGTGCGGCTGGGCAAGGCGGATGCCGACGAGCGGCGCTTGTTCCGGGCGCAGATGCTGACCGAGATGGCGAAGATGAGCCTGGACGATGGGCTCGTAATGCAGATTCATCCGGGCTCGTTCCGCAACCACTCGCCCGCGATCCTGGCAAAGTTCGGCCGCGACAAGGGCTTCGACATTCCGGCACGCACCGACTATGTGACCGCACTCAAGCCGTTGCTCGACGCAGTCGGGCTCGAGCGCGATCTGACCGTCATTCTCTTTACGCTGGACGAGACGAGCTATGCGCGCGAGCTGGCGCCGCTTGCCGGCGTCTATCCCGCGCTGAAGCTCGGACCCGCATGGTGGTTCCACGACAGTGCGGAGGGCATGCGCCGCTTCCGTGAGATGACCACCGAGACGGCGGGCTTCTACAACACCGTCGGGTTCAACGACGATACAAGGGCGTTTCCGTCCATCCCCGCGCGCCACGACATTGCGCGCCGGGTCGACTGCGCATTTCTCGCGCGTCTGGTCGCGGAACATCGCCTGCGGGAGGATGAGGCGTACGAGCTTGCGCGGGACCTTGCCTATGGTCTCGCCAAGGGGGCGTACCGGCTCTGAGAATTCACATCATGCAAACGGGAGGAAAAGCATGAAAATCCTGGTCAAACTGGCGGCCGGTCTGTTGGTCGCCGCTTCTTTCATAGGCAATGCAGCCAATGCTCAGACGGTGCTGCGCTCATCGGATACGCATCCGGACGGCTATCCGACGGTCGAGGGGGTCAAATATTTCGGCGAGCTGGTCAAGGAGCGCACAGCCGGCCGCTACTCCGTCGAGGTCTATCACTCCGCGCAGCTCGGAGAGGAAAAGGACACGATCGAGCAGGTGCGCTCCGGTGTCATCGAACTGAACCGCGTATCGATGGCGCCCTTCAACGGAACGGTGAAGGAATCGATCGTTCCGGCGTTGCCCTATCTCTTCCGTTCGGAAGAGCACATGCACAAGGTGATGGACGGCGCGATCGGCGATCAGATCAAGAAGGCCTTCGAAGGCGCCGGAGTGGTGGTGCTTGCCTTCTATGACGCCGGCGCGCGTTCCTTCTACAACAAGCAGAAGCCGATCAATTCGGTTGAAGACATGAAGGGCCTGAAGTTCCGCGTCATCCAGTCGGACATCTTCGTCGACATGGTGGCGGCACTCGGGGCGAACGCTACGCCGATGCCCTACGGCGAAGTCTATTCGGGCATCGAAACGGGCGTCATCGACGGCGCGGAAAACAATTTTCCAAGCTACGACACCGCCAAGCATTTCGAAGTGGCCAAGAACTTCTCGCTCGACGAACACACCATCCTTCCGGAGGTATTCGTCATGAACAAGGCGGTCTTCGACAAGCTCACGCCGGAAGACCAGGAGATCTTCAAGCAGGCAGCGAAGGATAGCGTTGCCAAGCAGCGCGAGCTCTGGGCTGCCAAGGTGAAGGAGTCGCGTGCGAAGGTCGAAGCGGCCGGCGCGAAGATCACCACACCCGACAAGCAGGGGTTCATCGACGCGATGAAGCCGGTTTACGAAAAGCACGTCACCGATGAGGTCCTCAAGAAGATGGTCGAGGACGTTCGCGCGGTGCAGTGACGAGTCGGACGGGCAGGCCTGCTGTGCCCATGCGCGTTGGAGCGGGATAAGGAAAAGCCTGTGCGGTTCTCCGCCCACATCCCGCTCTAATCAATTGAAATCGATGACGTTCATGATTTTAGTTCGACCCGACCCAGGATCATCGTAATCGAGCGCAAAGGCCGCGGCAGAAGCCTGCCCGTCCCTTTCAATAGGAATGAAACCTTGTCCAACGGATTGGCAAAATTGGGCCGGGGCCTCTCGTGGCTGGGCACCCTCTCGCTTTGGATGGCGGGTGTGGGCCTCGTCGCGATGACGCTCATCGTCGCCTGGCAGGTGTTCTGCCGCTACGTGTTGAACGACTCGCCGAGCTGGACCGAACCCGGCGCCGTCATGCTGATGAGCTGGTTCATCTTCTTGGGTGCCGCCGTCGGGGTGCGCGAAAACTATCATCTCGGCTTCGACGTGCTGCTCTATCTCGTGCCGAAAGGCGGCAAGATCTGGCTGCGCATGATCTCCGATCTCGTCGCGCTCGCCTTCGGGATCGGCATGATTTGGTATGGGGGGCAGCTCGTGGCTCTCACCTGGAACACCATCCTGCCGTCGCTGCAGATTTCCGGCGGCTGGAGCTATGTGCCCCTCGTCGCGGGCGGCGTCCTCATTTGCCTGTTCGCGCTGGAGCGCATCGTCCTGCGCCTTGCCGGGGAGCCGATCGACGATCTTCTCGACGAAATGCCGCCGGCGGAGGTTGCCGCCGAACTCGACCCTGCTGAAATAAAGGCCTGACCCGATGGACATGATGATCCTCTTCGGCGTGTTCACGCTGCTGATGCTGATCGGCACGCCGATCGCCTTCTGCCTCGGCGTCGCGTCCTTCGCGACGGTTCTCTATCTGGGGCTGCCGCCGCTGGTGATCTTTCAGCGGCTCAATTCCGGCATGAGCGTGTTTTCGCTGCTTGCCATTCCATTCTTCATCTATGCCGGCGATCTGATGGTGCGTGGCGGAATCGCCCAGAAGATCGTCGCCTTCGCGGCCTCGCTGGTCGGGCACATCCGGGGCGGGCTCGGTCAGGTCAACATCGTCACCGCAACGCTGTTCGGCGGCATTTCAGGATCGGCCGTGGCGGAAGCCGCAGCTGTGGGCGGGCTGATGATCCCGCAGATGAAGCAGCGCGGTTACGGCGCGGACTACGCCGTCAATGTCACCTCCATGGCGGCCCTGATCGCGCTGATGCTGCCGCCTTCGCACAACATGATCATCTACTCGATCTCGGCAGGCGGAAAGATCTCGATCGCCGATCTCTTCACCGCCGGCATCCTTCCCGGCCTCCTTTACGCTGCCGCACTGATGACTACCGCCTATTTCGTTGCACGCCGGCGCGGCTATCCGACGGAGGTCTTTCCCGGGTTCGCCCGGGTCGGGCGCTATCTGCTGGTTTCGACGCCCGGCCTCCTGCTCATCGGCATCATCTTCGGGGGCGTACGTTCGGGCGTGTTCACCGCGACCGAGAGTTCCTGCATCGCCGTCCTCTATGCACTCGCGGTGACCGTCTTCGTCTACCGGCAGATGACCTGGCAGGATTTCGTCCAGGCAACCTTCGCGGCCGTGCGCACGACGGCCATGGTCCTGCTCATCATCGGCATGGCGGCCGCCTTCTCCTGGCTGATGGCCTTCCTCAGAGTGCCCGCAGCGCTGATCGACTGGATGAACACGATTTCGGAAAATCCGATCATCATACTCCTGTTGCTCAACGTCCTGATGCTGTTCCTCGGGACCTTCATGGACATGGGCCCGACCATCATCATCTGCACCCCGATCTTCCTGCCCGTCGCCATGGCCTACGGCGTCGACCCGGTTCATTTCGGCGTCATCATGATCCTGAACTTCGGCATCGGCCTCAATACGCCGCCGGTGGGCGCCGTGCAGTTCGTCGCCTGTGCAGTCGGGAAAATTTCCGTCTGGCAGGCGATGCGCAGCATATGGCCGTTCTACCTGGCGGGGTTGATCGTGCTCGGGCTCGTCACCTATGTTCCGGCCCTTTCGCTATGGCTGCCGGCCGTCTTCAAAGGGTGACAAACCGCATGGACCTTCTGACCGAACGCAAACCGAAGCTTTCCGAACGCGTCGCGAACGCAATAAGGGAGCAGGTTCTGAAGGGCGAAATACAGCCCGGGCAGAAGCTGCCGACGGAGAGCCGGATGAGCGAGTTCTTCGGCGTCAGCCGCACGGTGGTGCGCGAAGCGATCGCAACCCTTGCCGCGGACGGCCTCGTGGAGCCGCGGCAGGGTGCCGGGGTTTTCGTCATGGACCACCCGACGCTTGCCTTCGGCTCGATCAGCCTCGACGTCGGCAACAAGATCTCCCATGCGCTCAACGTCATCGAGGTGCGGATGGGGCTCGAGATCGAGAGCGCGGGTCTGGCAGCGCTTCGGCGCAATGGCGCCCAGGAGGCCCAGATCCAGGAGGCCTTCTTCGAATTCGATCGCCTGCTCGAGCGCGGCGAGGCAACCGGAAAGAGCGACTTTGCCTTCCACCGGGCGATCGCGGCCGCGACCAACAATCCCTATTACGTGGAGGTTCTCGATGCGTTGGGTCTGCGGGCCATCCCTTGCGACGTCGCCTCCCCCTGGGGGACGGAAAGCGTGCTGTCTCGTGCATATCAGGAAAGCCTCCAGCGCGAGCATCTGGCGATCCTGAAGGCGATTTCCGAAAGCGATCCGGAAGCTGCCCGTGCCGCCATGCGCGCCCATCTGACCGCGAGCCAGGAACGCTACCGTGTCCGGTTGAGCGGACAGCAGGCCGCCTGGGGCGCCGCCAAGCGCGGCGTCTGATTGCCCATCTCAAGAGCGTTTTCGCTGCCTATCGAAGCAGCGGAACGCTTCAACACTTTGAAACGACGCACTCCTGGACGCAAACCGTTACACGTTTTTCCTGGAAGTGCCCCAATCCGAGGACCGTGAGCCGATGACCGCAAGCCATATCGACTACACCATTCGTTTCGCCGTCGACCCGGCAACAGCAGCCCGCATGGACACCGATGCCTTGCGCGCGAATTTTCACATTGGCGATCTGTTTCGGCAGGGGCGGATCTCGCTCACCTATAGCCATTACGACCGGATGATCGTGGGCGGTGCCGTGCCGGTCGACAAGCCCTTGGCTCTCGAAACCATCCGTCCGACGGGTACGGCGCGCTTTCTCGAGCGGCGCGAGCTCATCGCCGTCAATATCGGCGGCCCCGGCCGTATCGAGATGAATGGCGAAAGCTTCCGTCTCGAGCCGCGCGACATGGCCTATGCCGGCATGGGAGAGGAGGTCACCTTCTCGTCCGAGGACCCGGCCGCGCCCGCCAAATTCTACCTGCTCAGTGCGCCCGCTCACCAGGCGCTGCCAAGGCGCCATATCCGCATCGGCGATGCCAAACGGCTCGACCTCGGCAGTGCGGCCACCTCGAACGAGCGTTCGATCTTCCAGTTCATCCACCCCGAAGGCGTCAAGACCTGCCAGTTGGTCGTCGGCATGACGCAGCTTGCCCCGGGGTCGGTCTGGAACACCATGCCGTGTCACGTGCACGACCGGCGAATGGAGGCGTATCTCTATTTCGACCTCGATGACAGCGCCCGCGTCCTGCACCTCATGGGCGAGCCTAGCGAAACCCGGCACATTGTGATGGCCAGGGAGGAGGCCGTGCTTTCTCCGCCCTGGTCGATCCATTCGGGCTGCGGAACCGCAAACTACGCCTTCATCTGGGCCATGGCCGGCGACAATGTCGACTATACCGATGTGGAGATGGTGGCGATGGAGACGCTGCGATGAGCGTACCGTCGCGCTTCAGCCTGGCCGGCCGCCGTGTCGTCGTCACCGGTGCCAATACCGGGATCGGACAGGGTATCGCGGTGTCGATAGCGAGGGCGGGCGGCACGGTTATCGGCGTGGGCCGCTCCGCTATGGACGAGACCGAAAAGAAGGTCACCGACGCCGGCGGAACTTTCATTGCAGCCCATGCCGATCTTGGCGATCGCGAAGCCACCCGCTCCCTCATCGACGGGTTGTGGAACGAGCATGGCGCTCTGCAGGGCCTGGTCAACAATGCGGGGATAATCCGTCGCGCCGACGCGGTGGATTTCACCGAGGCCGACTGGGATGATGTCATCGACGTCAATCTGCGTTCGCTGTTCTTCCTCAGTCAGGCCTTCGGCCGCCGGGTCATTGCCGAGGAAAGCCGCGGCAAGATCGTCAACATCGCTTCGCTGCTGTCATTTCAGGGCGGCATCCGCGTCGCTTCCTATACCGCGTCCAAACACGGAGCCCTCGGCATCACCCGATTGCTGGCATGCGAATGGGCTGCCAAGGGCATCAATGTGAATGCCGTGGCCCCCGGCTACGTCGTCACCAACAACACGGAAGCTCTGCGCGCCGACGAAAAGCGCAGCGCCTCCATTCTGGAACGTATCCCTGCCGGGCGTTGGGGCACGCCGGACGATATAGGCGATGCGGCGGTCTTCCTGCTTGCACCGGCCTCCGACTACATGCATGGCGCCGTCGTTCCGGTCGACGGCGGCTGGCTCGCCAGATAGGAGAGAACGATGGACACGAAACTTTTTGCCCGTGGCGACGACGGCGAATGGACAGAGCTCGGACAGGGCAATCGGCGCCGGGTGATCCTGCATACCGACGAGCTGATGCTGGTCGAATTCGCCTTCGAGAAAGGCGGAATCGGCGCACTCCACTCGCACCCTCATGTGCAGGGAAGCTATATCGCAGAGGGCAGGTTCGAAGTCACCGTCGGCGAGCACACGCAGGTTCTTTCGACCGGCGACAGTTTCATTGCTCCGTCGGGCGTGGTCCATGGCGTAAAGGCGCTGGAGGCCGGCCGGCTGATCGACAGCTTCACGCCGCACCGCGCCGATTTCCTGAAATAGAGCAGTTCAAGGAAGCGGTTTTCCGTCTGCAACCGCGCAGCCGCAAGACTTGAAGCCGTCGCGTCCCACCTGCGTCGGGCATTCCGGTCCGACGCCGCTCACCCCTCGCGCAAGGCAAGAGCACGTCCAGTCATCCTCTCGGGGATGGCTGCCGTCGTTCCCCGTTCTACCAGAGGGCCATCCACCTTGATCGTCATCGGGCGCGGGTTCTTTCCGTGTATCGCCATGTCGATCAGCATTTCCGCCGCCTTCTGACCCATTTCATAGTTCGGCAGCACCAGCGTCGAAAGCGGCGGATGCGTGTAGCGGGCGAGTTCCTGGTCGTCGTAACCCATTACCGACAGGTCCTGCGGCACGCGAAGCCCGCGCTCCGAAGCTGCTTCGAGCGCCCCGATCGCCATCAGGTCGTTGCCGCAGAAGATCGCGGTCGGCGGATTGTCGATGGCAAGCAGCTCGAGTGCAGCCTCGTAGCCGCGCAAGGGCAGCCAGTCGCCATTGCGCACCAGGGATTCGTCATAGGCGATATCGGCGGTGGCCAGCGCCTGCTTGTAGCCTTTGAGCCGATCGATTGCGGCATCCATCCACGGTTCGCCGTTGATGAAGCCGATACGCTGGTGTCCGAGAGAAGTCAGATGCGCCGTCGCCGCGAAGCCTCCGGCGACCTCTCCGGGTACGATCGCCAGGTGCTGGCGCGGCTCGGCATAGCAGTTCAGCAGAATGGTCGGAATGTTCGCCAGTTCGCGCGGAACGCTCACCTTTCGTGTGAAGATCGTCGCATAAATCACTCCAGCGATTGCCGGATCGCGCAATACAGCGCGCAGCACGGCGCTCTCAAGGTCGGGGTTGGAACGGGTCGCGTGCGCGGAAACGAGCAGGCCCTGTTCGAAGGCGTAGTCGCGAATTCCGTCGAGGCTGACCACCGGGTGCGGACTGGTCGATATCTCGTCTACTATGAAGGCTATCGTATCCTTTTCGATCGCGGGAGCGCGGGCGAGATCCTGCCGGGTATTCGGCAGCCTGTACCCGATCTTTCGCGCCGCTTCCCGCACGCGCGCCCTTGTTTCGGCCGAGATGCGGGCTCCGGACATTTCATTCAGAACGAGGGAAACGCTCGATTGCGAGACGCCGGCGATACGCGCCACGTCGGTCATGGTCGGCCGGCCGCCGCCCGCTTCCTTAGTCGACGCACCGCCCCCATTGCCCTTTGCCATTTCGTTCCCCAGTCCGGCGCTGCAACGCCGCATTCAATTTGTGCACGTGCTAATAACTTTAGCCTTGACTGCTAATAATATTAGCGCAAGGTTTTCCCGTGTGAAGCATAAAGTTGCTCGCAGCCGGTAGAGGAGTACCGGCAAACCGGGAGGAGAGAACACGATGAACAGGATTTCACGTCGCGCGTTCATGCTTGCGGCCACGGCGGCCGGCGCAATCGCCGTCGCCGGCACCGTCGCTTTCGCGGAACTGCCCAAACTGGCGCAGAAGGAGACCTATAAGGTCGGTTTCGCGCAAACGGAATCCAACAATCCCTGGCGTATTGCCCAGACAAACAGCATGAAAGCCGAGGCCGAGAAGCTCGGCCATCAGCTCGTCTACACGGACGCCGCCGGGTCCGCGGCCAAGCAGGTGGCCGACGTCAACTCGATGATCGCCCAAGGCGTGGACCTGATCTTCCTGGCGCCGCGCGAAGAGAAGCCGTTGATCCCCGCCGTCATGGCCGCCAAGAAGGCCGGCATTCCCGTCATCCTGCTCGACCGCAGCGTCGATCCGTCGCTTGCCAAGGCCGGCGAGGACTACGTGACCTTCATCGGCTCGGATTTCATCGAAGAGGGCAGGCGCATCGCCGAGTGGCTCGTCAAGAATGCCAACGGCAAATCGAAGATCATCGAGCTCGAGGGTACGACCGGCTCGTCGCCGGCCAACGACCGGAAGAAAGGTTTCGACGAGACGATCAAGGCGGCAGGCGGCTTCGAGATCGTCGCATCGCAGTCGGGCGATTTCGCACGCGACAAGGGCCGGCAGGTCGCCGAAGCCCTGTTGCAGGCGCATCCGGATGCCGACATCGTCTATGCCCATAACGACGAGATGGCGATCGGTGCCATTGCCGCAATAGAGGCGGCGGGCAAGGTCCCGGGCAAGGACGTGCTGGTCTTGTCGATCGACGGCGGCAAGGAAGCGGTGCAGGCGGTCATCGATGGAAAGATCGCCGCGGTGGTCGAGTGCAATCCGCGCTTCGGGCCCAAGGCCTTCGAGACGATGCTGCGCTATGCCAAGGGCGAGAAGATCGACCCCACGGTCATAAACGAGGACAAGTTCTAC
Source organism: Sinorhizobium sp. (assembly GCF_059070375.1). NCBI lineage: Bacteria > Pseudomonadati > Pseudomonadota > Alphaproteobacteria > Hyphomicrobiales > Rhizobiaceae > Sinorhizobium > Sinorhizobium sp. Next base: position 640,547 of record NZ_JCACWC010000002.1, read on the forward strand.
GACGCGTCAAACGCGGCTGCCGAACTCGCCAACGCCTACTGACATCCTTCGCCGGCCGGCCGGATCGCTCCGGCCGGCTGGCGAAGTCCGCAATCGCTGCGAAATCGGCCGCGATATAGACAGATCGGCATCGGGAGGACTTATGCTTCTGTCCATGCAGGGCATCTGCAAGTCGTTCAACGGCATTCCGGCGCTTCGTGCGGCTTCTCTCGAAGTCGGCGAAGCCGAGGTCATGGCACTCGTCGGGCAGAACGGCGCGGGCAAGTCGACGCTCATCAAGATATTGACCGGCGCGTACCGCCGCGACGAGGGTGCGGTCGTCTTTGCGGGAGAGGACGTATCCTTCAGCATGCCGGCGGAGAGCCAGGCCCGAGGCATTGCGACGATCTACCAGGAGATCAACCTCGCCCCGCAGCGCTCCGTCGCCGAAAACATCTATCTGTCGCGCGAACCCCGCCGCTTCGGCATGATCGACCGGGCCGCGATGCGACAAGGCGCCGCCGACGTGCTGCGGACCTTCAATCTGGAGATCGACGTCGATCAACCTGTCGCCGGCTTCAGCGCCGCTACCCGGCAGATGGTTGCCATCGCGCGCGCCGTGACACAGAAGGCACGGCTCGTCATCATGGACGAACCGACCTCTTCCCTCGACGAGCGGGAAGTCGGCATCCTTTTCGACACCATAAGGACGCTCAAACGCGGCGGCGTCTCGGTCGTCTTCATCGGCCATCGTCTCGACGAGCTCTACCGGATCTGCGACAGGGTCACCATCATGCGTGACGGCAAGACCGTGGCGACGGCCGCAATGGCGGACATGCCGAAGCTCGCACTGGTGCGCCATATGCTGGGCAAAGAACTCGCGGCCTTCGAAGCGATCGCCAAGGACGCCGACGAGGGCGCACAGCGACCGGTGCGGCTATCGGTCCGGAATGCGGGCGCCGGCGTCCGCGTGCGGGATGTGAGCCTCACGGTGCGCGAAGGCGAGATCTCCGGGCTTGCCGGCTTGCTCGGCTCCGGCCGAACCGAAACGGCCAACCTGATTTTCGGCGCCGAGCGGCTGCAGCGCGGCGAAATTCGCTACGATGGCGAAGCCCGCTCCTATCGCCAGCCCGCGGACGCAATTGCCGACGGCATCGGGCTCGTCGCCGAGGACCGGAAGGTCGACGGCATCATTCCCGATATGAGTATTCGCGAAAACATGACGCTCGCGCTTCTGCCGAAGCTCGCCCGCGCCGGTATCGTCGATCGCACGCGCCAGGATGAAATCGTCGTTCGCTACATCGCGGCGCTGGGCATCAAATGCACCTCGCCGGACCAACCTATCAAGGAACTTTCCGGCGGCAATCAGCAGAAAGTCCTGCTCGGCCGGTGGCTCTGTACCGATCCCAAGCTCCTGATCGTCGACGAGCCGACCCGCGGCATCGATATCGGCGCCAAATCGGAAATCCTCCGCCTCCTGCGCCGGCTCGCCGACGAGGGCCTCGGCGTGCTGATGATTTCGTCCGAACTCGAGGAATTGCTCGCGGCGGCCGACCGGGTAACCGTGCTTAGCGACGGAACCTCGGTCGCCGTGCTGCGGCGCAAGGAATTGAGCGAGGCTGCGCTCTTTGCCGCCATGGCACATCAGGTGGAGTAGCATGACGACGATCGAGACACAGGCGACCGCAGGCACCGTCCCCTCCGGCAAACGTTTCTTTAGGCTCGCCGGGCGTTACGGCACCGTCGCCGCCTTCCTGGCCCTGATCCTGTTCAACGTCGTTTTCACTCCGAACTTCCTGTCGCTGCAGACGCTCAACGTCAATCTCACCCAGGTCGCCACGATCGTGATCGTCGCCATCGGAATGACGCTCGTGATAGCCACCGGCGGCATCGATCTTTCGGTTGGCTCCCTGATGGCGATCGGCGGTGCGCTTGCGCCGATGATCTTCATGGGGACGCTGTTTCCGATTTCCTCCATGCCCGTGGCCGTGGCGCTGGCCTTCGTTCTGCCGGTCGTCGCGACGGGGCTGCTCGGTCTTTTCAACGGCCTCCTCGTGACCCGTTTCGCCATCCAGCCGATCATCGCGACCCTCGTGCTGTTCATCGCAGGCCGCGGCATCGCCCAGGTAATGACCAACGGCAACCTGCAGGTCTTCCGGAACGAAGGTTTCCAATTCATCGCCCTGGGGCGTATCGCCGGCATTCCCGCCCAGGTGATCCTGATGATTGCGATCGCGGCGATCGCCTGGGCGGCAATCCGCTACACGGTGTTCGGGCGGCAGGTCATCGCGGTCGGAGGCAACGAGAAGGCCGCACGCCTCACCGGCATACCCGTCCACCGCGTCAAACTGCTTGTCTACACGATCAGCGGCGCGCTTGCCGGGGTGGCGGGCCTCATCGTCGTCGCGCGCAATTCCGCAAGCGACGCGAACCTCGTCGGCCTCGGCATGGAGCTCGACGCGATCGCCGCAGTCGCCGTCGGCGGCACGCTTCTGACCGGCGGGCGGGCAAACATCGTGGGCACCGTGATCGGCGCACTGGTCATCCAGCTGGTGCGCTACACCCTGCTGGCCAATGGCGTGCCGGACGCGGCCGCCTTGATCGTCAAGGCTGCACTGATCTTACTTGCGGTGTTCATCCAGCAGCGCGCCGGAAAGTCGTGAGGGAGAATGCCGATGAACTCACTCCTCAAGGCTCTTGCCCTCAAGTCCCCCGGCGATATGGCCCGCCTAGGCGTCATCCTGGCGCTGTTCGGCCTCATCCTGTTCGGAGCGCTGCGCTACGAAAACTTCCTGTCGCAATACAACATCCTGAGCTTCCTGCGTTACAACTCCATGTTCGCGCTGATCGCGCTGGGCATGGCCTTCGTCATCATGACGGGGGGCATCGATCTCTCCGTCGGCGGTACCGCAGCCATGGCGAGCGTCGTCGCCGCGCTTCTGTCGCCCTATCATTGGGCCGCAGGTCTCTTCGGCGGCATCGCGGCGGGTCTTGCCGTCGGAGCATTGAACGGTTTCACCGTGACCGTCATGCGCATCCAGCCTTTTATCGCGACGCTCGCGACAATGCTGGCGGCCTACGGCACCGGCTTGCTGCTTGCGGGAAACCAGTCCGTCTCCGTTTCCTACGACAGCGGCTTCACGGCGATAGGTCAGGACGACTTCCTTGGCTTTCCGATTCCCGCCTGGATCGCCCTTCTCGTCTATGTTGCTGGCTGGCTGGTGCTCGAACGCCTGCCCGTCGGCCGCCATGTGCTGGCGATCGGCGACGGCGAAGCGACGGCCGCATTGATGGGCCTGAAGGTGAGGCGGACGCTCGCCGCCGTCTATGTCGGCTCCGGCGCGCTGGCGGGGCTCGCAGGCGTCATCCTCGCCTCGCAGTTCGGTGCCGGCCAACCGACCGAGGGAGTCGGCTGGGAACTCTTCGCGATCGCCTCCGTAGTCGTCGGAGGTACGCTTCTGACAGGCGGTTCGGGCTCTGTCGGGGCGACGCTTGCGGGCGCCCTTCTGCTCGCAATGGTGTTCAATATCCTGAATTTCGAGAACGGTCTCGGGTGGATTTCCCTTTCGGCCTATTGGCAATCCGTCATCCGCGGCGGCTTCCTGCTGATCGTCGTCGTTCTTCAGGCGCGATTGATGTCACGCCGAACAGGCGAGGAACGCATCTGAGATGCGGCCATGGTGAAGCCCGCGACAATGCGAAGCAAGAGGAGATGTGATGACTACGACAGCAACACATGAAAACCGGTCGGGCTACGATTTCAGCGCGTCCGTCGAAGCCTTGCAACGGGAGGGCATTACCGGACTGAAGAGTGCCTTCTCACGCGAATGGGCCGAAACGATGCGTGAGGACATGATGACGGCCTTCTGGTCGGCCATTCAGCGGCCGGGTGGCGCCGTCGGCCGTGGCCCGCGCCGCTGGTACGTCGAGATCCATCCGCAGGATTTTTCTGGCTTCGTCGACCTCGTCACCCATCCGTGGGTGGCCGGCATGTGCGAGGCGGTGCTCGGTCCCGACTATCAGATCGTCGAGATCGGTTTCGACGTGCCGTTCCAGGGGGCGAAGTACCAGCCCTGGCACCGCGACTTCCCCTCGCCGCCCGAAACCTATGTCGAGCGCCGCATCACCTCGCTTGCCTTCAATCTCACCGGCGTGGACGTGACGGAGGACATGGGTCCGTTCGAGATCGCGCCCGGCACCCAGTGGCTCGACGGCAGGGAGTGGAAGCATGAAATGTTCCCGCCCAAGGAGAGGTGGCCTGAGTTTCAGGAGCTCGCGACGCGCAAATATCCGAAGCTGGGAGACGTTTCGTGCCGCTCCGCGCTCACCATCCATCGGGGTACGGAACATGCTTCGCCGATCGCCCGTCCGGTCATGGTCCTCGGCGTCGACGCGCCCGGCGCCGGCCACGCCGAACTGCACGACATGATGGTGACGCAGGATTACTTTGATGCCCTGCCCGTTCTGGTGAAGCAGCACCTCGTCTGCAGTGTCGTCGAGGAACTGATCCCCGTCACGCAGAAGCACGACATCGAAGGTCTGGTGATGGGCTCGACACCGACCTGAGGGTCCCACAGCTCGCTTTCGCCGGAATTCAAAGCGCAACCGTCGCCAGGCCCGGCAGGACCTTGTCCAGGGTCAGCGGGAACTCGCGAACCCTTACTCCGGTGGCGTTATAGACCGCATTGGCGATCGCCGCGCCGGCACCGCAAACGCCGAGCTCTCCGAGGCCCTTTGCGCCGAAAGGGTTGGCCTTGTCATCGCTCTCCTCCATGAACACGACATCGAGGTCGGGAACGTCGCTGTTGACCGGAACGTGGTACTCGGCAAGGTCATGATTGACGAAACATCCGTAGCGGCGGTCAAGGACGGATTCCTCCATCAAGGCTGCGCCGAGACCCCAGATCATACCTCCGAGTATCTGTGAACGCGCCGTCTTGGCATTGAGAATACGGCCTGCGCCGATCACGGCGAGCAAGCGCCTCGCACGAACCTCTCCCGTGTCGCAATCGACGCTCACCTCGGCGAAATGCGCGCCATACGAATGCTGCGAGAATGCGCGGTAGCTCTCGGTGCTCGCACCGGCCTCGACCGAGCCCGTGGCGTCGAGCCCTTCGGGTGCGACGCGCCGCATAAATTCCGGCAATGCTTCCGTCCGTTCGCCGAAGCGGACCGTTCCTGCGACCATCGAGACGTCGTCAGTCCCGGAATTCTGGTCGGGTGCACCATTTTGCGCGCGCAGCGCGGCCACGATCTTGCGTTTCAGCGCCTCGCACGCACGCAAGAGGGCCGTCCCGGCACTTGCCGCTCCCCAGGAACCGCCGGAGCCTGCGGTCAAGGGAAAGCGGCTATCTCCAAGCTCGATCGTGACTGCCGCAATCGGAACGCCGAGGGTATCGACGGCTATCTGCGTCAGGATGGTGTAGGTCCCCGTACCGATATCGGTCATGTCGAGGCGAGCGGTCACTCGTCCCTCCGCATCGATCCGAACCGAAGCCGCCGCCGCTCCGATGTAGTTCGGCCGGATCGCAGCCGCCATGCCGAGGCCAACCAACTTCCGGCCTTCGCGCAGGCTGCCCGGTTCCGACCTGCGCCGCTCCCAACTGAAGCGCCGCGCGCCCTCCTGCATGCATGCCACGAGGTTACGCGTGGAAAACGGCACCCCGCGCTCGGGATCGAGATCGGGCTCGTTGCGGATCCTGAGCTCGATCGGGTCAAGACCCAGCCGCTCGGCCAACTCGTCCATGGCGCATTCCAGCGCGAGCATGCCTGGCGCCTCGCCGGGAGATCGCATCCACTCGCCTCTGTTGAGGTCGACTGGAACGAGCCGGTGCCGGGTCAGGCGACTGGGCGCGGCATAGAGCGAACGGGCGAAGACCGCCGTCTGCTCGCAGAATTCTTCGACGCGAGAGGTTGCCGACCAGACATCGTGTCCGAGAGCAAGCAGTTTTCCGTCGGAGCTCGCGCCCAATCGAACGGTCTGAAGCATTTCCGCACGGTGCCCGGCATTGGCGAACATCTGCTGGCGCGTCAGGGCGACCTTGACGGGTCTTCCGAGAGTGCGCGCGGCCAGAGCCGCGAGCACCAAATCGGCGTGGACGATGAGTTTGGAGCCGAAACCACCACCGATGTAACGGCTGATCACGCGCACGCGCTCGAGAGGAATGCCGAGGGTCGCGGCGAGACCGGCACGAAAGTTCGAGAGGGTCTGGGCCGAGGTATGGATCGTCACGTCGTCGCCCTGCCAGATCGCCAACGTCGCATGGGGCTCCATCGGATTGTGGTGCTGATAGGGCGTACGGTAGGTCATGTCGATCCGCACCGCCGCCTCGGCAAAGGCCGCATCGAAATCGCCCACTGCACTATCCGTATCAAAGCCTGCATTGGTCCGCTGCGGTGCGTAGGCCGCTCCGCGGCGCTCTTCGAGGCCGAAGTCGCCGGCTGCTTCGTCGTAGCGCACCTTGATGAGGGCCGCAGCGGCGCGTGCCGCCTCGAAGGTCTCGCCGACCACAAGAGCGATGGGCTCGTCATAGTGGCGAATGCGGTCGTCGCGGAGCACGGGTCGCGCACGGGTGAAAACATCGCGCACGGCCGGCGTGACGGCTGGACCAAATTGCGGTTGCGGCGGTGCATTCAGATGCGTCATCACGTGAAGGACGCCCGGCGTTCGTTCGGCCTGGCCGGTTTCGATTTCCAGAATGCGGCCTTTGGCGATGCCCGCACCCAGCACAAAACCGAAAGCCGGAAGCGGGCCCTCCGCAACTTCGTAGGCATAGGTGGCGGTGCCGGTAACCTTGACCGGTCCATCGACGCGGTCGATGGGTTTGCCTATGAGGCTGCCGCCACCGCTTGTGGTATTTCGCTGCGCCTTATCCGTCATAGTGTCCACCAGTTTGCTCGGATCATGCTTGTTCGGCCAGGGAAGCGAGCGTGTAACGCACCGTCCGCTTGCCCAAGGGAATCTTGAAGTCGTTGCCGCCATATCCGGCGGCTCCCGCCAGGGCGGCCTCCGCGGCGTCCGTCAGCACATGGTCCGATAGTGCCGCATCCGCGAGCCTGCTCTCGGTTTCCAGGGCCCGCCAGGGTTTCGGCGCAACGCCGCCCAAGGCGACACGAGCGGTTCGCACCCGATTGCCGGAAACCTCGATGATCGCTGCAACGGAAACGAGGGCGAACGCGTAGGAGGCGCGGTCGCGCACCTTGCGATACGCCTGCCGGCCCGCCGGTGGTGGCGGCAGTGTGACGCCGGTGATCATTTCGCCGTGGGCAAGCACGGTCTCCTGGTGCGGCGTCGTGCCAGGCAGCCGGTAGAGATCTCCGATCGGGATCGAACGCGTTTCACCTCCCGGTGAGACGGTTTCGACTGCAGCGTCGAGCACCGCCATGGCGACCGCCATGTCTGAGGGATGCACGGCAATGCACGCCTGGCTCGTTCCGATGACCGCATGCATCCGGTTGAAGCCCTTCAGTGCGGCGCAACCGGCGCCCGGTTCTCGTTTGTTGCAAGGCATGTTGCGGTCGTAAAAATAGGGGCATCTAGTACGCTGGAGAAGGTTGCCGGCTGTCGAAGCCTTGTTTCGTATCTGGCCGGAGGCGCCCGCCAGCAGCGCCTGAGACAGAACCGAGTAGCGTGACCTGACGATCGGATCGGCGGCGAGATCGCTGTTGCGGACCTGAGCGCCGATATGCAATCCGCCCTCCTCGGTCGGCTCGATACGGTCGAGTCCCAAACGGCCGATGTCGACGAGATGATCCGGGCGCTCGATACCCAGTTTCATCAGATCCAGGAGATTGGTGCCGCCGGCGATGAAACGTGCCGCCGGCCGACGCGCCACAGCCGCAACGGCCGTCTCCACTGTGTCGGCCCGCTGATAGGAGAAGGGCTGCATGCTTCATGACCTCCCTGCCGCATCGCGAATGGCGGCTACGATGTTGGGGTAAGCGGCGCAACGGCAGAGATTGCCGCTCATGCGCTCGCGGATTTCGGCATCGGTGAGATTGTGGGAGGCGGCCGCAACATCGGCGGTTGCGTGGCTCGGCCAACCTTCGCCGACCTCCCGCAGCATTCCGACTGCGGAGCATATCTGTCCGGGTGTGCAATAGCCGCACTGAAAACCATCGTGTTCGATGAATGCCGCTTGCATCGGGTGAAGTTCGTCCTCACCTGCAAGCCCCTCGATCGTGGTGATCTCATCGCCCTCATGCATCGCGGCGAGCGTCAGACAGGCATTGATCCGGCGTCCGTTCACAAGAACGGTGCAGGCTCCGCATTGACCATGGTCGCAACCCTTTTTCGAACCGGTGAGACCGAGATGGTTGCGCAGGGTGTCGAGCAGCGTGGTCCGCGGATCCACTTCCACCGCGACGTCATTGGAATTGATGTTGAGCAGCACCGGCAGCGTGGACGCCGGGCCTGCTGACGGTGCGCCAGCAGCACCGGTTGCAGCGGCGCGCCCGACGGGCAGGCCGGCGATGAGGAGCAGGGTCGTGGCTGCACCGCCCTCGAGCACCGCCCTTCGCGTCGGTCCATTGTCCTTTTGCGTTTCGTCCATGAGTCATCTCCGGATTCGACTGCGAGGTGGATTCCCGCCGCCTGGAACGCGCCGAGCGGCGCGCATCGACAGGAGACAACATGGCCTCCCGCGCCTGCCATTTCTTTCAGGAAATCGGCGGGGTTATCAGGATTCCGGAACAACTTTCGACCGATAGGCGTGAGGGGTGACACCTCGCAGGCGCTTGAATGTCGTGGTGAAGTGGCTCTGGCTCGAGAAACCGCAGCTCAAAGCGATCGCGCTCAGCGTCGTGTCGGTCTCGCACAGGAGCACTTCCGAGCGCCGGATGCGTTCCTCGAGCACATAGGCGTAAGGCGCGAAGCCGGTCGTGACTTTGAAGCGACGCGCAAAAGAATCCGGGGCAACACCGGCGACATCGGCCAAATCGCCGAGGGAAATGTCGCCGTCCAAGTGTGCGTCTATATAGTCACGGACCCGTTTGACGACGCGGCTGCCGAGGGAGCCATGGCGGGGAACCGGTACGGGCTCGTCATCGAAGCCACGTATCCGCAAAGTGACGAGCGCAATCAGATGTTCCATATAGGCCGAGTCGGGGATATGGCCGCTGGATATCTCGCTGCTCAACGATTGCAACAGCGCGCTGATCACATTGTCGCTCTTGTTTATCAGGACCGGCAAATCCTGCAGGTGATCACTGGCGGGAGAGATAGACCGGGGTTTGATCCACAGGGCGGAATAGGTAAGGTCGACGTCCCGATAGGCACCGAGGCGTTCCACCCCCGCGGGCACGAACGTTATCGCACCAGATCGGTCCCGCCCCTCATAAACCATCTTTCCATCGGATCGGATGGAGGTCTGCGATGTGGCGCCTTCCTCCGTCAGGACGAGTACGTGATGCGGCGCCGTCCAGCGAAGTTCGGCTTCCTGACACGCCCACCGCCGACGATCGAAAACGACCGAGGAACCGGCCCAGCAAGCTGTCGTGGGCTGCGCCGGCTGCTCTCCGGCAGTCCGAATTCGCCCACTACCGAAAAGCGGCCTGAAAGACATATCTATCGTCCTGTGTTCTACCGAACCAAACCGCGCCGGCGCCCATGCGCCACCGCCATGCCCCAGGGTCCTCACCTTCTCGCCCGCACGAACTCTCCAGCATCCAAGCCGGTTGCGCCACCAAACCATGTTCAAAGTGTCGTGTAGTGGCTCCCACCAGCCAGGACCAACGGGAACGATCGGGACAATTCCTCGCATGGTGCGCCCGTTTGCATCTGGCTGTCGCAACGTCTTTCGGTGAGATGCGTTATCTTTTGACAAGTCTGTCCGACTGGACCCGAACTGCCCGCAAACGAGCGAAGAAAACGCGATGGCGAAGAGTGTTTCCGTAGCTGAGGAAAAGGATGCTCCAGAACGCCTACTGACGCCGCGGCGGTCGCGGACATTGGCAATCCTTGTCGCGCTCGCCGTGGGATTGGTCGTCTGCTACTTCCTAGCCGTCCCCTTCCTGCCCGCACTCACATGGGCGCTCGTGCTCACCGTGATGTTCCGGCCGCTGCATCGTCGGATCGAAAAACGCTTCCGCTACCCGGAAGCCGCCGCCGGGGCGACCGTGGCGATCGCCGTCTTCGTCGTGGCTGTTCCGCTCACCTTCATGGCGGAACGGTTGGTAAACGAGGCTGCCAAGGGGGCACAGATCGTCGAGGAAGCGGTGAGGTCGGGTAAATGGAGCGATGCGCTCGCCAACCATCCACGCCTTGCACCGGTCGTCGTCTGGGTCGAAACGCAGCTCGATCTGGCCGGGATCGCAGGCAGCGCGACCAGTTGGCTTACCAACTTCAGCGCCTCATTCGTGCGTGGGTCCGTTGCCCAGATCGTCGACGCCATCCTGACATTCTATTTTCTGTTCTATTTCCTGCGTGACGGCCAGCAGGCGCTGGGCGCGCTGAAGGAATATTCCCCTCTCAGCTCGCAGGAGATGAACCGGCTGTTCACGCGGGTAAACGAAACGGTGCAGGCCGTCGTCTTCGGCACGGTGGCCGTTGCTGCCGTACAGGGCGCGATGGGCGGCCTGATGTTCTGGTTGCTCGGTCTGCCGGCGCCCGTAGTCTGGGGCCTCGCCATGGGTTTGCTCGCCGTCGTGCCGGTGCTCGGCGCCTTCATCGTCTGGCTTCCGGCCGCGCTGTCGCTGGCCTTGGGCGGCGAGTGGGGAAAGGCGCTTATACTCGTCGCCTGGGGCGCCGGAGTGGTCGCGACCATCGACAATCTTCTCTACCCCATCTTCGTGGGAGATCGCCTGAAGCTCCACACGCTGACGGCCTTCATGAGCATGATCGGAGGCATAATCGTATTCGGGTCGGCTGGGCTGGTGATCGGCCCGGTAGCCTTCACGGTGACGCTGCTGCTCCTGGATATCTGGCGCCGGCACAATTCGAACCCCGAGGTTTGAGGCGCCGGAAAGGATCGAAACCCCACGGCGCACGACCGTGGGTCGAGGAGAATGGCCCGCCTGAAAATCAGACGGGCAGCTTCATCAGGCAAGCCGTCAGGCGAGGATCACCACGATCTCCAGCGACGAGGGTTCGACGATGACGATCCGACCGTCGGCGAGGATGAAGAACAGGTAACCTTCATATCTCGGCACGATCTTCACGATGCGGGTCGGAAGCGGCTTCAGCCTGACCTTGACGGTTTCCGGTACTGCCACTCCGACGGATACGTCGAAGTCGACGTCGATCGGCTCGACGTTCTCTTCCTTGATGATCTGCGTGATTTCGGTTTTCTGCTCTACCGTCACGTCGACATCTCCGGAAGAGCCGGAGGACTCACCCTGCTCGGTCGACTGGGACTGGCCTTGAGCGGGTTCCTTGGTTTCGCCCTGCGCGGGCTGCTGCTCGGAGTCCTGCTGCTCGGTCTGCGTGTCGGTCCCCGTCTCCCCGCTTTGCGAGCCGCCTTGATCCTGCTGCGTGCCTGTTTCCCCCTGCTGGTCCTGCTGCTGCTGGTCAGGCTGCTTCTGTTGATCTTGCTGATCCTGCTGCTGGCCCTGGTCGGCCGGTTGCTGCTGATCGGCGGGCTGTTTCTGATCTGCCGGCTGTTGCTGGTCCTGGCCCGTCTGCCCGTCCTGCTGTGTCGCACCCCCTTGAGCGTCAGGCTGCTGATCCTGTTGCGCGCCGCCCTGCGGACATTCCGTCCCGGCCGGGCAATCGGTGGATTGCCCCTGTGCCGGCTGTTCCGTCTGTGCAAAGACCTGGGTGGACGCAACCCCGAGGCTCAAAGCGAGCGCACTCTTGATAAGGATACCCTTCATCGGATGTTCTCCATTCGAACGTCCCTTCGAGTAGCCAACTGCGGATTGACAGGATTGTTCCCTGGCAACCCCGCCTGTGCAGAGTAGGAGCGGGATGAGGAAAGTGTGTGCGCACTTCCGGACGGGAAGACGCTACACACTTGCCTTGAAGCACTCTAAGCCTGGATGCCGCCCGCCCCGGCCCCACCGGAACGGACCGGTCCTTCGAACAGTCCCAAATCGTCGCGGCTGAACGCGGCAAGCGTCCATTCCACAGGATCGGCTGCGTCTCGCGGGTGATAAACCAGCCTGTCCGGACTGTCGATCCGGCGCATCGCCTCATGGTCGATCACGCCGGATCTTGCTGCTTCAACCGCCCGTTCACGGTCACCTTCGAACGCGTCGTCGACGAGTTCGTGCGTGAGCATTATCCCTTTGCGAGGGAGACCACGGCCATCCTTGCGGGTCAACATGACCACGGCGACGCCGAGCTCTTCGGCCACTTCCTGCTCGGCCAATACCTCGAACACTGACATTGGACCCTCCATCGATGTCCCGGCGGCGGCGCCGCTACCGCAAAGGCGTCGTCGCTAGCCGCCGTCAGGCATGTGGGAATCGACGCCAAGGGTTTGAAGATTGTTGCGAACCTCCAGCACCCCGGGCACGGCCTCCACCGCTGCCACGAGCCGGCGCGCCATCGCCAAGGTTTCGACAGCACCCTCCAGGGTTACGATGCCCTTGTCGGCGCGCACGTCGATGCTGTTGGGCTCGGCTTCACCGATTTGGCTAAGCAAATCCGTGATCACCGCTTCCAGTTCGTCGCTGTCGATGCGGTCAGGCGGCAGAGGACGACCATTGTCCGCGGAATTTTCCTCAAGACCGTCTGCGCCGGCCTCATCTACGATGAAGCCCTTTCCGCGGTCCTCATCGAAATTCGCGCCGGTAGCGCCATAGCTTCTGTTTTCGGGGCTGCTCGATGTACTGCCGCTACCATCCGCGTAGGGCCATCCTTCGCGAAGATCGCGCTCCTCATAGTCGCGATAGTCCTCGTCGCGCGAGAGCGCCTTATCCTTACGGGGCACTTTCATTGCGATCTCCTTTCATTTTGCAAAGGTCAAACAAAACCGGCAGGCTTTTGTTCAATCCGGCTTGCGGTGACATGACCCATTGGCGGGTGCGATCACTGGTAACCAACCCCGGTTCTCGTTGTTCCGCTCCGGGTCAGACGCCACGGCAGATCGACCGTGATGGCACGGTCGACGAGCCGAGGCCTGGACAATAATTACGAAGGAGAGCTGAACTCGATCTGATTGGCTATGCCGCAGGCGCCGCCGTTGCAGGGCCGTCGGGGACAGACAGCCTCAGGGGCCCGTGGCCTTCCCCAGCTGCACCGAAGCCTTCTTTATAGTTTCTTCGCCGTGCCCCGCCGCGGGCCGGCGCCGCGGGGCGGAGCCTTGGCCTTATCGGGGCCTTCATTTCCGATGCTCCCGACGCCCCCGGCCGGTCCGCGGTCGGGCTGCATTCCACCGGGCTGCAGGTCCGAGGCAGGATCCGACTGAGCCTCCGCATCGATCTCCCGAGCGGCTTCGTGCCAGTACCGCTCATGGTCTCCGTGACGTCTTCCGTCATTTTCCCACAGCTCATAGGCGCGTGCGCGGATGCGCTTGTCCCGTTCATTGTCGGTGGTCATGGCTGAGCCTCCTGGGCGAAACGCAGGTTAGTGCCGATCTGCCGGCTTCGGACTCCCATCGCGAGCATAGGCGCGTACCTCCGGCGGCGGAAGCCAAGATCGACTATCCGTATGTCGGGCAAATATCTTCGCCTTCATCAAGGGGAACAATCGTTAGGCACGGATCGAGACCCGTCAAGGCGGGTCTCGACCGGCGTTTGCTGATCACCAATTCCACGTCTGGCGGCCGTACCAATCGTCTATGTCGCGCCTTACGCGGTCCTTCTCGATTCCGTAACGCTCCTGGATCTTTCCTTCGAGCTGCTCGCGGCTGCCGGAGATCTGGTCCAGATCGTCGTCGGTGAGCTTGCCCCACTGCTCCTTGACCTTGCCTTTGACCTGCTTCCAGTTACCTTCCACACGATTCCAGTCCATGAGTAGTCCTCCTGGTTCAATTGCATCGAAGATTGAACTCATGAGAACGCATTTGGTTCATCGAGCCGGCCGCGATCGTGCTTTCCGGGAGACCGGCCGTCGGACGTGACGCTACAGACACAAAGTTGTGTTACCCAGGGAACTCGACCTTGCGGGGCTTCTCTGCTTCTATCATGCGAGCACTGTTTCCAATCTATCCAAAGCGGGGCGGACGATGGTTTACGATCGGGATAAGAAGCGCATGCGTCGCCGTCACGTGCTGCGGTTTTTCGCGGCGCTCGCTCTGCCCGCCCTCCTGCTCGGCTCCGCCATCGCGGCAGCGGAATGGGCCGCGCCCGATCCGCCCGCGCGTGCCGACGCCCAACAGGCGGCAGCCCGGCAGTAAATCGTTTCGGCCTGAAAGTGCGTGCGGCTTTCCGTCCGCGCTCCGCCCTAACGGGTTTCACTCGAAATGCTCCCGACAAGCCGCCTTACGGTTCGCTCCACGGAATCCTGCCAGGCAGGCATGGCCCGGCCGAAGGCCGCGGTGAATTTGGCGCTTGACAGCGAGGAGTTGGGAGGGCGGCTTGCAGGTGTCGGAAACGCCCCCGTCGCGATGTCCCGAACATGCGCCCAGGGACCGCCTTCGGCACGGCTCGCCGAAAGAGCATGCCGCGCGAAATCGGCCCGGCTTACGACGCCCGTGCCAGCGAGGTGGTAGAGGCCGAAGGCGGCGTCCTGATCGGATTTCGTCAGGCGCGCCGAAATATCGAGGATGGCATCCGCAAGGTCGATCGCCGATGACGGATTTCCCTGTTGGTCCGCAACGACCGCGATATCCTCGCGCTCCTCTGCGAGCCGCAGGATGGTCTTGACGAAGTTCTTCCCGAAGGAGCTGTAGACCCAGCCCGTGCGAAGGATGAGATGGCGGGGCGTTGCCTCGGCAACTGCGGTTTCTCCGGCAAGCTTGGATGCGCCGTAGACGCTGAGCGGAGCCGGTGTGTCGCCCTCCACATAGCTCCCCTGTTTGCTCCCGTCGAAGACATAGTCCGTCGAGATATGGATGATCGGCACTTCGAGGCATGCGGCCGCCTCAGCGACCGCGCCGGCCCCGAACGCGTTGGTCGCGAACGCCGCCTCCGGTTCGCTTTCGGCCTGGTCGACGGCCGTATAGGCTGCTGCGGAGACGACGAGGTCCGGCCGGCACCGCTCGATCGCCGGCAGGATCGTTGCCGGCTCCTTGAGATCGAGATGCGGCCGCCCGATTGTAACGACTTCCGCGCCCGGCCAACGACCAGACCGTTCCACCAGGCTGAGGGCCAACTGCCCCTCGCAGCCGGTCACGGCAATTCTCACGCAACGCTCCGATGCTGCTCGCCGATGCGGGCGCCGGAATAGCGCTCGCGCCGGATCGGCTCCCACCACCACCTGTTTGCGAGGAACCAGTCGACAGTCTCGCTCAGTCCGCCCTCGAAGCTCCGCTTCGGCCTCCAGCCAAGCTCACGCTCGGCCTTCGAGGGATCGATCGCATAGCGCCGGTCGTGACCGGGCCGGTCCGGAACAAGGGTGATGAGGTCCCGATAGCTATTACCGCCCTTTCGCGGCGACCGGGCGTCGAGCAGATCGCAGATGCATTCCATGACCGACAGATTGTTGCGCTCGGCACGGGCGCCGATATTGTAGCTCTCCCCCGGCCTGCCCCGGCTGACGACCAGTTCCAGCGCAGTCGCATGATCGTCGACATGGAGCCAGTCGCGCACATTCGCTCCCGAGCCGTAGAGCGGCAACGGCTTCTCCTCGATGGCGTTGATGATCGTCAGGGGGATCAGCTTCTCGGGAAAATGGAACGGGCCGTAATTGTTGGAGCAGTTCGAAACGACCACCGGAAGGCCGTAGGTGTGGTGCCACGCACGTGCGAAATGATCAGCTGCCGCTTTCGAGGCCGCGTAGGGGGACGAAGGTGCGTAGCGCGTCTCCTCGGAAAAAATCCCGCGGTTGAACGGAAGGTCGCCGAAGACTTCGTCGGTCGAGACATGGTGAAACCGGAAGCGCTCTTGCTCCTCGGTGCCGAGCCCCGACCAGTAGGCCAGTGCGGCGTTGAGCAATCGCACCGTGCCGAGGACATTCGTCTCCATAAACGGGTCGGGGCTCTCGATCGAACGGTCGACATGGCTCTCGGCAGCAAGATGCATGATCGCATCGATCCGCTCCCGGCGCATGATCTGCAGCAGAACCTGTTCGTCGCGGATATCGGCCCGGTAGAAGGCATAGTGCGGATCGCTTTCCACCGCCCGTAGCGACGCAAGGCTGCCGGCATAGGTCAGCTTATCGACATTGACGACGCGCTCGGCCCCGCTTCGGATCAGATGCCGGCAAACCGCCGATCCAATGAAACCCGCGCCACCCGTTACCAAAACTCGCATGGTTTCTCCCCTCATGCGGTGAACTCGAAAACAATGGATTCGTGGAGCAATGGTGCGTTCCTGTCCTTCGCGGACAGTTGCAGATGGTCGGTAGCGGCAGGCCAGCCTATGCCGATCTCGGGATCGTCGTATCGGATCGACCGCTCATGCTCGGCGCTGTAATGCTCGCTCACCTTGTAGAGGACTTCCGTTTCCGGCTCGAGCGTGACGAGGCCGTGGGCGAAGCCGACAGGCACCAGAATCTGGTTCCATTTTTCGGCCGAGAGTTCGAGACCGACCCATTTCGCGAAGGTCGGCGAACCTTTGCGAATGTCGACCACGACATCGAACACCCTGCCTCGAACAACGCGAACGAGCTTTGCCTGCGCCTTGGGCGAGAGCTGATAGTGCAGGCCGCGCAGCGTGCCCGCAGCTGCGGAATAGGAATGGTTGTCCTGTACGAAGGTCTCCGCGACGCCGTTGGCGGCGAGGGTCTCCGCATTGTAGGTCTCCGAAAAGAAGCCCCGCTCGTCGCCGAGCCTGTGCGGGACGATCTCCAGAACCCCGTCGAGGCCAAGGGGCCTTACATCAAGCATCAGAGAGCTCCCTGACCCGTCGCCGGAGATAGATCGCATAGTCGTTTTTGCCGAGCAGGGCGGCACGCTCGAGCACCTGATCCGCCGAAACGTAGCCGAGCTCGAAGGCGATTTCTTCCGGGCACATGATCTTGACGCCCTGCCGGTGCTCGATCGTGCGTACGAAGGAAGCGGCATTGTGCAGGCTGTCGTGCGTGCCCGTATCGAGCCAGGCATAGCCCCGCCCGAGGCGGCAGACGTGAAGGTCGCCGCGCTCCAGATAGGCCCGGTTCACATCGGTGATTTCCAGTTCGCCCCGTGCTGAAGGTTTGATTGAAGAAGCGATGTCAAGTACGCTGTTTTCATAGAAATAAAGGCCGGTCACCGCCCAGCTGGATTTCGCCCGCTCCGGTTTCTCCTCGATCGTCACGGCCCGTCCGGTCTCTCCATCGAAACTGACGACGCCGTAGCGCTCGGGATCATCCACACGATAGGCGAAGATCGTGGCACCGCTCGACCGGGCCGCGGCATCGCCGCAAAGCTCGGGCAGGCCGGCGCCGTAGAAAATATTGTCTCCGAGGATAAGCGCCACCGAGCTGTTGCCGATGAAATCCCGGCCGATGACGAAGGCTTCGGCGAGTCCGTTCGGCTCCGGCTGCTCGGCATAGGAGATCGCGAGGCCGAACTGGCTGCCGTCCCCCAGCAGTTCCTCGAACAGCGGCCGGTCCCTGGGCATGGTGATCACCAGTATCTCGCGAATACCGGCCAGCATCAGCATGCCGAGCGGGTAATAGATCATCGGCTTGTCATGGACAGGGAGCAGTTGCTTCGAAACCGAGATCGTCACCGGGTACAGCCTGGTTCCCCGGCCGCCCGCAAGGATGATGCCCTTCATGCGCCCACTCCGGTCGAGGCCATCATCTTGCTTGCGCTCCTGCGCCGTCGCCCGGTCCGATCGCCGCGGCGCCGACGGGACTGAGCCTGCCGCAGCGCCAGAGGCTATAGGAAGGCTCGGTGTCCCAGTCGTAGTAATAGGCAGCCGTCAGCCGGCCTGCCTCGATCAGTTCGCCGAAGGTCGCGCGCATGACATGGATCGCCTCCCCTCGCGATCGATCGTCCACCGGGCAGGAGCGCGCCTTGTTTGCGATCCCCCACTCCGTGACCCAGCAGGACTTGCCGGTTCCCGCGGTCCGGCAGAAATCGAGAATGCTTCTGACCCGCGCTGCAATAGCTGGCGCGGCTTTCCTTCCGGGGTAGATGTGGATGCCATAGGCATCGACCAGACTGTCGATGCCGCGTTGACGAAGGAGCGCGACGAATTCGCCGGGATCGAGCCTTTCCATTCCGCGCCTGTCGGCTTCTGCGGCGCTCATATCCGAGAGACCGGCGGAAATGACGGCTGCGTCGCGGCTGTGTACGGTTTTGCGCAGCTCCGATCGGCTGATCTCCAGCGCCTTGACGTAGTTGTCGAGGCCGCGTTCAAACCTTGTCCGCTCCCGTAGCTCGGCGATGCTGCGCGGCGATCGGGCGCCCGGTTCTCGATAGACGGCAAGATCGCCGTTGTAGCCGGCATAGTTGATCTCATTTCCCGGCTCGATCGCTACAAGACGAACGCCGAGGGCATCGATGCGTTGAAGCGCTTGCCGCAATTCCCTGCGATACCGAACAAGATCCAAATCCGACAGTCGATAGACGTCCCAGATACGGCCATGGCCCGTTCTCGGTCTGAGGCTCTGGGGATAGTAGCTTTTGTTTCCCAGCTGAATCTCGAGAAGGATGCGCAGACCCAGGCGGTGGGCGATTGCCAGCGCCTCTATGCTCTTGTCCACCGGACGCGAAAGCGAAAGACGGACATCCGTCGCGCCGCTGGCAGCGATGTCGGTCAGTATTCTCTCCTGGTCGCCCCGGGGCAGCCAGGCAAGATTCATCCGATTGACGCCAATGCGAGCAGCCGAAGCTTCATCGGCATGCGCGGGTGCGGAAAGCGTCAGCAAGGCGCCGAGGAACAATGCTGCTGCTCCTCGGTTCGCTGAAGTCCCGGGCCGCAAACCGCTGCGCACTTTCCCCGGAATTGCTCTAGAGCCCGACATGCGCCAGAGCATTGCGGAAGTTGGTCTCACAGGCCGAGTACCGGTCGATGACAGCCTGCGAATCGATCTTGGAAAGGAAGCTGGCAAGATAGGCCTTCCTGTCCGGCTCCCGGTTCCAGACTGCCGCCTCCATGTAGGGGAAGCCGATGAATTCCAGCATTTCCCGCATGCGATCGTCGACCGCGATCATGAGCGACGGTACGCCCGCCTGCATGCCGATGATGCAGCCGTGAAAACGGCGCCCGAAGCAGAGATCGCGCGCGGAGACCCAGCTTCGCCATTGATTGGTGTCGAAGAACACCAGAAGCTCGTGTTTGCGCTGCCATTTCTCCGAATGCTTGTAGGCGGTCTGGCCGGTGATGCGCCCGCTTGCTCGGTCGTAAACGGGCAAGTCGTCGTCCACGGGAAGGGAGAGATTGTAGGCGACCACCTCGTCCTGGACGACGTAGCTCGCGACGCTCTCCGGTTTCAGCAGCGCGTGGGCATCGACGATCGTATCGGCCACGCTTCCGAGATAGCCTCCGAAGGCGATCTTCTGGGAGGAAGCGAGATCCGGATTGGCGAGCGCGGCGAGCGAACGCTTCATCTCGGCCGGCGCGAAGAAGAGCGAGGGGCAACCCGTCGGCTTGACGAACTTCATCCCCTGCTCTCTCAGGAACTCGGCCGTGAAATAACCGCGCGTGAGGAAGAAGCTCTCTTTGTTCCTCAGCACTTCCAGGAACTTGAGCGTGCCGGCAGGCAGGTTTTCCTTGAGCCCTTCCCGCCGCTGGATACCAATCCCCATGATCACCACCGGCATCTTCAGTTTCTCGAACACTTCCGCTTCGAGATCCGCCGAGTAGCCCGGGCGCAGGAGGTTGGCCGAAGCGAAGACGCAGATGTCGAATTCCTCGTTGAGGCTTTCATAAGCCTCGTCGGAATTCCTGTTGTTGACGAGATGCCAGAAGGGCAAATAGGTGACGTCATGCCCGCGCAGGGCATGGGCCGCGCCCTCGCCGATCAGATAGTTGCCGGTATTGGCGATCTTCTTGACCTGATCGATCAGTTCCTTCTTGGTTCTGACCTCGTCGAAATAGGGCCTGTGCCGAACCTCCGCGCCGGACACGCCCGAGACGGTTCGCTGCAGATAGGACGGGATTCCCGTAAGCAAGATACGCATCGATTACACCTGAGATTAGAGCCTGCAAACGCTCGCGTAGATTTATTGCCCGATCCCGATCTCCCGGAGAGCCGAGCGGAACGTGCGCTCGCGATCGGAATATCTGTCGACCAGTTCGGAAGCATTGAGCCCGGCCAGGTGGTCGGCGACGAATTCGGCCCGGTTTTCCGCCTTGTCGACCTCGACTGCGTCGATCGCCGGCAGGCCCGTGTAGCCGAGCATTTCGCGCATCCGGTCGTCCACCGCCACCATCAGGCTCGGCACGGCCGCCTGCATCGCGATGATCGAGCCGTGAAAACGCCGGCCGAAATTGAAATCCATGGAAGACGCCCAGGCACGCCACTGGTTCGTATCGAAGAAGGTCCGCACGTCGAAGGGCGTTTTCAGTCTTTCAGTGCCCGGATAGCTCAGTTCCCCGAGCATCGTGCCGGAGGCGGAGTCGTAGACCCGGCCGTCGCCGTTCGCTTCGACGTTCATGTCGAAATGGAGGAACTCGTCCTGGATGACGTATTGGGGCCGCGAACCCTCGGGCGCCAGCGCCGCGGCGTCGACGATGCAATCGTGGTTGGCACCCAGATAGCCGGAGAAGATGGTCCGCGCCTTGCCGACCGGTACATTGGGCAGCTTCTTCAGCGAGGCGCGCATATTGTGCGGCATCAGATAGATGGAAGGGCAGCCCGTCGGCTGCACATAGGAGAAGCCCTGGTCCTTCAGGAAACCGGCGGTTTCGAACCCGCGCGTCAGGAAATAGTGCTCACGCTCCTTGAGAACGTCCAGAAGCCGCTTCGTACCTTCAGGCAGGCTGTTTTCAAGGTCTCGGCGGTTCTGCAGGCCGATACCGAGCATGACGATCGGCATCTTGAGCTTGCCAAGCACTTCCGCTTCGGCATCCGCAGACAGGCCCTTGCGCAGAAGGTTCGCGCAGGTGAAGACGCAGATGTCGAAATTGGCGTTGAACTCGTCGAGTCCGACGCCGTTCTGGCTGCAATTATAAAGGTGCCAGAACGGGACCTGCTTCGCATGCGGGGCAATCGCGCGCAGCGCCCCCTCGCCGATCAGGTAATTTCCCGTATTGCTGATATTGCGAAGCTCCTGGAGAAACTCCTCCTTCGTCTCGGGCTGTTTCTGTCGCTCCGAATAGGAGACGGACAATCCCTGGGCGCCGTTGGCGAGGCGCGTGTAATGACCAGGAATTCCCGTCACGAGGATCCGTGGACGCATGCAATCGACCCTTCTTCTTGAAACCGGCGGGGCCTCAGCCCACGGCCGCAACTCCGGGATTGGATGCTTCGCGCCCACGGATAACCGTTGCGCGCGAAAGCGACGAATTGTTCACGGAACGGTCGCACCAGCCGAGGAACTCGGAGAAGGAGGACGTCCATGAGCGCCGAGCCGCCGTTCTCAGGCACCCCTCCATGAGGGGCGCGAGCATCTGACGGTTGTGGGCCACCTCCTCGATGGCCTTTGCCATGTCCCGGACCACCTGCGGATCGGCGGCGGCCTCGATGAGGATGCCGTCCTCGCCGTCGGTTATGAGTTCGTCGACGGCACCGACCGACGTCGCGATCGGCACGCAGCCGAGCTGCTGCGCCTCGGCGATCATCAAGGGAGCGCCCTCCCAGCGCGACGGCATCAGAAGGACATCCGCCCAACCGAGTGCCTTGATCAGATCCTTGCTTGCGAAGACCGGCGGGCGCACCTCGACGCCGAGGTCCTTCAGGCGATCCGTCCACGACAAGGTGGCATCCGCGAGGATTTCCCCGCCGATCGCCCGGGCATCGAAGGGCACGCGCGAAGCCCGCAATTCGGCGAACGCCGCAGCGAGACGGTCGATCCCCTTCTGCTGATCGAGCCGGCCCATATAGAGGACCCGAAGCCGATCGTCCTTGCGTTCGATGCGCCTGACCGACAGCACCTCCGCGAGCACCTTGGGCGGCACGGAGAAGCTCGCGCCGTTGGGGACGGCGAAGATCTTTTCATAGGGAACGCCGAAGCTGTGCAGATAGATCTTGAGTTGCTCGGAGCAGGTCAGGAAGGCATCGTAGCAATGCTCGTGGGCTATCGCCGCGAAGGGCTGGCCGGCAGGCCTTTTGAAGCCGGTATTGTCGACCACGTGAAGGTAGCAGGCCGTGCGCGTCCCCTCCGAGCGCAACCGTGCGATAAGCGGATGCACTGCCATGACGTGATTGTTGATCACGAGGTCGAAGCCGGAAAGCTGACCCTTGAGCGCGGCCCAATCGACGTCGTGGCCCTCGGCGATGAAGTCCTGCCCCAGGAAAGAGCCGGAGCCGCCCCAGGCGGGAATGCCCTGGTCCCAGAAGTGAATATAGTCGAAGCTCTGATCGAACTCGTCGATCACATCCATCCTGGATGTGCCGAGCACGAAGAGATGGGTCTCGTAGCCGGCGGCCTTCAGCTCGCGCGAGGCCGCATATACGACCTTCTCGGCGCCGCCGAAGGATGCATTCGGAACAAGCAGGGCTGCGGTCTTCCTGCCCCCCTCGCTATGACCGAGCGGCAACACCGGCGAGCCACCGATCTCATGGCGAAGCGCCTTGTGGAGGTCGGAATAGGGAACGAGCCGTGCCGGACGCCAGGTCCAGCGTTTGCCGGCGGTCCGCCGCAGCGGACTGGTCGCGATGGCGTTGACGCAGTTGATCATCACCTGCTGGGGCGTGATGAGCGAGCGTCGGGGCAGGCTTCTCGGGAAAGGGAAGCGGACTTTCAGAATTGCCGATGTCGGCCATACCTGCTGGTTGCCGATGGAGGCAAACCAGTCCAGCGCCTTGTTGTGAATGACGTCGCGCACGAGCGAAGTGGACAGGAAGATGAGGTCGGCCGGCGCGTTGTGCTGGGCGCCCGCCTCCAGGAATACCGGCTCGATCTTGCGCTGCGCCGCATCGTTGCCAAGCTGGACGAAGACCACGTTCGCCTTCTCGCTCAGGCGCTCCAGGTGCGAGAGCACGTTCGGCAGCATCCGTGAGCGCAGCAGCAGGTCGAGGGTGGCGCCGCTTCCGGCGATCAGGAAGGGCGGGAAGTGAACGTTGTCCGGCTCGCCGATGCTCGCCCAGAAGGCTGGAATGATATCGTCAAGACGAAGCCGCTTGGCCGTTTTGGTCGGATCCGTGAAGAACGAAATGGCGGCATCTTCCGTCCGTGCGAAAAGATAGCGCGGGCATTCCTCGTGCTCGAAATCGACCAGCATTGGCCGCTGGAACAGCGCACGGTGACGCTTTCTGAGGAAGCTCACCGAGGCGGCGCGATCGCGATTCGCCTCCTTGAAGCGGCTTTCCGCCCTCAGCCGGTATTCGAAGGTCGTGTCGTGGCACGGCGCCCCCACGAAGCCCTGCTCGATGCAGGACAGCCAGAATTCCCAATCCTCGAAACCGTTTTGCCTGTCGTCGTCGAAGCGGACCCCCGCCCGGAACACGTCGATCGAGATCATCGAGCCGGTGTCGCAAATATTGTCCGTGACGCAGTGCAGGAGCCGCGAGTAGCGATTGCCGTAGTGAGCGCGCCAGCTCACCGAGAACGTGTCGATATTGGTATAGATCCAGCCGCAACCGCTGGCGCGCAGTTGCCGGTAGAGAGTCTCGATGGTCCCGGGCAAGACGCGATTGTCGGCGTCGAGAAAATAGACCGCCTCGGCTTCCGGCAGATTCGCGAGCACGTAGTCGATCGCGCGATTGCGCGCCCCGCCCGGCCCGGCATTGGCCCCAAAAAGCACATGAACCGCAGGATGGGCCGCCGCATAGAGCAGCAATTGATCGAATGTCTCCTGCCGCGGATCACCATCGACGGACACCACGACTGCCACCCTGCACCCGGCAAGCTTCGAAGCAAGCACGGACTCGATCGCCTCCAGGACGAGGGCCGCATGGCCATAAAGCGGCATTGCCACCACGATCAGGTCCGAGTTTTCCCTATTTCCGGACATTGGACGCCCCTGCGGACTGCTTTACCAATCGGAAGCCGGAGACCTTGAGCCAGGAGAAATCCACCGTATCCGTCACCGCACGGCTGAGGATCATGAGGTCCATCGGCTCACGCACGGGTTTATCCAATTGAAAGTTCACGTTGACCGCCTGCTCGGCGGTGACCTCGCGCCAGCCGCTGAAGAAGGCCGAGGGCTTGGCAGCCCCCTTTCGTGCGAGCTCCGCCACTTCCGAGCGCGCATTGGAGTTCGCCGGAGCGAGCAGGAAGCTCACGGCCGCGGGTGCGCCCTTCGGGTGATCGATGATCGCGCTTGCGGAGAAGGAGATGGTGCCGGGTTCCACGGCGCGGCCGATCGTGCCGGCGGAGATTCCGCTCGGCAGCGGGTGGCAAACGACCGCATTCTCGTGTTCGAGGAAGCGGACGGTCTGGAACTCGGGAACGACCGGCGTGACCGATACGTCGACGATCTGGCTCAGCAATTCGACCGCCAGACGATAGTCCTCGATGAAATGGCCCTCGAGCAAGGCGGTGGGAGCAATCATGTTCGGCATGCGCGTCGGTTTGACGCCGGGCAGTCCCGTAAAGACGCGGAACGCCAGGGGCCGGAGATCGAGATCAGGATGCGGGGTTTCCGATCTGGCTGTGTACCGCTCGCTCGCGATTGGATAGCCGAGTGAAAGCCCTACAGTCTCCGTGCCGGTCGTGGAGATTCTGAGCCGCAGCGTTCTCGCCGCGCCGCCGCAAGCGCGTGGCAGGGCGAGGAAATTCCAGTTTGCCGCGAGCTGTGCATAGGGGACGGTCCATTCGGCCACGCCCTCGCCGTTCTCGACATAGCCCAGCATGACGATCAGCTCGCCGCCGTCCCTGGGCACGGAATGAAGGTGCAGCGCGATCCCGGCCACGCCAAGACTGGAGACCGGAAGAAGCTGCTCGACACATCCGGTCGCAAGGAGCTGCCCGATGCCCTCGTCCTTCGGGTCGGCATAAGGGTCATGGGCAAATATCTCCGCGACCGGCTCCCAGTTGCGGGCCTGAAAGGCATCCTCCAGCGCGCGGTAATTTTCGAGCAGCGTTTCCCGCTCACGCCGGAGAATGGCGAGCTCGGCGGTTACCGACGACGTGAAGCGGGAGAGCCGGCCCACTCCACCCTCCACCAGCGACTGCACGAGCGCAAGGCTCTCCGCCTTACCGCCCACGTCGATCCGCTGGAGCGGTATTTCGGGAATGGTGCCAAGAGCATTGATCGACGCAAGCGCCTCCCGCAGATCGGCCTCACCCTCATCCGAGAAGGCAAGCGCGATCAGAGGAAAGGCGTTCTGCAGGGGGGATCGCGAAGCTGCATCCGGATCGAGAAAATGCACCAGATGCTCGATGTCGCTCCCTTCGAAATTTTCCCGGTCCAGACCGGACGCCACAACGAGCCTTCGCTTCGCCGGCGACTGCCTCACGTTAGAAGACATCAACTCTTGCACGCAGCGACCCCAGAATAAATCGATTTATCCAGAAGATGAAATTGATGGCCTGGAAATATTCTTGCCCCAGAACCTCACGGAGAAAACCATATCCGTGGATTCCGCAGTGCACAACAATAGATTCCTGGGGTTTTACCCGGTATTTATACTTCAAAAATTGAAGCAATATTCAGACAAACTGCGTTTCTTTCGCTTGCGCAGCATTTCGACCGGTGAGGTTGCCGATCAGCGTCAACTGACGTGCGAGGCAGTCGTCCAACCGGAACCTCTGCTCGACCGTTCTGCGCGCGGCGCCGCGCAGTTCGCGAAAGTTGTCTGGGCGGTTCAATGCCCCGACGATCATCTCGGCGAGCGCATCCGTATCGAAGAACGGAACGAGAAGACCGTTGCGGCCGGAGCGGATGACTTCCTGAACCGGCGCGGTATCGGAACCGATAACAAGAGCGCCGCAGGCCATTGCCTCCAGCACCGACCAGGAAAGCACGAATGGATAGGTGAGGTAGAGATGCGCCGCCGATATCTGAAAGAGCTGACGCAGCACGGAATGCGGCACGACGCCGGGGAAGATGAGCCTTTCGCGCGGGACATCCAGAGACGCAAGCAGATGATCCTTCCACGATCCCCCGCCAGGGGGCGGCGCGCCGTAACTCACCCCATCGCCGCCGACGAAGACGAACAGCGCGTCCGGATGCCGCCGGACGACCTTCGCCGCCGCCTCCAGCGCCTGGGGAAAGCCCCGGTAGGGCTCGAGGTCCCGTGCCACGAAAGTGACGACGGGATCGCCGGCCTTGAGGACGCGCCCGTCCGGCAGCTTCAGCGAAGCCGCCGGGTCGGGGCGGAAACGGCGCGTGTCCACTCCCTCATGGCAAACGGCGATTCGTTGCCGCGCATCGGCTGGATAGAGGCTCTTCTGCCAATTGGTCGGGCTGATACCGCCATCCATCGCCTCCAGCGACAGCAGCTGCGCGATGTTGCGGAGGCGCAAGCGTTTGCGCGTCTCCGGGTCGGGGCGGTCGTCCGGCGCGAAGCCGACATCCGCCCCATCCGACCGATAGAAAAACTCGCAATAGCCGAGTGCCGGCACGCGCGGCAGGACATCCTTCACGAACATCATGCTGCCCCAGCCTATATGGCCGAGAACGATGTCGGGGGTCTGTCCAAGGCGGTCCATCGCCTCGAAGGTTTCCGCTACCCTGTGCCCGATCCGCACATGATGGTCGGGAACGGCAAGATGGCGCGCTATCTGGGGATTCGGTTGCGGACCGGGTTCCGCCCGATGCCGTACGACCCGGACGGAAGGTATCCGCTGGTCCACGGTCTCCGTCACGAGCGTCACCTCGTTCCCCGCTTCAGCCAGATGTCTTGCCAGGGCGGCGAACTGGCCGAACCCACGGCGGTGTACGAATGCTACATGCATCTTCATAAGCCACTTGTCAGTGATCGATCACACCTGCAGCGCCGCGCGTCCGACGGACGCGCAAAGCTCGTTGCAACACTTGGGTTTCCTGCATGTTATCGCCCTTGCTCGGTTGCGCTTTGAGGAACATGCAGTGATGGAGCGTCAGATGCCGTAGCGTGCGGCATTCCCCCAGACGAGTTCGAGGCGGTGCAGTGTCTGGAAAGCGGTCTCCAGATTCCGCCGGTCCTGATCGCCATGGCTGAGGGCGCGTTCGTAGCCCTTGGCGGCCTGTCGCAGGCCGGTGCAAAGCTGCCTGCCTTTCTCTGAAAGCCGGATGCGGGCCGAACGCTTGTCACGCTGCGATGCGATCCGGTCGATGTAGTCGCCGTCGGCAAGCTGCTTCAGATAATAGGAAATGTTCGAACCCACATAGTGGCCCCGGTCCAGAAGCTCTCCCACCGAGAGCTCCGCCTCGCCTATGGCCAGAAGAACCATCGCCTGCGCGGGACCGATATCCTCGACCCCGAGTTTCGTCAGTTCCGCACGCAACAGGCCGGAAAACCGGCGGCTTGCGCGCTCCATCACCCGAGCCAGCTCGAAATAGGTGACGAGCGAATCATCTCCGTCACGATCGTCTACAGAGGTATCGAGGCCTTTCCGCTGCGTTTCATTCGCGGGAAGGATTGCAACAGTGTCTCCAAAGTCTGCGAACGGATAGAGTATCCTGTGGTTCATCCCTCTCTCCATTGGGAACGTACTTCCAATTCCGGAATTTACTTCAAAACTTGAAGTAAATTTCACAGCACCCCTGCCCCGAAATTGCGTGCTCTTGAGCTGGCGATGTTTATTGTGTCACACTTATCGCAACAATACTGTGATTTGAGTGAATCTGGACCAGATCGCCCCATGAAACCCGCGAATGCGCTAATTAGAAGATCGCCACATGCGTGATACTGTTCGAAATCGTTTGATTAGCAAGGGCCCCAATCGGCCAACACCGGCGCAAAACGGAACAATCGCGCCGAAGCTCCTGGTTCTGCGGGCCCGGCGCGTGTTCGTGGTGACGCTTCTTTATGCAGCCCTGCTTAGCGCCTGCATCAACCTCCTCCAGCTCACAATGCCCCTCTATATGATGCAGGTGCATGACAGGGTGTTGAACAGCCAGAGCATGGATACGCTCGTCATGCTGACGATTCTCGCCCTGGGTGCGCTGATCGTTCTGGGCGTGCTCGACTACATTCGCGCCCTCACCTTTCAGGCCATGGGCAGCGCCGTGGTCCGCTGGCTGAACCTGCCGGTCCTGACCGCCGCCGTCCAAGCCTCGGCCGATCAGGGACTTGCGCGCGCGACGCAGTCCCTGCGCGACCTTACCGAGCTGCGCGGCTTCCTCACCTCTTCGGCGGTGAGCGCCCCCCTCGACGCCGCCTGGTCGCCCATCTTTCTGGGCGTTCTATTCCTGCTGCACCCCCTCTTCGGGCTGATCGGTGCGATCTCCGTCGTCGTACTCGTCTGTTGCGGCCTTCTCAACGACCTTCTGACGCGCCAGCTCATGAAAGAGGCAAGCCAGGCTAATATTGAGGCAGTGTCGAAAATCGGTGCGACATTACGTCACGCCGAGGCCATCGAAGCCATGGGAATGCTGCCGGCGCTCGCCCACAAATGGCGCGCCGCGCAACTGCACGCGCTCAGCGTGCTGGAGGCCAGTGGGATCAGAAGCAGGGCGATGGCCTCGATCACCCGCTCGCTGCGCTTCGCCATCCAGGTGGCGTCGCTGGGCACGGGTGCCCTGCTGGTGATGAGGCAGGAGATCTCGCCGGGCGCAATGATGGCGACCACCATTCTCGTGGGCCGCCTTCTGCTGCCGTTCGATTCCGTCATCGAGAACTGGCGCCAATGGGTGTTGGCGATCGCAAGCTGGCGTCGCGTCGAAACGGCACTGAAGGAAGACCTGGCCGTTCGCCAGACCATGCCGACGCCGCGCTCCGAAGGCGACCTCGTCGTCGACAAGCTGGTCTACGCGGTACCGGGCATCGACGTGCCGATCATCAAGGGCATCAACTTCTCGCTCTCACCCGGCGAGGTGCTTGGAATCGTCGGCCCTTCCGCGGCGGGCAAGTCCACGCTGGCGCGGCTTCTGGTCGGCATTCTGAAGCCCACTGCCGGCGGCGTCTTCCTCGACGGCAACAACGTCTACCTCTGGGAACGGAGCTCTTTCGGACAGATCGCGGGTTATCTGCCGCAATCGGTTTCCCTTCTCGAAGGAACCATCCGTGAAAATATCGCCCGGATGGCGGAGAGCGATCCCTACAAGGTGCTCGAGGCGGCGCGGCTCGCCGACGTCCACGACATGATAGGACGACTGCCGCTCGGCTATGATACGCCGGTGGGCGATGGTCATCTGACGCTTTCCGGCGGGCAAAGGCAGCGCATCGCGCTGGCGCGCTGCCTTTACGGCCGGCCACGCCTGCTGGTCCTCGACGAGCCCAACGCCAATCTCGATGCCCTCGGCGAGCGCGCCCTCATCCGCGCGATCGACGAGGCGCGCAGCGACGGCGCCATCGTCATCCTGATTGCCCACCGGCCGGCCATCATGCAGGTGGCCGATAAGCTGCTCGTGCTGGAAGGCGGCCGCATCAGCCAGTTCGGCCCGCGAACGGATGTGGTGGCGACCATGATGCCCGGCGAAACAAGACGCGAAGGTACCGCTTCATGAACAAGGAAAAGATCCTGCCGGTTCGCCTGGACCTGCAGCCGCCCGTGAAGGCTGAGAGCCCGGAACGCCGCCTGCCGATGGCCGCGCCGGCTCGTCTCTCCGCGCCAATGCCGGCGCCGGACCTCTCCGAAGACAACACGCATTCGCCGATCCGACGCCTCGTCATCGCCGGGTTGACGACGATCCTCGTTGCTTTCGGCGGTTTCTTCGGCTGGGCGTTCTCGACGGAACTCAGCAGTGCTTCGGTCACCAGCGGAACGATCGTCGTCGATTCGAAGCGCAAGACCGTCAGTCATTTTGAGGGCGGCGTGCTCGGCCGGATCCTGGTTCAGGAGGGAGATCATGTGGCGCCCGGCCAGCCACTGATGAAGCTCGAGGATACGCGCGCCCGCTCCGACCTGGAGGCGCTGCAAAGCCGCCGTGTCGGCCTGATCGCAAAACTGGCGCGGCTGCGGGCCGAGCGGGCGGGACTGCAGGCGGTGAGCTTCCCGGCCGATCTTGTCTCCAAGGGCGAGGCTGCCGCGGATGCGGTAACGGCGGAAAACGCGTTTTTCGAGAAGCGGAGCGAGGCCAAGGAGGGCCGTCTGGCAATCCAGCGAAAGACGATCGAGGAATATTCGGAGAAGGCGAAGTCTCTCGCAGCCCAGCTTCAGGCGACCGACAGGCAGATCGAGCTGATGAACGAGCAGCGGACCGCTATCGCGACCCTTGTCGAAAAAGCATTCGCCCAGCGCTCGAAACTCATCGAAATCGACGCACGGCTCAGCGAGCTCGCCGCGACCCGCGGCGAAATCGCTGGCGACAAGGCCCAGGCGGAAAAGGCGATGGCGGGGGCCGAGCTTGCGCTCATCGGGATCGAATCCGATTTCCAATCGGAGATCGCCGGAGAGATCACCACGGCGCGCCTCGAACTTGCGGAAGTCGAGCAGCGCATCACCGCCGCCGAGGACGTGCTTCGCCGCCTGGAAATCCGCGCCCCCCAGGCCGGTATCGTCGCCAACATTCAGCTGCGAACGCCGGGCAGTGCCGTCACCCCCGGTCAGCCGCTTCTCGACATCGTTCCCGAGGACGAACCGCTGCTTGTCGAGATGCATGTCAGCACACGTGACATCGACAGCATAACGATCGGCTCCAGTACGCAAATCCGCCTGACGGCCTATAACCAGCGCTCGCACCTGCCTCTGGAAGGCAAGGTAACCTATATCGCGGCGGACCAATCGGTGGATGAGAAGTCCAACGTCGCCTATTTCGTCGCACGGGCAGAGGTGGCGCCTGAATCGCTCGCCGCCAACCCGGACATCCGCCTCTATCCCGGCATGCCCGCGGAAGTGCTGATCGTGCACAAATCGCGTTCGGCAATCGACTACCTCGTCGCCCCGGTCTCCGACAGTTTCAACCGGGCGTTTCGGGAGGACTGACCTATCTAATTCTTGATATCTCCAGCCGTCGTAAATTACTTTAAATTTTGAAGTGCTTTGTCTGCATTCTCGTCAGAATTACTCCTAAAATTATATTGTGCCAATATTGGCACATGGCCGATATATGTTTAGAACGCTTTCTTTCTTCCAAAATATCGTCGTTTTATTTTACACATCTGTGTTGTGTTCGTAATTATTGCAGTGCACACTCCGGCACGCAATCCTCGGCTCCGTGCCGATGACGCATGCATCAAACCACGAAGAGGAGAAGCAGATGGCCACTTTGGAAGGCGGCGCATACGACGACGCCCTTTTTGGCTCCCGCTTTGACGATTTCATTCGCGCCCATGGCGGTGATGATTTCGTCAACGGAGGCAATGGGGACGACATCATCTTCGGCGACGACGGTGACGACTTGCTGTTCGGCGGCAACGGAAACGACACCGTGTTCGGCGGCGAAGGCACCGACGTTCTCTATGGCGAAAATGGCAATGACATCCTGGTCGGCGGATCGGGTGACGACCTGATCTACGGCGATAACGGCAACGACATTCTCCTTGGGGGCGCCGGCAGCGACTTCCTCCTCGGAGGCAGAGGCGACGACGTGCTGCTCGGCGGCGCCGGCAACGACGTCATCGACGGCGGTGCAGGGTCCGACCTTCTTGCCGGCGGTCAGGGCAGCGATATCTTCGTTTTCGACGGCGGCGGCGGCAACGACGTCATCCTCGACTTTACCCCCGGCGAAGACGTCCTGCAGATATCCAAGGGTATCAACGGCCTGGACGTCACCGCGCCCGAGGATCTCGCTTCGCGTATCACTCAGGTCGGCGGCAATGTCGTCATCGACCTCGGCCATGGCGACACGCTGACCCTGGTCAATGCCGACGCCGAAGACATTCAGGCCCACCCCGAAAACTATTTCACTGTCCACTGATAGTTTGAGACGCGGGACACGGGTGGAAAACCGCAGGCGGCTTTTCATCATCCCGCATTGGCTTCGAACGGTGCGCCCTGCCCTCCTCCCGTGGGGCGCACCATCCAAGAATTAGTCAGAGGAGTGGCGTGTGACGTTTGACGACCGTACGCGGAGCGCCAGCGGCATTTTCGAGGACGCGAAGGCCTTTCGGCTCGGTTCCGACGTGGCTGTATTGATCTCCGACGTTCGCGCCAGGTTGCCGGCCGCAGCCAAACACACGCTGGTCATGCCGGAGCAACCCGTCCCGCTCGTCAGCACGATGCTTCCTCTTGCGGAGGGTGGACAGCGCGTGCTTTGGGCCATGCGCCCGGGTGACGAAGCGCGCCGCGGACAGATTTACATCGAAAGCGACTTCGTGCAGACGATCGTGCTCCGGCCCGTCGGTGAACTTCCGCCCCTCGACGTGGAGGACCTGTTTTCCGCACTCACGCCGGAGGGCTGCGTCAAGTTCCTGAACAATCTGCTCACCGTTTGGCGAAGCGCGTTCCGTCTGTCCCGGGACCCGTTCTTCATCGGCCTCATCGAGGATGCGCTTCAGGCGCTGACATCGCGGCCGGCGCCCGCCAAGATTGCATGCCCGATCAACCAGGGGCGATACCTGATCGAAACAGCGATAAGCCCCGACTTCGGCGAGATCAGCGCAATCTATGCCCTTGGGGCCAACGCCATCCTGCCACTGGCGTCGCCGGCGCTGATCGGCGCCCAACGCGAGCATAATCTTCGTCCTTGCCATTTCATCGTCGAGTCTCCCCGATACCCCCAGTCTTTCGTGCTTGTCGGCAAAAGGGGCGTTGCCGTGCGCGAGCTCTCCTCCGGCAACCCCCATTGTGCCAACCTACAGGCCTGGTGGGCAGAACGAGGCGATACGCCGGAGCTGCGCGAATACGTCGTCCGCTGGCTCTCGACGACACCCGAGGGTGGACTTGCCACAGCCGTCGACCTCCAGCTGCGGTCGCCGCTCCCTGAAAGGCGGATCGGCAGGTCTGCAATGCATCCTTCAGCGGAGGTGGACCTCGCATTGACGCTTTCCGGCGGTCTGCTTGCCGGGGGGTGGACCCATGATCCGACAGCCACTCTTGCCGGCATCGACTACCTTAAGGAGGACGGCACGGCGATACCGCTCGACGGCAACTGGTACGAGTTTGCCGCCTGGGCACGCGGAGCGGACGAAAAATCGCGAGCCGACGTGACCGGCTTTGTCGCCTGGCTGCCGTCGAACGATCCGCCGAGCGCCCTGCTCCAGCCGCGGTTCCAGATGCGGCTGGCATCCGGTGCTGTGAAACCGCTCGTGCCGAAGCCGCAACCCTTCGACGCCTCGGCACAGCGCAACCGCATCCTGCGCGCCGTCCCGCCGCAGCACGCGATCGACCAGGCTTTCCGGACGATCCTTGCCCCCGCCCTGCAGGATGTGGAACAGAGGTTGGGAAGAGCTTCCAAGGTCGACTACACCAAGGATTACGACCTGCCCGAAAAGGCGCCGTTGGTCTCGATCGTCGTGCCGCTTTACCGTGTTCTCGACTTCCTGCGGTTCCAGCTCTCCGGCATGGCGACCGATCGCTGGCTCGCAAGCAATGCGGAGATCATCTACGTTCTGGATTCTCCGGAGATTCAGGACGAGACGGAGCATCTGCTTGGCGGACTGCATCTCCTCCACGGCTTGCCGATGAAGCTTGTTGTGATGAACCGCAACAGCGGCTACGCGCGGGCGTGCAATGCCGGCGCGCGCTTTGCCCGCGGCTCGGTCGTCGTCATGCTGAACTCGGACGTCGTTCCGTCTGCACCCGGCTGGCTGCAGAAGCTCATCCGGCCGCTCATGGAACAGAGGAGCCTCGGCGCGATCGGCCCGAAGCTGATCTTCGAGGACGGATCGCTCCAGCACGCGGGCCTCTACTTCGCTCGCGACCAGCGCGGCATATGGCTCAACCATCATTTCCACAAGGGCATGCCCGGCGACTACGGGGCGGCTCAACTTGCCCGCAGCGTGCCCGGCATCACCGGTGCGTGCCTGGTGACGCGCCGGGAGATCTACGAGCTCGTGGATGGATACACGGAGGATTATGTGATCGGCGATTATGAGGACAGCGATTTGTGCCTGAAAATCCGCCGGTGCGGCTATGACATCGCCTACGAGCCGTCGGCGTGTCTCTACCATTTCGAGCGCCGCTCGATCCGCCGCAGCGAAGACTATATGCGCGGGGTCGCCAGCCAGTACAATTCCTGGCTGCACACCGAACGCTGGAACGACGACATCACCGAATTGATGAAAACCGATCTCGGCGGCCGCGACCAGATGCCGGCTCTCTTCGGGATCGGCGCTGCAACGAGGACCGCCGCATGAGCGAGACTGCGCTGCGCCAGGAAAACACAGCTGCCACGGAACTGCCCGCCCGCGACGAGCGCGTGGAGGCCCTGCTCGGGAGCATTCTTCGAAACCGCTTCCTTCCCGAACCTGATCCCGACAGTGTCTTCGTCGGCGACGGTTCCTTCAGGGCGGTGGGCGTCGAATTCCTCGGCCACTTCATCCGGCTGGGGGGACTGCGTCCGGAAAGCCGCGTTCTCGATATCGGCTGCGGCATCGGCCGCATGGCTGTCCCGCTCACCCAGTATCTGGATTTCGAGAAGGGGCGCTACAGCGGGATAGATCCGGTCGAGGGCGGCATCGGCTGGTGCCGCCGCTTTATCACCTCGGTCTATCCGAATTTCGCCTTCCAGCGTGTCGATATTGCCCATGAGCTTTATAATCCGAGCGGAAAAATCAGTGGCAATGCGCTGAAACTGCCTTATGCCGACGGTCACTTCGATTTTGTGATCATGACGTCGATCGTGACGCATCTGCCGCCGGACGAAGTCCTCGTCTATCTGCGAGAGGTCGGAAGGCTTCTGAAACCCGGCGGACGCCTCTTCGTGACCGCATTCGTGGTCGATCACGTCGCAGCGGCCAACGAAAACGGCCGGCGCGACGCGCGGCTTTCCTTCGCCCGCGACGGCGACGGTCCATGCTGGTACGTCCCCGACATGCCACGCCTTGCCGCCGTGGGTTTCGACGACGGCTTTCTTGACGGCGCCCTTGACCGGGCCAGTCTCGCAATCACCCTGAAGGCGCTCGGCGCATGGCGCGGTAAGGAGGCGGAGCACTACCAGGACATCTTCGTCGCCGAACGCCGAGGAGGCGGCGCGTGAGCATGCGCGTGCTCGTCGCGGCTCACAACCATCCGGCCCTCCACCCGGGAGGCACGGAGATTTTCGCACACGACCTGTTCGGCGCCTACAAGCGCGCAGGCTGCGAAGCGCTCTTTCTCGGAGCCACGAACCAGATCCACCGCCAGGCGCGGCCAGGCACGAGCTTTCAAGGCATCGGGCCTGCAGGGGACGAGTTGCTGTTGTGGTCCGGACATTTCGATCGCTTCTTCATGAGTCAGATCGACCTCTACGGCGTCGTTCCGGATATTGCGGAGCTGCTGCGCGACTTCAGGCCGGACGTCGTCCATATCCACCATCTGCTCCTGCTCGGCGCGGAGTTTCCGCATATCGTTCGTCGAACGCTGCCGCAGTGCCGGATCGTCATGACGCTGCACGACTATTATCCCATCTGTCACCATGACGGGCTGATGGTGAAAACGAGCGGCAAGGAACTTTGCCATGGGGCGAGCCCCGACGGATGTCATGCCTGCTTCAAGGACATCGCGCTCGACCGTTTCACCTTGCGCGAACGCCATCTGAAGGCCCTCTTGAGCGACGTGGACCGGTTCGTATCGCCCAGCCGGTTCCTCAAGCAGCGCTTCGTCGATTGGGGGCTTGCGGAGGACAGGATCAGCGTCATTCCCAACGGGCTGCCGGCTCGCGGCGCGCCGGCAGCGGCCCGCCGGATCGGTTCGGATCGTCCGGTCTTCGGCTATTTCGGCAATCTCAACCCCTGGAAAGGCGTGGCGGTACTGCTCCAGGCGGCACGGCAGCTCATTTCCGAGGGGCTGGAGTTCGAGTTGCGCGTTCACGGCGGCGCACCCTTCCAGAGCGAGAGTTTCGTCGACGAGATCACGCGCCTGTTCCAGGAAACGGCACCGACCGTGCAGCAGCGCGGGCCCTACCGGCGTGAGGACGTCGCCGACCTCGTCGCAGCGGTGGATTGCACGATCGTACCCTCGATCTGGTGGGAAAATGCGCCGCTGGTCATCCAGGAGGCGCAGGCCCTCGGACGGCCGGTCATAGCCGGCAATATCGGCGGCATGGCCGAGATGATCGAGGACGGGGCAAACGGCCTCACCGTTGCGCCCAACGATCCCCGGGCGCTCGCCTCTGCCATGCGCCGCCTCGCGCAAGACGGCGCCTTGGCGCGCCGGCTTTCCGCGCATGCGCGGGAACCGGAGAACATCGACACCACCGCACGACGCTATCTCGAATTGATCGAAGCGATCGAACCGTCACATATCGAAGCGGCATAAAGGGGAAATCGATGGCTGCTGTTGCCGAGAAATCAAATGCCGCACCGGATCAGGACAATACGAAGCCGATGACCGGCCGGGTCGACGCGATCGACCAGGGGCGCATCTTCGGCTGGGCGTTCGATCCGGCAGCACCCGACAAGCGCCTCACCATTCGCGTCTATCTCGACGGCAGCGTCATCGCCCAGGCGGTCGCCGACCGCAATCGCCCCGATCTCAAGCGCAACGGCATCGGCGACGGCGGCTATGCCTTCGAAATCGCGCTTCCCGAGGCGGCAGCCTCGCGCACCGCCGATCTCAAGGTGACGGCCCTGGACGCACGCGGCACCGAACAGCAGCTGCGCGTTCCGCGGCCCGACGAACAGGCGGCCGAAGCCCTCATCGCCGCGCCGCTCGCCAAGGTTCTCGACAAGCTCGACGTCCTCATGGCGGCTCAGCGGCAATTGCAGGTCTCGCAGCGATCTCTCCAGCGCACGCATAATGACGAGGGCGGCGAAGGCGGGGCCTTGGGCCCTGCCGCCGCCGCCGAGATCGGGCAGCGCTTGAACGATCTCGATGTTCATTTGATGCGGCTCGATGGCGTGGTTGCAGCGATGGAGAAGAACCTCGGAGCCTTGCAGAAGCGGTCGAATGGAGAGTTGAAACCGCTGCTGCTCCTGCTGTTCGTTCTCGCGGGCTTTGCCGCCGGCGCTGCCCTCTCGGTTTTCGCCGGGGCATGAGGAGTACCATGGCCGGAGCAGAACAGGCGCTTCCTCAAACGTCTCAAACAGCCGCGAGGATCATGCGCGGTGGGAGGGTTGTCGCCTGCCCGATCGACGATACGCTGCTGCTCGTCATAGGCGCGGGCGCGCCCGTCGCCGGCCAGGTGCCGGCGCAGATCAACGACGACCCCGCCACCGCGACGAGTGCCTCCATCATCGGTTGGCGCCTGGCTTCGCAGTCGCCAACCGCCACGCACGGGTTCGCGGCGCTGCTGCCCATCAATGAGGCCGGCCGTCCGCTTACCACGCTCCGCCTGGGTCAGGAGGGCAGCCCCAGGCGCTATATCTTCGGCCCCCGCACGCTTGCTGTTCGCGAAAGCGTGATGGTCCTCGCGGAGCTTGCCGGCGCCCAACTGGCAGAGGTGCTGGACCCGCTCGTGGATGCGATGATGCAGATGTCCACCGGTCGGCGTAGGCTTGCGGCAATAGTTGCCCTGATACAGGCCCGAAAGGGTAGCGACGGCTTCCTCGAATTCGTCGGCGAGACCCACGAGGGAGCGATCTTCCTCAGAGGCTGGGCCCGCGCCGCCGATCCCGGCAACGCTCGCGTGATCGTGTGCGGCGAAAATCCGGTCGTTGCCGACTGTGGCATCGCGACCTTCTCCCGGCAGGACATTCCGCAAGGCGGCGCAGGCTTCATCGGTCTGCTGGCGGCAAGCGAACCGCTTCGCGCACGAGACGTCGAGGGGCTCGCCTATCGCGGGCGCGGGGGCTGGCGCTATGCTTCGGTTCACGAGCACCGGCTGATCGGCGGTCCCACGGAGACGCCCGGGCATATCCGCTCCGTGCTGCTTCAGACGCACAGCACCCCTGCCGTTCTGCTCCGGCTGCGTTCGGCCGCCAACAGCTTCGAGGGACGCGAGACGATCTCCACTCTTCCCGTTCCCGTGCGTCTGGGAGTGGACAATATTTTTCAGGCGAACAGTGGCGCCTTTCTGATCTCCGGCTGGCTCCTCGACCCTGATGAGCATGTCCAGAGCGTCCGGTTGCGCCGTGGACAAAGCGAGATGCGGCTCGACGATCGCTGGACGCGGCTCGAGCGCTCGGATGTGACGGATGCCTTTACCGAAGAGCCGTTGTTCAAAAGCATGCTCGACCAACAAACCCACCCGCATGGTTTCATCGTGTTTGCCGGCGGACTTGGGGCAGATGGTGTGGCCCCGCTACATCTGGAGTTGACGCTCAAGGATTCCCGCCGGGCTTTTCTGCCGCTGACACCCGCGCGGCTTCCGCCGCGTCAGGCGGCGCTCCGCCAGATCAAGTCCATCGATCCCGAAAACTGGGGCCTGACGGAAATCGTCGATCGACAGATCGTGCCCTTCCTGTGCGCGTCGGAGAGCCCCTCGCCCGGCATCAAGGCTATCCTCGATGCCGGTGCGTTCAACGAGGCTCCGGGGCCGCCGATCATCGTCGCTGCCGGCCAAGCAGAAGAAAAGGAGCTTGCCCCTTTTCTCGGCCTTCTGGCGCTCGATCCCGAAACGCGGCATGCGCCGATCGCGCTCGTGCTGCACTCCGAATGCTTTCGCCGTCAGGCCGGCCGCATCAGGCAGCTCGCGCAGTTCTATCGGCTTCCGCTCAGGC
The DNA here is from genome assembly GCF_059070375.1 of Sinorhizobium sp. NCBI lineage: Bacteria > Pseudomonadati > Pseudomonadota > Alphaproteobacteria > Hyphomicrobiales > Rhizobiaceae > Sinorhizobium > Sinorhizobium sp. Next base: position 679,320 of record NZ_JCACWC010000002.1, read on the forward strand.
TGATGTCGGCGGAAATGGACGATGTCTACGATCTCCTGGAAGCCGGCATTCGCGCGCTTTCGAGCGAGACGGTCGTTCTGCTCGCCGGCTCGCTACTGCCCCGCAGGAGCGGCTGGTACGGCAGGCTGGTTTCCGCCTACGAGGAAAGTGGCGGGATCATTTCGCCCACGCTCGCCTATGAGGACCATTCCGTTCGATGGGCTGGCTCCTGGGCCGACGCGCAGTCCGAAAATTCGCTTTCGGGCCGTTATGCCGGTTATCCGTTGAGCGCGGTGACGGGTCTCAAGCTCACCCGGATCGCGGCGGCCTCTTTCGAATGCTGCATCATGCCGCGCGAGGCTTTCCTCGTCGCCGGAGGCTTTGCCGGCAGCTATCTCGGATCCCGGCAAAAGGGGCAGGATCTCGGCTTGAGGCTCAGCCGCTCGGGGATCGAATCCTGGTGGCTTCCCTCGGTGCAGATGCTGGGCTCGGACGAGCCGTTCTCCACCGGCAGCGCCTCCGCGGCTCCTCTCGTCGAGCGGATCGACGAGAGACTGTTTTCGGCCCGATGGGCTCCGCAGCCGCAGGGCGAAGGCAATCGCATCAAGGAGGCTTCCGCATGAGCGAGCGGCTCCGTGTTCTCGTCGTTTCGCATGGACATCCGGCGATGTCGCTGGGCGGGGCGGAGATAGCGTCCCACAGCCTGCACAAGGGCCTGAACACGCTGCCGGGCGTCGAGTCGATCTATCTCGCCCGCGTCGGCCATCCGGTCCCTCGCCACGGCGCCTCAGCACTGATGAGTTTGCGTCTTGCAGTGGACGAAGTGCTCTTCCATGCGGATGATTACGATCACTTCTTCCTGTCCAACGGGGATACGGAGGCGATCCGCCGCGACCTCCTGCGTTTCGTCGGCGATCTGTCGCCTCATGTCGTTCACTTTCATCACCTGATCGGCCTCGGAATGGAGGCGCTTTACGCTCTCCGGGAAGCGCTGCCGGAGGCGGTAATCATCGTCACCTTCCATGAGTATCTGTCGCTCTGCCACAATCACGGACAAATGGTGAAGCGCCCATCCGCCCAGCTCTGCAACAGCTCGTCGCCGATCAGTTGCCATGGCTGCTTTCCCGACATCCCGGTTTCCCGTTTCCTGAGGCGCGAGGAGTTTCTGCGCGGCATGCTCGGCCTTGCCGATGCCTTCATCTCCCCGAGCATGTTCCTCGCAAACCGCTATGTCGAATGGGGCATCGACGCGGAAAAGCTCTCCGTGATCGACAACGGCATCGTCATGGGCGAGGCCGCACCGGTACGTGATCTGCCGGTCCCGTCCGCCCGACGGAACCGTTTCGCCTATTTCGGGCAGATGACACCCTTCAAGGGCATCGACGTGCTGGTCGACGCGGTCTCGCGCGTGCCGGAAGAAATCTGGGGCGAGGACTCCTGCCTGATGATCTTCGGCGGTAATCTCGAGCGCCAGCCGACCGAGTTCCAGGAGCGCCTGAAGAAGCTCATCGACGACGCCGGGCGCCGGGTGCGTTTTTATGGCGCCTATCAGAATGCCGATATGCCGAGGCTGATGCGCTCGGTCGACTGGGTCGTGCTGCCTTCGATCTGGTGGGAAAACTCGCCCGTCGTCATCCAGGAGGCCCTGCACCACCGCAGGCCCATCATCTGTTCCGACATCGGCGGCATGGCCGAGAAAGTGCAGGACGGAAGGGACGGGCTCCACTTCCGTACCGGCAGCGCCCAGGATCTCGCCGACCGGCTGTCGGAAGTGCTGGGCAACCCCGAGGCATGGGACCGGCTGCACGCAACGCTGCGGCGTCCGACCGGCCACGTGGAATCGGCCCGCGCGCATGCCGATCTCTATCGTCGGCTGCTGGAGGACAGGCGGAGCTCTCTTGGTGCCGGGCAATATGAAGCGGCGGCACAGGCCTTGGTCTAGCCGCTTGCGGCTCCACTCGCATTGACAGCTGCTCGGGAATTCCCATGCTCGTTTACGCCGACGAAAACCTGGAAGTGATCCATCTGCGAGGATCGTCGCCCTATCTTCTCGTCACCTTCAACGAGATGGAGATGCAGGCGAACGGCAGACGCTTCTGGGGACAGCGGTTCTGCGAGAAAGCCGGCATCGCCGCACTCGGCTTCATCAGCCGGCGGCCGAACTGGTTTCCGGCGGCAAGCGTGGTCGCGGCGGTCGATGCCGCGGCGCCGATCCTTGCCGAAGCGCCGGAACGGATCCTCTACGGCCATTCGCAAGGCGGCTATGCGGCGCTGCGCTATCGCCGGCGTTTTGGCGCAAGCGTCGCCGTTGCTTTTTGCCCGCAGATCTCGATCGATCCGAAGACAGTACCATTCGACAACCGCTTCGTCCGCCACTTCGCTCCGGGACTCCACACGAACATGGCAATCGCCCCCGATCAGGCGGCCGGGCGCGCCTATCTGTTCTACGACCCCTTTCATGCCGTCGATCGCCGGCACGCGGAGCGGATCGCGGCGATACAGAGCCAGACGCATCTCATCCCCGTGCATATGACCGGTCACGGCACCGTTCGGGCCTTCACCGGGACGGCGCGCGCGCTTTCGCTCATCGAGGCTTGCCGCGCGGACGACCGCGCCGGTTTGCGCGCACTCGCCCGCTCGGCGCGGATCGGCGCCCCGATGCGCCCCTATCAGATCGCCATCGCGGCGATTGCTCGCCATCCTGCCTGGGCCGACCGGTGTCTTCGACGCTTCGGAGAAGGCTTTTCACCTGTGGAGCGGGTAAACTTTCTTTACCATCGGGCCAACCGCCACATCCGCGACGGCGCACTCGAGATCGCTCGCGACATGCTCGCCGAGGCCGTGGCGCTCCAGTCAGGCAATCTCGGCTTTGCCCGCCGCCTCGAGGAACTCGAAGGCCGCATCGCCCGCACGCGCGCCTCGACACGGGATGAGGAAACCTCAGCACCTCCCGTCTCCCGCGCCGTGACATAGCTGGGCTTGTCTCGCCTCGTTGCGACATTCTTCGCCGCCAACAGACAGCCTTCGCCATATGGATCCATTGCAACCTGAGCGTGATGCCGGTTAACCGGTACGCACGTTTCAATGGAGGAGAGGAAATCGATGGCGGGAGAACTGGAATTCATGAGCCGGGAGGTCGTTTCGGGCCGCCTGTCGAGGCGCGATTTTCTCGGGCGCGCGGCAGCGCTCGGCGTAACGCTCGCCTCGGCCCAGGTGCTGCTCGGCAATGCCGCGCGGGCGAGCGGCCCGGCTAAGGGCGGCATATTGCGGGCCGGACTCGTCGGCGGCGAATCCACGAACAGCCTCGATCCGGCGACCTGGGCGAGCCAGGTGCCCTACACATTCGGCCGCTGCTGGGGAGAGCAGTTGCTCGAAGTTTCGCCGGCAGGCGAGATTGAGTATCGGCTGGCTGAAGCCTACGAAGCGTCGAAGGACGCGAAGACCTGGGCGTTCACGATCCGCAAGGGCGTGACCTTCCATAACGGCAAGGAACTGACGCCTGCCGATGTCGTCGCCACGTTCGAGCGTCATGCCGACAAGAACTCGAAATCGGCTGCCCTGCCCTTCGTCCAGGAATTCGAGACCATCAAGGCAGATGGCGACAAGGTCGTCATTACGCTGCGCCAGCCGAACGCCGATATGCCGTTCATCGTCAGCGATTATCATCTGATGATCCAACCGAACGGCGGCAAGGACGACCCGACTGCCGGCATCGGTACCGGGCCCTACAAAGTCGTCGTCAACGAACCGGGCGTAAAGCATGTCGGCGAGCTGCAGGACGGTTACTGGGGAGCGGCCGAGCGCGGTCATGCCGACCAGATCGAAATCACCGTCATCAACGACGCAACGGCGCGCACCGCCTCGCTCCAGTCGGGCGGCGTGCACATCATCAATCGCATCGAACCGAAGATCGTCGCGCTCGTCAAACGCATTCCAGGGATCACGATCCGCAACGTCCCCGGCAAGGGCCACTATGTCCTGATCGCCCATTGCAACACGGCGCCCTTCGACAACAACGACCTGCGGCTTGCGCTGAAATACGCGGTGGACCGCGAGGAAATGGTGGCAAAGATACTCGCCGGCTACGGCACGGTCGGCAACGATACGCCGATGATCAAGGGCTACCCGCTGTTCGACGACGATATCGAGCAGCGCGTCTTCGATCCGGACAAGGCGAAGTTCCACTTCAAGAAGTCGGGCCATGACGGTTCGATCCTGCTGCGTACCTCCGACGTCGCCTTCCCCGGGGCAGTCGACGCCGCGCAGCTCTTCCAGGCAAGCGCCGCGAAGTGCGGCATCGATGTCGAGCTGAAGCGCGAGCCCGGAGACGGCTACTGGTCCGACGTCTGGAACAAGCAGCCCTTCAGCATGTCCTACTGGACCGGCCGGCCGACGCAGGACCAGGTCTATTCCATCGCCTATCTTTCAAAGGCGGAATGGAACGACACCCGCTTCTTCCGCGAGGATTTCGACAAGCTGATCTTTGCGGCGCGCGGCGAACTGGACGAGACGAAGCGCAAGGTTCTCTATCGCGAGGCGGCAATGATCCTGCGCGATGAGGGTGGTGTGATCGCGCCGATGTTCAACAACTATATCGACGCCACCAGCGACAAGGTCGGCGGCTGGGTCGACGATCCGAACGGCGAACTCATGGGCGGACATGCGCTGACCAAGTGCTGGCTCGCCGCCTGAACATGATCCTTGAAGCAGCCGGCGGCCGATGGCCGTCGGCCTCGCATCGCGCCGGCTCTAAACCTTTGAAACTGCGCACTTGCGGACGGAAACCGTCAGACAGTTTTCCTGGAAGTGCTCTAGCCGCGGCGGCGATGCAGCGAAAGCCATCCGTCCTCGACGAGGCGAGCCTCGACGTCGGTGTAATGCGACAGCATGATATGCGGCATCTCGGCCGCAGCGGCATGCGCCCCGGTGATGACGGCAACCTCGGCGCCCGCGGATTTGCCGGCGAGAACACCCGCAGGCGCGTCCTCGAAAACGAGGCAATCTTCGGCACGCACCCCAAGTCTCTCTGCCGCGAGCAGATAGCCCTGCGGGTCGGGCTTCCCGACCGAGACATCCTCACCGGTCACCATGTGGCGCGGCACCGGAATACCGGCCGCCTCGAGCCGGCGCGCGGCGAGTTCGAGCGGCGCCGACGTAACGATCGCCCACCTTTCCGGCGGGAGTGTCTTCAGGAAGGTGACGGCGCCCGGAATTTCGACAATCCCCTCGACATCGGCAATCTCCGCCTCGGCAAGAATGCGCGCCTCCTGTTCCGGATCGACCGGCAGGCCCAGCGCGCGGATCGTATCGACGGCTCGCACGCCGTGGACGACCTTCATGAGCGCCACGGGGTCTATTCCGTTGCGGAGTGCCCAGGATCCCCAGACCCTTTCAACGACTGCCATCGAGTTGAGCAGCGTGCCGTCCATGTCGAATAGGAGGGCGGCGAAATTCTTCGTGAAGATTGCGGAAGAGGACGTGTCCAAACCGTGTCCCTTGGATTTCGAGTTCACATGCCTTGCAGGTCGGCACAACTATAGCCTGACGCGGCGTTGCACAATGCTAAAGCAATTGCTTTCCGCACGCTTATCGCACTGCCCCGGTTGCAGGAACCTGTGACCTACCGAAGGGGAGTAGGATTAAATCGTGTTGCGTGTTATACAGGCTCGAAACGAGAGCGGCCGATATGCGTACAACCCAATCCCTCAGCATTACCCTGCCGATCGAAATGGCCGAAATGGTCAAAGCGAAGGTGACATCGGGTGAGTATGCCACTGAAAGCGAAGTGATCCGCGACGGTTTGCGTACACTGGCTGCGCGGGACGCTGCGGTGGAACGCTGGCTGCGCGAGGAAGTCGCTGCCGCCTACGACGCCCATAAAGCCGACCCGACACGCGCTGTCCCTCTTGAGGACGGTATGGCACAGGTCCGATCGCGCGTCGCCAAGGGCAAGAGTCGGGCTTGAATGAGGCATTATACCGTTCGCCTGTCACCTGAAGCGCAGACCGATCTGGTGCACATATATGGGTATGTCGTCGAACGGTCTGGCTCAACCGATACGGCAGACCGATACATTGAGCGCATCAGCGGGTTCCTCTCGTCCTTCGATGTATTTCCGGAACGCGGAACCATCCGCGATGAAATGCGCCCAGGGCTGCGTATTATTGGGTTCGAGGGGAGCACGAGTGTGGCATTCGTCGTTGAGGATGCCGATGTGGTCATTCTACGTGTTCTAGCGGGGGGCCGTGAGTTCAGGGTGAATGATTAACGCACTCACACGCGGGTATGTCGTCGTGAAGCGGTCTAAGGCCTGTTGAGGTTGTGCTCGTCACAGCGATCCAGCAGCGCCGCGTCTGCGGCGCGGGAAGCTTTCTTTCAGCCCAAGGACTTGGGCTGGCTGGATTCCTTTGACGAGCACAGGAATGAGGAAATCAAACAATTCGCGGCGGGTGGCCCCAATCTCAACAGGCCCTTAGCTGTATCCATCCGTGACCAGAAAATCGATCGGGCCTCCCGCCCTGTCGTCATCGAAGACGGCGCAGGAGAGCATGCCGCCGAAGACGGCGCCGGAATCGACATTGGTCCTGTTCCCGAGGGTGCGCGGATTGCTTCGGCTCGGCGTGTGCCCGTGGCAGACATGCTTGCCCCAATAGGTGCCGGAGTAGTTCGGATCGGTGCGGATCCAGAGGAGGATGTCGTCGCCCTGTTCTTCGAGCGGAATCTTCTCGTCGACACCGGCATGGACGAAAATGCGGTGCCGATCGACGACGAGCGACGGCAGTTCCGCCATCCAGACCAGATGGCTCAACGGAATGGCGCCGCTATAGGAAGCCATCGTCTCCTCCCCCCCGTTCGTCAGCCATAGGGACATCTCGGCCTGGCCCTTGCGTGCCGCCAGCAGCATGGCCTCGTGATTGCCCTTGAGCGTGATCCATTCCCAGCCCGGCCTGCGCGGCCCGGCCATGATCCGCTCCACGACGCCGCGGCTGTCCGGACCGCGATCGACGAGGTCGCCGAGGAAGACCACCCTGCCGCCGGCGACGACGGATTCGATACTGGCAAGCAAGGTTTCGAGTTGTGCGAGGCAACCGTGAATGTCACCGACGGCGAAGGTGAAACGCCGGCTATTCATGAATCGCTTCTCCTTTGCTCGTCCAAGACGGCGCGCTCCTTTCGTCGCTGATATGAATCGGCCATCTGAGGCCGCCCAGGGTGTCCGAGAGCTTTAGCGCATCGGCCGGACAATCGGAACCGATATTCGGAAAGCCCGATGCGTAGCAGGAACAGAGAGCGCGGACAGGCACAAGACGGCTTTGTTCACCTGGCCCCGGTGCTTTTCAGAGGGATTCGGCAGCGCCGCGTCTGCGGCGCGAAAGAATCGTTTCAGCCCAAGGACTTGGCCTGACTGATTCCTGTGACGGGCACAGGAACGAGGGTCACGGGGAGATCCGCGCAAAGACTACCGGTGAGACGATCCCTTCGGAATCGCCGAACTGGTGATCGAGACGGGGTCGCTTGCGGGAAACGTATCTTCGAGACCCTCTTCCAACTGCTCTTCCATGGCGTCCCGGTCATGCGCCTGCCGGGCATTCGCAAGCGCTCCCTTGGGGACCGAAGGAGACCGTTTCGTGCCGGTAATGGCAAGAAGCGTTTCATCCGCCGCGATGGCCGCGGCGAGTATCTCCTTTGCCTGGGAAACGGCATTCAGCCTGTTGAGGCTACCGTCGGCGTTCTGCGGGCAGGAGACGGAGACGACCTCCCCGTTGGTGCCGACGAACTCGACGGTGAAACCCGCCTTGCCGCCGCGCTCGGGATAGACCTGAATTCCGGCGATCTGCATCTGATTCTCCTCTGATGGCCGCCCCGCCGGCTGCGGATGCGAGACCGGCCTGCAGTCTACCAGATTTGGCGAAGGTCGACAGCTTGCCGGTGGGAGAGGCTTATCGGAAAATCACAGAAGGCCGGGCACCCACCTCGCTTCCTGCGACCCGTCAGAGCTTGATGCGGGTTCGCCATTCTGGGCCGCGTGATATCCCGGCACCGGCTGCTCCTCTTTGCCTGCGGGCCGCGTGCAGGCGGCAAAAGCGTCGAGATCGCGGTCATAGATTCTCGTCTCGACGTCCATCATGCCGAGCACCGTGTGAAACAGGTTGTCGTGCGATTTGGGCTGGTCGGCGTCCTTGGCAAGACAGCCGGCGTCGACGCCCATCGCAGCCTGGTACGGCTTCGAAAACCAGGCGATGAACGGCACCTGGGTCTGTTCCTTCGGGGCGATCACATAAGGCGCGCCGTGGAGGTAGAGGCCGTTCTCCCCAAGCGACTCGCCGTGATCCGACATATAGATCATCGCGCCGGCAATGCGGTCCTGATGCTTTTCGAGGAGCCGCGCGACGCTGGCGAGGATGTGGTCGGTGTAGAGGATCGTATTGTCGTAGGCATTGACCAGTTCCGCGGTCGAGCAACGCATGAGTTCCGGCGTTCGGCAGTCGGGCGTGAAGCGGCGGAACGCCTCGGGATAGCGAAGGTAGTATGAGGGGCCGTGGCTGCCGAGCTGATGCAGCACGATGACGCTGTTCGACGTCGCCGCCCCGAGTTTCCGGTCGAGATCGCCGAGGAGGATCTCGTCCAGGCATTCGCCGTTGGTGCAAAGCGGGCTGTTCTTGCGGCCGGTCTGGCTTGCGAAGCTGATGAGATCGGCAATCCCCTTGCTGCCGGTATTGTTGTCCCACCAACTCACCGAGACACCGGCATGCGTCAGCACATTGACGAGATTTTCGGTCGAGCGCGCTTTCCAGTCGCTGTACTGGCTGCGCGGATAGACCGAAAACATGCAGGGAAGCGAGACGGCGGTCGCCGTGCCGCAACTCGTCGTGTTGCGGTAGTTGACGACCCCGAGTGCCTGCAATTCCGGATTCGTCTCGCGTTCGTAGCCGTTGAGCGAAAAGTTCATGGCACGCGCCGTCTCGCCCGCAACGACAACGACGACGACCGGTTTCCCCGCGGCGGCAACGCGCGCGCCCTGATGCGCGTCGGTTCCAAGAGGGTGTACGACCAGATTGCGCTCCCGATAGGTCGAAAGGCCGTAGCGCACGGTGGCAATCAGCGGTCCGGACGGATTGAACCTTTTCATGAGGTCCGTATGTTCGCGCAGCGCGTAGGCCACCGTCGCGAAGTTGGAATAGACGAGGCCTGCGCCGACGAGGAGCGATACGGAGACGAAGGCGAAATTGACCGCGGCCTTCCGCAGGAACCGGCGGTGGCGTACCCTGACCCAGGCGATCAGGATCGAAGGGAGGACGGCGTAGACGAGGAGATGCCGCGCAAGGCTGAATGTCAGCAGGTGGCTGGCTTCGGCCTGTGTCGTAACGGCGGCATTGCCGATCATGTCCCGGTCTATGACGATTCCGAAGGTGTCGGCAAAATACGAGGCCGTCGCCGACACCAGGATGAGAATAACCAGCGCCGGCTTCATCAGGTACTTGACCGAGAGAGGCGTCAAGATCGCGAAGAGGACGAGGTAGAGTGCCGCTGCGAAGGCAAGCAGGCTCATCCAGGCGTGATCGAAATAGACGTTGGCATGAGCCCAGAACGAGTTGTTGGTCGCCACCAGCAGATAGAGAGCGACGATCGCGCTCAGGCTTATACTGCCAATCTCGGGCCGGGGAATCCGCGGGATCTTCAAGCTGCTCACCTCCAAAGCCGCGCCCCTTGCAGGCTTGGTGCGGCGTGACCTTCATGTTCCCTGCACCGTTTGCGATCCAGGGGAGCATGCCCAGTAGCCCGGACGAGCTGTCGGAAAGCTGTCGGCATCGCCGGTACAAGCGGCGTCCCCGCGTCCAACGGGGATTTCGCAAGTTGGCACCCCGGAAAAAACGTCCTATGGTCCCTCGTCACCGGCGCCAGAAGACTCAGGCTGCGATCTGCATGCGTTTACTCCTCGTCGAGGACAGTCCTCGCCTTACCGAACTCATCAACGAGACCATGCATGACGCGGGTTGGCGGCTCGACGGCGTTTCGACATTGCGCGATGCCGAGGCCGCCATTGCCGCGCGCGAGCACGATTTGGTTCTCCTCGATCTCGGCCTTCCCGACGGCGACGGCCTGCAGCTCCTGCAATGGATCCGGCGGGAGCATGTCGGCCTGCCGGTGCTGATCATCACCGCACGCGGATCGGTCGACGAGCGTATCGCCGGGCTCGACGCCGGCGCCGACGATTATCTCGTCAAGCCGTTTCACCATCGCGAACTTCTGTCCCGCTGCAGGGCGATGCTCAGGCGAAATCCCAATGCGATACAGCCGGTCCTCGAGGCCGGTGCCCTGCGCTATGATCCTGCAACGGCGGAGCTTACCTGCGAGGGCGCCGTTCTGCCGCTTCCTCCGCGCGAGCGCTCGCTGATCGAAATCCTGTTGCGCGAGGTCGGGCGTGTCGTCCCGAAGCGCAGGCTCGAAACGGCCCTTTCGGAATATGGCCAGGAACTGAGCTCGAATGCGCTGGAACTCGCCGTCTCCAGGGTGCGCAAGCGACTGCAGTCGGCGGAAACCGGCGTGCAGATCGAAACCGTGCGCGGCATTGGTTATCTGCTTCGGACGGTTTGATGAAGAGCTGGAACCCGTCGCTCATCGGCATCGTCGCCCGCCGCGTCATCGCCTTCTCACTGCTCGCCATGATCCTGCAGGTCGGCGTCGTCTTCGCCGACTACTGGTTCGACGATGACGAGCTCAGCGTCCTGATGCTGCAGGAGGAGACAGACACCCTGTCGACCGCAATCGCGAAGCAGGATGGGGAGCTGACATTCAAGCTCAGTCACGAACTGAAAGAGCGTTACCTGGAACGCGATGGACCGGGTGCGATCTATGTGAGGGTGCGCACCGCTTCCGGCTCGGTGCTCTTCACCAATTGCTCGGCCGAATGTTCGGAGCATTTTCTTCCGCTCGCCGTCAACGCACCGACTTTCTGGAAACGGCTGATCGCACCCGGCAAACCCTTCAGCGTTGCCGGCGGCCAATCGTTCGAGCGTTATGGAGAGATCGTGCTCGTAGAGCTGGCCGTCCTGAAGGACCCCAACGGCTTCATGTACAGCGTTTTGCTGCGCGAAATGTTCGATTCCATGATCGTGCCCATGACGCTGATGTTCTGCCTCGTGATCGGGGCCACGATCTGGTCGATCCGCAGTGCGCTCAAACCGGTGGCAGCAGCGGTGCGGGCGGCCGATGCGATCGATCCGCGCGATGGCAATGCCCGCCTCCCCTCGTCGCGCATGCCGGAGGAGATCGAACGCCTTGTCGCGGCCGTCAACCGTCTCCTGGCGCGCGTTGCAGATCTCATCCAGGCGCAGAAGGTCTTTTCCTCCTCGATCGCCCACGAGATCCGCACACCGGTTTCGATCGCCAAGATGGAGCTGAGCCGCATCGACGATCCGCGCGCCCGCAATGCGGAGCGCGATCTCGATGCGCTGACCCACATTCTCGAGCAATTGACCTCGCTTGCCCGGGCCGACTCTGTGGACCCCTCGGCCTTTCAGCGCGCCGACCTCTCGGCGATCGGGGCGGAGGTCGCGCAGACGACTGCGCCATTTGTTTTCGACAACGGCAAGTCCATCGAATTCGTAGACCACGGCACACCGCCCGTAAGCGTGATTGCGCCGCTCATCGAGAACATGTTGCGCAACCTGATCGAAAACGCGGTGAAGCATAATCCGCCCAATACGCGCATAGTGCTCGCCTGTGGTCCCGGACCTCTGGTGTCTGTCGAGGACAACGGAAGGGGTCTCGTCGATCTGCCGGAGCACAATGACGATCTCGGCTACGTCAAACGCTCCGGCCAGCTTGGCCTCGGCCTCAAGATCGTTCACCGCATCGGCGAGCTTCACAAAGCGAGGATCGCGGTCGATACGGTTCCCGGTGGAGGGACGAAAATCACCATCGATTTCGCCGCGGCTGCCTAAGGCCCGTTGAGATCGGATACCCGCGACGACTTATGTTGACTTCCTCATTCCTGTGCTCGTCACGGGAATCCAGCCAGACCGAGTAATTGGGCTGTATAGGCTCTCCCGCGCCGCAGACGCGGCGCTGCTGGATCTCTGTGACAAGCATAGAGAGATGAGGATGAGGAGAGATTGCTGTCCTCCGAATCCTACAGCGCCGCGCGTCTTGTGAGATCGCTAAGGGCTGTTGAGATTAGGGCCACCGCCACCGCTTGTTTGATTTCCTCATTCCTGTGCTTGTCACAGGAATCCAGCCAGACCAAGTCCTTGGGCTGAAAGAACTCTTTCCGCGCCGCAGACGCGGCGCTGCTGGATCCCTGTGACGAGCAGGAGAGATTGCAGTCCTCCGATACGTTTCCTACAGGGCCGCGCGTCTTATAAGACGCGCAAAGGCTGTTGTAGCCTTTCGAACTGCTGCACGTTTTTGTCCATTGATCGGCTACGATCAAAGGAAACATGGCGTTGCAAGACAGTCACTTCATTTCATTCGATCGATTGACTTAGTCGATTGATTGGCGCATCATCGATGCATGATCAAGAATGGAAACCGACCCACTGTGCTCCGAGCGGACCGCGGCGACGCGACGCGGGAAAAGCTGCTCAACACGGCCATCGACGTCTTCGGACGCTATGGCTTCGATGGCGCGACCACGCGAAAGCTCGCCGATGCAGCGGGCGTCAATCTCCAGGCGATTCCCTATTATTTCGGCGGCAAGGAAGGGCTTTATGTAGCCGCCGCCGAGCACCTTGCGTCGATCATCGGCGGCCATGTCGGCGACCTGCGGAGCATGATCGTCACCCGCCTTGCCGAACTCGACGCCGAAGGCGCTGCGATGACGCCGATGGAAGCGCGGCATTTCCTGACCCAGATGGTCCAGAGGATGATCGCTCTCTTCGTCAGCAAGGAATCGGAAAGCTGGGCACGCTTCATCATTCGCGAGCAGATGGAGCCGACCGAAGCATTCAAACGCATCTACGGCAGCATCATGGGGCCGATGATCGACATGGCGAGCCGGCTGATCGGCGCGATCATCGGGGACGACCCGGCTTCGGAGCACATTCGTCTGAGAACTCTCTCCTTCGTCGGAAGCGTTCTGGTGTTTCGAATGGCGCATGCAGCCGTCTATGCCCAGCTCGAATGGGAATCTGCCGGACCGAAGGAGATCGAGACATTGCACCGCCATGCCGCCGAGCTCGTGGCGGTGCTCGGTGCCGAGAGGGACCGCCGGTCATGAGGAAGGTCGCCATACTCGTTGCAATCGTCGCCGCAGCACTCGCCGGTGCCTGGTGGTTCGACCTGCCGGCGCGCCTCGGCTTTGCGGGTGAGCCGCGGCAGGCGGTGCTCTACGGCAATGTTGACATTCGGCAGGTGTCGCTTGGCTTTCGGGTGAGCGGGCGGATCGCTGAGTTGCGCGTCGACGAGGGCGATAGCGTGAAGGCAGGCGACGTGATCGCGAGTCTCGACGCCGAGCCGTTCCGCCAGGCACTCGGTGCCGCCGAAGCGGACGCCGAGGCTGCCCGGGCGACGCTGGCAAAACTCAAGGCCGGCGCCCGCGCAGCCGAAATCGCCCAGGCGAGCGCCACGCATGAAGAACGCCTTGCGGAGCTTGAGAATGCGAAGCTCGCCTATGAACGCGCAAAGCAGCTGCGTCCGAACGGCACGATCTCGCAGGCGGAGCTCGACCAGGCAAACGCCAGCCGTGCAGCGGCGGACGCACGCGCAAGGTCGGCCCGCGAGGCTTTGGTGCTTCTCGAAGAGGGAAATCGCGCCGAGGACATAGCGGCAGCAGCGGCCCAGGCGAATGCCGCGACGGCAAAGGCCGAGAGCGCCCGCATCTCGCTCGATGACACCCAACTTGCCGCCCCGAGCGACGGCGTCATCATATCCCGCGTGCGTGAAACCGGCGCGATCGTCTCGCCCGCCGATATCGTCTACGTGCTTTCGCTGACGGAACCGGTCTGGGTCCGCGCCTATGTCGCAGAGCCCGACCTCGGCCGTGTGCATCCGGGAATGAAGGTGACGATCACCTCCGACACCGCGCCCGATCGCAACTATGAGGGAACCGTCGGCTTCGTATCCCCGGTCGCCGAGTTCACGCCTAAATCGGTTGAGACACCCGAGCTCAGAACCGATCTCGTCTACAGGCTGCGCATCGTGATCGCCAATCCGGGCAAGGATCTTCGCCAGGGCATGCCGGTCACCGTGCACCTGCCGGAAGCGAAGGAGGCTTCCTGATGCCCGCCCCCGCAACGGAGCCCGGTACGGCCCCGTTCGTTCGGCTGAACGCCGTCACCAAGCGGTTCGGTACCGCGCCCCCGGCGCTCGACGCAGTTGCGGGTGAAATCTTCGGCGGATGGGTAACCGGTCTCGTCGGTCCGGATGGCGCAGGCAAAACGACGCTGATCCGGCTGATGACCGGCCTGATGCTGCCGGATGCAGGCACCATAGAAGTGCTCGGCTACGATACCCGGAGGGATCCCGCCAGTATCCAGGCGGCAATCGGCTATATGCCGCAGCGCTTCGGCCTCTATGAAGACCTGTCGGTCCAGGAGAACCTCGACCTCTACGCCGATCTGCGCGGCCTGCCGAAGACCGAGCGCAGCCGGACCTTCGGCGAGTTGCTCGACTTCACCGATCTTGCCCGCTTCACGACGCGGCTTGCCGGCAAGCTCTCCGGCGGAATGAAACAGAAGCTCGGCCTCGCCTGCGCGCTCCTGCGCAAGCCGCGGCTCCTGCTTCTCGACGAGCCGGGCGTCGGCGTCGATCCGATTTCGCGGCGCGACCTCTGGAAGATGGTCGGAAATCTGAGGGCGGAGGGCATCGCCGTCGTCTGGTCGACCGCCTATCTCGAAGAGGCGGAAGCCTGCGACCATGTTTTCCTGCTCAATCAGGGGAGGCTCATGTTTTCCGGCCCGCCGGCGGAGATGACCGGCCGCGTCGAGGACCGCGTCTTTCGCCTCTCCGGCATCCGCGGCCGCCGCCGCGAAGCGCTTGCGCGCCTCCTCGAAGAGCAAGGCGTGGTCGACGGCGTGATCCAGGGCGAAGCCATACGTCTCGTCATGAAGCAGGGTCTTTCACCGCCGCTCGGCGACACGGCCGATGCCGCTCACGCAGCGATCACCCCGCCCCGCTTCGAGGACGCTTTCGTCGATATGCTCGGCGGAGGTCCCGGCGGCCGGTCGAGGCTTGCGGAAACACAGCGCGAGTTCGCCGAAGACGCCGGCAGACCCGTGATCGAGGCGCGGGGTCTGACGAAACGCTTCGGCGACTTTACCGCCGCCGACAACATCACCTTCGATATTCCACGCGGCGAGATTTTCGGCCTCCTCGGCCCCAACGGCGCCGGCAAGTCGACGACGTTCAAAATGCTTTGCGGCCTCCTGAAGCCGACCGCCGGCGAAGGCCGCGTCGCCGGCTTCGACCTCAGGCGCAACGCCCCCGAGGCGCGCAATCGGCTGGGTTACATGGCGCAGAAATTCTCTCTCTACGGTGATTTGAGCGTCATCCAGAACTTCAATTTCTTTGCCGGCGTCTACGGGCTGTCCGGCGCGAGAAAACGCGAACGCATCGCTCTGATGAGCGAAATCTTCGACTTCCGCACGATCCTCGAGATGTCGGCCAAGGACCTGCCGCTCGGTCTCAAGCAGCGTCTGGCGCTTGCCTGTGCCGTGCTCCATGAACCGGAAGTGCTTTTCCTGGACGAACCGACCTCCGGCGTCGATCCAATCACCCGGCGCGAGTTCTGGACCCATATCAACGGCCTTGTCGAAAAGGGCGTGACCGTGCTCGTCACCACGCATTTCATGGATGAGGCGGAATATTGCGACCGCATATCACTCATCTATCGCGGCCGCTCGATCGCACTCGGCTCGCCGGACGACATGAAGGCCCGTGTCGCAAGCAAGGATCTCCCCGACCCGACCATGGAGGACGCGTTCATCGCGCTCGTTCAAGGCTCCGAGGCGAAGGAGGCTGCATGAACGCCGAGAGGAAAATGGCGAAAGCGTACGAACCCGCGGGCCGGGCCCGGCGTTTTGCCGCCCTGGTGCGCAAGGAAACCTATCAGGTCGTACGCGATCCGAGCAGTATCCTGATCGCCTTCGTCCTGCCATTGGTCCTGCTCTTCCTCTTCGGTTATGGCGTGTCGCTCGATACGACGCGCACGCGTGTCGCCCTCGTGGTCGAGGAGGCGACCCCGCTCACGCGCGATCTCGCTGCCAGCTTCGAGGCATCGCGCTACTTTTCCGTCGTCACCGGACGCGACCGCAGGGAATTTGAGGACGACCTTGTCCTCGGACGGGTGCGCGGCATCCTCGTGATCCCCGCCGGCTTTGCCGCCGACCACGCGGCGGGGCGCCATCCGTCGGTCCAGGTGATCGTCGACGGCTCCGATCCGAACACCGCCAATTTCGTGCAGAACTATGCACAGGGTGCTGTTGCCAATTGGGAGCGCCAGCGCTTGAGCGAGGGCCGGAGCCCGCCTCCGGCGATCTCCGCCGAACAGCGCTTCTGGTTCAACCCGCAGCTGACAAGCCGCAACTTCCTGGTTCCGGGCTCGATCGCGATCGTGATGACGCTGGTCGGCACGCTGCTCACCTCGCTCGTCGTCGCCCGCGAATGGGAGCGCGGCACGATGGAGGCGATGATGGCGACGCCCGTCTCCGCCGCCGAGCTGCTCGCCGGCAAGCTGCTGCCCTACTTCGTCCTCGGCCTTACGTCGATGACGCTTTGCGTGCTTGTGGCGGTCTTTCTTTTCGATGTCCCCTTCCGGGGATCGGTGGCGGCGCTCTACGCCCTTTCGGCCACCTTCCTGATGCCGGCGCTCGGACAAGGGCTGCTGATCTCGGCCGCGACGAAGAACCAGTTTCTCGCTTCGCAGCTCGCGCTGATCTCGGCCTTCCTCCCGGCCTTCCTGCTGTCCGGCTTCCTCTTCGAGATCAATTCCATGCCCACCGTCATCCAATGGGTCACCTATGCCGTCCCGGCGCGCTACCTCATTCCCAGTCTGCAGACCGTGTTTCTCGCCGGCGATATCTGGCCGATGTTCGCACGCGCCATCACGGTGATGTTCCTGATCGGCTGCATGTTCTTCGCGCTGGCGGCGCGCAGCACCAGAAAGAGGATCGGCTGACATGTGGTGGACGCGGCTGAAAGCCCTGATCGTCAAGGAGCTGCTCGCGGTCCTGCGCGATCCGAAGGGCCGCACCGTTTTGATCGGCCCGCCGATCATCCAGCTCCTGGTCTTCTCCTATGCGGCGACGCTCGAGGTGACTGACGTCGATCTCATGGTGCTCAACCGTGACAGCGGCCAATGGAGCCAGGAACTCGTGCAGCAGATCGGCGGCTCTCCGACCTTTCGCTCGATAGAGCTCGCGAGCAGCCCTCACCAGGTCCGCCTCGCGATCGATACCCAGCGAGTCCTGGCCGCACTGGAGATCGGCCCCACCTTCTCCCGCGATATCGAGGCGGGGAGACCGGCGGAAGTGCAGATGATCCTCGACGGCCGGCGTTCCAACGCGTCGCAGATCGTCTCCGGCTATCTCGGCCGAATCGTCGGCGTCGTCGCGGCCGAAACGCCGGCGGGCAGGCGTGCGGCCTCCGAGACGATCCGGGTCGAGGTCCGCAACTGGTTCAATCCGAACCTCACCTACCAATGGTTCATGGTGCCGAACCTGGTCGCGAGCATCGCTCTCCTGATCGGGCTTATCGTCACGGCGCTGTCGGTCGCGCGCGAGCGGGAGCTCGGCACTTTCGACCAGCTCATCGTGTCACCGTTGCGCACCCACGAGATCCTGCTCGGCAAGCTCATCCCGCCGATGATGATCGGCCTCTTCCACATCACCATCTATATCCTTGCCGCGGTCTTCATCTTCGGCGTGCCGCTGCGCGGCTCTCTGTTCCTGCTCTATGGGAGCGCCATCTTCTATCTCGCCGCCGTCGTCGGCCTCGGTCTCTTCATCTCGGCGCTGTCCATGACGCAGCAGCAGGCAATCCTCGGGGCCTTCCTCTTCATGGTCCCTGCCATGCTGCTATCCGGCTTCGCGACGCCGATCGAAAATATGCCCTCCTGGCTGCAGCCAGTGACGCTGATCAATCCGCTGCGCTATTTCCTGGTGATCGTGAAAGGTGTGTTTCTAAAGGACATTCCCCTTGCCGAAGTCGTCCACCAGACGCTGCCGCTTTGCCTGATCGCGATCGTCACCCTCTCCTCCGCCGCGTGGCTGTTCCGCAGGCGGCTCGAATGAAGACTAAACAAGCCGGATAGGACCGGGGTAGCGGCTGACGACTTCATCGGACGTGACGAGCGTAAGTCCTTCGACGAGAGACTGCGCGATGAGAATGCGGTCGAATGGGTCCTTGTGGATCAGGGGGAGTTGATCAAGCGCCACCGCATGGGTGCCGTCGACCCGCAGTTCCCGGTAACCATTGTCCAGCAAACCTCGACGCAGGAGCCGTGGATCGGCATCGAAGTCCATCCGCCCCAAGCCACGCTTGATCGCGATCTCCCACACGCTCGCCGCACTGAAGTAAAGCGTATTCTCGGAGCTTTCGATAAGAGCGCGGGCCTCTTTCGACAAGCGGCCGGGTACACCGGCCGCCCAGAGGAGAATGTGCGTATCAAAAAGAATATTCATGCGCCAAAAAGATCTGCAACCTCGTCACGGCCCATCTGATCGAAGTCGTCCGGTACCGTAAACTGACCCGCCATGAAGCCGATCCGCTGCACTTTCGCATCGGAAGGCTGATCGATCGGGATCACCTTCACCATCGGCTTTCCCGCTTTTGCAATGATAAAGGGCTGCCCCTGCGCCGCCTTCTCTATCAGTCGCGATAAGTGGGTTTTCGCTTCGTGAATGTTGACGGTTTCCATTGGAGTCCTCGTAATCGAACTTAGTTCACTAAACTTAGTTCACTCCACATGTCTTTTCAAGATACCGCGCCACCGCACTTATGGTCTCAGCCTTTAACGAACGCTTCGATGGCGGCGATCTCGTTCTGGCGGATGTCGTGGCCGCCGGAATGCCACTCGAATTCCACCTTCGCCTTCTGCTTCGTGAAGTAGTCCCCGAGCGCCCGTGTCAGCGGGGCCGGGCAGATCGGGTCGCGTTCTCCGGCCGTAATCAGGATCTTGCGGCCGGCGAGCGCGGAATTGTCCTCCGGACGGAACGGGATCAGCGGATGCATGAGCACGGCCTTGTCGAAGAGGCCCTCTTCGATCAGTACATTCGCGAGAATGTTGGCACCGTTGGAATAGCCGAGACCGACAATCTCCGAGGCGTCGTGTTCGCCAGCGAGCGCCTTCACGAAACCCGCCATCTTCTCCGTCGCACGCGCGAGGTCCGCCATGTCGTAAACGCCCTCGCCCGTTCGCCGGAAGAAGCGGGCGGCCCCGTGTTCCGATACGTCGCCCCGCGGCGAAACAACGGTGGCCTCCGGCAGGAGCTGCGCCCCGAAGCCGAAAAACTGGTTCTCGTCGCCGCCCGTCCCGTGAAGTACGAAAAGGATCGGACCGCCGGGCCTGCCGGATTTCAATGTGTGCACATAGCCATGATCGACCATCGATTTCTCCTTTGTGTGCGCGTGGTTGCGAACACTTCTTCTATCTAAAGAAGTGCGCTCCTTCCTGCGCCAGCGGAAGGAGCGTACAGGGTGCTGGCCGCTAGGCGTCCAGCTTCTGCAAATGGCTTTCGAGAACCGGGCGCAGATGCTTGTGTTGCTGCGGCAGCTTCAGCGCCTCTCCCAGATGCGCGATGTCCTCGTCCCGGTCGAAACCGGGCTCGTTCGTGGCGATCTCGAAGAGAACGCCGCCGGGCGTGCGGAAATAGATCGCCCAGAAATAGTCCCGGTCGATCACCGGCGTCACGTGGTAGCCGGTGTCCATCAGCGCCTTGCGCACCTCCAACTGCTTCTCGCGGTTGTCGACGGCGAATGCGACGTGGTGAACCGAGCCGGCACCCTGTGCGGCGCGGCTGATGTTTGGCAGCGTCTCCAGATCGACGAGGCTCGCGCCGTTGCCGCCGGGCACGATCAGCCTGGTTACGCCGTCCTTGCGGTCGAGTTCCTCGTAACCCATGAACTTCAGCAGTTCCGCAGTCGCGCCTTCGTCGCGTAGCCGCATGGCGACCGAGTGGAAGCCGCGAATGGCGTGATCCGAGGAGATGCCGCCTTCGGTCCAGGGCGTACGCGGGTCATCCTCGACCTCGACGAGAGCGAAGCCGTCGCCGTCCGGACCGGCAAAGTTCAGGCGCTTTTCGCCAAAGCTTTCCGTCTGCTTGAGACCGCTTGCACCGAGTGCCGCCAGGCGCTCCTGCCAGAAGCCGAGCGAGCCCCGCGGGATTGAAAAGACGGTCGTCCCGACCTCTCCGGTGCCCGCGCGGCCGCGCGGCATCTGCGGAAAGGGAAAATAGGTCATCACCGTGCCGGGGGTGCCGGTCTCGTCGCCATAGTAGAGATGGTAGACGTCCGGCGAGTCGAAGTTCACCGTCTTCTTGACGCGGCGCAGGCCGAGCGTATCGGTGACGAACCGGTTGTTCGTGCGGGCGTCGTCCGCCATCGACGTTACGTGATGCAGGCCTTTGATCTGGTCAAGCATGATCCGCTTCCTTTCTGCCCGCGCTTTGCGGGGTGCGTTGATGTCGGTTAGATGCTCTCTGGACGCCGAGAGCGAAAGACCGTTGCGAAAGAACGGATTGTCAATGGGATGTTGACACGACAGGATGACCGTTAACAATTACGACCACAGACCGGAGAGGACTGCCTGCATGGCAGCTTGCCACGCGTCAGAGCGCCATTTAGCATCGCGGCGGCCGGCAACATTCGATCCTGCGGCCAACACCGCGAGCGGGAGGAGGAGCCCGGCCATCCCGTGAAATACCGTCTCGTTCTTGCCCTCCTTCTCCTGCCGGCAGCCGCAGGATTGATCGCCGTCCAGGGAACCGCCGTCGCCACGCGCAGCTATATGCAGGAGGCCTCGTCGCAGGCGAACACGGCTCTGCGGCTGGCGGTTGCGGCCCTTAGCGGTCACCTGAACCGCTATCAGGCCCTGCCCGCGCTGATCGCCGACCATGATGACGTCAAGGAACTGGTTACGCGTCCGCGCGATCGGCGGCTGCGCGGGGCCGTCAATTCGTATCTCAAGGAGATCAACGAACTCCTCAAGTCTTCCGACATCTACGTCATCACACCGGACGGCAACACGATCGCCGCCAGCAATTACGATGGACCGACGAGCTTTGTCGGCGAGAATTTCAGTTACCGCCCCTATTTTCAGGACGCACTCAAGGGGAACCAGTCCCGCTTCTATGCTCTCGGCACGACATCGCTGAAGCGCGGTTACTATTTCGGTGCGCCGGTCCGCGTCGGAGGGGACATCCGCGGCGTGATCGTGTTCAAGGTGGATATCGAAACCATCGAAGCCTCCTGGCAGGGTGGCGAATACCGGATCTTCGTCTCCGACCCCGAAGGCATCATCTTCATGAGCGGCAATCCTGCATGGCTCTATGCCGGGATCCTGCCGCTGACGCCTGACCGGCTTGCCCGGACGGAGGGCTCGAGGCGCTATGCGGACGCCACGCTCCGCCCCCTGCCGGTCGTACAAAGCGAGCTTTCCGGACATCGATTGCTAAAGGTGTCCGAGGGCGGCGAGCGGGAATATCTGGCCCTCTCGCATTATATGCCGGAGGCGGATTGGACCGTGAACGTTCTTACGGACACGGCATCCGTGCGGACCCAGGCCCTGACCACGGTTGCAGCCGTCATGCTGCTCCTTTGCCTCGCCGGCCTGGCGATCGCGATCATCATCCAACGGCGCGCAAGGCTCAGGGAACGCATTCTGATGCAGGAGCAGGCGCAGGAGGAACTCGAGCGCCGCGTCGAGGAGCGCACGGCGGATCTTGCACGCGTCAATTCGCAGATCGAAGCGGAGATCGCCGAACGGCGGCTCACCGAGCAGCAGTTGCGCCAGACCCAGGCCGATCTCATCCAGGCGGGCAAACTCGCCGGCCTCGGGCAGATGTCCGCTGCCCTGTCTCACGAATTCAACCAGCCGCTCGCCGCCGCCAAGACCTATGCCGACAGCGCCGCGCTGCTCATCGAGCGTGGCCGCACGGCCGAGGCGAGCGATAATGTCCGGCGGATTTCGGGCTTGATCGACCGTATGGCCTCGATCAGCCGTCACCTGCGCAATTTTGCGCGAAAACCCAATGAAAAGCTCGGCCCGGTTCGTCTCGACGAGGTGATGCGCGACACGCTGGAGATCGTGGCAGTCCGGTTGAAAGCGGCAGACGCCGAAACGGATACCGATCTCGGCGATGAGCTGGCGGTCCTCGCCGGTTCGGTCCGCTTGCAGCAGGTGCTCGTCAACGTGATCTCGAACGCCGCCGACGCCGTCGAAGGACTTGACGATCGCAAGCTGTCCGTGCGCGCCTGGCGCGAAGGCGGCAGGATCGTGCTGACGGTGCGCGATCGCGGCGCGGGCGTTGCTCCGGCAGTTGCTGAACGCATCTTCGATCCGTTCTACACGACCAAGGGCGTGGGAAGAGGCCTCGGCCTCGGCCTGTCCATTTCCTACAACATCATCAAGGATTTCGGAGGAAGCCTCACCGTGTCGAACCATCCGGAGGGTGGCGCGGTGTTTCGTATCGAGCTTGCCGTTGCCGGAGAAACCGGGCGGGAGGCAGCCGAATGAGCGAAACCCGCATCCTGCTCGTCGACGATGAAGAGGAACTGCGTCGCTCCAGCGCTCAGGCGCTGGAACTCGCCGGCTTCCGGGTGGATACGTTTGCCAGCGCCGAGCATGCGCTCGAACGCATCGCCTTCAGCTTCCACGGCGTCATCATCAGCGATATCCGCATGCCCGGAATGGACGGAATGACCTTTCTGCAGCGTATCCGCGAGATCGATGCCGAACTGCCGGTGATCCTGGTGACCGGACACGGCGATGTGCAGCTGGCGGTCCGGGCGATGCGCGAGGGCGCCTATGATTTCGTCGAAAAGCCCTTCACCGCCCAGATGCTTGCCGGCACCATTCGCCGCGCGCTCGATTGGCGTGGTCTCGTGCTCGAGAACCGCCGCCTGCGGGCCGTTGCGGGCAAACGCGACGACATAGAACAGCGGCTGCCCGGGCGAAGCCAGGCAATGGTCGACCTGCGCTACCGCATCAGGGCGATCGGCGCCTCCGACGCCGATACGCTGATCATCGGCGAAACGGGAGTTGGAAAAGAAGTCGTCGCCCGCGCGCTCCACGATTTGAGCAGCCGCGCGAGCGGCCCGTTCATCGCCATCAATTGCGCCGCCCTTCCCGAAAACCTGATCGAAAGCGAGCTCTTCGGGCACGAACCGGGCGCATTCCCCGGAGCGCTCAGGCCGCGCTACGGCAAATTCGAGCATGGCCGCGGCGGCACCATCCTGCTCGACGAGATCGGCTCCATGCCTTACGATCTCCAGGCGAAATTCCTTCGCGTGCTGCAGGAGCGGGTCATAACCCGCCTCGGCTCGAACGAGACCGTACCGCTCGATGTTCGTTTCATCGCGACTAGCAAGGTCGACCTAGAACGCGAGGTAGCAAGCGGCCGCTTTCGTGCCGACCTGCTTTACCGGTTGAACGTCGCAACCTTGAGAGTGCCGACGCTTTCGCAGCGCCGTTCCGATATCTCCCTGCTCTTCATGCAGCTCGTCCGCGAATCCGCCGCTCGCTACGGCCGGGACGACATCGTCGTCTCGCCCGCGCTCGCATCCGAAATGGCCGCACGCGAGTGGCCCGGCAACGTGCGCGAGTTGCGCAATGCCGCAGAGCGTCTGGTCCTCGGGCTCGAAGCCGAACGCGAAGAAGTGCTTGCATCGGCGAACGGCCGGCGCCTGGCCGACAAGGTGGCCGCCTTCGAAAAGAGCGTCATCGCCAGCGCTCTCGCGGCCCATGGCGGCGCGTTGAAGCCCGTCTACGAGTCGCTCGGCATTTCACGCAAGACGCTCTACGAGAAGATGCAGAAGTTCGGGCTCGACAAGAAGGCGTTATCGGAGGAGCGGTAATGCTCCGAGGGCCAGGCTGCCCTTCACCCTCCCCGCACGCGGGGTGAGGGGACGTGCCCTGAAAATGTGCGGTCATGTTGACGAATTCGGGCCGTATAGCCCCTTCTCCCCGCTTGCGGGGAGAAGGGACGCGGCAGCGGGATGAGGGCAATCCGGCACGAGATTGCCTGCCTCACACGTTGAAAGCGGCTCCGATCAGCGTCTTGGTATAGGGCTCCCTCGGTGCATCGAAGATCGCGTCCGTTTCCCCCTCTTCGACGATCCGGCCGTTCTTCATCACGATCACATAGTCGGACATCGCCTTCACCACCGAAAGATCGTGGCTGATGAAGATGTAGGAGAGACCGTGCTTTTCCTGCAGACCGCGCAGGAGTTCGATCACCTGCCCCTGCACCGACCGGTCGAGGGCCGAAGTCGGCTCGTCGAGAATGACGACCTTCGGCTTCAGGATGATCGCGCGGGCGATCGCGATGCGCTGGCGCTGTCCGCCGGAGAATTCATGCGGATAGCGGTTGCGCGAGGCGGGGTCGAGGCCGACTTCCTTCAGCGCTGCGATGGCCCTGCGGTCGCGGTCGGCACGGCTCAGGTCGGGCTCATGCACATGGAGGCCTTCGGTGATGATCTCCCCCACGGTCCGGCGTGGGGAGAGCGACCCGTAAGGGTCCTGAAAGACGAGCTGCAGCTGGCGGCGCAGCGGTCGCATCGCGCCGCGGTCGAAGCCGGAAATGTCGGTCGAGCCGAAACGGTAGTAGCCGCTGCTCGGCAGAAGCCTCAGCAGCGCCCGGCCGAGCGTCGACTTCCCGGAGCCGGATTCGCCGACGATCCCGATCGTCTGGCCCTGCCTGAGCCTCAGATTGACGCCGTCGACTGCACGGAAAGCGGCTGAGGCTCCGCGGAAGAGGCCGCCAGGGATCGTATAGTCCACCGCGACATTGCGACCCTCCAGGATGATCGGGGCATTGTCGGAAGGCGGAGGCTTGCGCCCGCTCGGTTCGGCCTCGAGCAGCATCCTGGTATAGTCCGCCTTCGGCCGCTCGAAGATATCGGCCGTCACCCCCTGCTCCACGACCTCGCCGCGGCGCATGACCGCGACCCGGTCGGCGAAGTACTTGACGATGCCGAGGTCGTGGGTGATCAGAACGATCGCCATGCCGAAGCGCCTTTGCAGCGATTTGAGCAGATCGAGGATCTGGGCCTGGATGGTCACGTCCAGGGCGGTCGTCGGCTCGTCGGCGATCAGGATGTCCGGCTCGTTGGCAAGCGCCATGGCGATCATGACGCGCTGGCGCTGGCCGCCGGAAAGCTCGTGCGGATAGCTGTCGATGCGCCGCCCCGGTTCGGGAATGCCGACGAGCTCCAGGAGCTCGAGGACGCGTCTGCGCGCCTCCCTGAAGCTGCCGCCCCGGTGATGGACGATCGGCTCGGCGATCTGGCGGCCGATCGTGTAAAGCGGGTCGAGCGAAGTCATCGGCTCCTGGAAGATCATGGTGATCTTCGAGCCGCGCACCTTGTTCAGTGCCTTCGGTGCAAGGCCCACGAGTTCCTGGCCGCGATAGCGCGCCGAACCCGTCACCGTCCCGTTCTTGGCGAGCAGACCCATGATGCCCATCATGGTCTGGCTCTTGCCCGAACCGGATTCGCCGACAACTGCGAGCGTCTCGCCGGAACGGACGTCGAGATCGATGCCCTTGACCGCTTCGACGGTGCCGTCAGGGGTGGAAAAGTCGACCTTCAGGCCGCGCACAGCGAGAATGGAGTCCTTCATCTCTGTCATGTCAGCGGTCCTTCGGGTCGAGCGCATCGCGCAGGCCGTCGCCGACGAAATTCAGCGAGAACAGCGTCACGACGAAGAAGATGGCGGGGAAGATCAAGAGCCACGGCGCCGACTGTATATTGTTTGCACCTTCCGAGATCAGGGCACCCCAGCTGGTAAGCGGCGCCTGCACGCCCAGCCCGAGGAACGACAGGAAACTCTCGAGCAGGATGACCTTCGGCACGACGACGGTGACGAAGACGATGACCGGACCGATCGTATTCGGGATGATGTGCCGGCGGATGATCTGCCAGTCGGTCAGACCCAGCGCCTGCGCCGCTCCAACGAACTCACGCCGCTTGAGCGCCAGCGTCTGGCCGCGCACGATACGGGCCATATCCAGCCATTCGACAGCCCCGATCACCAGAAAGATCAGGATGAAGCTGCGGCCGAAGAAGACGACGAGCACTACGACGAGGAAAACGAAGGGCAGCGAATAGAGGATCTCGACCAGGCGCATCATGACGTTATCGACGCGCCCGCCGATATAGCCCGATGTCGCCCCGTATACGACGCCGATGCCGAGCGAAACGAGACTCGCCAGCAGGCCGACGGCGATGGAGATCTGGCCGCCCAGCATCACCCGGACAAGTAGGTCGCGGCCGTTGGAATCGGTGCCGAAGGGGAAATATTCCCGAGCCACCTCGCCCTCGACCTTCAGGGTACGGCCATCGTTCTCCGTCGCGACCACCTCGGTGTTCTCGAACTCGTTCGCCCGGTCGAAATAGCGTGTGGCGCGAGGATCGATAGGCTCGTCCGAAGTCACCGTGGCGGTGAAGGTCTGGCCTTCGACGTTGAATTCCGTGAGCGTGACGCGTGCACGGGTCGCCACGCCTTCCATCACGTCCTGAAGTGTCGAGGTGTCCGGACGCGGCTCGAGGCTGGGGCCGATCGTGACATAGGACGGAAAGACCTGATCGTAGCTGTGAGGCGAAAAAAGCGGCCCCACGAAGGAAAAGAGCGCGATGAGCACCAGCATGACGCAACCGGCCATGGCCGGGCGGTTGCGGCGGAAGCGCAGCGTTGCAAGCTGAAAGAGGCTGCGGCCTTTGGTTTCGGGCATCGATGCCGGGATCTGAGCGATATCAGTCATGGCGAACCCTCGGATCGAGCAGGCCGTAGAGAATATCGACCAGAAGATTGAAGAGGATGACGAAGATGGCGATGAGGATCACGGTGCCCATTACCAGGGTATAGTCGCGGTTGATCGCTCCGAGCACGAAGTAGCGCCCGACGCCCGGTATAGTGAAGATCGTTTCCACCACGGCCGAGCCCGTAAGGAGGGCGGCGGCGCAAGGAGCAAGATAGGAGACGACCGGCAGCATGGCACCGCGCATGGCGTGCGTCACGACCACGGCGCGGGACGGCAGGCCATAGGCTTTCGCGGTGCGGATATGATCCGTATTGAGGGCCTCGATCATCGAGCCGCGCGTGAGCCTGGCGAAGACCGCAAGCTGGGGAAGCGCGAGCGCGATCATCGGCAGGATGAGAAAGCGGAGAGAACCGTCGCCCCAGCCGCCGGCGGGCAGCCACGCGAGCACGATCGCAAAGATCAGCGTCAGCACGGGACCGACGACGAAGTTCGGCACGGTGACCCCGATCGTGGAAACCGACATGACCGCGAAATCCAGGAAGCTGTTCTGCCGCAAGGCGGCGATCGTTCCCGTTATGACGCCGCCGACGACCGCGAGCAACAGCGCGTAAAAGCCGAGCTCCATCGAATAGGGCAGTCCTTTGCCGATCAGCTGCGCGACATTGTTGTCGTGGTAAATGTAGCTCGGACCGAAGTCGCCCGTGACGGCATTGCCGAGATAGGTGGCATATTGGCGCCAGAGCGGCTGATCGAGGTGATAGGTCCTCATCAGGTTCTCCATCGTGGAGGGCGGGAGAGGACGCTCGAGGTTGAAGGGCCCACCGGGGGCAAAACGCATCAGAAAGAAGGATATGGTGACGACGATGAACAGCGTCGGCACCGCACTCGCCAGCCGGCGAAGGATGAAGGAGATCATTGACTTTGCTCCGGAGGCGACGCGCGGGTGCCCGCGCGTCGCCTCAGTTCGTTATTCGGCGATGCTCAGGAACTTGCTCAGATGCGCATTCGGCGCATTGTCCTGCCAGCCCTTGACCCGTTCCGAAACGAGCCAGAGGTCCGCCTGGGTCAGGAACGGCGCTATCGGCTGCTCCTTCATCAGCAGAGTTTCAGCCTCGTGCATGATCTTCGATCGTGCCGCCGGATCCTGTTCCTCATAGGACTTCTTCATCAGCGCATCGAATTCGGCGTTTTCGAAATGGCCGTAGTTGAAGGTCTTGTTGGTGCTGAGGCTCAGTGCCAGGAAGTTCTCGGCATCGGCGTAATCGGCGACCCAGCCGGCACGCGCGACGTTGAACTTGCCGCCCTCCTGCAGGTAGGCATAGTGCGACGACACGTCGAGATTCACCAGCGAGACCTTGGCGCCGAAGGTGTTCTTCCACATGTCGGCGACCGCCGTCGCGACACGCTCATGGTTGGGATTGGTGTTGTAGCGGATTTCGATGTTGAGCGGCTTGCCGCCCTCGCCGTAACCGGCTTCCTTCATCAACTCGATCGCCTTGTCCTCGCGGTCGAGTTGCGACATGTCGGCAAAGTCGGCCTTGGCGGGATCGCCGTAGCTCTCGATGCCCGGCGGGACCATCGAATAGGACGGCAGCTGCGAACCGCTGTAGATTTCCTTGGCAAGGAAGTCGCGGTCGACCGCCATCGAAAGTGCCCGGCGGACGCGTACATCGCTATAGGGCTCCTGGCGGGTGTCGAAAGCGTAGTAGTAGGTGGCAAGCGTCGGGGAAACGTGCACCTGCTCTCCATAGGACGTGCGCAGGCGCTCGATCTGGTCGGCGGAGAAGTTGTAGGCGAGATCCATTTCCTTCGCTTCGAAACGACGGACAGAGGCCGCCTGATCGTCGATCGGATAGAAGATCACCTTGTCGAGCTTGACATTGGCGGCATCCCAATAATTGGTGTTCTTCTCCACCGTCAGGCTGTCGTTCGGCACATGCGCCGTCAGCTTGAATGCGCCATTCGAAACCATCACACCCGGTTTGACGAAGTCCGCGCCGTTCTTTTCGACGCTCGCCTTGCTGACCGGAAGCGCCGTCTGGTGTGCGAGCAGTTCCAGGAAGAAGGGCGTCGGCCGTTCGAGGGTAACCTCCAGGGTCTTTTCGTCGACGGCCTTTACGCCGAGCTGGTCGACCGGCACTTCGCCCTTGTTGACCTTTTCGGCGTTCTTGATCGGGAAGAGGATGTTGGCGTATTCGGCCGCGGTCTTCGGATCCTCCACGCGGCGGAAGGAGAAGGCGAAATCCTCTGCCGTCACCGGCGATCCGTCCGACCACTTGGCATCGGCACGCAGTTTGAACGTGTAGACGGTACCGTCGTCCGAAAGCTCCCAGGTTTCGGCGGCGCCCGGAACGATCTTGCCCGCGGCATCGTAGATCGTCAGGCCTTCATAGAGGTCCTTGAGGATGAACTCCTCGATGTTGATGGAGGTGTGGGCCTGGTCGAGCGTCTGCGGTTCGCCGGCATTGCCGCGGTGAAGTACCGCGTCGGCGAGCGCGGGGCTTGCCCCGATGAGCAGCGAGCCTATGAGCGCAGCGGCCCTGAGATTGAGTTTCAGTGAAGCCATTTTTCTTCTCCTTCCCCTCGTTTTGGGTTCATTGATCGCAGGAGAGAAGTGCAAATTTTCAGCGAACGCAAGCGATCTGCCCGGAAAATTGCAGCCTTCTCTTTAAAACGCGAACGCCGATAATCGCTGAGGTTGTATAGGCGTTTGCGACGAATTTCCTCCCTTTCACGACGCAGGTCTGCCGGCCGGCCCCGGCGCGCGGAGATCCACCTGCAACGTTGTAGATCGCTTCGGCATATTGCGCTTCGTTACGGAAGAATGCTCCGAAAGAGCAGTCATGCAACCTTCATGAATTGTAGCGGCACTTTACGTAATATGCATAAAAAATTGCCCCAATCGCTGCAATCTTTTTGCACATCGGCTCCCCCTCACGCGGACGCCGAACGCCGCCACGTTCCGGACCGAAGCTGCCGCCGGCCGCGAAAACCCGCGGCTGCTCTGCGGGCACAACTGAGATTGGCAACACCACCAGAGGGCGAAAGTAGCGATTTCTGGCAGGGGGATTTCTCATCCACAGCAATTTGGTCTGACGCACGTCCATCAAGCGACCGGCACGACCGCCGGCCCGGTTGCCAAACGCCCCGCATGAATTATTGTGCGCTTGAACTGGCGCCTGGAGTGGCGCGGAGCATCAGGGAGTTAAGAATGGCATTGATCACATTGCGGCAACTGCTCGACCACGCGGCAGAGAACAATTACGCACTGCCGGCCTTCAATGTGAACAATCTCGAATATATCCAGGCCGTCATGAGGGCCGCGGATGCGACCGACTCTCCTGTCATCCTGCAGGCAAGCCGCGGCGCGCGGGCCTATGCCGGCGATGCGTTTCTGCGCCATCTGATCCTCGGCGCTGCGGAAGAATATCCGCATATCCCCGTCTGCCTCCACCTCGACCATGGCGACCAGCCGTCGACCTGCATCTCGGCGATTACCAACGGCTTCACCTCCGTGATGATGGACGGCTCGCTGGAGAAGGACGGCAAGACCGTCGCGAGCTACGAATATAATGTCGCCGTCACCGCGGAAGTCGTGAAGATCGCCCATGCTGCCGGCGTTTCCGTCGAAGGGGAACTCGGCTGCCTCGGCAATCTGGAAACGGGTGCCGGCGACAAGGAGGACGGCCATGGATTTGAAGGCAAGCTCTCACGCGAGGAACTGCTGACCGACCCCGAGCAGGCCCTCGACTTCGTTTCGAAGACCGGCGTCGACGCTCTTGCGGTCGCCATCGGCACCAGCCACGGCGCCTACAAGTTCACCCGCGAACCCGACGGCGAGATCCTCTCGATCGAGACTATCGCCAAGATCAACAAGCGTCTGCCGAACACCCACCTCGTCATGCACGGTTCCTCGAGCGTCCCCGCCGATCTCCAGGAACTCTTCAACGCCTATGGCGGCAAGATGAAGAAGACCTGGGGCGTTCCGGTGTCCGAGATTCAGAAGGCCATTCCGCTCGGTGTGCGCAAGGTCAATATCGACACGGACCTCCGCCTCGCCTTTACCGGCGAGATCCGCAAGCACCATATCGAACATCCGGATAATTTCGATCCGCGCAACTATCTGAAGCCGGCAATTGCCCACATGACCGAGGTCTGCAAGGAGCGCTTCGAGGCCTTCCACGCCGCCGGCCAGGCATCGAAGATCCGGGTGCTGCGGTTGCCGGAGATGGCCAAGCGCTACGCCGCCGCATAATTTTCAGATCAGAGCCCCCCTCCGCCTGCCGGCCCCTTCTCCCCGTCCAAACGGGGAGGTCGCGGCAGCGGGTAGAGGGGCCGCGCCTCAGCGCCCGCAACCAGGGTCGATGGACAAGCAGCCGGGGTCCTCGCGCGCCCTGCATCCGGCAGTCTGCGCCCGTGCCGCAAACCTCTACCCTCCGCCCCCCGTGCCGGTCTCATGCTCGTAGAGCTGGTCCATGCTGAGCGACGCGACGTCCGCCAGCGCGGCCTGGCCCTTGACGCGCCCGGAGCCGAGGACCACGACGTCGTCGCAGAACGAGATCGTGCTCCGGTGATGGCTGATCACGATCGTCGTGCGCCTGCCGGCCCTCGATCTCAACGTCTCGACGATCGCCGCCTCCGACAGGCCGTCCACCGCATTCGTCGCCTCGTCGAGGATCAGGATCGCCGGATCGCGCACCAGCGCTCTGGCAAGCGCGATGCGCTGGCGTTGGCCTGCCGAGAGGCTTGCACCCCTGTAGCCGACGAGCGTCTCATAGCCCTGCGGCAGCTGCTCGATGAAGCCGTGTGCTTCGGCAAGCTTCGCGGCGCGTTCCGCTTCTGCAGGTGTGGCGCTTTGACCGTAGGTGATGTTTTCCAGGATGGTGCCGTCCACCAGTTCGAGGTCCTGGCTGGCGACCGCGATCTGGCGCCGCCACTGAACGGGATCGAGCTCGTCGAGCGGCACGCCATCGACGAGGATGCGTCCTTCATCCGGCTCCACGAAACGGCAGAGGAGATTGACGATCGTCGTCTTTCCGGCGCCGGAACGGCCGATGATTGCGGTGGAACGGCCGCTGCGGATTTCGAAGCTTGCGGAATGCAGCACCAGGGGACGCACCTCGGAACCGGGATACCTGAAGGTCACCCGGTCGAATTTCATGCCCTCGTGCAGGCCGTCGACCGGGGCATTGCCCTGAGGAGGCTTCGGCTTGTCGGAGGAGTCGAGAAGCCAACGCACCTCTTCGAGCGATCCGCTCCAGCCCTGAATCTGGCTCCAGGACATCTGCAGGGCGCGCATATGCGGCTGCAGTCGATATAGCAGCACGACGAAGGCGACGATCACCGGAAAGCTGACGCCGACGGACCAGGCGCTTACCACCACGGCCAGAAACAACGCCGAGTGGAGCACCTCGGTCAGCGGCGGCAGCGCCCCCTGTCGTGACTGGAGCGCAAAGCCGGCACGGCGAACGGCGTCGGACGCGGAATCGAATGCATCCTTCTCGCGTGTTTCCTGGCCGAACACGCGGATCAGCCTTCCGGCATGAACGAGATGCAGCATTCTGGCGGCAAGCTCGCTGTTGAAGGAGGTCACATGGCGGCTTGGGCCCTTGAGCGTCGCGGAGAGCGCTGCATGCGCAAGCTGGACAAGGACGAGGCCGAGCGCCACGAACAGCGTCATCTGCCAGGACATGAGCAAGAGAAAGGCGAGCAGGATGACCGCCGCCGAGCCGTGCACGATAGACGAAAGGACCGTCTGGATCGCGTCGGACGCGCGCCATGACTCGTTGGAGATGATGTTGAGCAGCCGGCCGGGACTTTGCTGCATGAAGAACGGATATCCAATCCGCAGGAGCTGATCCGAAAGCGCGCTGCGGATGGCGTGGCTGGCCTTGCCGTAGATGAAGGTCGTGAGCAGCGTGTTGGCGAAGGCGAGGATATTCTTGAGCACGATCAGCGCGAGCACGGCGGCCGCAATGACCAGCAGGCGTTCGCCGTCTCCCAAGCCCGCTCCTACCGCCTGAAAGTAAGCGGAAATGCCGCTCAAGCCGTTGGCTTGTCCATCTCCTGCGATGATGCCCAGCATCGGAATGATGAGGCCGATGCCGGCGCCTTCGAGCGCGGCGCTGGCAAGGCCGAGAATGACGACGACCGGCAGCAGGCGTAGTTGCCGCCCCAGCGCGCCGCGCAGGACCTCCAGTCCCGGCAATAGGAATCTACGCATATGCGGTCCTCACCTGAGCTTCGGTGCTGCTTGTTCGGGCTGGCGCCGTTCGGTCGGCTGCGCCGCGTTTGCCATGGCAATCCGCGCGAAGCGCGCGGCGCCGACAATGTTCATCGAAACGATCGGCCAATGTGACAGTTGCAGCTTCGGGTCGAAGCGGGCGCCTCCGAAAACTTCGCCGCATGCGGACCTGACGGTCCAGCCGAAATGCTTGAGGAGCCAGGGCGCGCCGAGCAGGTGCTTCAGACAGAGCCCGCCATTGCCGAGGCTGTAATTACGATGCAGTTCTTCGATCGCCGCACGAAAACGGCGCCCGTGATGATGATGGACGATCATGTCCGGCACGTATTCGACCGGAATGCCGAGCCGAAATGCCCGGACCAGGTAATCCGTATCTTCCGCGGCCTTCAGCGGCGCGCCTGCGCCGAAGCGCTCGTCGAAAGGACCGATGCGTGCCGCGACGTCGCGATGCATGGTCATGTTGCAGCCGAGCACGAAGCCGCCGGGGTGGACGTCGCGGGTCAGACGTGCCGCGACTTTCGACCGCTTGATGGTGAACGGCAGGTCGGCAGGGTCGCCGAGTTCCACGCGTCCTCCGCGGATGACCCGCGCGTCGCCACTGGCGTAGTGCCGTTGGAGGTCGGCGAGATAGTTCCTGTCCACCTCGCAGTCGTCGTCGATGAAGACGAAAATCCGGCCCCGCGCGCGCGCCATCCCTGTATTGCGTGCCGCGGCGAGGCCCGGGCGAGGCTCGGTGGCGAGCGTGATCGGCATTGTCGAGGCTGCTGCCATGCGTGCGAGTTCTTCCGGGGTGCCGTCCGTGGAGCCGTTGTCGACGACGACGAGTTCGCTCCTGTTCGCCGCATGGGCATGGCATGCGGCCTCGATCGATCGGATCGAGGCGCCAAGCGCCCGGACGCGGTTGCGCGTGCAGACGATAAAGCTGACCAACGGCTCCGACGCTTCGGACAATGAAGCGGCCACCGAGTGCCGAGCAGCCGCTGCTCTTGGAGGTTTCTGCGCTTTTGCAGGCTGTTCGACGGCCATGTCAGGTCCAACCACGCCCGGAAAGCACGCTCGCGGCGGGCACCGACTGCAGGTGGCGCGCGAGCCGATCCACCCGCTTGCTCGCGGCGAGCGAAATCCGGCTGCACCAGGGTGCGCGAGCCGCCGCAAGCAGCCCGTATCGCTCGCGGCGGCGAATGAGCCCCCATTTCCCGGTCCGCGTCAGGAACTCATGGGTCAGTCGCGGCTGCTCCTCGTCGGCGATGAGCTGGTAGAGGAAGTAGAAGAAGCAAAGGGCGCCGTCCTCATAGGCACGCCGAACCTCGCCCGGCTGGGCCGAAATCTCACCCTCTAGCGCCAGGACCCAGTCGGCAAGACGTGCCACCGTCTCGCTCGTCACCGCGGCGCCGATCGCTTCGAGGGCTGCGGATTCTCCGAGAAGGGCATCCCGCGCCAGGTTCTCGGCGACGATGGTCAAATGGGTTCGGCGCATCTGCCGCTTGTGCTTGCTGGTCACGCTATCCTCATGGATGCGATAGGCGACCAGCGCCTCGTCGATCATGTGGACTGGGAAACGATCCGCGACCCGCCTGAAGAGATCGAAATCTTCCGCATGCACATAGTTCGGGTCGTAGCGGAGCATCTCTTCCGGGATGACGTTACGGTTATAGACAACGGTCGAATGCATGAAGATGGTGAAGAACATCGACAGGATTCGCAGGCTTCCGGGGCGGTATATGGGATTGGGCTTGCCGCGGATGATCCGATTGCCGATCAGCATGTCGATGCCCGTGCCGGAAAGGGCGAGCCGGGGCTCTGCGGAAAACAATGCGACCTGCCGCGACAGGCGCGACGGATAGGCGATGTCGTCGGCATCCATTCGCGCGACAAGCTCGCCCTTTGCAAGCGCGAGGCCTTCATTCAGTGTCGCTATGAGGCCGCGGTTCTCGCGGGAAATGATGGAAACGCGAGAATCGCTCTTGCGATAGCGTTCGAGAATGTCCCGCGACCGATCCGTCGACCCGTCGTCGATCGCGATTACCTCCAGACGCTCGTAGTCCTGGCGCAACACGCTCTCGATAGCTGCGGCGATGTACGGCTCCGCATTGTAGACAGGCAGGACGATGGAGACGAGGGGCGTCGGCATGGTTCGGCTCGTGAGCTTATCGAAGGTTCTGGGGCTGCAGGGCTTCGTCACGACCGGCGCCAGGGATAGCGACTGCCGCCCCGGCTCCGCCGTCGGAACGAATATAGGGAAAGTGCCGCTTCAGCCCGTTGAGCGGCTTTTCGAAGAACAGCCAGGAAACCGAGGCGAGCATCAGGGTCAGGGAGCCCGCAACGACGAACCGCCCTGCCCCCTGATCCGAGACATTGACCGGGATGAAAGGCTGCGCTTGAACGACCAGGGCCAGCACGACCGCGTGGAAAAGATAGACGCCATAGCTGATCCGGCCGAGCGCCGCCAAAGGCGAAAGCGCGACGAGCCGACCGGCAAGCCCGCCGATCCCCTTCGAACAGCCGCCGACCAGCATGGCGAGCGGCAGGAGCGGGAGGACCTCCAGGCCAATCCAGGCGAACCACGCGACGACCGGTGACATGGCAACGGGCTTCGACCACACGAAGACGAGCGAAGCGAGCGAAAGCGGCATCCAGCTCAGTTTTGCCCATGCCGGCCAACCGACTCGCCAGGATGGGCGGGCGGCGAGCAGCGCGCCCACGGCCAGCGCATCCATCGACGCCGGCGGCAAAAGATCCCGCGCGAGTGATGGAGTACCGGTGAGCGGCCAGTAAAAGCGGTAGGCGAGCGAGCAAACGATAACGCCGATGCAAACCCCGGCAACCGACCGGCGCGGCACGAGCAGCACGATCAATGGCCATACGAGGTAGAACTGCTCCTCGATGCTCAGACTCCACGTATGACAGAGAACCCACGGCGTCCATTCGTTCTGCAGCGCGTACCAGAAATTGGACAGATAGAGGGCGTGCCACGCCATGACCTCCTTCGATCGTTCCAGATCAAGGAAAAAGACGGCGGCGAGGACGGCGAAGTAAGGGGGGAAGATGCGAAGTGCGCGGCGCGCGTAGAAGGATTTGAGTGCCGTCGCCGGCTCGAAACGGGCAGTGTCGCGCGCATCGAGCAGCAGCCGCGTTATCAGGAAGCCACTCAATACGAAAAACAGCCGAACGCCGAGATGGCCCCAATGGGATCCATCAGCCGCGAAGAAATGCGCGTAGAGCACCATTGTGACCGCTACGGCTCTCAGGCCGTCCAGCTGCTGGTCGCGCACCATCTGCATCAACACTCCCTCTCCGTTCGAGCTTTCTTCCGTCGAATCGCAAACAGGTGCATCGTCTGCAATCAGGTTCGTTGAACGCTTGGCGACGGAAGCAAGCAGTCGGGCAGGCTAAAGAACTGTTCGAGGCTGAACGGGGGAATCGGGCCAAACTTTGTTCCGCCCTTCATCAACATAGTCGGCCGATCCCCAAGACGCCGGGAGTGTGTCTTGCGCGCAATATTCAGCGTCGGCGCGATTGAGTAGGCGTTGTGGTTGGCAGCGGCCCGACTCATTACGTCGGAATACATCTGTCAGCACATAAACATCTGAATTATTTTCACGCTGTAAGTGCCGATGTCTTCTATCAAAACGTCGGCGGCGTATTGATCCACAACAACACGGTTTCGCCGTCGTGCCTGTTCGACCAGGCATGGCGGCGGCGGCTCTCGAAATAAAGGGAGTCGCCCGGGTGGAGATCGTAGAACTGATCCGAATCCAGCACGAACTCCACGCGTCCGGAAAGAACGTAGACGAATTCCTCCCCCTCATGCCGGTAGGCGCCCTCGCTCGAGGCGCCTGGTGCCAGAACGAAGCGATGGCAATCCATCTGGTTCTTGCCTTCGGCCAGCAACTGCACCGTCACCCCCGGTGTCGTGCGCGGCCAGTTGCGCCATTCGCCGGCCCGCACGAGCGCGCGCGCTCTTGTCTCCCCTTCGCCGGAGAGGCTCGATACGGTGGTTCCGAAATATTCGGCGAGGTTGTGCAGAACGGCGACGGAGACGCCCTGCGACGTCCGCTCCAGGGTCGAGAGCACGGATGCCGCGATGCCGATGTCGCCGGCCACCTGCTCCAGCGTCTTGCCTGCGGCATGTCTCAGACTGCGCAGCTTCCGCCCGACCTGCAGGTCGCCATTGTCGTCGGTCGGCGTGGCGGAGCCATTTTCGTCTTCGGTAAAGGCGCTTTCAGCCTCCAGAGCCTCCCTGATCGCTGCGGGGTTGAGGCCGCGTTCGGAGCGGAACCAGGAAATGCGCTTCAGCCGGGCGAGATCGGCATCTGTATATTGTCTATGTCCCGTCACCGAACGCTCCGGCACGACGAGACCTTGCGTTTCCCAAAGCCTGAGCGTCGAGGCGGACACGCCCGCTAGCCTTGCCGCCTCGGCAACCTTGTAGCGAATGGTGCCAATACCGCCCATCAATTCATATCCTCATCACCCTGCCGGATCCGTGCCGCCGATCGCTGGCGGCTATCTAGCCGCGAGCGCGGCGGCTGCACAAGAAGCGCCCATCAATCCGGGTGTTGTCTCGATCAGCAAATTTGATTTGCAATCCATCCTGAAAAATGTACCTCTTCCTGAGAAAAGTTGCAGAAAAAATGCAATATATTCCCTCTCGACCAGGACGACAACGATGACGAGCCTCACAGATCGCAAGAATGCAGCCATCTCCCGCGGTGTCGGAATGACCACGCAGGTCTATGCCGAGCGCGCGGAAAACGCGGAGATCTTCGACAAGGAAGGCAACCGCTACATCGACTTTGCCGCCGGCATCGCGGTGGTCAATACCGGCCACCGCCACCCGAAGGTGATCGCTGCCGTCAAGGCGCAGCTCGATCGCTTCACCCACACCTGCCACCAGGTGGTGCCCTATGAAAACTACGTGCATCTGGCAGAGCGCCTGAACGCGATCGTGCCGGGCGACTTCGCGAAGAAGACCATCTTCGTCACGACCGGCGCGGAAGCCGTCGAGAACGCCGTCAAGATCGCGCGCGCCGCGACGGGCCGCCAGGCGGTTGTCGCCTTCGGGGGCGGTTTCCACGGCCGCACCTTCATGGGCATGGCGCTGACGGGCAAGGTCGTCCCGTACAAGGTCGGTTTCGGCGCGATGCCGGCAGACGTCTTCCACGCCCCCTTCCCGATCGAGCTTCACGGCGTGACTGTCGAGCAGTCGCTTTCGGCGCTGAAGAAGCTCTTCGCGGCCGATGTCGATCCGGCCCGTGTCGCGGCGATCATCATCGAGCCGGTTCAGGGAGAAGGCGGCTTCTACCCGGTCCCGACCGCCTTCATGAAGGCGCTTCGCGAGATCTGCGACCAGCACGGCATCCTGCTGATCGCCGACGAGGTGCAGACCGGCTTTGCCCGCACCGGCAAGCTCTTCGCCATGGAACATCACGGTGTCGCGCCGGATCTGACGACGATGGCGAAGAGCCTCGCCGGCGGCTTCCCGCTTGCGGCCGTCACCGGCCGAGCCGAGATCATGGACGCGCCCGGGCCGGGCGGCCTCGGCGGGACCTATGGCGGCAATCCGCTCGGCATCGCCGCCGCGCATGCGGTCCTCGACGTGATTGCCGAGGAGAACCTGTGCGAGCGGGCGAACCAGCTCGGCAACCGGCTGAAGCAGCGCCTTGCGGCCATCCGCGAGAAAGCACCGGAAATCGTCGACA
Source organism: Sinorhizobium sp. (assembly GCF_059070375.1). Lineage (NCBI taxonomy): Bacteria > Pseudomonadati > Pseudomonadota > Alphaproteobacteria > Hyphomicrobiales > Rhizobiaceae > Sinorhizobium > Sinorhizobium sp. The sequence continues at coordinate 718,163 of NZ_JCACWC010000002.1, forward strand.
TCCGCGGACCCGGCTTCATGAACGCCGTCGAATTCAACGACGTGAGGACGAACCTGCCAAGCGCCGAATTCGCAAACAAGGTCCGCCTCCTTGCCCTCGAAAAGGGGCTGATCCTGCTGACCTGCGGCGTCCATGGCAATGTCATCCGCTTCCTGGCGCCGATAACGATCCAGGACGAGGTCTTCGCAGAAGCCCTCGACATTATCGAGGCATCGATCCTCGAAGCACGCGGTTGACGGCTGCCGGACCGGCCGCTATCGCGCTCGTCCAAGCCGGGGCGCACGATCCGCGCCCTCACAAGGAATAGAAGCGAAGCCTGCGGTCGCCGCAGGCATCGCGGGAGGACGCCCATGGCCCTGACGCCCGCACTCACCAGACACATCCGGCGACCGAAGGTCTTCGCCTCCCTCGGCGAAGTCACGCGGTCTTCCGGACAGCCGGCCGGCCCCACCTTCGATGTTTCCAACCCATCGACCGGCGAACTGCTCGCGACGCTTCCGGACATGGGAATCGATGACGCACGCGCGGCTATCGACGCGGCCGCCCTCGCCCAGCCTCTGTGGGCCGGCAAGCCGGCCAAGGATCGCAGCATCATCCTGCGCCGCTGGCACGACCTGCTCGTCGAGCATGCCGACGACCTCGCCTCTATCCTGACTGCCGAAATGGGCAAGCCCGTCGGCGAGGCAAAGGGCGAAGTCCTGCACGCCGCATCCTATATCGAATGGTACGCGGAGGAAGCCAAGCGCGTCTACGGCGAAACCTTCCCGGCACCCGCCAACGATCGGCGTATGCTCGTGATCAAGCAGCCGGTCGGCGTGGTCGGCACGATCACGCCCTGGAATTTCCCAGCCTCGATGGTCGCCCGCAAGATTTCCCCGGCGCTTGCCGCCGGCTGCACGATCGTCCTGAAGCCCGCCGAACAGACGCCGCTGGTAGCCGGCGCGATGTTCGCGCTTGCCGAGAAGGCGGGCTTTCCCGAAGGCGTGCTCAATCTTCTCTACGCCTCCGAAGGCGCCCCGATCGGGCGCGAGCTCTGCAGCAATCCCAAGGTTCGCAAGATCAGCTTCACCGGATCGACGGAGGTCGGAAGGCTCCTGATGCGGCAATGCTCCGACCAGATCAAGAAGGTAAGCCTCGAGCTCGGCGGCAACGCCCCGTTCATCGTCTTCGACGACGCCGATATCGACGAGGCGGTGGACGGCGCGCTCCAGGCGAAATTCCGCAATGCCGGCCAGACCTGCGTTTCGGCGAACCGCATCTATGTGCAATCCGCGGTGCATGACGCGTTTGCCGACAAGTTCGTCGCGCGCGTGCGCGAACTCACGGTCGGTGACGGTTTTGCTCCCGACGTCGCCATCGGTCCGATGATCGACGTTCACGCGATCGACAAGATCGAAGCGCATGTGGCCGACGCGGTAGCCAAGGGAGCGCAAGTGCGCTCGGGCGGCAGCCGGATCGGAACGACCGGCACCTTCTTCGAACCGACGGTGCTTACCGGCATCTCGCACGACATGCGCATCGCCCAGGAAGAGACATTCGGGCCGATCGCCCCGATCATCCGCTTCGAGACCGCCGAACAGGTGGTGGCCGAGGCGAACGATACGATCTACGGTCTTGCTGCCTATTTCTACGCCGAGAACCTCAAGCGGGTCTGGCATGTCGCCGAGGCTCTGGAGTACGGCATGGTCGGCATCAATACGGGCCGCATGTCTTCTGAGGCCGCTCCCTTCGGCGGCATCAAGCAATCCGGCATCGGCCGGGAAGGCTCCCGCCACGGTCTCGAGGACTATCTCGAGATGAAATATCTCTGCATGGGCAACATCTGACCGGGCGCCTGCCGACCGCCAGGACGCCCCCCGAGACGCCTCCTCTGGCCTGCCGGCCATCTCCCCCACAAGGGGGAGACGATTTGCGGCACGGTTCACGCTTCAGCCGAAGCATGCCACATGTAGAGGCGTTCCGTATCGGGAGGGGAGCTGTCGGAACGACAAGATTTCGGGCCGGCTCTTCAAGGAGCACGGATGATCGCAAGCGTATGGCGGGCGATCATCAGCTCCTCGTCGGTGGGCATGACGTGGAGCGCGACGCGGCTTCCTGCCTTCGAGATGACCGAGGCGCCTGCATCGTTTGCGGCCGGATCGAGCTGCGCGCCGAGCCAGGCCAGGCCTTCGGAAATACGGGCCCGGATCGGCGCCGCGTTTTCGCCGATACCGGCGGTAAAGACAAATGCATCGAGGCCTCCCAAGGCTGCGGCCAGCATGCCGGCGTTGAGCGTGCAGCGGTGCACGAAATGGTCTATCGCGAAGGAAGCGCGCGGGTCCTCGCTCTCCAGAAGCTCGCGCATGTCGTTCGATATGCCGGAGAGACCTTTCAGGCCGGACCGATGGTAGAGCAGGTCCGACACAGCTTGTGCACTCATGTCCTGGAGCAGGTGGAGAACGACGCCGGGATCCAATTGGCCCGGCCGCGTGCCCATCGGCAGCCCGTCAAGTGCGGTAAAGCCCATCGTCGTTTCGACGCTGCGTCCGTCGTTCAGCGCGCACATCGACGCGCCGCTGCCGAGATGGGCGACGATCACCCGGCCGCGGGCGACCTCGGGCGCCACCTCGCGCAGTCGGCCGGCGATATATTCATAGGAAATTCCGTGAAAGCCATAGCGCCGCACACCCTGCTCATAGAAGGCGCGCGGCAGGGCGTAGCAATCGGTATGCTCGGCGCGCCCTCGATGGAAGGCCGTGTCGAAACAGGCGACCTGCGGCACGTCGGGTTTGATTTCCATAGCGAGCCGGATCGGCGCGAGATTGTTGGGCTGGTGCAGCGGTGCGAGGTCCTGATAGCTTGACAGACGGTCGAGCACCGTCGGGTCGATCAGCACCGGCCGGACGTAATCCGGACCGCCATGCACCACCCTATGGCCGATCGCCCGGAGGTCGAAGCCGCGAAGCGTCGCCAGCCAGTCGCGTGCGACCGACAGGGCCGCGGGAAGGTCGCGAACATCGGTCCTGTCCAAGCTCCGATCGATGAGCTCGGTGCCGTCGGCTGCCGTCGCCTTCAGGCGCGGCCGGGTTCCGATGCCGTCCAGTTTCGCACGAACCTGCCGCTCGAGCCCCGCCGTGGCGATCCCGAATATCTGGAACTTCAGGCTGGACGAGCCGGCATTGATGACGAGCAGCGCTTCCATCTGACAGGAGCTTCGCACCGAAGCGGGGCTGCCGCAAGACGACCCTTGAAATTCAGGCCGCGGCTTGCCAATTGGGAGCAAACGTCAACGAGGTCCGAAAACGCAATGAGTGAAGTCGAAACGTCCGTAGAGAAACATGTCTTCGAAGCCGACGTGGCGAAGCTGCTGCACCTGATGGTGCACTCCGTCTATTCCGATAAGAACGTCTTTCTCCGCGAGCTGATTTCGAATGCGGCCGACGCCTGCGAAAAGCTGCGCTACGAAGCGATCGTCGCCCCCGAGCTCCTCGGCAGCGATCCCGCCTCGCGCATCACTCTGACGCTCGACGAGGAGAATGCCCGCCTGGTCATCGAGGACAACGGCATCGGCATGGGCCGCGACGAGCTTGTCGAATCGCTGGGCACGATTGCACGCTCCGGCACGCGTGCCTTCATGGAGCGGGTTGAAGCAGCGCAGAACAAGGACGGCGCCCAGCTCATCGGCCAGTTCGGTGTCGGCTTCTATTCGGCCTTCATGGTCGCCGACAACGTCGATGTCGTTTCCCGCCGCGCCGGCACCGACAAGGCCTGGCACTGGGCATCCGACGGCAAGGGCAGCTACACGGTTTCGGCGGTCAATCTCGCGGACGCGCCGTCGCGCGGTACGCGCATCACGCTGCATCTGATGGACGACGCCAAGACCTACACCTCGCGCTGGACGGTCGAGCGCATCATCAAGGAGCAGTCCGGTCACGTGCCGGTTCCGATCTCGATCGTCGAGAAGCCCGGTGCAGAACCGGCACAGGTAGCAGACGGCACGGCGCTCTGGACGAAGCAGAAAAGCGAGATCAGCAAGGACGATTATACCGATTTCTACCGCGGCGTTGCCGGGCAGTACGACGATCCGGCGCTGACGGTTCATTTCCGCGCCGAGGGGCGCCACGAATATACCGCGCTTGCCTTCGTGCCCGGCTCGAAGCCGTTCGATCTTTTCGACCCCGATCGCAAGGGCCGGATGAAGCTCTACGTCAAGCGCGTCTTCATCACCGACGAGGCGGAACTGCTGCCGCGGTACCTGCGCTTCGTGCGCGGCCTCGTCGACACGGCGGACCTGCCGCTCAACGTCTCGCGGGAAATGATTCAGGAAAGTCCTCTTCTCGCAAATATCCGCAAGGGGCTGACGAACCGCGTGCTGACCAGCATCGAAAAGCTTGCGGAAAGCGATCCCGAGGCCTTCGCCAAGATCTGGGAAAACTTCGGCAGCGTGATCAAGGAGGGCATTTACGAAGATTTCGAGCGGCGGGGCCAGCTCCTGGCGCTGTCGCGCTTCCGCACGACCGCGGATGACGACAAGCCGCGCGGTTTGAGCGACTACGTCAAGGAGATGAAGGACGGCCAGTCGGCCATCTACTACCTGACCGGCGACAACCTCGCCCAGCTGAAGGCGTCGCCCCAGCTCGAAGGTTTTCGCGCCCGCGGCATCGAGGTGCTGCTCCTGACATGCCCGGTCGACAGCTTCTGGGTGACGACCGCTCCCGATTTCGAAGGAAAGCCGTTCAAGTCGATCACCCAGGGTGCGGCCGATCTCGCCGCCATCGCCAAAAAGGACGATGGGGCCGCCGCTTCGACGGAAGCGGGCGCCGCCGTCACCGACTTCGTGGCCTTCGCGAGGGAGACGCTCGGCGACGTGGTTTCGGACGTCCGGACCTCCGACCGCCTCACGGAAAGCGCCGTCTGCCTTGTTGCGCCCGAACAGGGGCCTGACCTTCAGCTCCAGAAAATGCTCCAAGGCGCCGGACGTATGGAGAGCGCTCCCAAGCCAGTCCTCGAGATCAATCCCGGCCATAACCTGATCGCCGCGCTTGCCGCCTGCTCCGCGGAGGACAAGGGCTTCCGGGAGGACGCGGTCAAACTTCTCCTCGACCAGGCCCGCGTTCTCGACGGCGACAAGCCCGAAAACCCCCGCGCCTTTGCAGAGCGGCTTTCCCGCGTGTTCGATCGAGCCTTGAAGGTTTAGGCTCAAGAGAAAGGCTCCTTCGTCCCGCAGGCGGGGCGAAGGAGATTGATGCCGGCCTGACTTACCGGTCTTTCGACAAGACCATTCCGATCTCCGCCAGCACCTCATCCGTATGTTCCCCGAGCCGGGGCACGCCGCGCTCGAGCGAAAGCGTTGCACCGGAGAAGCGGATCGGCGTGCGGACGCCCGGCGACGTTCCTGCCGCCGCGCCGGTATGGGGTGTCTCCACCCGCATCTGCCGGTGGACGACCTGCGGATCGGCGAAAACGTCGGCGACGGAGTTGATCGGGCCACCGGGGACGCCTGCGGCTTCGAGCCGGGCGAGCAATGTATCCCGCTCGAACTTCGCTGTTTCCGCCGCGAGCTCCGGTGTCAGGCTCTCGCGGTGCTGCACGCGGTCTGCATTCGTATGGTAGCGGGCATCCGAGGCGAGATCCGGCCGGCCGAGGAGTTCGCAGAATTTCACGAATTGGCGGTCGTTGCCGACTGCGACGATCAGATGCCCGTCGGCGGTCGGAAACACCTGATAGGGTGCGATATTCGGATGGGCATTGCCGAGCCGCCGCGGTGCCTTGCCGGAAACGAGAAAGTTCAGCGCCTGATTGGCGAGCACGCCCGTCATGCAGTCGAGCAACGCCATGTCGATCTGCTGGCCCTCGCCCGTGCGTTCCCGCTGTGCCAGGGCCGCCTGCACCGCGATAACACCATAGAGCCCGGTGAAAATATCTGCGAAGGCAACGCCGATCTTTTGCGGTTCACGATCCGGCTCGCCCGTCAGGTCCATGATGCCGCTCATGCCCTGGACGATGTAGTCGTAGCCGGCGCGGTGAGCATAGGGCCCGTCCTGCCCGAAGCCGGTGACCGAGCAATAGATGAGCCGCGGATTGACTTTCCTCAGGCTTTCATAATCGAGACCGTATTTGGCGAGGCCGCCGACCTTGAAGTTCTCGAGCAAGACGTCGGATTGCGCGGCAAGCCGGCGCACCGCCTCCTGCCCCTCTGCGGTCGTAAAGTCGAGAACGACAGACCTCTTGCCGCGGTTGCACGCGTGAAAATAGGCGGCATCCAGCCTTTCGTCGTCTTCGCCTTTCACGAAGGGAGGTCCCCAGGTCCGGGTGTCGTCTCCGGCCGGGCTCTCGACCTTGATGACGTCGGCGCCGAGATCGGCAAGGGTCTGCCCGGTCCAGGGGCCTGCCAGTATGCGGGCAAGTTCGAGCACCCGGATGCCCTTGAGCGGCGCTTCCATGGCGGCGCCGCTCAGAAGAAGGCCTGCAGCCCGGTCTGGGCGCGGCCGAGGATCAGCGCATGCACGTCGTGCGTGCCCTCATAGGTGTTGACGGTCTCGAGGTTCATCATGTGGCGCATGACCTGATATTCCTCGGAAATGCCGTTGCCGCCGTGCATGTCACGGGCCATGCGCGCAATATCGAGTGCCTTGCCGCAATTGTTGCGCTTGACGATCGAGATCATCTCCGGGGCCATGCGGCCCTCGTCCATCAGCCGTCCGACCCTGAGCGAGCCCTGCAGCCCGAGCGCGATCTCGGTCTGCATGTCGGCGAGCTTCTTCTGGAAAAGCTGGGTCTGGGCGAGCGGTCGGTTGAACTGCTTGCGGTCGAGACCGTACTGACGGGCCGCATGCCAGCAGAATTCGGCCGCGCCGAGCGCCCCCCAGGAAATTCCGTAGCGAGCACGGTTGAGGCAGCCGAATGGTCCCTTCAGCCCCTCGACATTCGGCAGCAGCGCGTCGTCTGCGACCTCGACATTGTCGAGGACGATTTCGCCGGTGATCGAGGCGCGCAGCGAGAGCTTGCCTGCGATCTTTGGTGCGGAAAGGCCTTTCGCGCCTTTTTCCAGCACGAAGCCCCGGATGGCATTGTCATGCGCTTCCGACTTCGCCCAGACGACGAAGACATCGGCGAGCGGCGCATTGGATATCCACATCTTGGAGCCGACGAGACGGTAGCCGCCTTCGGTCTTGATCGCCCGGGTCTTCATGCCCGCCGGATCGGAACCGGCGTCCGGCTCGGTCAGCCCGAAGCAGCCGATCCACTCGCCGCTGATAAGCTTCGGAAGGAACTTCCGCTTCTGCTCTTCCGAGCCGTAGGCGAAAATCGGATAGATGACGAGCGACGATTGCACGCTCATCATCGAGCGATAGCCGGAATCGACGCGCTCCACCTCGCGTGCGACGAGACCGTAGGCGACGTAGGACGCGCCGACACCGCCATAGGTGTCGGGAACGGTCACGCCGAGCAGGCCGAGGTCGCCCATCTCGCGGAAGATCGCCGGGTCCGTCGTCTCCTCGCGGTAAGCTTCGATCACGCGCGGCTGCAGCTTTTCCTGGGCATAGGCGCGCGCCGTATCGCGGATCATCCGCTCGTCTTCGCTCAGTTGATCTTCGAGGAGGAACGGATCGTCCCACTGGAATTGGCTTTTGCCGGCCATCTCTATCTCCCGTCGCATTGTCGCGCCTGTGTTATGACAAGCCGGGTCAAGGCTTTCAAACGAAATTGAGACACTGGCTCATGCGCCTGCTGCATGATTCATCTGATCGGCCCCGTGGCGATTGGCCTTGTGCAAGCGACCATTCTTCTGAATATGCATAAAGTACATCATCGCTCCGCCGGCCACCATGACCAACAACCGCCTTGAACGTTTCGCCCACAATCTCGATTGGAACCTGTTGCGCACCTTCGTGGTGGTCGTCGAGGAGGGCAGCATCACGGCGGCCGCAAACCGGCTGCTCCTGCAGCAGCCCGCCGTCAGCATGGCCCTCAAACGGCTCGAGCAGACCATCGGGCAGAAACTGATCGATCGCCGCCCGGGGCGTTTCGATCTGACGGAAGCAGGTGAGAAACTGCACCTCCAGTGCCGCGATATCTTCGCGGCCGTCATTCGCCTGCCGCATGTTCTGGAAACGGCGGGCGAGGAGATCACCGGTCATCTCAACATCCATGCGGTGAGCCACGCCCACAATCCCGCCTGGGACCGGAAGCTCGGCAGCTTCTTTCGCATGCATCCGAAGGTCACGATATCGATGACGGTGGCGACGACCGTCGACGTGTTGAGCGCCGTCGAGCGCAACATTGCGACGATGGGCCTCTGCGACGGCATCATACCGGAGGGCTTGAACAAGAGCTTCCACATACGCGAGCGCTACGCGCTCTACTGCGGCCGCGGCCACCGGCTTTTCGGCGTCGAGGGCGTTGATTTCCACGATCTGCGCGGCGATCCTTACATCGCCTTCATAGCCGATGTACTCGGCGGTCAGCACATGAATTCCGTGACCGCAGTCCGCGCCGTAGGCTCCTTCGGCCAGCAGGTTCGGGGCGTCTCCTGCAACGTCGAGGAGGTCATGCGGCTGATCGCCGCCGATGTCGGCATCGGCATGCTGCCCGATCATATCGCCCGCGAGGCCGTCGCGGCGGGAGATTTGTGGCAGTTGCCCCCCTATCGCGACCTGCCGACGACCGACGTCTTCCGCATTTCCAATCCAAACTCCATCCTCAATCCGGCCGAAGCCGCCTTCCTCGCCCACGTCGCCGACACCGAAGCGCTGGATCATTGCGACCATCAGCAGGATTGATAACGACATTTACCACTATAAATTTGAGCGGCACCCGCACCGTCCCTATTCTCCGCCGTCAAGTTGCGGGAGCGGTACATGCCAAACTACGACGTTGTGATTATCGGGGGCGGGATCGCCGGCTTGTCGCTCGCCCATTTCCTGAGCCCGCATCGTTCCGTCGCCGTCCTGGAACGGGAGGAGGCGCTCGGCTATCACAGCACCGGCCGCTCGGCCGCCGAGTTCGTGCTCAGATACAACGCGCCGGAAATCTGCAAACTCGCGACGATATCGAAAGCCTTTTTCGATCGGCCGCCGGAAGGCTTCAGCGACGTGCCGCTGTTAAGGCAACGCGGCGGCGTGATGATCGCGGGTGCCGGGAAACTCGACCGATTTGAAAAGATGCTCGCCGAAGAACGCGAATTCACACCTGAAATCGAACGGCTCACGAAGGACGAGGCGCTTGCCCGCGTTCCGATCCTCAAGCCCGACTATGTCGCAGCCGCCTTCCACGACCCGAATTTCTGGGACATCGAGGTCGAGAACCTGCTCCAGGGCTACGTCAAGGGCGCCCGCCGCAACGGCTGCGACATCCTGGAGCGCCATGAAATCCTCGCCGCTCGGCATCATGGATCGGGCTGGCTGCTGGGCACGGCGGCCGGTGAGATCGGAGCCAGGATCGTCGTCAACGCGGCCGGTGCCTGGGCGGACCCGGTTGCTGCGGTCTTCGGCGTAAGGCCGAGCGGCATCGTTCCACATCGGCGCACCGCCATCACCGTTGACCTTCCGGCAGGCATCGATGCAGCAAAGCTTCCTGAAATCAACGAGATAGATGAAGACTTTTACATGAAGCCCGAGGGTGGGAGGCTGCTCGCCTCGCCCGCCGACGCCACGCCCTGCGAAGCATCGGACGTACAGCCGGAGGAGATCGACGTCGCCTGGGCCGCACACTACGTCGAAGAGGCGACAACGGTCCCGGTAAGAAGAATCGTCAAGAGCTGGGCGGGTCTGCGCAGCTTTTCCCCTGACCGGCTGCCGGTCATCGGTTTTGCGCCAGGCTGCCCGGATTTCTTCTGGCTGGCCGCCCAGGGAGGCTACGGGATTCTCACCTCGCCTGCGCTGGGCGCTCTGGCGGCTGCCCTTCTGCGCGACACCGCACCGCCCGCAGCCTTCCGGGCCGAAGAGCTCGATCCCCGACAGTTCGACCCGCGTCGCCTGCCGAGCTGAAGCAATTTTGCGAGCCGGACCGCAATCGCGGTAAATTCCGAAACCACAGGCCACAATTCCATTTATCGTCTTCGAGCTGCCGTCTTGCGACTGAGGAGCCGTTCCTGACATCGATCAGGCTGCCCACGTTCGCATCGTTCGCGAAGTGCCGATCCTTTCGGTGTTCAAGCTCTCAACGAAATCACCCCGGAAAGGCGCGCAGCGAGGAAGGTTCCCCGGGCCTACTGTGCAACGGCCACAAAAGATCTGCGTCTGCGCGCACAATGTTGAACTCCGTTAAATCCGAGCTCTTAGGCGGCGCCATGGGCGAAGCTCCGGGGGCGATCAGCCGCTGATCGGACAATGGAAACGTGTGGCAGTTCAATTTTCGATTGACAGCCACCGCTTATCCAATATTCTTTTATAAGAACACATATAACATAATAGTGGAACAAGGGGAACTTCAACGTGAAAAAGGTGACTGCACTTCTACTGGGAACTGCACTGACAATCCTTCCTTCCGGCCTTCTCGCTCAAGAAAGGGGCGGCATCGTCAATGTCGCCACGATCGGTGAGCCGCCGACGCTTGATCCGATGTCATCGACGGCCGATCTCGTCGGTATCGTCACGCAGCATATTTTCGAGACCCTCTACACATTCGACAAGAACTGGAACGTCACGCCGCTTCTGGCCGATAGCCTGCCGGACATCAGCGCCGACGGTAAAACCTACACAATCAAGCTGCGTACCGGCATCAAATTCCACGATGATACGGACATGACATCCGAGGATGTTGTCGCCTCTCTTGCTCGCTGGGAAAAGATTGCCTCGCGCGGCAAGCAGGCAGCAGGCTTCATTGCTTCCATCGAAGCTGCCGATCCGGCAACGGTGAAGATCACCCTGACGCAGCCCTACGCGCCGCTGGCGTCCCTGCTCGCCTTCAACAATTCGGCAGCCATCATCATCCCGTCGGAAAAGCAGGATGACGTGATGAAGGACTTCATTGGTACAGGTCCCTACATGCTCAAGGAGCGCAAGGCCGACCAATATATCCAGCTGACCCGTTTCGAGGGCTACAAGTCCCGGGACGGCGAGAGCGATGGCTACGGCGGCGCTCGACACCAGTATCTCGACGAAATCCGCTTTGTCCCCGTTCCTGATCCGAACACGCGCGTCGAAGCTGCAGTATCGGGCCAGTATGACTATGTGGATTCCATCCCGGTCGAATCTTTCGACAAGGTCAAGGCTTCGGCCTCGACGCAGCCGATCATGCTCAAGCCGTTCGGCTATCCGGTTTTTGTCTTCAATACGGCCGAGGGGCTGAACAAGGACGTCGCCGTGCGCAAGGCCATCCGCCAGGCGCTCAGCATGGAAGACATGATGGCTGCGGCCTTCGGCAGCCCGGACTTCTTTTCCCTCGATGGCGCGATCTACCCGGAGGCCTATTCCTGGCATACCGAAGCGGGCACTGACGGAGCCTACAATGTGGCGGACCCGGAAGGCGCGGCGGCAGCGCTGAAGTCCGCCGGTTACAATGGCGAGCCACTGCGGATTCTCACCAGCCGCCAATATGAATTTCATTACAAGATGGCCCAGGTCGCGGCGGAATATCTCAAGCTTGCCGGCTTTACCGTCGATATGCAGGTGGTCGACTGGGCAACGCTGACGCAGCGCCGGGCCGATCCCAAGCTTTGGGACGTCTATATCACCCACAGCCCGTTCCTGCCGGAGCCGGCTCTGATCGGCTCGCTTTCGACCAGTTCGCCGGGCTGGTGGAACACCCCTGCCCGCAAGGCAGCCGTGGATGCATTCACTTCTGAGGTCGATCCAAACAGGCGTGTCGCGCTCTTCGCCGATGTCCAAAAAGCGATCTATGACGACGCGGCCTTCATGAAGATCGGTAATTTCAACGCGGTGGCTGCCAAGTCGACAAAACTGGAAGGCGTCGATCCGGCCCCTTGGCCATTTTTCTGGAACGCGTCGATTACGAAATGATCATTCCTCAGTCGGAGACATCGGCTCGCTCGAGCCGGTGTCCTTTACAGACCTGCGCGCTCTCCGGAGCATGAGGATCAGGCTTTCATGATACGGTATATTCTCCAGCGCCTCTTCGGCATGATCGTCGTGATGTTCCTTGTCGTCACGATCGTCTTCGTGATCGTACGGGTGACGCCCGGCGATCCGGCAGCGGTCATGCTCGGGCCGGACGCCAGCGCCCAGGATATTGCGGAGCTGCGCATACGGCTGGGCCTCGACCGTTCGCTGGGCGTTCAATACATCTATTATATGGGTCAGCTGCTGAAGGGCGATCTCGGCCAATCGATCTTCCTCAACATGCCGGTCGCATCGGCCCTGCTCGAGCGGGCCGAACCGACCTTTTTCCTTACGGTGTTCTCGCTGCTCATCGCCAGCGCCATCGCCTTGCCGATCGGGATCTATGCGGCCTATCGGCGTGGTTCGCTCTTCGACCAGGCAGCAACAGCGCTGGCGATGCTGGCTGCCAGCATTCCGAGCTTCTGGCTTGGCCTGATCATGATGCAGGTCTTTGCCGTCCGTCTCGATCTGTTCCCCGTGTCGGGCTACGGCGGACCGGGATCGACGTTTGCTGAGCGGATGCATCATCTGACGCTGCCGGCGTTTGCGCTCGGCATCGTCTCCTCGGCGCTGGTCCTGCGCTTCACCCGCGCCTCGATGCTCGATGTGCTCGGAGATGACTATATCCGGACTGCCCGCGCCAAGGGTCTGATCGAGCGGCGTGTCATCCTCAAGCATGCGTTGAAGAACGCGCTGGTTCCGATCCTCACGGTGATCGGCCTGACTGCGGCGGTTCTCGTCTCAGGCGCCGTCGTGACCGAGACCGTGTTCGGCCTGCCCGGCGTCGGCAACCTGGTGGTATCCGCCGTGCTCCGGCGCGATTATCCGGTCATCCAGGGGGCGCTGCTGGTCATTGCCGCACTCTATGTCCTGATCAATTTTGCCATCGACATGCTCTACCTGCTGGTCGATCCGAGGGTGCGTTACTGATGACAGCAATCGTCTCGAAACCGGCGCTCAGCGAGCGCAACAAATTCATCCGGCGCCTGCTGAAGCGCAAGACCGTGGCCTTCGGACTGATCGTTCTGACGATCTTCGTGCTGCTTGCCATCTTTGCCCCGCTGATCGCGCCTTATTCGCCGTCAAAACTGTCCATCGTCAACCGGTTGAAACCGCCGGGCGGCACGTTCATCTTCGGTACCGATGAGTTCGGCCGCGACGTGTTTTCGCGGACCATCTATTCGGCGCGGCTGTCATTGCTGGTCGGCGCCGCCGTCGTGACATTGTCCGCGATCATCGGTGTGACGCTCGGGCTGATCGCCGGATTCTTCAAGCAATTCGATGCGCCGATCGCCCGTCTGATTGACGCGATGATGGCCTTTCCGGACATTCTTCTCGCCATCGCGCTTGTGGCCGCACTGGGGCCATCGCTGACCACCGTCATCATCGCGCTCAGCATCGTCTACGCGCCGCGCCTGGCGCGTATCGTCCGTGCGTCGACCCTGGTGATCCGCGAGCTTCCCTATATCGAGGCCGCCCGGGCGCTTGGCATTTCGACGCGCCACATCATGACGCGGCATGTGCTGCGCAACCTGCTGTCGCCGATCCTCGTGCAGGCGACATTTCTCTTTGCGAGCGCCATGCTGGCCGAAGCGGGACTTTCGTTTCTCGGGCTTGGCGTCAGCCCGGAAATCCCGACCTGGGGCACGATGATCTCCGCCGGCCGGCAATATATCGGCCAAGCCGACTGGATGACGCTGTTTCCTGGCTTCGCCATCATTCTCTCCGTGCTGTCGCTGCAGATGGTTGGCGACGGATTGCGCGATCTTCTCGATCCAAGGCTTCGAAAGGACTTATGAAACATGTCTTATCGATATGAGGCGAAGGGGCCTGTGCTCCTCGCCAATGTCAAACCCATTGCCTTCGGCGCCAGCACACCAAACGGCCCGATCGATATCCTGATCAATGCTGACGGCCGCATTGCCGAAGTCGGCCCGTCGCTTGCCGTATCCACTGAGGTGCAGCGCATCGATGGCAACGGCGCGTGGATCTCGCCCGGCTGGATCGATCTGCACGTGCACATCTGGCACGGCGGCACGGATATTTCCCTGCGCCCGTCCGAATGCGGCGCGGAGCGTGGCGTCACGACCCTGGTGGATGCCGGCTCTGCCGGCGAAGCCAATTTCCATGGTTTTCGCGAATATATCATCGAGCCGTCGCGCGAGCGTATCAAGGCTTTCATCAATCTCGGCTCCATCGGTCTTGTCGCCTGCAACCGCGTGCCGGAACTCAGAAGCATTCAGGACATCAATCTCGACCGCATTCTTGAGGTCTACGCCGAAAACAGCGAGCATATTGTCGGCATCAAGGTCCGAGCGAGCCACGTCATCACCGGATCCTGGGGCGTGACGCCGGTGAAGCTCGGAAAGAAAATCGCCAAGATCCTCAAGATACCGATGATGGTGCATGTCGGTGAACCTCCGGCGCTCTATGACGAAGTGCTGGAAATCCTCGGCCCAGGCGACATCGTCACCCATTGCTTCAACGGCAAGGCCGGCTCGAGCATCATGGAAGACGAGGATCTGTTCGATCTCGCCGAGCGATGTGCCGGCGACGGTATCCGGCTGGATATCGGCCATGGCGGGGCGTCCTTCTCGTTCAAGGTTGCCGAGGCGGCAATCAAGCGGGGTCTTCTGCCATTCTCTATCTCGACCGATCTGCACGACCACTCGATGAACTTCCCGGTCTGGGATCTGGCGACGACCATGTCAAAACTGCTGGTGGTCGGCATGCCGTTCGACAAGGTGGTGGAGGCAGTTACTCAGGCGCCGGCGTCCGTTATCAAGCTGCCGATGGAAAACCGCCTCACCGTTGGCGAGCGGGCCGATTTCACCGTTTTCGATCTGGTCGATGCCGATATCGAGGCGACCGATTCGAATGGTGACGTCTCGGTGCTCACCCGCATTTTCGAACCGCGCTATGCCATCATCGGCGCGGAAGCTGTGTCAGCCAGCCGCTATATCCCGCGCGCGCGAAAACTCGTGCGTCACAGCCACGGCTATTCATACCGCTAAGCCGGGGCCACTCTCATTTTACAGGACACAGGAGTTCGCGTGAACAGTTCCACGGCAACCGCCGCCGACAGGACGGGTTCGCCTGCCGACCGGCTGACGTCGCTCGGCATCGTGTTGCCGCCCCCCCCGCCGCCGATAGCCAATTTCGTGACGCATGTGCGCGAAGGCAATCTGATCTATCTTTCCGGCCAGGGTCCGCGTGAGGCCGATGGTTTCATGCATACCGGCAAGGTGGGACCGGGCGGCGTCGATGTCGCCGATGCCTATAGCCACGCGCGACTGACAGGCATCAACCTGCTGGCCGTCCTGCAGGAGGCACTGGGAGACCTTTCCCGGGTACGGCGCGTCGTCAAGCTGCTCGGCATGGTCAATGCGACACCAGACTTCGAGGATCATCCCGGCGTCATCAATGGGTGCTCGGACCTTTTCGTCGAGGTCTTCGGCGATGCCGGGCAGCATGCCCGGTCCGCGGTCGGCTTCGGGTCGTTGCCCGGCAATATCACCGTCGAGATCGAAGCGATCGTCGCCCTGCACGGTTAAGAAAAAGCATGTCAGTGACCGCGCCAGCCCATCAGTTTTTCGATCCTGTCCGCGGAAGCGCGCGCATGCGAAGTGTAATGCGTTTCGTCGGAAAAGGCCTTCTGCTCCGGCAGAACGATCGAGATGGTCGCGACGCACCGGCCATCGCGGTCGCAGATCGGCGACGCGATGCAGGCAACGGCATAGTCGGATTCGCCCGCCTGAATGGAAAGTCGCGCCTTCATCGCGTCCACGGCCGCGGCAGACAGCTTGGCCGGATCGACATCGGCGCGTCCGGTCGGCGAGGAGCGGGCGCATCGCCTGAAGAGCTCGAGCCGCTCATCGTCCGGCAGATGACCCACCAGAAGCCGGCCGGACGCGGTCCAGTTCAGCGGCACACGGGTTCCAACGCGCGAGGCGACCTGGAAATGGCTTGGACCTTCCGCCATCGCAAGCACCAGCATATGGTCGCCGTCACGGCCACAAAGCTGGACGGTTTCACCGACCTGGCGACAGAGATCGTGCATTTCATGGGTGGCGACACTCATGAAATCCAGCGAGCGGGCATAGGCAAGACCGAAGTGGTAAAGCCGCGCTCCAAGCCAGATCAAGCCATCGGCACCGCGCGTCAAAAGGTTCTTTTCTACCAGATCATCGACAATCACGTAGACCGTGGAAAGCGGCGCGCCAATTGCCTTGGCAATAGCATAGGCACTACAGGGCGCGCCGGTCTCGTAGAGGTGATCAAGAACCTGCAGGGCCCGGTCTATGCCGCTGACCCGAGAGCGTTTTCCGCTTTTCACGCTGTCCTCATCGATCACGGAAATGGGGTGGATTTTGGCGTTCAAGACACGAACTCACATGATGATTTTGGACTGTTATTACATTGTAATGGCATAGCTGTCGATGATTGGAAGGCAATCCCCTCCGTTTTCGGCCGCAATAATTTCGGAGAGCACAATGCCCAGTGAAGACATTCGCACATCCCTCGGACTGCGTCCGGTCATCAATGTTTCAGGCACGATGACAAGCCTGGGGGCATCGATCGTGGTTCCGGAAGCGATTGCCGCTATGACATCCATCCTGCCGCAATTCGTCGAGATGAATGACCTGCAGCGAAAAGCAAGTGCCGTGATCGCGCGGCTGACCGGCGGCGAAGCCGGTTTCGTGACGGCATCGTGCGCGGCAGGCATCACCCTTGCCATTGCCGGAACCATCACCGGCAGCGACCTGCTCGCCATCGAGAAACTGCCCAGCGTCAGCACAGAAAAAAATGAGATCCTTGTGCAGATGGGCCATATCGTCAGTTACGGCGCGCCGGTCGATCAGTCCATTCGTCTGGCGGGCGCCAAGACCGTGATGATCGGGCAAGCGACCTCGACCCATCGGTACCACATGGAGAACGCGATCACGGAAAAGACGGCTGCGGCCCTTTACGTCGTCTCGCATCACGTCGTGGACTACGGCCTTTTGAAGCTGACGGAATTCGTGGAAATCGCCCACGCGAAATCAGTGCCCGTCATCGTTGATGCGGCATCGGAATACGATCTGCGTAGCTTTCTCGAGCAGGGAGCGGACATCGTGCTTTATTCCGGTCACAAATTTCTGGGCGGCCCGACTTCCGGCATCGTGGCTGGTAGGAAGGACCTCGTGCGCAACGCCTTCCTTCAGAATATGGGGATTGGGCGGGGCATGAAAGTCGGCAAGGAGAGCGTCTTCGGCCTCATGGCGGCCCTGGAAGCCTGGGAAAAGCGCGATCATGACGGTATCCGCGCCCGCGAGACCAGCTATCTCCATCTCTGGCGCGACACGCTGGAGAACCGACCAGGCGTCACAGCGCTGATCGAGCCCGATCCGACCGGCAATCCACTCGACAGGCTGCGGGTGATCGTGAGCGCGCACGAAGCCCATATCACGGCGTGGGATCTTGCCGCTGCGCTGGCGCGCGGTACGCCGCCTGTCATCGTGCGCGACCACGAGGTCGAGCATCACTACTTCTACCTCGATCCCTGCAACCTGCATCCGGGTCAGGAGACCATCGTTGCCAACCGTCTGGCCGAGGAACTCGACAAGGCCAGCGCCTCGAACGACATCATCGCCACACCGCTGGAAAACCGCAGCAAGCACCGTTTCGATGGCGCACTGCGCTGGCCGGATTGAACCGACGGCTGAAACCGAAGAAGGATCCCGACATGGCAACCCTCCCCGCCCTACAAACAGAACCCGTGCCGCCGATCTTGTCCGTGGAGAACCTGACGACGTCGTTCATCGTCGACGGGGAGTGGAGGTCCGTTGTGCGGGATATGTCGTTCACGGTGGCCCCTGGCGAGACCGTGGCGATCGTCGGAGAATCCGGCTCCGGCAAGAGCGTCACCTCGCTGTCGGTCATGCGACTGCTCCCGGCCGATACCAGCCGTATCGCGGGAAGGGTCGTGCTCGACGGCCGCGATATTCTGCAACTGCCTGAGACCACGATGCGGCAGGTGCGCGGAAACGATGTTGCGATGATCTTTCAGGAGCCTATGACAAGCCTCAACCCGCTCTTCACCATCGGCGACCAGATCTCCGAAGCGCTTCTCTGCCACTCGCAGATGAGCAAGCGGGACGCCAGGGCCGAGACCATCCGGTTGTTGGAAAAGGTGCGCATTCCATCCGCCGCCTCCCGTTTCGATGAATATCCGCACCGGTTTTCGGGTGGTATGCGCCAGCGCGTAATGATTGCCATGGCACTTGCCTCACGACCAAAGCTGCTGATTGCCGACGAGCCGACGACAGCACTTGACGTCACCATCCAGGGACAGATTCTCGATCTCATCAAGACGCTGCAGGAGGAAGAGGGAACCTCCGTGCTCTTCATCACGCACGATATGGGCGTCGTTGCCGAAATTGCCGACCGGACGGTGGTAATGTATCGCGGCGAGCAGGTGGAATCAGGCCCAACGAGCGATATCTTCTTCCGCGCCAGACACCCGTATACGCGAGCGCTTCTGTCCGCCGTTCCTGTCCTTGGCTCGATGGGCGGCAGGGATCGGCCCATGCGCTTTCCTGTCGTCGATACGGCGACCGGGCTCTCCGATATTCCGGTCGAGACGGCAGATACGGTTGCACTCGGGAAACGCCCGGTGCTCGAAGTCAGGAACCTCACCAAGCATTTCGACATCCATTCCGGCCTGTTCAGCCGCTTGAGTGGCCGCGTCCATGCGGTCGAAAACGTTTCCTTCGACCTCCATGCCGGAGAGACTCTATCTCTGGTCGGTGAATCCGGTTGCGGCAAGTCGACGACCGGCCGTGCGATTATGCGCCTGATCGAGCCGCAGGCCGGCTCCGTTCTGGTGGATGGAACCGAGATCTTGACGCTTGATGCAAGCGGAATGCGCGAGATGCGCAAGACGGTCCAGATGATCTTCCAGGATCCTTTCGCGAGCCTCAACCCACGCATGCGGATAGGTGCTGCAATCGCCGAACCCTATCTCGAACACGAGATGGGAACCGCCAAACAGGCACGTGATCTGGTGGCCGATCTCCTGGTCAAGGTCGGACTGACAGCCGACATGGCTTCGCGCTACCCGCACGAGTTTTCCGGAGGCCAGCGTCAGCGCATCTGTATCGCCCGGGCGCTGGCGCTCGATCCGAAGGTGATCGTCGCCGACGAGAGCGTCTCGGCTCTCGACGTTTCGATCAAGGCGCAGGTGATCAATCTGCTGCTGGATCTGCAACAGAGCCTCAATCTTGCTTTCCTCTTCATTTCCCACGATATGGCCGTCGTCGAGCGCGTCAGCCATCGCGTTGCAGTCATGTACCTTGGTGAAATCGTTGAGGTCGGCCCTCGCGCTGCGGTCTTCGGCAATCCGCAGCACGCTTATACGAAGAAACTGATTTCCGCGGTGCCGGTCCCCGACCCGGATCGCCGCCGTGGAAAGGGCCAAATCGGCAATGAGGAGATAAAAAGCCCGATCCGTCCGGTCGATTACAAGACTGTACCAATCCAGTACCACGAGGTTTCGCCGGGGCACTTTGTCGCCGCGTGATCTCGACGCAATGATTGGCCCTCTCCTCGCATCAGGCTGTTTCCCGAGGATTCGTCTATGACGTGCCCAGCTCGGAGTTCGAACGAGGTCCTTTGCTGCACGTCGGAAAGCTACGGCTTCGGCACCGACCATTCCGCACTTCCGCTGCCGTTCGATCCGCGGCTGGAAGCCGACCTGCGCTGCAGGCTGCGGGGGTGACGGATGTCACCTGTCACGATGACTTCGGCCGGTGCGTTCGAGGTTCATGAACCGCACCCGTGCACTGTTACAGAACCTACACGAAACTGACACTGCGCCTTCATGAAGCGCGGATATGGCAGGGTCATACCGATGATCGGTCTCCCCGAAAGAGGAAGCTGCCAATGTTTCAGTTGAAGAACGTAACCCGCCAGTTCGGCAAGAAGACAGCCGTCAGCTCGGTTACCTTCGACATTCCACAGGGCCAGATGGTTGGCATTATCGGCCGCTCCGGCGCCGGCAAGTCGACACTCCTGCGCATGATAAACCGTCTGGTGGACCCCTCCTCCGGCTCGATCGAATTCGCCGGCGTACAGGTCTCCTCGATCAGGGGCGCGGCCCTGCGCGAGTGGCAGCGCGACTGCGCCATGATCTTCCAGCAGTTCAATCTGGTGCCTCGCCTCGACGTGTTGACCAATGTTCTCCTCGGGCGGCTCAACCATCGATCCACCGTACTGAGCGTCCTCAACATGTTCAGCCGCGAAGAGCGCATCATGGCGATCGGTGCACTGGAGCGTCTGGGGATCGAACAGACCGCCCTTCAGCCGGCCGGCACGCTCTCGGGTGGACAACAGCAGCGCGTCGCAATCGCCCGCGCGCTGATGCAGCAGCCGAAGATGCTGCTCGCCGATGAGCCGATCGCGTCGCTCGACCCGCTCAACGCCAAGATCGTGATGGACGCGCTGCGCGACATCAACGAGCGCGACGGCATCACCGTGATTACCAACCTGCATACACTCGATACCGCGCGGAACTATTGCGAGCGGATTATCGGCATGGCGCATGGTCAGGTCGTCTTCGACGGACAGCCGAAGGACCTGACCGCCGCCGCGGTCGCGGCGATCTACGGCGCGGAAACGGCGATCGAGGAGTCGATGACCTCGACCAGCATCAACATCCCCGCGGAAGCACCGCAGGAAACAGCATCGGCCGGCTTGAAGCCGCTGGCACTGGCCGGCCCTTAAGGTCCGCCGCGATCGAATGCCCGCGTCAAGGGCGCCTTTTCGAAACCGAGAAAGACCCGGCGCGTCCGGGAAACGGGAGAACGAACCCAATGCTTAAAAAAGCTCTTCTGAGCGCGGTCGCGCTTTTCGCCCTCGTCGGCCACGCACAGGCCGAAGACCTGAAGGAATTCCGCGTCGGCATCATCGGCGGCGAAAACGAAGCCGACCGCCTGCGCAACTACCAGTGCCTCGTCGATCAGCTCCCGGCAGCCATCGGCGTCGAGAAGGTCTCCCTCTTTCCGGCGGCGGACTATGACGGCGTGATCCAGGGCCTCCTCGGCGGCACGCTCGATTACGCCGAACTCGGCGCCTCCGGCTATGCCAAGATCTATCTCGCCAAGGCTGACGCCGTCGAACCGATCCTGACGACCGTCCAGACCGACGGCTCCACGGGCTATCATTCGATCATGGTCGCCCGCAAGGACTCCGGCATTACAAAGCTCGAAGACCTGAAGGGCAAGAAGCTCGGCTTCGCCGATCCGGACTCGACCTCGGGCTATCTCGTTCCCCTCGTAACGCTGCCGGAAGCGATCGGCGCGCCGATCAAGGAATATTTCGGTGAAACCGGCTTCGGCGGCGGCCACGAGAACCTCGTGCTTGAAGTCGTTAAGGGTACCTTCGATGCCGGTACGACCTTCGGCTCGGGCGTCGGCGAGTTCAAGGACGGCTACACCTCGGGCAACCTGCGCAAGATGGTCGACAAGGGTATCGTCGACATGAACGACCTCGTCGAACTGTGGAAGTCGCCGCTGATCCCGAACGGCCCGATCGTCGTGCGTTCCGCATTGAACGACGACATGAAGGCCAAGTTCAAGCAATTCATGATGGATCTGCCGAAGACCGACGCCGCCTGCTTCTCCGCCATCCAGGGCGGCGACTTCACCGGTTTCGTCGAGGTCAATAGCGATTTCTACAAGCCGATCATCGATGCCCGCAAGGCGACGATCGGCGGCTGATTGCCGAACGCATCATCCTGCGCCGGCCGCCAAGCTGCGGCCGGCGTTCGACTATCGGGGCAGCTGCAGCCGCCCGCTCCCGGATCGTCTCGATCAAGCGATCCTACTTTTTGAAACGACGCACTTCCTCTTCCCGGAAGCGCTCTAGAGGCCGGCCCCTTGCCGGAAACCCAATGGCCACTTCCGTGTCAACACGACACCTCAGCGAGAACGGCGCCCTTATCGAGCGTCACTGGCAGGAGCTCAACAATCGCCGGCGTCTCTATACCTGGCTCGGTCTCGCATTTCTCGCGTTGACGCTTGTCAGTTCGCTCTGGTTCGCGAACGAGTCGAACGCGGGCAAGTTCTTCGACCGGCTGCCGCACTTCTTCGATTTCGTCGGCCATCTCATGCCGCGCGATCCGATAGAGATCGTTCGCGCCCTCTTCGATCTGCCTTCACCCTATGACGACGGCAGCTTCAAATACAATTACCCGGAGGGCCGCCTCTACCTGACCGAGAGCATCTACATTCCGGAATATGTGCACAAGATGCTGGAGACCGTGAACATCGCCATCTTTTCGACGGTTATCGGCGTGTTCTTCGGCTTCATCCTGTGCTTCCTCGCCGCGCGAAATCTGATGCCCAATCCCTGGATCAGGGGCATCGTGCGCCGGCTGATGGAAATCCTGCGCGCCTTCCCGGAAGTCGTCATCGCCGGCTTTTTCCTGGCAATCCTTTCGCTTGGGCCTATTCCCGCCATCGCTGCGGTCTCGATCCACACGATCGGCGCGCTCGGCAAGCTGTTCTTCGAAGTGGTCGAGAATGCCGACATGAAACCGGAGGAAGGTCTGCGTGCCGTCGGCGCCAACTGGATCGAGCGGGTCTGGTTCGGCATGGTCCCCCAGGTGCTGCCCAACTTCACCAGCTATTTTCTGCTCCGGCTCGAAATCAACGTGCGCGCCTCGACGATCATCGGCGCCGTCGGCGGGGGCGGCATCGGCGAACTCCTGCGCCTGTCGATCGGCCAGGGCCATGAAGCAAAGACGCTCGCGATCGTCCTCCTGCTCTTCGCCACGATCTTCGCAGTCGATCAGTTCTCCGCTTGGCTTCGCCGCCGCCTCGTCGGCGACCAGGCCTTTCAGCTTGCGCAATAGGACCGCCTCATGATTGCCTCGACCAACCTCGACGCGCGCGAAATGGAAGCTATCGCCGCGCGCCACCCGCATCTTCTGCAGTCGTCGGCCGCCAAGCGGCGCAGCAAGGCATTGATAACGGCAGGCGTCGTTCTTTACATGATCTTCAGCTGGTGGTTCTTCTCGATCGGGCACGTGCTCGCCAACGCCAATTGGGGAATTGCCGGCATCTACCTCGCCGACTGGGTTTCCTACGAAGTCCGGCCGGAGATCGCCATCGCACCCGATGGAGCGATGAGCATCTCATACGGACGCAATTCGCCGCTTGGAGACAATCCGAGCCCGGAATGGGTCACGCTCGAAAAAGAGACGGTCACGCGCACCGTTGATACGTCGACGGCCCCGAAGCAGGCCCCGAAGCCGAAGAGCGCCTCCTCTTTCAGCTTTATGACGCCGAACGCGGCGCGCGGCGGCGATACGAAGTCAGCGCCACAGGAAGAGGTCGTCACGACCCGCACAGAGGAGGTCGTCACGCACGCGGTGGTGAATTACGACCGCTCGACCCGCATCGAAGTTGCCGAAAAGCTCGTCACGGTCACGCATGCCGGCGAAACGCTCCGACTGAAGGTCGACGGCGCGGACACTGTCACGCCTGAAGGTGCCCTTCCCTCCTGGGCCGTCCAGAAACGTCCGGGCGAGAAGGTGACGCTGTCCTTCGGCGCCACCGGCTGGGCCCAGGTGGAGGGCGACGAGGTCTCCATCCGCAATCGCTTCTTCGGCTGGGTGAATTTCCTCTTCGACACCAACTCGCCCTTTTTCGGGAAGTCCTACAGCGACGTTGCCTCCTTGATCGTCTCCGGAGAACGGATCGATCCGGCGCGCTCAAACCTCTCGCTTGCCTGGAACAACATCCTCTACAATGCGGAATGGCAGCATCTGGATGTTTGGACCAAGCTCCTGCAGACGATCGTCATGGCTTTCGTCGGAACGCTCTTCGCCTCCTTCATTGCTTTCCCGCTTTGCTTCCTCGCGGCGCGCAACATCACGCCGAGCCGACTCACCAATCAGTTCGTGAAGCGCTTCTTCGACTTCCTGCGGTCGGTCGACATGTTCATCTGGGCGCTGTTCTTCACGCGCGCCTTCGGGCCTGGACCGCTCGCGGGCATCTCGGCGATCTTCTTCACCGACACGGGCACGCTCGGCAAGCTCTACTCCGAAGCCCTCGAGAACATCGACGACAAGCAGCGTGAGGGCGTCAAATCGGTCGGCGCCGCGCCGGTCGCCGTGCAGCGCTTCGGCGTGCTGCCGCAGGTCCTGCCGATCTTTGCCAGCCAGGCTCTCTACTTCTGGGAGTCGAACACGCGTTCGGCCACCATTATCGGCGCCGTCGGCGCCGGCGGGATCGGCCTGAAGCTGTGGGAGGCGATGCGCACAAATTCGGATTGGGAAAATGTCGCCTATATGGTGCTGCTGATCTTGATGGTCGTCTTCGTTTTCGACAGCATTTCCAATCTTTGCCGATCGCGTCTCATGGGCCGTACACGCTAGCGCGCGTTGAGATTCATTTTGAGTTTGTGACGGCTGCTGCGAGATGGATAATGGCGTTGAAGCTCTGGTCGGTCTTGTCGGCATGATGCGCTTGAATTCCTTGAGTACCGATCGTGCGCCACTGCATGTTTCCATTGATCGTAGCCGATCAATGGACAAAAACATGCAGCAGATCGTCTCATAAGACGCGCGGCGCTGTAGGAACTTTTCGGAGGACTGCAATCTCTCCTTTACCTCATCCCTGTGCTCGTCACAGGGATCCAGCAGCGCCGCGTCTGCGGCGCGGAAGAGCCTTTCCAGCCCAAGGACTTGGTCTGGCTGGATTCCTGTGACAAGCACAGGAATGAGGAACCGGGGATGATAAGGAAAAGTGTGTGCGGTTTTCCGCCCGCTCATGATTTCAGGTTGTTCCGACCTAAAATCATCGTGGTCTAGAAACGGACCGGCCGATTCGGATAATGATGACTGATTCCGATCACTGGCGCGGGAGCAGGCGAAGCTGCAAACAAATCCATCCCGCTCCCAACCGATTTGCGTTCTGGGCCGATGTCATCATGATGTTGTCATGCAAATCGGCTAGCTGCGCATTTCATCCCGGAAACCGTCGACTCGGGGCAACTGCGTCGAAGCGACTGATGAAGAAAGTGTGAATTCGTGCGCTATGCAATCTACTTCGCGCCGCCGTCCGATGACCGGCTGTCGCAGACCGCTTCCCGTTGGCTGGGACGCGACGCGTTCACCGGCGGCGCCCTGGACTGCCCGGAAAATCCGGCAGTAGGACGTGAAGAGCAGATGGCATTGACGACCGAGCCCCGCCGTTACGGCTTCCACGGGACCCTGAAAGCACCGTTCGAGCTTACCTCCGGCCGCGGTGAAGCCGACTTGATCGCGGCTTTCGACGAGTTCGCCGCGGAGATCGAGCCGTTCGAAGTGCCGGAGATCGCCTTGCATCAGATCGGCCCCTTCTTCGCGCTCGTCTCGGCCGATCCTTGCCCGCCTCTGCAGCGCCTTGCGGAGCAGGCGGTTCGCCGTTTCGAGCCATTCCGGGCGCCGCTTTCGGAAGCCGATCTCGCCCGCCGCAATCCGGACAGGCTTACGCAGCGTCAGCGCGAGTACCTGGCGGCATGGGGCTACCCATACGTCTTCGAGGAGTTCCAGTTCCATCTGACGCTGACTGGGCCGGTGCCGGAAGACATGCAGCGGCCCATGAGAAAGGCGCTTGAAACGGTCTTCGCCGAATTCATCGGCAAGCCGCTTGCCGTCTCGACGATTGCCCTTTTCGCCGAAGAGCGCCGCGGCGCTCCTTTCACCGTCCATTCCCTGCTGCCGCTTGGCGGCGCATCCGAACGAAAGATTGCATGACATGCCCAAAGAACAGATTTTGACCAACGCCCGCATCGTTCTGGAGGACCGGATCCTCGACGGTTCGGTGCTGATCCGCGACGGCAGGATCGCCGACATCTCCGAAGGGGCGAGTGCCACGGGCGAGGATTTCGAGGGTGACTACCTGCTGCCCGGGCTCGTCGAACTGCACACCGACCATCTCGAGGCGCACTATTCTCCGCGCCCCGGGGTTCGCTGGCTGAAGATCGCGGCGATCCAGGCTCATGACGCCCAGGTCGTCACCTCCGGCATCACCACAGTCTTCGATTGTCTGCGCCTGGGCTCGGACGAGGACAGCGGCTTTCCGAAGGGCGAGATGCGCAGCATGGCCGATGCGCTCGCCCAGGCCAAGCAGGAGGGCCGTTTGCGGGCCGATCACCTGATCCATCTGCGCTGCGAAGTGTCGACCGCCGACGTGCTGGAGCACTATGAGGATTTCCGGAACGATCCGCAGGTTCGTCTCGTCTCTCTGATGGACCACGCTCCCGGGCAGCGCCAGTTCCAGACCATGGATCAGTACATAATCTACTACAAAGTCAAACGCGGCCTTACCGACGAAGCCTTTGCCGCGTTCATCGACCGCCAGCAAGCGCTATCGGCGCGCTATGCGACCCCTCATCGCATCGCGCTCGCGAAAGCCTGCGCCGAGCGGGGCATTACGGTCGCCAGCCATGATGATGCGACGCTCGAGCATGTGGACGAGTCGATCGGCTACGGCATCCGGCTCGCGGAGTTCCCGACGAGCTTCGAGGCGGCCGAAGCCTCCCATCGCGCCGGTCTCAGCGTATTGATGGGGGCGCCCAATATCGTGCGCGGCAAATCGCATTCCGGCAACATCGCCGCGCGTGATCTCGCCGAGCGCGGCGTTCTCGACGTGCTTTCTTCGGATTACGTACCTTTCAGCCTCATCCATGCGCCGTTCATTCTGGCAGATGAGGTCGACTCGATCGACCTCCCCCAGGCCATCGCGATGGTGACGGCAACGCCGGCGCGCACTGTCGGGCTCGAAGATCGCGGCCGGATCGCCGTTGGGCTCCGCGCCGACATCGCGCGCGTCCGCCGGCCGGAGGGAATACCGGTCGTCCGCTCGGTCTGGCGCGAAGGACGGCGTGTCGCATGACCGCCGATCGGGGATCCGGAACGCTCATCGTCGTCGTCGGTCCGAGCGGTGCGGGCAAAGACAGCGTCATGGGTTTTGCCGCCCGCCATTTCGCGCAGCGGCCCGATATTCTCTTCGTCCGGCGGGCGATCACACGACCGTCGGATGCAGGCGGCGAGGTGCACGAAAGCGTGTCCGACGCCGAATTCGAGGAGATGAGCCGGAGCGGCGCTTTCGCCGTTTCGTGGCAGGCGCATGGGTTGAGCTACGGCATCCCGGCGGAGATCGCCGAAAAGATCGCCAGAGGCATGACCGCGATCGTAAACGGCAGCCGTGCCGCCCTCCCGGCCATTCGTCAGGCGTTCGGTACGATTGCCGTTGCGGTGATCACCGCCGAGCCGCCGGTGCTGGCGAAGCGGCTGGCCGAGCGCGGCCGCGAGAGCGAGGAAGACGTGTTGCGCCGCCTGACGCGGCAGGCACCCGACGTCATCGCCGATCCCGACGTAACGGTGATCGACAACAGCGGCAGGCTTGATGTGGCCGGCCGGCAATTCGTCGCGCTGGTCGAGCGCCACTCGGCCAAGAGCCATCACCCTGCCTGAAGAAGGGGCGAGCGGTTAGGTAACCCTTTATCGCGCCTCGCCTTGTGCCAAAGCTTCCTCTGCATCCTCGATCTTCTTGACCATGGGCAGGTCCACCGCGGCGGCGATAATGGAATCGAGGAGGCCGGGAAAGCGGATGTCGAGATCGTCCCGCCGCAGCGTGATCAACCGGCTGGTGCCGGAGACCTCGGTACGCGTAATGCCCGCCTCGCGCAGCTTGGCCAGATGATAGCTGATATTGGTCTTGGAGCCGAAATCCGTGAAGTTTAGGCACATGGTCGGCCGTCCGTCGCGGCGGGCGAGATAGCCCACGATCGCCAGGCGCGTCGGATCGCCGAGGGCCGCGAGGACATTGGGCAGAGTGATCTGATCGGCGGTGGGATGCGGTAGGGTCATTGGATCAACAATTAGCAGTCTCGGCATATTGACACGGCGAGCAACCAAGTTCAATAGTTCAATATCTTTTGAACAAGCGAGGTCTCCCGATGGACAGGCGCATCATCTGGCTCGCCGTTGGCTCTTTCACGATGAGCACGGTCGGCTTCGTCTTTTCCAGCCTTCTGCCGTCGATCGCCGCCGACACGCACACGACCATTCCCCATGCGGGGCACCTGATCACGCTGTTCTCGCTTTCCTACGCCATCGGTGCGCCGCTGCTTTCGGCCCTGGCAGGCGCGGCGGACCGGCGTCGATTGCTGGTGGCTGCAATGCTCGTCTTCGTCGTCGGCAACTGCATCGCGGCGATGAGCGTCTCCTTCACCACGCTGCTGCTCGCCCAGATCGTGATGGGAATGGCAAGCGGACTGTTCGCCGCCACGGCTCAAGCGACGGCGGTTTCACTGGCAGGACCGGAGCACCGCGCATTGGCGATTTCCATCGTGGTGGGCGGCACCACATTCGCGGTGGCGCTCGGCGCGCCCCTCGGCGCGCTGATTGCCGCCTTCTGGGGATGGCGCGGCACGTTCGGGGCGGTCGCGCTGCTTGGGCTCACCTGCGCTGCCGTGCTCTGGTTGCGCCTGCCGCGTGGCCTCAGCGGAACGAAGCTGACAATGTCCGAGCGCTTCGGCGCCATCGGCCGTCCGGGCGTGGCCTCGTCGCTCATGGTGACGTTTCTCTATCTTACCGGCGGCTTCATAATCATCTCCTATCTCGCGCCGCTGGCGATCGACGGAGCCGGGCTTTCGCAGTTGGCGCTGCCGGGGCTGCTGCTCGCCTTCGGGGTCGGCGCGGTGATCGGCAATCTCTCCAGCGGCTATCTGGCCGACCGGCTCGGCGCCACGCGCGTGGTGACAGCTTCGCTCATCTCCGCGCTCGCTGTCTCGCTGATGATCGCCTTTGGCCTGCACTTCCTCACGCGCGATCTGGCCGCCCTGCTGCTGATCGGCATAATGGTGCCATGGGGGATCGTAGGATGGGCGTTCCCGCCGGCCCAGGCGAGCCGCATCGTCGGCTTCGCGCCGGAGGTTGCCCATCTGACCCTGTCGCTCAACGCCTCGGCGATCTATCTCGGCATCGCGACCGGCACGGCGATCGGCGGACGGGTGCTCGAGAATACGGCTGCCGCCGATCTCGGCTTCTTCGCGGCGCTGTTTCCGGTGGCTTCGCTCGCCGTCCTTTATGCAGGGCTGAGATCCCATCGGCGGCGCCTGGCAACTGCGGCGGCGGAATAGACGCACATGGTACGCGGGCCGCCGCGAAACAGCTTCCCGTTTCCGCATAGTCGCCGAGGCAGGCCAGCCTCGGTTCTCTCGATAAGCCCCGGACGGAAGTTTCGGGGCTTTTCTGTGCTTTTTTCCGTGCTTCTGGCCGGCAGCTCCCACCGCGTTATCTCACGGACCATATTCCCACTTGTCATCGCCGGCGTTATGTATATACATTAACAGCGAAGAAAGGGCGGTATAGATGGACGGAAACGACAACCCAAATTCTGCCGGAACCAGTCTCTGGCGCAATGCACGCCTTGCCACACTTCGCGAGGACCTGGGGCCACTCGGGGTCATCGAAAACGGCGTCATCGCCTTGCGCGGCGAGCGGATCGTCTATGCCGGCCCGGAGGCCGGTCTGCCATCGGAGCTTGCTCGCGCCGACCAGGTCTTCGATTGCGAAGGCCGCTGGGTCACCCCGGCGCTGATCGACTGCCACACGCATATCGTGCATGGCGGCAACCGCGCTCGGGAGTTCCAGCTCCGCCTTGAAGGCGCGACCTATGAGGAGATCGCCCGTGCCGGAGGCGGCATCGCTTCGACCGTCGCGGCAACCAACGCCCTTTCCGTCGACGCACTCGTGGAGGCCGCACTTCCACGGCTCGATGCCCTTCTCGCCGAAGGCGTGTCCACCGTCGAGGTCAAGTCGGGCTATGGCCTCAACGTCGAGGCCGAACTCAAGATGCTCCGCGCAGCCCGCCGGCTGGAAAGCCTGCGCCCGGTGCGCATCGTCACCACCTATCTCGCAGCCCATGCGACCCCGCCGGAATATCGCGGACGCAACGGCGACTACATCGCCGAGGTCGTCCTGCCGGGCCTGGTTGCGGCTCACGCCGAAGGGCTAGCCGACGCCGTCGACGGCTTCTGCGAAGGCATAGCCTTTTCGCCGGCGGAGATCGCTTCGGTCTTCGACAAGGCGAGGTCGCTCGGCCTGCCCGTGAAGCTTCACGCCGAACAGCTTTCGGATCTCGGCGGCGCAAAGCTCGCTGCTTCCTACGGCGCTCTGTCGGCCGACCACCTCGAATATCTCGACGCTGCGGGAGCCGCCGCCATGGCGAAGTCCGGCACGGTCGCCGTCCTCCTGCCCGGGGCTTTCTACACCCTCCGGGAAAAGCAGCTTCCGCCTGTCGAAGCACTCCGAGAAAACGGAACGCGCATCGCCATCGCCACCGATTGCAATCCCGGCACCTCGCCGCTGACCTCGCTGCTCCTCACCTTGAATATGTCCGCGACGCTTTTCCGCCTGACGCTGGAGGAATGCCTCGCAGGCGTTACCCGCGAGGCCGCCCGTGCGCTCGGCATCCTCGGAGAGACCGGCACGATTGAATCCGGCAAGTCTGCGGATCTTGCCATCTGGAACATCGATCAGCCGGCGGAATTGATCTACCGCATCGGTTTCAATCCTCTTCGGGAGCGGATCTTCAAGGGTGAAAGGATTCTCCGATGACCGTTATTCTCAGTCCCGGCTCCGTTTCGCTCAGTGACCTCGAAACGATCTACTGGACCGGCGCGCCGGCGCGCCTCGACCCCGCCTTCGATACCGGTATTGCCAAGGCCGCAGCGCGGATCGCCGAGATCGTGGCGGGCAATGCGCCCGTCTACGGCATCAATACCGGCTTCGGCAAACTGGCCTCGATCAAGATCGACAGCGCCGACGTGGCGACGTTGCAGCGCAATCTGATCCTCTCGCATTGCTGCGGCGTGGGCCAGCCGCTCACGGAAAACATCGTGCGCCTGATCATGGCGCTCAAGCTGATCTCGCTCGGCCGCGGCGCCTCCGGCGTGCGGCTGGAGCTTGTCCGGCTGATCGAAGCGATGCTGGACAAGGGCGTGATCCCGCTCATTCCCGAAAAAGGCTCGGTCGGTGCTTCTGGCGACCTGGCGCCGCTTGCCCATATGGCTGCGGTCATGATGGGCCATGGCGAAGCCTTCTTTGCCGGAGAACGCATGAAAGGCGACGCTGCATTGAAGGCGGCGGGGCTCTCCCCTGTAACGCTTGCCGCCAAGGAAGGCCTGGCGCTGATCAACGGCACGCAGGTCTCTACGGCTCTCGCGCTTGCCGGGCTCTTCCGTGCGCACCGCGCCGGCCAGGCCGCTCTCATCACCGGCGCCCTTTCAACCGATGCGGCCATGGGCTCTTCCGCCCCCTTCCATCCGGATATTCACACGCTGCGCGGCCATAAGGGCCAGATCGACACGGCCGCCGCCTTACGGCAGCTGCTGACCGGCTCCCCAATTCGCCAGAGCCATATCGAGGGCGACGAGCGGGTTCAGGATCCCTATTGCATCCGCTGCCAGCCCCAGGTCGACGGCGCCTGCCTCGATCTCCTGCGCTCCGTCGCAGCCACGTTGACGATCGAAGCCAATGCCGTCACCGACAATCCGCTGGTGCTTTCGGACAATTCCGTTGTTTCCGGGGGCAACTTCCATGCCGAGCCGGTCGCATTTGCCGCCGACCAGATCGCGCTCGCGGTGTGCGAAATCGGCGCCATCTCCCAGCGCCGCATCGCCCTTCTGGTCGACCCCGCGCTCAGCTACGGCCTGCCGGCCTTTCTGGCCAGGAAGCCGGGCCTCAACTCCGGACTGATGATCGCCGAGGTCACTTCGGCGGCACTGATGTCGGAAAACAAGCAGCTTTCCCATCCGGCCTCCGTCGACTCGACGCCGACCTCGGCGAACCAGGAGGACCACGTGTCCATGGCCTGCCACGGTGCGCGCCGGCTGCTCCAGATGACGGAAAACCTCTTTTCGATCATCGGCATCGAGGCGCTCGCCGCGGTGCAGGGCATCGAATTCCGCGCCCCGCTCACCACCAGCCCGGAACTTCAGAAGGCCGCCGCAGCCGTGCGCAGCGTCTCCTCCAGTATCGAGGAAGACCGCTACATGGCCGACGACCTCAAGGCCGCGGGCGATCTCGTCGCGTCGGGCCGGCTGGCTGCCGCCGTCTCCGCGGGCATTCTTCCGAAACTGGAGAACTGACATGGCCGTCTTCGAAGTCCGGCAGGGCAGCTCGCCCGTCATCCTGGGCTTTCCTCACACGGGCACCGACGTGCCTGCCTCCATCCGGGAACGCCTCAACGACAACGGCCGCGTCCTCGCCGACACGGACTGGCACATCCACGATCTCTACGAAGGCCTTCTGCCGGACGCGACGACGGTTCGCGCGACCTTTCACCGCTACGTCATAGACGCCAATCGCGACCCTGCAGGCGTCAGCCTCTATCCCGGCCAGAACACCACCGGGCTCGTGCCCGAAACCGATTTCGACGGTCAGCCTATCTGGAAGGAAGGCGAAGGACCGACGGAGGCCGACATCGCGGAGCGCCTGCGCGTGTTCCATGCGCCCTATCACGCGGCGCTCGCCGCAGAGATCGCCCGTGTCAAGGCGATCCACGGCGTGGCGGTGCTCTACGATTGCCATTCTATCCGCTCGCATATTCCCTTCCTCTTCGAAGGCCGCCTGCCGGACTTCAATATCGGCACCGATGCGGGAAAGACCTGCGCTCCTGAAATTGAGCAGGTGACCGCAGAAATCGCAGCCGGGGCAGACGGTTACAGCCATATTCTCAACGGCCGCTTCAAAGGTGGCTGGACGACCCGTCACTACGGCCGCCCGGAACAGGGCGTGCACGCGATCCAGATGGAACTGGCGCAATCGACGCATCTGGCGACGGAAGCACCGCCCTTCGCTTTGGACAAGGCGAAAGCCGACAGGCTTCGCCGTCCGCTGAAAACTATTCTGGAACGCATCGAAACAGTCGCTAACGAGCTCAAAAGGACAGGGAGCGAGGCATGAACATGAACAATCCGCGCCACAATATTCGCGAAGTACGCAGCCCGCGCGGCACCGAGATCAGCGCCAAGAGCTGGCTGACGGAAGCGCCGCTTCGCATGCTGATGAACAATCTCGACCCTGATGTCGCCGAAAACCCGCACGAACTCGTCGTCTATGGCGGCATCGGCCGCGCAGCCCGAACCTGGGCCGATTTCGACCGCATCGTCGCGTCGCTGAAGGACCTCAACGAAGACGAGACCCTCCTCGTCCAGTCCGGCAAGCCGGTCGGCGTCTTCCGCACGCACAAGGATGCTCCGCGCGTGCTGATCGCCAACTCCAATCTCGTGCCGCACTGGGCGACCTGGGATCATTTCAACGAGCTGGATAAGAAGGGTCTCGCCATGTACGGCCAGATGACCGCCGGCTCGTGGATCTATATCGGTACGCAAGGCATCGTGCAGGGCACCTATGAGACCTTCGTCGAGGCCGGCCGCCAGCATTATGGCGGCAACCTCAAAGGCAAGTGGATCCTGACGGGCGGTCTCGGCGGCATGGGTGGAGCCCAGCCGCTTGCGGCCGTCATGGCCGGCGCCTGCTGCCTTGCCGTCGAATGCAACCCTGACTCGATCGATTTCCGCCTGCGCACGCGCTACCTCGACGAGAAGGCCGAGACGCTCGAAGAAGCCATGGAAATGATCGAACGCTGGACCGAGGCCGGCGAGGCGAAATCGGTCGGCCTTTTGGGCAATGCGGCGGAAATCCTCCCCGAAATGGTCCGTCGCGGCATCCGCCCCGACATGGTCACGGACCAGACCTCGGCTCACGACCCGATCAACGGCTATCTGCCCAAGGGCTGGACGATGGCCGAATGGAAGGCCAAGCGCGAGAGCGACCCGAAGGCGGTCGAAAAGGCCGCCCGCGCCTCGATGCGCGACCATGTCGAGGCGATGCTCGCCTTCTGGGATTCCGGCGTCCCGACCCTCGACTACGGCAACAACATTCGCCAGGTGGCCAAGGACGAAGGCCTCGAGCGCGCCTTCGATTTCCCCGGCTTCGTGCCGGCCTATATCCGTCCGCTGTTCTGCAGGGGCATCGGCCCGTTCCGTTGGGCGGCGCTCTCCGGCGATCCGGAAGACATCTACAAGACCGACCGGAAGGTGAAGGAGCTGCTGCCGGACAACAAGCACCTGCACAACTGGCTCGACATGGCGCGCGAGCGCATCGCTTTCCAGGGCCTGCCCGCACGCATCTGCTGGGTCGGCCTCGGCGATCGTCACCGCCTCGGCCTCGCCTTCAACGAAATGGTGCGCAGCGGCGAACTGAAGGCCCCCATCGTCATCGGCCGCGACCATCTCGACTCCGGCTCGGTCGCCTCGCCGAACCGCGAGACCGAGGCGATGAAGGACGGGTCCGACGCCGTCTCAGACTGGCCGCTCCTGAACGCGCTTCTCAACACCGCCTCAGGCGCAACCTGGGTGTCGCTGCATCATGGCGGTGGCGTCGGCATGGGCTTCTCGCAGCATTCCGGCATGGTGATCTGCTGCGACGGTACGGACGATGCGGCGCGCCGCATCGAGCGGGTCCTGTGGAACGACCCGGCAACCGGCGTCATGCGCCACGCCGATGCGGGCTATGACATTGCGCTCGACTGTGCTCGTGAAAAAGGCCTGCGCCTGCCGGGCATATTGGGCGAATAAAAAGCGGACAGGTCGCCACGGCATCCTTCTGCCGCGTCTTCTTCAGGACGCAGACGCTTTTCCTCGGCCGTCGCCGTCGAGGAAAAGCAACAGCGAGAGGCCGGCGACGCCCGCAAGGGAGCTTAAAAGCGCAGTTCCCGAATAATCGCTGATGCGCGTTCCGAGCGCGAAAAGAACGGCGCCGAACCCCGCGCCCAGGAAGACGTTCACCGAGATCAACGAACTGCCCAGACCGGGCCGGTCCGCGATCAGTTCCTGCAGATAGGTGATCGGAATGCTGATCAGCGCCGCTGCGCCGAAAGCGCTGATCAGCGTCAACGCATAAATGTGCCAGCGCTCGGTCGAAAGCCCGAGCAGGGCCATGTTGACGACATAGATCGCCGTGCCGAGCGCGAGCGCATAGATATGGCTGAGCCGGTACTGGATACGTCCCCAGACCACGATGAACACCACCTCCAGCAAAGCGACGATACCGACGATGATGCCGATGTCGCTCACCTTGCCGCCGGCTGCACCGGTGACGATCAGCGGCAGCACCGCCGCATTGACGTGCAGCATTGACGAGATCAGGGCGGTGGCGAGAAGCCGCGCCAGAACGCGCAGCGACAATATCTCGCCGAAGGACGCGAGAAACGAGAGGCGTTTGCCCAAAGCACCGTCCACGCCCGCCTTCTCCGGCAGCAGCCGCAAGACGAGCACGAAATTGGCGAGGCAGCCGAGGCTTGCCAGAAGATAGGCCGGCAGCATGCTGCCGCGCGCCGATAGCACCAATCCGACCAGTCCGGGAACCAATACCCAGGAAAGCGATATGGCCGCGCGAATGCCGGAATTGACGACAGCCGCATGCCTGCCGCCCATGTCTTTCGCAGCCGTGCGGACATAGGCGAAGAGCAGCGGATTGAGTGCGCCGTGAACCGGCAACAGCATGAGGGCCGCGACCACGAAGCTCCCCTTCGTCGGCAGCAGATACACCGCCCCGTAACCCACGACCCCGCAGAGAATGACCGCCAGCATCAGTGTCCGGTAATTGCCGACGCGGTCGGCGACGATGCCGATCGTCACGCTGACCGCAACATTGACCAGCGCCGCTGCGAAGATCAGCGCCGAATAGAACCCGTCGCTCAATCCCAGTTCGGTGATGCCGACGACCGACTGGTAGGGCGACGTCGCGGCCCCCGAAAAGCCGAACAGAACGATGGCGATCATGCTTGTCCGGATGACCGGGTTGCGCATGGCGATCGAGAGCGGGGAAGACATCAGGGGGGGAAAGTCCGCGGAAGGGGAACGTCTTCATGAAACCCGCCCGGAGACCAGGGCGGGTTTACTATCTCAGGTCCAGCGGGCTGACAGGCTGGCGCTGGGGTGAAACTCGAAATCGCGGTCGAAGGGGAAGATCGGCCGCTGCCGGCGCAAGCTTTCCAGCTTCTCGATATCCTGATTGACGACGCCGTTCGTCAGCGCCATCAGGTTCGGATTGGCGATCGGCGCAAGCTCCGGCGAGAGATAACCGGACTTGACGACGAGCAGCCGCACGGTCTTCGGATCGAGACCGAGGAGGGCAAAGTCCTCGATGTTATGATAGGGGCGGCGCCGCGCCGACAACACGACCGCTATGCCCCCGACCTGAACCACCGCCTGCCGCTCGGCAACCGCTCCCGGATCATTCAGATGCACCACTTTGGCCTCGACCTCTGCGGACGGGCTGGACGGGTCGAGACTGCCGCCGATCCGCAAGGCCAGCGTCCCACCCGCGCCAGCCGCGAAACAGGCATTAACGGCCGGCCTATCGGCGATGCCGGCGATCAACGCATCGCGCCAGCCGCGCTCGAGAAGCGCGACCAACACATCCGCCCGGTCGCCGACCCCGCCACCCGTGGGGTTGTCGCCGGAATCGGCGAGGATTACCGGCGCCGTGGTCGCCCGCTCGGCGATGTCGAGCATGTCGGCAAGCGAGCCGGTGAGCGATCCGAAACGAAAATTGTCCCTCTGGTGCCAATAGTTTGCAGCGATTTCCTCAGCCGCCTTCGAGGCGGCGGCCTTGTCCGAGCCGGTGACGACGGCGCAGGCGGTCGCTCTCGGTTCATCGGCCCAGACGTAGCCCACCATCAGATTGGCGTCGAGGATGCCGGGCCGCCTGTCGAATTCAGGCAGGACGCGATAGAGGCTCGCCGCCGGCTCGTCCTCCGTCGAAGTGCGTTCTCCGGGAAGGAGAAGCGGAACAGGTGCCCAGGCGACACCGGGCCGCTTCCCGGAACGAAGCGTTTCCACCAGCATCGACCATGCCCGCACCATGGTCTCGCGCGTATCGATATGCGGCGCGGTCCGGTAGGCCGCGAAGATATCGACCTGGTCGATGATTCGCTGACTGACATTGCCATGGAGATCGTAGCTCACTGCAAGCGGGCAATCGGCGCCGATGACGGCGCGGGCGGCGGTGATCCAGTCGCCCTCGGCGTCGTCCATCCCATCGACCTTGATCGCGCCGTGCATGGCGAGATAGAGGCCGTCGAGAGGGAGCGCCGCTTTCAGGCGCTCCAGGAACTCGGTCTTGAAGGCGTCATAGGCCGGGCGCGAAACCGGTCCGCCGGGGACGGCCCTCGCATGCAGGAGCGGAAAGTGGCTTATCCCTTCGGCGCTGAGGAAGCCGAAATAATCCGACCGCAAGAGGTCCTCTCCCCTCAACACCCGGAAATCTTCGGCCGTCATCAGGACGGGCGAATAGGTGCTGCATTCCGTATGGATTCCACCGACCGCGATCCGCATGGCTCAACTCACAGAATGGGGCTCAATGGCGCGATCGCTGCAAAGCGCAGCCAATCCTTCTTGTCCTTCGGGGTCCAGGCGGCCTCGGCGATTGCCGGCAGCCTTGGAAAAACGAGGCGGTTGAAATATCCGCGCGACAGGAAATGCTCGGACCAGATGCAGGCCTGAACTCCTTTCATCCGGCTCTTCAGCTCTTCCGGGAACTCTCCTTCCGCCTCATAGGCATAGGTGTGCGCCGGCGTCGCCGTGCCGGCCCAGCTCGCGCCGGGCTCCTGCCAGGCATCCGACTGGGCCATGTCGAGATAATAGGCCTGGCCAGGGGTCATTACGACGTCGTAGCCTTCGCGCGCGAGCTCGATGCCGACTTTCGGGTTCTCCCAGGCCATCAGCAGCGTACCCTCGGTTCCGACGCCGCCGCCATGCGCGACCTCGTTCCAGCCGACGAGTTTGCGCCCGCGCGCCGTCAGCATCTGCTTCACCCTCTTGAGAAAATAGGACTGCAGCGCGAAGGTGCCGGAAATCCCTTCCTGCCCCATGAGTTTTCGCGCCAGCGGTGACGCGAGCCACGAGCCGTCGGCCACCTCGTCGCCGCCGATATGGATATATCGGCTGGGGAAGAGCTCGACCATTTCGTCGAACACCTTCTCGAGGAATTCGTAGGTGAGCGGGATGGCCGGGTTGAGGGCATTGTTCGGGTAGCCCTGGACCGAGTGGTAGCTTTCCGGCGCCTCCTGGCCGTCGGAGAGTTCGGGAAGAGCCACGAGCGCGGCAGTGCTGTGGCCGGGTATGTCGATCTCCGGGACGACTTCGATGCTGAGTGCCTCGGCATGCGCGACGATCGCCTTCACGTCCGCCTGGCTATAGAAGCCGCCGACCGGTTCGGCGCCGTTGCCGAGTTGAGGCAGCATGGGCTCGTCCGGGCCGCGCATGACGCCGAGTGTCGTCAGCGTCGGATAGGCCTTGATTTCCAGCCGCCAGGCTTCGTCGTCGGTCAGGTGCCAGTGGAAGATGTTGAGCTTGAACCAGGCGAGAATATCGATGAGGCGCAGGATGTCGGCGGGAGGGTAGAATTGCCGCGAGACGTCGAGATGACAGCCGCGCCAGCCGTAGCGTGGCCGATCCGCGATTGCGCCGGCGGCGGGAAACCTGAATTCGCCTCCGTGGTTTCGCGCGCCGTCGATCAACTGCGCGAGCGTCGTCAGGGCATATTGCCTGCCTGCCGCCGCTCCATATTCAAGCCGTATCTCCCGCTCGGAAAAGGCAAGCCTGTAGGCTTCGCCTTCGAGTTCCGCTTTCTTCGTGAAGACGATCGGCAGCCCTTGCGAGGACGGCGCAAGACTGAAGGGAGCATGTCCGGCCGAAAACAGCCTATGGAAGAGCGCAAGGACGTTGGAAACGGCATCGATCTCGTCCGCATTGCTGCCCGCTGCGGGATAGAGGACGTCCGGGACCGCGTCCCCGGGCGCCGCGTCGATCTCGGCAGGCCAGGGCTGCAGTGCGAAAGGAAGTTCGAGCCAGCCTTCCGGAAGACGCACCGGCGGCGGTTCGCTCATGGCGCCTTCGAGACGCAGATCGGAGACCGCCACAGGAACATGTCTGCCATCGGCGAGCGTCAGATAGGCCGATTTCGCCCCGTCGGTGCAATGCTTCGCCTCGCGGTGCAGACCACTGACGGTGAACGTCCAGTGTTCGCCATGGGCGAGCGTCAGTCCGTCGGGTGGCGCGAATTCATGGAAATTGGCGTTGCGGCGCAGGAAGACCGCGTTTTCGCAAGCGGCCCCGTCGATGACGCGGGTGAGCGATGTGTAAACCAGCCGGAAGGCGCTGAGCGGCCCGCCCGAGAGATTGAAGAGGCTGAAGGTGAAGCGCCCGAACGGGCCGCCATCCGGTTGCCAGGCAGATTCAAGGCGATAGAGAACCGGCAGCATGAACATCCTCCCAAGCTGGGTTTGTCAGTAATGGATCGATTGCGAGAAGGTCCGCGCGACTTCCGCCTGTCCTGCGGTCAGCCCGCAGTCGACCGGCAGGCAGATGCCGGAAATGGCTCCGGCGGCGGGGCTGGCAAGGAAATGCACCGCTTCGGCGACGTCCTTCGGCTCGACGATACGCTGCAAGGGATACCAGCGCTTCGCCTCCTCGAAGACCTGCGCATTGGCGGCCGCGCGTGCCTCCCAGGCCTGCGTGCGCACCGTCGCCGGCGCCACCGCATTCGCGCGGATGCCGAACTTGCCGTATTCGACGGCGATCAGTCGCGTCAGGTGCAGAAGGCCCGCCTTGGCGGCGCTATAGGCAGGATGGCCGAAAACATTCATGCCGTTCACGGAGGCGATGTTGACGACCGAGCCCCTGCTCTCTTTCAGCATTTCCTCGACTGCCCGGAAACAGAGAAAGGCCGCTTCGAGGTTGAGTGCGTTGTCCATGCGCCAGATGTCCTGCGTGGTGTCGTGCAGGCTGACCGCGCGGGCGGCACCCGCATTGTTCACGAGGGTGCGCACGGTACCGACGGATGCGGCAGCCTCCGCCATTGCGGCCACGCTTGCGGCGTCCGTCACATCGCAGGAAACGGACAGGAAGCGCTCCGTTCCGCCGAGATCAAGCGCCGTCTTCTTCGCCGCCTCACCGTTGATGTCGGCTAGGAGAACGATATCGTGTCCGTCGCCCAGGCGCGCGGCAATGGCGCGGCCGATGTCGCCGGCAGCTCCTGTGACGATCGCTACGGATTTCGGCATGGGCCTTCCTTCTGACACGTCAGTCTCCGAGAAGCTGTCGGTCGTCGCCATCCCTGTGCACCACCAGCTGCTGCTTGATGCGCCTGAGCGTCACCGTCGCCTGCGGCTGGACGCGATAGGCGACGAGGCTCGCGACGATATCGAGCACTGCGAGATAGGCGATACGGGTGGAGGTCGGACGATAGATGTTGTTTCCTTCCGGCAGGTCGACCGGCACGGTGATATCGGCGGCCTGCGCGACCGGACTGCCGCTCTGGGTAAGGGCGATCGTCGGCACCTCGGCCTCGCGCGCAAGCGTGAAGGCGCGCACCATCTCCGCATTGCGTCCCGAAAAGGAGGAACCAACAATGACGTCGGCCGGCCGCGCGGCCGCCGCCATCATCATCTGCATGCTGTGATCGGAACTCGCGGTGATGCGCAATCCCAATCGAAAAAGACGGTTCTGGAACTCCCCGGCGATCATCGAGGAGTTGCCGCCGGAGCCGAAGGCATAGATCATTTCCGCTTGCGCGAGCCGGTCGGCTGCGCGCTCGATCGCTGCAAGGTCGAGCGAACGGTGCAGCAGAAAGAGCGCATTCTGCGCCTTGGTGATGATGTCCTGCGCCACATCGCCGGGCTCCTGGCTCTTCGGCTCGGGCTTCAGGTAGCGCATGCCGACATAGGGGGTGCGTGCCAGCTGCACCTTGAAATCGGAAAAGCTCTCGCAGCCGAGGCGTCGGCAGAATCGCGTGACCGTCGGCGGCGAAACGTCGGCCTTGCCGGCAAGCTCGATGATGGAAGCGTTCACCGCAAACTCGAAATCATTGAGCAGGATATCGGCAATGCGGTTTTCCGATTGGGATAACCGCCCCTTCTCCTCCTGCAGTGTCGCGAAAATATCCATCGAACGGCGCCCTTCCCTATTCAGGCGTCCTTCGGCTTGTAGGCGACGCAATCGATCTCCACCTTGCAATCGACCATCATGGAGGACTGTACGCAGGCGCGCGCCGGCGGATGAGCTCCGAAATATTCCTGATAGATCCGGTTGAAGCTCCAGAAATCGCGCGGATCGTCCAGCCAGACGCCAACTCTCACCACGTGCTCGACACCGTAACCGGCCTCTTTCAAGATGGCCAGAAGATTGCCGATCGCCTTGTGAGTCTGGGCGACGATGTTGCCGCCGATGATCTCGCCGTTTTCCATCGCCACCTGACCCGAGACGTGAAGCCAGCCGCCCGCCTCGACGGCACGTGCGAAAGGCAATGTTTTTCCGCCTGCGCCAACCTGTTCGGCACCATAGCGCTTGATCGACATCGAGGACCCGTTCTGCAAATTATTTTCTTTATCCGTTGACAAATGACCATAGAATACGGAATTTGACCAGTGAAAATCATCATTTATGAAAAGAATTTCAATCCAGGCGAAAATACATGCGGAATCCCTTCCAGAATCCGTTTCCAGATAGCGACACGGCCCGCCACTCCATATGGGAGATGCTGGTCACCCGCGATATCGACGCATTCCTGGCCGCCGATTGGTCGATGGTAGCCGACGATTTCGTCGAGGAGAGCTTCATCGGCATCGACGGACGGCGGGAGACGAACCCGGACAAATGGCGGCTCACCTTTCCCTCGCTCGCCGTCTATCGGGACGAATGGCTGCGCCAGGCGCGGGACTTCGCCGGGCAGTCCTTTGCCGAGGATCCGCGGGAAGCGATCTTCGCCACCACGACCCTGGAAGACATCGAGGTCGACGGTGAGCTTGCCCTTGCGCGCAAGAAATTCGACGGGGGATTGAAGAAAGCGGACGGCACGTTCGATATAATGAAGTGGCAGACGGTTTACTATTGCCGCCTCCACCGGGGCCGGTGGAAAATATGCGGCTTCACCGGCTATCTCCCCAATCCGATGGGGTCGAACTGAGTTGAGGGACAAGGCGAAGCCATTGCGCATCTTCACGGCGGCGCTCGCGACCGAGACGAACACTTTCTCTCCCATCTGGATCGACAGGCGCGCATTCGAGGCATCGCTTTACGCTCCGCCAGGAAAGCACCCGGAAACTCCGACGCTCTGCACGGCGCCGATCACGGTCGGCCGCCGCGTGACCGCGCAAAAAGGCTGGGAACTGATCGAAGGCACCGCTGCCTGGGCTGATCCTGCCGGTCTCGTCAATCGGCAGACCTATGAGGATCTGCGTGACGAGATTCTCGGCCAATTGCGTGCCGCCCTGCCCGTCGATGCCGTCGTTCTCGGCCTGCATGGGGCAATGGTCGCGGACGGCTGCGAGGATACCGAAGGCGACCTGCTTCAGCGCGTGCGCGAAATCGTCGGTCCGGACGTGCTCGTCTGCGCCGAACTCGACCCACACAGCCACCTCACTGCAAGGAGAGCGGCGGCCGCGGATTTCTTCGTCTTCTTCAAGGAGTTCCCGCACACCGATTTCGTCGAGCGCGCCGAAGACCTCTGGCGGATCGCGATCGATAAGCTCGAGGGCCGCGTAGAGCCGGTAATGTCCATCTTCGACTGCCGGATGATCGACGTCTTCCCCACCTCGCGCGAGCCCATGCGCAGCTTCGTCGACAAGCTGATACAGATCGAGCGGGACGATGCCGATGTGCTGTCATTGTCCGTCGTGCATGGCTTCATGGCCGGCGACGTGGCGGAAATGGGTACCAAGATGCTGGTCGTGACCAACGGCAAGGCGGAGAAAGGCGAGGCACTCGCCCGTGAACTGGGTCTGGAGCTCTTCTCCCGGCGGGGCACCTATCGCATGCCGGAGATCGACGAACGCCAGGCGGTGGCACAGGCGCTGGCGGCTCCAGCCGGGCCTGTGGTGATTGCCGATATGTGGGATAATCCAGGCGGCGGCACGGCGGGCGATGCGACGGTCGTGCTGGAGGAACTCATTGCGAAGAACGCGACCGACACGGCGATCGGCACGATCTGGGATCCAATGGCCGTGCAGATCTGCATGGCGGCCGGCGAAGGCGCCGAGATCCCCTTGCGCTTCGGCGCGAAAT
The DNA here is from genome assembly GCF_059070375.1 of Sinorhizobium sp. NCBI lineage: Bacteria > Pseudomonadati > Pseudomonadota > Alphaproteobacteria > Hyphomicrobiales > Rhizobiaceae > Sinorhizobium > Sinorhizobium sp. Next base: position 761,374 of record NZ_JCACWC010000002.1, read on the forward strand.
CCGCGCCCGGCACGGGGCGGCCGATCGATGGCATCGTCAAGGTCGTCAAGCTGGTGCGCAATGCTGAAATGCGCTTCGGCGAGAGCTTCGCTCCCTTCGGCGACGCCGTTCACATACGCGTCCACGGCATCGACATCATCCTGAACACGACGCGCGCCCAGAGCTTCGACCCGAGCCTTTTCTCCGTGATGGGCATCGACCCCACGTCGAAAAAGATCCTCGTGATCAAATCCACGAACCACTTCTTCGCGTCATTTTCCAGGATCGCGTCCGAGATCCTCTATTGCTCTGCCGGGACACCCTACCCCAACGACCCGGCGAGGACTCCCTATCGGCGCGCAAGGCGCGACATCTGGCCGATGGTCACCGACCCGCACGGGTTCGAAACGACGGCCTGAGCCGAGCGCCATCACCTGGCGGATGAGGAAAAGCGTGTGCGGTTTTCCGCCCGCATCCCCGCCTTATCGGCATCGATCCCGTTCAGAATTTCCGGTCGACCCGACCCGAAAGCATTGTGATCTAGCACCCCTCCAGCCACGCGAAGATACTCTTCGCGAAGCTTCGTGGCACGACGAACTCTCCGTCGCGCTCCGAGGATCGTGTGAACATCACCGGGATGCGGTGAAGCGAGGAAAAGGCGGCAAATCCCAGCGTCCGGTCCCAGTCAATCGCCAGGCACCTGGATATGACTTCACGCAGATCAGGCGCAGCGATCTCGATACGCACCCGCCCCTCGCCGAGATCCAGCCTGCAGCCGAGTTCGGCCGGGATGCCTGAGCCGATCGCCGATGAGCGTCCCTCGGGGAAAATCCAGAAACGGCGCGGTCCGGCGCGCACGACCTTCAACCCTTCGCGGCCGACCATTTCGCCGACCTGCTTTGGCAACGGGCAACCGATCTCCCGGGCGAGCGCCGGCTCGAACGCCGCCAATGCGCCGTCCCATGCATCGCATTGAATGAGCGGACATGGCGATTGCTTCAGCACCATGCGCGCGGCGGATGGGATATCAACCATGTATGCGTTCTCCGGCCGGATCGAGAAAGACGGGCGAAACGACGCGAGCGCGCACGACTTCGTCCTTCATGGGATAGGAAGCAATCACCTCGTCGCCTTCGAAGTCGGCGGCGAGGAGGCCCAGGCCGATGTAGCAATCCAGCTCCGGGCTGTAGGTGACGGACGTCATGCGGCCGCGGCCGTGCCCTTCGAGGGGCTCTCCCGGCGCGAACAGAAGCGCTCCGCCGCGAAGCCGTTTGCCGGTCTCGATGCATTTCAGGCCGACCAGCCGTTGACGATCGGGAACCTGAAAGGCCACCCGGCGGCTCAGGGCCTCTCCGACATAGCCGCTGCGCTTGGCGACCATCCGTCCCATGCCCAGGTCCGAAAGCGTCGTTCTGCCGTCGATTTCGGGCCCGGCCACGTGGCCCTTTTCGATGCGCAGAGCACCAAGCGCCTCGACGCCGTAGGGTTTCAGTCCATGGGGCGCGCCGACATCGATGAGGTGACGCCAGGCATTCTCGCCGTTCGAGGCCCCGACGTAGACCTCGTAGGCGCGCTCGCCCGAATAGCTGAGGCGTATGATCATCAAGTGACTGTCCTTGAACGTTCCCTCCACGAGAGCCATGTGCGGCAGCGCTTCGCTGGAAAAATCGATATCCGGGAATGCCGCCGCGATGACCTTGCGGCTCTCGGGTCCCGCGACCGACATGCCCGCCCACTCGTCGCTGACCGACGAAACGGAGACACGCAGATCCGGCCACGCCGTATCCAGGAGGAATTCGAGCCAGGAAAGCACGTCCGCCGCCTTGGCGGTCGAGGTCGTCATGAAGAAGCGGTCCGGTCCGAGACGCGTCGTCGTTCCGTCGTCGAAGACGATGCCGTCGTCGCGCAGCATGACGCCGTAACGCGCCCGCCCGACCCTGAGACTTGCGAAACCGTTGGCGTAGACCCTGTCGAGAAAGACTGCCGCGTCCGGTCCCTGGATGTCGATCTTTCCGAGCGTCGAGATGTCCATGATGCCCGCCGCGGACCGAACATGCCGCATTTCGCCGACGTAAGCCGCGTTCACGTCCTTCCCGGAGGCTTCGTAAAACCACGGGCGCATCCAGAGGCCGACCTCGGTCATCTGTGCGCCGTTTGCCCTATGCCAGTCATGAATCGGCGTAAGTCGGTAAGGCCGGAAGTGACGACCGGTCGAACGCCCGGCAATCGCGCCGATCGCCACCGGGGTGTAGGGCGGACGGAAGGTGGTCGTTCCCGAATCCGGCACCGCAATGCCGCGCAGCTTCGCCATCACCTTCAAGGCGTTGATGTTGCTGGTCTTGCCCTGGTCCGTTCCCATGCCGAGCGTCGTATAGCGCTTGAGATGCTCGACCGATTCGTAGCCTTCCCGCTGCGCCAGCTGGATGTCGTCGAGCGTGACGTCCATCTGGAAATCGACGAACGCTTTGCGCTGACCGAGGACCGGCTTGTAGGACGTTGTCGGCGCCTCCGCTTCGTCGATCTCCAATGCGGGGGCATCCGGCAAGGTCCCGACCCGTCCGGCAACGGCCGCCGCCGCGCCGCCTGCCCGGGAACCCTCGGCAATGGCCGCAGACACGCTCATGCTCCCTGCCGCCGCACCCGCAACGAACTGGCTGTCAGGGAGCCTTCCCGGAACAAATGCGTCGATATCGGCCCGGTAGACTGGTCTAGCCCCCTGATGCGATGTCAGGTGCAGAACCGGTGACCAGCCTGCGGACATACCGACCAGATCGCAGCCGACGCTGGTCGTGCCCTCCTTTCCTGCGAGGACGACACCCCTTACCGCGAGTTTGCCTTTCACATCCACCACATTCGTCGCGACACGAACCTCTGCGCCCATTTGCATCGCTTTCTCCCGCAGCGTCGGTTCCAAAGTCGCCCGGGCGTCTGCGATCGTGACGCGTGCCCCTTTTGCGAGGAGATCGAACGCGGTGAGGTAGGCGCTGTCATCGGCGGCCGCGATGACGACGTTCCGGCCGGGCAGGACCGAATAGCGATTGACATAGGTCCTGATCGCCGAGTTCAGCATGACGCCGGGCCTGTCATTGTTCGAGAAGACCATCGGCCGCTCGATCGCGCCGGTCGCGAACACGATGCTCCGCGCGCGCAGCAACGTGAAGGTCTTCCTTGCCTTGCCTGTGCCGCCGCCGGCGAAGGGGTCCGCATTTTCGATCAGGGCGAGCGTATTCCCGTCATAGAGCCCGAAAGCGGTCGTGCGCCGCATGACGCGCACGTTCGGCATGGCCTCGAGCTCGGTCCGCATCGCGTCGAGCCATGTCGCTCCCGCGGCTTCGCAGAGCAACTGCCCTCCAATCGCGAAGTCCTGCTCTACCAGCAGCACGCGTGCGCCGGCATGGGCGGCGGTCCAGGCGGCGGAAAGTCCGGCGGGCCCGCTGCCGACGACCGCCACATCCGTGAAATCGTCACGGGCGTCGTACAGGTCCGGATCAGGCATCGTCGTCGCTTTGCCGAGACCCGCAGCTTTCCGGATGAAGTGCTCATAGAACATCCAGGCCCGTCGACCCGGTCCCATGAAGGTCTTGTAATAGAACCCCGAGGAAAGAAGCGGACCGAAGAGGCTGTTGACGCTTTGGATATCGAAATGCAGGGATGGCCAGTTGTTCTGGCTTGCCGCTGCCAGGCCGGATGTCAGCTCGAGCATCGTCGCCGGCAGGTTCGGCTCGCGAAGCGCACCCGCCCCGACCGTCACCAAAGCATTCGGCTCTTCCGCGCCGGCTGAGAGGATGCCGCGGGGGCGATGATATTTGAAGCTTCTGCCGACCAGCGAGACCCCGCTCGCCAGCAGGGCGGAAGCGAGGGTATCGCCTTTGAATCCCGTATATCGGCGGCCATCGAACGTAAACTCGAGGGCCTGCGAGCGGTCGAGATACCCGCCTGACTCAAGCCGCTTTTCGGTGATTGTCATGCCCGCTGCCTTCTTGAAAAACTGACCGAATGGATCGCATGCGTGACGGTATCGCGCTCGACGACGAGCCATTGCCGGCAGCCCAGAACGTGCTGCCAGTATTCCCGATGCACGCCTTTCGGATTGGTCCGCACATACACATAGCGGTACCAGGCATCGGCATCCGGATCGTCTTGGGCGGGCCGCTCGGCAGTCGCGTCGCCCCCGTAACGGAATTCGGTATGATCGCGCACGCCGCAGCAGGGGCAGTCTATGCGAAGCATGTCGCTCTCCTATTGAAGCCAGGCGAAGGGGCCGGCACCCGCTTCGTCGATAATGTGCCCGCTGCGGAAACGTCCCAGCCCATAGCCGCGGACAAGCGGCGGTGTCTCGCCCGTCGCCAGCATCTCGGCAAAGCACCAGCCGGATGCCGGCGTCGCCTTGAAGCCGCCGTAGCACCAGCCGCCGTTCAGGTAGAGGCCGTCGGCGGGCGTCGGCGAAATGATCGGGCTGGCATCCGGAGTCATGTCCATGATGCCGCCCCAGTGTCGCAGCAGGCGCAGACGTGAGATGTTCGGCATCAGCGCGATCGCCGCTTCGCAAACCTCCTTCAGCACCCCGGTATTGCCGCGCTGCGAGTAGGAGTTGTATCCGTCGAGATTGCCGCCAAAGACCAGGCCGCCCTTGTCCGATTGGCTGAGATAGAAGTGGTCCGCCCCGTAAGCGATAACATGGTCGACCAGCGGCTTGACCGGCTCGGTCACGAAAGCCTGGAGCAGGTGGCTCTCGATCGGGAGTTCCAGCCCTGCCTTCTGGGCAAGGACGGAGGTGTGACCGGCCACCGCCAGACCGACCCGGCCGGCACCGATACGGCCGCGGGGCGTTTCGACGCCAACGATCCGCTCGCCCTGCCGCACGAAGTCCGTCACTTCGCAGCCCTCGATGATGTCTACGCCGTGGCCGCTTGCCGCGCGCGCATAGCCCCATGCCACGGCATCGTGGCGGGCGGTGCCGGCCCGCCCCTGAAAAATCGCTCCATGGATCGGGAAGCGGGCCGTGTCGGAAAAGCCGAGATAGGGCACGAGCTTGCGCACATCCTGACGGCCAAGGATCTCCGCATCGATGCCGTTCGAGCGCATGACGTTGGCGCGGTGGCTGAACGTGTCGAGCTGATCCGCCGAATGCGCCGTTACAAGTTGGCCGCGCTGCGAGAACATGACGTTGAAGTTGAGGGCGGCGGACATTCCCTCCCAGAGTTTCATGGAAAATTCGTAGAACTGGGTATTGCCGTCGAGCAGGTAGTTCGAGCGGATGACCGTGGTATTGCGCCCCACATTGCCACCGCCGATGTAGCCCTTTTCCAGCACGGCGACATTGCGGACGCCGTGGTTCTCAGCGAGGTAGAAAGCGGTTGCGAGGCCGTGTCCGCCGCCGCCGATGATGACGACGTCATAGGCGGACTTCGGCGTGGCGGCGCGCCAGGCGCGCTGCCATCCCCTGTTGCCTGTTGCTGCGTGGCGCAGCAGCGAGAAGACCGAATAGCGGCTCATGACGGAAGTCCTACCGAACGATCGGGCCGAGCGGCGTGCGCGTCAGCACCTCTGGTCCGCTTTCCGTCAGCAGCACGGTATTGGAGACGAAATCGTCTCCCTTGCCGGTGCCCATGAGCCAGGAAAGGATGTGAAAGCTCATTCCTGTGCGAATCTCGAGATCGGAATCGTGCCGAAGGCCCGTCACCGTATTCCCCCCCGTCCAGGACGGCGGCTGGCCGACACCGACGCAGTAGCCGCAATGATGCCGCCGGTAATGGGATAGGCCCGCATCGTCGACGACACCCTGCCAGGCGGCGTAGACATCGCGGGCGAGCGCGCCGGGTCTGAGCGCCCCGACCACCGCATCGAAGGCCGCCGCCGTCACTTCGGCCATACTCTGATCGGCGTCACTGATGCCTCCCAGCCGGATCAGCCGTCCCAGGGGAGCGTGGTAGCGCGAGACGCATCCCGAAAGCTCCGCGAAGACCGGCTCACCCTTTCGATAGTTGCCGGATCCCCAGGTCGTGTGTTCCTCTCCCAGCCGGGACGCCGGACGTATGAAGGGGCCGAAGCCCGGCACGTGGCCTCCGGCGCGGGTCATCGCAGCGATGCATTCGGCCGCGACGTCGCATTCGCGTGCACCGTCGGCGATCATCCCGATGGCGGCGCTGGCCGCCGCATCGGTGATCGCGGCAGCGCGCCGGAGGAGGACCTGTTCCTCGGCGCTCTTCACCAGTCTGAGCCGATCCACCAGATCGGAGACGTCGCTCCATTCGGCGGACACCAGCGACTCCAGCCGCCGTCCGAGCCCATGACTGAGCCCGGATGTCCACTGTTCGAGTCCGAGCCGCTTTCCAGCGAAACCCTGATCCTTGAGAATGCGCGAAGCGAGATCGGCCGCGGTCTCGCTGTCGCTGTGGCCGCGGAATTCCGCCGCCCGTACATGACTTTCGATCGTCACCCGCTCCATTGCGCGGGTGACGAGAGTCGGCACACCATTAAGCGGGACGATGAGAAGGTGGGGCGCGAAGTAGCCCCAGTGATCGAGACCCGTCAGATAGAAGATGTTTTCCGGCGATGCGAAAAGAGCCGCATCGAGCCCACGTTCCATCAGCCCAGCCCTTACGGCATCGAGGCGGCGCGCAATTTCGCCGTCGGTAAAGGGATTACCGTCCATGGTTTCTCTCTTTTCTTCCGCCCTTTGCCGGCGGCGCTTTGAATGGATATCAGCGGCCGTCTATTCGACGACGATCAACTCCCGCGGCGACGTGCAGAGCTTCTCTCCGCCCCTGTCGGTGACGGTGAAGGACTCGGATATCGCCAGGCCGAAATCGCCGAGCCAGACGCCGGCCATCATATGAAAGCACATGCCAGGCTGCAGTTCGGTCCTGTCGCCGGGCCGGAGGCTGACGGTGCGCTCGCCCCAGTCCGGCGGGTAGGCAAGACCGATCGGATATCCGACCCGGCTCTCCTTCTTCAGTCCCCGGCTGCGCAAAACCGCCTGCCATGCGGCTTCGACCTCCTCGGCGGTGTTGCCGGATCGCGCCTTCTCAAGCCCGGCATCCACGCCGTCCACGATAGCCTTGGCGATATCGAGATAGATCTGCGGCGGCGGGCCGAAGTGCACTGTGCGGGTAAGCGCCGAATGATAGCGTCGCCTTACGCCGGCGATCTCGAGTATCGCTAGGCCGGATTGCGGCAGGGGTTCTTCGGTCCATGTCAGGTGCGGGGTTGCGGTGCCCTCGCCGACAGGCATCAACGGGCAAATCGCGGCATAGTCGCCGCCCAGGCCGTCCACGCCCATGATCTGGGCATGATAGAGTTCGGCGATGACTTCGTTCTGCGGCACACCGGGGCGCATTTTCCCGATGGCCCTCTCCATGGCGTGGGAGCAAATAGCACCGGCCTCGCGCATCAAGGCGAGTTCCGGCTCCGACTTGACCAGGCGCGCCCAATTGACCAGGTCGCCGTTGTTGAAAAAGCGCGCGTCCGGAAGACCCTTGACGAGATGGGCATGGCATCGCGCCGTGTAGTAGTGCGCGTCCATCTCCACACCGATGCGTGCCCTGCCCCAGCCGCGGGTGCGCACCAGAGCGGCAAGTTCGTCGAAGGGATGTCCATCGGGGTTCTGCACCAGATGTTCCGAGAACGGCACGACATATTCCGAAGGCAAGCCGGTGGTCAGAAGCGCGCTCTTTTCGTCTTGCGCCCGGCCGAACCAGATGGGCCGATCCTCGTCCAGATGCACCAGCACGCATTGCGGAACATAGAACGACCAACCGTCATAGCCGGTGAGCCAGCCCATATTTGCCGGGTCCTGGCATATGACGAGATCGAAGCCTGCCCGCTCCATTCGCGCCTTCACGTCACGGAGCCGGCGGGAATACTCCGCCGCGGTAAATACAGCTGCCCTGTTCACGACATCTCCTTTCGTCGCGTATGCCACAAGATGTGTACATCATTTTGCGTTTTGCGCAACAGGGTGCGTTTTAATTCGCCGCTTCCGCGAAGCTCTTGCCAATCATCGCCGCAGATGTATACTTCTGTCGCTCACTAGGCTTTGCGCCGTCCAAGATGCGCACCGTCTCAAAAAAAGGGGAACCCATGTTCAAATCTCTCATTTCCCGCCGAAACGCATTGAGGGTCACAGCCCTCGCCGCCGCCGTATCTTTCAGCGGCTACGCCCATGCGGAATCGACCCTCGATAAGGCAAAGGCCGCCGGCTACATCCGCATCGGCTTTGCCAACGAGGCACCTTTCGGCTTCGCGACGCCGGACGGAAAGCTGTCCGGAGAAGCTCCTGAAGTCGCCAGGGCAGTTCTGAAGAAGATGGGCATCGCAGAGGTGGACGGCGTGCTCACCGAATTCGGCTCACTCATTCCAGGCTTGAAGGCCGGTCGCTTCGACATCATTGCGGCGGGCATGTTCATCAATCCCAAGCGCTGCGCCGAAATCACCTTCTCGGAACCCTCTTACGGCATCGGCCAGGCCATGCTGGTGCCGAAGGGCAACCCCAAGGCCGTAAAGGACTATTCCACGATCGCATCCAACAAGGATCTGAAGCTCGCCGTGATGGCTGGTGCCGTGGAAGGCGGCTACGCGAAGGATGCGGGTGTCTCCGCCGAGCAGATCGTTTCGCTGCCCGATCAATCCAGCCTCGTCGCCGCCATTCAGGCCGGGCGCGCCGATGCTGCAGCGCTGACCGCGCTTTCGATCGCCGACATGGCCAAGAAAGCGGAAGGCGTGGAATCGACCGAGCCCTTCGGCGAAGTTGCCGGAAAATCGGTGAAGGGTCACGGCGGCTTCGGTTTCCGCAAGGAGGACACGGATCTCGTCGAGGCCTTCAACAAGGAGCTCGCCGCCTTCCTGGGCACCCCGGAGCACATCGCTCTCGTCGAACCGCTGGGTTTCGGAAAGGGCTATCTGCCGAACAAGACGACAGAGCAACTTTGCGCAGGCGAGTAACGCCTTCTGGACCGCGGCGCGAAAGCGCCGCACTTCCGTCCCTGCTTTCATGAGGGAACCAGATGTGGATTCGTATGCTCGCCGCGATGCTTGCGGCAACGTTGCTGCTGATCGCGCTGCTCTCGGCCAGTGACGAATACCGGTTGTTCATGCCGGGCCTGCTTCAGGGGGCCGTGCTGACGGTCGAGATAACTCTGCTCGGAGCCGTGGTCGCTGTCGTGATGGCGCTGGTCGCGGCGCTCGCAAAGCTCTACGGACCTCTGCCGATAAGGTGGCTTTCCTCGACCTACATCGAAATCTTCCGAGGGACATCCGCTCTGGTGCAGCTGTTCTGGCTCTATTTCGTCCTGCCGCAATTCGGCGTTTTTCTGGACGCCTTCCTCGTGGCGGTTCTGGCGCTCGGCCTGAACATTGGAGCCTACGGGGCCGAGGTGGTCAGGGGCGCCATTCTCTCCGTAGCGCGCGGCCAATGGGAGGCCTCGATCGCACTCAACATGTCGAAAGCGCAGATGCTGCGGCGGATCATCCTGCCGCAGGCCTTCGCGGCGATGATCCCTCCATGGGGCAACCTTTTCATCGAGCTGGTGAAATCCACGTCGCTCGTTTCCCTGATTACCCTGGCGGACCTCACCTTCAAGGCCCAGCAAATGAACCAGACGACGTTGAAGACGGTACCGGTGTTCACCCTGGTGCTGCTGATCTATCTGGCCATCTCGCTGAGCGTCTCCATTGCAATGCGCATGCTGGAGCAGCGCGCCGCCAAGGGCTTGGCACGCGGAGGGGTTGCCTGATGTGGGACTGGTCATTCACATTCGAGATCCTGCCGGTACTCGGCCGGGCCGCCATCGTAACGGTCGAAGCCACCGCTCTCGGCTTCGTCATCGCGGCGACACTCGGTCTCGTGCTCGCCTCCGTCAGGCTGGCTTTTCCGAGCGCCGGCATCGTGATCACGATCCTGGTGGAACTCATCCGGTCCACGCCCCTGCTCATACAGATATTCTTCCTGTACTTCGTCCTGCCGAGAGCGGGCATCGTGATGGACGCTTTCACGGCTGGCGTGACGGCCATCGGCATTCACTACGCCGCCTACTGCTCCGAGGTGTATCGGGCCGGCTTCGAGAGCGTTCCGAGGGGCCAATGGGAAGCCTCGATCGCTCTCAATCTTTCTCCGTGGAGCACTTTCAAGGACATCATCCTGCCCCAGGCCCTGCCGCCCGTCGTTCCCGCGCTCGGAAACTACCTGATCGCGCTTTTCAAAGAGACGCCCCTGCTCTCGGCCATCGCCGTCCTCGAGCTCATGCAGACTGCAAAGATTATCGGATCCGAAACCTTCCGCTATACCGAGCCCGTGACGCTCGTTGGGGTGTTCTTTCTGCTTATGAGTCTCGTTTCGGCGGGCATGGTCCGGATGCTCGAATCGCGGTTGCAGCGGAGATAGAAGAATGAACGACATGCCCATGGTTCGTTTCGAGAATGTTTCAAAGCGCTATGGTGCGCTCAGCGTTCTCGACAATCTCAACCTCGATATCGGACGCGGCGAGAAAGTGTCGATCATCGGTCCTTCGGGATCCGGCAAGACGACTGTGCTGCGCATGCTCATGACGCTGGAAACCATCAATGACGGCGTGATCTGGGTCGATGGCGAGCCGATGACCCACATGATGCAGGATGGTCAGCTGGTGCCGGCGTCCACGAAGCACATACGTCGGATCCGCGCAAAAATCGGTATGGTGTTCCAATCCTTCAACCTGTTCCCGCACATGACCGCCATGGGCAACTGCATCGAAGCTCCGATAACGGTGCTCGGGATGAAACGCCCGGAGGCTCAGGAACGCGCGGCGGAGCTGCTCGACATGGTCGGGTTGTCGGCCAAGAAGGACCACTATCCCTCACAGCTGTCGGGCGGGCAGCAACAGCGTGTGGCAATCGCACGAGCTCTCGCGATGCGGCCGGAGATCATGCTGTTCGACGAGGTAACGTCGGCGCTCGATCCGGAGCTTGTGGGCGAAGTCCTGCAGGTTATAAGGAAGATCGGCCGTGAGCACGACTTGACCATGCTCATGGTCACCCACCAGATGGGCTTCGCCAAGGAATTTTCAGACAGAGTGTGTTTCTTCTATCAAGGCAAGATTTGCGAACAGGGTGCCCCGGCGAAAATTTTCGGAGACCCAGAAAACGAAAGGACAAGGCAGTTTCTCAACGCTGTCTTGGAAGCAGGATAACCTTGCACCCTGAGCTGCCCGACAGCCCCGAACCAATCGAGTCTTCCCAGCCGGTATCCGTCAGGGAAAGGTTCGATCGGATATACCATACGATCAGGGACCGGATCTGCATGCTCGAATATGCGCCGAGCAGCCGCCTGTCCGAGGAAGAGTTGGCGAAGGAGTTCTCCACCAGTCGCACACCTGTCAGGCGTGTGCTGTCGCGGCTCGAATCCGAGGGGCTGGTTGAATCGGTGCATGGCGTCGGGACAATCGTAACCGATCCCGATCTCGGCGAGTTGGTGCAGATCTATCATTTGCGCATGGAACTTGCCCTTCTCATCGGCAAGCTTTCGCCCGTCCCGCGCAGCGCCGAGGATCTTGAACGGATCAGAGCGCTCATAACCCGCTGCGACGAAGAAATGAAAAATCCCACGCAGAAGGCCTTCCTGCACCTGAACATGGCATTCTTTGCCGAAATAAGGGCGTTGACCGGAAACCTGCCGCTGCGGGAGATCAGCGAGCGGCTGTACTATCAGGTTGTCCGCGTGGTGCTTAAAATGATGCCGAAGCTGGGTCTGGCGGAAGAGTTTTCGGCCTTCCGCAGCGAAATGCAGGCGATCCTGTCGGCAGCCGAAATAGGTGATTGGGAGGCGATCGGATTCATCCGCCGGGCCCACATCTCCATGAGCTTTCATCGCATGATGAACTACGCCGACAAGTCGGAGCGTTCCGAGCTGATTTAAGGCTGCTGCGGAATGAATGGCGGCGTTGCAGTTCTGGTCGGTTCTTTCGGCGCGTAGGCACGGGAAAGAGTTCTCTCAGCCCAGGGACGTGGTCTGGCTGGTGGACGAGCACAGCGATGAGGACATCAAACAAGCCGCGGCGGGAATCTTCGAATCTCAACGGGCCTCAGACCCCCAACATGCGCCCCAACCTTGCCGCATTTCGCCCGGTGCCTGCCTCAATCGCGGTCCATCCTCCAGGAAAACGCGCCCAACTTTGAAAATTCACAGTTGCGTCGCTCAACCGGCGATTGCCCCAAAATATTGCGGGGCGCAATTTCTGCAACATGCCGCGAAACCGGGATTTTTCAAGAATGCGGCCCGCCTGCCGGCGGCTATCTTCTTTGCGCGAGCTCGCGGCTTAGGTGCACTGCAGCATGATTCTGTTCGCTTTTCTGCTGCAACGCCATATTTTTTCTTCGGGAGTGCCCTAGTTTCTCATCCTGCGGGCTGAGGTCTGCTCTGTTGAAACGGCTGCCGCGAAGCGCTGCCCGATAGGGAGTGACTGATATCGTGAGTATGGACGCGAATGTCTCGGCGCGCATCAACCTGATGCGCATTCTGCTGATCTCCGGCATCGTATTCGTGCACGTCCCGTACAATCCGCAGTGGAGTCCCTTTCTGGGCAACTACGGCATGTTGGACTGGATTCGCGTCTTTCTCGGCGAAAGCCTGTTTCGGATCGGTGTGCCCTGCCTCAGCGCGATCTCCGGTTATCTTCTCTTTCGCAGGGGCCTTGCCGATTTCGACTATTGGAAGACGCTGAAGACCAAGGCGCGGACCGTTCTCCTGCCGTTCCTTATCTGGAGCGTCTCCTTCTTTGTGGTGGTCTACGCCATCCAGCGCCAGGGCCTCGGCTTCGGCTATCTGCCCGACACGATCAATGCGACCCCGCGCCAGTGGCTGAGCATGGCCTTCGCGATCGAGGCAACGCCCGTCAATCTGCCCCTGTATTTCCTGCGCGACCTGATGCTCTGTATCCTGCTGTCGCCGCTTCTGGCATTGCTGGTAAGCCGTTATCCGCGCGTGACGCTCCTTGCACTGCTCGCCTATGCGATACTGCCGCTGCCAAACGGAATATTTCTCAAGAAATCCATCCTGTTCGGCTTCTCGGCTGGAATCTGTGCGAGCCTGCATGGCGTGAACATCAAAATGCTTGATCGCTTCGCTGCACCGATCGCGGCCGGGTTCCTGGCAATCGCAGTCGTGATCGCCGTCGGCCTCTATTACACCGGCCCGGATTTCCCGCTTTGGCTCGACATGGCACTTCGCCTGACGTCGATTGCGGGAATCATCGGCTCCTGGGCGATCTCGGAGCTGCTCGTGCGCACCCGCTTCGGTGAAAGATTTGGCCGCGGGAGTGGACTGAGTTTCTGGATCTTCTGCGGCCACTATCCGCTGCTCGTGTTGTTCTGGATGATCTGGAACCGCACCGGGCTCAGCTATTACCCGCTCTTCTATTTCACCGCGCCGTTCATCGCCATTGCGATCCTCGTCGCGTCCCACAATCTCGTAGGGCGCTTGGCGCCGGATCTGCTTGGAGTGCTTACCGGCAGCCGAACAGGTACGAAACGAATGGCCACGCAGCAGCCGCAAGGCGCGCAGGCAGGCTATTCGCCCCAGCAAAGGTAACGACCATGACAATCGATCGCTACAGACGCTTTGCCCGTCTCGCTTTCATCGCAACGCTCCCTCTCGCCGGCCTTGCAGACGCTGCGGCCGCGCAGGAAGGCGCCAACGGCACCTCCTTCAAGGATGACTTCGACACTCTCGACACCCGCGTCTGGTTCGTCTCGGACGGATGGAACAATGGCGGGCATCAGAATTGCACCTGGTCGAAGAAGCAGGTGAAGACCGTCGACGGCATTCTGGAACTGACCTTCGAGGAGAAGAAGGCAAAGGAGCGCAACTTCGCCTGCGGGGAAATCCAGACGCGCAAGCGCTTCGGCTACGGCACCTACGAGGCGCGGATAAAGGCGGCCGACGGTTCCGGGCTGAACTCGGCCTTCTTCACCTATATCGGTCCGACCGACAAGAAGCCGCATGACGAGATCGATTTCGAGGTTCTCGGAAAGAACACGGCGAAGGTCCAGATCAACCAGTATGTATCGGCAAAGGGCGGCAACGAATTTCTCGCCGACGTTCCGGGCGGCGCCAACCAGGGTTTCAACGACTACGCCTTCGTCTGGGAAAAGAATCGCATCCGCTACTACGTCAACGGCGAACTGGTTCACGAAGTGACCGATCCGGCGAAGATCCCGGTAAACGCCCAGAAGATCTTCTTCAGCCTGTGGGGGACTGACACGCTCACCGACTGGATGGGCACCTTCTCCTACAAGGAGCCGACAAAGCTCCAGGTCGATCGGGTCGCCTTCACTGCTGCCGGCGACGAGTGCCAGTTCGCCGAGTCGGTAGCGTGCCAGCTGGAGCGGGCGCAATCCGAGTGAATGGCGGGTAACTGAGTAATTTATCCATTTTGTTGCAGTGCACAAAGAATTGAACTAAGCTCAGCCCCGGGCTGGGCAGGAAAACGGACGTTTTCATGCTGCAGATACTCTATCTGGCACAGGATCTTGCCGATCCCGCAGTGCGCCGGAGAACCCTAACGCTCGTCGCCGGCGGCGCACGCGTGACGCTCGCCGGATTCCGCCGCGGCGACAATCCTCTGGCCGCCATCGACGGCGTCGAGCCGATCGAACTCGGAACCACCGCCGACGGCCGTTTCGCCCAGCGGATCGGTGCCGTCGCTCGCGCCTGCCTGTCGCTGCAACGCCAGCTCGGCCATGTCCGCAAGCCGGATGTGATCATCGCGCGCAATCTGGAGATGCTTGCCGTGGCGAGGAGAGCGGTCGCGTTCTTCGGCGGTACGGTTCCTATCGTCTACGAATGCCTCGATATCCACCGCCTCATGCTGCGCAAGGATATCGTCGGGCGGATGCTGCGCGGAGCCGAAAGCCAACTCGGCAAGGATGCGCGCCTGTTGATCACCAGCTCCCCCGCCTTCATCGAGCATTACTTCCGGCCCCTTTCCGGCATCGGCGCTCCGCCGATGCTTCTGGAAAACAAGGTGCTCGAAATCGACGGCACGGTCGAGCGGCGGACGGCCTCACCGGCCGAATGCCCGCCGCCCGGCGCACCCTGGAAGATCGGCTGGTTCGGAGCGCTGCGCTGCCGCAGGTCGCTCGCCCTTCTCGCGGAATTCTCGCGAAAGATGGAGGGCCGCTTCGAGATCGTTCTGCGCGGCAGGCCCGCCTATTCCGAATTCGACGATTTCGACGGCTTCGTTCGCAACGAGCCCTTCATGCGGTTCGAAGGCGCCTATCGCAATCCTGAAGACCTGGCGGAAATCTATGGCGAGGTCCACTTCACCTGGGCGATCGACTTCTTCGAGGAGGGCCAGAATTCTGCCTGGCTGCTGCCGAACAGGCTTTATGAAGGCTGCCGCCACGGCCGAATTCCGATCGCCATGAAGGGGACGGAGACCGCTCGTTTCCTGTCCGTGCGGAGCATCGGCTTCGTTCTCGAGGGAGCCGACCCCGAGAGCCTCGCCACAACTCTCGGCTCGCTGACGCCAAAACGCTATGCCGACGCCGCAGAGCGTATCAGCCGCTGCAATCCGGGATCCTGGGTGTTCGACCGGGCGGATTGCGAAACCCTGGTGCGGCAGCTGGCAGCGCTCACGCTCCAGGCGCCGCAGACCGCTCCCGTAGTCGCGATGGCCGGTTCCAGCCACAACGAAGGTGGATTTCTATGAGCTCCGATGAACTGACGTCCACGTCGAGCCTTATCGTCATACCCTGCCTCAACGAGGCCTCGCATATCGAGGCGCTGATCGAAAAGCTGCGTCCGTCGCTCACGCCCTTGAACGCGCGGGTGGTCATTGCCGACGGCGGCAGCACGGACGGAACGCGGGAGATCGCCCGTCGCCTTGCCACTGAGGATCCGCGGGTGCTCTTCCTCGACAATCCGAAGCGCATACAAAGCGCGGCGGTCAATCGCGCCGTCGCCGAACTCGGCGCCGGCAGCGACTACCTGATCCGCATCGACGCCCACGGGACCTATCCGGACGATTATTGCGAGCGGCTTGTCGAGGACGCGCTGGCGACCGGCGCGGATTCGGTCGTGGTCGCCATGCAGACCGTCGGTTTCAGCACCTTCCAGAAGGCAACGGCCTTCGCGCAGAACTCCAAGCTCGGCAATGGCGGCTCGAAGCACCGCACCGGTGCCGTCGGGCACTGGGCCGAGCACGGTCATCATGCATTGATGCGCATCGAAGCCTTCGAGGCTGTTGGAGGCTATGACGAGAGCTTCAGCCACAACGAGGACGCCGAACTCGACTATCGCCTCGGAAAAGCGGGCTACCGGATCTGGATGACCGACAAGACGAGCATGGTCTACTATCCCCGTGCCAAGCTCGTCCCGCTGTTTTGGCAGTATTTCGGCTACGGCCGCGGCCGGGCAAAGAACTTCCTCAAGCACCGGGCAATGCCGGGGCTCAGGCAGATGCTGCCGCTTGCGGTGGCACCCATCGCTTTCGGCGCGCTTCTCGCGATCGTCAACTGGATGGCCGTGGTGCCGGTGGGGGTTTGGGCTGCCGCGTGCCTCGGCTATGGCGTCTGGATGGCGCTCGGCCAGCGTAATCCTTACGGACCGCTTGCAGCCGTTGCAGCCATGGTCATGCACCTTGCCTGGTCCGCCGGGTTCTGGCGGGAACTCCTCGACTTCCGCCGCAGGGTGGCCTGATGCCGAACGAAACGCTTCACATCGACATCGGCGTCTGCACGTACCGCCGGCCGGAGCTTGCCGAAACGCTTCGCTCGCTGGCTGCGATGAACGTGCCGGAGCGCGCCAGCTTGCGCGTCATCGTCGCCGACAACGACGCGGAACCGAGCGCCAGGGCTCTAGTCGAAGGGCTTCGGCCGCAGATGCCGTTCGACATCCTCTACGTTCACTGCCCGCACTCGAATATCTCGATCGCCCGCAATTGCTGCCTCGACAACAGCACCGGCGACTTCCTTGCCTTCCTCGATGACGACGAGACCGTTTCCGGCGACTGGCTGATCCGGCTTCTGGAAACGGCGCGCATCACGGGCGCCGCCGCCGTGCTCGGTCCCGTCAGGGCGCATTACGGGCCTACGGCTCCCGGCTGGATGCGCAACGGGGATTTCCACTCGACACTGCCGGTCTGGGTAAAGGGAGAAATCCGGACCGGATACACCTGCAATGCGCTGCTCAGGCGCGATGCGGCCTCGCTCCATGGCCGGCGCTTCAAGCTTTCGCTCGGCAAGAGCGGCGGCGAGGACACGGATTTCTTCGCCGGAATGCACAGCGCCGGCGGAATGATCGCCTTTTCGCCGGAAGCCTGGGTGCATGAGCCGGTACCGGAAAACAGGGCCTCGCTTGCCTGGCTCGCGAAGCGCCGTTTCCGCTCCGGACAGACCCATGGACGCCTTCTCGCCGAGAAAGCCAATGGCTTGCGTCAGGCCTGGAATGTCGCCCTTGCCGGCGCAAAGTCCGGCTTTTGCGCAACTGCCGCGGTCCTCTGCTTTCCTTCGGCCGCAAGGCGGAACCGCTTTGCGCTACGCGCCGTACTGCATGCCGGCGTCATCAGCGGCCTGCTGGGGCTGAAGGAAATCGAACAATACGGAGCCCGCGAGGTGACCTCGGCATGAACCCTCCGGCGATCGATAAGGTCCCCGACGTCACATTCGTCGTGGCCGCGTATAATTCCGCGGATACGATCGTGCGCGCGATCGAAAGCGCACTGGCGCAGGAAGGCGTGACCGTCGAGGTCGTCGTCGTCGACGATCGCTCGGCAGATGCGACGCCCGCGCTCGTGGCGGCGATCCCGGATCCCCGGGTCCGCCTGATCGCCCTCGATCGCAACCGCGGTCCGGGCGGCGCGCGCAATGCCGGCATCGACGCGGCGCGCGGCCGGTGGATCGCCGTTCTCGATTTCGGACGACACGGTCCGGGCGGACCGGCTCAGGCGGATGATCGAACGAGCGGACACGGCCGGGGCGCAGATCGCGGTCGACAATCTCGACGTCGTGTCGCTGGACGGGCGCAGTCTCAGGATGTTCTCCGAAGCCGACCTCGCCCGGCTGCCGCAGCTCACGCTTCCCGCCTTCATCGAATCCAACGTGCTCTTTCGATCCGAGCACAATTTCGGCTACATGAAACCGATCTTCGAGCGCCGTTTTCTGGAAAACCAGCAGCTTCGCTTCGACGAGACGCTGCGCATCGGCGAGGACTACATCCTGCTGGCATCGGCCCTTGCCTCTGGCGGGCGCTGCGCGGTCGAGCCGTCCGCCGGCTATATCTATCATATCCGCGAGGGTTCCATCTCGCGTGTGTTGAGGCTCGATCATATAGACGCGATGATCGCCGCCGACGAAGCCTTCCTGCGCCGCTACGCGCTCGACGGCCCGGCGCAGAAAATGCAGCGCAGGCGCATGCGCGGCTTCCGTGAAGCTCGCTCGTTTCTGGTCCTTGTCGAGCAGTTGAAAAAGAGATCGTTGGCCGGTGCGTTCAAGACCGCGCTGGCCGACCCACTTGCGCTCCGGCATCTCAGCATGCCGATCGCTGCCCGATTGCGCCGCCTTGCCGCGCGATTCGTGCATCCCTCCTCCCATTCGGCCCCCCGTGCCGCCCCCATGACGGCGGCGGCTGAACGATCCCCGCTGGGCAACGACCCCCAATAAGCAAAGGATGATAAAATGGACCGTGTCAGGACCGTCAGAAAAGCAGTAATCCCGGTTGCCGGAAACGGAACGAGGTTCCTCCCGGCGACAAAGGCAGTGCCCAAGGAGATGTTGACGATCGTCGACCGGCCAGTCGTTCAATATGCCGTGGATGAGGCCCGCCAGGCCGGAATCGAGCATATCGTCTTCGTCACCAGCCGGAACAAGCAGGTGATCGAGGACCATTTCGACGACGCGCCGGAACTCATCTCGTCGCTTTCACGCTCTGGCAAAAGCGCGCAGATTTCCGAACTCGAGGCCATGTTGCCGGCAGCCGGCTCGGTCAGCTTTACCCGCCAGCAGGCCCCCCTCGGCCTCGGGCACGCGGTATGGTGTGCGCGTGACCTGATCGGCGACGAGCCGTTCGCGCTTCTGCTGCCCGACATGGTCTCCTTCGGCGCGCGCGGTTGCATGGCCGGCCTCATGGATCTCTATCACGAGGTTGGCGGCAACGTCGTCGGCGTCGAGCAATGCGCCCCCGAGGAAGCATCGAAATACGGCATCGTCGGCAAGGGCGAGACGGTCCGGCACGGTTTCTCCGTGACCGAGATGGTGGAAAAGCCCGCCGCAGGAAAGGCGCCGTCCAACTATTATCTCAATGGTCGCTACATTCTTCAGCCGGAAATCTTCTCGATTCTGGCCCACCAGACGCGCGGCGCCGGCAATGAGATCCAGTTGACCGATGGCATGCTGACGCTTTCGCAATCCCAGTCCTTCCACGCGCATCCCTATGAGGGCCGCACCTTCGACTGCGGTTCGAAGCAGGGCTTCATCGAAGCCAATGTCGCCTTCGCGCTTGCTCGTGCGGACATCGGCGATATCGTTTTCGAATCCGTCCGCGACATGGTTCTGTCTCACGAAAGCCGCATCCGGGCGGCATAAGCGGCGGCTTCCGGCAGTCCTTCGGGACTGCCGGAACAAGGACCGGAGAAGAAGATGAACAGAACGGCCCCCATGAAACAAAGAAGCGTTCCATTGAGCAGCATCATGCCCAGCGAAGAACAGTCAGACGGCTTTATCGATCTCGACCGGCTTGTCGCCGCAGTCTTTCGTCGTGCCCGGCTCGTGGCCGCATTCGTCCTGCTCTTCATTGCGCTGGGGGTCGCTTATCTCCTATTTGCCACGCCCTATTACACGTCGATGACGCAGATCCTTCTCGACGAAAACCTGTCCAAATATGCCGAGGAGGAGCCTACCCCGGTAAACAGCCAGATGCTCGACACGCAGATTGCGAGTGCGGTCGAGATCCTGAAGTCCGGCGAACTCGCATTGCGCGTCGTCGACAAGCTCAAACTCGACGAAAACGATACGATACTCAATCCGCCGCAGTCGCCCGTTGCCGTCGTCAAGGACTGGTTGAAATCGGCAACCGGGCTTTTTTCCGGCGGTCCCGACGTTACGGAAGAACAGGCGCGCAACGGACGGCGGCAGAAGGCAGCCGCGATCATACAGCAATCGCTCGCGGTCGAGCGTGTTTCGCGCAGCTCGGTCGTGGCCGTTGCCTTTCGCTCAAGCGACCCCTTGCTTGCGGCGACCATCGCGCGCGGTTACGCAAGTGCCTATCTGACGGATCAGTTGAACGCCAATTTCGAGGCGACCGAGCGCGCATCCGTCTGGCTGCAGGAACGGCTTATGGATCTTCAGCAGCGCTCGCAGGCCGCCGCGCTCGAAGTCGCGCATTTCAGGGCCGAGAACGGTCTGACGGCTGCACGGGGCGAGCTGATGTCCGAGCAGCAGATGGCCGATCTCAACAGCCAGCTCATCGTCGCCCAGGCCGATACGGCAAGTGCGTCGGCCCGTTACAACCAGTACAAGTCGATCGTCGATCAGGGACCGGAGAACGCGGTCAAGAACGCCACCATTTCCTCAAAGGAGGGTGACAATTCGGTGATCCGTGACCTTAGGACCCGCTATCTCACCGTCGGCAAGCGTGAGCGGGAAGTCTCGGATAATTTCGGCGCCGACCACCCGCAGGCGGTATCGCTCCGCGCCGAGCAGGAGGATGTCGCGCGGCAGATCTACCAGGAACTGCAGCAACTCACCGCAAGCTACAAGAACGAATACGAGGTCGCGCAATCGCGCGAGGCATCGCTCAGGAAGAGCATCCAGGGCATTGCCGGCAAGACCTCCGACGCCAGCGAGCAACTTGTTCAATTAAGGGAGCTCGAACAGAAGGCAGCGGCTCTGAAGACGCTCTACGAATCCTATCTCGGCCGCTACGAACAGGCGACGCAGCAGCAATCCTTCCCGATCGCCAAGGCGCGCGTCATCTCCGAGGCCGGCGTGCCCGTGTCACCGTCGAGCCCCAAGAAAACGATGACTCTCGCTCTCTCGGCCGTACTCGGCATGATGGTCGGCGGGGCTTACGCGGCCTTCCTCGAATTCCGCGAACGGACTTTCCGCCTGGAAGGCGACATACGCTCGATCCTCGGCCATCGCTCGCTCGGCTACGTCCCGCTGCTCGGAACGCGCATGAAGAAGAAGGCACAACTGGTCCATGCGCATTTCGGCTCGGTGAAAAGACATGACGACGCTGTCGACGACACGATGCCGTTCCAACGACTTTCGCGCATTGTCGTCGATGCGCCGCGTTCGACCTTCGCGGAGACGTTCCGCAACGCCAAGCTTGCCTGCGACCAGATGCTCGCCGGCAGCGAAAGCCGCGTGATCGCCATTGCATCGGCCCTTCCGGACGAGGGAAAGTCGATCATTGCCGCGAACTTCGCCGCACTTCTGGCGGCGAGCGGCAAGCGGACCCTGCTCATCGATGCCGATATACGCAAGCCGGGACTGACTCAGATGATCACGCCCGCCCCGCGCACCGGGCTCGTCGAAACGCTGACCGGAGAAGCCACCTGGCCCGCCGGAATCAAGGTGGACCAGCGCACCAAGCTCGCAATCCTTCCGGCCGGCGGCGCATCGCATCAGCGGCATCAGAGCAATGAACTGCTCGCCTCCCCGGCCATGGCGAACCTCATCGAGAACGCCCGCAACGCCTTCGACTACGTCGTCGTCGATCTTGCCGCACTCGCTCCCGTCGTCGACGCCAAGGCTTTCGCGCCGCTTGCCGACGGTATTCTCTTCGTGGTCGAGTGGGGAAGGACGCCTTCGCGGCTCGTACGCGATCTGCTCAACTCGGAACCATTGATCAACTCAAAGGTGCTTGGCGTCATCCTCAACAAGACGGACATGAACGAACTCGGCAAATACAGCGACTTCGACGGGGCGGAGAAATACCGCCACCGCTACGGCAAATATTACGTCGAGAATACGATTACGGAAAACAACGCCGCT
This sequence comes from Sinorhizobium sp., assembly GCF_059070375.1. Classification (NCBI taxonomy): domain Bacteria; kingdom Pseudomonadati; phylum Pseudomonadota; class Alphaproteobacteria; order Hyphomicrobiales; family Rhizobiaceae; genus Sinorhizobium; species Sinorhizobium sp. Next base: position 783,319 of record NZ_JCACWC010000002.1, read on the forward strand.
TGAGGCGACCGCGGCCGCGCCACCTGTGCGCGGCCTTTTCGCCCTTCGCCGTCAGGCCTTGCGGCGATCGACGATCCAAGCGGCTAACATTAGCGCGATGACCGCCGTAAGGGCAACGAGTGCCAGCGCATAGAAAAGCGAATATTCGACCAGCGACGGCAGCATCGAAAGACAACGCCGCACCCTGCCAGGCGACCGCCGCCAATCCGGCAGGTCGTCACGGTTGAAAGCCTCCAGCCGGCGGGTAAGAAAATGCATATCGCGAGAACCGATCGCCAATCGAAGCCATGGACGCGGTCATGCTGCTGAACAACAGTGGCGATAGCGAGGCACTTCAGCTCCCCCGAGCCGTCACCCGGCAGTCAATCTTCCCACCACCGGTGGAAATGATGGACCGGGCCGCGCCCCTGACCTATCTCCAGGCGGTCGGCCGCGGAGATTGCGGCATGCAGATAGGACTTGGCGGCACTCACCGCTTCGACCAGCGGCAAGCCTTTCGCAAGGCCGGCGGCAATGGCTGCCGACAGCGTGCAGCCGGTGCCGTGGTCGTTGCGCGTCTCGATCCGCGCGGCGGGAAGGCGGACAAGAGTGTCGCCGTCGAAGAAGAGGTCTGTGGCCTCCTGGCCCTTCAGGTGCCCGCCCTTGACCAGAACCGCATATGCGCCGGTCCGCATGATCGCTTCCGCCTGGCGCGCCATCTCCGCCTCGTCCTCGGCGATTGCGCGCCCGGTCATGAGCGCGGCCTCGGCAAGATTGGGCGTGGCGACGAGCGCCAGCGGCAACAGCTCTTCGATGAGCGCCGTAACGGCATCCGGCCGAAGCAACGCGTCGCCGGAGGTCGCAACCATGACCGGATCCACGACCGCCCGTTTTCCGGACCGGCGCAATCCATCGGCAATGGCGGCGATTGTTTCCCGACGCGAGACCATGCCGATCTTGACGGCCTTCACGTCGAGATCGGAGAAGACGGCGTCCATCTGCGCCGACACGATTTCAGCGGAGACATCCTCGACGCCCGTCACACCCCTGGTGTTCTGGGCCGTGATCGCAGTGATGACGCTGGCGCCGTAAACGCCGAGCGCTGAAAACGTCTTGAGGTCCGCCTGAATACCGGCGCCGCCGCCGGAGTCCGAGCCGGCGATGGTGAGTGCAATCGCCGTCATGCCCAGTCCTCCTTCGCACGAGGGCGGATGATGCTTGCGAGCGGTACGGCAGTGGACGTCATCGATCGATCTCCAGACGGAACATCACGGAGATCCAGGAAAGGCGATGAAAAGGAGAACTTGCCGCTGGCGGCCTTCTTTCCGTTCCTACGCCGGCATGACCCGGATCAGGTTCAAGGGTCCGGCTCAACGCCATCTCAGCACCGTCTGGTGCTCCCCTCGGAATGCGCTATCTATGCGGCTGTGCCAAAGCGATGTCAACGCGCCCGCGCAAAGGCTTGTAAGACCTGGCTTTTAGGCCAGCCGGCAAAAATATACCCGCAGCCTGGCCACCTATGATGCAGTCATTCCTTCTGCCGCCGTCAATCGCTCGTTTCCTCCTCGAAAACGGCGGCGATTGCGTTATTCTTAGCAAAATTTCGTCGTACAGGAGGGAACACGCCATGAGTTTGCGCATCAACGATACCGCCCCCGATTTCACCGCCGAGACAACGCAGGGCACGATCAATTTCCATGAATGGATCGGCGACGGCTGGGCTGTCCTTTTCTCCCATCCGAAGAACTTTACTCCCGTCTGCACCACGGAACTCGGCGCCATGGCCGGCATCGAGCCGGAGTTCCGCAAGCGCGGCGTCAAGATCATCGGCATTTCGGTCGACCCGGTCGAAAGTCACACCAAGTGGAAGAACGACATCAAGGTCGCGACCGGCTTCGAGGTCGACTACCCGCTGATCGGCGACCGCGATCTGAAGGTGGCAAAGCTTTACGACATGCTGCCGGCCGGCGCCGGAGAGACGTCCGAGGGCCGGACGCCTGCGGATAACGCCACCGTGCGTTCGGTCTACGTCATCGGCCCCGACAAGAAGATCAAGCTGATCCTCACCTATCCGATGACCACCGGCCGCAACTTCAACGAGATCCTGCGCGCCATCGACTCGATCCAGCTCACCGCCAAGCATCAGGTGGCAACACCCGCGAACTGGCAGCAGGGCGAGGACGTCATCATCACGGCCGCCGTCTCCAACGAGGACGCCGTGCAGCGTTTCGGGTCGTTCGACACCGTGCTTCCCTATCTCCGGAAGACGAAGCAGCCAACGGCCTAAGCAAACCCGCTGCGAAGAGTCAGTCGATCGGGCGCGTCAATTCATCAAGGTCGACGCGCCCTTGGCGCTTTTTGCTAACATGGTTGTTTAACGCGCTCAGAGCAGAACCATCTGCCTCAATCCGCTTTGGCGATGGAGATGATCTCCGCCAGAACCCCGTGCAGAGCGTCGCGATAGCCGTTGCGTGCCGAGGGGCCGCTTTCATCCGACGTCATGACCACGGTCAGGTCAAGGGACGGCACTATGTAGAGCATCTGGCCGCCATAGCCCCAAGCGTAATACACATCCTCGTCGCCGATCCGGCGCGTGAACCAGCCATATCCGTAGCCGTCGCCGGTAAAACGGGAGGCCGTGCGCGGCTGCCAGGAAAGCTCCACCCAATCGGCCGGGACGACCTGCCGTCCGTCTGCGGTGCGGCCGCGGTTGCGATAGAGCTCACCGAAGGCAAGCAGCGATCGCGCGCTCATCGCCATCTGGTTGCCCCCGAGATAGATGCCCTGGGGATCCCGCTCCCAGGCGCCGATCCGGAAACCCTCGACAGGACCGAGCCATTCGCGCGCAAGCGCCAGTGTCGACTTGCCGCCGACCTTGGTCAGTATTGCCGAGAGCAGATGGGTCGAGGCGGTCGAATAAAGCATCCGACCTCCGGGCTCGTCGTCGAAGGGCTGTGCCAGTGCGAAACGAACCCAGTTGCGGCTCGACACCCAGCGGCCGTAATTCGGTCCGGACATGCGCCCCAGTCCCGCTTGCATCGAAAGCAGGTTGCCGATGGTGATGTCGTTGATCCGGGGGTCGGCCTGCGACGGGAGGTCTTCCTTCAGGAGCGGCGCGATCTTCTGCTCCGGGCCGTCGAGCAGACCCTTGTCGATCGCAATGCCCACAAGTGCGGATAAGATCGATTTCGACGCCGACTTGATGTTGGTCGACTCCGAGGGAGTGTGGCCGCGATAACCCTTCTCGGCAATCGTCTCCCCGTCCCTGGCAACGACCACGGTCTTCAGCGGTTTCAACTCTTCTCTGGTCGCCAGGGCCGTCAGCAAGGTGCTGACGGACTGATCCTGCGCGGCTGCCGCCGAGTGGAAACCGAAGAGCGCAAGGAACGTAACAACGAGCATGGTCATGCGTTCGACCTAGGGCGAATGGCACGACAAGTCATCAAGTACAGTCCAAGCTCACGACGATGTGACCTTGCCTGAAGGTCGGCTACATCGATGCTCGGGGTTCATTCCCTCCAGATCGCAACATCGACGGGTTTCAGCGTGCGGCCGCCCAGGTAGAACTCGGCCGAGGGCCCTGCGGGCACCTCCGCGGGGATCCGGCCGAAATTGAAGGCGAAACGGAGATTGCCGCGGCGCGTCACGCGAAGATCGCCGAGGTCGGGCAGGCTTTCCAGTCCAGCCCAGCCGAGCGCGTCGCCGATCACCTTGTCGAGCAATGCGCCGTTGGCCGCAACGGCCAGATAGCGTGCCTTGTCGTTGCCGACGAGCGCCGGAGCGCCGTTGCGATACTCCCCGTCGAAGCTTGCGAGAACGGTCTCGTTCGTCCTTACCGTCTCGCGCCAGCCGGCCGCCTGATAAGCCTCGTTGCCGTAGAGAACGGTCTCGCTATGAAACTCCGGCAGCGACTCGACCCGCGAGACGCTGATATCGATGAGCTTCGCCAGCGGTCCCGGCGGCAGTCCCTCGGGGATGTGCATGTCCTTCGTCTTGCTGCCGCTGCGCGCGCCGAAGACCACCTTGGCGTCCGCTCGCGCGAGCCGCTCGACGAAAGCCTCCTCGGCAATGACGAGATCCGGCGCGAGGATCAGCTTGTATCCGTCGAGGTCCGAGTGCTGGCCTATGAAATCCACATCGACGCCCAGACGAGCCGCCGTCGAATACCAATCGAGCGCAACCGCCGAAGCGGAATAGCTCCGCCCCTGCGGCAGGACGCGTGTCGCCCAGCGCGATTCGTAGTCGAGAAGGATCGCGACTTGCGCCTTGCCACGCACCTCTCCCCCGGGCAGGCGCTTCATTTCCGCGACGACTTCGGCGACTTCAAGATAGCCCTGATCCGCCTCGCTGTTTGGAAGAAGGAGGCCCGCGTGAAACTGTTCCTGCGCGAAAGGCGCCTGGCGCCAGCGGAAATAAGAGACCATGTCGACCCCATGGGCATAGGCGAGCCAGGTCCAGAGCCGAACCATGCCGTCGGCCGGCGACTGGTTGTGCGCCGCCCAGTTCACGGGCCCCGGCTGCTGCTCCATGACCCAGACGCGGCCGCGGCCGACGGCTCGGTAGAGGTCGTGGTTGAAGGCCGGCTGGTCGGGATCCCCCACCCGGAGATAATGCTCCTTGTCCTTCGCTGCGAGCCGCCCGTTGAGCAGGCCGCCCATCGGGTAGACGTCCCAGGAGGCAATGTCGATGTCCTCGCCGACGGAGTAATGGTCGAAATCGGTATTCTGCGACATGAAGTTGTGCGTCACCGGACGGCCGGGCGAATGCGCCCGGATAATATCGACCTGGACCTTGTTGAAGCTCTTCACCTGATCGGAAGAGAAACGGATGAAATCAACACCGTGGGTCGGGCTCGGCTCCTCCACCAGGCTGTTCGGCAGATCGATTTCCTCAAAGCTGTTGTAGTTCATCGACCAGAACGCCGTGCCCCAGGCGCGGTTCAGTTCCTCGATCGAGCCGTAGCGTTCGGCCAGCCACAGGCGGAATGCCCTCACCGCTTCGGCGGAATAGCTGTAGATCGTGTCGTGGTCGCCATATTCATTGTCCGTCTGCCAGGCATGGACATAGATGTGTTCGCCATAGCGGCGCGCCATCGCCTCGGTGATGCGCGCCGCCTCGGAGCGGTAGCGCCGACTCGAGAAGCAATAGTGGCGTCGCGCGCCGAATTTACGCACCGTCCCCGTCGCATCCACCGGCAGAATGTCGGGATAGCGGTCCACGAGCCATTTCGGCGGGGCCGCCGTCGGCGTGCCGAGGATGACCTTGAGGCCGGCCTTGCCCAGAACGTCGATCGCTTCGTCCAGCCATTCCCAATGAAATTCGCCCGACCGCGGCTCTATCTTCGCCCAGGCGAATTCGCCGATGCGAACCCAGGAGAGGCCGAGCTCGATCATCCGCCCGGCGTCTTCCGCCCATTTCTCGTGCGGCCATTGTTCGGGGTAGTAGCACACGCCGAGTTCGAGCTTGTCAGGCGTCCGAAGGTCGGAGTTGAAGCGATTGGGGCTCGTCAGCGGCATGTGCAAGGTAAAGTCCTTTGTCGTTTTTCTGGATCGGCGGCGGACGCACGTGGCGAGCAGGCGCGACACGGCCGGAGGGAAATTAAACGTTTATATTAACCGGCGGCCTCGATGGCGGATTGGTCGCTCATAGCTTCGGCCTCAGTCGGTCGTCCGAGCGCTCGATGAGGTCCGGCATCAGGAGCGTCTGCAGGGCTTCAGGCGGCTCTCCCTCCATCCGCCGCAGGATGAATTTGCCGAGCAGCGCGCTCGGCTCGCCGATCGGCAGGTAGTAGCTCGTGATCGGCGGTGCGAAATACTGGCTGACGTTCAGGTCGTCGGTCGCGTTGATGACCGCGTCACGCCCATGCACCAGCCCGCGCGCATGGAAGCCGGAAAAGGCGCCGAGCGCAGTAGCTTCGTTGGCACAGATATAGGCGGTGGGAGGATCGGCGAGCGCAGACATGGCCACCACATTCTCCCTACCGAATGCGGGCGTCAGCCGACCATGAGCGACGAGCGCGGCATCGTAGGACAGGCCTGCCTCTTCGAGCGCTTTGCGATAGCTTTCCAGGCGAACGACACCGTAGGTGAACTGCTCTTTCGGATTGAGCAGCGCGATGCGCCTGTGGCCACGCTCGATCAGCCGCGCCATGGACAGGCGGATCATCTGTGCGTTGTCGGCGTCGACATAGGCGTGCGGCGCATTGTGGATGCTCATGCCGTAGGTCACGAAGGGGAACTCCGCTTCCTGCATCAACCGGATACGCGGATCGTCGGCGCGCGTGCCCGAAATGATGATGCCGTCGGCCTTCTTCATCGCAACGATCTGCCTGATCGTTTCCTGGCTTTCCTCGAAGTCGCGCACGGCGTAGAGCGAGACGCGATAGGGGCTTTCTTCCAGCGCCCAGGAAATACCGCTGAGGAGCTGCGCATATTCCACGCCCTCCCATTCGTTTTCCTTCGGGCCCGGCGCCGTCATGATGGCGGCAACCTGATAAGTCTTGCCGGTGCGCAGCTGCACGCCATGTAGATTGAGCTCGTAGCCCACGCGCTCGGCCGCATCGAGCACGATGGCCCTCGTCTCCGGGCGAACCTGCGGAGAATGCTTCAGAGCCTTGGAGACCGTCGCAATCGACAGTCCCGTCTCCCGCGCTATCGTCTTTATGGTCGGTCGTTGCATGACGGCTTCAACTCTTCACCGGTTTTCGTCGCGGAGGGATGGCGCCAGCAGCAGGTAGACTGCAGACGTCCAGGCGAATGCCCGATCCCGAAGGCCCCTGCCCGAGCGCGCGTCGAAGTTTTCGGCCATACCGTGTGCATTGGCAAGTGCACAGAACCTCTGCGCGATTTCCCGCGCCAATGCACCCTCGCCCTGGCGGCGCAGTCCGTCCCAGAGGAGATAGGTCGTCGGCGCCCAGATAGGCCCGCGCCAATAGCCATCGTCCTCGTAATAGGAACTCCGGGGGCTTTCCGTCGCCGGGCCCCAATCGGTAATAAATGCGCCTTCGACCAGCCGGGCGACGAGCTGGCGGCACATCGCTGCCGGCAAGCGGGAGCCCAGCAGCAGCGGCATGAACTGGATCAGACTATCCCCAGGGAGAATTCGTTCTGGGTCGGCGGCAAGACGCGCGGCAAAAGTCTCGCCGGTCCAGAGCGTGCCGACGAGGAGCGCTTGAAGTTCGTCTGCGGTGCGAAGCCAGCGGGCTGCCTTTTCCGGATCGTCCTCCAGCAGGTTGGCAAGCGCCTCGCAGGCCAGGATGAGGAAGACCGGAAGGTCGGGTGACAGAACCGGGCCGCCTTCGGCAAAAAAACTCGCATTGTCCCAGCCGCTGTCATTGCCGTGGAAGTAGCTCGGCAGCACGCCGCCGCCCGCGCGGCCGTGGGTCAGCCAGTAGGAGACCTGCCTGCCGATCGCATCGCGCAGATAGGCCCGTCGCTCCGGTGTCAGGAAGGCGGGATTTTCGCGCGCCAGGCAGGACACGGCCCAGCCGTGAACCGGGGGCTTGGTGAAGGCGAAGAGCGCTTCGCGGTCGTTCACGTAGTCAGGCAGCAGGCCGGAAGCGTCCTGATGGTCGAAGATCGCTGCGAACTGGTCGAAGGCGAGCTCTTCGTCGAAGCCGGCCACGCCAAGTGCCGAAAAGGCATTGTCCCAGCTCCAGATGTTGATCATGGCGTTTTTCGACATGTAGATCGCCGGCCGGGTCAGCACGCCTTCGGCCGGCACGGTATTCGCCCAGAGGAGATAGGCCGCGAGGCGTTGCGCTTCCTCCTGTCCGGGGACACCCGCCGGGATCGATCGATACCAGGCGCTGAACTCGGCTGCGACGGCTGCATGCGCCACCTCGAAGCTGCCGGGGCTTTTCGGCGGCGGGAGGGCGCGAAAGAAATCGACATTGCCCTCGAATGTCCCCTCGCCCGAGAGCGTGAAGGAAACGTCGGTGGACCGGTCCCTGTCCCATTTGCCGGAAACGGCCAGATCACCGAGACAGGCCCGCGGAATGAGTTTCACGTTCTCACTTGCTGCCACGAGACAGTATTCGCCGCCGGGCGTGCGGTAGACATAATCGTAGCGCGATCCTTCGACATGGAAACGCACGCCTGCATTTTCGCCGCGAATGTGCAAGCGTTCGCCGTCTCCGATGACGAAGCGGACGATGCCCTCGCCGGTCCGCGCCACAAGCTGGTCCGGCGACAGTTCGAAGCGCGCCGCCGCCGGTCGGCCGTTCCCGTCCAGCAACTCGACCCGGCACAGCCGTCCAAGGGAAGGACGCTCATCGCCGCCGCTGACGCATCTGAGATAAAGCGCACGCTCGCCGTCGCGCCCGGGAACACGCATGGTCGACAGCGTCAGGAAGCGCCCCTTTCGGCTGAAAGGAACATGGTCGATGTCGAACAGCATCGCCTATCCCTTCACCGAAGAGCCGACGGCTCCATCCATGATATAGCGCTGCGCCAGGAAGAAGAGGGCGAGCGGCGGAAGGCAGAGGATGACGGTGATCGCCGCGATCGAGGTGACGTCGATCTCATGCAGGCCCTTGAACATCGAAAGCCCGAGGGTGAGCGTGTATTTCGACTGATCGTTGAGGAAGATCAGTGGCCCCAGATAGTCGTTCCACGCATTCATGAAATGGAAGGTACCGACCAGCACCAGGGCCGGCAGCATCAGAGGCAGATGGATGCGCCAGTAGATGTCGAAACTGTTGGCACCGTCCATGCGGGCAGCCTCGTCGATCTCCATCGGTATCGTCATGATGTATTGGCGGAGCAGGAAGACGAAGAAGGCGTCGGCGAAATAGGCCGGCACGATCAGAGGTTTGAGCGTGTTGATCCAGCCCAGCATGTTGAATTCCATGTAGAGCGGGATCATCTTCACGTCCCAGGGTATCATCATGGTCGCGAGCAGCAGCACGAACAGGGCGTCGCGTCCGGGAAACCGGAAGCGGGCGAAGCCGAAGGCGACGAGCGAGCTCGACAGAAGCTGGCCGAGCGTCGAAAGGACGACGACGATCAGCGAGTTCGAAAGATAGGTGCCGAAGGGCTGCTTGTTCCAGGCGGCTGCGAAATTCTCCCAGTGCCACTCGGACGGCCAGAGGACCGGTGGGAACTGATATAGCTCCGCCGTGCTTTTGACCGCCGTCATGAAGGTCCAGTAGAACGGCGCGATGAACAGGGCGGACAGCAGGATCAGCGTCGCATAGAGGACTGTCTTACGCATCGCGGTCTCCATCGGCCGGCCGGACCTCGCCCTCGTAATAGACCCATGCGGCGGACCAGCGCATGACGACCAGGCTGAGTGTCAGCACGATCGCGAACATCACCCAGGAGCCCGCGGCGGCATAGCCCATGTCGAAATATTTGAAGGCGTTGTCGTAGATGTACATGGCAAAGAAATAGGTGGAGCCGAGAGGGCCGCCCTTCGTCAGCAGAAGCGCTATCGTCAGCTGCTGGAATGCGGAGATGATCGAGGTGATGAAGGTGAAGATCAGCATCGGCCCGAGCATCGGCAGGGTGATGAACAGCATCTGCGCCCAGCCCGGAACGCCCGAGACGGTCGCGGCCTCATAGAGCTCTTTCGGAATGGCCTTGAGACCGGTCAGAAGGATCAGCATCGTACCGCCGAGGCCCCAGAGGCTTGCGACGATGATGGCGACGAGGGCCAGGCTGGGATCGCCGAGCCAGTTCGGTCCATCGATGCCGACGAGCGACAGCATGAAGTTCAGCAGCCCGTATTCCCTGCTGTAGATCCAGCTCCAGATCGTCACAAGCGCAACGCCCGAGATCACGCTCGGCAAATAGAACACCGTGCGAAAGAAGCCGCTGGCGAAAGTCGCATGGTGCAGCAACAGCGCCAGCAGAAGCGACATGACGATGTTGAACGGCACGTAGATCGCCGCGAACTTCACCGTGATCCAGAGGCTCTCCCGGAATTGCGGGTCCTCCATGAACATGGAGCGGTAGTTGTCGAGTCCGACGAAGGTGCGCTCGCCGACGACGGGCCAGTCGAAAAAGCTCATCGTCAGCGAGAAGCAGAGCGGGCCGAGGGTGAAGAAGAGGAATCCGAGGATCCATGGGGAGATGAACAGGAAGGGCGCAAGATGCCGTCCGGCATTCGCTCGTCTGCGCCGAACGACCTCCACCTTCGGTCCAGCATGGGCAGCCATGTCCATCCCCCGCACTCCTTACTTCAGCAGGCGCTTGGAGCGCTTGACCGCATCGTCGAGATGGGCCTTGGCATTGCCCTGCTCGATCATCGTCGCCTCGATGGCGCGCGCCAGATTGTCCTGGATCTTGCTCCAGTTGGCGTTCTTCAGATAGGCGTGCCTTTCGGTGTTGGAGGTGGCGAGAATATCGAAGAAAGGCTTGTAGACGGGGTCCTTCGTCATCCCTTTCGCCTCGGCCACGCTCTTGCGCACCGGCAGGTCGTTGACGCGCATCGCGACCGACTCGGGCGAGGAGAAGAATTTCACGAATTCCCAGGCGAGGTCGGGATGGGCGGCGTCCTTGGCGATGGAGATCGCCGAAACGCCGAGTGCCGAATGGGCGGGGCGGTCGCCGAATGTCGGCAGCGGTGCGACGCCATAGCTGAAGCCGGCGGCATCGATATCTGCCTTGTCCCACATGGCGCTCTGGAGCATGGCGATCTTGCCGCCCTGGAACAGCGTGTCACCCCCCGTTTCGTCTCCGAGGTGCAGTGTCACGGCTTCCTCTTTCCGGGCCATGTCGGCGAACATGCCGAGCACCGCGGCAGCCGCGTCGCTGTTCATGTAGCCGTCGATCTCCTTGCCGTCGTCCGAGATGTATTTCGTGCCGTTCGACCAGAGGAACTGCTCGAAATCATAGGGGTCCGGCTTGGCGTCGACGGCGAACCCGTAGACCTTGCCGGCCTTGTCGCGGAACTTGGCTGCCTTGGCGCGCAGATCGTCCCAGGTCCAGCCCTCCTTCGGCTCTTCCACACCCGCCTTTGCGAACATTTCCTTGTTGTAGAAGACCACCTGGGTGGTGAAACCCGAGGGCATGCCGTAGGTCTTGCCTTCGATACGCGCCGTGTTCATCAGGCCTTCCGGAAAATCGTCCGGCTTGATCTCGGCCGAGTCGCGCGCGATCAGCTCATCGAGCGGCATCAGCGACGTGTAGTATTGCGGGAAGTTCCACATATACATGACATCGGGCGGATTGCCCGCGCCGAAGGCGGCGACGAGCTTCTGGTCGTAGCCCTCGGCATAGGGCTCGACTTGAACCTTCACGCCCGGGTGCTTTGCTTCGAATTTTTTGGCGATGGCCTGCTGGATGGCAAGGCTCTCGCCCGTGTCCCAGGTCGCGAAACGCAAGACCTCCTCTGCGCGCGCAGTCGCCGCGCCGGCAACCGACAGGGCCAGAAGCGATCCGATGATCGTCGTTTTCATATCAGGCATGTCTCTCCTCCAAAACCGGCGCACGCGCGCCCCTTGCCTTCTCGTTATCGATAAGTGCCTTCGTCTCCGGATCGAGCCGCCTCGCGATCGCCGTGCCTTCTGCATCGAACAGATGGCAGTGCTCGGGGGGAAGGCGGAGATGAACTTGATCTCGGCTCGCGACGGGATGGGTGCCGCGCACCACAGCAGTCAGATCACCACCGCCCTCGACACGGATGTGAACGTGACTTTCGGTGCCGAGCCGCTCGACGAGCCTCACCGTGCCAGCGAGATGCGCCTCCTCCGGCGAGGTCAGTTCGAGTTTGTCGGGGCGAATTCCCAGGGTGACCGGACGAACCCGGTCGATCGGTTCGGACGAACCCGTATCGAGTGTCACCGGCCGCGATAAGCCGCCTCCGGCAAGCGTCACGCCGGTTGCGCCCTGATCCGCGACACCCGCCGGCAGGAAATTCATCCGCGGCGAGCCGATGAAGCCGGCAACGAAGATATTTGCCGGACGGTAGAACAGTTCGAGCGGCGTGCCGAACTGGCTGACGCGTCCCTTGTCGAGCACCACGACCCGGTCCGACAGAGTCATGGCCTCCACCTGGTCATGCGTCACATAGATCATCGTCACGCCGAGGCGTTCGTGCAGCGACGCCAGTTCGACGCGCATCGTCACCCTTAAACCGGCATCGAGGTTGGAGAGCGGCTCATCAAGCAGGAAGAGCTTCGGCTCGCGCACGATCGCCCTGCCGATCGCCACACGCTGGCGCTGGCCGCCGGAAAGCTGGCGGGGCTTGCGGTCCAGGAGCTCCGTGATCCTCAGAATCTCGGCCGCATTGTTGACACGCCGCTCGATCTCGTTTCGCTTCATGCCGTTCAGCGCAAGGCCGAAGGAAAGATTCTTGCGCACGTTCATATGCGGATAGAGCGCGTAGTTCTGGAAGACCATGGCAATGTCGCGCCTGGCGGACGGAAGATCGGTGATGTCGCGCTCGCCGAGGCGGATCGATCCCCCGTCGAGATTTTCAAGTCCCGCGATCGAGCGCAGGAGCGTGCTCTTGCCGCAGCCGGACGGCCCCAGAAAGCAGACGAACTCGCCGCTGGCGATCTCGAGATCGATGCCCTTCAGAATTTCATGCGAGCCGAAGGACTTGCGAAGATTGTCGATGCGAATAGCGGCCAAACTCTCCTCCCGACAGGCGGCGGATCAACTGCCTGCTCGTCAGCCTGTTAAACGTTTTTATCAGAAATAAAAACGTTTAACTTAGTTGTAAAGGGAAAACTTTCGTCAGCCGGCCTCTACCCGTGCCAGCACCGCGTCGAGGGCATCGAGGAAACGGTCGCAATCGTCCGCGCTGAAGGGCGCGGGCGGCTTGATCTTCAGTACGTTGTGCTGCCGTCCCTCGCTCGACAGCAGGATGCGGTGCCTGTCCTTCATCTCGGCAATGACGAAGTCGAGCTCCGCTGCGGCCGGTTCGAGGGTGTCGCGATCGCGCACGAGCTCGATGCCGTTGAAGAGACCATAGCCGCGCACGTCGCCGATGATCGCGTGGCGGCTGGCGAGTTCGCGCGCTCCATCCATCAGACGGTTTCCGACGACCGCGCAATGGTGCATCAGGCGCTCGTCGCGGATGACGTCGAGTACAGCGAGGCCGATCTCGGCCGATACCGGATTTCCGCCGAAAGTGTTGAAATATTCCATTCCGTTTGCAAAGGCCGCAGCAATCGCCTCGGTGGTCACCACAGCCGCCATCGGGTGGCCGTTGCCGATCGGCTTGCCCATGGTGACGATGTCGGGCACGACCGCTTGCGTCTCATGCGCCCACATGTGACTGCCGACGCGGCCGAACCCCACCTGAACCTCGTCCGCGAGGCACAGCCCGCCGGCCGCACGCACATGCGCATAGGCCTCGCTGAGATAGCCATCCGGCAGAACCAGTTGGCCGCCCGTGCCGAGAATGCCCTCGCTGAAGAAGAGCGCGGGTTTGCGCCCTTCCGCCGCCAGCGCATCGATCTGCCGCTGCACATCCCCGGCATATTTGCGCCCCGCGTCCGTATCGCCATAGCGATAGCGTCCCCGATAGAGGTCCGGCATCTCGGCAACCCGCACATGCGCAGGCCGCCCTTCCCCGCCCTTGCCCGCGAATTTATAGGGACTGACATCGATCAGGCTCGTCAGATGGCCGTGATAGGCGTGATCGACGGTGATGACGTCGCGGTTGCCGGTATAGGCGCGCGCCAGCCGGATCGCGAGATCGTTGGCTTCGCTGCCGGAATTGACGAAGAAGCAGACGTTCAGCGGATCAGGGAAGAGCGCCGCAAGCCGTCGGGAATATTCCACCAGACTGTCATGCAGATAGCGCGAATTGGTATTGAGCCGCGCCATCTGCATCTGCGCCGCCTTCACGACGCGTGGATGGCAATGGCCGACATGGCAGACATTGTTGACCATGTCGAGCCAGCGCCCACCCTCGTCATCGATCAGGTAGGCGCCCTCGCCGGCGACGATCTTCAGAGGCGCCGCGCCGTAGGCGATGCTTAAGGAACGACCGATGCGGCGCTGGCGTTCGCGCACCAGGAACGCCTTGTCGCACTCGACGATCACCGACGCCGGAACGGAAAGGCCGAGCACGACGCTCGGATCGGGGCTGATCTCCCGCCAGACCTGCCACTGCTCTCTGACGCCGACGCCGTGCATGCGGCCCTCGAGGCCGAGATGATCGGTGACTATCTGGAAATGCAGGTGCGGAACCCAGCCGCCGTTTTCGGCGCGATCCCCCAGGGTCGCGAAAGCTTCGCCCCTGGCGACCGGCTGGCCGATCGAAAGCCGTGAGGCGCTTTCACGGGAGAGATGCCCGTAGAGCGTCCAGAACGTGTCGCCCTCGCACGTCGTGTGTTCGAGCAGAATTGTCGGCCCGAAACCGTAAGGGACCGCGTCGTCATGGTAGAAGGCGACCTTGCCGGCGCAGGGTGCATGCACCGGCTCGTTGGCGGGAGCGAAGAGATCGATGCCGAGGTGAATCGTGCGCCGCAGGCTTGCAGTCGCCTGGTAGGCGTCACCCTTGTAGACCGCTCTGTCCTCCCCGTAGAGGCCAAGGCCGAAATCCGCCCCCTCCGCCTGAATATGTGCTTCGATGCGCGCTTGCGCCACGTCCTTGTCGAGACCTAGCCAGTTCTCCGAGCTGTTCGCCGAGAAATCGAAGACGGCTGCCTTCGGTCTTGCAATGCCCGGCTTGATGACGCCCGAAAAATCATGCGCATTGCGCTCCAGCCACCGCACCACCCGTGCGGCCCTCGGGATGGGTGCAAAGCCGCAGGCGTCGCGAAGGCGGGCGATGGCGAACGAGCGGTTCTCTTGCTCGAGGCGTCTCAGTTCGCGCCAGACGTCCTCCTGGCTGACGAGCAGATAGGCGTTCTCGGGGTCGTCGCGGATCTGCCTTGCCGCCATGCACATGCTGACGGCGTAGCGGGTGCGCACGAGATCGAAGATCATCTCGGCCTCCGTTTCGCCGAGCCGATTGACGCCGTGATAGGCGCCCGCCAGCCGCGCGATGGCGCCGATCGGATCCGGCGAACCGATCAGCGCATAGGCTGAGGCGACGGCCACTTCCACCACCCGATAGCTCTCGACCATATCGCCGAAGTCGAGCAGTCCGCTGACGCAGCCGTCGGCGCCGACGAGCACGTTATAGTCATTGGCATCGTTGTGGATGACCTGCCGGGGGCACGCCGCAAGGCGCGGCAGCACGGTGGAGACGAAGTGATCGAGGATCGCGCGAACCGCGCTCCGCTTCTCCACATCCTCGATCAGATCGACGTTGGCGAGGTGCATTTCCGCCCGGGCGATATCCCAGGCGTACTCTCTCCTGGCGCCGGGATGAGAGAAACCGGCGAGGCTGCGGTCGAGCTTGCCGAGCAGCGCCCCAAGGGTCTCGACGCTGTTGCTCGAGCGGTTGGCGGCTCGTGCCCAGATCTCCCCGGGCAGCCACGTCAGCAGACGTGCGACACGCTCTCCTTTGAATTCGACGCGGGTGAACGAGGCGCCGAAGCGGCTCGGCAAGGCCTTCGAGACGGGCAGATCCGTCGCCTCGCGCGCGAGATGGTCGAGAACTGCAATCTGCATGTCGAGCTCCTCGGGCGCGCCGAGGGCATGCAGTTTCAGGAGGAACGCGCGACCGTCGCTCGCCTGAATACGGAAATTGAGATCGTGCTCGCCGGGCAGCGCCACGGTTTCTCCCGCGACGCCGTATTCGCGGGCAAGCAGCGCTTCGATTGCTTCGATTTCCTGCACGTTCTTGAACTCGCTCGTCGTCATCGTCCCACTCGCTTCACCACGATACCGTTCTTCCGTCGAAGGCCCGGAAGCTGCCGCTCTCGGCGAGCCCGGCCCTGTCGATGATCGCCTTCAGGCCGGCGGCGCTTTCCGCAACCGGCACGCTCGCCTGATGGCCGCCCATATCGGTTCTGACCCAGCCGGGGTGGAGCGACAGCACGGTGACCCGGTGGGGATGCAAATCCTGCGCGAGCTTGACCGTGGCCATGTTCAGCGCCGCTTTCGAGCAACGATAGGCATAGTCTCCTTCGTCATCGTCGAGCGTGCCCTCGGCGAGCGATCCTGCGCGGCTGCTGATATTGGCGACGATGCGATCGCAGCCAGCGAGGAGATTTCCCAGCAGCGCCTGCACGACCAGGATCGGCGCCAGGGCATTGACGCGCATGACCTCCAGGAAATCCTCGGGTCTGACGGTCGACAGTCCGCCTGTGTCGCCGCGGACTCCGGCATTATTGATGAGGACATCGATCGGCTGCTCGCCGAGGCTTTCGGCAAGCGCCGCCATCGACCTCGCGTCCGTGACATCGAGTATCCGACGTTCGATGCCGGTTTCCCCATCCCTCGCCGACGGTTGGCGGACGCAGGCGATCACCTGCCAGCCGGCGGCTGCATATTGCCGTGCAAGTTCCTGACCCAGGCCCCGCGATGCACCGGTGATCAGCACCGTGCGCGGCCCCTCTTCCCGTCTCCTATCGATGCTTGATGTCATATTTCCGCTCGATCATGTTGATGAGGCTCGCCGCCGCGAGCGTCAGGAAGATGTAGAAGATGGCTGCCGAGTTATAGGGCGCAAAGGGCAGGAAACTCGCCGACTGGAACTCGCGCATGCGCTGGGTGATGTCGCGGATCGACAGAATCGACAGGAGCGACGTGTCCTTGAGGATCGCGATCAGCTCGTTGCCGAGCGGTGGAATGATGATCCGGAACGCCTGCGGCAGGACCACCAGCCGCGCCGTCTGCCACCGGTTGAGCCCGATGCTGCGCGCCGCTTCGATCTGGCCGACCGGGATGGCGTTGATGCCGGAGCGGAAGATTTCCGCCAGATAGGCGGAATAGGCAAGCGCCATGGCGGCGATGCCGCGCATCAGATTCGGCGGATCGAGCACGCCCTGCGTCACATCCTTCAACGCCCCGCTCAAGGGCAGGCCGACATAGAGCACGATCACCAGCATCGGAATGCCGCGGATCGTATCGACGACGAATTCCGAGCCGATCGCCAGGGGATGACGACGGTGCAGATAGCCGCCGAAGGTGAGCAGACCGAGGATGATTGCCAGGACGGCGAAAGTGATGCCTGCGGCCCGGTCTCGATCGTTCAGAGCCGCCGTTTCCCAAAGGAGCGGCAAGCCCCCGGGCACGGCTTCCGCCGGCAGAAGCGCGGCCCTCACCTCGTCCTTTTCCATCGCCGCGACTGCCTCCGCCGGGCCAAGGAAGGTTCGTACGGCCGCCTCTTCAGCGGGCGCGCCCGGATATTGGCCGAAGCGCACCGCGCCTATGAGGCCGGACGGCGTGTTGCTGACGATCGCGACCCTGCCGTCGAGCCGCCCCGCAAGCACATAGGCCGTGCGAGACTGCAACAGGAACCAGGCGGCGACGAGCACCAAGCCGAGGGTCGCGAGCGCGAAGAAGAGGCTGGTGCGCGCCGTATAATGCAACTGAAGCAATCCGACCCAGATGAGGCCGATGATCGCAGCGAGAAGATAGGCGGCAATGGCCGCGCGGACCGTGGTCGCCACGCCGGCGGCAAAGGCGATATGCGCAAGGAAGAGGATGAACAGGAGCCCCGTACCGTTGACGAGGCCGATGCTCCACGCTCCTGCGCGATGCAGGATGCTCTCCCGCGCAGATGCCTTGCCGGCACCGAAGAAAAGCATGGAGCCGAACAGGGTCAGCGCGAAATAGGCCGGAAAAAGCACGGCTTCGATGCCGCGCAGGGTCATGTCCGCGGCGTCCGTCAATCGCCGGGGGCTAAGCCCTTTCACGACGAGATCGGACGTGAAGGGATCGACGGCATTGGCGACGACCGACGCAAGGTAGGGATGAACCGCGTCGCTCAGAAGCAGGATGGCCGCCGCAGCGAGATTGAGCACGGCGGCAGCGAGCGCCAGCCGCGGCCGCGGCGCCTTGACTCGCGAAAAGACGAGAACGGCGATACCCGAGCCGAAGGCGACGAGCAGGGCAAGGAAGCCAGGTACGAAGGCGGACGAGCCGTTCTCGACTCCGAGAATGGCTCTCAGCGAACGTTGGTAGTCACCGGAGGAGGCGAAAAGATAGATGATGAACGGCAGCGCTGTCAGAATGATCAGATTGCTGGGCCGCACGGTTCTCAGGAACGACATTCATCCCTCCGGGGATTCTGCGCAGAAATTCGGCCCCGGAGCGCAGACCGCTCCGGGGTGTTCGGATGAGGTTACTTCACGCCCCAGTATTTGTTGACGAGCTGATCCAGCGTGCCGTCGTCGCGGATCATCTTCAGTCCTTCGTTGAAGGCGGCGACATTGGCATCGCCCTTGCGGAAGACGAGGCCGAGCGGATCGGATTCGAGGTCCCGGATCGCGACCACGAGTTCGCCGACGAACTCGCGTTCGTAAGCGGCAGCATTGGCTCCGTTGATGACGACGCCGTCGACATCTTTGTTCTTGAGCGCGATGATCGCGGCGCTGAAGCTGTCATAGGCGACGACGTTTTCTTTGCCGACCACCCCTTCGGCGACCTGCGCATCCGTGGTGTTGGCCTGGGCGGAAAGCTTCTTGCCCTTCGACTTGAAGTCCTCCAGTGATACGCCCTGGTCCTCGACCCGCATCAGCACCGCCTGGCTGTTGACGATGTAGGGATCGGAGAAATCCATGGCCTTCTTGCGTTCCTCGGTGATCGACACGCCCGAGGCAACGAGATCGAAGTTGCCCTGATCGAGCGCTGCGAAAATACCGTCCCAACCGGTGGTCACGAATTCCGCCTGGCAGTTGATCTTTGCGCAGATCGCATTCACCACGTCGATATCGAAACCGACGATCTGGCCGGTCGCGGGATCGACGCTCTCCATCGGCGGCGAGGTCGTGTCCGAGCCGACCTTCAGCAGCTTCCCGCCGAGATCGGCGGCCGACGCGCCGCCTGAGACGAGGGCCGCCATCGCAAGTGCAATTACGAGTGTTTTCACCTTGGTTCTCCTCCGTTGTGAATTCTTTTCCTACGCCGACTGCGCCAGGCGCCCGCCGAGATTGTCGGGCTGCCTCTCGATCAGCGTTGGCCTGAAAACCTGCTTCAACGTTTGCGCGTCCTCTCCCGCCATGCGCCGCAGCAGAAACTCCCCGAGGGTTCGCCCGAGTATCTCGATGGGCTGATAGAAGGTCGTGATCGGCGGCGTGAAATAGGCGCTGACATTGATGTCGTCATAGGCGACCACGTCGACATCGACGCCGATCCGCCGTCCACGCGAGCCCAGGCCCGAAAGCACTCCGAGCGTGGTCAACTCGTTGCTGCAGACGAAGGCCGTCGGCGGCCGCGCCGCGTCGAGAAGACCGAGCGCGCTCTCGCGGCCGAACTGGGTAGAGAGATCGCCTTCGGCGATCAGATCGTCGGACGGTGATAGCCCCGCCTCGCGAAAAGCCCGCATGAAGCCGTCCACCCTGTCCTCGGCGTAGGAGAGATGCCGGAGCGGATTGACGAGCGCGATCCGCCGGTGTCCGCCGGCAATCAGCCGGGCGGTCGCCGCATGGGCCGCCCATTCGTTGTCGATATCGACATGTGCGTAATCGAGGGGTTTCCGGCAGCGACCGAGAGAGACGAAGGGAAACCGGCTCTCGACCAGAAGATCGATGCGCGGGTCGTCGGCGCGTATGCCTGAGAATATCAGTCCGTCCGCCAGACCCTCATCGATGACCCGGCGCGCCGCCTCGCAGCCGTCCTCCACATTGCGCACGACATGGACCGACATGCGATAGTCGCTACCTTCCAGCGCCTGACTGATGCCGCTGAGTATCTGGGTATATTCGACGCCGTCCCATTCATAGTCGCGCGCAGCCGTTACCGGCATGAGCACGGCAGCCTGGCAGGTCCGGCCGGTCCTCAGCGCCATGCCGCGGGCGTTGGCACGATAGCCGATCTCCGCCGCGGCACGATGGATGAGTGCCTTCGTGGCCGGGGCAACCATGGGAGAGCCGTTGAGCGCCTTCGACACGGTCGCAATGGAATAGCCCGTGGCCTCGGCCAGAGCCTTGATCCCCGGCCGTGCGCGCGGCGACTGCGTGTTTTCCATGATCGGCCTCCCGACGAAAGCCGTATCAGCTGATAAAAACGATTTCAATGAAAAATATAAACGTTTTTATTCCGTGTCCGCATGAGTACATGCGATCGATGGAATATGTCGGCGGACGGAATTCTGGAGAATGGCTGCGCTACGAGACCCGGCGGTGCAACAGGATGCCAGGGAAACGAGCTCATGCCGATTACGGCGACGCCGGCAAGCGAACGCTCGTTTTCTTCGGTTTCTGTTTTCTACTTCTCGGTCTTGCCGACAAAATCCGCCGGGTTCTTGTATTTCACCGTTTGCAGATGCTCGCAGTAGAGCACCAGCTCGCCCTCGTTCTTGAAGACCTGGTAGCTGGCGCGAATGAGCCCGAGGTCTTTGTAACGGGGCGTTTTTTCCATGTTGGTCCGGATCGTGTAGATGGTGTCATCGATGAAGACCGGCTTGATGAACCGGAGCTTGTCGTAGCCATAGGAAAAGGCGTTGACGCAATTGGTGGCGACGAGGCCGAGACCGGCCGAGAACACGAAGGCGCCGGCAACGAGACGACGGCCGAAGATGCCTTCCCGCTCCGCAAACATCTGATCCTGGACATAAGGATGGATGTCGACGACCAGGGTGTTGAAGAGGTGGCTATCGCTCTCGCCAATCGTGCGGCGTAACGACCGGATGCGCTGACCGACGGGCCAATCCTCGTAGAACCAGTTTTCGGCGTTCCAGACCGGCAAGGCGGCATGGTCTTCCGGCATGTCGGCGGGACGTGTCGAAGAAACTCCGACGGTGGGCGTGAACTCATCCATGATCAGTACCTGCGTAAGAAGTCGGGATTATCGGAGCCGTTTCCGGCCTCTGCGCCACCATGGCGAAGAGGCTTATTCGTCGCGCTATTGGACCGCCGTCGTCCCATAGACCAGGTTCGGCAGCCAAAGCGACAGCTGCGGGAACATGCTCAGCATGACGAGAATGACCATCATCATCGCCAAGTATGGCAGCACCTCGCGGGCATAGGCCATCATCGGCACTTTCAGCACCATGGACGAAATGTACATCAATCCCCCGACTGGCGGCGTGATGCCGGCGATGGTCAGGTTCGTGATAAACACGACGCCGAAATGCACGCGATCGATGCCGACGCCATCGATGATCGGAATCAGCATCGGCGTCAGAATGATCAGTGCCGCCGACCCCTCGATCGCCGTGCCGATGACGATCAGCAGGACGTTGATGAGGAGCAGCATCAGGAGCGGATTGTCGGTGGCTTCGCCGAGCCAGCCGGACATGACCTGCGGCACCTGCTCCCAGGCGAGATAGAAACCGAAGGCTGCCGCCGCGCAGATCATGATCATGACCACGGCCGAATCGCGCACCGCCTCGGCAAGCACCTCCGGGATCTGGCGGAAGGTGAATTCGCGGTAACCGAACACGGCGACGAAGAGCACATAGACGACGACCACCGCACCGGCTTCTGTGGTCGTGAAAAGACCGTATCGCGTACCGGCGAAGATCACCACCGGGATCGACAGCGCCCAGAGCCCGTCGATCAGCGCCCGGGTGCCCTCCGCGCGGGTGGCACGCTCCTTGCGCAACGGCTTGTAACCGCGTTTGCGGGCGATGAAATAGGTGGTGACCATGAGCCCGGTCGCCAGCACGAGGCCAGGCACCACACCCGCTGCGAAGAGCCGGCCGATGGACGTCTCCGCGAGAAAACCATAGACGATAAGACCGATCGACGGCGGAATGAGGCTCGTGATGATGGCCGCCGACGATGTGATGACCGCGGCGAAGGCCCGGCTGTAGCCCCGTTGCGACATCTCGACGCCGAGCGTCTTGGCGAGCATCGCCGCATCGGCGTTGGCAGATGCGGTAAGTCCGCCGAGCAAGGTGCCGAGCACGGTGCACATCTGCGCCAGCGCGCCCGTCATGTGGCCGACAAGCACGTCCGCAAGCGCCAAAAGGCGCCGGGTGATGCCGGACGCGTTCATGATGCAGCCGGCAAGAACGAACAGCGGCAGCGCCAACAAGGACACGGACTGGCTGCCTTCCGCCATTTCCTGGGCGAAATTGGCGAGCGGGATCATGTCCATATTGATGAGGAAGAAAGCGAACGCTCCGATCGCCATGGCCCAGGTGATCGGCGTCGACAGCAAAAACAGGACGACGACGAGAAGCGAGGGACCGGCCAAATGGAACAGGGTCATATCGACGATTCCAAATTGCGGTGCTGACGGACGGTCCAGGGCCTCTCCACGATCAGATGCTGGACGAACATCCCGGCAGAGGCGAGCGCCAGAGGCGCATAGGACAGGCTGCGCGACAGATCGAGGGCGATCGTATGCACATTGCGTGAGATCCAGGCCTGCCACGCGAAGAGGATGGTCATGACGATGAAGAAGAGTGCCAGCAGCAGATAGTTGAACCAGGCGACGGCTTTTCGCCAGCTGTCCGGGAGAGCCGCGACAAGCACGTCGATCGCCGCGTGCGTGCCGAGACGGACGCCGGCGACGGCACCGAAGAAGACGAGATAGGCGAAGGCCATCATCGCCAGCTCATAGGTCCAGGCGGCCGGCTGGGGGAAGACATAACGGCTGACGACCCCCCAAAGGATCGAGAAGACGATGACGAGGAGCGCCACGACGCCGATTGCCTCATCGGCGCGGCGCAGGCTGATGAGAGGAATTATCTCCTCCGGCGGGCGTGAGCTTTCCATGATGCCTCGATTGTTGAGGGGCAATCCGAGCTGGCGTCGATGCAGGGCCCGATTGACGTTCGGAGCGCGATCCCGGCCGGCGAAGACGGCCCCCCGCGGCAGCAGCGTCCAAGAGCGGGATGACGTGTATACGGTCTCTCCGCCCGCATCCCGCTCGAAACGGCGTCGCCTACTCTGCCATCGCCTTTTGCACCTGATCGTAGATGCCGGGCGTGATGTTCGGCACCTTCTCATAGGCTGCACGCGAGGCCTCGATGAATGCCGGAATGTCGACATCGGTCACGATCTCGACGCCGGAGGCGGCGAGCTGCTTTGCATAGGCATCGTCCGTGTCCAGCGTCATCTGCGTAAGCTCTTTGGCAATTGTCTGCCCTTCCTCCAGAAGAATCTTCTGCAGGTCTTCGGGCAGGCTGTTGAAGAGCTGGCTGGAAGCCACCCAGGCCGTGAACATGATCTGGTGGCCGGTTTTCGAAATGACCTTGCGGGTCTCGTTCAGCTTCGCTCCGGCTATCGAGCCGAAGGGGCCTTCGGCCGCGTCGACGACTCCGGTCTGCAACGCATTGTAGACGTCTCCCCACGGCAATTCCGTCGGCCTTGCACCGTAATTGCCGAAAGTCGCCATCATGATCGGCGAGGAGGGCACGCGAATGGTGACGCCGGCCAGGTCCGCGGGTGAGCGAACCGGCTTGTTGGCGATGATGTGGCGGTAGCCGAACAGGCCGTTCGGCATGATGATCTTGATGCCCCGCGCCTCCAGCTTGCTGGAAAGGTCCCTATAGAGATCCGAAGCGAAGAGACGGTCCGTCGCCGCCAGATCCGGATAGACATAGGGTCCGGCAAGGATCGATAGATCCGGCACGAACTGGCCGAGCTGACCATAGTCGGTGGCGCTGAGCAGGCTTGCGCCGCTCATGACCATCTCGTTGACCTTTTTCTGCGCGCCGAGCTGATCGCCCGTCATGACGGTAATGGCGATGCGTCCGCCGGAGCGCTCACCGACACGCTCGGCATAGGTTTTCATGGCCTTGATGATCGGCTCGTCCGGATTCACCTGCGAGGTCGAAAATCGCAGGCTGTATTCCTGCGCGTTGGCAATGCCGCAGAACGACAATGCAGCCATTGCGGCCGCAGCGATCAAGGTCTTCATGCTGTCCTCCCTATTCCGGACTCCGCCTCCGGACTTTCACAAGTTTGAATAATATATTCACAAATGAACGAATGGCGTCAAGCCGTGAATCGTCGCTCAAAGGCCATGAGGACAAAGAAAACCTTCAGGCTTTTCACATCGCCAGGGTTCCAGATTGCGCGAACAATCCATTCCCAAATAAATTTTTCGGACCGTCGGGATCTGGAGCGCGTGCAGTCAATCCTTCCGCAGCCCGCGATCCTCCGGCTTCTCACAGCGTCATCCTTGACCAAGGTCAAGCCGAAGGATGACGGCGTTAGGCAAGAACGGGCGCGGCGAGACCCGTGCACAATCGGCTGATCAAGGCGAGCCGCACAAAATTTCATCACTGCACGCAAACGGCTTATTTTTAAATCAACGGGCTTACTTCGAAGACAAAGGGCGTTGTCCGCCTTTTGCAGATTTTTCAAGGAGATGGCCGGAAGGCGGATATCTGGCACGGCACTTGCATTCCTACACCTGCTTCGGTCAACGGCGATTGAAGCGAGCCAGGCGCCACATACGCCTGCCGAAGACACCGACGTCGCAAGGTCTTTGCCTCCGTAAGGGTTTCCTCCCGGTCCCGGAGCGCAAATTTCCGAGCGGCGTTTTTTTATGCCGGTTTTCGGCCGGCCAAATCGAACCGACCTGAACTGCCGCGAAGCACTGCTCGAATTCTTCTATGAGCGGCCGCTTCGTAAAAGCTGCGGAGTGACCACATGACTGAAACTGCACTCGAAAAACTCGTCATCGTCGGCAACGGCATGGCTCCGGGCCGGATGCTGGAAGAGCTCTTCGAAAAGGCGCCCGGGCGTTATGCCGTGACGATCTTCAACGCCGAGCCGCGCGTCAATTACGACCGCATCATGCTTTCGCCGGTGCTATCCGGCGAGAAGGAGTATGAAGAAATCATCATCCATGGCGACGGATGGTACATCAAGCACGGCATTACCCTCTACAAGGGCCACAAAATCGTTGCGATCGATCGCGACGCCAAGACCGTCACTTCCGACCACGGCGTTACGGAAAGCTATGACAAGCTGGTGATCGCCACCGGTTCGGTGCCCTTCATCATCCCTGTGCCAGGCAAGGAACTGCGCGGCGTCATCACCTATCGCGACCTCGACGATGTGCAGGCGATGCTGCTCGCGGCGCAATCGCGCGAAAAGGCCGTCGTCATCGGTGGCGGCCTGCTCGGGCTGGAGGCGGCAGCTGGTCTTCAGGCGCGCGGCATGGACGTCACCGTTCTGCATGTCATGCCGACACTGATGGAACGCCAGCTCGATCCGGCCGCAGGCTACCTCCTGCAGAAGGCCGTCGAAGAACGCGGCATCAAGGTCGTCACCAAGGCGAACACAAAACGCATCCTCGGCGAGGAGAAGGTCCAGGGCATCGAGCTCGACGATGGCCGGATCATTCCGGCGACGCTGGTGGTGATGGCTGTCGGCATCCGGCCGAATGCCGCGTCTTGCCAAGGAGGCCGGTCTGGCCGTCAATCGCGGCATCGTCGTCGACGACCGGAATGCAGACGTCCGATCGCGGACATCCTGGCGCTCGGCGAATGCGCCGAAGTCGGCGGCATGGTCTACGGCCTCGTCGCGCCGCTCTACGAAATGGCGCGCGTCGCCGCCTCCCACCTCGCCGGCGACCGCCGCGCCGCGCTTCGCGCATTCCGACACGCCGACGAAATTGAAGGTGACGGGCATCAACCTCTATTCGGTCGGCGACTTCGCCGATGGCGACGGACCGCGAGGAGATCGTACTGCGCGACGCGCACCGCGGGCATCTACAAGCGGCTCGTACTGAAAGACAACCGCATCATCGGTACCGTGCTCTACGGCGACACCGCCGACGGCGCCTGGTTCAACGATCTTTTGAAGCGCGGCACGGACATCTCCGAAATGCGCGACACCCTGATCTTCGGCCAGGCCTATCAGGGGGGATCTTCCGCTGGACCCTACGGCGGCCGTTGCAGCCTTGCCGGATGATGCGGAAATCTGCGGCTGCAACGGCGTGTGCAAGGGCAAGATCGTCGGCAGCGATCGTCTCCAAGGGCCTGACCTCGCTCGACGACGTGCGCGCCCATACCAAGGCTTCCGCCTCGTGCGGCTCCTGCACCGGCCTGGTCGAGCAGATCATGTCGCTGACGCTCGGCGACACCTACAATCCGGCTGCGGTGCAGCCGATGTGCACCTGCACGGATGCTCGGCCATGACGACGTGCGGCGCCTGATCAAGGCGAAGAAGCTGAAGATCCATTCCCGCCGTCATGCAGGAGCTGGAATGGAAGACCTCCTGCGGCTGCGCAAAGTGCCGCCCGGCGCTCAACTACTATCTCGTCTGCGATTGGCCGGACGAATATGCCGACGATTACCAGTCGCGCTTCATCAACGAGCGTGTCCACGCCAACATCCAGAAGGACGGCACCTATTCCGTCGTACCCCGCATGTGGGGCGGCGTCACCAATGCGAAGGAACTTCGCGCCATCGCCGATGTCGTCGACAAGTTCAACGTGCCGCTGGTGAAGGTGACAGGCGGTCAGCGCATCGATCTGCTCGGCATCGAGAAGGAGGATCTGCCCGCCGTCTGGGCCGATCTCGGTCAGGCGGGCTTCGTTTCGGGTCAGGCCTACGCCAAGGGGCTCAGAACGGTGAAGACCTGCGTCGGCTCCGATTGGTGCCGCTTCGGCACACAGGATTCGACCGGCCTCGGTATCCGCATCGAGAAATTCATGTGGGGCTCCTGGACGCCGGCCAAGCTGAAGATGGCCGTCTCCGGCTGCCCGCGCAACTGCGCGGAGGCGACCTGCAAGGACGTCGGGGTCATCTGCGTCGACTCCGGCTTCGAGATCCATTTCGCAGGGGCGGCCGGCCTCGACATCAAGGGCACCGAGGTTTTGGGTCTGGTCAGGACCGAGGACGAGGCGCTCGAACATATCGTCGCGCTGACGCAGATGTATCGCGAGCAGGCCCGCTATCTCGAGCGCATCTACAAATGGGCAAAGCGCATCGGACTGGACGAGATCCGCCGGCAGATCATCGAGGATGCGGAAAAGCGCAGGGCCTATTTCGACCGCTTCGTCTTCAGCCAGAAATTCGCCCAGGTCGATCCCTGGTCGGAGCGCGTCTCCGGCAAGGACAAGCACGAGTTCCGGCCGATGGCGACGGTCGGCTTCAATCAGGCAGCGGAGTGACGATGAAGATGAACTGGATTGCAATCGGCGACATCAACGACATCCCGCTGCGGGGGGCCCGCTGCGTCAGGACGCCCAACGGCAAGATCGCCGTCTTCCGGACCGCCGAGAACGAGGTCTTTGCGATCGAGGACCATTGCCCGCATAAAGGGGGCCCTCTTTCCCAGGGCATCGTGCACGGCACGGCCGTCACCTGCCCGCTGCACAACTGGGTGATCTCGCTCGAGACCGGCAAAGCGCTCGGCGCCGACGAGGGCGAGGTGCGCACGATCCCCATCCGCAACGACAATGGCGCGCTGTTCGTCGCTCTTGAGAGCCTCTCGCTGGCAGCGGCGGAATAAGCATGGCGCAAGAGGTCAAGACCACCTGTCCCTATTGCGGTGTCGGCTGCGGTGTCATTGCCCGCGTGGATGATGACGGTGCAGTGAGCGTCAAGGGCGATCCGGAACATCCGGCCAATTTCGGCAGGCTCTGTTCGAAAGGGTCGGCACTCGCCGAGACCCTCGATCTCGACGGCCGCCTCCTTCACCCGGAAATCGGCGGCCGTCGCGCAGGCTGGAGCGAGGCGCTCGATCTCGTTGCCGAACGCTTTTCGCACAGTATCGCCAATCACGGTCCCGATTCGGTTGCCTTCTACGTCTCGGGACAATTGCTGACGGAGGACTATTACATCGCCAACAAGTTGATGAAGGGTTTCATCGGCTCGGCGAATATCGATACCAACTCCCGGCTCTGCATGTCCTCCTCCGTCGCGGGCCACCGCCGGGCCTTCGGTTCCGACACCGTGCCGGGCGTTTACGAGGACCTGGAACTCGCCGATCTCGTGGTGCTGACGGGCTCCAATCTCGCCTGGTGCCACCCGGTGCTCTATCAACGCCTCTCCGCAGCCAAGGCGAACCGCCCGGAGATGAAGATCGTCGTCATCGATCCCCGCCGCACGATGACGGCGGACATCGCCGACCTGCATCTGGGGATCGCATCCGACGGAGACGTCGCCCTCTTCAGCGGGCTGCTTGCCCATCTCGCCGCAAGCGGTGCGGTCGACCGGAACTACGTTTCGAACTACACAGGCGGCTTCGACGAGGCCGTCGCGGCCGCATCGAGGCTCGATCCCCCGTCACTTTCCAAGGCGACCGGGCTGACGCCGACGCAGCTTCGCGCATTCTTCCGTCTTTTCGAGACGACCGAAAAGGTCGTGACCTGCTATAGCCAGGGCGTCAACCAGTCCGCTACCGGGACCGACAAGGTCAACGCCATCATCAACTGCCATCTTGCGACCGGCCGCATCGGCCGGCCGGGCATGGGGCCCTTCTCGCGTCACCGGGCCAGCCCAATGCGATGGGCGGGCGCGAGGTCGGGGGACTCGCGAACATGCTCGCCGCCCATATGGACATCGAAAAATCACTCCGACCGGGCATCGACCGGTACGCGCGCTTCTGGGGCGCGCCGGCGGTCGCGAACGGGCCCGGCCTCAAGGCGGTCGATATGTTCCGCGCCGTCGCCGACGGGCGCATCAAGGCGCTGTGGATCATGGCGACCAACCCGGTCGTCTCGATGCCCGACGCCGATGCCGTCGAAGCGGCGATCAAAGCCTGTCCCTTCGTGGTCGTGTCCGACATCATGAGAGACACCGACACCACCCGGCACGCCCAGGTGCTCCTGCCCGTCGCTCGGCTGGGGCGAGAAGGACGGCACGGTCACCAATTCCGAGCGCCGCATCTCGCGCCAGCGCGCCTTCCTGCGCAGCTGCCCGGCGAAGCGCGGCCCGACTGGTGGCATCATCGCCGCAGTCGCCAGGCGCATGGGCTTCGCCGCGGCCTTCGCCCATGTTTCACCAGCCGAGATCTTCGCCGAGCATGCCTCGCTTTCGGGCTTCGAAAACGACGGACGCCGCGACTTCGACATCAGCGCCCACGCGGAGATCGACGGCCCTGCCTATGAAGGGCTGAGGCCGTTTCAGTGGCCGCAGCCCAAGGGCAGCGCGCCGCACGAGAGGCGGTTCTTTGCCGAGGGTGAATTCTATCATCCGGATGGCCGCGCGCGCTTCGTCGCCGTCGAGGTGCCACGGCCAAGAAGCGCCGACGATGCCTTCCCCTTCACGCTCAACACCGGCCGGGTGCGCGACCACTGGCATACCATGACGCGCACGGGCAAGAGCGCCAGGCTGTCGGGTCATCTCGCCGAGCCCTTCGTCGAGATTCATCCGCGTGACGCACAGGCGCTCGGCATCAGCGACGCCGACCTCGTCACCCTGGAAAGTCCGCACGGCGCGGCGATCGTCCGGGCGCTGGTCACCGACCGGCAGGCGGAGGGCAATCTCTTCGTGCCCATGCATTGGAACGACCAGTTCGCCTCCAGGGCGCGGATCGATGCGCTGGTTGCGCCGGTAACCGACCCGGTCTCCGGCCAGCCGGCGTCGAAGAACATGCCGGTCCGCGCGAGCCGCTTTGCGGCTGCCGCCTATGGCTTCGCGGTTTCGGCGCGTAAACCAAGGGAACTCGACGCCGCCTATTGGGCGCTCGCGAGAGCCGAGCGCGGGTGGCGGGTGGAACTCGCCTTCGCCGAAACGAATGTCGACTGGCTCGACTGGTGCCGGAAGACTTTTGCGATCGCCGCAGAGATCGAACCGATCGGCTATACGGACCGCACCTCCGGCGAGCTTCGCCTGGCCTTTTTCGAAGGGGACCGGCTGCTCGCCAGCCTGTTCCTTTCTCCGCGGCCGGTCGCCGTGGCGCGCAGCTGGGCGGTATCGCAGCTCGGCGCTTCGCACCACAACCTCGCCAAGCGCTTTGCGGTCACCGCCGGCCGCCCGGGCGCCGATACGCCCGATCCGGGCGCGACCGTCTGCTCGTGCTTCAGCGTCGGAGTCAACCAGATCACTGCGGCCGTCCGCGACGGTTGCCATAGCGTCGAAGCGGTGGGCGAGAGGCTCAGCGCCGGCACCAATTGCGGCTCCTGCCGCGCCGAGATCAGGGGGATCATAAATGGCTGCCTCACCCTCGCTGCTGAGTGATCCGGCCCAAAAGCCTCAGCGCGTGACCGCACTCGCGACGCTGCCGCTCTTCTGGCCCCTGAACGGCAAACGGGCCGTTGTCGCCGGCGGCAGCGATGCGGCCGCCTGGAAGGCCGAACTGCTGGCGGCCTGCGGCGCGGAAGTTCATGTCTACGCGCCGCGGACGTCGCTGAGCGATCTCTTCCTCGAACTCCTCGCCCGTGGGCCCGCGCATGAACACGGTTTGCTCGTTCACCACGACCAGGCGTGGCATGTGGGTGTATTTCGCGATGTCGCAATCGCCATTGCCGATTGCGACGACGAGGCCGACGCAGAAGCATTCTTTCGAGCCGGTCGGAGCGCCGGCGTGCCCGTCAACGTCATCGACAAGCCGGCTTTCTGCGCGTTTCAGTTCGGATCGATCGTGAACCGCTCGCCCGTGGTCGTTGCGATCTCGACGGATGGCGCGGCACCGATCCTGGCACAGGCGATCCGCCGGCGGATCGAGGCCCTGCTGCCGCCCGCACTTAAACAGTGGGCAACGGTGGCGCAGGCGATCCGCGACCGCGTGAACGCGCGCCTGAAACCCGGTGCCGCGCGCCGCGCCTTCTGGGAGCGCTTCGTCGACAGGGTCTTTCTGGATACACCGGAGGAGGGTGTAGAGACGCGGCTGATGGCGGAGGTGGATCGTCTGGTCACGCGCCCCTCCGCCATCGGCCGCGTCACCATCGTCGGCGCCGGCCCCGGCGACGCGGAACTCCTCACCTTGAAGGCAGTTCGCGCCCTGCAAGCCGCTGACGTGATCCTCTTTGACGAATGGATCCCTGACGACGTCCTGGAACTGGCGCGCCGGGAGGCAAGGCGCGTCCCCGTCGCGCCGAGCGCCACGGATAGCAGAGACATCGCGGCCCTCGTCGGGGAAGGGAAACGCGTGGTGCGCCTTCGGTCCGGGAACCCGATGGCGCTTGCCGGTGCCGTCGAGGAGATCGCAGCGCTTGAGAGCCTTGGAATTCCTGTCGAGATCGTGCCGGGTGTCGAGGCGGCACCTTGCCGTTCCGACGTAATCCAGGTGGCCTTCCGCAGGAGGGAAGTCTCGCAGCCGGACCTGCGCGCTGCCCATTGATGCAGATCGGGCGTACGCAACCGCTCAGGAGGCGGAACCCGCGGAGCGGCTGGCGTTCCGCGAAGCCTCCAGCCGATCGATGAACGGGCGTTGGGAAACATTTATCTTGCCGCGCGCCTCTTCGAGCGTGAACCATCCGGCGCGGTCGACCTCCGGGAAGACCTGCATCCTGCCGCTCCGTGGCGGCCACTCTGTCTCGAACACGTTGCTGCGCAGGCTGGCGACGTCGAATTCGCTCTCATGCGCATAGGCGGTGACGAGCTTGCCGCCCTTTTGGCGCTCCTCGCCGAGAAACTCCAAGGGGCCCGTTATCGAGATGCCGGTCTCCTCGAGGAACTCCCGGCGCGCAGCGGCTTCCGGCTCTTCATCGGCATCATACTCACCCTTCGGGATCGACCAGGCGCCGAGATCCCGGTTCATCCAGAATGGCCCGCCCGGATGGACGAGCAGAACCAGGAGGTCGCTCGCCTCGTACCGATAAAGCAGAACGCCCGCACTTCTCTTCGGCATTTTCGACCTCTGTCTGAAGCGGCACCGAGCGCCAATCCATGTGTCCATTGATTGTAGCCGGTCAATGGACAAAAGCATGCAGCAGCTCAAAGTGCTACAGCGACCTGCAATCTCTCCTCGCCTCATCCTCTGAGCTTGTCACAGGGATGAGAGCAGCGCCGCGTCTGCGGCGCGGAAAGAGTTCTTTCAGCCCAAGGACTTGGTCTGGCTGGATTCCTGTGACGAGCACAGGAACGATGAAATCAAACAAGCGGCGGCGGCTCTGATCTCAACCGGCCTCAGGAGGAACCCTCCTTCTTCGTCGCCAGCATGTCGGCGATCTCCATCGGGAACGGGAAGATTATCGTCGAGTTCTTTTCGCCGGCGATGACATTCAAGGTGCTGAGATAGCGCAGCTGCATGGCCTGGGGTTTCCGGGCGAGAATTTCTGCCGCCTCCAGCAGTTTCGCAGCGGCCTGCTGCTCGCCCTCGGCATTGATCACCTTGGCGCGCCTTTCGCGTTCGGCCTCGGCCTGGCGGGCGATCGCCCGGATCATCGATTCATTGATGTCGACATGCTTGATCTCGACGGTAGCGACCTTGATGCCCCATGCGTCCGTCTGCACGTCGAGGATCTTCTGAATGTCCTCGTTCAGACGGTCGCGCTCCGCCAGCATCTCGTCCAGATCGTGTTTGCCGAGCACGGATCTCAGCGTCGTCTGGGCGAGCTGGCTCGTCGCGGCCATGAAATCCTCGACCTGGATCGTCGATTTCTCTGCGTCGATGACGCGGAAATAGATCACAGCGCTGACCCGCACCGAAACATTGTCGCGCGAGATCACGTCCTGGCTGGGCACGTCGAGAACACGGGTCCTGAGATCGACGCGCACCATCTGCTGCACATAGGGGAGGAGCAGGATCAGCCCCGGTCCCTTGACGCCGGTGAAACGGCCGAGCGTGAAGATCACGCCGCGTTCATATTCCCGGAGAATCCTGATCGCAAAGGCGATGACGATCAGCAGGAACAGGAGCGCGGCGGCAAAGGGCGCAAGATTTCCAAGCCAGGTCATGAACGGTCTCCTTTTCCCCCGTGGTCGATTGGGGAGTTGGTGCGGGACGCGGGCGGAAAACCGCGCATGCTTTTCATCATCCCGCCCCAGCCGGTTTGCGCGCCACCTTGAGCGTGAGGCCCTCCCGGCCGACGACCATGACGTCCTCGCCCGGTCCAAGCGGTTCGCTGCTGACGGCTCTCCACCGCTCGCCGTGGGCGATCACGTAGCCGTCCGCTCCCGCCCAACTGTCGACCTTGCCGGAAATGCCGATCATCTCTTCCGCGCCGGTGGCGACCCTGTGCCGGCGCGAAACAAGGGCGAGACGCGCGACCAGCAGGCTGAACGCCAGACTGGCTATCGCAATACCGCTCAGTGCAGGCCAGGACACCTGCAGTCCGGGCATGTCCGTGTCGAAGAGAATAGCAGCGCCCAGCACCAGGGCCACGGTGCCGCCGAGGCCGAGCACGCCGAATGACGGCGCATGCGCCTCCGCCACCAGCAGTCCCGCCCCAAGGAGGATAAGGCCCACGCCGGCATAGCTCACCGGCAGCACCGCAAGTGCGTAGAGACCGAGCAGGAGGCTGATGCCGCCGATTGTACCCGGCACCACTGTGCCGGGCGCGAGAAACTCGAAGATGAGCCCGTAGATTCCGACCATCATCAGGAGGAGGGCGACGTTCGGGTTGGTGATCACCGACAGCAGCCGCGTCCGCCAATCCGGCGGAAGATCCTCTATGGCGAGCCCGGACGTATCGAGCCGAACGTCGGATTGGCCGATGCGGACGGGGCGGCCGTGGGCCTGCTTCAAAAGGTCGTCGACGCTGACGGCGGTGAAGTCGATGACCTGCTCGCGCGCGGCTGCGGCGGAGGAAAGGCTCGCAGCCTCGCGCACGGCGCGCTCCGCCCAATCGACGTTGCGGTTGCGCAATTCCGCCAGGCCGCGGATATAGGCGACCGCATCGTTGATGAGTTTCGCTTCGCCGGCATTGGCCGGTTTGCGAGGTTCCGGCTCGTCCGGCTTGCCCGTCTTTTCCTCGCCTTCCTGCTCGTCATTGCCAAACAGTCCTCCGCCGATGGCGATCGGCGTCGCCGCGCCCAGATTCGTCCCCGGGGCCATGGCCGCAATATGGCTCGCATAAAGGATATAGGTGCCGGCGCTTGCTGCCCGCGCTCCGCTGGGCGCGACGAAACTCGCGACCGGCACGGGCGAATCGAGGATGGCGCGTATGATGTCGCGCATCGACGTATCCAGTCCGCCGGGCGTGTCCATCTGCAGGACCACCAGCGCGGCACCGCGATCCCTGGCCTGTTGAAGACCGCGCGTCACATATTCTGCCGCGGCGGGACTGATGGCTCCGTTGACGTGCAGGACGATTGCCGTGCGCTCGGCTCCGGGCACCGGCGTGACAGGAAATGCGAAGGCCGACAGGAGACTGAACAACAGGATGAGGATGCGGGCCATTCGCCGTCGATACCTCACGGCTTCTCGTCTGCGGGCGCAGGCGGATAGCTGCAAACCACCTCGCCCGCTCCACCTTTCGTCGAAATCAACACATCCTAATATAGTGCAGAATCGCGGAAAGCGTAAGCGATGCCGCAGGCATGCTGCCGCAGAAGTTGCATCGTCGTCGCCGCTCGGTCAGCGGGCCGGTGCCGCGGCCGAGCGCGGACGCGCGCGCCGGTGCACTCGGCGCGCCTGCGCCAGCGCAGATATCTGCGCCGCCACGAAAATGGCGTGGTCGTTGACCTGCGGCAGGCCCATAAGTTCGCCAAAGGTGCCGCGGGCGAGAGGACCGGCGACGAAGAGGTCGTCCACCTCCCTGTTTTCGCTGTCGAGCGCCCTGCTCGTTTCGCTGCAGGCGAGGCCCAGCCCAACGGTATCGGGGCGCAGATAACCTGCGGCTCCGAGCGAATCCAGCCAGGATTGGCTTTGCAGGATCGACCGGTGCGCCGGGCCGGTGGTGATCACGACGGCATCGAATTCCCCTTCTTCCGTTCCACCAGCCCGCCGCCTCCGGAAAGTGACCGCGACATTCTCGCCGACGCGCGCCATATGAGCGACCGAACCGGCGAGGACGCGTATATCGCCGTCCCTCAGCCCCGCGCTCACGACCGCATCGATTTGCGGAGCTACACGAAAACGGTGCACGTCCCAGAAAGGCCGCACGTGACGGACAAGCCGCCGCCGCTCGCTCATCGGCAGATTGCGCCAGATCTCACCGCCTTGTGCTCTGAGGGCATCGAGGACCGCATGCCATGTAAAGCCTTCCGCTTCCGCGTCGCGGATCGTCCGGCGTACCTGGGAGAGCAACTCCGCGGCCGATCTCCAAGGCCGTGAGATGAAGTCGCCATAGGGGTCCTGCGCCCGGTCGGAATGTCCACGAGAACGCAGACCGCGCCGGGAAAAGGCGGTGATCGGCCCCTTATGCCCGCCTCTGCGCAGGGTGGCGATCACGTCGGCCGAAGTCAGCCCGGTACCGATGATCAGCACGCGGTCACCGGTCCGGATTCTGTCGAGCGCGCCGGGCTCGGTCGAATCGGGCACGTAGCGGGGGTGCCCCGTGAGGATGGCGCCTACGCCTGCGGGAGCCTCCGGAGCCGGGTGCGTCGTCGCCACCACCAGCACGTCGGCGCGGCTTAGGGTCCCGCCGTCGCCGCGAACCGCCCAGGCCGCTCCCTGACGCTCGACGGCGATCACTCTCTCCCGATGGTGTGCGATGCGCCCGTGTTCCAGGAACGGCGCGATCGTTTCGGCGACATAGCGGCCGAAGAGCTGCCGGGCCGGATAGAGATGGCCGTCGCAGGCAAGCGCCTCGGGATCGTCGCGCGGTTCGCCCCGAAGCTCGAGCCAGCGCATGAAATGGTCGGGATCGCCCGGATCGATGCTCATGCGTGCGGCCGGGACATTGACGCGATGCGCGGGCTCAGCGGTATCATAGGCAAGGCCGCATCCCAGCCGCTCCCGCGGCTCGAAGACGGAAATCTGCCAGCCATCCATGGCGCGAGACCGCGCCAGGTGCGTCGCGACCACGGCACCGGTGAAGCCGCCGCCGATGATTGCGACGGTGGGGCGCGTGAGGTAATGGCCGACGGCATCCGTCATATCGAAGACCTGCTGCGCAGCGACGACCCTGTCGTCGTTGAGTCTACCGTTTGCATTTGCCTGACCGCTACTGCCTGCAACGGGCCGGATCACCGGCATTCGTCGGCCGCCATTCCGGCCGCCGCGGTCGTGTCTATCCGGCCTTCAGCGCCAGTCGCTTGCCTGTCGCGATAAGCCGTGCTGCCGCATAGGTCTGGGTGACGATCTCAGGCACCAGGTCGATGTCGGGCAGGCTTCCCAATCCGAGCGGACCGATCGCGAAGAGGTTCGGCGTGCGTCCAGACGGGCTCAAGACTTCTCCCGTCGGACTGACCGCGACGCCGAGCTCGAGTTCATCGGGTTCGGCAAGCCCACCCGCAAAAAGACTCCGGAGCAAGGGCGTATCAAGCTCCGGGGCGGAACAGCGGCATTCGATCACCTGATCTGCCCTGAGCAGTTCCTCGGCATGCCGACCCGCCCAGCGCACCATGATGCCTTCCGGCAGGCGCCGCCCTGCCCGTCCGCGGCGAAGCACGGTCCGCCCCTCGGCAAGTTCCTGCTGCAGCCGCGCGTGGACAGCCGCCGGGAGGCGGTTTCTGTGGCTGTCGTAGATGGCCCGCAGGTGGCGGTTGAACTGCCGCTTTTCCTGCGCCGAGAGCGATTGCCAGAGCGAGCGCGCCCGCCGGCGCAGGCCGTTCATGGCCGACTGCCAGCTTTGCCCCTTCGCTTCGGCTTCGGCGCAGGCCTGACGCACGAACCGGACGATCCGGCGCAGCCCTTGCGGCATCGGATCGACCGGGAAACTCGGGGCTGCTGCGAGCTGCGTATGCGCCTGTGGCAGGAAGCCGTGGCGCGAAACGAGCGTGATTTCTCCCGCATAACCGTTATCGCGCATCTGGAAAAGCTGGTCGACCACGCGAATGCCGCTGCCGAGCAGGACCGCGTGGCGCGGGTCGACGAGGCGGCGCGTCCGCACAAGCGGTCGCTCCTCGTCAGAAACCTCGAGGTCGCGCGGATGCACGCCGAAGCCCGTTGCAAGAATGACGATGTCGCATGCGTCATGTCCGCCGTCACGCACAAGACTG
This sequence comes from Sinorhizobium sp., assembly GCF_059070375.1. NCBI lineage: Bacteria > Pseudomonadati > Pseudomonadota > Alphaproteobacteria > Hyphomicrobiales > Rhizobiaceae > Sinorhizobium > Sinorhizobium sp. The sequence goes on from NZ_JCACWC010000002.1 coordinate 820,159, forward strand.
AAGCGACCGCTTGCGAGTTTGCGCAAGCCTGTGACCTGCTGGTGGGAAAACCTCACCGTGATGTCGGAACGTCGGGCAAGCGCCTCGGAAAAGCGTTGATGCACGTAGTCGCTGAAGATGCCTTTCGGCACGAAAATCTGCCGAAAGCCGGGAATGGCCGCCGGAACGGCTGTTCGGAACTCATCATTGGCGCAAAGCCAGTCGTTGAAATCGTCGGGCTGGCCGGCCGCGACCGACAGGTCGCGCACCCGGCTGTTGAGGATCTCGCAGCGCTGCGCCGCGGAAAAGGCCTGGCCGCCGCTGATCGATGGATGCGGGTCGTACATGGTGAGGTGAAAAGTTCCCCGCATCGACTTCATCAGCGCGATCGCCATCATGATGCCGGAAAATCCACGGCCGACGATCGCAATTTCCGGCTGCGAGGACGAGGCGGCCGCCGCTGACCTGCCGGCAAACAATCCACGAACGGTCATGTGAGCTCCTTTCGCGAGCTGGCTGTCGCTCCGTGGTCGGGGCAACTCTTAAGCAGGACTTCGAGACACACAAAAGCTCTGGTGAATTTCACGGGCTCGTATACCGCTCGCCCGTCGGGATTTTCCGGAACGACGCGCCAGCCAAGAACGCCTTGCGCCGCCTCCCTCCCGCTTCAAGCGAAATAATACTCCGGTCGAATACCGCCTAACGCGCGCAATGACCGCTGCAGCACTTCCAGTTCTTGCATGTTGTACCCTCAAATCGGCTCCGACGTAAGAAACATGCAGCAGCGTTTCGGCCTGACGGTCATCCTTTTCGGAAGTAGTCTATAATTTTTGTATTCTATTGCAAATGCACCCCACGGCAAGCTATTTTTCTAAAGGTAACCGCAACAACGCGCCGTCGTCACGCACAACCCATTGATCTTACGGGGAAATTTTCATTTTCCAAAGCGATTCCCTTACCGGGCGTCCACCTGCGCGACCGCCTCCGGGAGGGACTGGAAGAAAATAGCGCCTGCTCCATACTAAAGGGCGGCGGCAATGCTCCACGGAGGGACAAGGATGGGGAACATCTCGCAATTCGCCGGAAAGACCAAGCCGACGCCGCACCGCATCGAGAGCGAGGAAGAGGCCCTGGCGATTGCAAGGGAGCTGGCACTCCGGTTCTCCGACCGCGCCATCGAGCGCGACCTGGAGCGCGTCCTTCCTCACGACGAACTCGACCAGTTGGCCCAATCGGGACTGCTGGCGATCAGCATTCCATCGGAATACGAGGGCATCGACGTCTCCAACGTCGTGCTTGCCGAGATAACGGCGATCCTGGCGGAGGCCGACAGCTCCATTGGTCAGATCCCGCAAGGCCACTTTTACGTCCTCGAGGCGCTGCGTCAGCATGCCACCGAAGAACAGAAACGGTTCTTCTTCGGGCGCGCCATGGCAGGCGACCGCTTCGGCAGCGCACTTTCGGAAAGCGGCGACGAAAAAGCCCGGATCACCGGGAATGGCGCCGGCTACCGGATCAACGGCCGGAAGCAAAATTCCACGGGCGCTCTCTTCGCCGACTGGCTCGCCATCTCCGCGCTCGATCCCGCCGACCGCATGACCATGTCGTTCGTTCCGCGCGCGACGGACGGCGTCCGGATCATCGACGACTGGGACAGTTTCGGGCAGCGCGTCACCGGCAGCGGCACCGTGGTCCTTGAGGACGTTCATGTGGATCTCGGTTCTGTCGTGCCGCATCACCGCGGCTTCGAGCGACCGAACACGATCGGTTCCGTCGGCGAGATCATCCATGCCGGCGTCGATCTCGGTATCGCGCGGGCGGCGTTCCGAGAGACCCTCGATCTCGTCCGAAACGCGGCAGCAGCCAAGAGCGATGTGCTGGAGCGGGCATCGGAGGATGCTTTGACGATCGCAAGGGTCGGCGAAGTCGCAATACGCATCGAGGCCGCCACCGCGCTCATCGAGCATGCCGGTCGCAAGGTCGATACCGCTCAGGTCGATCCGACCGAGGAACACGCGGTCGAAGCCAGCCTCTCGGTTACCGCCGCCAAGGTCCTTGCCGCCGCGGCCGCGCTGGAGGCAGCCAATGCGCTTTTCGATCTCGCCGGCTCCGCCTCTGCGAAAGTTGCGCTCAATCTCGACCGCTATTGGCGCAACGCCCGCGCTCACACGCTGCAGGACCCGGTGCGCTGGAAACATCACCTTGTCGGCAACTACCACCTCAAGGGCGTAAAGCCGCGCAGCGGGTCACTGTGAGGATGAACGCTCGCATTGATGAGGAACGGACGTACACCTAAGTCTGCCGCGGGGGGACCGCACCCTCCGCGCTCAGCCCGCTTCGCTGAGAAGCGGCGCTACGGCGGCCTCTCTCTCGCTTGCTGCGAATTGCGCGAGCGTCATGTTGTCGAGAATGTCGGCCACGGCATCGCGCACGACGATCATCGAACGGCGCACGTGACAGGTTTCCGGATCCGAACAGTCATCGCAGACTTCATAGGCGGTGCGGCTCGCACAACGGATCGGCGCCAGCGGCCCGTCAAGCGTGCGGATCACCTGACCGACGCGGATCTCGGATGCGGGCCGCGCCAGCGCGTAGCCGCCGCCGGGGCCTTTCTTCGAGCGAAGAAAGCCGGCATTCCTGAGTTCGAGCATGATCGTGTCGAGAAACTTCTTCGGCAAGTTGTTGCGAACGGCGATTTCCGTGATGAAAGCCGTTTCGCCCGGCTGAAGCTGGGCAAGATCGACCATCGCCTTCAAACCGTACTTTCCTTTTTTTGTCAGCATGAGAACATCGCTTTCGAGACGGATCGCGGCAAACGAGAAAAGAACGCGATCTTCATCCGCGACCGCGCCCCAGACACATCGATCCCGACGACGCGGATCGTCCAATTCTCGCAGAGCCAAGTGCCGTTTCCCAGCCTGCCGAGCCAATCTGCCACGGCTCGCCAACTTCGGCATCCTAGGATTCAGTTATAGATCAAGCCTAATTTGGCGGCAAGGAAATCAATTCACCTGCTACATAGATTTACTCTATTAGCGCGGTAGATGGCATCAAAAAGCGCCGCAGTGCGAAACGAATCGTGAGTTCGTTTGCTGCCGCCGGAGCTCTCAGCGCCTTTTGCGCGCCTTCGACTCGAAGGGATTCTCGGACGCGCGGAAATGCACGCGGATCGGCACGCCCGGCAGGTCGAAGTCGTTTCGCAAGCCGTTGATGAGGTAGCGGGTGTAGGACTCCGGCACCGCCTCGGGACGTGTACAGGAAATCATGAAACCCGGTGGCCGCGCCTTGACCTGCGTCATGTATTTGAGCTTGAGGCGGCGGCCCGAGACGGCCGGCGGGGGATGCTGCACCTGCTGCGTTTCCAGCCACCGGTTGAGGCGCGCCGTGGAGATGCGCCGGTTCCAGACCTTGTCCGTTTCGATGATGGCCTGCATCAGCCGGTCGAGGCCGTAGCCGGTGTGCCCGGAAATCGGCACTGCACGGATGCCGCGCGCCTGCGGCAACAGCCGCTCGGTCTTTTCGCGCAAATCTACAAGCAGTGCCTGCCAGTTCTCGACCAGATCCCATTTGTTGAAGGCAAGCACGGCTGCACGCCCCTCGCGCAGCACCAGATCGACGATCTGCAGGTCCTGCTTCTCGAAAGGGATCGTGGCGTCGAAGACGATGACGACGGTCTCGGCGAAGCGGATCGCCCGCAGCGCATCCGCAACCGAAAGCTTTTCGAGCTTCTCCTGAACCTTCGCCTTGCGGCGCATGCCGGCCGTATCGAACATCTTTATGGTGCGGCCGCGCCAGTCCCATTCGACAGAAATGGAGTCGCGGGTAATGCCCGCCTCCGGCCCCGTCAGCAGCCGGTCTTCGCCAAGGAACCGGTTGATCAGAGTCGATTTTCCGGCATTCGGCCGGCCCACGATCGCCACCCTAAGCGGCTTGGTCTCGTCATAGGCGGGCTCGACCTCCTCGTCCTCGGTACCTTCACCGGCAACGGGGCGGATATCCACATTCGTCTCGGCAACGTCTTCCGCCGGCGGGAACGCCCTCTCCTCGCCGAGTGCGGCGACGATCGCGTCACGCAGGTCGAGCATGCCCTGGCCGTGTTCAGCCGAGATCGGGCAGGGTTCGCCGAGGCCGAGCGTGAAGGCGTCGTAGAATCCGCCTTCGGAGCCGCGGGCCTCGGACTTGTTGGCGACGACGACGACGGGCTTGCCCCGGCGGCGCAGCATCTCGCCGAGCGTTTGATCTGCCGGTGTCAGGCCGGCCTTGGCATCGACGACGAAGAGCGAGAGATCCGCCTCGTCGATAGCCGCCTCCGTCTGCGCCCACATCCGCCCCTGGAGGCTGTCTGGTGACGATTCCTCGAGACCGGCCGTATCGATGATGCGGAACTTGAGGTCGACCAGCTTCGCGTCGCCCGGACGCCGGTCGCGGGTAACCCCCGGCGTATCGTCGACGAGCGCCAGCTTCTTGCCAACCAGGCGGTTGAACAAGGTGGACTTGCCGACATTGGGGCGCCCGATAATGGCGACGGTGAAGGTCATCTTGACATCCGTGCTAAAGCGCCTCGCGGTCAGTGGTCACGCGACGCGCTTTAAGTTTCTGTTTTTGTGCATGTCGTTATCCCAAAACCGCTGCGCACTTTTGGGCGACATGCTTTTCTTGTGCATGTCGTCACCCCAAAACCGCTGCGCACTTTTGGGCGACATGCTTTTCTTGTGCATGTCGTCACCCCAAAACCGCTGCGCACTTTTGGGCGACATGCTTTTCTTGTGCATGTCGTTATCCCAAAACCGCTGCGCACTTTTGGGCGACATGCTTTTCTTGCGCATGTCGTTACCCCAAAACCGCTACGCACTTTTGGGCGACATGCCTGCGTCAGGCCTTGCCTGTCGACGCGATCACATCCAGCAGCATCTGCGCCCGATTCATGATGCCGCGCGGGCTTTGCGCATCGTCGACGATCTGCTGGAACCAGCTCTTCGCCTTGGTATAGTCACCGGCCTTGTAGGCCGAAAGGCCGAGCGCCTCGCGCGCCGAATGACGCATGGCGTTCTGCGGAACGGCCAGTTGCTCGACCTCGGAGGACACCTGCTCGTAGGTTCCTGCGTCGATAAGCAGATAGGCCGCACGCAGCCGCGCCGCATCGCGAAGCGCGGCCGGAATACGCGTATCCCTGCCGATTTCGGAGAACGCCGCGACTGCCGCATCCGTTTCACCCTTTTGCGCCTGCAGCGTCGCAACGCGCAACTGCGCCAGAACCGGATAGGATCCGTAACCGTCCTTTTCGAGCTCGGTCAGAGCGGCGAGCGCCTCGTCCGACTTGTTCTCCCGGGCAAGGTTGAGCGCCGCGAGGAAGGTGTCGCCCGATTGCGACGAGGAGGCCTCCTGCCAATAATCGTATCCGACCTTGCCGACGGTGCCGAGCACGATCAGAACGGCAATCCCGATGATGATACCGCCGAAGCGCGTCCAGACGGCCTTCATCTGGTCCGAACGGAGTTCGTCATTGACCTCGCGGATAAAGCTGTCGTCCTGGTTTACCATGTCCCGTCCCGGCCGCCCGGCCCTGATGTGAAGAAGTTGGCGCGTTCTACCCGATTTTACGCCTGATGTAAGGGGGAGATCGACATTTAGAGAACGACCGGCTGAACGCCTATCAGAAGTTCATGCAGCTTCCAGACGAAGAGCACAAAGGCGACGAGGCCGATAAGAACCGCCAATACGTCGTTGCGCGTCGATTTAAACACGGGAAGCACCTTCTCACCGGCGCGCTCGCGCCGTTTCAACGAGATGCGCAGGATCACCGCCCAGGCGAGAAAGGAACCGAAAAGCAGAACCGAGGACGTCTCGCCATTCGCAAGGAGGTGCGCCAGCGCCCATATCTTGATCGAGAGGACCTGCGGATGCTTGAGCGCGACGGCGATGCGGCCAGCCGGCAGGAAGCCGGCGGCAAGCACGATGAAGGCGACGAGCATCAACAGAAGGGCGATATGGCGCAGGAATATCGGCGGATCGTAGAGTATGCCCGTTTCGCCGCGCGCCTGACCAAAACCGTAGATGATCAGACAGAGGCCGACGAGGCTGACGATCGTATAGAGCCCCATCCAAGTGCCCTTGCCGCGGCTTTCGATAATGCCGGCACGAAAGCCGGGCGCAACCACGCGGACGAGGTGCATGCCGAGAAATATGATGATGCCGAGAACGAGTATGGCCATGGGTCACCGCTTGTTCGAGAATGTCGGACCGCTACAGCGCCGCGCTTTGCCGATCCACCTGACTACGCACTACCTTCGATAGCGCCTGTTTTCCAGCCCAATCAAAGGATTGCCGCAATTTCCGGACAACTGCGACGAAACCAAACGTCACAGTTGAAACATGATTCGTATTTTCCTGGCTTTATCACTCGCTCTTTTTCCCGCTCTCGCCCTCGCCGATCCGCCGCCGGCACCCCCGTCGCCGGACGGCAAACAGCTCGTCGTCATCTCCTTCGACGGCGCGCACGACAATGCGCTTTGGGAGAAAAGCCTTGGCATGGCAAGGCGAACGGGCGCGCATTTCACCTATTTCCTCTCCTGCACCTTCCTGATGACGAAGGCCGACGGGAAGCAGATCTACCGGGCGCCCGGACAGAAGCAGGGACGCTCGAATGTCGGCTTCGCACAGAGCCGCGAAGAGATCGCGATCCGCGTCGGCCATATCTGGCAGGCGCATCGCGATGGTCACGACCTCGGCAGCCACGCCTGCGGCCATTTCGACGGCAAAGGATGGAGCAAGGCCGATTGGGAGCGGGAGTTTTCAGCGTTCCGCGCGGCGCTCGCCGAAGCCTGGAAGAGGGCCGGCAAGCCGGAAGCCGAGCCGGAAGGCTGGGCCGATTTCGCGAAGAACGGCATAAAGGGCTTTCGCGCCCCCTATCTGTCACTCAGCGACGGCCTGGTGCCTGCACTCGAGGCGTTCGGTTTCAGCTATGATGCGAGCCTCGTCACCAAAGGCCCCGGCTGGCCCAGCTTCGCCGACGGTCTGCCGCGCTTCGGCCTGCCGCTCATTCCCGAAGGCCCTTCGCACCGGCCGGTCATCGGCATGGACTACAATCTCTTCGTCCGCCATTCGATGGGAGTCGAGAACAGAAAGGACAGCGTCCGCTTCGAGGAGCGGACGCTTGCGGCGTTCCGCAATGCCTTCCGTAAAGAATATGAAGGCGAGCGGATCCCTCTTCAGCTCGGCTTCCACTTCGTCGAGATGAACGGCGGCGCCTATTGGCGGGCGCTCGATCGCTTTCTCTCGGAGACCTGCAACAAGCCGGACGTCGCCTGCGTCAGCTATGCCGAGGCGTTGCCGATGATCGAGGCTGCAAGAAAGAAGGCGGATCGCTCCGCCTTCTGATGCCGCCGCTACAGAGCCAGCTCTTCCTTACCGCCAGCGTCGATGAACTGCCGGTCGATCTCCGGCAGCGGCTCGTCGACCAACACCGACTCGAAGGCTTTAAGACGTTTGTAGATCGACAGGAGCTCGACGATGGTCGTCCAGGAGCCGACCAGGTATTGGAAGGACTCCCGAACCTGCCCAAAAACGTTCAACACCTGATTCATAACGCCGAGCGTGAGTTTTCCCGCCACGATCGCAGGTATCAGCACGAGCGTGCCGAATATGTTGTCGGCCTGCAGGTAGAAAATGCGCGCGATATTGAAGTACATATAATGGAAGTAGAGGCGGAAATAGTTGCGCCTGACATTGTCGAAAAGCTGCGCGAGCGTTATCGGGTCGGCGCGGTCCTCATGATCCTCGCCATAGACGAGTTCCTTCCGGTATGCCGCTTCGACGCGCTGATTGCGAAATTCGAGGCCCGGAAGCTTGATACCCACCACGGCGAGGAAGACCGTTCCAAACAGCGACCAGGAGACGGCGGCCCAGACGAGCGCATGCGGTATTTCTCCGACGACCGGCAGCACGTTTACCTGCTCGGAAAACCTGAAGAGAACCGGGAGAAAGGCGATCAAGGTCATAACTGAGCTCACCAGGCCGACGCCCAGCCTTTCCATCGTGCTGGAAAATCGCATCGTGTCTTCCTGTACACGCTGCGATGCGCCTTCGACTTGGCGCAGCCTCGGCCAGTGCGAGACATAGTATTCGTTCATCGCGGTACGCCAGCGAAAGATGTAATGGCTGACGAAGAAGAGGTTCAGCACGCCTACGGTCACCGCCAGAAAGGCAATGCCTGAGACGCCGATCATTCCAATGTAGAGTTGTTCGGCAGTGACCGGTGCCGTTCGCGCGAGCGCCTGCTGGATCATATCATAGAACGGGCCGTACCAGGCATTGAAGGCGACACTGACCTGAACCGAAAAGTAGGTGTTGAAGATGATCAGCGCCGTGCCGAGAACGGACCAATACTGCCACCGATGCGGGCTGTAAACGAACCAGAACGCGGCAAATATCCCTACGACCACCGCATAATAGATGTAGAACCAAAGAAAGGGCGTCGACCAGAAGACGGACACCCCGATGATAGGCTCCTGGCCGGGCGGCAGCTGCGGCAAACCGAGATAGGCGCCGATATCCCGTCCGCCGCCATACCATACGAGAACGGCAAGAAGGCTCCAGACGGCGGAAGATATGAAAAACAGCTTCGGCTTGGGAAAGAAGGATTGGAACAAGGGACGGCACTCTCGTTTCGGGGAGGTCAAGGACTTGCCTCCTGATGCGCCGAAACTAGGGCAAATCACATTGCGCAACAATTACGGAATGCGAATGTTACTGTTATTTCATGTGGCTGCCGACGCTGCCTGCCCGGCTTAGTGAGGACCCGTCATCGTGCCAGGGCTTCACTTATCCGGCGCAATTCGGCGAGCACGACGATCCCGCAGATCATGAGAACGACGGCGGCGACCAGGGTCGGCAAAGCGTAGCTTCCGGTGCGCTCGGCGAGCCAGCCGGCGACCAGCGGCCCGACGATCTGGCCGACCCCGAAGGCAGCGGTCATGAAGGCGAGGGCCCGGCGCGGACTTTCGGGGGCGAGTTGTCGTCCGATCTGCAGTCCATAGGCCGTGACCATCATGAAGGTGGCGCCCAGCATCAGCCCGCCGACGAGCGGCGCAAAGGGGGAAGGCAACGAAACCGTGAGAATGAGGCCTGCCGCCTCTACCAGCAATCCGGCCGCATAGACCCCGGCCAATCCGAGACGCGGCACGGCGAAGCGCCAGAGATAAACCGACAGGGCGGCGCTCACTCCGGTGATCAGCCAGGAAAGAAACTCGATGCTGTGGCCGCCGCTCGCGTCGCGGGCCATGGCGACGAGGAACGTGGCAGTGATCACGTAGCCGAACCCGAAGAGGCCGTAGGTCAGCGTCATCGTCATGAGCGGCCGAGATCGGACGAGCCGCGCCTCCGGTGGACCGCCGATGGCGGCGTGACGGCTCGCCGGCAGCATCGCGGCCACCAGAACCGTTCCCGCCAGCGCGACCAGACCGCCCGCGAACCAGTCGGCCTGCGACTTCGAAAGGTCCGCGACGCCTGCGAGCGGCGCGATCCAGACCACGACGGAGGAAAGCGCGATGCCGAAACCGACGCCGCCGAAATGCACCGAAGGCACGTGCTCGGATCTGGCGGCGAGCCCCTGCCCCAGCACTATCCCCGAGATGAAGATCATCGCAAAGGCGCTCGCCAGACCCGCAAGAAAGCGGATGATGGAATAGGCGAGCACCGAGGATGTAAGTCCCATGGCGGCAAGCAGCACGGTCGTCGCGACGAGAGCCGCGAGACCGACCCCGCGCTCGCGGCCGTGCGCCCAGCCATAGCCGGCAAGCACCGCGCCTGCGAGATATCCGATGAAATTCGCCGAGGCGACCACGCCTGCATCAGCAGGAGAAAGGCCGGTGTCGATCATCATCGCCGGCAGGATGGGCGTATACGAGAACCGGCCGAAGCCCATGGCCACCGCCATGGCGACCGCACCGGCGATCGCGGTCGCTGCGAGACTTCCGCTCGAGCCGCTGCCGGCGGACTCGAAGCCGCTCGGCTCTGTCGAGTGCTTGGGCGCCGGTTCGTTACGGTCCTGCCGTCTCTGGAGAGTGCTCATGCCCCCTTATTGCATCGCAGCAAGAGAGCGGCAAATCATTATAATTGAACGGTCCATTGATGGAATCGAATGATCTGCGCTGAGAAAAGCGGGAGCGGGTGTGATACCCCCTCTGCCCTGCCCGGGCAGAGGGGGTGAGCCATCCTAAGTTGCCTAGCCCGGCAGCGTCACGACCAGCGGCCCGCTGCGGGTGACGACCACCGTGTGCTCATATTGTACAGTCGGTGCGCGAGGTTCGCTGTAGAGGGTCCAGTCGTCGTTGCCTCCTTCAGCCCATTGCGCGCCCATCGACAGGAAGGGTTCAACCGTGAAGACCATACCCTCGGTCATCCGCCGCCGCTCGGACGGGTCCGGCCAGGTTGCAATTTCGCTCGGTTCCTCGTGCAGCGACCGGCCGATGCCGTGGCTCGCCAGATTGGCGACGAGGGAGTAGCGGTTCTTGCGCGCGAACTCGCCGATCGAATTGCCGATCGCGGCAAGCGACTGGCCTGGCTTGACCTGTTTCAAACCCACCCACATCGCCCGCTTGCCGTCGCGGCAGAGCCGGTCGATCTCGGTCTTGACCGGCGGCACGGGAAAGGACGCCCCCGTATCGGCGAAGAGCCCGCCCTTTTCGGCGGAAACGTCGATATTGACGAGATCGCCCGGCTGGATCACCCGGAGGCCGGGTATGCCGTGGGCGATCTCCTCGTTGACGCTGATGCAGGTCGCGCCGGGGAAATCGTAGCAAAGCTCGGGTGCCGAACGGGCGCCTGCCTCCTCCAGCACCTTGCGGCCGATCGCGTCGAGCTCGGCCGTGGTAATGCCGGGTTCCAGCGCCTCGCCCATCGCCTGTAGCGCATTGGCGCAAATCCGGCCGATTTCCTTCAGCCTTTCGAGGTCTTCGTCGTTGTTGAGGGTCATGGATGTCTCGCTTTCGCGGCCACATTTAGCGCTACGCCGCCGCATATGCCAGTGCCGACGGAAGCGGCCGGCTTAGGAAGCGCGCTCCTCCGCCAGCATCTCGCGTACCAGAGGCGCGACCTTGGTGCCGTAAAGTTCGATGCCGTGCAGGATCCGGTCATGCGGCATCGGGCCGATCGCCATCTGCAGCAGGAAGCGATCGTTTTCGAAGAGCTTCCGATGCGCAACGATCTTCCTGGCAACGGTTTCCGGATCGCCGAGGAAGAGATTGCCCGTCGGGCCGATCGCCTGATCGAAATGGGCTCGGCTGGTCGGCCCCCAGCCGCGTTCGCGTCCGATGCGGTTCATCACCTCGGCCTGCGGCCCATAGAACTGATCTGCAGCTTCTTGCGTGTTATCGGCGATGAAGCCGTGGACGTTGATGCTCGTCTTCAGCTTCGACGGATCCTGCCCCGAACGGCGCGCAGCTTCGCGGTAGAGCTGGAAGAGCGGCGCAAACCGCGCCGGTTCGCCGCCGATGATCGCAAGCGCCATCGGCACGCCGAGCGCACCGGCACGCGCAACCGACTGCGGCGTGCCGCCGACCGCAATCCAGAGCGGCAGCGGGTCCTGCAGCGGGCGCGGATAAACGCCCCGATCGTTGATCGGAGATCTCAGCGCACCCGACCAGGTGACCCTTTCACGATCGCGCAGCGCCAAAAGGAGATCGAGCTTTTCGGCGAAAAGCTGGTCGTAATCGTCCAGCGACTGGCCGAAGAGCGGGAATGATTCGATGAAGGAGCCACGTCCGGCCATGATCTCGGCGCGTCCGTTCGATAGGAGGTCGAGGGTGGCGAATTGCTGGAAGACGCGGACGGGATCGTCGGAGCTCAACACCGTGACCGCGCTCGTCAGCCGGATGCGGCTGGTGCGTGCGGCAGCCGCCGCGAGGATCACCGCCGGTGCCGACGCCGCATAGTCGGGCCGGTGATGCTCGCCGAGGCCGAAAACGTCGAGGCCCACCTGGTCGGCAAGCTCGATCTCCTCCAGGAGATCGGCCAGACGCCGGCGCCCCTCGGCTCCCTTGTCGGCTGCATTCGGATCGACATCGGCGAATGTATAGAGTCCGAGTTCCATGACTGACTTCCTGCGAGGTCTGCGCGCGATGAGGAAAAGTGCGTGAGGCTCCCCGCCCGCATTCCGCGCCTCAACTTATTGGATCTAGCGTGAGGCTAGAGATAATCGGCGCAGGACCAGGTCGCAAATGCGCCTTTGGGAAACGCACTGTTTCCCGCTGATGTCCGCTGGGGTCAGGCGCTCTTCGGCTTCTTCTGCGAACGGGCGCCTGTGCGTACTGATATGTTCAGCGCCACCGCGGCACGAACGAGCGCGATGAACGCCTCTTCATCGATCTTCTCGCCCTGACGGAAATCGATCGCGCGCCGCGTATTGCCTTCCAGGCTGGAGTTGAAAAGGCCCGAAGGGTCTTCCAGCGAGGCACCTTTGGCAAAGGTTGTCTTCACAACCGCCTTGTAGACTTCGCCGGTGCAGATTATCCCGGCGTGTTCCCACACGGGGACCCCTCTCCACTTTACTTCCTCGATCACATCCGGGTCGGCCTGCTGGATGAGTTTCCGGATCCTGGCGAGCGTCTCACCGCGCCAATCGTCAAGAGCATCGATTTTCGCATCTATCAGTTTGGAGGGAGACGCTTCGTTCGAACCGCTCGTCCTGTTCTCCATGGCCGTCACTTTCCTGATGGTTGTGGGTTACATACGTTCGCCGGCCTGATAGTCGTTGTGGCTCACATACGTTCGCCGGGCAATCGGCTGGCTTGCCTTACCCAGGCGGAGAATTGAGCTTCGTCGAGTTGCCCCTCGTAAACATCGAGGTAGCGTACTTCCGGATATTTGGACTTGCCGGGCGGCACAGGATCGAGCGCAGTGCCGCGGAAGAACGTCACCTTGATGTATTTGGTGAAGCAGTGGAAGCTGAGAAACCAGACATTATCCTCGACACCGTAGAAAGGCGAGTTCCACTTGACCGCCTTGTGCACGCCGGGAACGGCCTCAACAATCAGAGCATCGAGGCGCCGCCCGACATCGCTCTTCCAGCCCGGCATCGCCGCGATGTAGGCCTGCACGGGAGCATCGCCATAGCCCTTCGCGATCTGGGGGTTGCCGCCCGAAAGCAGGGTCGGCCGTCCCGAGGCCGGCTCGGCGGCGGCCTTCTTCGCAACATTCCTGCTCTTCCCGGGCGTCTTGCCGACCATCGTCTTCACCTCATTGCGCCGCGGGCCGGCCGCTGCGCCTCCTCGCGGCATAGGGTAGCACGAACATATAGAGGCCGGTGAACAGCAGCAGGAAGAGCGGCAGCAGCGGGGAATAGACCACCCATGCAGGAGGTTCTCCCAATCCCATGGCCGCGAAGTTGGCGATGACGGTTACCGTGAAGACGATAGACAACCACCGGTGGATCTGACGTATCCAGGCGTTCCAATCCATTGAATGATCTCCCATTGACATGAAGCGAGCGAGCCCCGATCGGCCCGACGGTCGGGTTTCAGTTCATACCCGCGAGAACGCGCTCCAGATTTTCGAAGAACTGCTGCCACCCGGCCCTGGCGCCGCCATAGGCCTGTCGCTGATCCGGCCGGAATCCAACCTGCTCCATGCGCAGCTGGGTTCCCGTGCTTGTCGGGACGAGGGTGAAGGTCACCACGCTCTTCAAGTCGTAGGCCGGATCCTCATGAGCGAAATTCCAGGCGTAGCTCAGCCTTTTGTTCGGCTCCACGACGAGGACCTCGCAGTCCAGCACGCCACCCCACTCGCCGCGCAGGTTGAAACGGTGCCCGACGACAGGACTGAAGTCGTTCTTCATCAGCCACTCCTCCATCAGGTGTGGTTGGGTGAGCGCGCGCCAGATCTTCTCCGGCGGATGAGCGATCTCCCGCTCGACGACGACGGAACGTGTTTCGCTCGACGTTTCGTTCATTGGTCCATCCTTTTCAGTAGGTCTTCGAGATCGTCGAAGCGGCTCTGCCAGAAACCGGCCATCTCACGCGTCCAATCGACCAGCGGAGCGAGCGCACCGAGTTGCGCGCTATAAAAGGTGTGGCGGCCTTCGTGGCGGTCGCGCACCAATCCAGCCTGCTTCAGGACGCCGAGGTGTTTGGAGACGACCGGCTGCGAGACACCGGCGCGAGCCGTCAGAGCCCCGACCGTCCTCTCCCCTTCCCGGCACAGCCGCTCGAAGAGAGCCCGCCGCGTGGGATCGGCAAGCGTTTTGAAGAGCATGTCGTGCGCGTCGGACATCTGGGATATATACCCGGTTGGCTATGGGTTAATCTATAGCCAATGAGCTATGGATGAGTCAAGGCGTTCGTTCGAGACTTTACCCAGCTTACCGCGGAGCACTGGAAGCAATACCCTGATAGCGATGCGTTGAATGTTATCGATATCCTACCCCCCTGCCCTGCCGGGCAGAGGGGGTGCCGCCTTCGCATCGTAGACAGACAGCGGCCTATTCAAGCCGCAATCAACGTCCGCTTGACCGCGCTGCGCCAGCCCTTGAGCTTCACCTTGCGCGTGGCCTCGTCCATATCCGGTTCGAAACGGCGGTCGCGGGCCCAGGACTTGGCGAACGCTTCCTGGTTCGGCCAGACGCCGGCGCGGCTGCCCGCAAGCCAGGCGACGCCAAGCGCCGTGGTTTCGAGAATGACCGGGCGGTCGACCGGAGCGTCGAGCAGATCCGAAAGGCGCTGCATCGTCCAGTCGGAGGCGACCATGCCGCCATCGACGCGCAGGACCGTATCATTGCCGTTGCGGCGCCAATCCTTGTGCATGGCCTCCAGCAGGTCGCGGGTCTGGTAGCAGACCGCCTCGAGTGCCGCCCGCGCGAACTCTGCCGGGCCGGTATTGCGCGTCATGCCGAAGATCGCGCCCCGCGCATCCGGATCCCAATGGGGCGCTCCGAGGCCGGTGAAGGCCGGCACGAGATAGACCTCCTGCGAGGGATCGGCGCTTTCGGCAAGCGAGCCCGTATCGGGGGCCGCCTTGATCACCTTGAGCCCGTCGCGCAGCCACTGGACCGCAGCACCGGCCACGAAGATCGAGCCTTCGAGCGCGTAGGTCGTTTCGCCGTCGAGGCGGTAGGCAATGGTGGTCAGGAGACGGTTCTTCGAGCGGACCATGTCCTTGCCGGTGTTGAGCAAGGCGAAGCAGCCCGTACCATAAGTCGATTTCAGCATGCCCGGCTTGAAACAGGCCTGACCGATCGTTGCCGCCTGCTGGTCGCCGGCAACGCCGAGGATCGGGATCGCGGCGCCGAAGAGGGAGGGCTCCGTGACGCCGAAGTCGGCCGCGCAGTCCTTCACTTCGGGCAGCATCTCCTTCGGCACGCGCAGAATGTCGGTGAGCTCCTCGTCCCAGGCATTCTCGGCGATATTGTATAAGAGGGTACGCGAGGCATTCGTCGCGTCGGTGCAGAAGCACTTGCCGCCCGTCAGCCGCCAGATCAGGAAGGTGTCGATGGTGCCGAAGCAGAGTTCGCCCCTGGCGGCGCGCGCCTGCGCGCCCTTGACATTGGAAAGCAGCCAGTTGAGCTTCGTTCCCGAAAAATAGGGATCGAGCAGCAGGCCGGTCTTCTTGACGAAGGTCTTTTCCAGTCCCTTCTTCTTGAGCTTGTCGCAGAAGGCGGCAGTACGGCGATCCTGCCACACGATGGCATTGTGTATCGGCTTGCCGGTCTCGCGATCCCAGACGACCACAGTCTCCCGCTGATTGGTGATGCCGATCGCGGCAATATCGTTCGCGGTGATGCCGGCCTTCTGGATCGCTTCCTTGACCGTGCTGACGACCGTCTGCCAGATCTCCTCCGGGTCGTGCTCCACCCAGCCCGATTTCGGAAAGTGCTGCTTGAACTCTTTCTGCCCGACGCCTGCGATTTTCTGGTTGCCGTCGAAAACGATCGCGCGCGTCGACGTCGTGCCCTGATCGATCGCGAGAATAAATCCGCCCATATGCCCCTCCTCGGCACGCGATTGAAAAGGCCGACCGGAATGCGAGCGGAAGCCCGCATACGCTTTCCTTATACCGCCCCCTCGCCCTTCCTCGAGGGCGACATTCGAAAGACTTCAATACGATAGAAAAACGAATGTCAAACGAAAACAAAACGCAACTTTTGCCAAGTGCTCCCGGGGACAGGGACTCTGCTTTGCGGGGCGGAAAAACACAATTGTCACTGCCGCGCATTTGCGCGTAGGCTGATGCTGTTGCGTCGCAATAACCTGTGCGGCATCAGGACGGAGAGAGCGGGAATGACCAGAACTGCGGTGATAACGGGTTCCACGAGCGGCATCGGATTGGCGATCGCCCGGACCCTGGCAAAGACCGGCGCCAATATCGTCCTGAACGGCTTCGGTGCGCCGGACGAGATCCGGACCGTCACGGACGAAGTCGCAAGCCTGAGTTCCGGTACGGTGCTTCATCACCCGGCCGACATGACCAAGCCCTCCGAAATTGCCGACATGATGGCGACTGTTGCCGATCGCTTCGGCGGCGCCGATATCCTCGTCAACAATGCCGGCGTGCAGTTCGTCGAAAAGATCGAGGATTTTCCAGTCGAGCAATGGGACCGGATCATCGCCGTCAACCTCTCCTCCTCTTTTCACACTATTCGCGCCGCCATTCCGCCGATGAAGACAAAAGGCTGGGGCCGGATCATCAATATCGCGTCCGCACACGGGCTCGTGGCCTCCCCCTTCAAGTCCGCCTATGTCGCCGCCAAGCATGGTATCATGGGGTTGACGAAGACCGTGGCGCTGGAGGTGGCGGAGAACGGCATCAGTGTGAACTCGATCTGCCCCGGCTACGTTCTGACGCCGCTCGTCGAAAAGCAGATACCGGATCAGGCGAGAACGCGCGGCATCACCGAGGAGCAGGTGATCAACGAGGTGATGCTCAAGGGACAGCCGACGAAAAAGTTCATCACCGTCGAACAGGTTGCCTCCCTGGCGCTTTATCTTGTAAGCGACGATGCCGCCCAGATCACCGGCACGCATGTCTCGATGGATGGCGGCTGGACGGCGCAATAATCGACGGCTGAGGGACAAGGAAGTGGCATGGCACAGGCATCCGACAGCATCCGCTTCATCCTGAACGACACCGAGATCGCCCTTTCCGACGTGGCGCCGACAGCGACGCTGCTCGATTTTCTGAGGCTGGAGCGGCGCCTCACCGGCACCAAGGAAGGCTGCGCGGAGGGCGATTGCGGCGCCTGTACGGTGCTCATCGGCCGGCTTTCCAGGGATGGCAGCGGAGCCGAAAACCTCGTCTATGAAAGCGTCAACGCCTGCATCCGCTTCACAGGATCGCTGAATGCCACGCATGTGGTGACGGTCGAGCACCTGGCCGCCGCAGACGGCACGCTTCATCCGGTGCAGCAGGCACTGGTGGATTTTCACGGTTCCCAATGCGGCTTCTGCACTCCGGGGATCGTGATGTCGCTTTACGGGCTCTGGCTTACCACTGAAAAACCAAGCCGCGGGGCGATAGAAAAGGCGCTGCAGGGCAATCTCTGTCGCTGTACCGGCTACGAACCGATCGTGCGCGCGGCGGAAGCCGCGGCGGCGGAGCGCCCGGCCGTTCTCTTCGACCCGATCACCCGCACGCGGGAAGCGGTTACGGCGCGCCTCCAGGCGCTGGGGCAAACGGAGAGGATCGTCGTCCGCAGCGGCGCGGACTGTCTGATCGTACCCGTGGATGCCGCGGATCTTGCAGGCGTTCTCTCGGATCATCCGAGCGCGACGATCGTCGCCGGCTGCACCGATGTCGGGCTCTGGGTGACGAAGCAGATGCGCACCCTCAATCCGGTGGTCTTCATCAACGGCATCGCCGAACTGCAGCGGGTCGAAAGCTCGAAAGCAGGCCTGACGATCGGTGCAGGCGTAAGCTATACGGCGGCGCACGAGGCCCTTTCCTCAGCCTATCCGTCCTTCGGCCGGCTGCTCGACCGCATCGGCGGCGACCAGGTGCGCAACATGGGCACGATCGGCGGCAATATCGCCAACGGCTCGCCGATCGGCGACAGCCCGCCGCCCCTGATCGTTCTCGGCGCGACGGTTACCCTGCGCTCGAAGGACGGTCGGCGCACGCTTCCGCTCGAGGATTTCTTCATCGCCTATGGCAAGCAGGATCGCAGGCCCGGAGAATTCGTCGAGAGCCTCTTCGTCCCGGCTCTGCCCGCGGACGAGCGTTTTGCCGCCTACAAGATCTCGAAGCGCCGCGACGAAGATATTTCCGCCCTACTCGGCGCCTTCCGTATCTCGTTCGACGGCGAGCGGGTGAAAGCCGCACGAATAGCCTTCGGTGGCATGGCGGCAACGCCGAAGCGGGCGAAAACCGTCGAAGCCGCCCTTGTCAGTCAGCCATGGAACGAGGAGACGATCCGCAAGGCGCAAGCCGCCTTCGAGACCGATTACCAGCCGATCACCGATTGGCGCGCCACCGGCGCCTATCGCATGTTGGCGGCGAAAAACCTGCTGATGCGCTTTTTCCTCGAGAGCATGGGGGAAACGGTGCAGCTTCAGCGGTTCGAGGAGGTGGCATGAGTACCCGTCGCAATATCGGCGAGTCGAAATTGCCCCTCACCGGTTGTTGGGAATGGCTGCCCACCCTAATTCTCTCCCCACTGGCGGGGAGAGCGGACGAGGGCGGCGCGGCAACGTCCCTTCTCCCCGTCAAAACGGTGAGAAGGTGGCCGGCAGGCCGGATGAGGGGCCTCTCCATGCATGGGAGCTCGCGGCATGGATAAGTCCACCCTCGAAGTCCGCACCATCACCGGCCCGATGCACTCACCGCTCCGTCACGATAGCGCCCACAAGCATGTGGCGGGCACCGCCGATTATATCGACGACATGCCGGAACCCGCCGGCACGCTGCATGGCGCGCTCGGCCTCACGGACCGGGCGCATGCGGAAATCCTGGAGATGGACCTCTCCGACGTCGCGGCGGTGCCCGGCGTCGTTTGCGTGATCACCGCCAGGGACATGCCGCATTCCAACGACATCAGCCCCACCCATCTGCACGACGAGCCGGTGCTAGCCGACGGGCGGGTGGAGTTCCATGGCCAGCCGGCCTTCGCGGTCATCGCCGAAACGCGCGACATCGCCCGTCGCGCCGCGCGGCTCGCCAGGATCACCTATCGTGACTTCCTGCCGGCGATCGATGTCATCGATGCCGTGGCAACCGGCGGCGAACTGGTGACCCCCCCGCTGACACTCGAGCGCGGCGACGCCGAAGGCGAGCTGGAGCGCGCGCCCCGCCGCATCCAGGGGCACATGCGAATCGGTGGCCAGGAGCACTTCTATCTGGAAGGCCATATCGCCCTCGCTATTCCCGGCGAGGATGACGAAATGACAGTCTGGGTGTCGACGCAGCATCCGAGCGAAGTCCAGCGTATGGTCGCGCAAGTGCTTGGCGTTCCATCCAACGCCGTCACGGTGAATGTCCGCCGCATGGGCGGCGGCTTCGGCGGCAAGGAGACGCAGGGCAACCAGTTTGCGGCACTCGCTGCCGTCGCCGCGCGTAAGCTTCGCCGCGCCGTCAAGTTCCGCCCGGACCGGGACGACGACATGACCGCCACCGGCAAGCGGCACGATTTTCTGGTCGATTACGATGTCGGCTTCGACGAGGAGGGACGCATCCAGGCGGTCCAGGCGAATTATGCCGCGCGATGCGGCTTCTCCGCCGATCTCTCCGGCCCGGTCACCGACCGCGCCCTTTTCCATGCGGACAACGCCTACTTCTATCCGCATGTGAAGCTCACCTCGCAACCGCTTAAGACCAACACGGTCTCCAACACTGCCTTTCGCGGCTTCGGCGGGCCGCAGGGCATGCTCGGCGGCGAGCGGATTGTCGAGGAGATCGCTTACGCCCTCGGGAAGGACCCGCTCGAAATCCGCAAACTGAACTTCTATGGCGACGCGCATTCCGGCCGCAACGTCACGCCCTATCACCAGAAGATCGAAGACAACATCATCGGCCGGATCGTCGATGAGCTGGAAGCGAGCGCCGACTATCAGGCGCGCCGGGCGGCAATCATCGAGTTCAACAGAACGAGCCGCGTGATCCGCAAGGGGATTGCATTGACGCCGGTGAAATTCGGCATCTCCTTCACCCTCACCCATCTGAACCAGGCCGGCGCCCTCGTCCACATCTACACGGACGGCTCGGTCCACCTGAACCACGGCGGCACCGAAATGGGCCAGGGCGTCTATACGAAAGTGGCGCAGGTGCTTGCAGACAGTTTCCAGATAGACATCGACCGGGTGAAAATAACCGCGACGACGACCGGCAAGGTGCCGAATACGTCTGCGACCGCCGCCTCCTCCGGCTCCGACCTCAACGGCATGGCTGCCTTCGATGCGGCGCGTCAGATCAAGGAGCGGCTCGTCGCCTTTGCGGCCGAGCGCTGGCAGACGACGGCCGAAAACGTCAGCTTCATCGCCAATCATGTCAGGATCGGTGACGAGCTCGTGCCGTTTGCACAGTTCGTGCAGGAGGCCTACGGTGCACGTGTCCAGCTCTCCGCCGCCGGCTTCTATGCGACGCCTGGCATCCACTGGGACAGGGCCGCCGGCCGCGGCACACCCTTCTACTACTTTGCCTATGGCGCGGCCGTTTCCGAGGTCT
Organism: Sinorhizobium sp.; assembly: GCF_059070375.1. Taxonomy (NCBI): domain Bacteria; kingdom Pseudomonadati; phylum Pseudomonadota; class Alphaproteobacteria; order Hyphomicrobiales; family Rhizobiaceae; genus Sinorhizobium; species Sinorhizobium sp. The sequence continues at coordinate 840,781 of NZ_JCACWC010000002.1, forward strand.
CAATCGATACGCTGACAGGCGAATACATGGTCGATCGCGTCGACGTGCTGCATGACGTGGGCCGTTCACTCAATCCGGCGATCGATCTCGGCCAGATCGAGGGCGGCTTCGTCCAGGGGATGGGCTGGCTCACGACGGAAGAGCTCTGGTGGGACGAGAAGGGACGGCTGAGGACGCATGCGCCCTCGACCTACAAGATACCCCTTGCCTCGGATCGGCCGAAGATCTTCAACGTGCGCCTCGCCGAATGGTCGGAAAACGCGGAAAAGACGATCGGCAGGTCGAAGGCCGTGGGAGAGCCGCCCCTCATGCTGCCGATCTCGGTGGTCGAGGCCCTGTCGATGGCCGTCGCCAGCGTCGCCGACTATCGCGAGTGCCCCCGGCTCGATACGCCGGCAACGCCCGAGCGTGTCCTGATGGCGGTGGAGCGGCTTAGAGGGACCTGAACCGCCTCGAGGATATTCCCCCTATCGCAGGATTTCATCGTCCGGCCGCGGTTCGCGACCATCCATGAAGCCCAAATCTCTCTTCATGTAATCGGATGTCGATTCCAGATCGAGCCGCGCGCTGCGCCCTCGCACCCGCCGCAGGGCTGATGCGGCAAGCCGCATCGCCCCGTTCAACGAGAGGAGCGGTTTTCTTTCAGTATATTCCAATGTATCGCAAGACATCTGAGCACCCTTTGCAAGCGGTGAAGTTGACTTGCAGGATGCCGGGAAAGATGCTCGAATTCCAATCGAACATCCGTCTGTATGCATCAAGAGACCTTATCCATGAAGATGTCGAAGCAGTTCCCGCTGAATGCGCTGAGGGTCTTCGAAGCCGCCGCCCGGCTCGGCAGCTTCACCAAAGCCGGCAACGAACTCGGCATGACCCAGACGGCCGTCAGCTACCAGATCAAACTCATCGAAGAGAGCGTCGGCGAGCCGCTGTTCCTGAGGCGGCCCCGCCAGATCGCACTGACCGAAGTCGGCCAACGCCTGGCGCCGAAGGTGACGGAAGCCTTCGAACTGATGCAGGAGGCGGTCGCCTCCGCGCGCGGCGATGCAGCGTCCGCCCTGCTCATCAGTTCGACTGCGACCTTCGCCTCGCAATGGCTCGCCCGCCATATCGGCACCTTCCAACTCGCCCAGCCGAACATGGCCGTTCGGCTGTCGGCGAATGATGCGATGATCGACTTCAGCAAAGAGGCAGTGGACGTGGCAATCCGGTCCGGGTTGGGCGTTTGGCCGGGTCTCGTCAGCCATCGACTGATGAAAGTAGAATTTACGCCGATGCTCAGTCCCGCGCTCGCCGCGACGATCGGCGGCGTGAATGAACCGCGCGACCTCCTGAAGCTGCGCATCATCGACCCTCAGGACCGCTGGTGGCCGCAGTGGTTTCGCGCTGCCGGCGTCCACGACGCGGACCTCGACGGTCGGGTTCCGACACGGCTCGGCGCCCAGTCCTTCGAAGCAGGCGCCGCGATCGCCGGGCAAGGCGTTGCGATCCTCACTCCTCAATTCTATACCGATGACGTCGCGCTCGGTCGGCTTTATCAACCCTTCGATTTGCGCGGCAGCGATGGCCACGACTATTGGCTGGTCTATCCGCATGCTCGACGCAATGTCCCGAAGATCCGCAATTTTCGCGACTGGATTCTTTCAGAATTCAATCAGGATTGCGGCGCCTGAACCTGCAGAGTGGATTGCCGAGAACGCCCCTTTCCCGTTTCGGCTTTTTCTCGCAAGCTGCGTCAACGGAGAGAAAAGGGACCCCGAATGTATGAATTCGCCATTGCCTGGGAATGGCTGGCCTTCGCCGTCCGCTGGCTGCATGTCGTCACCGCCATCGCCTGGATCGGCTCGTCCTTCTATTTCATCGCGCTCGATCTCGGTCTCGTAAAACGCGACCATCTGCCTCCGGGCGCCTATGGCGAGGAGTGGCAGGTCCATGGCGGGGGGTTCTATCACATCCAGAAATATCTGGTGGCGCCGGCCGCCATGCCGGAGCACCTCACCTGGTTCAAGTGGGAGTCCTACGCGACCTGGCTCTCGGGCTTCGCCATGCTCTGCATCGTCTATTACGGCGGCGCCGACCTCTTCCTCATAGACCGGCATGTCCTGGACATTTCGGCCACCACCGCGATCCTGATCTCGCTGGCCTCGCTCGGTCTCGGCTGGGTCCTCTATGACCTTCTCTGCAAATCGCCGATCGGGAAGAGCACCTGGGGACTGATGGCGCTGCTCTATCTGGTCCTGGTCGCCATGGCCTGGGGCTATACCCAGGTCTTCACCGGCCGCGCCGCTTTCCTGCATCTCGGCGCCTTCACCGCCACCATCATGTCGGCCAACGTCTTCCTGATCATCATCCCCAACCAGAAGATCGTGGTCGCCGACCTGATCGCCGGCCGCATGCCGGATCCGCGGCTCGGCGCGCAGGCGAAGCAGCGTTCGCTGCACAACAACTACCTGACGCTGCCCGTCATCTTCTTCATGCTCTCGAACCACTATCCGCTCGCCTTCGCGACGGCCTTCAACTGGATCATCGCGGCGCTCGTCTTCCTGATGGGCGTGACGATCCGTCATTGGTTCAACACCACGCATGCGCGCAAGGGTAAGCCGACCTGGACCTGGCTCGTCACCACACTCCTGTTCATCCTGATCATGTGGCTCTCGACGGCGCCGAAAATACTGACGGGAGAAGAGCGAGCCGAGACGGCACCGGCCTTCAGGCGCTTTGCGGAAAACGCGCATTTCCCCGCAGTCCGGGAAACGATCTCGACCCGCTGCAGCATGTGCCACGCGGCCGATCCGGTCTATGAAGGAATCGTTCGGGCTCCCAACGGCGTCATGCTCGAAAGCGACGCCGAAATTGCTGCCCGTGCGCGGGAAATCTATATCCAGGCGGGACGCAGCCATGCCATGCCGCCCGGCAACATAAGCGACATGACGGTGGAAGAGCGCAGGTTGGTGACGGCCTGGTTCGAAAGCGCCGTCGGGGAGACACGATGACATCCACCCTCATTCGCGGCCGCCTGCTGAGCTTCCATCGCGAACCTCAAGGCATCGAAGACAGTGCTGCCTATGCTTACGAAAGCGACGGCGCCCTTCTCGTCGAGAACGGCGTGATCATGGCATCCGGCGCCTATGCAGCGGTCAAGGCGGCAGCACCCGAGGATGTCCCCGAGCTCGATCACCGCCCGCATCTGATCGTGCCGGGGCTCATCGACACGCATCTGCATTTTCCGCAGATGCAGGTAATGGCTTCTTACGCGGCCGATCTGCTCGAATGGCTGAACACCTACACCTTTCCCGAGGAATGCCGCTTCGTCGAAACGGCGCATGCGGAGCGGATCGCCCGCCATTTCTTCGATGAGATGATCCGCCACGGCACGACGACGGCGACGGCGTACTGTTCGGTGCACAAGACCTCCGCCGACGCCTTCTTCGCCGAGAGCCTGAAGCGCGGCATGTGCATGGTTGCCGGCAAGGTGATGATGGACCGCAATGCGCCTCAGGGCCTGCTCGACACGCCGGAAATGAGTTATGACGAGACCCGCGCCGTCATTGCCGACTGGCATGGCAAGGGCCGCAACCATGTGGCGATCACCCCCCGTTTCGCCATCACCTCGACGCCGGAGCAGATGGAGGTCGCAAAATCGCTCGTCGGCGAGTTTCCCGACCTGCATGTGCAGACGCATCTCTCGGAGAACCGCGACGAAATCGCCTTTACCTCGCAACTCTATCCGGAGGCGACCGACTATACCGACGTCTACGCCCGCTATGGTCTGCTGGGACCGAAAAGCCTGTTCGGTCATTGCATCCACCTCTCCGAGCGCGAGGCGGATGCGATGAGCGAGACCGGCTCGGTGGCCGTCTTCTGCCCGACCTCCAATCTCTTCCTCGGTTCCGGCCTGTTTCCGCTGCGGGCGCTGAAGCGCCGCCAAAAACCGGTGCGCGTTTCCGTCGCCTCGGACATCGGCGGCGGCACCAGCTACTCGATGCTGAAGACGCTCGACGAGGCCTACAAGATCCTGCAGTTGCAGGGCGAAAGGCTGAACCCCTTAGACAGCTTCTACATGATGACCCGCGGCAATGCCGAGGCACTGTCTCTTGCCGACCGCATCGGCACGCTCGAGCCCGGATCCGATGCGGACCTTACGGTGCTCGACATGGCGGCGACGCCCGCAATGGCGCTCAGGGCCGAAGTGGTCAATTCGCTGGCCGACGAACTCTTTCTGCTGCAGACGATGGGCGACGACCGCGCCGTGGTCGAGACCTACGTCGCCGGAAAGCCTTGCAAATCGGCCCTTGGCGCCGATTGAGCAGCCCTGGAAACAAGAGGTAAGATTTTTTGACCTCTTGTTTTCTGCGTCTATTACAAGTCCTCCGAAATCATGATAAGGGCTCGCCTGTCATTCACTCGATGAGGCCGATCCATGACGCAGATTCTCGAAATACGGGACCTCAAGGCCCTGGCCAGACGGCGCGTGCCGAAGCTTTTCTTCGATTATGCGGACAGCGGCGCATGGACGGAGGGAACCTACCGCGCCAACGAGGAGGATTTCGCCGGGATCAAGCTGCGTCAGCGGGTGCTGGTCGACATGTCCGACCGGTCGCTCGAAACGACGATGATCGGGCAGAAGGTCTCGATGCCGGTCGCGCTCGCCCCCACCGGCCTGACGGGCATGCAGCATGCCGACGGCGAGATGCTGGCGGCCCAGGCGGCCGAGGCTTTCGGCGTCCCGTTCACGCTGTCGACCATGAGCATCTGCTCGATCGAGGACGTTGCCTCAGTAACGACGAAGCCGTTCTGGTTCCAGCTCTATGTCATGCGCGAGCGCGAATTTGTCCTCAATCTGATCGACCGGGCCAAGGCCGCGAAGTGTTCCGCGCTGGTCCTGACGCTCGACCTGCAGATCCTCGGCCAGCGCCACAAGGACCTTCGCAACGGCCTGTCCGCGCCGCCGCGACTGACGCCGAAACACCTCTGGATGATGGCGACGCGGCCCGGCTGGTGCATGAAGATGCTCGGCACCAACCGCCGTACCTTCCGCAACATTCTCGGCCACGCCAAGAGCGTAACCGACCTCTCCTCGCTTCAGGCCTGGACGAACGAGCAGTTCGACCCGCAGCTTTCCTGGAAGGACGTCGAGTGGATCAAGGAGCGCTGGGGCGGTCCGCTGATCCTCAAGGGCATTCTCGATCCGGAAGACGCGAAAATGGCGGCTAAGACCGGCGCCGACGCGATCATTGTCTCGAACCATGGCGGCCGTCAGCTCGACGGCGCGCATTCCTCGATCAGCATGTTGCCGCGCATCGTCGACGCCGTCGGCGACCAGATCGAGGTACACCTCGACGGCGGCATTCGTTCCGGCCAGGACGTCCTGAAGGCGATCGCGCTCGGTGCGAAAGGCACCTATATCGGCCGCCCGTTCCTCTACGGCCTCGGCGCGCTCGGCAAGGAAGGCGTCACGCTCGCGCTCGACATCATCCGCAAGGAGATGGATACGACCATGGCGCTCTGCGGCAAACGCCGCATCACGGAGGTCGGCCGCGACATCATCGCCGAGTAGCAAGTGCGCTGCTTGCGACGACTGCGGCAACTACGCACTTATGTCGCGCCAGCACGCCACACGCATGGGCGCCTTCGCGGGCAACAATGCCGCTGCCGAACTGTCAGGCGTACCAACACGCCAATATCATCGACCTCGGCGAAGCCGGAGCCCTCTTCATCCGGCGCCGGTCGATGGCGTAACCCTCGAACATCTCGGATCCGAGCGCGGTCCCGATTACGGGCGATATTAGGCCTAGAGCCTTGAGAATGGTCGGCACTCATGCGTGCTCCAACGCGAATGTCGCTGTTGCCTCGTCGGTGACGAGGACATTGACCAGGCCGGCGCGAAGCACACCAAGGACCACATTGAATTTTTCGCTGCCGGCCGCGATGCCGATAGCCTTTCCACTCGTTTTCAGCTCGGAAAGCGAAAGGCCGATCGTGCGGGCGTCCAATTCCGCGTCGACGATCTCGCCATTGCCATCGATGAAACGGCCAAGCACATCGCCCACCGCACCTTTTGAAAGAAGCGTGGCCAGTTCGTCCTTCAAAATGTTACCGGAGCGGACAAGGACCGATTCCTCGCTCAGGTTTCCGCAGGAAAAAACGAGAATCTGTGCCGAGCGCGCCTTGGTCAGAACATCGGCGACGATCCGGTCGCGTTCGAGCACCTCGCGAGTGACGCGCTGGCCGACAATTGCCGGCACTGGCAGCGGCACAAGGCGGGCACCTGCCTTGCGTGCGAAGATCCCGGCGACATCGTTATGATACGTGACGCCGGAAATGGGTGCGACCGTTCCATTGATCTGTACGACCTCGCCGCCATCGCTCCATTGAAGCGGAAGCCAATGCGCAACGGCGCCCATCGTACGCCCCCAGGAAACGCCCACGGTTGCGCCATTGGATTTGATGGAAGCAATGTACTGGCCGGCGGCTTGAGCGACGGTGTCCAAACTCTGCGCCTGTTCGCCGTCGCTGGAAACCACGACAGAATCGTTCAGGTTGAAGGTTTGTTGCAAGGCCGTTTCCAGGTCGGGGCGGCGCGGCGAGCGTGGAATGATTTCGATGCGCACGATGCCGAGGTCGCGCGCCTCCTGCAGGAGACGGCTAACCTGCCAGCGGTTCAAGCCGGTCTCAGCAGCGATTTCCGAATGATTCAGTTCCTGTTGGTAGGTCATGCGCGCAACCTTGACCATCAGGTGCTCGCGGCTTTCGTCCATCGGCAGGCGATTGCTGGCGCGTTCGCTTTCGTCTTTCATACTCTCTCCGTCCGTGTGCTTTCGACTGTCCCGGAAAGCCTATGGAAGACGGGCGTCAGGATATCCGTAGCTTCGCGGTAGTCGGCAAGCATAGCGAGATATTGTCTATGACGATTGAAATCGGGCGTTCTTTTCACGACAGGCGCGCGCAACGCATGCGCCGCGGTCGTCAGGTCCGGAAACAGTCCAAGCGCCACCGTACAGGCGACGGCGCCGCCATGCAGTGACAGGTTGTCATCGAGTGCAAGCTCCACGGGCTTACCTATTGCATCGATGGTTGCCTCGAGCCAAAGACGGTTTTTCATGATGCCGCCAGACATGACGATCCGATCGATCGCCACCCCCTGCTTTTCCAGATCGAAGACGACATTGGCCGCCCCGAGTGCGACCGCAGTCACAGCAGCACGGTAGATGCTGGCCCGGTCGTGAGACAGCGACAAACCCAAAAACGCGCCACGCAGCCGTGCATCACGGTAGGGTGTACGGTTGCCCATCCAATAATCCAGCGCCAGGAGCCCGGTGGAATCCGGCTCGATAGCGCCAGCGGCCGCGCAAAGCGACCGGAAGCCGGCATCATCAAGCCCGAAGATGGTGTTGCTCAGCCACTGAAGAATGGAACCAGCCGAGACCTGGCCGCCCTCGATCATTCTCAAGCCGGGCGTCAAAGCGTTGGGGTAAGGACCCCAGACCCCGCGGATATCACGCCCGTCATCCGGTACCTGCGTGAGGTGGACATTCGATGTCCCGCCGATGAACAGCATGGAGCCTGGCGTCACCGCGTCGGCACCGAATGTTCCCATATGCGCGTCTATGCCACCCTGCACCACGACAGGATTACCCGGAATGCCAAGCGTACGTGCCATCTCGGGAAGCATGGGAGCGACGACGTCTCCTATGTCCACAATTCGCTGCGGAAGCTTGGCCCCAAGGTCCGGCACGCCGAGCAGGGCATAGAGATCCTCGCAGAACTTGCGGTTCCGGCTATCGTAGTTCCACTTGCATGTGGCATTCATCAGAGAGCCGGCCCATACACCGGTTAACCGGTGATTGACGAAATCCAGAGCCTCGCAAATGACTTCCGTGCGTGCCCAGAGGTCGGGCTTTCGGCGCGCGAACCACATGGCTTTCGGGACCAGCCACTCGACGGCATCCGAGCCTCCGCTGTCTGCGAGAATGGGATGGTCCACGGTTTCGGTGAACGCGGCTTCGTCGGCCGCGCGCGCGTCCATCCAGAGCACGGCAGGGGCAATCGGCTTGCCAGACCGGTCGCAGAGTACAACCGTCGAGGCGAAGGTCGCTACGCAAACCGCAGCGATATCGGGCGAACCAGCCTTTGCAACGACATCGGGGACGAGCGAGACGAGCGCGGTTATCCAGTCTTCAGGATTCTGCTCGGCGCGGTTGGGCGGAAGATGCTGCGTTCGGTAAGGCGCCTCGCCACGTGCAACGATGTGGTTCGTCTGCGTGTCGAAGATCGCTGCCCTCGCGCCGCCGGTTCCAAAATCCAGACTGAGAACTGCGACCATCCCTAACTTGCCTCCCTGTTTGCCCCATCGTCTCCCGAACGATCAGGGGCGGAACAACACTTTCGAAAAGTGCAGGTCCTTCGCCGCGAAGCGCTGAAAGATACCAGGCAGTTCGGCAAGGTCGAGATCATGCGAGATCATGAATTCCCACTTCAGTTCCCCGGTCGCGAATTTTTGGACGGTTGTCGTCCACTGCGGGCCGGGAAAAGGCGCGCCGAAACTGTTCCACGAGCCGTGCAGTGAAACTTCCTGACGCAAGAACCTCTGGAACGTCGCGTTCGAAAGCTTCACATCGGGGACAGGTATCCCGATAAACGTGACATGTCCGCCCGGCGCAGCCAGCATGACGGCAGCGTTGATCGTCGAATCGATACCGACGGCCTCGATCACAAGATCGGCTCGTTCCTTGTTGTCGGCAAAATCGGCAGACAGGATGCATAGATCGGCGCCCGCCTGACGCGCCAAGGCGAGTTTCTCCTCCGTGACATCGACGGCGATCACCCTGGAGGCCCCCATGGTGCGCATCCACTGGATCGCGAACAGACCGATCGGGCCGCACCCGACGACGGCCCCGGTCTGGCCGGCCGTTATACCGCCGGCCTTCCAGATGGCATGGAGAGCGATCGAGGCAGGGTCGGTCATGGCGATAGCCCTGGGATCGACGTGCTGCGGTGTCTTGATGAGATTTTCGACCGGGACGGCGACAAATTCCGCATAAGCGCCGTCGCGGCGGCTACCGAAGTAATCATAGTCGCGGCATCGGGAAAAATTGCCTGTCTTGCATTCTATGCATTGATTGCACGGCATCAGCGGCGCAATAGCGGTCAGCTCGCCGATTTCCCAGCCTTCGACGTTTTCACCGAGCGCATGGATATGGCCGGAAAACTCGTGGCCTGTGATGACAGGCATCTTCCATGCGCCCTTGACCAGCATGCGGGGCAGATCCGACCCACACACGCCGACGGATGCGACGCGCAGCAGGACCTCTCCGGGGCCAGCCACCGGCTTTGGCCGCTTTTCAAGCCGTATATCGCCCGGGGCGTGGAGCACGATGGCGCGCATGGCGTCTCCTGTTAGCATCTGCGTCATTTGCTTACCTTTGCTAGAACAGCTGTCAATGCGTAAGTCACATTCGTGACGATTAATCACATGCGAGAACTTTCGCGACGTGGACCTGTCGACGGGCGGCCTTCATGCCGTCCGTCTCATTAAGCCGGGCTCTGCAACTGTTACGTCGTTATCTGCCGGAGAATGATTTCATCGCTTCAGAGAGCCGGTGCTGTACTGCAACAGCATGGCAACGACGATGATCGCTCCCATATAAACCTGCTGGTGATAGCCGGGTACGCCTGCAAGGTTCATGATGTTGGTGATAATTCCCATGACCAAAGCGCCAAGCAGCGTGTTGATGACGCCACCCTTCCCGCCCATCAGGCTCGCCCCGCCGATGACGACGGCGGCGATCACATTGAGTTCGGCCCCGATGCCTACCTGAGCAGAGCCGACGCCTGTGCGGCTCGCGGCGATGATACCTGCCAAACCGGCGAGCAAACCGGAGATCACATAGACGGCGACGATATAGCGCGAGACGGCGATACCGGAGAGCCGGACAGCCTCCTCATTGGAACCGATTGCCGTAATGACCCGTCCGAACCGGGTGAAGTTGAGGACGACACCGCCGGCGATATAGATTGCGAACATCAAAATGACTGGTTGGGGAATGCCCAGCACGAAGCCGGAACCGAAACTGCTGAAAGCTGCGCCCGCATCGCTGAGCGGAATTGGTCGCCCCTCGGAAATGATCAGGGAAAGGCCGCGCGCGACTGCCATCATGGCAAGCGACATGACAAAGGACGGCAGCCTGAGATACGCGATGAAACCGCCCGTTACCAGGCCGCAGACAGCGCCGCACAACAAGACAAGAAAGATGGTCGCCCCGGTGCCATAGCCTAACATCGCGCAGAAGTAGCCCGTGAGTACGGAACCCAGGGCCATGACCGATCCGACCGAAAGGTCGATGCCGCGCGTCAGGATGACGAACAGCATGCCGACGGCCATAATGCCGGCTGTCGAGGCAACCTGCCGCAATACGTTGAGGAGGTTGCCGCGCGTGAGAAAACTGTCCGACCACCAGGTCGCTACGGCGACGAGCACGAAAAAGATGGCCAGGGTCCCGAAACGCTGAACGATGGAATGATAGTCGACAAAACCCTTCTGTTCCTGCGGCGTCGCTGTGTCTGTTGTGTGGGTCATACCTGGCTGCCTTGGTTGCTCGCTCTGGCTCCGCCCATCATCGACAGGCCAAGCAGATTTTCTTCCGAGTAGTTGCTGGGTGTCAGTTCGCCTCGGATCTGCCCTTGGCCCATGGCCAGAACGCGATCGCAAAGACCAAAGAGTTCCTGATGTTCAGAGGAAATCACCAGAACTGCCTTGCCGTCTTCGGCGAGCTTGTTGATCAGAGCATAGATTTCGGTCTTCGCGCCGACATCGACCCCGCGTGTGGGTTCGTCCAGAATGATGACGTCGCCACCGGCGTGGAACCATTTCGCCAGCACGACCTTCTGCTGGTTGCCGCCCGACAGACTGGAAACCGGCGCATCGATACTGGAAGCCTTGAGCCGCAAGCTCTTGCCAAGTGCGGTGACGTCGGTGCGCTCCAAGCCTGGCTTGAGGAAGCCCAAGGCATTCACGACCGACGACATCCTGGCCATGGTTGCATTGACGCGGATCGGCTTGTCGATGACGACGCCGTGCTCCTTGCGGTCTTCCGGGACGAGCCCGATACCGGCCTTCACCGCGTCTCTGGGCGATTTGAGTTTGAGGGCCTTCCCTTTGAGGCTGATCGTGCCGCTGTCCAGCGGATCAGCGCCGAAAATCGCGCGTGCGACTTCCGTGCGGCCTGATCCGATCAGGCCTCCAAGCCCGACGATCTCACCGGCGCGGACAGAAAAGCTGACATCGCGGACCATCCGGCCCGCATTGAGTTTTTTCACGTTGAGCAGCTCGGCGCCGATGGTGCGCTGCGAGCGCTTTGGGAACATGTTGGCGATTGGCCGGCCGACCATCATGCGAATGATATCGTCGATCTTGACGTCCGTCGTCGCGACCGTTCCGACCGTCTCCCCATCCTTCATTACTGTCATTCGATCGGCGATATCGAACACTTCATCGAGGCGATGCGAAATATAGACGATGCCGACTCCATGATCGCGCAGGCCCCGGATGATCTGGTGCAGTTTCATCGCATCCTGAGCACCGAGCACTGCGGTCGGCTCGTCGAAGACGATGATCTTGATGTCCTGCGAAAGCGCCTTGGCGATCTCGACCACCTGCTGGTGGGCGACGGACAGTGTGCCGACAAGGCGCCCGGGATCGATATCGAAACCCAGACGGTCGATCAGCTGTTTTGCGCGTCTTCGCAGGCTGAATCGGGAAATAAAAGCCGGCAGTTCTCCGAGAAAAATGTTTTCTGCCACGCTGAGGTCAGGGGCAAGGGCAAGCTCCTGGTGGATCACGACGATGCCAAGTGCGCGTGCGTCTCGAGGATCGCGAAGCTCGGTGCGCTTTCCATTAATGACGACCTCTCCCTGGCTGGGGATAATCTCGCCGCCCAGAACGCGCATAAGGGTGGATTTTCCAGCACCGTTCTCGCCGAGAAGGGCATGAACCTCCCCCGGCCGCACGTCGAAATTCACGGACCGAAGCGCGTGAATGCCCCCGAAGGACTTGGAGATTGATTTCAGATTGGCAAGTTCGGTCACCATGGCCCTCCTAACAATGGCTGCAGACAACGAGGCAGGAGCCCCGTTGTCCAGTCCGCGGCGGCTTTGCAGCCTCCTGGGAGGAGCAGATCAGAAAACGGCGTCGGCGCGATAATATTTGTCGACGTTTTCTTTGGTGATGACGGCCGGTGTCGTCAGATTGAGCTTCGGGAAGTCGGTCGGCAGTTCGCCGTTGACTGCTTTGAGCCCGATATCGACCGCGGTACGCGCGACCAGGTCCGGGTCGTTAAGCCCGGTTGCCCCGTATTTGCCTTCTTTGATCAGTGCCAATGCTTCCTTCTGGCCGTCCGCTGCGGCAAGAGCGAGAACGTCGGTCTTGCCTTGTGCTTCGAGAGCCTTCATGGCGCCAAGCACCATCGAGTCGTTTTCGCCAAGAACGACATTGGCGTCCGGATGCGCTGTCAGAAGGTCTTCCATCGCGGCGAGGCCACCTTCATGGGCCCAGCCACCCCAGCCCTGGCCCACGACTTCGAAACTGACCTTGCCGTCGTTGACCAATTGGCCTTCGACAAGGCCCTTGAAGACGCCGAGGCGGCGATCGCGGCCCACTTCGTTACCCTTGTCTCCCGATAGAAGGATGATCTTCATCGGCTTGCCCTTCATGGCATTGGCAAGCCATTGGCCGACAAGCACGCCGTTCTGGTCATTGGAAGAGCGGACCTGGGTGACGACGTTGGCTTTCGTGTTGATAGAGGAGTCCATGACCACGACCTTCACGCCAGCGGCCGTTGCAGCGTCTGCGGCCGCGACAAGGCCTTCCGGATCGCGCGGGTTGAGGATCAGCAGATTAACCCCCCGCGCCACCATGTCCTCCACATCCGCAATCTGTTTGGTCATGTCGTTCTGGCCGTCGGCGCTGGTAACTTCACAACCGGCCTTTTTGGCCTGATCTTCCGCTGCCGCCACCTGAGCGGCGAAATAAGGTGCGCCAAGCGTGTACATGGCGATGCCAACCTTGCAGTCGGCGGCGTTTGCGATGCCAACGGAAGCAACGCTCGCCATGAGAGCCAACATGCATCCTGCGATTGATTTCTTCATGGGTAACTCCTCCGATTTCCATGAGACAGGAAGCAGTTTCGGCTTCCATTACGTAGTCTAATTACACGCCTTGAGAATGGTCAAGCAAAATCAGCCCCATTTTTGATATGGCGCCACATAAGTGACAAATTTTGCGCTGCAACAGGCAGAAAACGACCAGGTTTCCCCTGCAGCAGGCGCAGGGACTTGCGCTCGCAGTTTTATTTGGTAGTTTTGCTACGAAATTTGAGAACAGGAGAAAAGTGTTGATATTATTTGAGCCGGGAGTCTGTCAGGTCGATGTTGCAACAGGCCAGTTGAAGGGTGCGACGAACCGCTATGTCAAAACCTTCCGGGATCTTGCAGGGCTGTATCGAGACGAGAGCGCATATCAGGCGCTTATCGCAACCCGCGGTGATGACGTCGCCTATGAGGTTACGGATTACAAGCCATCGGCCAATGCCGGTGACATCATCATCGGCGTCACGCGCATGGAGCCTGGGAAGATCGGTGACGAGTATTTCATGACGCGGGGCCACATCCATGCCACACCCAATCGGCCGGAGATGTATTATGGCGAGGCTGGGGTAGGCGTGATGCTGCTGGAATCGCCCCATGGCGAGATTCGCACGATCGAAATACGCGCAAGGACTATGTGCTATGTGCCACCCTTTTGGATCCACCGTTCCGTCAACGTCGGCCTGGAACCACTTGTAATGACATTTTCCTATCCCGCGGATGCCGGTCAGGACTACGACATCATTGCGAAGGCGGGGGGAATGCGGAGCCGTATTGTGGATGACGGGAACGGTGGATGGACCACAGTCGATAACGCCGGTTATTCAGGGAGACACCAGTCGCTTGTAGAAGACATCATGTCGAGAGTTGACTGAAGACTGTCGGGGACCCTGTCTGGTGTTCCCCGTCAGCACCTTCGTCCCTGTGACGAGCACAGGAATGAGGCGATCAAACAAGCCGCCGCGGGTGGCCGGAACCTCAACAGACCTTAGCTGGAGCCGATCGACGTTCAGAATCTGATGCTCGACAGCACCATCGCGCACGCCCCACCGGCAGGCTGCGCCGGCGGCAGGAGGCGATGGGCAAGGTGAGGCGACGACCCGTGCCGTCAGCTTCTCCAGACCAAACTGCGCCAAGGTCGGCCGGACTTCCGCAGGACGATGACGGCATCGATGACCACGACGGCAATCAGGAATGTGCCGATCGCGACAGCCTGCCATTCGGACGGAACCGTCAGAAGGTTGAAGGCATTGGTCAGCACCGTGATGAAGACTACCCCGATGAAGGCACCCAGATAGGAGCCTTTGCCGCCGGCGATCGAGCCGCCACCGATCAGGCAGGCGATGAATATCTGCATTTCCAAGCCTTCACCCATGTAGCGGTTCGCCATGCCGGCGCGTGCCGTCATCAACACCCCCGCCAGGGCGGCCAGGCCGCCGGACAGGAGGAAGGCGAGGAACTGGATCCGGCGTGCATTCAATCCGATCGCCGTGGCGGCCTGCGGATTGCCGCCGAGAAACAGCAGCCTTCTACCCGTAACGGTTGTGCGAAGAAATGCCTCGAAACCCAGGCATAGCAGCACCGAAAACAAGAACAGGCCGGAGAGGCCAGGCAACGTCCACTGCGCCAGGCCGGTGAATTCGGGCGGAAACCCGGTGAAGCCGGCCAGCTTTTCGCCGACCATGATGACTTCGATGACGCCGCGCGTCATATAGAGAACGCCAAGCGTGGCGATGAGATGATTGATGCCGATATAAGCCACCATCAGGCCGTTGAACGCGCCGATGGCTATGCCGGTCATGAGGCCTGCCGCGACCGCGAGCGGCACCGTCGCGCCGGCATCCAGCGCCATCGCCGCCGCGATGCCCGAAATCCCCATCACGGCACCGACGGAAAGATCGAAACGGCCGATCATGAACAATGTCATCATGCCGATGGCGACGATCAGGTTTGGGGCCACCGATGTCTGCAGCGACACGAGATTGTTGACGTCAAGGAAAGCCGGCGACAGGAATGCCAGGACGACCGCCATCATCAGAGCGACGACGAGGGTGAGCGCCTCCTGTTCCAGTCGGGCCGAGCGCAGGAAAGTGGTCTTGCGGATCTCAGCCATGGTCCTGACCCTTGCTCCGGTTGAGCAGCGTATCGATCGCTACCGTCAGGATCAGCAGGAAGCCGATGATGAATTGTTGGAAGACGGGTTCGATATTGTACATGATCATTCCATTTAGCACCAAGGCCAGCAGCAGCAGACCCAGTGCCGAGCCGCGCAGATGGCCGCGTCCCCCGAAGAGGCTGGCGCCGCCGACGATGGCAGCCGTTACCATGACGAATTCCAGGCCGAGCCCCATGCGGATATCGGCGCTGGCAATGCGGGAGGCGGTGAAGATGCCGGCTGCACCGGCCATTACAGCGCTCAGCACGAAGGCGCCCATCTTGATCCGTCCCACGCGTATGCCATGAACGGTGGCTGAACGAACATTGTCGCCGATGAAACACATTTTCCTGAACAGCGCGGAACGGCGCTCGAACGCCCATCCGGCGAGTACGAGCACCACCATGATGATCACGGTCAGCTTCACGTCCAGCAAGCTCGTGCGCGACAGGCTGCGAAAGGCGCGCGGATAGGTTTGTCCACCCAGTTCGTTCACCAGCACATTCGACAGTCCCCTGACCAGCAGCATCGTGCCGATGGTCAGCATCAGTGAATTGATATTGAACCGAACGACCAGAAACCCGTTCATCAGGCCGATCGTTGCAGCCAGGGCCAGCACGACGATGGCCGCCATCCACATAGGCCAGCCGGCAACGAGCAGCGCGCCCATCAGCGTGCCCGCCAGCGCAAACACCGATCCGACGGAGAGGTCGATCTCCCGCATCACCATCACATAGGTGAAGCCGACAATGGCCATGAAATCAACCGACACGCCGAACAGGATGGAACTCAGATTCTGGCTGCTGGCAAAATTGTCGCGCGTCAGAGCCAGGAAGACGAAGATCGCCAGTGTGACCGTCGTCAGCGGCAGGATGTTGGACCCGAAACCGGAGCCGTTTCTGGTCTTCGGCTTTTCGGCAGTGTGGTCCCGGCTCACGGTTGACATTGTCATGTTCCTCTCGTCGTTCAGCTGCGGCCGGCGGCAAGCGCCATGACAGCCTCTTCACTCATGTCCCGCCCCGCCACTTCGCCGACACGACGGCGCGACCGCATCACCACAATGCGGTGCACGAGCCTGAGCAATTCGGGTAGATCCGAGGAAAACACCAGGAAGGACTTGCCCGTCGCGGCTTCGCGGCGAACGGCTTCATGCAACTCCGCTTTCGCTCCGACATCGACGCCGCGTGTCGGTTCATTCAGCACGACGACTTCAGGCGCGCTGGCAAAACAGGCAGACAACATGACCTTCTGCTGATTGCCGCCGGAGAGTTCTCCTGGTCGGCCATCGGCACTCGGCACGCGAATGGCAAAGCGCTTGATATCCGCGTTCGCCCTTGCCCTGATCTCTCCGCTATTGACCAGGCCGAAGCGCGAAACCCGGTCGAGCACCGGCGCCGAGACATTATCGGCGATGCTCCGGTCCATATAGAGCCCGGCCTGCTTGCGGTTGCCATTGAGGTAGCTCATGCCGCGTAGCATCATTTCTGCGGGTGCGGGGTGAGGCACCGGCTTGCCCAGCAGTTCGATACGCCCGCCGATCGCCAGCTCGATGCCGTAGAGCGCGCGTGAAAAGTCTTCAGCACCCGAACCCTCGAGTCCAAAGACGCCGACGATCTCGCCTTGGCGGACATCGAGTGACATGTTTTCGAATTTTCCTGGCAATGACAGGCCGTCGACGGCAAGCGCCACCGGTGTGTCAGCGGGCGCGTTCCGTCCTGCCACCTCCGCAAGGGCAAGGTCGCGACCAACCATACGGCGGATCAGATCGTCCTCGGTCAGATTGTCGTTGACGAGCGTATCGACATACTGGCCGTCGCGCAGCACCGTGATCTTGTCGGCAATGTCGAGCACTTCATGAAGCCGATGCGAAACATAGAGGACCGTGTGGCCCTTGGCGCGCAGATGCTTGATCAGGCCCATAAGCGTTTCCGCTTCGGTATTGTTCAGGCCGGATGTCGGCTCATCGAGAATGAGCAGGCTCGAGTTGCGCTCGATGGCGCGCAGGATTTCGATGATCTGCTGCTGCCCGGTCGTAAGTTCCCCGAGAAGCATCCGCGGATCGAGTTGCAGTCCGAACAGCATCAGCAGCTCGGACGCGCGGGCATTCATGCGGGCGCTATCGATGCGTATGCCCATTCTCGGCATTCGATCCAGGAAGATATTCTCGGCGACCGACATGTTGGGGAAAACCGCAAGTTCCTGGTGCACCATGGACACGTCGCCATGCGATTGCGCCGTAGCTTTCACGTCATGGCCCGAAAGCTTTACCGTGCCTTCGTCAGGCTCCACCCCGCCGCTGATGATTTTCAACGTCGTGCTCTTGCCGGCGCCGTTCTCGCCCAGAATGGCGTGGACCTCTCCTTTCTGTACGTCGAAGCTGACATTCCTCAAGGCTTTTACAGCGCCGTAGGATTTTGAGACGCCGGATAGGGAAAGGGTCGGTTCAACTTTCATGCGTCGTTGCCTCAATCCGCGTGCGGTCGTCTTCCGTTGGAACGCAGGAACGGGGTTGCCCTGAAGGGCAACCCCGGGGATGGCATCAGAATTTGGGCAGGTTGCCGCGCAGGAACTTGTCGACATTTTTCTGGTCGATCACTTCCGTGCCCATATAGATGGCGGCAGGGAACGGATTGACGCCGGCCGCCATGTTGCCCGCCGAGATCGGCACATCCGCCAGGCCGACCTTCTGGTCGTTATAGGCCTCAAGCATCTGCACCGCCATATAGGCCTGCAGGGCCGTCTTGTTGACGATCGTGGCGTCGATCACGCCGTCGGCGACGCATTCGAGAACGGAATCCTCGCGGTCGTGAACGATGACGGTCAGGCCCGCAATGTCCTTTTCGAGTTCTTCAGCGCCGAGGCAAATGCCTGTTCCCGACGAGCTGTCGAGGCCGACAACGCCCGTGATATCGGGATAGGTGTTGAACATCGCCTTGGCAGCGTCGATTGCGGTCGAAGTCGTGGCCTTGTCATCGACGCGGCCGACGATTTCCCACTTGCTGTTGGCTTTCAGGTAATCCGTCAGACCCTGAAGCTTGGCATCGGTATTGGATGCGCCCCAATTGCCCGAGACGGCCAGCTTGCCCTCAGACCCGCCGCGTTCGATGAGCTCCTTGGCGGTGTCGACGCCGGCCTGATAATTGTCCAGCCCGATAAAGGTGAGCGCCCCGCCGTTGTCCGCCGTCACCGCCTCGATGACGACGACCGGGATGCCCTGTTTCATGGCCAGCCGAATACCGGGGACCGCACCGGGCTCCCAGAGCGTGGTGATGATGCCGGCCGGCTTGCGGGCAACGGCCTGCTCCACCGCCTGGGCGCCGGCAACGGGATCCCATCCCTGCGGTCCGAGGCGCTCGACCGTCACGTCGAATTTGGACTGCGCATAGTCCATGCCGAGAAGGCTGTCGAGCAGATAGGGATGGCCCTGGAGCTGCGACGCATAGATGTAGGTCCTCTTGCCGGCATCCTGTGCCGAGGCCGCCCCTGCCGCGAGCAGCATTGCCGTGCCGGCCAGCGATGCGCTCAGGAAAAGCGATGCTGTCTTGTTCAATTTCATGAAATTCTCCTCCCATTGTCAGGCAGCGGTTGCGCTGCCCTGCCATCAGTGCGCGGACCTCCCCCATCCAGCCGTGCTGATGGATCGGAACGCTAACAGCGTGAAAATTACATGTCTACAAAAATTTATTCCTTGAAAGTAATTTTTAAAGAATGCACATTTCACAGGACTGACATCGCCGCTCGAAAAGCAGGAATCGAAGAGTTGGATCCAGAGATCGGAATTCTTGAACATATTCAAAGCCTACGAGGTGGCCTCAAACCCACGCTGCAATTGGTGGCGGATGCGATACTGGCAAGCCCGGAACGCACGCGCGGCTTGAGCATCAAGGAGCTTGCCGCGACGACGGCAGTCTCCGAGGCGTCGATAAGCCGTTTCGTCCGCAGCCTTGGATTGCCGTCTTACCGGGCGTTCCAGCTGCGCATGGTCGAGGATGGTGCCCACCGGTCCATGCCGCGCGACCTGTCGCCGTCCGAGGGCGACATCTATGAAAATATCGGCAGGAACGATACCGCGGCGACGATCCTGACCAAGGTCACGCATCGCGTCGCCGATACCGCGCGCGCCTGCCTGTCGACCCTGGATACTGCTGCCATGCGGAGCGCCGCCGATATGGTGTGCAAGGCTCAGGTGGTCTATTTCTTCGCGGCCGGCCTGTCGGCAATGGCGGCAGAGAATGCACTTCTGCGCTTCGGCCGCATCGGCAAGCCGGCCATCTTTCACCGCGACCGGAACAACCAGCTGCTGATTGCGGGCTCGCTGTTCAAGGGTGCGCTTGCCATTGGCATCAGCGATTCTGGCCGAACCAATCAGACCGTTACGGCTCTTGCGGCCGCCAAGCAGGCGGGTGCCATGACCATTGCCATAACGGCCTTTCCGGATTCGCCGTTGACGCGGCACGCCGATCTCGTGCTCGGAACGCCAGCCGGCTACACACCTGCCGGTGAGGAACCGATCTACGAGAGCATGGTCAGCAAGTTCGGCCAGCTGGTCGCCATCGATGTTCTCTACTCGCTGGTGGCGGTGCAGAATTTCGACGAGTCCGCCGACGCCGTGCGCAGAGGCAATGCCGTCATCAAGAACAGCCGCAGCCTGCGGCGCCAGAACGACGTGGATTGAGGGTAGGGAAATGCATCGGCATACGAACCGCTATTGGCCCCATCGCGGCGGCACGCTGGAGGCGCTGATGGAAAAGCTGCCCGAGGAAGCCCCATTGTTGCCACCGGCGGCCGACGAGGTGATTGCCCGCGTCGAGGCCGTCTCGATCTGCTCCTCCGATATCAAGATCGTCAAGATGGGATTGAGCCATCCGCTGTTTGCCGGAAAGGAAGGAGCTATCGACACCGTACTGGGACACGAAGCCTGCCTTCGCGTCCACGCCGTCGGCGAATCCCAGGCAGGACGCTTCCATGTGGGGCAACGGCTTGGATTGCAGCCGGCCATCGTCACCAATGGCGAACGGATCATCATTGGCATGGGTCTTCCGGGCGCATTCTCGCAATATCTGCGGCTCGGTCCCGACGCGCTCAGCGGCTATGTGTTCGACGTTCCCGAGACGGTATCCGCCGCCGCCGTCGCCCTGCTGGAGCCCTATGGCTGCGTCGAGAAAAGCTGGCGACCGAATGTCCGTTGCAACCTTATGCCGGAGGGGCGGGCGCTGGTGGTCTCGGCCGGTGGCAGCTTTCATCTTGCCGATGTGCCGGACTGGGCTGAGATCACCGTCATCGGCGAGGTGCCGGCGTTCTTGCAACATCGCGCCGTGACGCTGGTGGAGAATATCGGCGCCTTGCAGGGACGTTTCGACGATATCCTGGCTTTGGGCGACCTTTCCGCGGCAGATCTCGGCAAGCTCTACGCCTTAATGGCGAATGGGGGGCTGCTGCTGCAGGGCAGGATCGGACCGTCGCCCGGTCTGGTGCCGATTGATCCCGCCCGGCTTCACTACGACCGGCTCAGCTTGCTCGGCACATCCTCGCTGGACCTGAACACCGCCTTTTTGCCTGGAGTGCCGCGGTTCGACGCCCGTCCCAATGGCGTCGCTCTCGTCCATGGCGCGGGCGGCGCAATGGGTCGCATCCATGTGCATCGCCTGCTGCAACTGCCGCATGGGCCGAAAACAGTTATCGCCACGTCTCGCAAGGGTCAGCGCCTGAACGATATCGAGGCTGATTTCGCGGGCCTGGCACAAGCTAACGGCAGGCATCTCGTCGTGGTCGGTGCGGATACATTGGCTGACGTTGTCGGCGTGCATGCGCCGCGCGGTATCGACGACGCCGTGATCGTCGCGCCGAGTGCTTCGGCAATTGCGGATGTCGTCGGCTATCTTGCTCCCGATGGGCTGCTGTCGCTGTTCGCGGGCTTTCCTTATGGCCAATCCATCGATTTCGACCTGGCCGCGGTAGCGCTCAGCAGCATGCGACTGACCGGTTCGACGGGATGTTCCGTGGACGATATGCGCGAGGTTCTGGCCCGGGTCGAGGCCGGCACGCTGGACCTGTCGCCCAACATCGCTGCGGTCGCAGGGCTGGATGCCCTTCCCGAATCGCTGAAGGCGGTTGCCGACGGCGACGTGTCCGGCAAGATCGTCATCTATCCCCAACAGTCGGGCTTGCCCCTGACGCCAGTCGGAGGCTGGAGCAGCAAGGACGAAGCGGGACTATTCGGACGGAGCTAAGGCCGCAGGACGGGAGGGCGTCATGAAAAGCAATGTTATCGGTATCGATATCGGTACGACAGGCACAAAAACAGGCGTCTATGACAAGGATGGGCGTCTTCTTGGGGAGGCCTGGGAGGAATCGGTGCTTCACTATCCGCGCTCCGGCGAGGTGGAACAGGATCCGGAGAAAATATTCCGCTCCGTCGTGAATACCATCAAGGCGGCGATGGACACGGCAGGCCTGTCGCCTGATTCGATTGCGGCCATCGCCCTGGATGGGCAGATGGCGGGCATCATGGCAGTCGACGAGGACTGGCAGCCGGTCACGCATTACGACAGCTGGCTGGACACACGCTGCGCACCCTATCTTGAAGAGTTGCGGCCGCATGAGGATGATATCCTCAAGACCTGCGGCATGGCGCTGGCCTTCAATCACGCACCGAAAATTCTCTATTGGCGCGAACGCTCTGACGTCTGGGATCGCATCGCCAGCTTCGTGCAGCCTGCCGCCTATGCCGCCGGAAAGCTGGCAGGCCTGAAAGGCAAAGATGCTTTCATGGATCGGACCTACCTGGTGTTCACGGGCTTTGGCAGCAGCGAACATTCAGTCTGGAACGAGGACCTGCTGTCGCGTTTCGGACTGACGACGGAGAAGCTTCCCAAGATCGTCCAGCCCTGGGACATCATCGGCAGCCTGCAGCCCGAATGGGCTGCTGTTACGGGCCTCGCCGCGGGCACGCCTATTGCGGCCGGTTGCGGCGACCAGAGCGCCAATGTGCTTGGCGCCGGCTTGGTCGATCCCGGCGCCGTCTTCGACACGTCCGGTACCGCATCGGTTTTTGCCACTGTCATCGACAGGTTCGGGGTCGACAGCGCCTATCGCTGCCTGATGACATGCCCGCATGTCATACCCGGATTGTATTTCCCGATGGCCTATCTTGCCGGCGGCGGGCTGAACCTGCGCTGGTTCAGGGATGCGATTTCCGCCAAGGAGAAAGCCGAATGGGAAATGGCTGGGGTAAATCCCTATGAGGCGCTCGCCAGCGCTGCCGAGGAGATTTCCGCCGGATCCGAGAAGTTGATCTTCCTGCCGCATCTGTCCGGGCGCAACACGCCGAACGATCCCGATATGCGGGGCGCCTTCCTGGGCCTCAGCTGGCGACACGGCAAGCCGCATATGGTGCGGGCGATCCTGGAGAGCATCGCCTACGAATATGCGTTCTATCTCGGCGCCGTCCGCGAGATCGCACCGGACTATCATCCGAAGTTTGCGATCAATATTGGCGGCGGCGCCCGTTCCGCCGTGCTCCGGCAGATCAAGGCGGATGCCCTGGGC
Source organism: Sinorhizobium sp. (assembly GCF_059070375.1). Lineage (NCBI taxonomy): Bacteria > Pseudomonadati > Pseudomonadota > Alphaproteobacteria > Hyphomicrobiales > Rhizobiaceae > Sinorhizobium > Sinorhizobium sp. The sequence goes on from NZ_JCACWC010000002.1 coordinate 863,624, forward strand.
CTTGATTATCGAACGCTTAACCGCGAGGAGTTCGGCACTCTGGGCAGTGCTATCGTCGCCGGACATGCCGTCGGACTGTTCCCCGATCTGCGCCAGACTGCCCGCGAATTCGCAGGAGAGCCGAACCAGTTCGCAACGGCACGCCGCGATCTGACCGAAACATATGCTCCCTATATCGCCTCCTATATCGATGCGATGGAAACGCTCTCCCCCATGTTTGCCCGTTTCAACAGGCTGCTTGCCTGAGCCCGGCTGGCCAAGACCGGTAGAGCGAATATCAGGCTGCGCTCTCTGGACCACGCCATGTGTTCACATGTCCCGGTGCCGGCGGAGTGTGATCAAGGATGGCTTGTACGACTTCTTTGAGGGTGGCGCGGAAGTGGGCCGGGTCACGCCAGCTTATCGGCCGAACCGCTGCTTGGTCCAGTTACATCAGCCGCTCGGCGGCAGTGTGCTTTTCCGCCGACGCGTTATCAACTGCCGCGATAGGTGGAATAGCCGTAAGGCGAGAGCAGCAGCGGCACGTGGTAATGGCTGTCGGCATCTGCAATGCCGAAGCGAAGGGGAACGAGCTCGAGAAAGGCGGGATCCGGAAGCGTCACGCCGGTTGACCTTAAATAGTCACCGGCATGGAAGACCAGTTCGTAGGTCCCGGTCGCAAACCCGTCCCCTTTCATGAGCGGCTCGTCGACGCGGCCGTCACTATTGGTATGGACCGAACGGATCAGGTGCCGCCCATCGCCTTCGAGCCGGTAGAGATCGATCTTCAGCCCGTGAGCGGGTCTGCCGAGCGCGGTGTCGAGAACATGGGTCGTCAGGCGGCCTGACTTGCTCATCGCGTTCACCCTTTGGATGGATCGGGAATGACGAAAGCCTCGTCGTAATGGAACTCTTCCAGGTTGTTGCCCGGCCCCTCGCGGTCGACGACGATGAACTCGCTGACGGCGCCCACTGACATCAACGGATGATGCCAGACATTGCGGCCGTAATTGACACCCTGCCTGCCATTCGCGAGGAAGACTCTCGGCCGGCCGGGACGGTCGCCTTCATCCTCGGCGACCACAACCAGCCACGGCCGGTCCCGGAGCGGCGAAAAGCTCTGGCTGCCGAGCGGGTGGCGCTCCATCATCGTCACGGAATAGGGAAATGCCCGGGGCTGCCCGCGAAAGATGTTGATGATGACGCCGGCGCCCTCTCCCGCCGCATCGACACGTGCGAGCGCGTGAAACCGCTCGGTATTGCCGCCGTTGATGAAGCGCATCGAGGCCGGGTCGGCCTCGATGATGCTGCCGAACGGCGCGAAAGCCTCCCTGGTCAGAGGCTCGATCGAAAGCATATGCGACATCAGCCTGCCGTTCCGGCTCTCTGTGCGCTGGCGCCCGAAGGCTCGGACGCTGAACGCGTCATCCCCGTCGCGCGGTCGGACAGATCAGGAAGGGTGTCAGGCATTGTCATCTCCCGGAAGCATGGATCGGAGCCGCAGGCGGGCGATCCGCTCCACCTCGGCACAGGCCGTTTCAAATTCCTCTTCCTTGGAATTGTCAATGCGCCTCTCGAAAGCGGCGAGGATGTCTTCCTTGGTCAGCCCCTTCACCGCGATGATGAAAGGAAAGCCGAATTTCCTGGTGTAGGTCGTGTTCAGCCCGGTGAAGCGCGCATGCTCTTCGGCGGAGAGCCGGTCGAGACCGGCAGACGCCTGCTCGGCTTTCGAATCGGCCGTGAGCTCGCCGGCCACCGCAAGCTTGCCTGCGAGATCGGGATGTGCCCGCAATACCCGGAGTCGTTCGGCCGGGGAAGCCGCGCGGAATGCGTTGCAGAGCGCCGAATGGACATTGCCTGCGGTCAAGCCGGAGGAAGCCGCACGATCATAGGCGCGTTCCGCCACCCAGGGCGAGTGCTCGAAGATGCCGCCGAAGCGTTTGATGAAATCATCGCGCCCCGACATCAGCGCGTACCGTTGGGTTTGTGATGTTCGTACCAGTGGCGCGCGATGTCGATGCGGCGCGGCACCCAGACCTTGTCGTGGGACATCACATAGTCGATGAACCGCGCGAGCGCCGCAGCGCGACCGGGACGCCCGACCAGGCGGCAGTGCAGGCCGATATTCATCATTTTGGGGCTGCCTTCCTTACCCTCCGCATAGAGCACGTCGAACGTGTCCTTGAGATAGGTGAAGAACTGGTCGCCGGAGTTGAAACCCTGATTGGTCGCGAAACGCATGTCGTTGGCGTCGAGCGTATAGGGAATGATGAGATGCGGATTGCCCGGCGTCAGTCCGGGGACCCAATAGGGAAGCTCGTCGGCATAGGAGTCGCAGGAATAGAGGAAGCCGCCCTCCTCCAGTACGAGCTTGAGCGTGTTTGCCGAGGGCTTGCCCTGATAGATGCCGAGCGGACGCTCGCCGGTCAGTTCGGTGTGCAGCCGCACGACCTCGCGGATGTGCTGGCGCTCGATGTCTTCGGGAACGTCCTTGTATTCGAGCCAGCGCAGGCCGTGGCTGGCGATCTCCCAGCCGGCCTCCTTCATGGCGGCGACGGCTTCCGGATTGCGTGCCATGGCAAGCGTCACGCCATAGACCGTCAGCGTCACGCCCCGGCTCGTGAACATCCGCCACAACCGCCAGAAGCCGGCGCGGGCGCCATATTCGTAGATCGACTCCATATTGAGGTTTCGCTGTCCAGCCCATGGCTGAGCGCCGACGATCTCCGACAGCAGACATTCGGACGCCGGATCGCCGTCGAGAATGCAGCTTTCGCCGCCCTCCTCATAGTTCAGCACGAACTGCACGGCGATATTGGCGTCGCCCGGCCAACGCACCTCAGGCGGCCTGCGTCCATAGCCGACGAGGTCGCGCGGATAGGAATTCTCGGACATGATTTCACCCTTCGACTTTTCCGGAACGGTAGCATCCCGCACCGGATTGTCGAGATGGGAAAAATGGCGATTCCGAAGTTACGGCCCGCCGGGAAGCGAGGCGGTCACCGCGACCGGCGGTGTGGCCCGAGTGTCGGGGCCGGGGCGCTGCCCGATCGAGAGTCCTGCCTTGGCGCGCGGGCGCGCGGAAATCTTTCCAAGCGGATGCTGCGAATGCACCCGCATCGGCGCTCCGGGCTCGTGCTCGATGAACAGAGCGAGGCTGCCGATCAGGAGCGGTTCGGTCAGCAGCGGTTCGAACAATCCGCGCAAGGGTGCCTCAACCCGCCGCCCCACATCGCCGTTCAGGGGGCCGGTCAGCGGCATGTGGAAACGATATTCGTCCATCACATGGGGATCGCCCCAGCGATGCAGATTGGTGAATTGCGGAGCCGTGAGCCTGTCCGGGTCCGCCCGCTCGATATCGTCCTCACTCAGCGGAGCGCGGAACCGGTCCAGCGCCTGCAGGACGCGGGCGGCGAGCAGGTGCATCGACTGGCTGGGCACCTCCGGCATCAACCCCCAGCACTGGCTGAGGCGTGCAACCTCCAGCCGCTCGATTTGAAACGGCGTCTCCCCGCTCGTGAAGAGCATCATCGCCTTGAGCAATTGCGCTTCGTCCATATCCGGCTTCAGGCGGAAGGGCGCCATGATCATCGCATGAAAGCCGAAGCGGCGTGGAACGGCCGTGTAGAAGGCCATCTCCGAAACGGCGAGGCCGGCAATCGACGGCAGTTCCACGGCCTCCCCGGAATAGACGCTGCGGCCGAGCCAGCTGGCAGCCGCCGCAGAAAGCGGGTCTCCCATCGGCGGGGTGAAACAGATCGCATAGCGCATGGCGCAAGCTCCGGAAGTCCGTGAAAGCGGAATGGGGAAACGTGCGCTCCGCCCGCATCCCGTTCGAGGTCCAATGGCGGCGTGTTAAGTGATTTGCGTGACAGATTGACGAATTGCGCCGGCCATAACGGAGTCGTGAAGCCTGTCTCGCCTATCGCAATGCCGCGATATGGTGCGCACAGTGGAACGTTTCCGGAAGCGCGACGGCTGGACGGCCGGCAATCTCGTCGACCACGGATCGCGCCAGAGCATGCGCCAATCCGAAGCTCACCTTGAAGCCGCCCGTCAGCACGAAGACCCGTTCGTGATCGGGGTGACGGCCGACCATGGGTTCGCGCTCCGTAGATCTGGGGCGCAGGCCCGCCCAGCGCTCGACCACCGGGGCGCCGCGCAATGCGGGTGCAAGAGCCGTTGCGCGGGCAAGCAGTGCATCGAGCTGGCCATCGGTGGAAAAGGGTTCCTCGAACCGGTTCTCGCTCGTGCTGCCGACCGCCACGTGGCCGCTTTCATGCGGGACGACATAGAGACCGTCGGCAAAGATGATGGGCAAGGCCGGATCGATGTCGGCGCGAAGCAGCGCGGCCTGTCCTTTGACCGCACCGCCGCTCGGCGCCCGCCGCGGCTGGGTCAAACGGTCGATGAAGGAGAAGCTTTCGACGCCCGCGGCGAGGATCAGGCGCTCAAAGGTCAAATCGCGCCCGTCGGCTAGCGCAAGCCGGCCGACCGCCGGGTCGAGCGAGACGACTTCCGCCCCTTCCTCGCATCGGACATGCGGAAACTGGTCCAAGGCAGCCCGCAGCATCGCAAGCAGGCTGCGCGGCGCCAACCGGGCTGCCAGCGTGTCATTGACGACACCGAAGGGCGCCGCATCGGCGGCCGGCCAACCGACTGCATCGGCATCGCGGACTTGCCAATGGAACGGGCGTGCCGGAGTATGCCAATTCTGCGCCGCATCCTGCTTGCGACCAAGGGCGATCTCCCGCAGATGCGGCTTACCGAGGGGCATGACACGGCCGCAGCGACGATAGCCTGCCGAGAGGCCCGTGGCTGTTTCAAGCTCGGCAATCTCGCCTTCGAGCGACACCAGGGCATCGAACTGGAACTGCTTCTTCTCGTTCCACCGGTCGGGCATATGCGGCATGAGCGCGCCGAGGAGACCGCCGCTCGCGCCGGAACCTATCAGCCTGCGCTCGAGGAGCCGCGTCGCGAACCCGGCGCGGGCGGCCATCACGGCGGCCCAGAGCCCCATGACGCCGCCGCCCACGATCAAAACTTCGCACATCGATTGACCTTCCCGGGCCGGAGAATTATCGGGTTCACCATGACAGGAACCGATCCCGGCCAGAGCCCTTCACCCTCGCGGCAAAACCTCGAATGGCACGAGGGCGATATGCCCTATTCGAAGGAATTTGGCGATCACTTTTATTGCCGCACCGACGGGCGGCTCGAATGCGGCCACGTCTTTCTTGCCGGCAACCGGCTGCCGGAACGCTGGCAGGCGGGCGGCCCGTTCACGATCGGCGAACTCGGCTTCGGCACGGGGCTCAATTTCTGCGAAACCTGGCGCCGCTGGAAACAATCGCCGGCCGCGGCCAGGAGCCTCCATTTCGTTTCCTTCGAGCGCTTTCCCATGCAAGCCGTGGATATCGGCCGGGCGCTGGCGCATTGGCCGGAAATCGACGAAGAGCGGCAGGCGCTCGTTGCCAATTGGCCCACGAACCCGGCCGGCCAGGTCGACATCGCATTCAGCGAAGAGGTTCGGCTCACGGTGGTGATCGGCACGGCGTTCGACGGCGTGTCAGCCTCCCCTCCGGACTTCGACGCCTGGTATCTCGACGGTTTCGCACCCTCTCGCAATCCGGACATGTGGTCGGAAGAACTCATGCGGCTGGTGTTCGACAGGACCGTCTCAGGCGGCAGCTTCGCGACCTATGCCGCAGCCGGCTTTGTCCGCCGCAACCTGGCGGCGGCGGGTTTCACCGTCGAACGTCGTCCCGGCTTTGCCGGCAAGCGGGAGATGCTGCGCGGCGACAAAGCCTGATTGCCCGAATCCGGACGTGCTTATCCGGGGAAGACTACGGACTTGACCGTCGCGATCAACTGATCGGTCGGAACCGCGACGCAATTGCGGTCGATCTCGGCAAGGGTCTTTTCCTTGACCTGGTGCGAGAGCAGCTTCCTCAGGTCGCCGAGCGTCCTGGGTGCCGCGCAAATCACGAGATTTTCGAAGGCCTGGTCGTGGGCATAGTGTTCGAGCTTCCCGGCGATCTCCACGGCGAAGCGATGTTGCTCCTCACGTACGGGGTCGCTGCTATATTCCATCGCCGAACGGCCGTGACCGACGGACGAATGGCTGCGTCCGGGTTTGTCGGCCATGATGTCCTGGCGACGCTTGGTCTCGATTTGAAATGTCTCCTCCTCCGGCTGCTGCCTGCCATCCTTCAGCAGGTTGACGTCCTTCACGATGCGCGCCGTGTTTCCATCGGCTGTCAAAATCCAGATCCGGTTCCGCACTATTGTCTCCCCGTGTAGATGGCAGATAGGTTGGCGAGGTACACGGACAGAACGGCTGAGGCCGCGTCAGGTTCCTTGCCGCCGAACATCTGCGCATTCCGTGTCGCGCGGCCCGCTCGCATCACCAGCCCGTCAGCAGCCGACAATCGGCGAGGTCAAGCGGCTAGATTGTACGCTGAGGCCCTTCTTCTGCAAGGGGAACATAGGTGACGCGCTGCTTCTTTGCCGGCTATGGCGCGGATGCAGGCGTGTGGTCATGCCCTTTCGCCCGGGGGCGCCGTTTCGCGCCTGCCGGCGCGACGAGACGGCATGCTTTCGCAGCTGCGAAAAGATGCAGCTTGACTTTCCGGCGCAAAACAACGATCTAAGGCCTGCGTCACCTTCCGGCCGCCGCGTGAGCGCGCCCTCGGCATCACTTCGAAGCCGTGAAGAAGGAAAAGCGCGAAACATCGCCGCCCTCCGCGGCAGCACAGGCGCCTGACGATTTTCTATTAACCCACAAGTTCCCAATTCACGCGGGGTTCTTGACGCCAGATGACACCGGAACCGCATCCTGCTGTTCCGGCGAGAGCGTTTGGCGCCCCGAAAGGTATATGCATTGACCACTTTCAAAGAGCTTGGCCTCTCCGAGCACATTGTGGCGACACTCTCCGCCAATGGTTTCGAAAAGCCGACGCCCATCCAGGCTCAAGCCATTCCGCTGGTCCTGAAAGACCATGACCTGATCGGCCTTGCGCAGACGGGCACCGGCAAGACCGCTGCATTCGGCCTGCCGATGATCGAAAAGCTCGTCGCCGATGGCAGACGCCCCGATCCGCGCAACATCCGCGCGCTCGTGCTTGCCCCCACGCGCGAACTGGTGAATCAGATCGCGACCAACCTGAAGCTTTTCGTGAAGAAGAGCCCGCTCAAGATCGGCCTCGTCGTCGGTGGCGTTTCGATCAACAAGCAGACCGAACAGCTCGCCCGTGGCGTCGACATTCTCGTCGCGACCCCTGGCCGCCTGCTCGACCTCGTTTCGCGCAAGGCGGTGACGCTGACCCAGGCTCGCTATCTCGTTCTCGACGAGGCCGACCAGATGCTTGATCTCGGCTTCATCCATGACCTGCGCAAGATTTCCAAGCTGGTGCCGAAGAACCGTCAGACGCTGCTCTTCTCCGCAACCATGCCCAAGCTGATTGCCGAGCTTGCCGGCGAATACCTGACCGACCCGGTCAAGGTCGAAGTCTCGCCTCCGGGCAAAGCCGCCGACAAGGTCGAACAATATGTGCATTTCGTCCCCGGCAAGGACCTGAAGACGACGATCCTGAAGCAGACTCTGACTGCCAATCCCGATGGGCTGTCGCTGATTTTCAGCCGCACCAAGCATGGTGCCGAGAAGCTGATGAAGCATCTCGACCATGTCGGCTTCAAGGCCGCCTCGATCCATGGCAACAAGAGCCAGGGTCAGCGGGAGCGTGCGCTGAAGGCATTCCGCGACGGTGAGATCCGCGTGCTCGTGGCGACGGACGTGGCCGCCCGCGGGATCGACATTCCGGGCGTCACCCACGTCTACAACTACGACCTGCCGGAAGTGCCCGACGCCTATGTGCACCGTATCGGCCGTACGGCCCGCAACGGCCGAGACGGCATCGCGATCGCCTTCTGCGCGCCGGACGAAATCCGCCTGCTCCGCGACATCGAAAAGCTGATGGGCATCCAGATCGCTGTCGCCAGCGGCGAAGCGCCGGCCGACCAGGCCCGCCCCTCCAAGGGCCGTGGCGGCCGCGGCAACGGTCAGCCTCGCGGTAACGGCCAGCCTCGCGGCAATGGCGCAGGACAGCGCCAGGGCGGACCTCGCCGCGATCGGCCGGAGCGCCAGGCGGCAGCGGGCGGATTCGCCGGCGACGACCTGCTGCGCGACGAGCGCTCGCACGAGCGCCGCGACCAGCGCGCTGCCGGGCATGGACCGGCGGACGGAAGGCCGGAAGGCCACCGCAATCACAAGGCGCAGAAGCACCATGGGCGGCCCGGTCCACAGCAGGCCGGCCGCCGCGGAAGCGAACAGTCCGGCGAACGCAATGGCGGCGGCAATCGACCGCAGCGTGCCGACGGTCGCGGCCATCAGCGCTAGAGCACTTCGAGGATAAGTGCATAGCGTCAAAGACTTCGAGTGTTTGATGTTTCAATGCATTGAACGCTCTTAGGCGCCAAGCGTCGTGGACACGGCGGGTAGATCCCCGCCGTTTCGACACCCTGCATCACCTGCGCCGGTCAGCCCTTGGGCCTGACAGACTGATAGATCGCGCTGGTGCCGTCCCTGTTCACCGCGAACACGTCATAGGATGCGCGCGGGTCGTCTCCCATGCCCAGCGATCCGACGGGCATGCCCGGGACCGCGATGCCGGCAATGTCCGGACGCTCGGCGAGAAGCCTTTCGACGGCATCGAGCGGCACGTGGCCCTCCACGTAATAACCGCCGACCACGGCGGTATGGCAACCCTGCATCTCATCCGGGATCGCATGGCGCTGCTTGATCGCAGACAGGTCGTCGACGTTCTCGATCTTTACCTGGAAGCCGGCTCCCTTCATCGCCGCGGCCCACTCATGGCAGCAGCCGCAATTGGGATCCTTGTAGACGACCATTACGCGCCCGGCTGCCAAGGCCGGCCCGATCATCCAAACCGACGCGGTCGCGGCCGCGGAAATCAGAAACGCTCTTCTTCTCATCGCTGCTCTCCATTGTACGCGTGTTGTGCGGCATTGAAATGGCCGGCTTTCGTCGATGCACCCGGTGAGGGCAGCCGCCAGCCCTTCACGACGCCATAAACGGCCGGAATGACCACCAAGGTGAGGATCGTCGAGGATACCATTCCGCCGATCATCGGGACAGCGATCCACTGCATGACCTCCGACCCGGACCCGGCCGGACCCGTTCGACCGCCCACACCATGAGTTGCGGCCGACGATACCGGGCAGTGCGATCGACAGGGCTTCGAGTGCACCCCGTCATCGCGTTCGTCAAACCGCCTGCGCTTCCTTTGCGCTGTCGCTCGCGGCTGTTCCGTTGGCCGGCTTGCGGTTGGTGAGATAGACCCCTGTGACGGCAATTACCGTGCCGACGATCATCGGCCAGGTCAGCGCTTCTCCGAAGAACAGAGCCGCCTCGCCGGCGGCGAGCGGCGGCACCAGATAAATCAGCGATGCCGCGCGCGATACCTGCCCGCGCCGAATGAGATAGAGCAGGAGTGCGATCGCTCCCATCGAGAGGCCCAGCACCGACCAGGCGAGCGCCGCGACAAGTTCGATATTCCAGGTGACCCGCAGGTCCTCGAGCATGAGCGCCAGAGGGATGGTCACGAGGAGCGCTCCCACGTATTGCAACGCTGCAATCGACCGGATGTCGCCAGTCTGCAGGTACCGTTTCTGATAGAGCGTCCCGTAGGTGACGGCGGCCATGCCGAGAACGTTGACGGCCAGCGGCAGCAGGTGGATCGGCGTTGCGGCCGAGTCGATCGCCAGCATTTTCGGCGCGACCGCAAGCGCGATGCCGCAAAAGCCGAGGATAAGGCCCAGCTTCTGCTGGCCCGCCAGCTTCTCGCCGATCAGCCAAGGCGCGGCCGCAGCCGTCATCAGGGGTTGCAAGCCGGCAATGATGCCGGAGATCGCCGCGGGCACACCCTGCCCGATCGCCCACCAGACGGCACCGAGATAGAGGCCGTGGAGGAAGACGCCGGACACGACGGCATGGCCGATCGCCGTCGCCGAGCGCGGCCAGCGCGCCCCGCTCAGGAGACAGAAGCCGATGAAGAGCAGAATGGCGAAGCTATAGCGCAGCGCCAGGAAGGTCAGCGGATCGGCGAAGATGGCCGCATATTTTGCAACGACCCAGCCTGTCGACCAGAGCAGCACGAAGATGGCCGGGGCCAGGCGGGCGAGCATGAAATCTTTCCTGAGCAAATGGATAGGGGACGATCCGAGCAGGATCGCCGCTGCCGCGATAGAGCGGCGACAGCGCCCGGTCAAAGGAATTTTTCTGATCGATAGTATCAGCGAATCGGAACGGCCGCTCCACAACCTGCTGAACGCGTCTCCTCGAATCCTATGGGCCTAAAATCCGGGCATCAGCCTGTTTTTTCTGCGCAGCCCGAAGTCCAGGCTGCGCGTGCCCCTGCCCCGGTTTTCGCCCGGAAACGCGGAAAACGGCCGCGCCGCCACCCGCCAAAATTCTTCGATCGCAAATGTGCACGCTTCTTGCATTGCACTCTGCGTTGTATTCAAATGGTCGAAAATAAGGGGATCACGCCTTTGGTATTTGACGAAATGATCAATGCGGACAGCAGTCCGCGCCAGCCATATTCGACCTATCATCAATGGTATGCCAGTCAGGACAGAAACCGGCTCATCGCGAAATCGAAGGAAGCCGAAAAGATTTTTCGTAAGACGGGCATCACCTTCGCAGTCTACGGACACGCGGATTCCTCCGAAAAACTGATCCCCTTCGATCTCATACCCCGCATCATCTCCGGGCGCGAATGGCGCCGGCTCGCCCAAGGCATCGAACAGCGCGTCATCGCGCTCAACGCTTTTCTCGACGACATCTATCACAAGCAGGAGATCATCCGCGCCGGTCGCATCCCGCGCGAACTGATCGAGAAGAACGACACCTTCCTCCCGCAGATGATCGGCTTCCGGCCGCCGGGCGGCGTCTACACCCACATCGTCGGTACCGACATCGTACGCACCGGCGAAGACCAGTACTATGTTCTGGAGGACAATGCCCGCACGCCCTCCGGTGTCAGCTATATGCTGGAAAACCGCGAAACCATGATGCAGATGTTTCCGGAGCTGTTTCACCAGAACCGCGTGCGACCGGTGGAGAACTATCCCAATCTGCTTCGCCAGAGCCTTTCCTCGCTCGCCCCGGCCGGCTGCGAGGGCAAGCCGCGCGTTGCCGTCCTCACGCCCGGCATCTACAACTCGGCCTTCTACGAGCACGCGTTCCTGGCGGATATGATGGGCGTCGAACTGGTGGAGGGCTCGGACCTGCGCGTCATCGACGGCAGGGTAAAGATGCGCACGACGCGCGGCTACGAGGCGATCGACGTACTTTACCGGCGCGTCGACGACGATTTCCTGGACCCCCTCACCTTCCGCCCGGATTCCGCCCTCGGGATACCGGGGATCATGGATGTCTATCGCGCCGGCAACATCACCATCGCCAATGCCCCCGGCACCGGCATTTCCGACGACAAGGCGATCTATTCCTATATGCCGGAAATCGTCGAGTTCTATACCGGCCGCAAACCCCTGCTCGAGAACGTGCCCACCTGGCGCTGCTCGGAACCGGAGAGCCTCAAATACGTACTCGAGCATCTCGCCGAACTCGTCGTCAAGGAGGTTCACGGCTCCGGCGGCTATGGCATGCTCGTCGGCCCGACCGCGACAAAAAAGGAATGTGCAGCCTTTGCCGAGAAGCTCAAATCCCGCCCCGGCAACTACATCGCCCAGCCGACATTGTCGCTTTCGACGGTGCCCATCATGGTCAAAAAGGGCATTGCGCCGCGCCACGTCGATCTGCGTCCCTATGTGCTCGTCTCCGACAAGGTTCAGATTATTCCGGGCGGCCTGACCCGCGTGGCCCTGAAAGAAGGCTCCCTGGTGGTGAATTCCAGCCAGGGCGGCGGGACCAAGGATACCTGGGTGCTGGAGGACTGAGGCCATGCTGGGAAGAACTGCGAACGGCCTCTACTGGATGTTCCGCTATATCGAGCGCGCGGAGAACAGCGCCCGCCTCATCGATGCCGGATTGCGCATGTCGCTCACGCGCAGCGAAGCGGCCGAGGACGACTGGGACGGGGTGTTGCAAAGCGCGGACGTGCGAGAGCTCTATGACCAGGTCCACGAAGGATTGACCAGCAGCGACGCGATCGACTTCCTCCTGCGTGACCGCGCCAACCCGTCAAGCGTGATGTCGTGCATCGAGGCTGGGCGCAACAACGCCCGCATGGTCCGCACGGCGCTCACGCGCGAGACATGGGAAGCGATCAACGAATGCTGGATCGAAATGAAGGGGATCCTCGCCAGGAGGGCGAAGACCACCGACATGCCGGAGATCATCGACACGATCAAGCGGCGGGCCGGGCTTATCCGGGGCGCCTTCCACGGCACGATGCTCAGGAACGAGATCTTCAACTTCTCTCGCATCGGCACCTTCATCGAGAGGGCCGACAACACCGCACGCATCCTCGACGTCAAATATTACGTGCTTCTGCCGGCAGTCTCCGCGGTCGGATCGTCCATGGACAACGTCCAATGGGAATCGATCCTGCGCTCGGTCTCCGCACACCGCTCCTATGGCTGGGTCTATGACGCCGAACTCAGGCCCGCAAATATTGCCGACTTCCTGATCGCAAACGGCCGCATGCCGCGCTCGCTGGCCTATTGCTACGACAAGCTCGTCTCCAATCTCGGTTATCTCGCGCGCGAATACGGCGAGCGTCACGCGGCTCACGAGACCGCCGAGCAGACGCTCGGCTTGCTGCGCAGCCAGTCGATCGCGGAAATCATGGATCAGGGGCTACACCAATATCTCAAGGAGTTCATTAGCCAGAACAATCGCCTCGGCCAGGAAATCTCAGATGGTTACCGGTTCTATCAATGAGCTTCAGGGGGCGTAGATGTATCTGAAAATCAGCCACACGACCGAGTATCATTACGACCAACCGGTACAATACGCATTGCAGCGACTGCGCCTCACGCCGGTGAATCTGCCGGGCCAGACGGTGCGGAACTGGAAGACGCTGGTGGACGGGGCCGCCATCGAGGTGAGCTATGACGACCAGTTCGGCAACCGCACGCATCTCGTCAGCGTCGACGCCGATCGAACGACCCTTTGCGTAGAGGCGAGAGGCGAAGTCGAAACGGAAGACCGGGCCGGCGTATTCGGCGCTCACCAGTCCTATGTACCGCTGTGGCTCTACGCCCGCGAAACCCCGCTCACCAAGCCGGGCAAGCGTATCCGCGAACTCGCGAAAGCCGCCGGAGGCGCCACTGAACTCGAGCGCATGCACGCGCTTATGACGCTCATTCACGAGACCGTACGCTACGAACCGGGCGAGACCCAGGTCGGGACCTCCGCCGAGGAGGCACTGGAGCGCGGCAAGGGCGTATGCCAGGATCATGCCCATGTCCTGATCTCCGCCGCGCGCACCCTTGGCCTGCCCGCACGCTACGTCTCCGGCTATCTCATGATGGAGGATCATCCGCAGCAGACCGCAAGCCACGCCTGGGCCGACGTGCACATTGCCGGCCTTGGCTGGGTCGGGTTCGATCCCGCCAACAAGGTCTGCCCGGACGACCGCTATGTCCGCATCGCCTCGGGACTATGTTACCGCGATGCTTCGCCGGTTTCGGGACTGGTGCACGGTACAGGCACCGAGACCCTGAAGGTGGCTGTGACGGTCGAGCAACAAGGACAGAGCCAAGCTCAGAATTGAAGCGGCCCTTAGAGCACTTCCGGGAGAAGTGTGTAACGGGTTTTCCGTCCGCAAGTGCGTCGATCAAAATGGATAGAGCATTTCAGTGTTTCCATTGAAATGCTCTGTTGTGGAAGAGGTTGGATCCTTTCACGTTTCATTGAACGCGGGAAAGGATCCAGGCAGGCCTCCAGCTCCACTTACCGCGATGCAGTCGACTGCAGGATCCGGCAAAGAGCGACCAGTCCCCGGTCATAGCCGCCACTGACGACATCACGGCAGCGCTTCAGTACCGTGCGCCGCTCGTTGGGGGACATGGCGTTGAAAGCTGCGATCGGGGTCTGGCCGGGGGTGCCTATACCGCCCGCGCCCCCACCGGCACCCGGTCCGCCACCGCTGCCACCGCTGCCGCCGTTGCCGGGACCACCTCCGCCGCCCGCGCTGCCGCCGCCAAGACCGAGGCCAACATCCAATCCGGCTCCGCTTCCGCCGCCGGCATTCGCACTCACATTGGCGTTGAGACCGCGGCTGCCTCCGAGCGAAACGTCCGCATCGGCGTCGATGCCGTTGCCGCCGCCGACATTTGCGCTGACAGTGCTGTTGAGGCCGCGGCTGCCGCCCGCATTTGCATTGGCATTGGCGCTGATGCCGCGGCTGCCGCCGACGGATGCCGTGGCCGAAGTATTGACCCCGCGCGATCCTCCGACGGACGCATCGACGTCGGCGCTGACACCTCTGGATGCGCCAAGCGATGCGCCGACATTGGCGTTGACGCCCCGCGAACCTCCGAGAGACACTCCGACGTTCAGGCCACCATTGCCTCCGACGCTTTGGGCAAAGCCGGGAGTACTGGGAATAAAGGTCAGACTCGTCATGAGACCGACAGAGAGAACGAAGGCTTTCTTCCGCATGTTCACTTCCTCTTGCAACGGAAAGCGATTGCCCGATTGAGGATAATTCCGAACACGCGAATAAGTTTCACGAACAGGCGGAAGGCGCACAACTTGTCGAGGCGGCGCAGTACGCAACCGCCCGCCCGGTGATTTGGTTGCGGCGGAGATTCGTACCCGAACGCTCCGCCGCGGTTCATCGCATCAGTGGCTGTCGCGCTCGACCACCGATCCACGCGCGCCGACCAGGAAGTCCAGATCGGCGCCGGAATCCGCCTGCATCACGGTCTTGAGATAGAGACCGCCATAGCCGCCCGTGAGCGGTTTTACCGGCGATACCCAGGCCGCACGGCGTCGTGCAAGTTCCTCGTCGGAAACATGGAGATGCAGCGTGCGGTTCGGGATGTCGACCTCGATCATGTCGCCATTCTCGACGAGCGCCAGGGGTCCGCCTTCCGCAGCTTCCGGCGCGGTATGAAGGATGACGGTGCCGTAGGCCGTACCCGACATGCGCGCATCCGAAATGCGGATCATGTCGGTGATCCCCTTCTTCAGGACCTTCGGCGGCAGGCCCATATTGCCCACCTCGGCCATGCCCGGATAGCCCTTGGGACCGCAATATTTCAGCACCATGATGCAGGTCTCGTCGATGTCGAGATCCTCACGGTTGATGCGTGCGTGATAGTCCTCGATGCTTTCGAATACGACCGCACGGCCCTTGTGCTGCATAAGGTGCGGCGAGGCGGCCGAAGGTTTCAGAACAGCGCCGCGCGGCGCCAGATTGCCGCGCAGGACGGCGATGCCGCCCGATTTCGTCAGCGCCTTTTCCCGCGGCAGGATCACGTCCTCGTTGTAGTTCACGACGGCCTTGACGTCGTTCCAGATCGTGTCACCGCTGACGGTGATGGCGTCGTTGTGCAGGAGGCCCATCTCCGCGACCGCCTTGATCACGACCGGCAGACCGCCGGCATAATAGAACTCCTCCATCAGATATTTGCCGGAGGGCTGGAGGTTAACGATGGTCGGCACATCGCGGCCGAGCCTGTCCCAATCGTCCAGCGAAAGATCGACGCCGACACGGCCCGCAAGCGCGAGCAGATGCAGCACCGCATTGGTCGAGCCGCCGACGGCGCCGTTGACGCGGATGGCGTTCTCGAAGGCCTCCTTGGTCAGGATGTCGGAGGGCTTCAGATCCTCCTTGACCATCTCGACGATGCGGCGGCCGGTAAGCTGCGAAATCACCCGGCGGCGCGCATCGACCGCGGGAATGGCCGCATTGCCCGAAAGCGTCATGCCGAGCGCTTCGGCCATCGACGCCATGGTCGAGGCCGTGCCCATGGTCATACAGCTTCCCGCGGAACGGGCCATGCCCTGCTCGGCGTCCATGAACTCCTCCAGCGACATCTCGCCGGACTTCACCATTTCGGAAAACTGCCAGATCGCCGTGCCGGACCCGACGTCCTTGCCGCGCCACTTTCCATTGAGCATGGGACCGCCGGATACGACGATCGCCGGTATGTCGACGCTGGCCGCACCCATCAACAGGCTGGGCGTGGTCTTGTCGCAGCCGCCGAGCAGGACGACGCCATCGACCGGATTGCCGCGGATCGATTCCTCGACATCCATCGCCGCCAGGTTGCGGAACATCATCGCCGTCGGGCGCAACGTGCTTTCACCGGTCGAGAAGACCGGGAATTCCACCGGGAAGCCCCCCGCCTCGTAAACCCCGCGCTTCACACGCTCGGCGAGGTCGCGCAGATGCGCATTGCAGGGCGTGAGCTCGGACCAGGTGTTGCAGATGCCGATGATCGGCCGCCCGTCGAAGGTGTCGGCGGGAAGCCCCTGGTTCTTCATCCAGGAGCGATGCATGATGGCATTCTTGCCAGTACCGCCGAACCACTCCTGCGAACGGAGCTTGCGCGGCCACTCAGCTTTCTTCTTCATTTCTTCCTTCCTTGCGCCCTGCGCGGGCTGGACATGCCGGCTTTACGCCCGGTTTCTTCAGGCAAGCGTGTAGGCTGTCTTGACGTTGGTGTAGAACTCTGCGGCGTATTTGCCCTGCTCGCGCGGGCCGTAGGAGGAAGCCTTGCGGCCGCCGAACGGCACGTGGAAATCGACGCCCGCCGTCGGCAGGTTGACCATCACCATGCCGGCCTCGGCATTGCGCTTGAAGTGCGTCGCATGCTTCAGACTGGTGGTGGCGATGCCCGAAGACAGGCCGAACGGCGTGTCGTTGGCAACAGTGAGCGCCTCGTCGTAATCCTTGACGCGGATGACGGCCGCGACCGGCCCGAAGATTTCCTCGCGCGAGATGCGCATCTGGTTGGTCGCCTCGGTGAACAGCGCCGGCTGCAGGTAGAAGCCGGGCGTGTCGCGCGAGATCACCTCGCCGCCGAAGGCGAGCTTGGCGCCTTCCTGCTTGCCGATGGCGATATAGTCGGTGTCCTGGTTGAGCTGGCTCTGATCGACCACCGGACCGATATGGGTGCCGGCCTTCAGCGCGTCGTCGACGACGAGACCCTTGATCCGCTCACCCATCGCGGCGACGAACCGGTCGTGAATGCCCTCGGTAACGATGATGCGTGAGGAGGCGGTGCAGCGCTGGCCGGTCGAGAAGAAGGCGGAGTTGACCGCCGCTTCCACGGCGACGGACAGATCGGCATCGTCGAGCACGACGAACGGGTTCTTGCCGCCCATCTCCAGCTGGTACTTGCGGTTATGTTCGACCGAAGCGACGGCCACCCGCTTCCCGGTGGCGGTCGAGCCGGTGAAGGTGATGGCGTTGACGTCGGGGCTGTCGAGCATTGCCTGGCCGACGACGGAACCCTTGCCCATGACGAGGTTCAGGACGCCCTTCGGCAGACCCGCGCGATGGAGGATATCGACGATCGCCCAAGAACAGCCCGGCACCAGCTCTGCCGGCTTGAAGACGACGGTGTTGCCGTAAGCCAAAGCCGGAGCGATCTTCCAGGCGGGAATGGCGATCGGGAAGTTCCAGGGCGTGATGATGCCGACGACGCCGACCGGCTCGCGGGTGATCTCGACGCCGATCCCCGGCCTGACCGAGGGAACAACCTCGCCCGCAAGACGCAGGGTTTCCCCGGCGAAGAACTCGAAAATCTGGCCGGCGCGCACCGTCTCTCCGATACCTTCGGCGAGCGTCTTGCCCTCTTCTCGCGAGAGGAGGCGCCCGAGCTCGTCCTTGCGCGCCAGGATCTCGTCGGCGGTCTTTTTCAGGATCGCATGGCGTTCGAGAATGCCGGAGCGCGACCAGGCGGGAAAGGCGGCCTTGGCCGCGGCGATCGCGGCTTTCGCGTCTTCGGCGCTGGCGCGGGCATATTCGCCGACGACATCATCGGTGTTCGACGGATTGATGTTCGCAACGCCGTCTCCGCCGACCCATTCGCCGGCGATCAGGTTCTGGTGAAGTGTCATGGGCTTCAGCCTCCTTGTCTTCTTGCCGCAAGCGGCCGCGGTCACTGCCTCGCGCTTGCCATTGGAGATATGTCAGAGCTGGTGGACAGCGACCTCTTCCTCCGCCGCGATCGCCAGCGGATTGCGCAGTGGCAGGCCGAATTCCTTGGCTTCGATCTCGAATACGTCTCCCTCCTCCGTGCGGATGCCGTCGCCGAAAGAGAGCGTCGCCGTGCCGAACATGTGGACGTGGATGTCTCCCGGTGCGCGGAAGAGGCCGTACTTGAAATGGTGATATTCGAGATTGGCGAAGCTGTGCGACATGTTCGCCTCACCGGAAAGGAAAGGCTTCTCCCACAGCACCTTGCCGCCCCGAAGGATGCGCGATGCCCCGCGAATATCCTCTGGAGCCGCGCCGATGCGGATTTCCGGCCCGAAGCTCGCCTGCCTGAGCTTCGAATGTGCGAGCCACAGATAATTGACCCGCTCGGTCTTGTGATCTGAGAACTCGTTGGCAACCGCAAAGCCGAGCCGGAAGGGGACGCCCTTGTCGGAGATCACATAGATGCCGGCCATTTCGGGCTCTTCGCCGCCATCCTCCGCAAAGGACGGAGACACGAGCGGCTCGCCGGGGGCCACAGCCGTGGTCCCGTTGCCCTTGTAGAACCATTCCGGCTGCACGCCCTTCTCACCGGACTTCGGCTTGCCGCCTTCGAGCCCCATGCGGAACATCTTCATCGAGTCGGTCAGCGTTTCCTCGGCGGCTTCGGTCGCCTTCTTGTGCATCGCGTCGCGGGTTGCAGCGGAGCCAAGATGCGTGAGCCCGGTCCCCGTCAGATGCAGATGGGCGGGATCGGGATGCGTGATCGGGGAAAGCAGCCGCCCCTGGGAATAGGCTTCCTCGAGATCGATCGTTTCGCCAAGGCCCTTGGCGTCGACGACGTCCCTGAGGCTCCTGCCGCTATTGGCCGCTTCCATCGCCAGAGCATAGACGCTCTCCGCTCCCCTGACGGCACGCGCCGTCTCGCCCGGGGCCCGCACGGCGACGGTAACCGAACCGTCTTCTTTCCTGACCTGAGAAATCAGCACGTTCTGTCCTTCCTGATGAATTGGCTCCCACGATGCCTTCCCTTGCGGAAAAGCAACGCTTCGCCCGAGAGTGGCTTACGCCACCCGGTTACGGCAAACATGCCGCGTTTTTCTGTTGCGATCATCGGGGCCGAGCGGAAGCCGGTCAGCCCTTGCCCTTGTTCTTGTTGTAAACGTCGAAGAACACGGCTGCGAGCAGCACGAGGCCCTTGATCAATTGCTGGTAGTCGATGCCGATGCCCATGATGGACATGCCGTTGTTCATCACGCCCATGATGAAAGCGCCGATCACCGCACCGGTGATCTTGCCGACGCCACCCGAGGCGGACGCCCCGCCGATGAAGCAGGCCGCGATCACGTCGAGTTCGAAGCCGACGCCGGCTTTCGGGGTCGCCGAATTCAGACGCGCGGTGATGATCATGCCGGCAAGCGCCGCGAGCGCGCCCATGTTCACGAAGGCGTAGAAGGTCAGCCGCTCGGTATTGATGCCGGAGAGCTTGGTCGCCTTCTCGTTGCCACCCATCGCGTATATCCGCCGGCCGATCGTCGAGCGCGTGGTGACGAAGGTGTAGACGGCGATCAGCACGCCCATGACGACCAGGACGTTGGGCAGGCCCCGATAGGTCGAAAGCTGGAAGCCGAGGAACAGGGCCACCAGGCTGATGACCGCCATCTGGATCGCGAAGAAGGCGAACGGCTCGTTCTCCGTGCCGTGCTGGTCGTTGATCCGGCGGTTGCGAATCCCGGCAAAGACCGCATAGCCGACGAGCAACAGCACGGCGACCAGCGCGACCATGTTCTTGATCGTCTCCGGGCTCGGGTTGAGGAAATAAAGGAAGTCGGGAACGAATCCCGTCGAGAGAATCTGGAAGTCCTTCGGAAACGGTCCGATCGGGCGGCCGCCGAGGACCACATAGGTCATTCCCCGGAACACCAGCATGCCGGCCAGCGTGACGATGAAGGCCGGGATCTTCTGATAGGCGACCCAGTAGCCCTGCGCCGCGCCCATGATGCCGCCGACGATCAGGCAGGCGGGAATGACCACGAAGGCAGGCAAGCCCCATTTGACGAGCATGATCGCCGAAATCGCGCCGATGAAGGCCACGATGGAGCCGACCGACAGATCGATGTGCCCGGCAACGATGATCAACAGCATGCCCAGCGCCATGATGACGATGAACGAGTTCTGCAGCACCAGGTTCGTGATGTTGACGGGCCTGAAGAGGACGCCGTTGGTGACGAACTGGAAGAACAGCATGATTATGACGAGCGCGACCAGCAGGCCGTATTCGCGAATGTTGTTCCTGAGGTAGTCACCGATCGACGGTTTGGTGGTTTCGGTGCTCGTATCGGCGACCATTAGTGTTTCTCCCCTGAACGCATGATGGCGCGCATGATCGATTCCTGGCTTGCTTCCTCCTTGGAAAGCTCGGCCACAATGCGCCCCTCGTTCATGACATAGATGCGATCGCAGGTCCCGAGCAGCTCCGGCATCTCCGACGAGATCATCAGGATGCCTTTGCCCTCGGCCGCGAGCTGGTTGATGATGGTGTAGATCTCATACTTCGCGCCGATATCGATACCGCGCGTCGGCTCATCGAGTATGAGGACTTCGGGGTTGGTGAACAGCCACTTGGACAGGACGACCTTCTGCTGGTTCCCGCCGGAGAGGTTGACCGTCTCCTGATAGATCGAATGGGAACGGATGCGGAGCTTCGAGCGATACTCGGCGGCGACCTTGCGTTCCTTGCGCTCGTCGATGACGCCGTTCGATGCGACCGCGTGCAGGTTGGCGAGCGTGGTGTTGTGCATGATGTTGTTGATCAGCACGAGACCGAGCTGCTTGCGGTCCTCCGTTACATAGGCAAGACCGGCCTTGATGGCCTTGGGAATCGTGCTCACGTCCACCCGCCGGCCATGCATCGTCACCTCGCCGGTGATCTTGTGGCCCCAGGACTTGCCGAAGAGGCTCATCGCCGTCTCGGTGCGTCCGGCGCCCATCAGTCCGGCGATGCCGACGACCTCGCCGGCGCGGACCTTGAAGCTGACGTCGTGCAGAAACTGCCGGTCGCGGTGATGCTGATGATAGACGTTCCAGTTCTTCACCTCGAGCAGCGTGTCGCCGATCTTCGGTTCGCGCGGCGGATAGCGGTCTTCCATGGCCCGGCCGACCATGCCGTTGATGATCCGGTCCTCGCTGATGTCTTCCTTATGACAGTCGAGCGTCTCTACCGTTCCGCCGTCGCGCAGGATGGTGATCTGATCGGCAACCTTCTTAATCTCGTTGAGCTTGTGAGAGATGATGATCGACGTCATGCCCTGGCTGCGGAACTCCATAAGCAGCTTCAAAAGCGCGTCGGAGTCGTTTTCGTTGAGGGATGCGGTCGGCTCGTCGAGGATCAGCAGGCGGACCTTCTTCGAAAGCGCCTTGGCAATTTCCACCAGCTGCTGCTTGCCGACGCCGATGTCGGTGATCAGCGTCGTGGGAGACTCGTTCAGGCCCACTTTCTTCAGGAGTTCCTGGGTGCGGGCAAAGGTCTGCGGCCAGTGAATGACGCCCTTTTCGGCCACCTCGTTGCCGAGAAAGATGTTCTCGGCGATCGAAAGCAGCGGAACGAGCGCCAGTTCCTGATGGATGATGATGATGCCGAGCTCTTCGCTGTCCGAGATCGTGCTGAACCGGCGAGGCTCGCCGTCGTAATGGATCTCGCCCTCATAGGTACCGGCCGGATAGACGCCGCTCAGCACCTTCATCAAGGTCGACTTGCCGGCGCCGTTTTCCCCGACAAGCGCGTGGATCTCGCCTTCGCGGACCTTGAACGAGACATTGTCCAGGGCCTTGACGCCCGGAAACGTCTTCGTGATGCCCCGCATTTCAAGAATGATATTGTCCATACTCAGCCATTCCAGCTGCAGTCGGAGAGACTGCAGGCGCTCTCCCGTGCTGCGCGGTTCTTTCGACCGGCTCCGATACGAAATAAAACCACGCGGCGGGCCAAAGTGCTACAGCGACATTGCGACGAGACGCATGCCGCCTGGATTAAGAGGGTGCGCGAGCGTGTCGCGCACCCTCCCGGTTCGCCGCATCAGTTGTTGAGCTGATCTTCCGTGTAGTAGCCGGAACCGACGAGAACCTCCTTGGCATTGGACTTGTCGACGGAAACGGGCTTCAGGAGATAGGACGGAACGACCTTGACGCCGTTTTCGTAGGTCTTCGTGTCGTTGACCTCCGGCTCCTTGCCATCCATGATCGCGTTGACCATGTTGACGGTGACCTTGGCGAGTTCTCGGGTGTCCTTGAAGACCGTGGAATACTGTTCGCCGGCGAGGATCGACTTGACCGACGGCAGTTCGGCGTCCTGACCGGTGACGATCGGCATCGGCATGTCGCCGGAGCCGTAACCGACGCCCTTCAGAGCCGAAATGATGCCGATCGACAGACCGTCATAGGGCGACAGAACGCCATCGACCTTCGCGTCCGTATAGGCGGACGACAGAAGATTTTCCATGCGGGCCTGGGCCACGGCGCCATCCCAGCGCAGCGTGCCGACCTGATCCATGCCCATCTGGCCGGACTTGACGACGATCTTGCCGCTGTCGATCAGAGGCTGCAGAACGGACATCGCGCCGTCGTAGAAGAAGAAGGCGTTGTTGTCGTCCGGCGAGCCGCCGAAAAGTTCGATGTTCTTCGGCTCGGTGGCACTGTCGAGTTTCAGGCCTTCGACGAGCGAGGTCGCCTGCAGCACGCCGACCTGGAAGTTGTCGAAGGTGGCGTAATAGTCGACATTGCCGGAATCGCGGATCAGGCGGTCATAGGCGATGACCTTGACGCCGGCATCGGCCGCCTTCTGCAGAATGTCGGAAAGCGTCGTGCCGTCGATGGCGCCGATGACGAGAACCTTCGCGCCCTTGGTCACCATGTTCTCGATTTGCGCCAACTGGTTCGGAATGTCATCGTCGGCGAACTGCAGGTCCGGCGTATAGCCGGCTTCCTTGAACAGCTTCTCCATGGTCTCGCCGTCGGAGATCCAGCGCGTCGACGTCTTGGTCGGCATGGAGATGCCGACCATGCCCTTTTCCTGGGCGACTGCCGGCGCGGCGAAGCCGGCGACCGTGATCGCCGCAGCCGCGAGAAGCGAAGTAAAGAATTTCATCAGATCTCTCCCTGAGTGTTGAACCGGCAGGCACGGGGCCTCCGTCTATGCGCAGCGACCACCGTCGCGAGCGTGACCCCCGGCGGTGGTTCAAGATAAAGGAAGCCCTCCCCGTCTTATCATACTCCCGCATGCGCTGGCGCATATGCTGGGAAACTGGAATCAATTGCCATAACTGTCAAATACAATATCGCTTTGCGTGCATACCAAAATTGATATATCGCTCTAAAAGAGTGTGATTTTTGAAACTCTTGAAAACGGAACCCAATGCGATGCTCGATGGCAGGCAGAATGCAGCCGGGCTTACGGGAGAACTGCTGGAGACGGGGCTTTTCCGCTCCGGCTTGAAGATCAACCACTTGCGGCTCATCCTGGCGATCGACGACCATCGGCGCATCAGCGCCGCGGCCGACTCGCTTGGGATTTCGCAGCCGGCAGCCTCACGCATGCTCGCGGAGATCGAAGCGATCGTGAAGGCGCCGATATGCGAGCGCGTGGCGCGCGGCGTCGAACTGACCCGCTACGGCGAGGCCCTGGCACGCCGGGCCCGCACCATCTTCCTCGAGTTGCGCGAGGCTGCGCGCGAGATCAACGAGCTGAAGACCGGCAGCGGCGGGTCGGTTTCGCTCGGATCGGTCACCGGCCCGGGGCTCAATCTCGCAGTGCCGGCGATCCGCCAGGTGTCGACGGCCTATCCCGGCATCGAGATCAACGTTCAGATCGACAACAGCAACGTGCTGACGCGGGAGCTTCTGGCGGCGCGGCACGATTTCATCGTCGGGCGGATCCCCGACGACCTCAATCCGCGGCTGTTCAACCTGGTCGAAATCGGTTTCGAGGAGGTCTGCCTCATCGTCCGGGAGGGCCACCCGCTGTTGGACAAGGCGTCAGCCAGCGCCCACGACCTCCCGGGCTACGACTGGGTGTTCCAGCCGCCCGGTACACTGCTTCGACGCGCGGTCGAAGACAGTTTCGCTTCCGCCGGCGTCCGGCTTCCGGCGACGGTCATCAATACTTCATCGACCATCCTGACGCTGTCGATCGTGCGGAACACCAATGCGATCGCTCCCGTTGCGCTCGACGTCGCCAGGCTGGTCGCGGGCAACGGCACGGAAGCCGGCGAGATCCGGATTTTGCCGACCGAATTTGCGATCCGCATCAAACCCTATGGGCTGATCACCGCCGAAGGCCGGGCCCTCCCCCCGAGCGCAAAGCTGCTTTACGATCTGATCCTGAAGCAGAGCAGGGCGTGATCAGGTCCGCATAATCTTGATATCGCAAGCTCCGGCCAACTCAGTGCCTGCCCGGAGAGACTTGATGTTCGGCATGTCGGTATTCCACTCGGTGCTCGAGCGCCTCAAGGCCGAGCAGGACGACGGGCTGTCGGACGAGGCCAGCGACGGATGGCGGGGCACCGCCATCGGCGCGGCGCCGGGCTTCGTTGCCGAAAACGCGGCCCACACCTGGGCATCCCGCAGCGCGGTGGAGCAGGCCTATCGCGCAGTGGCGGCGGAGGAACGATCCGAACCGTTCTCCATGCCCGATCATCTGAAGCGCACAGGCCTTGCGGAGGTCGCCTCCGAGCTCTCGCTGGGCGAAACGGAAACCGCGCTGACGCTCGCCGCCAAGCGGAGGCGTTTCGCCGCGGCGAACCATCCCGACAGGCTGCCGGTGGAAGCGCGGCTCAATGCGACCTTGCGCATGAAGCTTGCTAACATGCTCATCGACGAGGCTTTGAGGCGGATCGAAGGGCGGAAGGTGACTGGATAAGCGTCAGTTCGTTCCGTCGGTGGTGTCGCCGGCGGCTTCGCCTTTGCTCTGGCTCTCCTCCTTCGGCCGGTAAAAGAGGAGAAGGGACGCGCCCGCATAGGCGGTCACGACCATAAAGATCGTCCCCCACATCACCTGCCCGCCGTAGAATTCCACCGCCGTCCACACGGCGCAGAACACGATGATCAGCAGCCGGATCCACAAGGGACGATAGAAGGGGTGATCCGGATCGATGAATTTGATCATCCTGGTTCCTTTGGGAGACTTGATATCGAATTCATCTACTGCACATTTCCGCAATGAGAGCAAATGCAGCAAAAGCGCGCAGAGATCTGCCGTTCGGCGGCGCAGAACGAAGCGGACGATTTCCGCATTTCCGCTGCTCGCAACAGAGCGGCACTTCAAATCGTTGGCAAACAGGCCTATAAGCTAGACAGGCTAGCTAGGTCGGAGCAAAATAATGGATTGGCAGCTGCAGGACGCGAAGAACCACTTCTCGAAAGTGGTGCAGAAGGCGCGCAACGAAGGGCCGCAGATCGTCACGCTGCGTGGCGAGCGCACGGCCGTGGTGCTGTCCGCCCACGACTATGACGCTCTGCGCGCCGGCCGGCCGACCCTGGTCGACGATCTGCTTGGCGGTCCCCCTTGGGACGACGAGCTCGCCGATGCCATCGAAGCGCGCGCCAAAACGCCGAGTCGCGGCGTGGCCTTCTGATGTATCTGGTTGACACCAACATCGTTTCGGAGGCGCGACGCGGCACGCCGCAGGCGCTGTCCTGGTTGCGTTCCGTCGATCCGCTCAGCATCCATCTGAGTGCACTGACCCTTGGCGAGATCATGCGCGGCATCGCACTGAAACAGAAGTCGGATCCGAAGGCTGCCGCTCACCTCACCGAATGGCTGCGCAAGCTGCGCCACGACCATGGCGACCGCATCCTTCCGGTGACCGACCAGATCGCCGTCGAATGGGGCCGCATCGCCACGATTCGGTCGCGTGGCGATATTGACGGGCTCCTCGCCGCGACCGCGATCGTCCACGATCTGATCCTCGTCACGCGCAACGTCAAGGATTTTGAAGACACGGGCGCGTCACTGATCAATCCTTGGGAGACACCGGCGTGAGCGGCTCGGCAACGGGCCGCCCGTAATCGCCAAAAGCCGGCCTCGCCCGGCCGCGCCTCTTTTGCTCGATCAGGGCCGGGGCGAGGATTTGGGCCGGACCAGTGAACCGACCGCGGTTGATACTTGACGGCGCCAAGCCGATTGGAATAAATATTCCGCATAGGCAATAATTGGCCGTTTCATTCCAGTTCCTCCGCGGATGGCCCGCGACGCCTTTGCGCGATGAGCGTCAATCATCGTGTGCCAACCCGGTCGCGCACCGGAATTCAAGGACGACAATGATGACAGTGAGATTTGGTCTTCTGGGCGCCGGGCGTATCGGCAAGGTTCATGCGAAAGCCGTCAGCGGCAATGCCGATGCCCGCCTCGTCGCGGTGGCGGATGCCTTTCCGGCCGCCGCGGAAGCGATCGCCGGCGCCTATGGCTGCGAAGTCCGGACGATCGATGCGATCGAGGCCGCCGGCGACATCGACGCCGTGGTGATCTGCACGCCGACGGATACCCATGCCGATCTGATCG
Source organism: Sinorhizobium sp. (assembly GCF_059070375.1). Classification (NCBI taxonomy): domain Bacteria; kingdom Pseudomonadati; phylum Pseudomonadota; class Alphaproteobacteria; order Hyphomicrobiales; family Rhizobiaceae; genus Sinorhizobium; species Sinorhizobium sp. Next base: position 890,303 of record NZ_JCACWC010000002.1, read on the forward strand.
AGCGCTTCGCCCGTGCCGGCAAGGCAATCTTCTGCGAAAAGCCGATCGATCTCGACGTCGAGCGCGTCAGGGGCTGCCTGAAGGTCGTATCCGAGACCAAGGCCAAGCTGATGGTCGGCTTCAACCGTCGTTTCGACCCGCATTTCATGGCCGTACGCAAGGCGATCGACGACGGGCGCATCGGCGAGGTCGAGATGGTGACGATCACCTCGCGCGATCCCGGTGCGCCGCCGGTCGACTACATCAAGCGTTCGGGCGGGATCTTCCGGGACATGACAATCCATGATTTCGACATGGCGCGTTTTCTGCTGGGCGAGGAGCCCGTTTCCGTCACCGCGACTGCGGCCGTGCTCGTCGACAAGGCGATCGGCGAAGCCGGCGACCATGACAGCGTCTCGGTCATCCTGCAGACGGCATCCGGCAAGCAGGCGATTATCTCGAACTCGCGCCGCGCCACCTATGGTTACGACCAGCGTATCGAGGTTCACGGCTCCAAGGGCGCCGTCGCCGCTGAAAACCAGCGCCCCGTTTCGATCGAGATCGCGACCGGCGAAGGCTACACGCGCCCGCCGCTGCACGATTTCTTCATGACGCGCTACACGGAAGCCTACGCCAACGAGATCGAAAGCTTCATCGCCGCAATAGAAAAAGGCGCCGAGATCGCCCCGTCGGGCAAGGACGGCCTTGCCGCGCTGGCGCTCGCCGATGCGGCGGTCCGCTCCGTTGAGGAAAAGCGCCAGATCAGCATAGCCTGACGACTGCCGCCCTATTGAAAAGACAGGCCGGGCAGTGTCCGGCCTTTTTTCGTCTCATCGCGCTTCAGGCTCCCATCCGATGCGGCACCGTGGAGGATGATGAGGCCGCGTCCACGCTCGGTGCCAGCCCGGGTCGGCCGGTCAGAAAGCCCTGGATATGCCGGCAACCCTCGTCGACGATGATCTGTCTCTGCCGCTCCGTTTCGACGCCTTCGGTGACGACCGGAAGGTTGAGGCTGTGGCCGAGCGCGATGATCGCGCGGATTATGGCATGGGCTGCCGGGTCCTTGTCGAGCGAGGCGGTGAAGCTGCAGTCGATCTTGAGCTTGTCGAATGGAAACGTCTGGAGATTGCTGAGCGAGGAGTGCCCGGTGCCGAAGTCGTCCATCACGATCCTGACGCCAAGGAGGCGCAGCCGGACGAGAGTTGCGAGGACGTCGTCGCGGTTATGCATCAGCGCGGCTTCGGTGATTTCCAGTTCGAGCCGCCTCGGCTCCAGCCCCGTCCGCAGCAGTGTGGATTCGATCCGGTCGAAAAGGTTCGGGAGGAGGAATTGCACCGGTGAGACATTGACCGAGACCGGCAGCCGCTGGTGCCAGCGCACCGCCTCCATGCAGGCCTCTTCCAGCACCCATTCGCCGATCTGAATGATCGAGCCGCTCTCTTCGGCAATCGGAATGAACACATTCGGGCCGACGAGACCGCGATCGGGATGGCGCCAGCGCAACAGCGCCTCGTAACCGACGATCCGGTCGTCCCGCACATCTACAAGCGGCTGATATTCGAGGAAGAGCTGCCGCCTGACGACCGCATGCCTCAAATCGTTCTCGATCTGCCGGCGCGTGCGCACGGCTTCGTCCATTTCGGCGTCGAAGAAGCAGGCGATGCCCTTGCCGGTCTGCTTAGCCCGATAGAGCGCCGTATCGGCATTGCCGTAGAGCCGCTCCGCGGTGGTCCCGTCGCCCGGACAGATCGCTACGCCGATGCTGACCCCCACCGCCATCGGATCGCGCCGCGTATCCATCTCTTCCGAAAAGAGCTTGAGGATACGGTCCGCCAGGAGTCGCGCGGCCTCCGGCTGCGCCGCTCCGCTCTGGACGATGGCGAACTCGTCGCCGCCCAGTCGCGCGATCGTGTCGGCCTCTCCTGCCGCCGCCCGGAGGATATCGGCCACCTTCCTGAGGATACGGTCGCCTTCCCCGTGGCCGAAAATGTCGTTCACGGCCTTGAAGCGATCGAGGTCGAGACACAGGACCGCCAGCGCTTCATTGTGGTGGACGGCGGCGGCCAGGGCCTGTTTCAGGCGGCGGTCAAAGGAGCTTCGATTGGAAAGATCCGTCAGCGCATCGTGGTGAGCGAGGTGTTCGATCGTCCGTTCGGCATCCTTGCGCGCCGTCAGATCCCGCACGAAGATCACGTCGCATTGCCGGCCCTTGTATTCGATCGTTCGGCAGACCCTTTCGACGGGCACGTATCCGCCGTCCGCGTGAAGGAGCTCTCCCTCGCTTGCCCCCTCTCCGGCGCCAAGGTCGTGCGGGCTCCGTCTTCCGGGCGCTTCCGCGAACAGCTCCCGCCGTTGCCTGCCGATGAGCTCGGCGGGCTTTCGACCACAGAGCGTGGCGAACCGTTCGTTAACTTCGATGACCTCGCCGCCGCGAAGGATCACCATGCCCTCCAGCGAGGCGTTGGCGAGTCCCTTGAGGTCCGTCAGGTGCCTGTCGACGAAGAGAGCGCCGAAGGCCGTAAGAATGAGCGTGGTTGATGCGGCGATGACGCCCCCCGCGAGCCAGAACGGATCGAAGACGTCCGTTGCGGCGACGCTCGGGTCGGGGATCAGGACGACGCCGCTCATCGACGTGAAGTGCAGGACGCATATCGCCACCACCAGGAGCAGGATGGATGCGGCGAGCCCGCGCACGCCGCGCAGCGCCTGGAACGCATGCAAGGCGAGCGCGGCGATCGACGTGCCGAGAAGAACGGCGGCGAAACTCGTTTCCGGATCGAATGCGACCCGTCCCTGCACCTCTATGGCACGCATGCCGGTCACGTGCATGGCGGCGATTCCGAGCCCGAGCAGCAAACCGCCCACGGCCGGAGCATGGCGAGAGCCTCCGGCCAGGCCGACCGAGAAGGCAACCCAGGACGTCGCGATCGCGACCGCAATGGAAAAGCTCGTGCCTCCGGCCCCGTAGGCGATGGGGATTCCCCCGTCATAGGCGAGCATCGCGATGAAATGCGTCGACCATACGCCGATGCCGCAGGCAAAGGCGCAGACTGCAATCCAGAGGCGCCGCTGACTGCCTGCGCTGCGCCGGGCGCGCTCGAGAAGCAGCATCGTCGCGACGCTGCCGGCCAGACAGACGACCGTCGCCACCACGATCAGGCGCCAGTCATGATCATCGCGTATGCATGCAATCACTGAAAACATCGCCGTCCCCCAAGCCGAAGACAGCTTGGCAACGAGACTCTAAATAACCGTAAATTGAAGACTGCGCAGCACTCGCGTCTGCCGGAATTCTGCGACGCCGACCCGGCAGACCCGCCGCCTCACGGATGTCCTGCTGCTGCAATGTCGCCGTCGATCGCGCCGAGCGCCCGATCGATATGACCGTCGAAAACGAGCCGCTGCTCGTCCGGGACCACCCTTATCTGCGGCATGCCCTGCAGGCGGACCTGCAGTGATTGCGCGAGACCCTCCTCCAGTCCCTTCTCCAGAAGATCGAAATAGCGCGTGCCCGGCCCCGTCACGAAGATCGGCATCGGCTCATAGAGACTGAGCATCCGCGAAATGCCGTTGCCGAGCGCCAAGCCGGCCTGGCGGAAGGCATAGCCGGCCATCCGGTTCCCCTGGCGCGTGCTCGCGGCGATCTTGTCCATCTCCGAAGGCGGAACGAACTTCGCCGGTATGGTGTCGGAGGGCACCTCGAAAGCCGTGCGCAGTATCCCGTAGAAGCCCGCTGCCGCCTCGATGCAGCCATAGCTGCCGCAGCGGCAAAGCCCCGCGGACGGCTGATGCAGCATATGACCGAAATTCGGCGCCGAGACATCGAGCTCGCCGGACCTGCCCCTTCTGGCAAGCCCGAGGCCGATGCTGTGGCCGAGCGAAACGGCCGCAAGCGCATGGAAGCCGCTCTCGCTTTCCTCTTCCCTTACCGCGAGGGCGTGCGCCACCAGCAGCGACTCGTTGCTGAGCATGATCCTCGCGCGCCAGGCGGGCCGGAGTAGTTCCACGAAGTCGAGTTGCTCGCTGCCGAAAACCGGCGACCAGATGAGCCGCGCGCCGTCGCCGGCCACGAGCCCCTTGCTGCTGATCGAAATGGCAAGCACCTCGTCCTTCGAGATATTCGAGCGGACGAGCAGGCGTTCGAGCGCTGCTGCCAGAACCTCCCCGAAAACGGCGGTGCCGCGAAGGTCGTGGCTGCGCGGATCCTCGAAACGGTCGAGCAGGATGCCGCCATAGTCCGCAAGCGAATATTGCACGACGTCGGAGGAAATGCGCACGACGATCACGTAGCCGCAGCCGCGTCTCGGCTCGAAGAGAACCCGCGGGCGGCCTCGGCCGACCTGGACGTGCTGCTCGGTCTTGGCGATGATCCCCGACCGCTCCAACTCAGCGGTGATGACGGAGATCGTCGCCGAGGCAAGACCCGTCTGTGCCGCAATCTCCGTATGGGAGAGTGATCCTTTACGGCGGAGCGCCGAGAGAACCAGGGCGCTGTTCTGCTGACGCACAAGCTCGGTGCTGGATTTGGTCAGCATCGTTTACCCTTGCAGCGCCGCGCGCCGGACGAGGCGCTCAAAGGGCGCTGTCGCTCTTCAGGGTGCCGCATGTTCAATCCCTGAACCTGTGCGATCAAGTGAAACATGCATCAGCGGTAGCGGGTCCCTCGAAGACATGCCCTTCCCAAAGCATTTGGCGGCCTACAGGACAAGGCGCATTCGTCATTTACGCAGTGATTTCAAGCTGCTGCGGCAATGATTCACACGCTGCGGCGGCCTTGTTGACAGCTTGCGGAAACTCTGACATTTATTTTCTCGACTGTCGAGAAAAAACGCGGCGACGCGATAGCGACAGCATCTGGAGGCTCGTCGGGGATGCGTGCGGGAGGTTCGTGCGCGCGGCCGGGCCATTTGGGAGGATAGGATGAAATCCATTTTGAAGCTGTTGGCGGGGGCTGCCATCATAACGTCCATGCATTCCGCGGCGATCGCCAAGGATCTGGTCATCGGCGTTTCCTGGTCCAATTTCCAGGAAGAGCGCTGGAAGACCGACGAGGCAGCCATTAAGGCCGCGCTCGAAGCTTCCGGCGACAAATATATCTCGGCCGACGCACAGTCTTCCGCCGCCAAGCAGCTCACCGACATCGAGTCGCTGATCGCCCAGGGCGCCAACGCGCTCATCGTGCTTGCGCAGGACTCCGACGCAATCGGCCCGGCGATCGAGAAGGCAGCCGCCGAGGGAATTCCGGTCGTCGGCTATGATCGCCTGATCGAAAATCCCGACGCCTTCTACATCACCTTCGACAACAAGGAAGTCGGCCGCCTTCAGGCGCGCGAGGTATTCAAGCAGAAGCCGGAAGGCAACTTCGTCTTCATCAAAGGCTCCTCCGCCGATCCGAACGCCGATTTCCTCTTCTCCGGGCAGCTGGAAGTCCTGAAGGAGGCGATCGACGCGGGCAAGATCAAAAACGTCGGCGAAGCCTATACCGACGGCTGGAAGCCGGAGAACGCCCAGAAGAACATGGAGCAGTTCCTGACCGCCAACGACAACAAGGTCGACGCGGTCGTGGCCTCCAACGATGGCACTGCCGGCGGCGCGATCGCGGCACTCGACGCCCAGGGCCTTGCCGGCTCGGTTCCGGTTTCCGGCCAGGATGCCGACAAGGCTGCGCTGAACCGCGTGGCGCTCGGCACGCAGACGGTTTCGGTCTGGAAGGACTCCCGTGAGCTCGGCAAGAAGGCAGCCGAAATCGCCGTGGCGCTTGCCGGCGGCAAAACCATGGACGAAGTCGAAGGCGTACAGACCTTCAACGGCGGGCCGAAGGGCGTCGCCATGAAGTCCGTCTTTCTCGCGCCGCTGGCGATCACCAAGGACAATCTGAACGTCGTCATCGACGCCGGCTGGATTTCCAAGGAAGAAGCCTGCCAGGGCGCCAAGAGCGACGTTGCTGCCTGCAAATAACCGCAACGACATGGCCGATCTCTGGTCTTCAAGAGCGCCGCAACGCACACCGTTGCGGCGCTCTTGCAAGGTGCGAAGCGGACCGAACGACATCGACAGATAAGTGGGGGATGGCATGGCCATGGCCGACATCACAAAAGCCAACCAGACAGGGGCCGATCAGATACCGGGCACGCAAGCCGGCCGCGCCCGCACGACGGACGAAAACCCGGTGAAACGCTTCTTCCGTGCCACCGAAATCGATACCCGCCTGCTCGGCATGGTCGGCGCGTTGGTCATCATATGGCTCGGTTTCCAGGTGATGACCGGCGGACTGTTCGACGGCCTGTTCCTGAAACCGCGCAACCTGTGGAACCTGACCGTCCAGACCTCGTCCGTCGCCGTCATGGCGACCGGCATGGTGCTGGTCATCGTCACCCGCAACATCGACCTCTCGGTCGGCTCGGTGCTCGGCTTCTGCGGCATGATCATGGGCGTCCTGCAGGCGCAGGTCCTGCCGCAATATCTCGGGCTCGGCCATCCCGCCATCTGGGCGATCACCCTTGCCTGCGGCATCGCGGTCGGCGGCGCCATCGGCGCGCTTCACGGTTCGATCGTCGCCTTCCTCAACGTTCCCGCCTTCATCGTGACGCTCGGCGGCCTGCTGGTCTGGCGCGGCGCCACCTGGTTCGTGACAAGCGGCCAGACGGTTGCCCCGATGGACGCCACCTTCCGTCTCATGGGCGGCGGCACCGAGGGCTCGATTGGCGCGACGGCCAGCTGGATCGTCGGCTTTCTCGCCTGTTTCGCCATCGTCGGCGCCATTTTGAATTCGCGCAAGCAGCGCAAGCGCTTCGGCTTCCCGCTGCGCCCCGTCTGGGCCGAGTATTTCCTGGCGATCCTCGGCTGCGCTCTGGTGCTTGGCGCCGTGGCCGTGGCCAACCATTATTACTGGCCGGTGAATATCGCCCGCAGATATGCCGATGCGAACGGCATCGCCTGGCCGGACGGCGGCCTGCAGATCTCGCACGGCATCGCCATTCCCGTTCTGGTCGCGATTGTCGTCGGTATCGTCATGACCTTCATCGCCACCCGCCTTCGCTTCGGCCGCTACGTCTTCGCGCTCGGCGGCAACCCCGAAGCGGCCGAGCTCGCCGGCATCAAGACGCGCTGGGTCACCGTCAAGATCTTCACGCTGATGGGCGTGCTCTGCGCCATTGCGGCGGCCATCTCGACGGCGCGCCTCAACGCGGCGACCAATGCCCAGGGCGAACTCGACGAGCTCTATACGATCGCTGCCGCCGTCATCGGCGGGACCTCGCTCGCCGGCGGCGTCGGCACCATCGCCGGCGCGATGATCGGCGCGCTCGTCATGCAATCCCTGCAGTCGGGCATGGTCCTTCTGGGAATCGATACGCCCTTCCAGCGGATCGTCGTCGGCGTCGTGCTCGTCACCGCCGTCTGGCTCGACACCGTCTACCGCGCCCGCGCAAAATAATCAGGAGTTCGAACATGACTGAACAACGCACTCCGCTCGTGGAAATGAAGAACATTTCCATCTCCTTCGGCGGCATCCATGCGGTGGACGATGCCTCCGTCGACCTCTATCCGGGCGAGGTGGTCGCCCTCCTCGGCCATAACGGCGCCGGCAAGTCGACGCTCATCAAGATTCTCTCCGGCGCCTACAAGCGCGATGCCGGCGAGATCCTGATCAACGGCGAACCGGCCGAGATCAACAATCCGCGCGACGCCAAGAAATACGGCATCGAGACGATCTATCAGACGCTCGCCGTCGCCGACAACGTCGACGCTGCCGCCAATCTCTATCTCGGCCGCGAACTGCGCACCCCCTGGGGCACGCTGGACGACGTGGCGATGGAAGCCAAGGCCCGCGAAGTGATGGGCCGTCTCAACCCCAACTTCCAGCGCTTCAAGGAACCGGTGAAGGCGCTTTCCGGCGGTCAGCGGCAATCGGTGGCGATCGCCCGCGCCATCCTCTTCGACGCCCGCATCCTGATCATGGACGAGCCGACCGCGGCACTTGGTCCGCAGGAAACCGCGCAGGTCGGCGAGCTCATCAAGCAATTGAAGCGCGAGGGCATCGGCATCTTCCTGATCAGCCACGACATCCACGACGTCTTCGACCTCGCCGATCGCGTCTCCGTCATGAAGAACGGCCAGGTCGTCGGCCACGCCCGCACCGAGGACGTGACCAAGGACGAGGTGCTCGGCATGATTATCATGGGCAAGGTGCCCCCCAAGGCCATCCCCGGCCCCGGCGCCATGCAGATGGCGTGAGGCGGTACAAACCCCGTCAATGCCGCGTCGACGGACGCGGCATTTTCTTCGCAAAAGCCGCCTCCTGCAGACACCAAACGCAAATTTCCGCTGCAAACCCCGTCAATCACCATTGAAGCGGCGCGCAAGCTAGGCTAAGAACCGCTCACAGCCTGCTTCGGCGGCCCTGCCGCCAAACGGATGCACCCGTAGCTCAGCTGGATAGAGTGTTGGATTCCGATTCCAAAGGTCACAGGTTCGAATCCTGTCGGGTGCGCCACTAATGATCAATAAAATCAATGACTTAGGTCCGAAAACGGCTGTTTTGCTACGTTTTTCGGCTACGCTTTGCTACGTTTTTGCCCCTGCACAAGCGGCGAAACGGCGCCCCCTTGGGAAATTATTCCACTCTTGCGCTTTGGCAAGAATAGAGAATTTGTTTTCAAAACAACTTTCAAGAATATCCACGGCTTTCGAAAATACTTCTTGACTTCAATTCTGCCTTCAATGCATAAAGGTCTATTCTAACACAACTTCAATTTGACCAATGGCAATTCGTTATGAGCCTTGATTACGTCGTTCCGAGAAAGAACGGAAAATACAGCTTTCGCGTTACAGTTCCCAAAGCCAAACGCGCGAAGTTCGGCAAAGGAGAATTTTGGGTAACCTTGGAAACAACAGACAGGGTGGAAGCGATTATCAAAGCCGCTTCCCTTCTCAACCACTACAAAAGGCTGTTTAAGGCTGACGAGATTTCCGACTCGGCTCCGCTCACCATGCCGCTAATCCGGCAAAAGGGCGCCTCAATCGGGGTTGAGTGTCACACCGCCGAAGCATACGAAGCGGCATCGCTGCAAGACTACGTCGCGATGATGAGCGGCGGTATCGAGGCATTAGCGAAGATCAAGAATCCCGACATTGCCGAAATCGCGGCAATCGGCGGTGCGGTCGAACCACCCGCCCTGAACATGCTCCAACTGTTTGACCGGTTCGTTGAACTGTCCGGCGACAAGTTTCTTGGTCTCGATAAGCGGGCACGCGACAAGAAAGTGAACCGGTACAAGGCGGCGGCTACCGATTTCGTCGCCATCATGGGTGAAATCGATGTGGTCAAGATGACTTCCAAGGAAGCATTCGAGTTTGCCGCAAAGCTCACCCAACGCGTTGCAAGCGAAGAGATCGAGCTTGAGACCGCACAGAAGAAGCTTCAGCACGTGGGCATGTTCGTCCGCAAAGTTTTCCAATCGGACTACCCGACGAAAACCAATCCGTTCGAAGACGCCAAGATTGAATGCAATGGCGCTGTTGAGACTGGCAAGCGCCGCCCGTTCTCCGAAGCCGAAATCATCGCGCTTAATGACAAGCTTGCAGCGTCCCACGCCAACGATGAACTGAAGGCGATCCTTGCGATTTCCGAATGCACGGGGGCAAGCATGAAGGAAATATGCTTGTTGACCGAGTCCGATTTCCATTTGCATGAGCCAATCCCGTTCATCGCAATCGGACCGAACAAACACCGCAAATACGTAAAGACCGGCAAATCCAGACACCGCGACATTCCGTTGATCGGAAAAGCCTTCGAAGCGGCAAAGCAGTTCCCCAAAGGCTTCCCCCGCTACGCGCGTCCCGGTGGCTCTGAAGCGCTCTCAGCGGCGGCAAACAAGTTAATCAAGCAAGTTGCCGACGACGCAACAACCTATTCATACCGCCATCGCATTGCGGACCTTCTCAGAAACTCCGGATGCGTGGACACGATGAAGAATTCTCTGATGGGGCACCATTCACCGGGAATGACCATGCGCTATGGCGATGGTTACGACATGCCCAACAAACATAAGACATTGAAGAAGGCGCTTGCCCTCGCAGAGAAGAAACAGAAGCAACTGAAGAACCAAACCCCTAACCAACAACCAAATATGCCCGAAGCGAAGAAAGCGGCTTAATACCGCCCTACACTAGATCATGTACGAAGGCATGTTCCCATTGAGGAATATGCGCAATTGCAAGGATATGACTACAAAACTTTACTCACAAATAAGAAGGCAAGAACCGAATTTCTCTTCCAACAGGAGCGGCTTATTAAGCTGCTTAAAAGCAAGGGATTTATCGAAATCGCCCTGATGCATGCGAGAAAGAGAAAGCAGCTAACAAACCAGCTCAACGAGGACTTGGCGCTGTTAGCTGATGATTGAGGGAACACGCACATACCATGAAGCAACCGATATCACCTACGAAATGCTCATTCCAACTCTGGTGAGTGGGGCTTTCTCGCTGAAGGATTCAAGGCTATTCCCGCCACAATCCATATTCGCGTCATCAAGGATTTTCGAGAGCAATGCGGCTGGAAGGCAAAATGAACGTACCGGTGGTCTTGGCGGTATCGCTATCGGTGGCGCTAATGCTTGGGGCGTTCATCGCCGGTTGGACCGCCAATAGTCCCGGCGATTGCAGCGGCACATTTAGCTGTCTCTCTGCGAATGAGTGGGGCGATTATCTTGCGGGTGTTTCTGCACCGGTTGCTTTCATTTGGTTGGTGACCGCCGTCTTCATACAATCTCGGGAATTGGCAGAGCAGCGTAAAGAATTGGCGTTGACTCGCGAGGAATTCAAACTGAACCGTGACGTGCTCAAAGGACAAGCAGACTCGTTTGCAGCTCAAACAGAAGCGTTGATGCAAGAGCGTGCAACCGAAGAGTTCCGAGAGCGGGTGCGCGTTCTCAGGGTATGGGTTGAAAGAACCTATTCGAACTTCAAAGAGGTTCATGCCGGGTACTCGGAGAACGGTAATCCCCTTAGCGAGCGAAAGGATACCGGCTATCTCACCGCCGAGATGCCGGCGGAGCCGACCACCTATTTCGCTGAATTGATCCGACGTATCGCCGTCTCAATCGCGAACCTTCGACTTGGAGAGCAAGGAGTTGACGTCGCGTGGCTGGCTTACGGCAAACTAACTGAAGTCTACGCCCTGGAACAACGCTTGCTTAAGATCGGAGAATTGAGAAACAGGGTGAGTCCGTCCGCGATGGCGGTGCTAAGCGATCCCGATTTTGAATTTGTCTTGTCCAACTACCCTAAAACCAAGCAAGAACGATTGGCAGCAGAAGCAGCGCGGCAGGAAGCCGATTTTTGATAAGACGAAGCTATTGAGGCAGCGTGACAGCAGCGAAAAGCCAATGAAGATAGGGGCACGAAGAACGGTGCCCTCTTTTTGTTCTAATCCGTGACCAGCGCGACCAATTTGCGTTCAACCACACAAGCCTCAATGAGACTGTTTTCGTCATTCAGCACGCGAAGCAGCGTTTGTTGATCGGGCATTCTCACCGAACACCGATAAATTGCCATCGCGGCAAGCTCGTCCTCGTCGGGGTCATTCTCATTAAAGTCCCGACGTTGCTCCAACGCGGCGGCTTGGCACTCTTCAAGGGTCTCTGCGAAATAGAGTAGGTCGTCGTTTCCCGGCGAAATCTGATAGGCGTACAGCGTGACGGTTTCCATCTCACTCCTTTCAAAGATCACCCGTGCAGGTATAGCTCAATCGTCGGGGATTGAAATTGTCGAATCCTACAAATCGAGTTGGGGTGAGGGATGAACCGTCTTGCGCTCGCTACGTCGGCGACCGCACAAGAGAAGTCGCCAGCTTTATTGTTGGGAATTGCCGTGTAGCTCATGAGAGCCTACAAACAGATTGCCATGCGCCAACAACCCGTGGTTTATTCAGCCGCAAGCGGGGTGCGGCATGGCTTGGGACACCAGAAACAATTGGGCTGACATTGCAGAATTGCGGGTAGACGACACCGCGACCGACAGCAGTTTTGCCAGCGACACAGAATTGCGGCTTGAACTGTACGCCGGCACTTATGAGCTTGATCTTGATTGCCGTAGGGTCTTTGTCGGCTTTAACAAAGTGACGCTCAAGCTTGACTGTCACGGCACCGAAATAGCACTCGGCGACCGTTACGGCGACACCACCCCTTCGAACGATATCACTACGAAGCACAATATCCAAAAGGATACGACCATTAAAGCCACGGCAGAAGGTGGCTTAAAGCTGGATACGAGCACCGCCCTGAATGGCCTTCCCCTCGCGGCTGCTCTCTCCGGGGAAGCTTCACGGTCTACATCCACCAAGAGCGAGACAGACACGTTCAGCACGTCGCGTCACGTGACAGCAAAGCCCAACGGGAAATGGGAAATTTCATCACTTAGTGCGAACGAACCGCTTTCGGCGAAATATCTGACGACAGAGCACGCGCTGTGCTTGGTAAAGCCAAAGCCGAAAACGAACCGGGCTGGCGTTCAGGCTCATTTGTACGCGCACAAGAACGACTTGGTCATCGCTTCCCCCGAGGAAAAGAAATCGCGGTTCTCTCTTCTAAATGGAGAGAACCGAAACAAGGAAAAGGTCTTCAAAATCCTCCTTGGCAAGGTGATGGTGGGCGGGAAAGAAGACCTTAATCCAAAAGTTCACGTGCAACTTTCAAAGATCAGCAGCTACGATCCGAATGATTAATCTCACTCCGGAAATATCCGATGCGGACAAAGAAAAGCTGTCCGCAATCGCCGAATACGAGGGGACCAATTTTTCGACGCTGGTTTCCCTTTCCGGCTTATCAAAATCCGACGACTTTATCGGAGCCGACCTGTCCAACGTCGATTTCTCAAATTCCGACTTGAGGGGCTTCAACTTCACTGACGCCGATCTTTCCGGGTGCTACGGCGTGAGCTTTCAAATAGACGAAACCACCGATTTAACCGGTGCAAATGTTTCGTCTTCGATCTTCGCATTGGAGAAGGAAAAACGTGAATTCTTCTCTATGCACAAAGACCATCTTGCGCTCTTCACTCGGCTCCAAAAGGAATATTGGACGACGGGAGCGCTGTGGGTCGGCGAAAACTTGCGTCGAACTTCGAAGAATTTTGAGGTATCCGCGAAAATAGCCAAATATCTCTATGCCAGTGTCAAGGACGAAACGTACAAGAACCAGATTCTGTATGGAATTCGGAGCACTTTTAGGACAGAGGAAGAGTACAAAGAATTTCTGCTAAACCAAATAATTGATCCTCAAATTACGCAAAGATCGCTCAGAGGTGTGATTGACATCCTTGGCAAAAGATTTGCGAGTGATCCTATCGTAAATCGAATTCTCTTGCTGCACCTTGGTCACGAAAACAAAGATATTCGAAAACTTTGCATTCCACCTGTGATGACAAGACGCTTCTTCTCTCAAAACCGAGACGCGATCTTTACGCGCATCAAGAATGAGTCGGATCCCTTTTTGAGGATGGCTTACACTCAACATTTTGCGGCGAACGCCGGTCCACGTGCTGCTCAGCTTCTCTTCAATGAAGACAAGAGGGCTTATCACGATTACGCAGTTCCCATCGATGATCGCCTGTTTTTCGGCTTCGTGAGAGGCGCTGTACGCGCACAGAAAATCGCACGTAAAGCAGCCCGCATCCAGAAAGGCATGAACGTATCGATGGGCACGGACGTAAGGTATGACGAGGTTGTCGAAGCAATGGATTTTTTTGAACCCGAATTGCGCAGGTTTCGGGACATGGGGTTGCCTTTGAAGCTGGCGTATTCAGTGGACGGCTTCAAAAAGCAGCTTCGGGCGGTGCGTGAAGACATTATCGAAGTCGAATGATCAGAGTCCAGAACATGAACAAGCAATCGCCGAAACCAGCAGAAGAACACGTTGTGAAGGTGCCAGCAAAGGAACCCGCAGTATGCGGAATCGTGATGCCGATTTCCGCAATGGGCTATTACGACGAAGCGCACTGGCTACGAGTCCGGCGAATCCTTGATCGGGCTATCGAAGCGGCTGGTTTCAAGCCTCGAATGGTGAGCGAGAGCGAGGAAAATGAAATCGTCGTGGTTGATGTCAGCGGGAAGAACCCGAACGTCATGTTTGAACTTGGGTTGCGTTTGGCTTTTGACAAACCCACAGTCATTATCAAAGACGACGCCACAACTTATAAGGCGCCTCTCACCACAACGTCTTGTCCATTCATTCCCGCCAGCGATTACTTCGAGCATGGTTTTGGTTTCCCGTACAGCGCCTCATTACCGAGGGAAAGGAAGACCATGTCGCCGAAGGCGGTGTCCTGAAGGAATTTATCAAAGGCTTCGTCATCCATCAGGATGCGAGCCGCCTTGATCTGCGAGTTAGCCCCTGCAAGCAGTTCCGCGATTGTCGTGTCATATTCGCACTGCCACCACAGAAGATCACGAACGCCCGACAAGTAGTTCACGACAGTCTGGCGACCCTTCATCTGGTTTTCGCTCGTGCCGCTCCAAGCCTCAATGTAATAGCTGATCTTGAAACGAGGCAAATCCTCAATCGCGGCGGCAGGTGTGGCAATCAGTAAAGAAAGCAGCAGTGATATCAGTCGCATGGATGGGCATCTTTTCTATTCGTCTCTAAGCACGTGGCGAAGCCGCCAAGACAGGTCTACCCAAACGCTTCTCAGGCTGTGCCATCTTGCGATCAGCATGAAACGGTGGTGATGGCAACCATCGTGGCAGCAATCACAGGCCCCATGGTCTCCCCGACTAACCAAATGAGCGCCGTACAGAATGGCTAGGACCGATTTCTTAATGATCATCTTAGGGAGCTTTCCAATCAGACCATCGGATAAACCAGCGCTCCGAGAATGCCAGCCAGAAGAGCATTGGTGAACGCCAAGACCCACACTATCGACGCGATATCCTGTCGCGATTGCCGAGCAGACGCTTCTAGCTGGTCGGGCTGTACTTCAAGGTCTTTCACCGCGCCACCGACACCACGGGTGGCAAAATACCCGGAGACCACCAACCCCGCCCAAAAGGCAAATCCAACTACCACCGATTTGTCCACTGCATCCCCCGTCTCTGATCGCTTCCATTAATGCGATAGCCTTCCCCGAATCACCCGCTCAAGTATAGTTCCTAGCAAACGCGGTGGTGAAGGCTGGGGCATGTTCAAGGACAACACGGTTTTCGTCATCGGGGCGGGAGCGAGCGCCGAATTCGGACTGCCCATCGGCTCCGGGTTGATGCAGACAATTAATGTACAGCGCGAAATGCAAAGAGTTCTTTGACATTCATCGGCTCAATCTCGTGAATAATCGATCACACCTTTTGGGGGAACAAAATGAGCGTTAAGACGAATATGCTGGTGGCAGGCGGAATCGCTGCTGTTGTTGGGATAGGCAAGCAGCTTACAAGCGGGATGCCAATTCCCGGCTGGCTTACCCTACTCATTTGGGTGCCTATTGTCGCATTTCTCGGATACGTCGCTGTATCGATATACGAGACCAATAGGCAATTGGAAGCCGAAGCGGCAGCTAAGCGAGCGAAAAAGATAGCGGATGAAGCCAAGTAGGCCTATGCGCAAGGGAACACTGCGAGCGGCAGCACTCGCTTTCATGCTGTTGTCGACGATGACATATGCAGGGAATATGAAAATTCGGGGAGCCGGCACAGCCTCTTGCGGCACTTGGGTTAGCGAACCTGAGATGCGGCAATCGCTACTGATTCAATGGGTGTTGGGCTACATCACTGCAATGAATTATGGTCGCTGGAACGACATACCTGTTCAGGATGAAGAGATTGACTTGTTGAACGGAGCAGACGCGAACGCAATAGAATTGTGGATGACTAACTACTGCACGCACAACCCTTTACAGCCGATCTGGGTTGCCGCAGGCGTGTTGGTTGAACAGGGATCGAAATAGGTGGCGCGCGGATGATCAGATCGTTTGCTGCCATATTGGCTCTCACCTACTCGGTTCCAGCCGCCGCGCAATTCTACACGGGCAACAAGCTGCACGAATTGTGCGAGAAGAGAAACGGCGTATCGCTTGGATACACAGTTGCCGTGAGTGATTGGGTAATGACCGAAATGAGGAAGGATGCATGCATCCCCTCAAAGGTCACGACGGGGCAACTGCACGACATCATTTGTGGCTATTTGACCAATCATCCCGAAGCGAGACATGATCCCGCCCACTTCTTAGGCGCTCAAGCGCTGATCGAAGCATTCCCGTGCAACAAGTGATGGGATCAGTCGTGCATCAGGATCGGCACATCCCATGCGTCAGCATTAGTAAGTGTGAGAAGATCGATTGATCCGACGCCTTTATTATTTCACCAGCGAAAAATACGCGCTGGAAAGCATCCGCTATAAACGGATCAAGGTTGCTCGCTTCACTGAACTGAATGACCCATTCGACTTCCTTGGGTTAGCCGTCGATCTTCCATCGCAGCGCTACTATCTGAACAAAGCCCGCGCAGAAGTGGACAAAGTAAACGGCATTGTCTGCATGAGCACGACATGGCAGGAGCCGCTGTTGTGGGGACATTACGCCGACAAACACAAAGGAATCTGCCTAGGCTTCGATGTCGAAAACGAAGATTGGCATGAGGTGCGATATCAGGCTGTGAGGCCCTCGTTGGCGCGTTACGGCGTCAAAACGCTTGATGAAATAACCGATGAACAATGGGAAGACATCTCGCTGACGAAGTTCAAAGCGTGGGAATATGAAAAGGAATACCGCCTTCTCGCGGACCTGAAAGACCCTGATCCTTCCACAGGGTTGTACTTCCATGCCTTCTCGGAACGGATGGTGCTTCGGCAAGTGATCGTTGGCTTTAGGTCGGATGCCACTAGGGCAACGGTGGAACAGCTTGCTGGTCCCGATGTAGATGCGTTTCAAAGTAGACCCGCGTTCAAAGATTTCAGGATCGTAAAGCAGCGTGACGATAGGTGGTGAAGGTTTCCGGCAGCGGATCGGCTCGTAAATAGCCGATGCCTTCCCAACTGCACCTCTACATATCATCGGCTTGCTTCTGATTGTTGGCGACGTCCAGTGCCTTCCTGATCTATCACCGCATCACCAGGGCAGAAATGGCTGTTCTCGTGCAGCTTCAGCGGCTTTCTTTGCCGCCCTGCTTTTGCGCTGCCTTTCGGCGTCTTCCTGCCGCTTCTGTTCCGGGGTCTTGTTCTTCTTGTCAGAACGGGTCTTGCGCGGACGCTTCTCGAAATCGATTGGGAGCGGAGTCGATGGGGCACAATTCAAGATGCGCTGAAGATAGGTGGCTACACCTTCATCGGGGGCGATCAGAATAATGGGGTTGTTGCTGTCCTTATTTCGAAGGCTGGTGCGTCCAAGGAATTGAAGTGCCATCTGATAGCAGAGCGCTTCCTTGGCTTGCTTCTCGGTGATGCCGTAGAAGGCAAAGAGACGGTCAATGGTATCGGGATCAAAATTGATACCCGCCATAAAAACCCCCATGTCATAGCCCTGAAGGTGGTTCCAACCATGGGGGTTCACAATCACGCGCTTGCCATACCCCTCACATTGGCAATTCTCATCTTTACCAAGGCAAGGGCATTCCAGCTTCCAATTATAAGCCTCAACGGAGTCGGGTTCGTTCGTACAGAAGATATGGCTCTTGCCGGGGAACATGACGGCAAGGCACTCGGCGACCATATGAAGAAAGATTTGATTGCCACGATCCCTGTCGTTGTCTCCAAGCCGCTTAAAAAAGGTCTTGGACAGGTTCTTGACCGCGACATGATGGAGTTCAACGGAAGGTGCCTTGCGGCTCAAATAATCATTATCAAGGCGGGATTCGATCCATTCATTCGGCTGGAAATCAACGTCCTTTGCCCACATCAAACCAAGCAAGGTCTTATCGAATTCGGCAGATATGATCAGGGCATCTTTATAGCCAGCCATAATGGAAGCCAGCATGAAAATCGTGAACTGAAGGATCACTTTGCCGGTCTTGCTTTTCTTGAAGGATTCCCCGGAAGCAGCCTTATCCAAGCTTTCTTTGTCGATGATTACCCGGTAATGCTCGTCATTGGCGTATCTACCAAGCTCTTGGGCTTTCTTTCCGAAGTGAAGGAAGTCCATGCCTTTATAGTCTTTGACTGACTCAACCATGTCTTCTGTCACAACAGAGCGCGTTAGCTCGTAAAATCCATCAACAGCAGGCGTATCGATTACCGACAATTTCTGAAGGTCTTCAGCCTTATCGAATTTGATGCGGATGTTCAGGACTGGCGAAACCACTTCATCCTTCATCAAAAGACGATCAGCAGTGTTCGCCTTGGCACCAAGCGCAACAGAGTGATTGACGATAAGTACGCCTTCATAGCCAGCAGCACATTGGCGCGCGTACTCTTCGGAAGCAGAACGAAAGCCTTCTTCCTGTGAAATGACGAGACAGCGAATGCCATATCCCGCAAGAAGGTCGCGGTACATCTTAGACAAACCGTTGGTGGGAGTGGCGATGGTTGCCGGGACGGGACATCCCATATTCTGCGAAACCAGATCGTCATACCACTGAAGCGTTGTCAGGGTCTTTCGCGATCCAACGTTGCCGGAAACCGTCTGAATAGTATTTTTCTTGTTCATAGTGATCCTCAATTAAAAAATAGCGCAAATAAAAAAGGTCTCTGTGCGTCGGGCGAGGAACACAGAGACCTTTGACAGACGTACGCATGCGTAGTGCTATTTGAGGATCAGGAACCAAAGCCTTCCGAATGACCTGTTGGATACCAAGCCATTCGCCCGACTTTGCTTCCAACTGTTATATTTATGGATTTTCTCCGTTCAGACCGTCCAGAAATGTAGTTTTTATGGACCTCATCACAAAAAATACATGTGATGTTCTTTTGGATTACAATATTTAACAATATTTCGATCTGATAGTCAACCGGAATGGAGATGGGATAGGTTGAATTCATATTAAGTTTGGCAGCAATATTATGTCACATTGCGCCATTCAATCACCTGTCACACACTTAACCCGTAAGGAGTCTTTCTTACGGAATATCCCCGTGACATCTTTGGATGATTTACCAATAAAGAATCCTACATCACCTGTTAATATGGGATCGCCGAAGGCGAGACCATTTCACGAGCTTGCGAGTGAACCTTCAATAAAAGAAGGATTCCATAAGGAACATATCGAACAGTAAGACATTTGTAGGTATTCACTTATTGAATCTTGTGATCACTAGCGAACCAGAAGAATTCAACCTTTATTGAATCGACACAGAAGAATATCTAATGGATCGCTACCAGTTAACAAGCTGAACCTTATGGACGTTGATCTTCACTCGCCTTCGGCTCGTGGCTCGCTTCGCTCGCTCGAAAAGGTAATGTTTAATTTGTTAATTGACGGATTCATTAGATATCCTTCCTACATTGATAGGAATCCCGTGGGATCGATTGAACGCCGCGAAAATTCACCCTGTACCGGTAGAAGTTCTTCCCCTGCATTGAGTGACGCAAGATCGTACGATTGAGTGCCGCAAAAGCCGATTGAGTGCCGCAAGATCACACCGTGATTTGATATGCATATACATAAGAACTTATCCTGAACTGCTTGCAAACACAATCAGTCGAGTTCTGTCGCGGACCACTTACTTAAACCGCCCGCGCCGCCGTTTCGCCCTGGAAACCCGCCACAACCGTTCAATATTGAACATTTTCCGGATGCCGCCCGATCCCGCAAAAGGATCACCACAGCTTGAATATGACCACACACACGAGCGCGAAAACGAAGAGAAGGTTATCGAGTAATAACCGGTCGCGGACCCTTGCAGCACGCCAAGCAAGTTGATGTGCAGCCGTTCTTTGTCATTCTCTTTGCGGGATTTCGCCATGCACACTTCTCCATTTGGAATTCGTGTGCTGCTTGCTGCGCAACAACGCAGGAAATAGCCGCTATAGCAAGGGGTTTCGCGGGCGTTTCCCACAGACAGGCTGTTCCGCTTGTGTTCCGGGCTGTCGTTTGTGAGTAATGGGCATGCAAAAAGAAGAGCGATCCCCCGAACCGCCCTTCCCTAACTGCCGTCGATTCCTTGGCTATTCCGCCAATGCTCGATAGACGGTCGCCTTGCTCAAACCCGTTTTCGACATGATTTCCCGGATCAACAGCCCATCATCACGCATCTTCCGGATGTCCGCCGATACATCCTCTGTCGCCTTCGCTTTCCGCCCGAACTTGGTTCCCCTCACCTTGGCAGCGGCAATACCGTCCATCTGGCGTTCTTTGCGTAGATCGTTCTCGAATTCAGCGATAGACGCCAGAATTCCAAGCATGAGCTTGCCGTATTTCGTTGTCGTGTCGATTTCCGCCTGATCAAGGCATTTGAACTCAACACCCTTGTCGCCAAGCTCCTTTACAATCCTATGCAGATCGGCAGCAGATCGCGCCAAACGATCCACACGGGAGACAACAAACACATCGCCCTTGCGAGCGAACCGAAGAGCTTCCTGCAATGCCGGTCGATTAGCGTCCACACCAGAACGCTTCTCTTCAAACAGGTGATCCGGTTCGACACCAGCGGCAAGCAATTTTTCCCGCTGCACATCAAGCGCCTGTCCTACCGACGATACACGGGCATATCCGATAACTGCCATGTCTCAAAACTCCATAGACTTTGCATGGCTACGTTATGAGACATAAAACGAGACACGTCAATAACCGTTCGTGAAACGGTCGCACCGTGTACACATTTTGAGACATTACCACTCAAGTGGCTTATCAATCAGCGGCTTCTTCGCCTTGGGCTTCGCTGGCTTCGGCGGTGCCTAACCTCGCCAAGGTATTTCTCATGCACGGTGACCGGAAAATCAAATCCGGGGAGCTTCAGGGAGACCATTCCCTTCTCCCACACGCGTGTAACGTGGGCTCGAATTAGAACAGCATCACCTTTCTCTATTCGTTTAGTCATCCCTAATATTTGGCGCGTTCCCTTTCGGCTGCAAGTAGCGCATCCGAGCGATCAACAAAGCGTTGCATTTTCATCCGCTTACACGTTAACGTTCGTTGGTTGGATTCCCGCCCAATGGAGAGGCACATTCATGAAGATCGTTATTGCGAGTTTGGCATTTTCTCTGATTTCCGCCCCAGCTTTCGCATTGTGCGTCGGCACAGAAACCCTTTCGTCCTGTACCGATGCAACCGGCAATAACTACACGGTCACGCGGATGGGCAACACGACCTTTATGAACGGCTCCAATGCCAGCACCGGCTCTAACTGGTCTCAGACAAGCACCACGATTGGCAACTCCACCTTTCACAACGGCATCGATAAGGACGGCGAAGGTTGGACCTCTACTTGCATCAACGGGTTCTGTAACTGAGCGATCCGCATAACAACAGCGATGAACCAGACAGTGCGGGAACTTCCCGCCTCGGATAACAACCATGTTCGACAAGATGATTCACACCAGGCTTGGCGATCAGGGTCGCAAAGGCAAGGCATCCGCATGTTTTTGACTACCGACGATGGAAAGACGCTTAATGCCATGCTTGAGCCGCACGAGCTCGGCATCGCTCTCCACAGTCGCAGCGGCACAACAAGAAACCGTGACTATCGAGCAGCACTTGAATTGTTGATGGCTCGTTTGGATGGCGCTGATGTCGATTACGAGATCTATTTGGATAGCAAGCCTGTCCAGCACGTCCCTCTTGCTGAGCGCCGACTTTCGTTCGATCGGCAGGCACCAGTAACAGAACGGTTCGATCACATTGTGCGGGGGATGAACGCGGGAACCGCCAGTCACGGGGCTTGGCGAAGGCTGCTCATCGCGACACCAGGCACAAACCCAATCAGCCTACCTTCAATCGTTGGAGCCTCTGACACTGAACGTAATGCTTCCCGATTGCCCGCGAGCGAACTGCGAAAGGTCCGCGCTGATCACATCGAGCGTGCAGTCGCAATTCTCCGAGATGGTGGTGACGCACCCAACTTCTCCGCATCACGCGATTACGACGCGATGACCGCCGACGGGATTCCCCTCGCTCCAAAGAAAGTATTCGGTCTGGCGCTTCAAGAGGCGCTCGGAATTGAAGCTTATCCTGCACATTTTAGCGCAGGATGGGGACAGATCAGCTTTGAGCTGCTCGAAGAAGCGGGCCTCTGGATCGTACCAAAAAATGGTGCCGCGGCACGACCAAAGCCCAAATCATCGGCGGTGCAGGCAGAGCTGATGGGCCTCATACCGACGGAAGAGGAAAGAAGCTGGATTGAAGGCAATCCGAAGATCGTTTCTCACCTAAAGCGCGAGCGCCAACCCGGTTTAGCGAAAAGGAAGCGCGAAGAGTTTATTGCAAAGCATGGACGTTTGTTCTGCGAGGACTGCGGACTTGATCCTTCAGAGCACTATGGTGGGGAAGCTGGGTCAGCATGTATCGAGGTTCATCATCACAGAACGCACGTCGCCGCAATGCAGCCCGGTCACTTGTCAACCACCGAGGACCTCAAATGCTTGTGCGCCAATTGCCACCGTGTTCTACATCGCAAACTTACACTGGGAATTTCCGTCTGAAGAGTACCTTCTGCCTCCCCTTAGAAAGGTCTCGCTTTCTGTACTTGCGTTGACACCAATCGTTGACCACAGCGCGGTTTGCAGTTGAAAACCACGGATGTGTTAAGGCGTGTCGATGAGGCTTTTACGAGAAAATTTTCCAGCATCATAACCGGGAGGCAAGATGATTCACGGACGCAGTGTACGCCTTTATTTGGTCGACGGATCTCCAACTGGGATCATGACGGCAGAAATTATGAATTGGACGGGACACGTCCTCGTGACCCCACGTTCTCGGCTTCCCGAGGCACTGCAAAGGGGAGAAGCGACGAGGACCGGAGTGTATTTTCTGGTCGGAGATGATCCCGACCAGCCGAGCAAGTCGAGGGTGTACATCGGAGAAGGCGACAGCGTCGTTGATCGAATCAAGTCACACGCCAAAGATGGTCAGAAAGACTTCTGGACGCGTGCTTGCCTAGTCACCTCGAAAGACACGAACCTTACGAAGGCTCACGTCCGGTATCTAGAAAACCGCTTTGTTGAACTCACGAAGTCGGCGGACCGTGCGAACGTTGCCAACGGAAATGAGCCTGGTCGTAAGAGCCTGCCCGAAAGCGACATAGCGGACATGGAGTTTTTCATCTCCCAAGTGCAGGTAATATTGCCAGTCGTTGGCTTCGACTTCCTGCGACCGAAGGCAAGTGCGAAGATCGTCACTACAGCGGAAGAGTTGGCGCCCGTTTCAGGCACTGGTCTCCACCTTGTTATGACAAGCGGAAAATATGGGTATGAAGCGCGTGCCGTTGAAATCGACGGGGAAATCACGGTTCTAACGGGCTCGCGGGGAACAACCGAGAATTTTACAACAAACATATATGGAGCATTGCGGCAGCAGCTGATTGACGACGGGCGACTGGCTTCCACAGAAGATCCGAACTTCGTTGAATTCCTAGAGGATGTTACCTTCGCTAGCCCGAGCGCAGCCGCTGCGGTGATAAAGAACCGCAACACGAACGGTCGCACCTCGTGGCGCTTGGCGGAAACGGGTCAAACGCTGAAAGAATGGCAGGATAGCCAACTTGGACTGCCGAACGGCGAGAACTAACTTAACGCGTTGCCCGACAATGCGAGATGTTATTCCGCCCTCTCATTCCTCACGCGCGTACGTCGCTAGCATAGCGCGGAGTAAGTTACATTCTAAGCGGGGATCGTGTGAACTTATTTGTACGCAACAGGTATGGTTCTGAGAATGGTGCGCGTTTCGTCTGCGATAATCGCGCACTCGATTTTGCCGAATATAGTATGCACGTTTGTTGTGATCGACGAAGGCGCTTCAAGCGTCGGTAAGATCTGACGCCCCCCCTCCGCTACAAATGGCTCCTTTGCGGTAAATTCAACTGCAAAAACAAGCGCATCTTTCAAAGCGCGAGCCCTCGCTGGCTCCATGTCCAAATAGACGCCGCCCGGGTTATATGTACCGTTAGTGAAATCGCCTGAAGGTGGAAAATCTAATTTCCAGGTCATCTCGTTCGGCTTCGAAATACGGTCGAAAAGACTGTAAATTTTTGCGCTCCCAGAATTGACCGTGGTAGTGGCGCCAAAAACGTTTGTCCCCCGGTAGCTGCCTCCGGAAATTGTGATCTCCAGCAAGCCAAGACCGTGGGTGGAAGTGGAGGTGGTGATTTCTGGTACGCCGTACCCATTGCCCTTAGTAAAAACGTCCTGAAATCCTCCGCTATTAAGCATCCAAGAGTAAGCACTTATCTTAAGTCTCTTATCGTCTGCGTCATACTCATTGAACGAATTCCAAGGTTGTATTTCCGATATAAACCTCTTTCCCAGGAATTCAGCAATCTTATTAGATCTTCGAAGTGTGAAACTATCGGTAGTCTCAAATTCATCTTTCTTCGCATTAATCTGCGCAAGCGTTTCATATATAAAGTAAGGCAACTCCATCTCTATTTTTTTCCCAATCTCGGAAGCGCACTCCGCATTGGCAGAAGTACCGGTTAATAGGCATAGAGTTGTTGCCTGAAGTATTGCGGATTTTTTCATGTCGTTGCCTCAGTGTAGATCATGTGATGTGGCGCCCAGAACTGCGCTGATGCCGCATTTCCTACCCTACTTCCAGCACGGCTGCGATCTTGACCTCTAGTTCTTACACACATTGTTGCAGCTCTTCTCGCTGGACGGCTGCCATTACGGCGGCGGGAGAAATATGCACTATGAAAATCCCATCTCCCCCCAGTTATTCGACATAACCAATGAGCTTAGGGTGACGACTTACCGGATATCTGGGACAATTGGGCCTTCTTGAATAAAGGCCACTTCTTCCCCACGATCACTGTTCGTCGCTCCGGTCGCGGAGAATTGTCATCTGTCATCGCATCCCAATTCCGAGACGCTTTTGTTCATCGGCTACAAACTGCTTAGCGGCGGCTTCATCGGAGAATCTACGTTCTTTCGGAAGATGCCCTCCGTCATAGACCGTCACCGTCCATATCTTGCCCGACTGGCTGATGATCACAGAATTCTTGACTGCGCCCAAAAATTCCCTCCTCAATGTTTCACGGTCAATTTGGCGGGCTTGATTTCCAACTCAGATGCATCTGCCGATGCCATCTGAGTTCAGAGACGGCAATTATCGTCAATACTCTGAATCGTTCCAGTCGATGTGCCAATCATACTGGCTCGGCGGATTACCGAGCAACATGCACACTTCGAAAACTACATCCTCGTCATCACCGCGCCTCGTAGTGAACCGGGTCCATTCGAAGTAGGCGCGCTCAGGGTCTCCCTGCCGTTTGAAGGGCTCAGACGCACCAAGCCTTCTTCCCACCTCTTCAGAGTAACTGCCGTCAACATGGATGATGATTTTTTGTTGCCAGCTCCCAAATGAATTTGATTTCATTTCATTTTCCTACGCTTTGAGGGCAGTTCGCCGTCCCTCTGGTAACCTGGCTTGAGTGCCTCACTGGCATTCAGTTACCGCCATTTAATCGCGGGTCACTCCCCGCACCGGTCAAGCCGCTGCTCTCACAAGCTCCTGTCATATCGAAATCAAAAATCCTTTTCGATAACCTCAGATTGGTCACCACCCTGCGAAATCACGGATGAATAAATAAGGGCGCAAAGTTCTTTCATGTCCTTGTTAAAGATTGCCGAAGAAGAATTCATAAGGTTAACGGTTTCCGTTGCGCTATTTTGAGCCTTGCCCCAAACCATCTCTCTGTCTATATTATTACCTTCAGTCAGTTTTCTTTCTATGTACTTAATTGCGATTCTGGCTTTGTCCATCTGAGGCTCATCCAAATATGTCATTAGATTTCCCTTCCTGGACTCGTAGCAGGCGCGTACATACATGTAGCGTTCATACGCGTCCCTGAGCTTATCAGCATTCTTTTCTCCGCCTTTAGGCGTATCATCACCAGCACTTTCGGTATTATGCTTTGACTTGTAGTTTTTCTGCGCGACAGCAAGCCCTGAATTGCTTTTATACCGCTTAATGTTCGCTTCGAAATCGTCGTAACAAAGCTCAGCCTTGCCTAAAGACGACTTTGCCAACGTCACCCATTGCTTATCGTTAAACAAAAGTGACTCAAGAAAGCATTCACCGTCGTATCCGCTTGTCCACGTAGCAATCATTAGACTGCTACCTGCACTAAATTTTAGGGAAAGCGGACCGACCTCTTCTCCGCCGCGCGGAAAATTGAATTGTTCACCCGTCCTGACATTGCTCAGAATTGCGAACGAGCAACCCGACCCACATCCGATTTGGGTGAGTGCGTACTCTCCGGAAAAATTTACGCCTTTCTTCATTCCTTCCAAGATGCGCGTCCTAAAATCCGCGAAACCCTTGTCTCTCTCTTTAAAATCGGGGCGCCCCATGGGACCATGATAGGTTTTGCGCACCGCATAGCGGTCCGGTGAGAGAAACGGAAAAAGGTCATCTTCGGTGAGGAACGGCTCGGCGACCCCTTCGCCTTCGTCTCCCTCTCCCAATGCCCCTTCCTCTAATTCAGACCAAGACGCGAAGAGTTGATACCGTTCGTCAATCTGCTTCTCGTTCAGAACTTCCATAGAAATGATGCAATGCCCCTGGCGGATAACCTCCAGAAACAGATCCTCGGTGGAAAGCTGACCTTTTAGGTATAGGCTAATCTCGGCGCCGTCTTCGCGGCTGATTTTATGAACATAGGAATTCAGGTTTGGTTTTTGTCCTCTGAAATTGGCTTCGGAAATACACGTCATCGCGCTTGCGGACGATGTGAGACCAACAACAATCACGGCGGACGCAAGAAGTTTTTTCAGCATGAATTGTTCCTGTGTTCACTTAAATTAATGATGGAACGAGTCTTGCCGCACACGGCTTTGGAAGCTTGTCAGCGGCTGCATAAATCGCCTCGCCGCCGTTATGGCGCTGCGGATGCAACAAAGGGGCGCATGATCGCCCCCCCTTGGAACCCCTGCACTATTTTCCCGGCACGACTGGCATCGCGGAAAGATAGGATCTGAGCTACAATCGCCGCGTGGCTCTGCAGCTATCCAGCTTTGGGACGAGTGAACAGTACGAACAGCCCAAGAATGATATCTCCGATCACCCAGATGCCCAGAAGCAAGGCGATCCCTATTCCCGCACCAATCGCCGTTCCAGCCTGCTCAGCGCTGGACATGGTGTCATAGCCCTTGGTCGCCGCACTTGAGCCACCAACGACCCAGATCGCCATCAGAATATTGAAAGCGATGAACGTCCACTTAAAGAGCTTCCCGATGAAGCCGCGCTTGGGCTTCCTCAATTGAACGCCGCATTTGGGGCATTTGAATGCGCTGTCGCTTACGCTTTGCTGGCATTCAGGGCAACTAATCATTGCCATATTTCAAGTCTCCCTAGTGTTTTGAAACATTTTGAAAACGAAACAAGAATTCGGGCTCGCTCATCGATCCGCGAATTGTCAGGCTGGTTTCCTTCACCCCATCCGCATCTGAAGCAACAAAGTCACCAGACACCGCAACAGTGTCTCCGACTGACATGTTCAGCAGCGCATTGAATAGTGGCGTGCCCTTGTCGATTAATGTGCCGTCCACGATGTCGGAAAGCGCATTGTTCCACGTTGCAATCTCGGTATTGGGCGAAAGGCGAACAGCCAATATCGCCTTCCCCTCACTGGTCGTTTCCAGCCGCCTAATGGTCCCGATCCATCCATCAACGCTGCGCTGCGAACCGAGTGCCTTGACGAGAGCCGCTCGCCTTTCGTCTCGCAATACGCTCTGTTGAAGCTCATTGGCTGCTGATCGGAAGCGATCGCTGTACTCAGTCGTAACACTCAAGAAACGGCTCTGCTGCTCGGGTTGAGACAACGTAGTTGCCGCTGCCGCAATCGTAGGCTCGGCGTTGATCGTATCGGTTTGATTTTGTGTGGACTTGTCAGGCCCCGCGATAGCAGCCAGCACGAATATCGCAATCGCTCCGCCCCCAATCCATTTGGTAATGCCAAAACGAGGGCGCCGCGCGCCGCAATGTGGGCAGGACCTTGCCGATGTCGAGATTTTCTTGCTGCACGTCTTACAATCAGTCCAAAGACTGTCGGACCCCATTTATTCCCCCAAAAATCCCCGCGATTAGCGTCGCTGAGAATCAACAGTAAAGTCAAGACAGTAACCGCAGCTTTCGCCCATAAATTGCAACGCGAAAACTAACGCGGATGGCTACCCAGCATCCAAGCTGCGGAAGGAAGTCGTGTAGCAGCACGCCAACGCTGTTGGCGCTCAAAGATCGATTGTCGCCATTCCTCAAGCCCTTACCCCGCGCCATTTTTCGGCGATGTGCGGTTCCATATTCCGCCCAATCGTTACAGCGGGGATTGCGCTCGCAAAGGCTTGCAATTTTAAACGCCCAATCCTGTTCTAGGAATGCGGTTTTCCGATTCGCATTTGCTGGGGGATTTTATGAAACGCATCATCACGAGCGCGCTGCTTTCGGCGGCGCTGGTTAGTAGCTGTGCCACCACGAGCGAAATGCCGCTCGCTCAAAACATGGTCCGGCTCGATACAAACGCTTCAGGTTTGCTGTTCACCAGTGCAGCCGGTGCGATCACAATGAAAAAAGCAGCGGAAGCGACGTTAAGTCGTGGCTACACGCACTTCAGACTTGATCAGGCTCAAACTGCATCGGGTTCGCAGTTCGTAGGGATGAACACCCAAACGAGCGGGTATGGAACCGCCAACGTCGTTGGCAATAGCGTTTACGGGAATTATTCCGGCTCGTCTTTCTCGACGCCGATGTATGCACCGACCCGACAGATTGGCGTGACCGTCATCATGTTCCATGCGAATGAGGCGGGTGCCCGCGGCGCATTCGATGCCGCCGACGTGCTAGCGAAGAAGGGTAAGGTCTAAAATCTTTCCTGAAAAAGGCGAACGCCTTTGTCTTCGATGAGGCGTTCGGCAACTTAGCCTTTTGGAAGCTCACAATGCTGAAGAAGGGCGCGATTAGTGGCGACGAATACGAAGCGGTACACATGCAGCCCACAATTCCCAATCTGCTCGTAAGCCTTTTCACATGGCGACCACGAGATGACATCACACCGGGAGAGAACTTTCTAACGGAAGCCTTTGTTCACACATTGCGTGTCAACGCCGCCTTCCGATCAAAGTGGCTAGCGCAGCTCCTTGGTCAGCCGATAGACGACAGCAGTCTCGTCATCGACACCCGGGCTTCTCACGCGAATATCGGCTCAGGAACAACCATATTTCCTGATGTTGATATTCGTGGCGAGTTTGCATCTGGAAAGCCGTTCACGCTTTTGATCGAGATAAAGTGGGGCGCTCCGTATGCTCCATTGCAACTGGTCAAATATGATCGGTTGTTAGCGTCAAAGCCAAACCCACACCTTGTGTTTCTGTGCGCGCGCGGAGCTGACTACCGAAGCGCCGTCAAGGACGCGGGTAGCTTTGTACATTCTGAATTTCATCCGCTTTTGTGGGAATCTGTTTTCGTGGTGCTTCAGAGTGCCGCAGCGGATTGCCAAATCTCTAAGGAGCTACTCGGCTTTATGGATCATCACGGTTTGAGTCCTGGGCAGCCAATCTCTACGTCAATAACAGAAAGCTATATCGCCTCAAAGCCGATCTTTAAACGCTTTCATCGATACGCTGAGAAGCTGCTCCGCGAATTTGATTGGACGATTCTCCCCGCGACGCACCGCGACACTGAGAGCGCGAAGGTACGTGATCGATATGGGAGGGTGGCAATTGAGTTTGTGCCAAGCTGGAATGGCGCGATCACCATCGGGTTCCTTTACGACAACAACGACCACGCCGTGCCATTTGCCGATGGCACATCAAACAGCATCGATCTGGTGATGCGGATTGAAGCCGCGAAAGCGAAAGAGCGGAATTCCGTAAATACGGCGATTAAAGCGAGAATGACGGCAGTTCGTGGAGCAGGCGGTGTCGTCCGCCTCGTAGGAGATGGTGCAAATAAAAATACCCACACTCTTTTTATCGCACAGCGGAGCCTCACGGACTTTCTAAGTAGCCCCGTCGAGGGCGACCAACTGCAAGCGATGTATGGGCAAGTGAAGGCTTGGTCAGAAGCGCTCTTCGCCGCTGGGACGGTCGGCGATGCACTCGCTCAGTTGGCGCGCGAATGAAGAACTTCGTATTCCTCAACCTCCCAGAGAGCTTTCGACTTGTTGAAGCGCTCGCCGACGGCAAAAGAGATTTTTGGTGGCGGACGACACGGCTCAAAAACGATATCGATGTTGGGGACCGTGTCTTCATGTGGCAAGGCAAAGGTAAAGATGAAAAATTTCGCGGGGTCCATGCGATAGCGACGGTCACCGAGAAGCCGAGAAAGTTGGCTCCGTCCGAGTTCGATGGCTATTGGGTCGGCGAACTATCTAAGGCGTTTGAAGACGAACACACGCGCCTAGAAATCCTCGAATATGCGGAAATGGGAAAACACCTACGACAAGGTCTGATCCACACAATTCCGCTACTCGCAGCCAAAGGCGTTTTTGATGGCGCACAAGGCGTAAATTTCAATCTGTCCTCCGATGAAGCCGAAGAGTTAGCCCATCTGTGGCGGCTCCATGTGAACCCTAAAATCGTAAGGACCACCGTCCGGCAACCGGTTGATATTGAAGGTAAGTTCGACGAGGCTGCACGGGATCAGCTTGAGCGGCAGGTTGCATCACTGCAAGACAGAAGCCTCGAAGAATTAGAGAGAATAATTGCGAAGGCACCGAAAGATCGAGACGAAAAAACCTCTAAGATAGTAGTTGCCGGTCACCCCCGTGATCCGGCAGTTGCGGCGTATGCAAGGGTCCGAGCGGGGAACAAATGTGAAGTTTCTGGCTGTCAAATACCCCTGTTCGAAACGAAACACGGCAGACGCTTTGTCGAAGTCCACCATATCGTTCCATTGGGTGAAGGGGGAAAAGACCGCGTAGAAAACGTCGCCTGCGTGTGTCCGTCGCATCACCGCGAAGCACATCATGGCAAGAATTCGCCACTTATCCAAGCGGGCCTCAAGGAGTTGCGTTCACGACCGGATCGTCCAACGCCTTGAAGTAGGTGACACTGGATCGCCTGCATTCAAATCAACTTAAAGTGCAGAACGTGAGAATGGTCCGTGATCACAATTTCAGAAGACAGTCTCGTCCAGGAAACAAGGGCCTGGTCTGAGGCTAACGTATCTAGACGCAGGCTGCTGCTGTCGGGTTAGGGTAAGGGGAAATCATGCGCAGGCTGGCATTTGTTTTGTCAATTTTGGTTCCGCTGTCTGCAACTGCGCAGGACGGTTCCCTAAAGGACTATTCGGGGTCTTATTTGTGTCGCCCAATCGGGATTGCCGGGATGCGGTATGATGAAGGGTCGAAACACTGGCAAGCCGTCACGTTCGACACTACCGACAGAGAACACCTCATCAAATTCAGGGCGCTTGAAGACCAAGGCGCGGGCAAATCGCACAATCCGCAGTATCGGCTATATCGGGTAACCATAAAGCGGGTTGGTCTCCCCGGCGATGGTTACGGCTGCCGAAGCGAACTTGTGCCAGGTAAGCCGATGGGCACGGTACCTATGTTCACGACAATCGCATTCTGCGACACTCAGGAAGCGAAGTTGTCAATCGATCTCGAAAACCTGAGATATCAAACGGTCAGCGATGGCGGTTTCCTGTACGATCTTTCTCAGCTGACCCCATACATGGAAGTCGGGAAATGCGTGCGACTCGACTAAGCGCCCCAGAACTCGGGACCCTACCTTATGCCACTCTACAGTCTCGCCGAAAAAGATTTGCGCGATCACTGCAAGCGCGCCATTGAGACTCTTGAACAGTGGATGCGTCGCCTGATTGATCAGAAATTGACGAATTCCTACGGTGCGGACTATCTCAATGCGAAACGTACGAACGGTGAACGCGTCATCAACAAGGCTATTGCGAAAACGCTTACCGAGAGGATGGCGAAGGAACCGGAGCGCTACCCGACTCTGATCAGTGCCGCCCTACTCGAAGACGAGATTTCACTACTCTGCAACCCAGAACTATACAAGGAACACTTTGTCGATGCTCTGAAGAGTGCATTTCCCCAAGGTAACGACGAGGCCCGTACATTTCTGGAGAGACTTATTCCAATCCGCAATGCGCTGTCGCATTCGAACACGATTTCGGTGCATGATGCCTACCGTGTGCTCTGCTATACCCATGACGTCATCCAGTCCTTCAAGGACTACTACAAGGCTGTGAACATGGCGCGGCTGTTCAACGCCCAGACGATCATTCGCGTGACTGATTCACTCGGGCACGATCGTCCCTTGTCTGATCCAAATCGCACCGCCGCCGCTGCCCTAGACTTCTCCCGCGACGACAAAGACATCCTGCATTGCGGGGATACCCTTTCAATCGAAGTCGATATCGATCCAACTTTTGATGCTTCCACTTACGAAATCAAATGGCTAATCGCGAACACTAATATCCCGACCGTCCAGCATGGGCCCAAGTTTGTTCTCCGACTTGAAGAACATCATGTTGCAGCACAGTTCACCGTTGTCTGCCACGTCACGTCTAACGCCAAATGGCATAAGCTCGGAACGCACGACGACCAGGTTGATATCGTCTATTGCGTATTACCCTGAGCGAGCCGACGGCTCCGAGTAGCAGCCGGTCATTACGTTGCCACCTAAGGCACTGTTCGGCTTCTCCGATTTGCTACGATTTTCGCCTATCGTTTGCTACGTTTTGCTTGACAAGCTTACCCCAACGCAATTGAATTCGTTAGGTATTTTGCCAATTTCGAATCCTGTCGGGTGCGCCAATCTTTTCAGTGTCTTGATCGCCACATAATCGCGGACTAGATGCCACTAAGCGCGGACTGTGACACCATAAGTGCGGATCCATACGCATCCTCAACAATCAGACCCAATATTACAGTCTCTGCTCTCGGTGGGCATGATGCCAAAGCTGGGTTTCCAGTTTGCGCCAGTCCTCCCAGCAGTTGTCGTCGTATCAATCCCGCTCAGCTTGCCGGATTGCGGCCGGTGACGATCCACGCCGCGCCGTCGATCATCACTGATCGCTCGCGAGTGAACCCCGCGAAGACGGCGCGAACCGCAACCGCAGCGCGGACGCGGATATCGTCGGGCTGATCAACGAGAGAGCGAGCCAGCGGGCCGACCTCGAGTGTCATCTTCACTGCGTCGTCGAGCGCCGCATCCCGCGTCTCCCCCTTGCCGAACGGGATGGATGCATCGAAGGGCGTGATAGCGACATCGGTGAAGCCCGCCGCCGTTAGAATACGCGCCACACGCCCCTGGTCGCCGAACGAGAACGGGCCGGGCGCTTCCGGACCCGGCGGCGTCATCGGCGGGATGATTCCTTCCATCGCGCCAATCGGCAAGCCCACCCAGTCGTTCTCGGCTATGCAGCGCC
Source organism: Sinorhizobium sp. (assembly GCF_059070375.1). NCBI lineage: Bacteria > Pseudomonadati > Pseudomonadota > Alphaproteobacteria > Hyphomicrobiales > Rhizobiaceae > Sinorhizobium > Sinorhizobium sp. The sequence goes on from NZ_JCACWC010000002.1 coordinate 923,748, forward strand.
AGCAGACGAAAGCGATCCGTCCGCCCGGCCGGAGTGCGCGGCGCATATGAGTGAAGGCCGCCGTGGGATCGTCAAAGAACATCACCCCAAAACGCGAGAACAGAATGTCGAACGCCTCCGGCGGAAGCTCGGCGCTGCTGGCATCGGCCACCTGGAACGAGGCGGCAGAATGCTGCGGCGCTAGCGCGCGCGCTTTGTCGATCAGCGGCTCGGATATGTCCACGCCGACGACTTGGCCGCCCGCGCCGACCCGGTTGGCCAAGTCTCGACTAGATGCCCCCGCGCCGCAACCGATGTCCAGCACGCGTTCACCCGCGACGGGCGCGGCGGCCTCGATCGCGGCCTCGCCAAACACCGCCATCATCGCATCGAGCCGGGCCTGGTAGGCGACCCAGCTCTCCCCGCCCTGGCCTTTCCAGTCGGATACCTGATAAACATCATTCTCTGTCATGGCATGATCCCTGCTCTGATCTTCAAGCGAGCTATCCCCGCGGGTGATCGGTTTGACCGTGCGCCGCGATGAACATGGCGACGGCCGATCGGCAATAGGATTGGATCTCGTTGTCGTCCTGTGCTTTTGCCTCATCGAAGCGTGCGATGAGCAGCAGATCGGAGCCTTTGAAAAGGGCGGCGAACAAGCGGGCAGACTGGAGAGGATCAGGCACGTTTAGAAGTGCCTTCGCGTGCAACTGGCGCAACAGGGCCTCGATTTGAGCGATGATATGGGCCGGGCCAGATTCGTAATGGAGCTTGCCCAACGACACTTGGCTCGCGACGTCGGCCGTTACCATGGCTTCGACACCGCGCACTTCCGGGCGCAGGAGCGTGCGAAGCAGTGATGATCCCACCGCCATGAGCCGATCCTCGGCCGAGCCGTCGACGCCTTCGAAGAGGGCCTGCGGTATTAGCTGCTGGCAGCGGGCCGAAAACGCTGCTCCGAACAGCGCTTCCTTGTCCGCGAAGTGCCGATAGATGCTGAGCTTGGATATCTTCGCTCGCTGGGCGACTTTCTCCAATGTCGTCGCTTGAAACCCCAACTCCGCAAAAAGTTCGCCAGCGGCGTCGACAATCGTTTGGGCAAGCGCCTCATTGGCCGGCCGGCCGCGTCGGGCGCGGGCGTTTTCTTCGAGCACGATAATTAAGATCCTTGACAGTATCGTTATTGCTGAATTACGATACCACCGAGTTACATAAATTGAAAGCTTGGATTTCACCGTGTCCGCCATCTCAGATTCCGATCGGATCTACAGCGATATCGAATGCGTGGATCTGGATGTCATTGCGCGCCAGGTCCAACTCAATCAACTCCATCCACAACACGGAGCTAATCACCATGGATGACGTCATAATCATCGGCGGCAGCTTTGCTGGTCTAGCCGCCGCCCTGCAGCTTGGCCGTGCCCGCCGCAAAGTCATCGTTTTCGATACCGGCCTTCAGCGCAACCGCTTCGCTGGCCGCTCGCACGGTGTGCTCGGCCACGATGACAAGCCACCGTCCGACATCCTGGCCGAGGCTCGGCAGCAACTCGCTCGCTACCCTGCTATCAGGATGGTCAACGCCCGCGCCGACAGCATCTCCGGTACCATCGACAATTTCTCCGTCATCACTGGCGATGGTGAAACCCTTGGCGCGCGCCGCCTGATCCTGAGCTATGGCGTTGTTGACCAAATGCCTGATGTTCCGGGTTTTGCCGAGAACTGGGGTACATCCGTCATCCCATGCCCCTATTGCGACGGCTTCGAAGTCGCTGACCAGCATTGGGGCCTCGTCTGGTCTGGCCCGCAGTCGATGAATCAGGTCAGGCTGTTTCAGGATTGGACCGACAGGTTGACTGTCTTCGGCAATGGTCACGACATTGCACCCGACATCCGGGCCGATCTGGCGGGCCGCCAAGTACCTCTCGTGGATGGCCGGATCACCGGGATCGCACGTCACGGGAGCCATGGTGCCACCGTCAAGCTCGATAACGGACCCGATGTCGCGGTCGAGATCCTGTTCGCGCATCCGCGCAACAAGCCGTCTGCAAGCCTTCATGACGCACTGGGGCTCGCCACGGTCAGTACGCCAATAGGCATCGCCCTCGGGACCGACGAGCGCCGCGAAACCAGCGTGCCAGGCATCTACGCCGCCGGTGACCTTGCCAACCCCGGCATCCCCTCGGTCACCACGGCAATATGGCAAGGCGCGATGGCGGGGATCTTTGCCCAGCAGTCGATGTTGGTTTGATACCTCAGACACGGAGTTCTAAACGTCCACCGGGCAGACGAGGCGGCGCTTTTCCTAGGACTCGGCCAATCCAAGGATTCGATGTAGTTTATGGTTAAAGAACTGTAAGCAGCCGAAATTTCCGCTCTGACGAGCTTCCCGCAGGAAGAATAGGGCCGCAGCCTGCCCGATTAAAATACTTCGGAGCCCGCAACGGCAACAGTATCTGCATGCAAATCGATCGATCGCTACAGAAGTGAAGCAGGAGGCAAAGGTTAATACTTAACGAGTCCTTGAGTCACCAATGGTCGGACGAACTATCGATCGAAACCCGCCCAGCAGGCTCGCGACGGCCGATGTCAGCTCGAAGGATTCGATCCTGTCGCTCAAGCAGTCATCTGCTATTGCAGGGCTACTTCATAGTCCTCGCCATCCTGGACCTTCTTCAAAAGGGCGACTCCTTCGTGGGACCACTTCCGGGCCATGCTCGAGGCCTTGTTCCCGGTCTTGATCTTGCAGTGATAGCGGTTGTCCGATGACCGCAGGTCGATGCCCTTATCGTCCTTGATTCTGTTCAAGAGGTGGTTCGCCGCCTGCCAGTTCGGCAAGCCGATGCGCTGGGACAACTGCGTCAGCGTGTAGGGGTGAGACTGATTGGGATTGTCGATGACAGTGATACCCAGAAGCTTCGGAAGAAAATCCTTCTCGCCCGCGACGCGTTCCAGGACATCGTAGTCGACCTGAACGGATCCCGAAGGAATGTCGTGCCGAATCAACTTCATTGTGCGGGCCGCCAGAGCGCGAACCAGCTTCGGATTAATCGAAGTGAGAGCCGACTGGCTCTTTAGTGCCTTGAAGATCCAGTCGAAGTCGTTCGTATGGATCGCGCGGATCCGGAACTCCCGCCCTTCGACCGCGAAGATCGACTGATCCGGCGGATGCTTTTCGATGGCTTCCTGCCGCCAGATGATCTGGTAGACGTTGGGTATCAATCCATTCTCGTCCGCCACGAGCTCGCCGATATCCCGGAGGATCGCCTTTACGTTGGGATCATTGAGGCCGTAGCCGACAATGAATACCGGATGCTCCGCGAAGTAGGTCAGCAGCTTTGCCGAGACATACTTCTTCTTTTCCGTCCACTCGTCGTAGTCCCGCTTGGTTAGAACGATCGACGTGGGATCCGACACTTCTCCGTGGATGTGGAAAATCTCGCCGAAGCTGTTGGTGTTGTATCGCAGGATGGTCTGGCCACTGATCGGCTCGTAGCCGTCGAACACCTGCTCGAGAAAGAGATCGTAGTTGGTGGTGATGATGGCGTGCGGCTTGATGTCCGCCAGCGCCTCCAGCTCCTTCTGGATCGCAGCATCTTTGATGTCGGCTATTGCCGGCGTGATCTGAGCCATGTGCTGGCAGGCCAAATGCTTGAGGAACGAATCCTTGCTGACCTTGGAGTTGAAGAACTCCTCTGGGAACTCGCCTCGCGCTTCCTTCCATGCCCACTCGAACACCATGTCTGATAGGACAGAACCGATCGCGACAGGGTCGTCGTCATGCTTCTGCCGGAGGTACTCGTATGTGTCGGGGCCGTCGGGTATCCGGTTGAATATGGCCTTCAGGAGTTCGTGCCAGTTGGGGGCGCCGAAATATCTCCTGGACAAGCCGCTGCCGACGAACAGAATTGGCTGGCACTCGAACTCCAGCAGGAGATCGCGCACGGCGGCGTCCGCCTTCTGCCTGTAAGACAATTCCTGCTCCACGACTCACCTCCTGTTTATCCGAGGATTCGATATGAGCGGCAGCGGGAGTCAAGTAGTTGTCCACCGATGCTCTTGCCCGTCTTCGTTGCGAGGAGCCGTTGGCGGAGATATCGATGAACAAGTGCAGCCAACAGGATTCGTACAATGGCTTGGAGTGGAGTACTGGAGCGGAAAGCGGCCTACTGGAGAGATTCAGCACAACGCTACAAGGCGACGTCCGAGAAGAACGGCGCCCTACCCCGCAGCGACTGGTGGCGCTACGAATACTGCCAGACACCCTACCTCATGCTCGCGAGCGATGAGTACCTGGCCCGGCGATGGCTCGACCAAAATCACAATAATGTCCGCCTGACAGCGAATGGGCAGATTGCGCCGCGTCAGGACTTTGCAGATGGAAGAGGCATGTTCGGCCCCCTCTTCGCCCATCTAATGATGGAGTTCGGGACGCGAGGTGGCGTTCCGACGAAGCTCATCTCCGAGAGCAACGAAATGTTGGGCAAGTATTTCGAGAAAGGCGAACCGACTGGCGTGCGCCTTTTCAATGGCTACCCCGAGAGCCTTGGTGGCGTGATCGTCAAGTTTGGCAAGCGGGAGCATATCGAGAAGATGCTCCACGACGGCGAAGTGCGTGTTACGCCGTCCACGTTCTATTCCCAGGCAAGCCTATCGAAAGCCATGCACGACCTGGAAAGTGAGCGCCAGTTCCACCATCCGGCCCATGACGCGGTCCGAGCTGGCCGAACACACGCCAAAACCACGACTGGCTTCTCTGGCCCCATCGAGGACGGCTTCATCAAGGAGACTGTCCGATGCCCGGAATACGTCCTCTGGTGCGCCTGCCGTGACATCGATCGCCGCATGCCGGATGACTTCAATGCTGATGCAGCGCTCATCATACGCAAGCCCGATGTCTTCGCATCGCGGTTCGGAAGCGGCCTACGAAAGGTCTGGCTAGGGGTGAAGATCAAGGTCGGCCCTGTGACATACTATGATCCGTGCTCGTTCGTGCACAGGAAAGAGAAGCCGGTTCACCTCAAGCATTTCCAGTTCGCCTACCAGCGGGAGTGGCGCCTATGCGCTTTTCCAACTGCCAGCCAGATGCCTGCAGCGGCATTCAACATCGAGCTGGGCTCTTTGTCGGACATCGCCGAAATGGTGGCGCTGCCTGCGTGATCACCCCCTCCTGGAAGGACGGCGTCGATGTCAGGTACCCCGAACGGGAGATGGCCAGCCTTCTTCACGCCTTCACCCTCTATCGAGGAGGGAGAACAGGTTCGATGATCCCGCGGCTCCCGGCAAGGACGCTTTCGAGCGCCGCCTGAAAGCCATGACGAAGCACTATGAACGGCACCTCGGTGTATCACCGCTACCCGTCTTCCCGAAACTGGGGACCTGGATGTGGCTGCCTATCAGGTTCGATGAAGAGCCGCAGGAAGCCTCCGAAATGCCGTCTGTCTATCTGGCCTGAATGTACCCGCTCAGGAATGTGCGGACGGCCTGAGCGCGATGCTCGGATCCAGTTCAACAAGCAGCGCGTCGGAATCGATACAGTCGCTGCAGATGCCGAAGCAGTCCTCACCGAAGTTGTCCGCGCTTCTTGCCCGTCGACAGCAATCGCAGACGATGGTGCTATGACAGGCGGGCCTTGGAGCCAGTATTTCAGGCACTAGATTCTCGACAGCGCGCGCGGTAGGTCCGGGCATCGCAACCTCCCTGAGTTCGTGATGCAAAGGAGATGGGAGCGGCGTCGGGGGTTTTCCAGATGTCGAGCTGGTCGCTCAGAGTGACGATACTGCGGTTGTCTTTATCTTCATTTCGGGCGTCCCACGGACGCTATCCCAACGTGCCTGCGAACCTCTCTGGCCACCTCTCACGTGCAAAGACCTCGCTGATGAAATCAACAAACACGCGGGTTTTTGCGGGTAGCAAGGTCCGGTTCGCGTAGTAGATCGAAATTGGCCCAGCGTCCGCGTACCAAGCAGGTGTCAGCCGCACAAGCTTGCCGCTCTCCAGGTAGGGCAGTGCATCAGGTTTCGCGATCATGGCGACGCCAAGTCCGAGAACCGCAGCCGACCGCATTACGGCTGGGTCGTTGACGACAATCCTTTCCTTCAGCGCCGCTGGCTGCTCCTCGCCGGCAACGTTTCGCATCTGCCATTGCCGGATTCGACCAGTGCGCATCGAGCGCATGACAATGCCGTCCAGCTCGATCAGGCCGGATGGGTCGTGGGGCGGAACGCGATCATGCATATAGGCCGGCGAAGAAACCGCGATGATATGGGCCGATGCCAGCGTCTTTGCGATGATGCCCGGCGTCAGCTCGAATCCGCCTCCGATTGCCGCATCGTATCCCTCGGCAATCAGGTCGACCTGTCGGTTTTCGAACATCCATTCCGGCGTGATCAGGGGGTATCGGCGCATGAACTCGGGCAAGGCCGGGAGAATATATTCATTTCCGAACGTGGGGCTCATGCTCAGCCTCAGCACGCCTGCCGGCTCGCTCTGGCCATTGGATGCCTCGGCGATCGCTCCTTGAAGGCTCTCCAAGTGATCACGAACAGAATGAAGGAAGCGCTCGCCAGCCTCAGTAAGCGTCAAACTTCGTGTGCTGCGCTGGAAGAGCCTGAGCTTCAGGTTGGATTCGAGCATCGCGACGTTCCTGCTGACCGCTGCTGGTGTCAACCCAATCCGACGGGCTGCGGAAGAGAAGCTGCCAAGCTCGGCACTGCGGACGAAGGACTCCAGATTTGCCAGTGTTTCCATGATGCCTCTTTCAACGATTACTTGAAAGTAATAACAGCCAATTTCATCTAATCAAAGAGGAATAAGAGGGCGATATTCACTCCATCGAAACCAAGCAACGGAGCTATCGCAATGACCAACACCTCTCTGAAACTGTCCAGCAAGACCGCTCTCGTCACCGGCGGGTCCCGTTCGATCGGTGCCGCCATCGCAAAGCGTCTTGCTGCTGATGGAGCCGCAGTAGCGATCACCTACAGCGCATCGCCGGAAAAGGCAGCGGCAGTTGTAAAGGAAATCGAAACCGCAGGCGGACGTGCGATGGCCATCCATGCCGACTCCGGAAATCCTGAATCGGTTCGGGCCGCCGTGGCCAAGACCGAGGAAACCTTCGGCTCCCTGGATATCCTTGTCAACAATGCCGGCATCGCACTCGGTGGTCCGATCGAGGACATCAAGTTCGAAGACTACGAGCGCATGATCGCGGTCAACGTGACAGGTGTGTTCGTCGGCACGCAGGAAGCTGCGCGCCGCATGAAGTCGGGCGGACGGATCATCCATATCGGCTCGTCGATGGTCCGCTATGCGGCCTTCCCGACTGCCTCTCTCTACACGCTGACGAAGGGAGCTGTCGCAGGCTTCAACCGCAGCCTCGTTCGCGACCTCGGCCCCAAGGGGATCACCGTGAACACCGTGCACCCCGGCCCGACCGACACCGACATGAACCCCGATGGAGGTCCCGTTTCGAAGATCGTCGGCCCCGGAATGGCGATCGGCCGCTACGGCAAGGATTATGAGGTTGCAAGCGTCGTGGCTTATCTCGCCAGTCCGGAGGCTGCCTTCGTGACCGGTGCCGACATCGTCGCCGACGGCGGCTTCACCGCCTGATCATAAATCCAACCTGGAGACTCCCCATGTCTATCGGTATCATCGGAGCCGGCGAGATCGGCTCCGCATTCGCCCGCGCGCTTGCCCGGAACGGTATCGCCGCAACGATCTCCAATAGTCGGGGTCCCGAGACGCTTCGGGACTTCGCAGCCGAACTGACGCCACACATCACGGCAGGCACCATCGAGGAAGCGGCCAAGGCCGATCTCGTGCTGGTCGCCGTGCCTTGGTCGAAGTTGCCAAAGGCATTGGCCGGTCTTCCGGATTGGGCCGGCCGCATCGTCATCGACGCCAACAACCCGATCGAGCGTCCGCTCTTTCAGCCGGCCGAACTCAATGGCCGGCTGTCGACGGAAGTCTTCGCAAGCCTGGTGCCGGGGGCTCGTGTCGTAAAGGCGTTCAACCATCTCCCGCCGCATCTGCTCTCTGGTGATCCACGCGCCGAAGGTGGCAGCCGCGTCCTCTTCTATTCGGGAGACGACGCGCGGTCGAAGGCCGAGGTGGGCGCGCTGATCGCCAAGCTGGGCTTCGCGGGGATTGACCTCGGTCCGGTCTCGATCGGTGGAAAACTGGTGCAGTTTCCAGGCGGTCCGCTCCCAGCACTTAACCTCGTGAAGTTTGGATGACGAGATTCGGCCGGAGGCGTGAGCTTCCGGCCGAACGCTCTCACGGATAAGGACCTTCAGATGGATATGCCTGTTTCTTCCAGTTATTCGCAAACTCGGGCGCACGATACCCCACTTGCATCTTGGGCCGCAGTTGCCAGCGTCGGAGTTGGCGCATTCGCTCTCGTCACCACGGAATTCCTACCCGTTGGACTGCTGCCGCAGATCGCAGCAGACATCGGCATCAGCGAGGGACAAGCTGGCCTGATGGTCACGACACCAGGTATCCTCGCCGCCATCGCCGCCCCTCTCACCATAGGCCTTGCGGGTCGGTTCGACCGCAAGCACGTTCTGGTCTTCCTTCTAGGACTACTTGTGCTGTCAAATGCAATTGTCGCGGCGGCGACCAGTTTCCAGGTGCTGATGCTCGGCCGCGTTCTGCTGGGAATCGGGGTCGGTGGCTTCTGGACGATCGGGGGATCACTTGGTCCGCGCCTTCGCCCCGGAGCGGAGGGCGGACGTGCGACGTCTCTGATCTATTCCGGTGTGTCGCTGGGAACGGTCGCTGGCGTTCCGGCGGGCGCACTCGTCGGGAATCTACTGGGATGGCGCCTGTCATTCGGACTGGCATCTGGAGTAGCCATTCTCGTGGTTGCGGCACTCCTGTTGCTCTTGCCCTCGATCAAGCCACAGCAGTCATCCGGATTGGCCCAAGTCCCAGCCGTACTTCGAAACAGAAAGACGCAAGTGGGCCTGCTTGCCGCTGTCCTGATATTCATCGGGCAATTCGCCGCCTACACCTACGTCACACCTTTTCTCAATCAGGTATCGCATATCGACGCCGCCGCGCTCAGCGCGCTCCTTCTTGGATACGGTGTTGCCGGCTTCATCGGGAATCTGTTCGGCGGCTGGGCAGTAGGGAAACACCTGAATCGTGCCTTATCCGGGACTGCTGCGTTGATCAGCTTGTCGGCGTTCGGCCTTGCGGCAACTGGAGATAGCGCCGTGGCCGCGACGATCTGGACGCTGGCTTGGGGCTTCGGCTTTGGAATGCTTCCTATCGCCATGCAGACCTATATGTTCAGCTCCGCGCCTGACCAGCTCGAAAGCGTGGCAGCGTTGTTTGTTTCGACTGCACAGCTTGCCATTGGAGCAGGCGCGTTGGTTGGCGGTTTCGCGGTCGATCACCTTGGAGTCGCCAGCGCTCTATGGATTGGTGGTGGCGCCGCCTTCACGACTGCTCTAATAGTCATCGCGCCCACCAAAAAGCGATAGAGCGTCGTTGCTCGCTTATGAACCTCTCGCGATGCCCACACAGAGTGCTGCGGCGGCCTGCCACAACAGGCCGCCGGCAGAGCGGTCACGTGGCCACTCGTTGAGACGGCTTCCCTTCCTCGATTGCGTCCAAGACCTCTTTCCCCGGCAGCTCGAGCCGGGCGACAAGTTCATCGGCGAGCATCATGCAGGCGCTCCGATACCGCTCAAGGATTCCTTTCGCCCGATCGAGCTGCTCCTGGAGAATGCGGTCGACCCGTGCCATTAACTCAGGATCCAGATGGCCGATCTCTTCGATGCGGCGCCGACTGAGGTCGCCATAGGAGGCGAGCTTTTCGCCCATGCCGAAGGATCGTTCCAAGGCGATCGCCGTCTTCGTCGCCTCGAAGAGATCGGATCCATCAGTACCTGCGACACCGTCATCGTGGCCGTCCAGGAACACCTCCTCCGCAGCCATGCCAGCCATCGTCATGGCAATCAGATCCAGATAGTGCTCCTTCGTCCGCCGAATCCATGTGCCACGCTTGAATCGCGCAGTGCCTAGGGACTGCAAGCTGTTGTCGACCCTGATCCGATCTGCGATGGAAACTCTCACGAGATTCATGCCGAGGACGGCGCCGACGACTGCATGTCCGATCTCGTGGACGGCACTAGCCTTCAAGATGGTTGGGGGGACGTCCGCCATGAAAGGCAGATGAAGGATCACATCACCCTTCGTGATCGGCCCACGCCGCCGCCGTGCTGACCTGCGGGCATTACGGACAATCTTCTCGATCTCGGCGCCGGAAAGTCCTGAGGTCGATGCCGCGAAGTCGCGGTGATCAAAGGCAGTCAGGCTGTCGTGCAGGTGCATCCTGAAGATTGCCTCGCGGGCGTGTTCGTCCGGGAGTGAGACTACAACATGGCGATCGAGCCGTCCCGCTCTCAGGATGGCTACGTCGACCATGTCAGGATGATTGCAGGCGGCGACAACGATCACGCCTTCCCTGCCCTCGATGCCGTCCAGTTCTTCGAGCAGGCCATTGATTGCCTTGATGTCGTAGGATGCGTTGCTCCCAGCGGCCCCATCGCGTGAGCCGAAGGCATCCAACTCGTCGATGAATAGAATTGTCGGGGCGGCCTCTTTCGCATCCTTGAACGATCTCTGCATCGCCTTCAGGAAATCATTAAGATACCCCTTCGCTTGCCACTTGGCATACGAGGTGGCGATCAGCTTAACCTCACATGTGGCGGCGAGCGCGCGAGCGAACATGGTCTTGCCCGTTCCTGGCGGGCCGGACAGGAGAACTCCCTTGTCGACGTCCTCCCACGAAATCGTCCCGGCGCGCCAGTCTGCCAGGTCGCGTGCTAGATCGAGACCCCACTCCTTCGCCTCTCCATACCCCGCGAGGTCTTCAAGCGAGATGTCGGAGATGCCCGCGGAATCCTTCGGCCGCTTTTTCACAGGCTCCGTCTTTGACATCTTCTCGAGGATGGAGAAGACCCGAGAGATCGGCCGACCGCGTGTCATCGCAAGCTTGAGACGCTTCCAGTTGCTGTGCGCGATGATCTCCGCCTGCTGTTCGCTGACGGTGTGGCCGTACGCCCAGCGAACGACGCCGCGGACCAGACGTGCATCTGGAGGCGGAACATGCACGATCGCATCAAGAGCGTACCGGAGTTCGGATGGCACCGCTTCGTCTGACCTGAAGAGGATGACGGTCTTTAGGTTCTGCAGCATGTCCATCACGGACTCGATCGAGGATTCGGCCTTCTCATCGTCGAAGGCCTTCACCTGATCCCGGAAGCGGAAATCCAGCTCCCGGTCGAGAACGACGAGCGCCGCGCGCATGTACGTGACCCGGCGATCCCAGTCGGGAATGATGATGCCGATGGAATAGCGGGTTGCTCGCCTGAACGGCCGCATGGCGCGGCTCAGGGTTGCGTATGCCAAGAATTCGGGCAGCGCAAAGCCGTCCCAGGTGCGTGAGATGTTTTTCATTGGTGTGTTTCCGGATTAGAAATGACGATTGCTGGCGCTTGGTTGCGTCACGTCATCCCCGTATCCGGCGCACCTGCGTTTCCGGGCTGATCAGGGCATCGTCCAGATCGATCTCCAGGAACCCTTGGAGGATGAGTGAGGCCAGTGTCGGCATCGGCCGCCCTTCCTGGATCGCCGACAGGCATTCCGCGATGGTCAGCGACCCCATCTCCTCCAAGCCGGCGAGAAGACGAATCCTGTCACCAAGAGGTGGTCGATAGAAGCCGTATCGAAGAAGATCTTTCGCATTCCGCAGGCGGAAGCTATCGGCGAAGTCGATCATGGCCACAGGGTGGTATCGATGCCCCATGGATTCGATCACGGCAGACAGCCAGACCGGCGGCGACGGTCCATCTTGCCCAACGTCGATCAGGAAAGATCCGTTCTCGGTCAGAACGACGAAATCGAGCTGATATTCGTCGTCGCCGTTTCGCAACAGCGGCGGTGCCGTGCTCCATCGGGCGACCTCCGGGTCGAGATCGAGCAGGCATGCGAAGTCCCGAGCTTGCTGCGAACGGAACTGGGCGCGGCCATCGCACTTGATGGTCGCCATCGGTGAGTAAATCGGTGAAAGCGTGGCCTTGTGCGGGACGGCACCGTCCCTCCGGTCAGTCGAGATTACCTTCATGGCATCCCTCGGAAACGAAACGCAGAACTGGGCGACACCGGACGAAGCCGGAGTGCGTCAGCGTATTCGTATCGAGTGGCGCGCGAGGGTGTTCATGGGCGGGAACGAATATAGAACATGCAGGATGGCGTCAAGGACCTTGAAATGGCCTAGAGAGAAGTGCTTCAAACGAATTTTGATCAGCCACGAGGGGCAAGCAATGAGCCGAGGTTTTGAGAGCGAATTTAAGTCGGTTGATCTCCTGCTTGAATCGGAGTGCCAAAGCAGAGGCGTGGATGGTTTCTGTCTCGCGTGGATCAAACTCGAAAGGCAGTTGCGTAAGCTCACGGCTAATCTCATCTACCAGGCATCGGATATCAAAGCCGCCGATGCCGGGAAAATCCGCGAAGCGTTTTACGGGCATGGTAGTCTGGACTACACCAGCTTCATCGGAGCGATACACTATTTGAGTGGCATTTCCGTCAGCGAACTGATCGGAGATCACTACCGACCTCTTAAGAAGGAGATCGGAGTCTGCTATCGGAACAGACAGAAGATCTTCCACGGTCAGCAGACGGGCCAAAGTCTCGACCGAGAAGCCTTACTCGCCCGCATCGCCTCGATCCGTGAATGGTGTCGACTGTTGTCGGTCGGCGCCGCAGATCGATTTGGCTATGACGGCTTTGCCGGGAACACATCCCTCTTCAAGAGCGGTCGGCCTGGCATCGTTGATGCCGTCGACAAGGCTCTCCGGCGCCGGGGATGGTTGGCGTACGCCCAGACCTTCCAGAGATGACCGGAAGGTCAGAGCAACGTTCACCCCACCATGTTGGGATCAAGGTTCAGGATCGTTACGACACCTTCGCCGGGAATTCGAAATGACTGTTCGGTGATCTCGTATCTCGCTGCCGAAGCTTTATCGAACCAAGCATCCGCTCCGATCTTCCGGGGAAAGCGCTGCTCTTCCTGGTTCTGACTGTGGAGTAATTCAAACGCGAAGCTCTCCGCATCCAACTCCTCTCTGGGGAACCACCGGGTGTTCATCTTGGGGGCAGATCTATGCCATTTTCTCCCAGTGGTGCCGTGACAGATGACCATTGATGCTGGATAGATGTCACTGTCGATCATCCTGATCAGTGTGGCGGTGAGGCTAGTTTTGAACGCTCCGGCCACCTCTTTCAGCGCGTTGAGGTTCAATGTCCGATGCTTGCGGCATTCGGCCTTGAACATGGGCCATGGCATCAGGAGATCGGCCGCATACTGGTCGGCAGCGCGTTCGACATTGTTGGTCTGCGAAAACTTGCCGATGTCGGTCGAGCGGCACGCAACCGTTTCTCCTCGATGATGAGCCCAATGGCCGAGTTCATGTGCAATCGAGAAGCGCTCGCGTTGGGGCATGCCGCCTAGGTTCACGGAGATGATGCCCTTATTTCCGAGGCCTGTGATCATTGCCTCACAGCATTTGAGGCAGCGACGTTTCACACGTAGGCCGACATAATAAGCAATGGCCTCTACATCGATGTCGCGTGGTTCCGTAATTCCCAAGGAACGGAGTAGTGCATCTGGAGACAAATTAGTCGGGATTGGATCAATTCTCTTCATTGTCGTTATCTTCGTCTTCCAATTCCGCGAGATCTTCAAGAATTGCTTCGAGATCATCGTTCATAGAACCATCACCAAAGCGAGCAGCGAGCGTTAGGCCCGCCGTGGCATCGCCTGCTTTTGCACGATCATATCGACGTTTAGCGCGCTCAACGTCGAGATCATTTAACTTGGGAGTCATATTGCTGGAGAACGCACCAGCGCGCGCGCGTTCTAAACGCGACTTCGCGAGCTTCATTTCCGCTTGTTCGATAGCGCCTCTGACCATCTGCACATTCGCCGCATCTTCTGGTCCAAGTGGGGTGTCATCGGAAAGTATGAAGTCGATGAAGTTGTCTACCGCATCCTTCTTCTGGTCGCTCATCACGGACGTCCTTCTGTCGCCCAACTTTCGTTGGCGAGCTTTTCGATGTGGCGGTTCATGCGGGTTCGCAGCGCTTCCAAGCGCTTGGCATCAACCCCGACCGCATCCTGCAATTCCTTGCCTCGCAGGCCATCCTCGATACCCATGAGCAGCATCTCCATCTCGCCGTCGCCGGCGAAGTGTTTCTGCAACTTCGACATTGCGCTCTCAAGCCGCTCCTTCTTGGCAAGATCCGCACTGTCGTCGTTAGCCGCAACCATCATGAGGTCTTCAGAGTTCACGATAGTCAAACCCTGCTTCAGGCGCACGAGCTTTCTTTCCTCAGGGATTAACTTCCCGTCGGTCGCGAGGCTCTTCATTACGCCACCAACAAACGCGAGGAATGCGAGGTTCCTCGGCCATTTCCGTTTGCCTTCGGCAATCCTAATGAATGCTTCATTGATCAACTCCTGGGGCGGCGCGTAGCCGCCAGAGCCTGCAATGAAGCTTGCTATCCGGCCAAGCTTATCCAGCTCGACTTCGGAAAGGTTCCGGAACACCGCAAGGGCTTCTTCCGGGGAGTAATGTTCTTCGTCAGGCTGTCCCACCAGCTCCTCCGCTTATTCTTGCTCATGTACCGACCTCCTCCTTGATCTTCACTCTGTTTGCGCGCGGCCACGCCGATTCCGACAAAACTTTTTCGTGTCGGAATCGTCGGCGTTGCACGCAACCAATGTGGACGAACGTGTCCTCCCAAACTCTGTCAGCTAGGAATCAAAGACCATGACTATCGAACATCAGGAAACTGACCGCGGCAAGAACACCAACATCGAAATCGCGGGGCTCGACCTCAACTTCCACGCTTTTGCGCTGGATACCCGTACGCCCACTGGTGGCAAGATCGCGAAGGTCGCCGGCTTCGTCGCGGACCAGTATCCGTACGTCCTGCAGTGGCGCGATGACGGCGATCTCGAGGAAATCCGTGCGCAGGAAGAAGCGGATCTCGGTAACGGCGCAAAGTTCATCGTCGCTGTGAGCGATGGCACCAACCGCATCGCAATCGAGGGTGAATCCTTCGACTGGCCTGCGGACGAAATCGCCGGTGCCGTCGTTCGCAAGCTGGGACGCATCCCTGCGGAACTCACCGTCTATCTCGAGCGCACGGACGAGCCTGACCGCCTCGTCGGCGACGACGACGTCATCAAGATCAAGAAGGATGGCATCGAACAGTTCCGCAGCGCCAAGCCCCAGGTGTGGGAACTGAACGTGCAGGGCAAGAAGATCGTCTCAACGGCACCCATGATTTCGGTCGTGGACGCGCTCACCCGTGCAGGATTCGATCCTAACGCCTGGATCATTATCCTGAAGGTCGCAGGCCAGCCCAAGCGTCAGCTTTCGGTTGGCGACGAGATCGACCTGCGCGCGCCGGGGATCGAGAAGATCCGCCTGACCGCAAAGGACGTGAGCAACGGCGAGGCGCGCGCAGCGCCTTCCCGTGACTTCGCACTTCTCGAGGTTGACGAAACCTACCTCGACGGCCTCGGCATTCAGTGGGAAACGAGGAACAGCGACGGACACCGCTGGCTGATCATTCGCGATTACCCTGTTCCCGACGGTTACACCGCCGAGACGACCACGATGGCGCTGATGATCCCTCCGACCTACCCCCAGACCGAAATCGACATGTTCTATGCCTACCCGCCGCTTCAGCGAAAGGCGGGTGGTTCGATCCCGGCCACGGAGGCGACCCAGAGCATTGGTGGACTTCCCTTCCAGCGCTGGTCGCGCCATCGCGGCTCGGTCGTTCCGTGGAATCCGCAATGCGACAACGTCGTCTCCCACCTGGCTCTGGTCGAATCGTCTCTTGCCAAGGAGGTTGGCGAATGATGCCCGCAAGCACTCTGGCGATGGCCGGCGCCACGCATTCGGTTCTCAAGGGCCATCTTCTGTCCGACGGGAATGAGGCGGCTGCAATCCTGATCTGCGCCCCCTCGCCCGGCCCCCGTGAGCGCCTGGTCGTGCGGCAGGCCATCCTGGTTCCGCACGATGCCTGTCCCCTGCGCAAGCCGGACGCGCTCGTCTGGCCCGGTGCCTATATCGAGGACGCGATCGATATCGCAGAGCCGGGAGGACTCGTCATCATTCTCCTGCACTCGCATCCGGGCGGCTGGTTGCAGTTCTCGCATGTCGACAATGAGAGCGACCACCGTGTATTTCCGGGCCTGTTTCAGGCGTTCGGACAATGCCACGGTTCGGCTATTATGACCCCTGAAGGCGCAATCCGTGTCCGTCTCTATTCACCCGACATGGAATCGCGCCCCGTCGATCTCGTGACAATCGCCGGCGATGACATCGTTTACTGGTGGAACGACGGCATCGTGGACGCCGTCCCGGCTGGTCGGCCGCTTCCCTTCACCGGCGCGATGACCGGGGAACTCGGCCGGTTGTCCGCTGCCGTGATCGGTGTTTCCGGCACCGGCTCCATCGGTGCTGAAGTGGCGGCTCGGCTCGGCTTCGGCTCGGTGACGCTCGTCGATCCCGACAAGATCGAGAAGAAGAACCTCAACCGTATCCTCAATTCGACTTCGACGGATGCGGCGCGCGGTCGGCTCAAGGTCGACATGTTCTCGCAAGCCATTCGGGAGCATCGCGGTGATGGTGTAGCGGTTTCCATCGCTGACACACTTGGGACGCGTGAAGCGATCGAGGCCGTCGGCCAGTGCGACGTGATCTTCTGCTGCGTCGACAGCAAGGAGGGCCGACAGTATGCCGACCTGATCGCTTCCGCATTCGTCATTCCGCTGTTCGACGTGGGCGTCACGATACCGACGTTCCTCGACGGCGGCATTGTCGCCATCGCCGATGTTAGCGGCCGGATCGACTACGTCCAGCCTGGCGGCTCCACGCTCGCCGACCGCGGGGTCTACACACAGGAAAGCCTGCGCGCCGAATACCTGTACCGCACCGACCCGGACACCTTCCGTGCCGAGCTCGAGGCAGGCTATATCAAGGGCATCCTTGAAGAGGCGCCGTCGGTGATAACGCTCAACATGCGGGCGGCATCTGCCATGATGAACGAATTCATCGCGCGGGCGTATCCCTACCGCCAGGAGCCGAACCGGAACTACGCCCGGGTCTCGTTCAGCCTCGCGGCCTGCGACGAAGATCATCACACGGAGGACGACTTCGATCGGAGTGAGAACGCGCTGCTTGGTCGTGGAGCCGCCGAGCCACTGCTCGGGCTGCCGCTGTTTCGCAAGCCAAGGAAGGTTGCCGCATGAGGATCATGAGATGGTTTCGGAGACTGTGGGGCAAGTACGGCCCCGCTCGCCGACTGCTGGTCATCGAGGGCGACACACTTCCGTCTGATCTTCCCTCTCGCGACCTGGTTCTCACGCGAGATGACGGCGATGATTGGAGTATCGGCATGCGGTGCCCGTGCGGTTGCGGAGAAGGGATCGAACTGATGATCCTGAAGGAGGCTAGGCCCCGCTGGGACGTCAGCGTCAATAAGGCCGGTGAGCCATCGCTCCACCCATCAGTCTGGCGAAAGTCAGGATGCAGGTCTCACTTCTGGGTTCGCGAGGGGCGAATCCTTTGGTGCGATTAAACTGCGTACGCGCCAATCAGTAGAACCAAGCCACTGCACACTGGCACATGTCAGTGTTTCAGTTTCGCTCTGAACTCCAGCACCTTGCCGCCATTCCGCAGGTAGGCATCCCTGTTCTCGGGCCACACAACTTTCGGCGGTACCCAGCGGGTCACCATGAACTCCCCCTCGCCGCCGGGATCGTCGATGATCCATCGGCCGGGGACAAGGGTCGTGTTCGACCAGTCGATGTTCCAGTCGACTTCGTCGCATCCGCATTCGTAAATCGTTGTTCGTTTCGTTCCTTCAGTCTCGACACGGAGGGACGACATCGTCCCTTGCAGATCGGGCCGGGCACGCGACAGGTACAGCATCGCGTTCGTCGCAAGCCGCGCCAGATGCCAGAGGCTGGCCTTCCTCGCCAGGGCCTTGTCTCCGATGATCTCCATCTTCTTGTAGTTCAGCTTCGCCACGTCGGCGTCCTCGGGGATGGTGAAGGCGAAGAAGCGGTTGAAGTTCGCCCTCGTCTGGCCCGGCATGTGCTGCTCGCGCTGGTCCCACTGCGGATAGTTGGTTACGAAGGTCATGAGCCATCCGCGGACGGGACTATCGGTATGCGTGATGTAGAAGCCTTCGATCAGCGCCGCCGGATTGTCGGGGTCGTCCTCCAGCGTCTCCCCGACATGCACATAGATGCCTGTTCGGTATGGGAAAACATTGCGAAGTGTCACGCCGTCGAACCAGGTCGCTTCAAGGTGCGGCCCCAGGTTCGCCATATCGAACACGATGCCATCGTTCTCGATATGGTGGTTTCGGATGTCTCTCAGGAACATCGGCCCGTACTCGCTGCCCCTTTTTCGGCGGTCGGCATACGCCTGCTCTTTATAGAGCTTCTCGGTCATGGCCTCCAGGTCGGGGGTCGCTGTGAACTCGAGGTATTCCCGTATACGCTTGCGGAGGTTCGCCCGCTGGATGTCGCCGAGCGCGAACCAGGCATCGAACCTGTACGGATGATACCAGACTGGAAGACCGTCTATTTCATAGCCTTTGTCGCCGTAGTCCGTCACGCCGCCGATTCTCCACCATCGCTCGCGCGACGCTATCCCGGAAAGAGGATGGCGCCAACGGACCGGTATCCAGATACCGGTCACTATTGACAAAACGAACAAACCAGGAACATATGCGCGTAACCACGAACGACTACCGCTCCATGATGGAGGCGCCACGATGGTAATGCGAATACGAATAGGTCGTCGCTGAAGACGTGCACCATCGCCCACCGAACGGGCGCGATGCCGCACGCGCAATCCCCAAGGACTTAATCCTCTGAATCGAATCCTGCGACGCCGATCGCAGCCCTGGTTCGCGTCTTGAGTATCTGTTGCAGTTGATCTTCCGCATCAGAATTCGCTGATTTTGAGATGCTATCGGGGAATACTTGGCGAGACAATTCGAGCAAGACTCCGGGACGAGTCCTTGGCGTGGAAATCGCACGCCTTGCGGCGATTTATCGAACGTAATCAAAGGATTCGTAGAAGCGCCTGCATGAGCGGTGGATTGCTTTTTAGAAGATCTGTGTTCTCGTAAGGCTGTCTCCAGGGCATCCCGGGAGACGGCAGTCAGACACAACAACTCATTCAACATGCCGATGGCGCCCCCGTCTCGGCATGAACGGAGAAGCTATGTCCACATGCAAGATTACCAGAAAACCCAAGGTGCTCTCATCGACGATGACAGTCGGAGAAGTCGAAGAGTGGTTCGAGGCCGAATTCGAGAAGGCCCGGAGACGAATAGCCAGACGAGCAAAGACGAAGTCCCGTCCACAGATCCTCATCAAGAAGGAAACAAGGAATGCATGAGCATCCCCGCCACGATTTCGAGACTCAACTCTCCAATGAAGCCTTCTGGCTCGACGTGTTCGGCCCCAACAATGAGCCCCAACGCGAGATCAAGCCGGGCAGCAGGTACCGTACGCTGCCGGGATGGTTTCCGACCAGCAAAAACGTCCGTGGGCGCGTTAGGACGCGAGAGCCGCTCATGGCGGATCTCTTGATCCATCTCGACACCGATCCGGCGATCCGGGTCGTCGCGGAATTTCCGATCAAGACGAACTATCATGTGCGTCGGCTGGACGGCACCGTTCTCACCAAGGAGCACATTCCGGATCTCGCCGCCCTTCGTCGTGACGGGCGCGTATTCGTGATCGATGTTGTGCCATGGAATGTTCAGCAGGACATTCCATGGATCCAGCGTCGAAGAGAGGCGCTGACGGCTCACTATGACAAGCTCGGGGCTCGTTACCTCCTCCTGGATGAAACCTCGATCCGCCTGCAGCCACTCCTCAACAACCTGAAACTCATGTGGATGCACAAGTCATCGGGCCACGACCTCAATGGGATGGCGCAGATCAGACAAGCCCTGCGCGACACTTCGTATCCTGCAACGATGGAGGATCTCGTGCGCACGATGCCTTCGAACGCCATCATTGCGAGGTGGAGCGACGAGGACGAGTCCGCTGCCCGCCACGTAACTGAATGCAGCCCAGTGTTCACAGCCGTGATGCAATTGGCGATGGCCGGCGAACTCGACGTCGACCTCACCAAGCGCTTCTCCCCTTCGACCACGGTCGCACGAAAGGAGCTGGCTCATGCGTGACGACATCATCTGGAGCAAAATCAAGACCCACCACGAGCTGGAACTTCCGGCCGATCGCGAGGATGCCCCCCCTTCGCAGGCGTGGAGCTTCAAGGAGCGCGAAAACTTCATGCTCCTAAATCCTCCGAGAACAAAGTACGGCCTATTCTCCTACGTTGCAGTTATCCAGGCGACGCGGGACTCTACTGCGCAGTACCAGTTCGTACATATCGGCACCAACGACCAGATCTTCCTATCGGACTGGCAGATCAACAAGCTCGTGCGGGCAGGAAGGATCCGTCCAGTACTGGGACCTGGGGACGGGCCTCGCAACGTTCCTGGATCGAGCTACAACTTGACACCGAAGCAGCAGAAGAAGGCGCGCAAGAAACTTGCCTACGCCGACGGCTTCGAAGAGTTCATGCGGGTAAACAATGTCTGGGCCCTAACAGACGAGCAGAAAGCCAGTATCGTAAGAGCCGTCGCGGAGCAGATCGGCGATGATGATCCTCCCGGACGTTCCGGATGGTACAAAATCATCAAGATCGCGCGGACCGGCAACCAGTACGACCGCCTCGTCAGCTTCGCAGACAACGACGCCGCAAAAGGAAACCGCACGCCCCGTTACGGGCGTGCGATCGCTGAAGCCATCGCGGATGCTGCCCAGGAGGCTGTTTCGTCGCGCGGCGACTGGAAGAGCATGCGAGCCATCCTTGAAAGGTGGGCCAAGCCCGGAGGGATGTACTTCCACCTCCGTAGTCAAATCGTCGATGATGACGGTCTGTGCCATATTCCGGAGAAAAAGATCCAGCGCGTCCTAGGTTCTATGAACCAGTTCGTCCGGGACTTCCTCGAACACGGTCCCGATTACGCAGAACGCGTGCACATGTACGCGATCAAACAGGTGCGGCCCGAGGCGCCTCTTCACATTGTTGACGTGGACCATTCGACGATGGACTGCGTTGTATACGACGCCGAATTCCCTATCGCATATGGCAGGCCGGACATCATCGTCTTCCGGGACCGTTTCAGTGGCATCATCGTCGGATATGCCATTACGTTCGGCGCCCCGAGCTATCAGACGTTTTTGGACGGCTTGCGCCACATGATGTTCGAGAAGGACCCTGAAACCATGGGTGGCTTCAGCTATCCATGGTGGGGCCGCTCCCTAGCCCTCGGCGTCGACAACGCAAAGCATCTCATCGGCCTCAATGCCCGCGCAGCCGCCCAGGAGCTAGGATTCATTCCTGTAGCATATCGGCCCGGCCGGCCGTGGGAAAAAGGAGCGCTTGAGCGGCTGTTCGGCATCCTCAGCCAGAAGATCGTGCATCGCGTCCCAGGAGCCACCATGAGTGATCCCGACGATCGCAACGACTTTGATGACGACAAGGACATGGCTCGGCCCGTCCTGAACCTTCAGGAGCTCAAGGGATATCTCGACTACTACTTCGCGTACATCCACCATCACCAGCCCACGCAGGGGCTTGATGAGCTGGCGACATTGAAGGGCATTCCCGCCGACCTGTGGGCGAACAACATCAAGAACGCGCCCCAGGCACCCCTGATCGATCCTGACATCTTCACCCGTCTCGCGGGTGATGTCGGCACCGTCACCCTGGGGGCTACGGGCGCTCGTTGGGAATACATCACCTATGCCTGCCCGGAGCTGATGGTGCTGACAACAAACCCCGGTCATAAGACTGGGCGTAAATACAATGCCCGCCGGGATCCCGGTGACCTCGGCAGCATCGACATCGAAGACCCGTATTCCAAGCCGCCTCGCTGGATCAAAGCTCCGGCATGCGATGCGGACGCCGGGTACGCGAAAGGCATGAAGCTTCACGTCCACCGCGCCATCGTGAAGTACAAGCGTGAGCAGGCAAAGAAGGCCGACCGAGACATCATGCTTCGGCAGGCCCAGCAGGAAATGGAGGCCGCGCTCGTCGATCTTCACGCCCAGCGGAAAAAGCATCGCACTGCGACACTGCTGGCTCGCTTCTACGATGCCAATGTCCGCAAGGCCGCCCGCTCGCGGATCGTTGAGATGGGACGTGTCGAATACTCCGGTGGCCGCCTCGATTTCGCTTCCATGCCTGAGCGCAACCCGCCGCCCCGCATCAGCAGCCGCGCTGTCGGTGTTATGCCGACCACGAGAGAAGAAGTGCTGGGCGCGCAGCCGAAGGCCGTCGCCATCCGCGCGGTGACGGGTGAGCCGAGCCCAGCCCCGACGTTAGACAAGTTCGACGATGGCGTGCCGGATGACATCGCAGACTGGGATCTTTGAGTAAGGAGTTGACCCCATGACCAATATCGAAACCAACAACCAGTCAAATGCCAGTGTCCGTTTCCACACCGAGGCGTTCGAGACCGATCAGGATCGGGTCGCGGCATCAAGGCTTCCCGCCGCGCGGCGGCAGTGGATGATCAAGAACCTGATCGTCAAATACCCCGTCTTCAATGAGGGCTACGCTGTCATGTCCGAGAACCACTACCCAGTGGCGGGAGGCACTCATTCTACCGGCGCAGTAGGGGCCATGCTGGGTGAGTCCCGCACGGGCAAGACCGCGGTCTGCAGCTTTTACTCCGCCATGCACCCGGCGACCTACGACGAGGAAGGAGAGATCTTTCCCGTCATCCACATGACTGCCAGCATTAACATGTCTCCCGTCGAGTTCGCCCATGAACTCAATCGGCTCACGGCCGCGCGGTACGCCAGGATGCACGGCGGCGTTGGTGCATACGTGAACAACGCCCTGCTTCGCCTCCTCAAGGTGCGGACGGAACTCCTCATCATCGATGATGCCCAATACCTGTTCTTCGAGCGGACGTCGAAGACGGCAGCCAACATGTTCAAGCTCATCAAGACGATCGTTGATTACAACTCTTTGAGCATCATGCTGGTGGGCGAAGAGCGGGTGGATGACTACGTCAACTCGATCGATGCCTTCGTCAACCGCGGCTACAACTCCCATGTCCTGAAATCCCTGTCGGCAGGAAAGGCGGACATGAAGCGGTTTGAGAAGCTGCTCGGCGCGATTGACAGGCGCCTCCCGTTCGCGAACCTCAGTGGCCTCGATAACCCATACATCGCGCGTGAGATGTACCGATACTCCAACGGCATGATCGGACGCGTGATGAATCTTGTCCGGCCCGCGGCCTTTAAGGCGATCAACCAGGGGACATCGATGATCATGATCGAACACTTCCGGGAAGCCGTCGCCACCCGTCGCCGGAAGGGCGACGATCATGATTACTTCGGAGGATTCCGGGATGCTGCATGATCTGTTTCGCACCGACCGCATTTTCTCGTCATGGAGAGTTCGTCCCCATCATGGCGAATCCGCCGAAACCTACTTCACTAGGTTGGTACGCGACAACGCGGAGTGCCTTCCCGAAAGATACATGGCGCTGTGGGGTTTGGCGAACACTGGCGAGCCGATCGCCCGGATGCTTGAGGAAGTTCTCCGGCTTCCCCTGACGGCGGCAGAAAAGGAGTCGCTGGTTTGCTGGACACCGATCGACGAGGGAAAGAACTGGACGCTGAACAGGCTGGCGATTTCTCGGTGGCGGTTTGTGAGGCATGGGCGGTTCTGCAGCCAATGCGTCGAGGATGCTCCCTACCACAGGGTGTGGTGGGATCTGAAAGGTTTCGAGATCTGCCCCGTTCACGATATCGAACTCACCCGCCCTTATCGTGGCCGGCATTCGCCGTTCTATGGTTTCGTCAGGGGTGGTCTTTCTCCACTCCCCTCGCTCTCCGAGACAGGGCGATCGTCCTTGGAGGGGTACGTCCTCGAGCGGCTCGGTGTCGTGGAGAGATCCACGGAAAGACCTCTGCTGGACGGCGAGAGCCTGAACATGGTGTTGAAGTTCGTCCCGAAGATGGGGCGCCTCCTCGGGAATCCACGGTCGTCCAAGCTCCCTTGCGAATCGCTTGGAGACAACATTCTCGGCTTCGAGGCGATGTCGAGGGACATGGTCCACCTCGAGGACCGCCTTTCCGAATGGATAATCGAAAACGTCTCGACCGACGACCTCCACCGAGGCGCCGCGACAGCGGTCTTCGGACATGGCAGGAATATGTGCCACAAGCTGTTCACCGAGGGCAACCTTCCCGACCTTGTGGCTACCGCCCAGCTACGGGCGTGCTCGCGACATGGCAGCCTTCCGAGGGCGGTCATTTCCCGAGAGGGACTTGGCCAGCTTCCAACCTTCCGGCAGGTCCATTCGTCGTTCAGCATGACAGCCAAGGGACTGCACGAAATACTGACAAAACTGTGCATCACGCCGGAAAGGACGGACAAGGGTACGCTGCACTTCACGCCCGAAATAGTCGATCGGGTTCGTCGGGAGTTGGTTGACCTGGTTTCGCTGGAGGTTGCATCGAACCAGCTTGGCTGCACGGCTTCCGAAGCGAACCTCCTCGCGCGACATCTGGCCGCGACCGCCGGCTGGTCCGGATGCGTCTCTCTTCGACGGGGGCCGAGGATGGTAAGGCATTATTTCAAGAGTGAAGTAGACAGGATTGTTCAACGCCTTACCGCGTTCCCAGGGGTCCCCGAGGGAATGCAGGTCATCGGGATTGAGAAATTCCGGAAATACGCGCTCAAGTCCATGGCGCACATCATGGCAGAGGTGCTCGCAGGGAAAGTCGAGTGCTTCCAGGATGGATCGGGGCGGGGCTTCGCCTCGCTCAGGTTCCGGCGGCAGTTCGCCAAACCGCGGGGCCTTGCTGCCGAGATCGGACGCAGGCCTATCCCTGGGAACGCGATGCTTAAAGCCGAGTTCACCGCCATGACGGGCATCGCATCGCGTGGCATTTCACATCTTGTATCGACAGGATATGTCCGCGCGCACATCATGTCTGACATACTCCTTGATCGGGATAGCGCGGTCGCTTTCCACCGCGAGTTCGTGAACGTCGTGCAATATCTAAACGCTGACGAGACTCAGTTGCGTGTGAATGTCCTGATAGCGCAGGATCTCGCACTCACCCGCGAATTCTCATACGAAGCCGTTCAGGCGCTGATCGTTAGAAGAGCCGGCCTATCGGAAAGGATTGGCCCTTTACGGCAGATCACGCCGAGAGGACTCGAAATGTGGCGCGATTTCGTGGATCTTGCCGGAAAGAACTGCCCGTCATCGATGATCCCGCACGTCCCCGGCGACGGAAGCACGAAGATCTACACCACGAGCCGGAAATGGGTGTTTCGTGTCACCATCGAGAATGAATCGCTCGTCTTCAAGATCGTCTTCAGAGCCAATCAATCCACGCGAATGTGGAAGATCTACCAAGAACACGGAGACAGGATGCGAGAAATCCTGTCGTCGTTTCAGTGGGAGTCGGGCGAAAAATGGCTGACTGCGACGGTCAGGGCATCTTCCCGCAACGACATCGACGTCATCACCAGGGAAATCGGCGAAGTGACGAACCACTTTCGGTATCAGATGCCCTGATTTTGTGCGTGTCAGACTGAGAGCGAACAGCCGGGAGCGATCCCGGCTGCATCTTTCATTTGTTGATGTAGCTGCCGTCTGCCTTCGCCTTTTGGATCCTTTCATCGACTTTCATGAGAAGGTTTTCGATGACACGTTGGGTGGCTCCTTCATTCAGGAACCTCGGATCCTCCGGATGTACGTTGGCTGCAAGCAAGAGATCCTGAAGTGCATCCTGGCCTGCGGGCGTAACAGCGCCAGTGTCGGCGGCAAGACTCTCGAAGGTGCTTACCCTGCTAAGGAGCAAGATTTCGTCTCGTCTCAGGGGTGCATTGAGAATGACTTCTTCCTGCTGGTTCTTTCCGAAGTTTTGGAGAGCCGCCGCCTCCGGCCTTCCATTGCCAACATGATAAGCGACGGCCGCCAAGAAGTCTCGATCCTGCCATAGGCTGTGGATGTTCAACACTACTTCCTGCTCAACAGGGACATGGCGAAAAACCGCACCCGCGACTGACTGTGGATTGGTGTCATCGAATATCCGGTCGAACATTTCGGCTATATTGCGGTTCCTCGTCCAGCTCGTGGCTGGCCCCTCGTGGAGGACTCCATCGAGAAAGAGAGGCAGCAATTCTTCTTTACCCGGAACGTTGTAAAGATGCCGCTTGCGATAGAGCGGAGTACCATCGTGTTGCCGGAACCGCAAAGGCAGATCACGAGATCTCGCGATCAGGATCTCTGCAATTTCATCCCTAAGCGCCGGATCCTGGTTCCATCCGCGCAGCCATCGTCCGAGTGCTGTGAGAAAGTCCGACGTAAACATGGCAATTCTACCTTTCAAAATACCTTCTTGACGAGTCGCTAGTTGCGCTCGCTAATACATGAACCGATCCCGCATCTTGAGCTGTTAGAGGCCTGAATTCGGAATCCACATTTATGCCGGAAACGGGATCTCGAATCCGCACTTATGGCTTCTAAGTCCGAGTTTATGCAATCGAAGAACGACGAATAAGCGTGTAATTTCAACGCACCGGAATCCGCGCTTATGTGGCGGTCCAGACAGTGTCTTACCGAAAAATATGAATGATTTGGATCAGGCGCAGGAAGCATATAGGAAGCGCCGATCACCTGAGAACAAGCACATGTCTGACGACATCGGAGACGATGAACTCGTTTCCCTCTCAAAGGCTGCGAAGCTGTTCTTTCGCGGAGAACTCACCAAATCCGCCCTGCGCACGGAAGCCCGCAAGGGAAATCTCGAAATCATCCGGATTGCGAACAAAAACTTCGTCGCGAGGAATGCGATCAAGCGGATGATCGCGCGGTGTACGCTACCCTCTCCGGTGAGCTCGGCAAGGCCGCCGCAAGGCATCACTGCGAAAGAGGCAGTCCGCCTGAGGCTGGCGGCACTGAAGCGTAATGAGTAGGGGCGCCTTCAGACAAGCCGACCTGGAGCGGATCTTTCGGGCCGCGAAGAAGGTCGGCGCAGTTGTCCAGATCGACCTTCGGACGCTTTGAGGTGAGGATATTGCCGGTTGCTGATGCTTCCTCATCGGCGATCGATGGGATGGCTCCATCTGGAGCGGAGAACTGGGATGGCGATCTCTAAACTTTCTCTGGGAACGCCCCGAAAATGAGCGACTGAGCGGTGATGGCGCTCATTGAAGTCTCCTGATTGTCGTTGGGAAGAGTCAGGCGGGCTAAGCCGCACTGGTTAATGGCGGCTCGCAGTGTTCAGGCCTAAACTGAAAGTGGTCGTCTCGCCCCTCGTAGGCGGCCGGGAGGCTCGTCACCGGCCGCAACCCTTGTCGGGCCTCGCCATTGATCCACATCGATGGAAAGGGACTTGGACATGGACGATAGAGAAGCGAAAAGCGCCGGCGGAATAGAGCCGGCTTCTGCCCTCTCAGAAATCGCGGCACGGTGCGCGGATTCAAATCTTCTGGACTTTGCGGCGCAGCTTGCCGGCCTCTCCGAGGACCTCAAAGCTTTAGCGACACGGCCTATCGAGCCAACGCCGACATTGCCTGAGCCCGACGATCAGCCCGAAGCAGGCTTCCCCGGGATTATTTGACCCATCGAGCTCCAAGACGATAACGCGGCAACAAGCACTGTTGCAGAGTCGCCCTCATCCCCGAACACGAGTTCGAGGGCGACGGGAAGATTTTCCCGAGTCGTGTATCACCTTACTTTACTGCGTGGGAGGAATCCAACGGGTGACGAAAAGCCCGCGCGTGATTGGCGGCCATGTCGCATGCTGTAGAAGCAAATCCGCCATTGGGAATTGATGGGATGCCGTAAGCATCGGCTCTCCCGCAAGCTTGCGCACTGGTACGTTTAAACGAGAAAACAAACTGGGACACTTCATCGCAAGCCCCAGCGGGGGCCTGAGGAAAATGGATGTTGCTCGTTTGCCACGGTTGCTTCGCTTTCTTCATCGCTACCATCGGTAGGGCGTTGACAGAAATTGTGCCTTAACGCGACAAAGCTGCAACGGCACTATAGAGGCGGTACTATGATCTACCGACGGCGTCCCCTTTATGCTCGTTCCAAAGCCGATTGCGGAACTCGCCCAGCGCAGCATGGACGAGCCATTGCTTCCGGCCCCCGCCTCGAAATAATCTGTCCCGGGACCGTTCCGCAGGGAAGCCGGCATCGCCTGCGCCTTCGTGCTCGGCTTCTTCAATCCGTTGCTTCTATTGCGTTGATCTGCGTGGCCGGCGGTCGTGCCTTCGCCGCGTGCGAACCGCCGAATCCCGGCTCGGGCGGCACGGTGACGTGTTCCGCCACGGATAATGACGGTTACACGGCGCCGGCGAATACGGCAGTGACGATCAATGTCGAAAGCGGGGCGTCGGTCACCGGCACCGGAATCAACGTTTCGGGATCGGGCGACAGCTTCGTCAACAATCTCGGCACCGTTGGGGGCACGTCTTCCGTCGTGTTCAACGGCGTAGCCGGTTTTTCCAAGACGCTGAACAATGACGGAACGCTCAATGCCGGCATCGTGGGATCCGGCGACGGTATCATCGTCATCAACCAGAACGGGGCGCTCAACAGCGGTGGCATAACGATTACCGGCAACGGCCAGAACACGCTGAACATCTTTGCCGGCAAGAGCGTCAACGGCCTGGCGAGCATTGAGGGTGCCAGAAACTTCGTCGATGATCAGGGAACATTCAACGCCGGCCTAACGATGACCGCGACGGAGCTGAACTCCGTCATCATCCGCGGTGGCGGTTCCGTGAGCGGCACGTTCAGCCTTACCGGTCCGCGCAACTTCGTAGACAACTTCGGCACATTCAACAGCGCCATCACCTTGAACGGCGATGGGCAAAACCTTGTCATCAACCGTGGAACCGGCGTGATGCAGGGTATCACGAGCAACGGC
Source organism: Sinorhizobium sp. (assembly GCF_059070375.1). Lineage (NCBI taxonomy): Bacteria > Pseudomonadati > Pseudomonadota > Alphaproteobacteria > Hyphomicrobiales > Rhizobiaceae > Sinorhizobium > Sinorhizobium sp. Next base: position 952,837 of record NZ_JCACWC010000002.1, read on the forward strand.
CAGGCGCGGGACTTCGTCTACAACAACGGTCAGGTCAACCAGGCCGTGGCCCTGGGCAATGGGAACGACGTCCTCGTCAACAGCGGCACGATTTCCAATGCCGTCGACATGGGCAATGGCGACGACGTGTTCGATATGCTGGCCGGCACGATCAACGGAAACGTCACCTTGGGTTCGGGTGACGACCAAGGGTTTATCCGCGACGGCTCGATCACGAACACTGTCCTGGGCGGGGACGGCGACGACCACGTCGTCTGGACGGGCGGCGAAATCATCGGCCTGGATATGGGGGCCGGCACCGACTTCGCTCACTTCATAGGTCTCACCCCGACCAATCTGAAGACAGGCCTTCCGGTCAATGGCGGGTCGGGGTCGGACGACGTGCTGCTGTGGACCGGGACTGTCGGCGGCGATGTCGCCCGCTATACCAACTGGGAACTGTTCGAACTGCAGGACGGCTCCGAACTGACGTTCGAAAACTACGCCACTTTGACACTCGGCGACGCAGGAACCGGTGCCGGCACGCTTGCCATTGATGAAACAAGCATCGTGTATGCCGGCAACGGAACGCATACGGTCGCGTCGTTCTCCGATGTCCTGTCCGTGACCGTCAACAATTGGGGTACGATCGACCTTACCAATAACAACTCAAACGCTACGGACAGATTTGTCGTCCAGGGAGACTACGTCGGCAACGGGGGCAACCTCTACCTGCAGACCTACCTGGGATCCGACGACTCTCCCTCGGATCGACTTGTCATCGACGGCGGGGAAGGAAGCGGCTCGACCAATCTCTTTGTCACAAATGTTGGCGGGCCCGGGGGTCTTACGGTTGCAAACGGCATACTCGTTGTCGACGCAATCAACAGTGGCACCACCACGGCCGGGGCTTTCGTCCTCGGCGCGCCTGTTTCGGCCGGAGCATTCGATTATTATCTGTATCGGGGTGGCCTGACCGCGAATTCGGAAACCGACGACGACTGGTTCCTGCGCAACACGGTGTCGCCACCACCTCCGCCGCCACCGCCACCACCTCCACCGCCGCCGCCGCCACCGCCGCCGCCGCCACCGCCGCCTCCACCGCCGCCGCCGCCACCGCCGCCGCCGCCACCGCCGCCGCCGCCTCCACCGCCGCCGCCGCCGCCGCCACCGCCGCCGCCGCCGCCGCCGCCGCCGCCTCCACCGCCGCCGCCGCCGCCGCCGCCGCCACCGCCGCCGCCGCCGCCACCGCCACCGCCACCGCCGCCGCCGCCGCCGCCTCCACCGCCGCCGCCGCCGCCGGGGCCGGGGCCAATGCCGAATGTCAGGCCGGAAGTTCCTGGACACGTCATGGCGCCGCTCGTGGCCGAGCGGATGGGGCTATTGACGATCGGGACGTTCCATCAACGGCGCGGCGATCAATCGCTGCTTATCGGCGACGGCGCCCTGATCTATCGGGTTCCGGAACCGCAAGGCGCCGATGTGCCGTCGGATGAGCCCCTGCCATCGCCTGCTGCCTGGACGCGCGTGTTCGGTGTGGAGAGCGATTTGAGCTCGGGCGCGAAGGTGACCGTCGCCGGCTTCGATATCGCGCCCTCGTTCGATGGCAATTATTGGGGATTGCAGATTGGTAGCGACCTCGTCGGCATCGAGCACGGTAACGGCCATGTGGACCGCTTCGGGTTGTTCTACTCACATGCCGAAGCATCCGGCGACATCAGCGCCAATGTTCTGGGTCGCTTCGACTTTGATGCAGGCAGCCTCGATTTGGCCGAGGACAGTATCGCTGCATACTGGACCCACCTGTCGCCCGACGGCTGGTATGTGGACGCCGTGGCCAAATACGGCTGGCTCAACGGTTCAACCGAGTCCAATCGCGACATCGGCGCTGACATCAAGGGCCATAGCTTTGGGGCGTCGATCGAGACAGGTGTGCCTTTCGTCCTCGCCGAAGGCTGGACGATCGAGCCGCAGGCGCAGTTGATCTGGCAGCGGATCGATTTCGACGACGGCGGCGACCGGTTTGCCGAGATCAGCCATGAAGCGTTCGACTCGTTGACGGGGCGGCTTGGCGCGCGCCTCGAGCGCAACAGCGGCGCGCTTCTTGCTCACCTCGGAGTCAATCTTTGGCACGGATTTTCGCAAGACGAATCCGCTGTCTCATTCGACAACTTCCCAGTATTTGTAGAAAGCGAAGGGACATTGCTGGAGTTCAATGCAGGCGCGGCTTATTCGATTAGTGAGAATGTCGTCGCATTCGGCGATGTGAGCTACTCCTTCGATGTCGAAGACAGCGATCACGACTCGATCGGCGGTCAGATCGGGCTCAAAATCCGATGGTAGATCCGGAGACAGAAGGCGTTATCGGTGCGCGTGTGTCATGATAGGTTCCTTCCCATGAAGGAACTCACTGCCTACGTCATCGACGGACACGAACTGCTGATCCGGCCCGCGCCGCTCGAGCGCGACTGGATGGATGCGAGCGACCAGCGCTTCGCCTATCGCTGCCTGCCACTCAACATCGCCAACGCGCATGGCTGGGAGATTCTCTGCCCGACGAGCTTTTCGGCCCTGTGGGACGGCCGGAAGGCGGCGGACGCGATCCGGATCAAATGCAAGTCCGGCAACGCGCCCGCGATAAGCCATTTCGGCGGGGGCATCCTCACCTTTCACGTGCCATGCGTGTTCAGGACCGATCCGGGCGTCGACATGTTCGCGACAGGCCCGATCAACCGGCCGAAGGATGCGATCGCTCCGCTGACGGGCATAGTCGAAACGGACTGGTCGCCCTACACCTTCACGATGAACTGGCAGTTCACCCGCGCGGCCCAGCGCGTCCATTTCGAGGAAGGCGAACCGTTCTGCCACGTCTTTCCGGTGGCGCGACGGGAATTCGAAAACCTCGATCCACGGATCGCCAGGCTCTCGGAGAACCCTGAGCTCGAGGCCGAACACGCGGCATGGGCGGCCGGCCGCTTCCAGTTCAACGCTGCGCTGTCCAATCCGGATTCCGAGGCGGCGAGGAAGAAGTGGCAGAAGACCTATTTTCGAGGGAAGTATCCGTCCGGCGATGATGCGCCCGACGACCATCGAAGCAAGCTTCGGCTGGCGCCGTTCAGGGCGAAACGATAGGCACGGTGGAAGCATTTACGCTAAAATGAAGAGCGACGGGAGGGTTCACTGGCACCGACACAGCCTACGGGCTGGCGAAGAAGTACAGGCTCAAGACAGCTTGGGGCACAGACATTCTGTCCAACTCCACGATGACCAAACATCAGGGCGCCATCCTCGCCACGATGTCCCCCTAGCCGCTTCGACAAAATCGATCAAGCAGGCCGTCCGCCCCCGGTCAGTGCCTGAGAGCACGGCGACCAAGCCGTCACCTACACCACCTCCCGGGACACGATCTCATCGTGGGCCGACCTCCTCACTATCGGCATCGATATTGAGGTGGTAGCGCGTGTAGCGGCGTTCTCCCGTTCTGGTCAGTCCGCCGATTTCCACCAACTCGTGCAGATCACGCGTGGCGGTCGCGCGTGACGCCTTGGTGATGCTGATATAATTTTCGGCGCTCAGCCCACCCTTGAAACCGTTGATCCCCTCGCGGAACATGCGGGCAATCGCTTTGCTTTGCCGCTCGTTAAGTTGGCCGCCAAGCCGCCCGTAAAAATGTGCTTTGGCAATGTAGAAATTGACCCGCCGCATCGTGGTCTGTTGGGCTTCCAGAACCGTTTGCCCAAAATAGACGAGCCAGTCGGTTATTTCTGTGCCTTTGTTACTCGCCTCAAGCATATCGTAATAACGCTTTCGGTTCCGCTCGATGGTAAAGGCCAGAGAAATCAGGCTGGGTTGCCCTAGGCTTTGCGCCAGAGCCTTTTCAGAGAGCGCACGCCCTATTCGGCCATTGCCGTCCTCGAACGGATGAATGCTCTCGAAATAGATATGCGCCATCCCGCTGCGGATCAGAGGCGATAGTGGTGCATCCCCATCAGATGCCGTCCGATTGAACCAGGCAATGAACCTCTCCATCTCGGTTGGTATCTGTTTGGATGGCGGTGCTTCAAAATGGATTTTGGGCCGGCCGATACTACCCGATATCACCTGCATCGGGTCGCTATGGGCGCGGTACGCCCCGATGGTTTCAATGCGCCGCTCCCCGGCCATGACCATCCTGTGCCAGGCAAAAAGCGCCTCGTCGGAAAGCGGATTGGCAAAACCTTGATAGAGATCGACCATCATTTCCGCGATACCGCGCTCTTGCGGCGGAATATGCTGGTCATCGATACCGAGACCAAATTGATTACGGAGTGAGGATTGCAGGCTGTCGCGATTGAGCATCTCACCCTCGATTTCCGAGGTTTTCAAGGCTTCATCGCTGATAAGCTCGATGCGGAGCATGTCTCGCTCATCCGGTCGGATATGCCGATACGCACCAAGGAATTCGCCCGAGCGCAACAGGAATTGCTTTTCGAGCGGTTCAATCGCTGCCGCGTCAAACGTGAGTTTTGGCCAATCGACCTGCTGCCAGTTCCAGATCATGAGTTATAGGGCGCCTTTTTATAACTCACAATATCAACAATATTGAGTGATAGCGAGCTATTCTATCGCTCAACGGTGTTAGGCGGTAAAGAAGCTCGCAGCAGAGCGACCGTCGAATTCATTGACAAAGCGCTTCGCCCGTTCGTGTTCTAACGGTCGAGGCCCCAAACGTCCGGATTTCGTGCGAAGTACTCGATCAGCATTTCTACGAGGACACGGACTTTCCGGGCGGGGTGCTGACCCGGCGGTCGGACGACATACGCGCCTGCCGAAGGTGGGGGGTAGCGTCTCATGACCGGGACGAGCGCGCCGGAGGCCACATACTGGTGTGTGATGCAATCGGGGAGCCAGGCGATGCCGAGTCCTGCCGCCGCGGCAGCGGCAAGGGCCGTAGCGTTGTCGGCCTTGAACCTGCCCTGCGGCTGAACCGTGACAATCCTGCTGCCATCCATGAACTGCCAGGTTTCCGTTCCCTGCATCAGGGCCTGATGGTTGACCAGTTGCTCCGGCGTCTCAGGTGAACCGTGCGCTTCGATATAGGCCGGGCTTGCGACAAGCTTTCCATAGATCGGCCCGACGCGCTTCGCGATGAGGTTGGAGTCCTGAAGGTAACCAACCCGGATCGCGCAATCGAAACCTTCGGAGATGAGATCGACGAAGCGGTCGCTGTAGGAGGTATGGATGTTCAGTTGCGGGTGTTGTTGCGCCATTTGCGCAAGCACGGGGGCGAAGTGGGTCGGGCCGAAAGAAAGCGGCATGGCAACCCTCAGGCGGCCACGCAACTCACCGGTGGGGAGGATCGTTTCCCTGGCCGCATCGATCTCGGCGCTGGCTCGGGCCGCATGGTCTCTGAACGTCACTCCCGCTTCTGTAAGCGCGGCGCCGCGGGTCGTTCGTGCAAGAAGCTGGACCCCAAGCTCCGCTTCAATCCGAATGAGCCGCCGACTGACGATCGATTTGGAGACGCCGAGCCGGCGCGCGGCAGCCGATACGCCCCCGGCATCGGCCACTGCGACGAATGTCTGCAGATCCTCGATATCCAATCCGGCGTTCCTCGTTTCGCGACACAGCTTGTCTGACTATGGCACTATCGCACCACCAAAAGGAACAGCAAATTGAGTCCAGGCAACGTCGCCCGCCGGCGCATGTCTCCCGTGAAACCCGTTGCCGTCCATAGCGGCAGAGAAAGGAAGTCTTGATGACCCCTCGTAACGGACTTGATTCGCTTCTTCGTCCCGAAGACTCGGTCCTCGTTCTGATCGACCACCAGCCCTATCAGCTCACAAACGTGAACAGCCACGAGCCGCAGATGGTGGTCAACAATGCGGCGGCTCTGGCGAAGGCCGCCAAGGCCTTTGCCGTGCCCACGATTCTGACGAGCGTGATCGCTGATCGGGGCGGCCGCATCTTCCCCCAGATCACTGACGTGTTTCCCGGCCAGGAAGTGATCGATCGGACGTTCATCAACACCTGGGAGGATGAGAAGGTCGTGGACGCGGTCAAGGCCACCGGACGCAAGCAGCTCATCATCGCGGGCCTGTGGACCGAAATATGCGTTGCGATGCCGACGATCCAGGCGCTCGGCGAAGGTTGGGACGTGACGGTCGTCACCGATGCGTCCGGCGGCACTTCGGTCGAGGCCCATGAGGTCGCCATCCAGCGCATGATCATGGCTGGCGCGAACATGATGACGTGGCTGTCGGTGGCTGCGGAATGGCAGCGCGACTGGGCCCGCACGGAGCATGCCGCCGAGCTTTCGGAGGTGCTCGTGCAGCATGCCGCCGGCAGCGGCATCGCCTTCCTGTGGGAGCAGCAACTGCTCAACACGCCGGTGCCACGGCACGCGGGCTGATCCGAGCGGGGATGACGAGAATCTTGACCGGCGCTTTGTGAGCCGATCGTTTGTCGAGCCTCGTCATCCCCATTCTGCTGGGCTGCGTAAATCTTCAGAGAGATTTGCCCCGTACCGGAACAAAGCGGAATGCGATTCGGTTGACTCCCCGGATATACAGGGAGTTAGCCATGGCAGTCTCGGCACGAGCCCAATGGAAGGGCTATCTCCGATTTGGTGAAGTCACTGCGCCGGTGGCGCTGTACACCGCCACGTCGACCTCCGACCGGATCGCCTTCCACACGGTCAACCGCGAAACCGGAAACCGGGTACGGCGCGAGTTCGTCGACAGTGTCTCCGGCAAGCCGGTGGAAAAGGAAGATCAGGTCAAGGGCTACGAGATCGGCGACGAGCGATATGTGGTGCTCGAGCCGGAGGAAGTCGCCTCCGCCGTTCCGGAGAGCGACAAGACGTTGCGGGTCCAGGCATTCATTACCTGCGACGACGTCGACAAGGTCTATTTCGACAAGCCCTATTATCTGACACCCGACAAGATGGGCACCGACGCATTTGCCTTGCTTCGGGAAGGCATGCGCAAGAAGAAGGTCGCCGCGATCGCCCAAACGGTCCTTTTCCGCCGCATGCGCACCGTTCTGCTTCGACCGCATGACAAGGGACTGATCGCGACGACCCTGAACTTCGACTACGAGGTTCGGAGCGCCAAGGAGGCCTTCAAGGAGATTCCGGACATCAAGATCGAGGGCGAGATGCTCGACCTTGCAAAGCACATCATCGGCATGAAGAAGGGCACCTTTTCGACCGAAGAATTTGACGATCGCTACGAGGCTGCGCTCGCCGAACTGATCAAGGCCAAGCTCGAAGGCAAGTCGCTGCCGAAACGCGCGCCGCCGAAGGTCTCGAAAGCCAATGATCTGCTTGAGGCGCTCCGCCAGAGCGCCGGGACGAAAAAGCCGCCGGCGGCATCGAAGAAGCGCGCGAGCAAGGAAAGCGCGGCAAAGACCAAGGCGAAAACGGCTGCAAAGAGCGCGCCCGCCCAGCGCCGCCGCGCAAGCTAGAGCGGGATGAGGAAAGTATTGCGATTTTTTGCCCGCATCCCGCTCTACTGTTGGAACCGGTCACGTACATGTTTTCAGGTCGAACCGACCTAAAAACATCATGATCCAGGGAGGTGAACGATGGCGCCCCCGCGTCCATATTGGAAAGGCTACCTGAAACTCTCGCTCGTCACCTGCCCCGTTTCGATGATGCCGGCGACCAGCGAGTCCGAAAAGGTCCGCTTCCACACGCTCAACCGCAAGTCCAACAACCGTGTCGTCTCCCGGTACGTCGATGCGGTGACCGGCAAAGAGGTCGACGAAGACGACGAGGTGAAAGGTTACGAGCGCGGCGAAAACGACTTCCTCGTAATCGAGGACGAAGAACTTGAGAGCGTGGCGCTCGAAAGCGCCAGGACGATCGACATCGAGAAGTTCGTTCCGCGCGAGGCGATAGAATGGATCTGGCTGGAGAAGCCTCACTACCTTACGCCCTCGGACGAGGTCGGCCACGAAGCTTTCAGCGTGATCCGCGACGCCATGGTAGCCGAGAAGGTCGCCGGCATTTCCCGGCTCGTGATCGGCCGGCGCGAACGCGCCGTGATGCTGGAACCGTGCGGCAAAGGCATCATTGTATGGACCCTTCGCTATGGCGACGAGGTGCGCAAGCCGGAGACTTATTTCGCCGATATTGGCGATGGGGATGACGATCCGAAGCTGATGAGCCTCGTCACCTCGCTGATCGAAGAACGCAGCAAGCCATGGAACCCGGATATGGTCAGCGATCCCGTTCAGGAAAAGCTGCTCGAAATCATAGAAAGCAAGCGGAAGCATGCGAAGAAGGTAGCCAAGCCGAAAGGCAAGGAGGGAGAGCCGGTCCACGCCGGAAATGTCATCGACCTCATGGCGGCGCTCAAGGGAAGCCTCGAGAAAAAGAAACCCGGTGGCAAGAAGTCTTGAGGCGAGCGGCATGCGTTTCCGGAGCGATCCGGGTACCCCGAGGGTGGCAACATCGGTTCATCCAATATCGCCGGGTCGGTCGCGGCATCCGTGCGGCGGCTATCGCAAGTGTAGCCTTGCCGATATGGTGGGTATAATTGAATGGTTTTCTTCGTATTGTTCCAGGAAGTTGGAAAGTGTCGAATCCAGGAACTCCGACCTTCGAGCAGCTCCGCGTCTTTCTGGCGGTAGTCGATAGCGGAAGCTTTGCCGGGGCCGCGCGCAAGCTCAACCGTGCAGTCTCGGTCATAACCTACGGGGTGGCCAATCTCGAAGCGCAGCTTGGCCTTGAGCTGTTCGAGCGCAAGGGCACGCGCAAACCGCAACTCACGGCCGCGGGGCGCGCAGTGCTCGCCGAAGCGCGCGGCCTCGCCGAGGGCATCGAGGGCCTGCGCGCCAAGGTCAAGGCGCTGCATGACGGCCTGGAAGCAGAAGTGGATATGGCCGTCGACGTGATGCTGCCGACGGAGCGGCTGGGAAAGGTGCTGCGAGCCTTCGCCGAAGCCTTTCCGACGGTATCGCTGCGACTGCATGTCGAGGCGCTCGGAGGGGTGACTGCGGCAGTACTGGACCACAAGGCGATGATCGGCATCTCCGGTCCCTTGGCGACCGGTGTTCGAGGCGTGGAGTGCATCGCGGCAGGCTCCGTATCAATGGTCCCGGTGGCGGCACCCCATCACCCGCTCGGGCGCATGGAGCGGATAGCGCCTGGCGATGCCCGCGATCATGTCCAGCTTGTGCTGACGGACCGTTCCCCTTTTACCGCAGGCCGGGACTTTTTCGTGCACAGCCCGCGTACTTGGCGGCTTGCGGATCTTGGCGTGAAGCATGCGCTGCTGCGCGAGGGAATCGGCTGGGGAAACATGCCTCTTCCACTCATACGACCCGATCTGGCAAGCGGCGCGTTGCTCCGGCTTTCCATGCCGGATCACAGGGGTGGCATCTACCGGTTCGGCGGCATCTGGCGCCGGGATACCCCGCCGGGACCGGCCGCGGCGTGGCTGCTGAACCAGTTCGTGATACTCGGAGCCGCTGACATCGAGGAAGCCGGACTTTCCGACATTTAAAGCACTTCCGGGAGAAGTGTTCCCGTCCGGTGTGGTCTCGGGTGAAGATTACAACGGTCTCAGCAGATGACGCACGATCGGCGGGTGATCACCGATATGAAAGGCGTTGAGCGTCTGCTGGTCGATCTGATCGGCATGGGTGACGCGGGCGTGCTGGCGCTGATGCTCCAGCCAGCTTTCGACCACGAAGCTCTCGACAACCCGCCCGGGCTCGGCAACGTCTTCCCACACATCCCAGCGGATCGCTCCGTCGCGTTGCCGTACCGATCGGAAGCGACGCAGGGCCGCGACGAACTCGGCCGTCCTCTCGGGTGCAATCCGATACTCGATCTCGACCAGAACTGGCCCGCGATCGCCGGCGGGCTGAACCGAGACCACGGGTTCAGCCCAGTGGTGCGAGGGCGCCAAGTCGGCGCCCGCATCCCTGGGAAGACGCCAGATCGCCGCGAGAACGAGTGCCGCCGCCTGGCCGATGGCCGCGATGGTGAGCGCCGTCGTGACATCGGTTCGTGCGGCGACCGAGCCCCACAGGACACTGCCGCCCGTCATGGCTCCCTGGAAGACGAGAAGATAGACAGCAAGCGCGCGCGCTTTCACCCAGCCGGGCGAGGCCATCTGCGCGGCGACGTTGAGAGATGTCAGCATGGCGATCCATGCAAGGCCGGCAATCGCCATGACGGCGCCCGCCGCCCAGGCGTTCGACGTGATGGCCAGCAACAGGGTGGCGAGAGCGAAGAGCAGCGTCGCGCCGATGGAGAGCGTGTTGGCAGGAACATGCCGGCGCAGCTTCTTGAGCAGCAACGCCCCGACAACCGCTCCGGCACCCATGCAGCCGAGCAGGGCGCCATATCCGGCTGCGTCGAGCCCCAGACCGCGCCGCGCGACCAGCGGCAGCATGGCCCACAGCGCGCTGCTGAAGACGAAGAAGCCGACGGCGCGGACGAGCACCAGACGAAGTGCCGGCGCATGCCGGGCATAGCGATATCCGGCCTTCAGCGCGCCGACGAAGTGCTCCGGCGGCAGGGCGTGCGAGTCGGCCGGACGCTTCCATCTGACGAGCACGACGAGCACCGCAATGACCGATAGCGCATTGAGCGCAAAGACAGCGGCGGTTCCGGCCACGGCAACGATCACACCACCGAGCGCCGGGCCGATCGCGCGGGCGATATTGATCCCAAGGCTGTTGAGTGCGACGGCATCCGGCAGCGTGGGCTGATCGACCATTTCCGGTACAATCGCCTGGAAGACAGGCGCGGTAAGGGCGGCGGATATCCCTAGCACCAATGTGGCGGCCAGCAACACATAGGGCGTCGTCAGGCCCTGCCAGGTCAGCCCGGCCAGGACTGCCGCGGCAACCAGACCGAGCGTCTGGCTCGCCAGCAGCATGCGACGCCGGTCGACAGTATCGGCCAGCGCGCCCGCGGGCAGCGCGAGCAGGAACATCGGCAAGGTGGTCGCTGCCTGCACGAGCGCAACCAGCAGAGGACTCGGCGACAGCGAGGTCATCAGCCAGCCGGCGCCGACATCGTGCATCCAGGTGCCGATGTTGGAAACGATGGTTGCGATCCACAGCGCCCGGAAAACCGGAAAGCTCAGCGGGCCGGCCTTACTTGCCGCGGCAGATTGGTGTGCAGTCATGTCAGCTCCGTCCGATGGCTGGAAATGGCAATCGATATGAGTTCCCCGATCAACCGAGATGCTCGAGGAGCGTATTGACCTGTCACCGTCACACTGCCCAACAGCCGCAGCCCAATGCACCCCAGAACGTTCTGGAATCGGCCGTGGGAACACTGGCGCCAAACGCGGCGGCGTGGTCGTGGCCATGCACGGCACAGCCGTTCGCGCATCCGCAGCGCAGCGACAACTTGGCGCGCGCCTCCGGCGTCTTATGGTAGCCGCCGAAGGTGCTGACGGGCGACCAGTCGGGCATCGGTTTAGGAAGCTCCGGCGCAAGCGGGGTGTATTCGCCGTCCCCATGCACAACCTTACCGCCGAGAAGAGTGAGCACTGACCGCAGATGCACGATGTCGTCATCCGGCACAGCGAAATAGTCGTCGGAGAGCACAGCCAGATCGGCAAGTTGCCCCACCTTTATCTGACCTTTTTTGCCTTGCTCGCCGGAGAACCAGGTGTTTGCCTCGGTCCAGAGCCGAAGCGCGGTCTCGCGGTCGAGGCGATTGGCTTGCGGATAAAGACGCAGACCGCCGACGGTCTTTGACGTCACCAGCCAGGAGAGCGACACCCAGGGATTGTAGCTCGCCACCCGCGTCGCGTCGGTTCCGGCGCCCACGGGAATCCCTGCCTGCATCATTCTCCGGATCGGCGGCGTGCGTTCGGCCGCCTTCGCGCCGTAACGCTCGACGAAATACTCGCCCTGATAGGCCATGCGATGCTGCACGGCGATGCCACCGCCAAGCGCGGCGATGCGGTCGATATTGCGATCGCTGATCGTCTCGGCATGATCGAAGAACCAGTTGATGCCGGTGAACGGGATGTCCCGATTCACCTTCTCGAAGACATCGAGCGCGCGGCCGATCGTCTCGTCATAGGTGGCATGGAGCCTCCACGGCCAGCGGTTCTCCGCCAGCAGGCGAATGACCGGCTCGAGGTCAGCCTCCATATTCGGCGGCATCTCCGGCCGCTCGACGCGGAAATCCTCGAAGTCGGCCGCTGAGTAAACCAGCATCTCGCCGGCACCGTTATGCCGGTAACTGTCATCTCCCTTACCCGGTGAGACCTGCTTCACCCAGGAGGAGAAATCGGCGAGTTCCTGCTTGGGCTTCTGCGTGAAGAGATTGTAGCTGATGCGGACGGTAAGCTGGCCGTCGCGGTGCAGCCTTTCAACGATCTCATAGTCATCGGGGTAGTTCTGGAAGCCCCCACCGGCGTCGATTACGCTGGTGACGCCAAGCGCATTGATCTCGCGCATGAAGTGGCGGGTCGAGTTGAGCTGGTATTCGGGCGGCAGCTTCGGCCCCTTGGCGAGCGTTGAATAGAGGATCGTCGCGTTCGGCTGAGCGAGCAGAAGGCCGGTCGGATTGCCGGCCGTATCGCGCAGGATCTCGCCGCCGGGCGGATTGGGCGTATCCTTCGTGTAGCCGACAACGCGCAGCGCCGCCGCATTCAACAGCGCCCGGTCGTAGAGGTGGAGGATGAAAACCGGCGTATCCGGCGCGGCTGCGTTCAGTTCGCCGATGGTCGGCAGACGCTTCTCCGCGAACTGGTGTTCGGTAAAACCTCCTACGACACGCACCCATTGCGGCGCAGGCGTCCGGTCGACCTGCTCCTTGAGCATCGCCATCGCCTCAGCGAGGCTGGGCACGCCATCCCAGCGCAGCTCCATATTGTAGTTCAACCCACCACGGATGACGTGCGTGTGGCTGTCGATCAACCCCGGAATGACGCGGCGCCCTTTCACGTCGATGATGCTTGCATCGGGTGCTGCGGCCCGCGCCTCGGCTTCGGGACCGACCGCCAGGAAACGCCCGTTGCGGATCGCTATGGCCATGGCGGACGGGTTTTGACGATCGAGCGTGGTCACCTTGGCGTTGACGAGGACCAGGTCATTATTGGGCATGGGAGTCTCCTTGGCATAGGCTCGGAATGGCGAGGAGAGCGCCGCCGCGGCGACGCCGGCGATGGTCTGGCGACGGGTGAAGCTCATGAGTCTTTCTCCCGATTGTGAGGCATCGGCCCGAGCACGTGCTCGGCGCAACCGGTCTTGACGAAGGAAGTCACGTCCTGACCGGCGAAGGCACGCTTGGCGATCGGTAGCATCTGCTCGCCGAGCAGCATGCCGAACAAGCCGACGAGGGCGACGACGGGCGGCGCCGGCGAGCGGACGCCGAGCAGACTATAGACTACGCCCACCAGCAGGCCGGCGCCGAGCGAGAGCAGGTAGATCTTCATGCGGTCTCTCCTTCCCTGCGTTTAGATCGATTCCGGGATGGCTCCGCCCGCCCCCGGAAGGCTGCGCGCGCTTTCCGAGGACCACGGTCGGCCTGCCGCCGGATTGCGGCGCCGAGGATCGCCTTTCCTCGTTCCGCTCTAGCCGTGACCGCCCTCGGAGGCGCCGAACATGGCCTTGGCATAGGTGATCCCGATGCCATAGGCGCCGCCCCACTTCTTAGCGATGCCGGTCGTGAGCTCGTAGGTGTCGGCCCGGGCCCAGTCGCGCTGCAATTCGAGAAGGTATTGCACCGAGGTCACCGGGCGGGCCCCGGCCTGGACCATGCGCTCCACCGCACGCTCGTGGGCCTCGGCCGAGACATCGCCGCAGGCATCGGTGATCACATAGACTTCAAAGCCTTGGTCGAGCGCCGATAGCGTCGGGCCGACGATGCAAACAGACGTCCAGAGGCCGGCGAACACGATCCGATCCTTGCCGATACGGTTCACCTCCTCGATGACGGCCGCATCCTCCCAGGTGTTCATCGAGGTACGGTCAAGAAGCCGCTGGCCGGGAAAGGCGTCCGTGACTTCCGCAAACATCGGGCCCGAGAAGCTCTTTTCGGCGACGGTCGTCAGGATGGTGGGCACCTCGAAGCCGGCTGCCGCGCGGGAAATGAGGGCCGCGTTGTTGCGAAGCAGTTCCGGCGCGATGGACTTGGTCGCAAACGCCATCTGCGACTGGAAGTCGATAAGGACGAGCGCATGATCGGTCGGGGACAGCAACGTCTTGCCGGGCGTCGTGGTGGCGGTGATGCTCATCGTAGATCTCCTGCTGTTAACTCGTTTCGGCCGACCCGAATTCTTCAGGGCCGAGACCGTGATCCATGATTTACAAAGGGACGGAGCGTGCATGTAGTTGTATAATTTCTCTGCTTTCGTTCTAGAAAATTGAAAAGCAGCATCAGCAGGAAAAAATAGGCTTCAGTTCGTTCGGTTGCCGGACTCTCGGCGGCTTTGAGCTTCTTCAGAAATCAGCACGTCGTCCCCAGCAGCTGCACGGCGCAGGTCTGCCGACGCGCGTGATGCGTGCCGCCTTGGCAACCCCTTCTCACAGGTTTAAATTAGCTCCCCGCGGCGAGGGAGGCCCTTATGACATCAAGCTTCAACGTGCATGATGCAGCCGGTTATGAGCAGCTCATGGGCCGCTGGAGCCGGAAGCTTGCGCCGAAATTCATAGATTTTGCCGGCGTCGCCGATGGAGAGAAGGTTCTGGATGTCGGCTGCGGAACCGGCAGTCTCACCTTCGCACTCGCCGACGCCGCCAGGCTCGAAGAGATCGCCGCGATCGACTATTCGCCCGTCTTCGTGGAGGAGGCGATCCGGCGCAACACCGATCCGCGCATAAAGATAAGAGAAGCGGATGCCTGCGCCCTGCCGTTCGAAGACCGGACCTTCGACCGCGCCTTCGCCCTTCTCGTGCTCCACTTCGTACCCGAAGCAGGCAAGGCCGTGGCCGAGATGCGCCGCGCGGTGCGTCCCGGCGGCGTCGTCGCGGCGGCGGTGTGGGACCATTTCGGCGGAATGCCCGGCATGCGCATGATGGTCGACACGGTGGCGGCGCTCGGCGAAGGCGGGCGCGCACTTCGCGCCCGCTACTGCTCCCAGCCGATGATGCGGCCGGGAGAAATGAAGCGGACATTTGTCGAGCAGGGTCTCGCAAACGTTGCGGAAACCGAGCTGATGATCCGCATGGATTACCGGAACTTCGACGATTACTGGGCGCCGATCGGCGCGGGCGAAGGGCCGCTCGGAAAATATGTGGCAACGCTCGATGCGGAGGAGCGGTCACGCACCAGTGCCGCCGTGCGCGACGCCTACGAAGCCGGACGGCCCGACGGTCCGCGCTCCTTTGCGAACGTCGCCTGGGCCTGCCGGGGCACCGTTCCGTGATCGAGCCGCTCGCGATCGCCTGCACCGACATTCTCAGCCGGTCCGCCTGGCCAGCATAGGCACATGAACTAATGCCTGTTGAGATTCGGGCCACCCGCAGCGGCTTGTTTGAGTTCCTCATTCCTGTGCTTGTCACAGGAATCCAGCCAGACCAAGTCCTTGGGCTGAAAGAACGCTTCCCGCGCCGCAGACGCGGCGCTGCTCTCATCCCTGTGACAAGCACAGGAATGAGGCGAGGAGAGATTGCAGTCCTCCGATACGTTTCCTACAGCGCCGCGCGTCTTGTGAGACGCGCAAAGGTCGCTGTAGCACTTTGAGCTGCTCAACAGGCCTTAATGCAGAACTGGCGGCGCTTGACGCCGGAACAGGGCGATCAGCGAGATACCGTGCTGCAAAAGAAGTTCCGCGGCCGGCAAATCCATTGTCGCGACATCTTCGGCGCAACCGCTGATAATTCTGGCGAGACTGATCGAGTTTGCTGCAAACCGATCATCGCCGATTTCCTGTGCCTCGTCCGCGGTGGCTTCAAGTGCGTCCGCGACAAGGGTCATCAGGTTTGCGCGCTCGCGAGGCGTCATCTCATTCAGGGTCTTGGCAGAATCCCGCATTGCTGGCTCCTTTGGTCGTTAAGGCGGCCTCCGCAGGCGCGGCCGGTCGGCCGGGCGGACGTATGCCACGTTTATTGTTGGAGTACGGGTCGAAGCTTTCATTGCATAAATCGGTATCAGGCACGGCGAATGCAAGGAATGGCTACTATGCGGCTACCGCATGCCCGGGTTGATACCGGCAACCGCGGACGGAATGTCGCGTGAACAAGGGCGGTCATTGTCCACGTCTTCGGAGCGGGACGAGGCGAACTATGTGCGGTTTTCCGCCCCTATGCCGCCCTGCTTACCAGAATCGACTACGATTCTAGGCCGATCCGACCTGCAATCATAGGGACTAAGAGGCCCCTCCCCGCTCCAGCCACGCCTTCAGCGCAACCGCATTGTTGTGCGCCTCGTCACGCGCGGCATAAAGCAGCGTCAGCGGCCCCTCTTTCCATCGTTCGCGCAACTCCGCTACCGCCGCCTGCGCGGCCCCGCTCTCGAGCTCCTCCGCATAGGCGACGCAGAACGCATCCCAATCCTGCGGCTTCCCATGAAACCGCTTGCGCAGCGCGTCGCTCGGCGCGATGTCCTTGAGCCAAAGGTCGATGCCGGCCTTTTCCTTGGCGACGCCGCGCGGCCAGAGCCGGTCGACGAGGATGCGCGTACCGTCGGACGCGCCCGGCGCCTGGTAGACACGCTTCAACTGGAGTGATGCCATAGGGTCCCCACGATGCGTGCCGGGGCGGCCGCAACCGTCCCGGGGAGGAAAACTGCTTCATCCAGCGTAGCGGAGCCTTGCTAATCGTGGAAGAAGCCCTGTATCTCTTCCGGCGTGACCTTGCCGTCGCGGTTGATATCGACCTTGTCGAAAACCCGCTTGTGGATGGTGCTGATCTCCTCGAAGGAAAGGGCGCCGTCATTGTCCGCATCGGTGATGGCGAACATGATTTTCATCATCTGACGGTGCATCGTCTGCCGGTGCATCATCATGCCCCGCATCCGGTCGCGGTGCCGCATCCGGTCGCCGCGCTTCCCGTCGCCACGTATCATGTCCTCGCGCATCATGTCTGGTTGATCGCCTTGGGTGACGCTTCCGCCGCCCCCCTGATCGCCGGGTTGCATGTCGGGTTCAATGCCCTGGTCCTGGGCCGGCATTTCTCCTGCGGGCGGAATTGGAGCGGGTGCCTGGGCGGCAGTGGCCGTTGCGGCGCTGATGGCCATGATGGCGGCAAGGGCCGTCACGGTCGGAAATTTCATCAGTGACATGTGAGCTCCTCCTCGAGTTGCACGTCGGTGTGCGGTAGCGGCTGCATTGTCCTCAGACGGCGCGGCGGCTTCGCCGCGGTCATAAAACAGCCGCCCCATCGCCTGCTAACCGCAAGGGCGTGGAGAGGTTCCGATACCGGCCGCCCTTCTTTCGGTGCCGGGCAAAAACGCCTTACACCTCAGTGCCATCACGAACGGCGCGCCAGGCAGCGATGATCGCCCCGGCGGCCCTCTCGCCGGCGCGGTCGTCCGTCAGCCAGGAGATGACCGAGAGCCGCATCACCTTGCGGCCGCGCCAGACCGCGCCGCCGGCGAACAGGATGCCGTCGGCCTGCAGCCTGGCGATCGTCGCCTGGGTCATCCGGTCGCCTTCATCGCCCGGCATCGCCGCTTCGAAACGTACCAGGACCTGATTGAGGACCACCTCGTTCAGGACGTTTATGCCGTCTTCGCCGCTCAGCCGCTCGGCGATGGCGCGGGCGACGCGGCAATGCCGGTCGACCATGGCGGCGATGCCTTCGCGTCCCAGATGCTTGATCATCGCCCAGGTGGCAAAACCGCGGGCTCGGCGCGACAGTTCGGGCACGAAATGGCTCGGGTCCCGCTCGCCCTCGGTGGTCGGCGGCAGGTAGCTCGCGGCGATCGTCATCGCCCGGCGATGGGCTTCCTGATCGCGGATGATGGCATATCCGCAGTCATAGGGCGTCTGCAGCCATTTGTGGCCATCGGTCGCCCAGGAATGTGCTTCTTCGATCCCGTCGGTGAGCCCGCGCTTTCCGGGAGTGGCGCGCGCCCAGAGGCCGAAGGCGCCGTCGACATGAACCCAGGCGCCCAGGCCGCGGGCAATCGGCATGATGCCGGCGAAATCGTCGAAGGCACCGGTATTGATCTGTCCTGCCTGCAGTATCGCAATGCAGGGACCGGAGACCTGCGCCGCGGCCTCGGCGAAAGCCGAGCCGGTGATGCGACCCATGTCGTCGGTCTGGACGCGCAGCACGCGGTCGTGCCCGAAGCCCAGGAACTGCAGCGCCGAAAAGACCGTCGCATGCGCGTCGTCGCCGATCAGCACCGCGACCGGCGGCGCGCCGAAGAGGCCCTGCGCCTCGACATCCCATCCGTCCTGCCGCAGCACCTCTCCGCGCGCTGCGGCGAGGCAGATGAAATTGGCAAGCGTCGCCCCGGTCGCAAAGCCGACGGAACTCTCCCGCGGGAGATCGAGAAGATCGAGCAGCCAGTTGGCCGCGATTGCCTCGGCGGCGGCTGCGGCCGGCGCCGCGTGATGGTTGCCGGCATTCTGTCCCCAGGCGCTCGTCATCCAGTCGGCCGCAACCCCGACCGGATGGGAACCGCCGATGACCCAGCCGAAGAAGCGTGGCCCCGTCATCGCGTGAAGCCCCGGCTCCGCTTTCGCGGCAAGCTCGTCGATCACTATTGTACCGGCGCTTCCCCGTTCCGGCAGAGCTTCCCGAAACATCTTCAATGCGGCCGGATACGATTGCTCCGGCCGCTGCGGCAGCTCCGTAATTTTCTCGCGGAAACGCGCGGCGTGCTCCGCCGCGCGTTGAAGAATTTCGCCGGTCGTTTGCTCCTTCATGAACTGCCTCCAGACGTTACCTACGAACGAGGCCACCCGCTTCAGGCCGCCCCGCGTTCCTCTATCGGCCGAACGTTCTGGTTCATCCGGAAGAGATTAAGCGGGTCGTAATGCCGCTTGACCTCGACGAGCCGGCCATAGTTCGCGCCGTAGGCCGCCTCGACCCGGTCCATCTCGTCTTCAGGCATGAAATTGACGTAGGCCGTGCCGGCGGCATAGGGCTTTGCTGCCTCGAAGAGATGCCGCGCCCAGTCGATGCAGGTCTGGTCCATCGCCGCGTCCCGCCATCGGCCGTGCACGTTCATGACGAAGTGCGAGTTGCGCTGCGGGAAAGCGGTTTCCTCTGCCGCAACGCGGCCGGCGGCGCCGCCGACATGGGCGATGAATACCTCGCATTCCGGGCCCGGCAACTGCCGGATCGATTCGGTGAGAATGCCGATCGCCTGATCGGAAAGCTCCATGAAGTCGTGGCTCTTCCAGTAGTTGCGGGCACCCGGAGCGAGTAAGGGGTCGAAAGCCTGCTGCCAGCCGACGAAGGGATGCGGCGATACCACGTCGGCGATCGGATTGCCGATCGCCCGCAGCTCCGCCACCGCCTTCTCGCCCGCCTCGAGATCGCCGCAATAGCACATGGCGAGCACGACGACCTCCTTGCCGTGCCATTCGGCCGGTATGAAGGGCAGCGGCGGCGCCTGGCGCATCACCACCCAGCAGGTGAGTTCGTCCGGCGCATTTTCGAGCGCCTGCCTGTATTGCTGCAGCACGCTTTCGGCTTCGGCAAAGGGATGGACAACGAGCCCGGAGAGCACGTCGGGGCCGAGTTCGTGCAGGCGGAATTCGAAGGCCGTCACGACCCCGAAATTGCCGCCGCCGCCCCTGATGGCCCAGAACAGGTCGCGGTGCTCGGTGGGGCTCGCGCGCACCAGTTCGCCGTTGGCCGTAACCACATCGGCCGATAGCAGGTTGTCGATCGTCAATCCGAATTTGCGCGTGATCCAGCCGAACCCGCCGCCGAGCGTCAGGCCGGCGATACCGGTCGTCGAGTTGATGCCGGTCGGCAATGCAAGACGGAAGGCCTGCGTCTCCACGTCGAGATCGGCAAGCGTCGCCCCCGGCTCGACCCAGGCCGTCTTCGTTGTCGCATCGACCCGCACCGATTTCATCGGCGTGAGGTCGATCACCATGCCGCCGTCGCAGACCGCGTTGCCGGCGATGTTGTGACCGCCGCCGCGCACCGCGACGAGCAACCGGTTCTCCGCCGCGAAGCGCACCGCATTGACGACGTCGGCCGCTCCGGCGCATTGCACGATCAGCCCGGGCCTTCGGTCGATCATGCCGTTCCAGATCGTGCGCGCCTCGTCATAGGTGGCGTCGGTCGCAATCAGGACGCGCCCGCGAAGGCGCGCAGCAAAGGCCTCGATTGCCGCGGCGCTGATCATTGTTATTCCGTTTTGCAGATTGATGAGGCTCATGTCGTTCATGATTCGCTCCTCCCGCGGTGAACCATTGCCCCCAGCGGCGGGCATTCTGCGCCTTTGCCCTACACCCGGCAAGCAGACCCGCGGTCGCCGTCCCTAGTCCTTTGGGGTTAGCTTGCAGGGCGCCAACACGGCTTCCCGCCAGCGCGATTCTTGCAATCGCGGCTAAAATGCTCCAATGAACCGCCGGCGCGGCAATCCGCGAAATGGCGGTCGAAGGCAGTATGGAGAGGGAAGTCGTGGGCATGAAGGTGGTCATTCTCGCCGGCGGATACGGCACCCGCATTTCGGAGGAGAGCCACCTCAGGCCGAAGCCTATGATCGAGATCGGCGGGCGCCCGATCCTCTGGCACATCATGAAGATCTACAGCCATTACGGCTTTTCGGATTTCGTGATCTGCCTCGGCTATCGCGGCTACATGATCAAGGAGTACTTCTCCAACTACATCCTGCATTCCTCCGACGTCACCTTCGACATGACGACGGGCGAGACAGCCTATCACACGAAGAGTGCCGAACCCTGGCGGGTGACGCTGGTCGATACGGGACCGGACTCCATGACCGGCGGCCGCTTGAAGCGTGTCGCCGGCTATCTCGGCGAGACCTTCTGCCTGACCTATGGCGACGGCGTCGCCGATGTCGATATCCGCGCGCTCACCGAATTCCATTTGCGTCACGGCCGCGAAGCGACGGTGACGAGCGTCGTGCCGCCGGGGCGCTATGGTGCGCTCGCCACCGAAGCCGGGCAGGTCATGAGCTTTACCGAGAAACCGGCCGGCGACAACGGCCGCATCAATGGCGGCTTTTTCGTTCTCAATCGCTCCGTGCTCGACCGCATCGCGGGAGATCACGTCCCCTTCGAAAGCGCGCCGCTCGAGGGCCTGGCGCGCGATGGGCAGCTGATGGCTTTCCCGCATGAAGGTTTCTGGCGCCCGATGGACACGCTGCGCGACAAGACCCAGCTCGAAGAACTCTGGCAGCAGAACCGCGCGCCCTGGAAAGTCTGGGCATGAGCCGTCTCCCTGATCCGGGATTCTGGGCGGGAAAGCGCGTCCTGCTGACCGGCCATACGGGCTTCAAGGGAAGCTGGGCGGGTGTGTGGCTCAAGGAAATGGGCGCGCATGTGACCGGCTATGCACTGCCGCCCGCCTCTCGGCCGTCGCTCCATGGCCTGTTGCATCCGAACGGAGCACCGGGCGGTCAATTCGGCGACATTCGCGACGGTGAAGCGCTCGCGACGATCGCACGCAAGAGCGAGCCGGAGATCGTCCTGCACATGGCTGCGCAGCCGCTGGTCCGCGAAAGCTATGCGGAGCCTGCCGAGACTTTCGACGTCAATGTCATGGGCACGGTCCGGCTGCTCGAAGCGGCGCGCGCGACGCCTTCCGTGAAGGCCGTCCTCGTCGTTACGACCGACAAGGTCTACCGCAACGACGAGAGCGGGCGGCATTTCCGGGAGAGCGATACGCTTGGCGGGCATGACCCCTATTCGGGCTCCAAGGCAGCCTGCGAGCTTGCCGTCGCAACCTGGCGCAGCGCCTACCTTAAGGAGCGCGGCATTCGTGTCGCCACGGCACGAGGCGGCAATGTGATCGGCGGCGGCGATTTTTCCGACGACCGGCTCGTGCCGGACGTCGTGCGCGCCGCCCTTTCCGGCTCGCGACTCAATATTCGCAGCCCGCTCGCGACGCGTCCCTGGCAGCACGTGCTTGATTGTCTCAACGGCTATTTTCTCTTTGCCGAGGCACTCTACAAGGGCGAAAGCGATGTCGATGCGCTGAATTTCGGCCCCTCGCCATCCGAGCCGGCGATCCCCGTGCGCGACGTAGCGAACGCCGTGCAGGCCGCGATGGGGCTCGACCCCGAATGGGACGACGTCTCGGCGCTCGAACAGCCGCGCGAGATGCAGACGCTCGGCCTCGATCCGGCTCTCGCCGGCGAGAACCTCGCATGGCGCCCGCGCCTCGCCCAGAAGCAGGCGATCGAGTGGACCGCGCGCTGGTACGACGGTTGGCGCCGCGGCGAAGCTGCGCGTCAACTCACGCTCGACCAGATAGAAGCATTCACGAAAGGCCTTTGATCCACGATGTCCCACTCCTGCCGCTTCTGCTCGACCCCGCTTGAAACCGTCGTGGCCGATCTCGGGGCGACACCCTGGTCCAACTCGTTCCTCGAGCCGACTGAGGAGGCGATCGCCCGCGAGAAGGCCTTTCCGCTGAAGGTGATGGTCTGTTCCGAATGCCTGCTCGTCCAGACGACCGAGACGGTCCCGGCGGACGAAATCTTCAACGCCGACTACCACTATCTCTCGTCATTCTCGACGAGCTGGCTCGACCATGCGCGCCGTTATTCAGAGGCGATGACCGACCGCCTCGCTCTCGACGGCAGCTCGCAGGTGGTGGAAGTCGCGTCGAACGACGGCTACCTGCTGCAATATTTCGCGGCCAAGCAAATTCCCGTGCTCGGCGTAGAGCCGGCGGCCAATGCCGCGAGGATCGCCGAAGGCCGCAACGTGCCGACCCACGTCGCCTTCTTCGGCCGCGACACGGCCAACGCGCTCGTCGCCCGCGGCATCCGCGCCGATCTCACCGCCGCCAACAATGTTCTCGCCCATGTGCCGGATATCGCAGATTTCGTCAGCGGCTTTGCGATCCTCCTGAAGCCGGACGGCGTCGCTACCTTCGAGTTTCCGCACCTCCTGCGGCTGATCGAAGGCATCCAATTCGACACGATCTATCACGAGCACTATTCCTACCTCTCGCTCGCGGCCGTCGAACGTATCTTCGCCGCTTGCGGGCTGAAGGTCTTCGATGTCGAGGAACTGCCGACCCATGGAGGCTCGCTGCGCGTTTACGCCCAGGCGGTGTCCGGAAACAGACCGGCGACCGCGAAGCTCGCCGAAGTGCGGGCCGAGGAGGAAAGCGCCGGACTCACGCAGATGCCCACCTACGCCGCCTTCGGGCGGCGCATCGCCGCGGTCTGCGAGGGATTCCGCGCGTTTCTCGCGCAGGCCAGAAGCGAAAACAAGCGCGTAGCGGCTTACGGCGCTGCAGCAAAGGGCAACACCTTCCTGAACGTCTGCGGGGTCACCGCGTCGGATATCGACTTCATCGTCGACCGCAACGATCTGAAGCAGGGCAAGCTCTCGCCCGGCAGCCACATTCCGATCTACGATCCCGCCAGGATCGAGGCCGAAAAACCCGACTATATCGTCATCCTGCCCTGGAACCTGACCGACGAGATCGTCGCCGCCCACGCCTATATCCGCTCCTGGGATGGCCGCTTCGTGGTCGCCATTCCGAAAGTGCGGGTGATCTAGTCTAGTGCCCGTCCATAAACGGTAAACTGCTGAATTTATTGAGTGAATCGCGATATCTGCGTGGGCAAAGCCCGGCGGTTTCAGGTATACTTTAGATCAAGCTACTGATTCTAAAGACAAACCCGTCACCGCCGGAGCCGACAATGCGCCAAGAACGCACCGTCCAAGCCAGCATATTTGATCTTTTCGCCGAACACGAGATCGGTCGTGAACTGAAGGCGATGTCGGAATGGCTGGATGAGCATGGCGATTTGCTCGGGCTGGTGGCGCGGGACCTGCGCCGGCATGGTCTCAGACAGACTGGCCGCGAGGGGCTACCAGCCGAGGCTGTGCTGCGCTGCGCGCTGCTCAAGCAGCATCGCCAGTTGAGTTACCAGGAACTGGCCTTCCACCTCGAAGACTCCGCCTCGTTCCGGGCGTTTGCCCGGCTGCCGTGGGGCTGGAACCCGAAGAAGTCGGTTTTGCACAAGACGATCAGCGCGATCCGGGCGCAAACCTTTGAAGAGATCAACGGGGTGCTGCTGGCGAGCGCCCGGCAGGAGAAGCTGGAAAGTGGCAAGGTCGTGCGCGTGGACAGCACCGTTACCGCCGCACTGATCCATGAACCGAGCGACAGCAGCCTGTTATGGGACGCTGTCCGGGTGACGGTGCGGCTGTTGCAGCAGGCCGAGGCACTGGGTAGCGCCATTCCATGGCACGACCATCGCCGCGCGGCAAAGAAGCGGGCCCGGGCGATCGAATATATCCGCGGCCGCCCTAAACGGATCAAGCACTACCGCGAACTGCTCAAGATCACGCGCACGACCTTGAGTTATCTGCAGCAGGCCAGTGAACAGTTGCCGCTGACGGCGGGCCCGGCCGGCGAACTGTGGCAGGCCCAACTCCGCCACTACCGGCCGCTGATCGAGCGGATCATCGCCCAGACCGAACGGCGGGTCCTGGCCGGGGAGCCGGTTCCGGCCGGCGAGAAGCTGGTGAGCCTGTTCGAGCCGCATGCCAACATCATCGTCAAGGGCAGCCGCGACGTCGACTACGGCCACAAACTCAATCTGACCACCGGCAGAAGCGGACTGATCCTCGACCTCGTCATCGAAGCCGGCAACCCGACCGACAGCGAGCGCTTGCTGCCGATGCTGGAACGCCACATCGCCTTTTACGGCGAGCCGCCGCGTCAGGCGGCGGCCGACGGCGGCTATGCCAGCCGCGAAAATCTGAGCGGAGCCAAAGCTCGCGGCATCCGCGACATGGCCTTCCACAAGAAGCGCGGCCTCAGCATCGAAGACATGGTCAGCAGCCGGCGGATCTATCGCAAGCTGCGCAACTTCCGCGCCGGCATCGAGGCCGGCATCTCTTGCCTGAAACGCGCTTATGGCTTGGGGCGCTGCACCTGGCGTGGGCTCGACCACTTCAAGGCTTATGTCTGGTCCTCGGTGGTCGCTTACAATCTCGCCCTCTTCGCCCGCCTCAGGCCGACCTGACGCTCCTGATCCGGTGGCGTTCAGAGTAAGTCCGGCGAGCGTCGGCCCATACCCTATGACCTATTGCCGCCAGATCGCTCTTCGGGACATAACCTGCGCCGCCTTGTGCCATCGCGCGTCCCAAGAAACGGTGTCAGCCGGCAAACTACCTTTCAAAACCGCCGAAAAACAGGCGTTTATGGACAGGCACTAGTCTAAGGCTTGTCGGGATTCATTTTGAGTTTATGACGGCTGCCGCGAGCTCTGGTCGGTTTTGTCGGCGCGCATGGCGATGCGCTTGAACTCATTGAGTACCGACCGTGCGCCACTGCATGTTGATCGTAGCCGATCAATGGACAAAAACATGCAGCAGCTCAAAGTGCTACAGCGACCTTTGCGCGTCTCATAAGACGCGCGGCGCTGAGGAAACGTATCGGAGGACTGCAACCTCTCCGTGCTCGTCACAGGAATGAGGAAGTCAAACAAGCGGCCGCGGGTATTCGATCTCAACGGACTTAGGAAAGTGAGTGCGGTTTTCCGCCCGCATCCCGCTCTAACCTCTTGAATCGATCACGATGACTTAAATCAGACACTTGCAGGCGGGGCGATCTCCCTCAAAAGGGAAGCGGACCTGTCAAAGCCTCTTCAGGAAGCCATCCGGCGCAACCGTCACCATCAACTTGTTCTGAACCGACCGGTCGATCTCGAACTCAGGGTGCGATTTCAGATACTCATGCACGGCGGTCTTCGGATTGTCGCCCACGTCCCAGGGGCGGTCGTCGAAGAATCCCGCGGGCATGTCTTCGACCAGAGTGTCGAAGACCACGCAATAGCAGCCGGCCGTCACCATCGGCGCATAGGCTTCGAGCTCGGCGAGCACATGCGCGTGGGTGTGCATGGAATCGAGGCATACCATGACGCGGCTGTAGCCGACCGACGCCTCACGCACCTGCGCGACGATGTCCGGATCGATGGACGATCCCTCGAACATCTGGATGCGGCTCGCCATCGGATGGCTCTCGATCGCCGCGCGGTTGTGGGCGCGGATGTCGATGTCGATACCGATGACCTTGCGCTTGGACCGGCCGGGGTCGAATGAAACGCCCGCCTCGATCGCATCGCACATGTCGAGCATGGCGAGCAGCGAGGCGCTCATGATCACCGAGCCTCCATGCGCGATCCCGGTCTCGATCACCAGATCGGGCCGCGTCGCCCAGATCAGTTCCTGCATCGCCAGGATATCCTGCGGATACTGAATGATCGGGCGCCCCAGCCAATCAAAATTATAGACGTAACGCTTCGCCATAGAAGCTTCGCGCCACTGGTTCGACAGCGCCTGGAAATCGCCGTCACGGCCGTAGCCGTCGATCGCGGCCGCCCGCTCGGTGCGGAATTGTTCGATAGGGTCCATGTCAGATCCTGCTTCTTCTGGAGGGCCGCGGGTGGCAACCGGTATCCGGCTCTCCCTCGCCCAGGATTTCTGCGATGCGCTCTAGCACAGGTGCTGCAGCAAAAGCGAACTCGTCCTTCGACCTGTCGACGGAGATCGATGCGAATGAACCTGTCGGCGCACCGTCGTCCACAGCTACGGAGCATTTCGTCCGGGATTGGATGGCTGCGCACCACTCGGCGTGGCTCGTCTGACGGCCGCTTGCGACGTTGTAGACGGAATTGCGGCCCTCCTGCGCGATCCGCAAGAGGAGGTCCACGGCATCGTCTATCCAGATATAGTCCTTGCTCGAATCGAGCGCGGTTTGGAGCTGGATATGGCCGCTGCCCGCCTCGCGGCACAGCGCGCCGAGGAACGTGTCCGACTTCGCCTCGTCAGGCCCGACGACGTTCGACAAGCGCGCGATCCGCACCTTCTCGCGGCCGGAGGCGAGGCAGATCGCTTCCCCCGTCAACTTGGAGAGATTGTAGAGATCCGAAGGATCGAGAGGCGAAACCGACAGCCGGGCTTCCTCGCGCGTATCCTCGCTGCCGGCATAGACTCGAGTGGACGAGAGATAGAGAAAGGACGAAAACGCATTCTCACGCAGGAGCTTCGCTGCGAGCGAGACATGCGCTTCGATCGTGTCGAATGGCCGAGTGCGGAAATCGGCCGTAAGGCCGATGGCATAGATGACATGGCCGAGGTCCTCGCCGGAGGCCGGCATGTCGGCGCGGGAGGGAACACGCACCTCGGCACCCCGTTCGCGCAATCGGCGGACGAGATTGCGCCCGATGAAACCGGAGCCGCCGAAAACCGTGAACATCACGATCGCACCCCCAGGCGCCTCAGCGGATTGCCGCCGCAGACGGTGTAGGCTTCGACCTCGCCGCGCACGATGGACCCGGCAGCGATGACACAGCCCTTGCGCAACAGGGCGCCGTCGAGGATCACCGAATTCGCCCCGATCCAGACATCCTCCTCGACCACGATGCCGCCGCGGCTCGGCAGGAAGCCCTGTTCCCGGATCAGGCGATCCCGGTCGCCATAGGCGTGATTGACCGGAGCGAAGGTACAATTGGCCGCGATCAAGACATTGTCGGCGATGCTTATGCCGTTACCGGTATAGAAGACGCAGCCGCTGTTGACATAACAGAAGCGGCCGATCGTGAGGTCGCCGGTGCCGCCCGCCGGTTTGATCTTGACGAAGCTGTCGATGACCGATGCGTCTCCGACGACAATCCGTGTGCCCCGCACGGAATCCTCGATATCGCAGAGGGGGCTGATCTTAGCCGAGGGATGCACCTCGATCATGATGACTCCGATATTTCGAGAGCGGGATGAGGAAAGTGTGTGCGGTTTTCCGCCCGCATCCCGCTCCAGCCTTTGCGCATCTGATGAGACGCTCGGCGCGATAGAGGGCTGTCTCGGTGTCCTCTTTTCCAGTTAGCGCTTGCCGCGTCAACGCCGGATCGTGCAAGAAGCATCGGTCGGGAACGCTGTATCGAGGAATTCATGTCGCGCTTCAATCGTCTCTCCACGTCTCTCGCCGGCCTCACGGTAATCGAGCGCAAGCAAACCGGCGACGAACGCGGCTTTTTCTCACGCTTCTTCTGCCGGGACGAATTGCGCGATTTCGGCGCTGACGGAACGATCGCGCAGATCAACCACACCCTGACGCGAGCGAAGGGCACGATCCGTGGCATGCACTTCCAGCGGCAGCCCCATGACGAGGCGAAGTTCGTCTCGTGCCTGGCCGGCACCGTATTCGATGTCGCCGTCGACATCAGGCCGGATTCGCCCACTTATCTGCAATGGCACGGTGAAATCCTGAGCGCGGAGAATGCCCGCTCGATGATGATCCCCGGCGGGTTTGCCCATGGCTTTCAGACGCTGAGCGAGAATTGCGAACTCGTCTACCTGCATGACAAGCCCTATGCGCCCGAAGCGGAAGGCGGGCTCAATCCGCTCGACCCGCACCTCGCCATTTCCTGGCCGCTCGAAGTGGCGCAGATGTCGGAGCGCGACCGTGCCTTTGCCTTCATCTCCGCTTGAGGCGGCACTTCACCCGAAGGCGAGGGAGTCGTCGACGATGATGACCGGCCGCCCGCGAGAACAGGCTTCGACGCGCGCCTCGACGCGATAGACCGTTTTCAGCATGTCGGCGGTGACGACGGCATGGGTCGGGCCGCTGGCCACGACCGATCCCCCGCTGATCACGATCGTATCCTCGCAGTAGCGCAGCGCGTGGTTCAGGTCGTGCAGGGCGATCAGCACCGCCATGCCGGATTGAGAGGCGAGCCGCTTCATGAAGCCGAGCACCTCGATCTGGCGGAAGAGGTCGAGCGCCGAGGTCGGCTCGTCCATCAGCAGGACCTCGGGCTTGCGCACCAGCGCCTGCGCGATGGAGACGAGCTGGCGCTGTCCTCCGGAAAGTTCGCCAAGGCCGCGAAAGGCGAGATCCTCGATCTTGAGCGCCGCAAGCACCCGGTCGATTTCCGCCAGTTCGCCGTCCTCGACCTTCCAGCCCGAACCCTGTTTGGCGGAAAGCAGCACCGACTCGTAGACCGTCAGGACGGCATTGGCGCCGGTATCCTGCGGCATGTAGCAGATTGCTTCCGCGCCCTTGGCCGTATCGGAAAGATGGACGAGGCCTGGACCGGCGGCAAGGCCGGCGATCCGCTTGAACAGCGTCGACTTCCCAGCCGCGTTCGGACCGATGACGGCGGTGAGTTGCCCGCCCCTCAATGTGCCTGTGTTGATGTCGGAAAGGACCACACGCCGGCCATAGGTGGCGCCGACATCCTTGAGGGCGAGGCTTACCATGCGCGCTTCCTGTTGGTGAAAATCAGCACGAAGAAGAAGGGTACGCCGACGAGCGCGGTGATGATGCCGATCGGCAGCACCGCTCCGGGAATGATCATCTTGCTGACCACCGACGTTACGGAGAGCAGCAGCGCGCCGCAAAGGACGGAGGCCGGCAGGAAGAACCGCTGGTCTTCGCCGACGAGCATGCGGGCGATATGCGGTCCGACGAGACCGACGAAACCGATCGTTCCGACGAAGGACACCGGGATGGCCGCGAGCAGGCTGACCGTCAGCATCGTTTCGAGCCTGAGGCGGCGGACATTGATGCCGAAGCTCGCCGCCTTGTCGTCGCCGAGCCGGAGCGCCGTCAGCGCCCAGGCGCGGCGTGCGAAGACCGGCACCGCGACGAGCAGTACGGCGGCCGTGACCCAGACCTTCGGCCATGTCGCTTTGGTAAGGCTGCCCATCGTCCAGAACACGACCGCCGCAAGCGCCTGTTCTGAAGCGAGATATTCGAGCAGCGACAGCGCCGCGTTGAAGGTGAAGACGAGTGCGATGCCCAGAAGGACGATCGTTTCGACGGTGACCCCGCGCATGGTGGAGGCGAAATGGATGAAGAGCGCCGCTATCATAGCCATCAGGAAGGCATTGAGCGGCACCATGTACTGAACGGCGACCGGGAAGACGGCAACGCCCGCGACGAGGCCGAGCGCCGCGCCAAAGCCGGCCGCGGCCGAGATGCCCAGCGTGAACGGACTTGCCAGCGGATTGGCCAGGATCGTCTGCATCTGCGCGCCGGCGAGAGAGAGCGATGCGCCGACCGTCACGGCCATCAGCGCGATGGGCATGCGTATGTCCCAGATCACGACGCGAAGCTGATCGGTTACCGTCTCGGCATGAAACAGGGCCGTCAGAACGTCCGAAAGGGAATAATTGGCCGGCCCGAGCGCCATGTCGACGGCGACGGAGATGAACAGCGCGGCGACGAGTCCCGACAGCATGAAGAGCCGGCGAAAGACGAGAGCGCGGTACCGACCGCGCCCTTCGATGCCTGCGGTCTCCTCGGCGATAGCGGCCATCATTTCTCTCCGTCGGTCAGCGACACGAAATAGCCCGGCCGATAGGCAACCGGAAGGAATTTCTCGTGGAATTCGCGGAAGGTCCGGTCCGGATCGATATCCGCAAAAAGGTCCGGATGGAACCATTTGGCGAATTGCTGGATCGGCACGAACTCATAGGGCGCGCCATAGAACTGGTGCCAGGCGGCATAGACCCTGCCAACCCTCACCGCTTCGAGGTTCGCAAAAGCCGGCCGCTGCATCAGGCCCTTCAGCCGCTCCCGTGCCGCCGCTGGATCGGCGCCGCGTCCGACGCTCACGAACTGGTTCAGGTCCGACTCGGCCGACCAGTTGCTGCCGGTGACGATCACATGCTCGGGATTCGCGACGACGAGCTGCTCGGGATTGAGATCGCCGAACGTGGTCGTGAATACGTCGGATCCGATATTGTGACCGCCGGCCTTTTCGACCATCTCGCCGAAATTCGCCGGGCCGAAGGTCCGACAGCATGCTGTCTCACCCGTTATTCCGGGCGAGCGCTCGATGAAGACCGTGGGGCGGTCGACCGCTCCGGCTTTGGCCAACCGCTCGCTCACGACAGCGATCTGCGCGCGCCGGTACTCGATGAACTCGTCCGCCCGTGTCTCCGCGCCGAAGAGCTGGCCCAGAATCCGGATGGATTTCTCACTGTTCTTCGACGGGTCCACCCGGAAGTCGAGATAGACCACGGCTATGCCCGCGGCTGCCGCTTTTTCGATGAAGCCCGACTCTTCGACTGCTTCTTCGGCTTCGAGATTGAGCGTCAGCACATCGGGCTTCAGCGCGATTGCCGCCTCCAGGCTGAAATCACCGCTCGGGATGTAACCGAAACGCGGCAGTTTTTCGATTTCCGGAAAGCGCTCGAGGTAACCCGCATATGAGTCCGGATCCTTCTTGATCAGGTCGTCGCGCCAGCCGACGATCGTATCGAAGACGGATTCGCGCTTCAGTGCCGCCGCGATGTGAATCTGGCGCGCCTCTCCCAGCAATATCCGTTTTGCCGGGAGATCGAGTTCGATCTTTCGTCCGGTGACGTCGGTGATTTCCGCCGCGATCACCGGCGCCGCGGCAATTGCGACGGCGGCAAGCGCAAGAAGAGCCTTCCTTAGTATCCGCATCGGAACCTCGCGAACAGGAAATCGGAAGGCTGACGCCTTCCGAACTTGGAGCCTTACTTCAGGGAGACGAAGTAGCCGCTCTTGTAGGGCAATGGCAGGAAGCGCTCGTGCAGTTCCTTGAACGTCGCCTCCGGATCGAGATCCTTGAACAGCTCCGGATGCAGCCACTTCGCTATCTGCTGTATGGCCACGAACTGGTAGGGGTTGTTGTAGAACTGATGCCAGATGGCATGGACATTGCCGTCCTTGACCGCCTTCACACCGGTGAAGGCAGGACGGGTGGTGAGGGCATCGAGCTTGCGCTGCGCCTCCTTCTCGTCAGCGCCGTAGCCGACACCGACCCAGGCACCGCCAGGAACGTAACCCTCCCAGTTGCCGCCCGTGATGATGATCTGGTCGGGATTGGACGCGATGACCTGCTCCGGATTGACGGTGCCGAAGGTGCCGGGAATGATGTCCTTCGCCATGTTCACGCCGCCTGCGAGCTCGACCATCTTGCCGAAGTTCTCGTTGCCGAACGACATGCAGCAGTCATCCGAATAGCCCCCGGCGCGCTCCATGAACACGAGCGGCTTTTTCGGATCGGCCTTGGCGAGGGTATCGGTCACCTTGGCGATGCTGTCGGCACGGAACTTGATGAATTCCTCGGCCTTTGCCTCCTCGCCGAACAGCTTGCCGATAAGGCGCATGCTCGGTTCGGTGTTCTCCATCGGCTTTTCGCGGAAATCGACATAGACGAGCGGAATGCCGACTTTTTCGAGCTTCTCGATGTAGCCCGCTTCCTCCGTCGCCGTCTTGGCATCGATATTCATCAGCATGACGTCCGGCTTCAGCGCCACCGCCTGCTCAACGTCGAAGGTGCCGTCCTTCATGCCGCCGAAGGTCGGCAGCTTGGCAATCTCGGGATACTTCTCGAGAAAGGCGGCGTATGTCTCGGGATCCGCCTTGGTGAGGTCGTCGCGCCAGCCGACGACCCGCTTGAACGGCTCGTCCTTGTCGAGAGCGCCGACAAAGTAGATCTGGCGCCCCTCTCCGAGGATCACATGCTCGACCGGCACATTGACTTCGACCTCGCGACCGGTGACATCGGTTACCTTGATGGCGTCGGCGAACGCGGCGCTCGAAACAAGCGTGCAGAAACCCGCGGCGGCAGCGGCCACCATGTTGAAAACCTTCATCGTTCCCTGCTCCTTCGAAATTCGGTGCCTTCTAATATTTCATGACTTTACCAGTCAACATATATCTTTTAGAACGCTTCCAAACAGACGACACCGGGACTGAAAATGAGCGACGTTGCAACGCGGCCCAATTATGATCTTCGCGATGAAATCAAAGCCTATTGGTCGCAACGTGCGGCCACTTTCGATCTCTCTCCCGGCCACGAGATTTTTTCCGAGGAGGAACGCGCCGCCTGGCATCGGCTCGTCCTGCGCCATCTCGGCGAGGGAGCCGGTCGCTCGGCGCTCGATCTTGCGAGCGGGACCGGAGTGGTCTCGCACCTTCTCGACGATCTCGGCTTCCGGGTGGCGGGTATCGACTGGGCCGAGCCGATGCTGGAACGCGCGCGGCAAAAAGCGAAGAGCCGCGGACGCGACATTTCCTTCCGCATTGGCGACGCGGAAAATACCATGGAGCCGGACGACCATTATGACGTCGTCGTGAACCGGCATCTCGTATGGACGCTGGTGGACCCGGCCGCAGCCTTCAGGGAATGGCTTCGCGTCCTCAAGCCCGGCGGCAGGCTTCTCGTCGTCGACGGCGATTTCGTCAATTCGACCCGGCTCGAGCGGTTCTTTTCGTCGCTCAACGCCTGGGGGCAGCGTGTCGGCCTACTCGGGCTCGAGGCTCCATCACAGCCGCGCGAGATGCTGGAAACGCATCGAAGCATTCTTGCCCGCGTCCACTTCTCGCAAGGAGCGCGCGCCGAGGCCGTCGTCGAATTGCTGCGGGCCGCCGGTTTCGCCGACATCACCGTCGATACCGATCTCGGAGAGATACACCGGATGCAGGCAAAGAACTGGAATCTGTTCAAGGGCCTTGCGCGCAGAAGCCAGCATCGCTTTGCGATCCGCGCTAGCAAACCCCTGGCCTGATGCCGGCCTACTGAAAGGCTGCGCGCGGCGGCGGGCCAATTCAGCACTCTTGAGCTTCGACGCGTCGGTGCTCTATCTCTCCGGGAAGCTGCACTGCCATCGTGGTACAGCAGCTGGTGCCGACCCCACGTGAGTGGAGTTGCAATTGGATAGGCCCGTACGATGTCGACAGATCTCAATCTCAATCTCCTGCGGTCGTTTTTCATGATCGCCGAAGAGCGAAGCCTCACGCGGGCAGCGGCCCGGCTGAACATGAGCCAGCCATCGGTCAGTCAGGCGCTGCAACGACTGGAGGAGCAATTGGCCTGTCAGCTCGTCCTTCGCGGCAGCCGGAAGTTCGAGCTGACGGCCCGAGGGCAGAAAATCTACGAGGAATGCGGTGAGATCTTCCGTGCCGTCGAGCGGATTGGCCAGCTCACGCAGGAAAGAACCGCCGAAGAGTTCGGCGAGGTGCGCATCCAGATCATCTCGAACCTCGAGTCCCCGCTCATAAACGAAGCGTTGCGTCTCTACCATCAGCGCTATCCCTCCGTAACCTGGGTGATGGAGGTCCAGAACAGCCAGGACACGGTCAAGCGGATTCAGACGGAGAAATGCGGAATAGGATTATGTCTCCTGTCGCGCCCCGTCTTCAGCCTGAATTGTCAGTTGCTGTTTCGCGAAGAATTCAGCGTCTATTGCGGCGCTGAGCATCCCCTCTTCGGCCGTAAGGAGGTGGAGAAGAGGGAATTGCGGCAGGAATCCTTTGTTTCCTTTACCTGCGCCACCGAAGGCATGGGTCTCGAGCCGATGGCGGTGCTCAGCCAAAGCCTCGGTCTCGGCGAACGGATCAGCGGGCAAAGCCCAAATCTCGAGGAGGTAAGACGCATGATCGTCGCCGGCCTCGGGATCGGAATTCTCCCGTTGACGGCCGTTCACGACGAAGTCGCGAGCGGACTTCTCTGGCCGCTCGAAATCAAGGGTTATCCGCTCGGCGCGGACGTGTTTCTGGTGACGCATCCGGAAGGTGACTATTCCCGCGCCGAGCAACATTTCATCGACCTGATGCAGGAGCTACGTTCGCTCTACCCGGAAATGCACTGAGGGCGTCCCGGCGGAAAGCCGGTACGCAATCTCCCTGGAAGTGCTCCGATCGATCAGCGGTCGGCGCGCGCCACGACCGCGTGCAACAGGACATTGAGGCCCGGCGCAAGATCGTCGCGGTCGCAGTCTTCCTCGTTGTTGTGGGTGATGCCGCCCTTGCAGGGCGTGAAGATCATTGCCGTCGGGCAATGCCGCGCGAGGAAATAGGCATCGTGGCCTGCCTGGGACTGGATGTCACGCCAGTCGTAGCCCATCCGGACCGCTTCAGCCCGGATTCCATCCACCATCGCGTGATCGAAGATGTCCCCGCCCCAAAACCACTCGTCCTCTATCACCGCGTCGCAGCCGGCGCGGGCGGCGCTTTCGAAGACGGCACGGCGCATCTTTTCACCCATGACGCGCGCGGTCGCCGCATCGGGATGGCGAACGTCGCAGATCGCTTGGGCCGTGTCGGAGAGGATGCCCGGTTTGTTCGGCCACGCCGCCAGCCGGGCGCCTGTCGCCTTGCCGTCGCCGACGGCAAAGTCCCAGCCGATGTCATCCACGGCAGTCAGCCAGCGTGCGCCCGCGATCAGCGCATTGCGGCGCAGGTCCATCGGCGTCGGGCCGGTATGCGCCGTCTTGCCCGTAAAGCGCACCCTCATCCCGTAGCTCGGATATCCGCCCGTAACCACTCCGATATCGCGTTTCTCGAGGTCGAGGATCGGCCCCTGCTCGATATGCAATTCGTAATAGGCATCGATCTCACCGGCACGACAGGGCTTGTTTCCGTTGTAACCGATGCGCTCGAGCTCGGCGCCAAAACGCGCTCCGTCGTCGGAGACGAGCTCTTTGACCCAGTCCCCGTCATAGGCCCCGACGAAGCAGCCGGATGCGACCATGGGCGGCGAGAAGCGCGCTCCCTCCTCATTCGTCCAGTTGACGACGACGATCGGACGGCGGGTGACGTGACCGACGTCGTTCAGCGTACGGATCACCTCTAGTCCGGAAAGAACGCCGGCAATCCCATCGAAGCGACCACCGTTGATCTGGGTATCGAGATGGCTGCCGATCAGCACCGGCGGCAGCGACGGGTCGCTTCCTTCGCGCCGCCCGAAGATGTTGCCGAGTTCATCGATTTCCACGCTCAAACCCGCATCACGACACCAGTTGACGAACAGGTCGCGCATTCTGCGATCATCGTCCGTCAGCGTGAGGCGGGCGAGACCGCCCGGCCGCCCCTGGCCGATTTCGGCGGAAGTCTCGATGGTCGACCAGAAGCGATCGATGTTGGCACGGGTGTTCGATGCGAACGACATGGTTCACCTTTCAAATGCAATTGCGGACGAAGCGGCTCACATTCCGAGCGACATCAGTGTCATCAGCCCCGGGAAGAGAATGAGGAGGAACATGATGAGCGCCATGACGCCGATGAACGGCAGCAGGTAGCGGAAGGACGCCGACATCGGAATGCCACCGGTGCGGCACGCGGCCATCAGGTCGATGCCGAGTGGCGGTGTGTTGGCGCCGATCGCCAGGTTGATGGTCAGCAGTACGCCGAAATAGACCGGATCGATCTCGAAGACCCGCAGCACCGGCAGGAAAACGGGCGCAAGGATGAGAATGATGGCGATCGATTCCATGAAAGTGCCAAGGACCAGGACCGCGACCATCATCAGTATGAGAGCGACCGTGGCGCTCTCGGTCGCGCCGGTGATGGCATTGACGACGAGCTGCGGAACCTGCTCGACCGTCAGGATCCAGCCGAAGACTGAGGCGGCCGCGATGACGATGAGGATGGAACCGGTCATTTCCGTCGTTTCGCGCAAGAGGTTGAAGACCTTGGCGAGCGTCAGCTGGCGATAGACGAAAGCCCCGACGAGCAGCGCATAGGCGACGCCGATGCCCGCCGCCTCCGTCGGCGTAAAGATGCCGAAGCGGATGCCGCCGACGATGATGACCGGCGCGAGCAGGGCAAGCACGGATTCGCGCAGAGCGGTTCCCAGCCGAGTCCAGCTGAACGGTTCCCCGCCCTTCCAACCGTTTTTGCGGGAAATCCACCACGCGACGACCATCAGCCCGAGACCGAGCAGAATACCTGGACCGATCGAGTGGATGAAAAGCTGCCCGATCGACGTTCCGGTCGCCGTTCCGTAGACGATCAGGACAATAGACGGCGGAATGACCGTGCCAAGCGAACCGGCGCAGCCGAGACCTGCGGCGGAGAAGCCCGGATCGTAGCCGCGCTCCTTCATGGCCGGCAGCAGCATGGAACCGATCGCCACCACGTCAGCGACACCCGATCCCGAGAGCGAGCCGAACATCATGCAGGCGGCAATCATCACGATGGCGAGACCACCCGTCCGCTGTCCCACGACAGCCGCGCAGAGATTGACGATCCTCGGGGCGAGCCCCCCATGCACCATCAGCAAACCGGCGAGCAGGAAAAGCGGGATTGCAAGCAGCGTGAAGCTGTCGATCCCCGCGACCATGCGTTGCGCGACCACCATCAGCGGCAAGACATCGCCGACCAGCAGATAAGCGACCGAGGAAAGCGCAAGCGCAATCGCGATCGGTGCATCGATCAGGAGCAAAAGAATGAAGACGGCAAAGAGGACGAGAAGGGCAAGGCTCATTTGCGCAGTTCCGCGGCAACGAGGGCAACGAAGGCGGTGGCGCCGGTGACCGGCAGCGCGAGATAGACGAGCCCGGCGGGCCAGCTCAGGACCGTGGTTTCATGCGACCATGTCAACACCGTTATCTTCCATCCGGACCAGATGACGACGACCAGGAACAGGAGGGATGCCAGACGCGCGAGTACGGCCAGGAAGGAACGGAACCGGCCGGGCGCAACGAGCAGGTCCGTCAGGCCGGCGCAAAGATGCGTGTTGCGGACGAAGGCGGAAACCGCACCGATGAACGTCACCCAAACCAAGAGAAGACGCGGGATCTCCTCCGACCAGCGTGGTGTGAAGGAAAGGGCATAACGGCAAATGACGACGTAGACGATGATGGCGGTGAAGGTGGCGATGGCCAGGCCGCCCGCCGCGCGGGCTACGTTGTCTATGGCATTGGAAATCCGCGGGCGCGGTGTCGATGCGTCTTGCATGGAAGCCTCGCTGGTGTGGACGGACGGACATGGCCCGGC
This sequence comes from Sinorhizobium sp., assembly GCF_059070375.1. Lineage (NCBI taxonomy): Bacteria > Pseudomonadati > Pseudomonadota > Alphaproteobacteria > Hyphomicrobiales > Rhizobiaceae > Sinorhizobium > Sinorhizobium sp. Next base: position 990,607 of record NZ_JCACWC010000002.1, read on the forward strand.
GATGGGAAACGTCCTGCCCGCAACCGGCGGGCAGGACGACCGCATCACTTGCGGTAGCTGTCCATGACTTCAAGCAGCTCGGGACCGAAGACGTCCTTCTCGCTCTCCCAGATCGGCTTCAGGGCGTCGACGAAGGCAGCCTTGTCCACCTCGTTGAACTGCATGCCTTTCGATTTCAGCTTCTCGATCAGCGCGACCTCGTTATCGGCAACCATCTGGCGCTGGGCGTTGCCCCACTTGACGGCCGCTTCCTTCACGATGGCCTGGTCCTCGGGGGAAACCTGCGCCCAGGTCATGCTCGACACCGTCAGGCATGCGGCCCCCCAGATATGGCCGGTCATCGAAACGTAATTCTGTACTTCGTAGAACGACGAGGCATCGATGATCGAGAGCGGATTTTCCTGGGCGTCGAACACGCCCTGCTGCAGGGCCGAGTATAGCTCGCCGAAGGCCAGCGGCGCCGGCTGCGCGCCGAGACGTTCGAACGTCGCCAGCCGAACCTTGTCCGGGGTTACGCGGATCTTGATGCCGGCGAGATCGGCCGGCTTGACGATCGGATGCTTGTTGTTGGTGATGTTGCGAAAGCCGTTTTCCCACCAGGCGAGAACCTCGATGCCTTTCGGCCGAAGCAGATCGGCAAGCGCTGTGCCGAGCTTGCCGTCGAGCGCGGCAAAAGCCTGTTCGCGACTGGTCCAGGCATAGGGCATTTCGATGATGCCGAACTTCGGTTCGACGAACTGGAACGAGCCGCTGCCGATCAGGCCGCCCTGGATGGTGCCGATCTGCATGCCCTCGATGACTTCCTTCTCCGTGCCGAGTTGGCCGGAGGGGAAGATCTCGATCTTGACGCGGCCTTCCGTCTTCTCCGAGACCTCCTTGGCGAAGTCCGTCGAGGCCTTGTGCCAGCTATGGGTGTCGGCAAGCACGTGGCCGAGACGGATCGTTGTTTCGGCCATGGCAGCCGTATGAGCGGAAAGTCCGACGATGCCAGCGATCACGGTGGCGGCAAGACCGCGGGAAATTTTCGAAATGCCCAGTTTCATAGCGCCCTCATTTGTTGCGTTTATTCTGGGCATATTAGGCGGGCATGATGCCCGCAACGCAAATAGCCGGACTCAATGACAAACATTGAGTCCGCTTATGGGAGTGGCTGCGATTTCCTGTGAGAAAAGATCGCATCACTCCACGGTGGCGATACATTCGATCTCGATATCGAAATGCGTCCAAGGCTTGATCGCCACACAACTGCGGGCCGGAAAGCCGCCGGGAAAATACGCGCGATAGACCGCATTCATCTCCGCCGCCAAATCGTTATCGGTGATAAAGACGAGCGATTTGAAGACATTGTCGAGCGAGGAGCCAGCATGGCGGAGGGTGAACGAGAGCGCGTCCATGCAGGCGCGCGTCTGGATGGTCATGTCTCCCCTGACGATCTCGCCTGTGTTCAGGTCGATCGGCGGCATCCCGCACGTATAGAGAAGACCGCCGACGCGGGTCAACGCGGAGGTCGGCGCGCCCAGTCTTCGGATTGCTTCGGAAATCACAGGGATTTCAATGATTTCGTGCTTCATATCGCCTGACCCTTTTATCGGCGCAGATCGTACCGGTTGTGTGGGAGATACCGTTTGCGCCACGTTTCGAGCAATGTATAGCCGTAGCGTATATTGCGTTCCAAGCCCCTGCATCTTGTTCCGCATGCCCCGGAGGGAGCCACAAAGCTGCCGCCTAATGGTCAGCAAATTGCCCCGTCGTCGCCGCACCGAGCACTTCCGGGGCGTACATGCTCCCCGAGTCGCTTGCGTCGTTTCGACGGCGGAGCGAACGAGCAAGGCGGTATTGCTGCCGATCAAGTCATGCACGTCATGGAGGACAGAACATGATTACTCGCTATACACTCGTTGCATCGCTGACCGTAGCAGCCTCCAGTTTAATGCTTCTCAGCCCGGCTTCGGCGCTGGAAATCGCGCAGGCGCAACAGGCGCAGCCGACACAGACCCAACCCGACGCCGGCGGCACAGGCGCCCCGATCAGCGATCAGAAGATCGAGGCCTTTGCAGTGGCCTATCTTCAGGTCGACAAGGTAAGGCAGGAGTACTCCACGAAAATCGGGGCTACCACCGACGAGGCCGCGAAGGCGAAGCTGCAGAACGAAGCCAGTCAGGAAATGGTCAAGGCCGTAGAGACCGCGCCGAACATGTCGGTGGAGGAATATACGACGATCCTGAAGGCTGCGCAGAGTGATCCCGCGCTTGCCCAGAAGGTTCAGGAAAAGCTCCAGACGTCCACGCCGCAGCAGCCGCAGCAGCAATAAGCACGGCTTCCACAACTCCGAGAAGATCGCGTGGCGATTTTCTGTCCGGAGTTGCGCATTTCAAAGACTTAGATCGTTTCACCATTGCGTGAAACGATCCGAGCTCTTCAGCTGACGAGCCAGAACAGTGCCGCGGCTATCAGAACGAACAGTCCAACAGCGGCTAGGAAACGCAGCGTGCCGGCGTTCGTATTGTCGCCGAGCACCCGATTCCAGTATTCGCCGCCAGTGGCGTCGTTCGCTTCGGCGCCCGCTTCGGTCGGCGTATTCGTAAGCGTCATCGCGACCTTTCCGTCGCCTGCACTAAGATTGCGCGGATGCGGCTGTGGCGGGTCGGGGCGCGCCCGATCCACCTCGCCGAGATACGGCGCACCGCTTCCTGAATCGCCCGCATCGGCGACGTGATCGTCGGGCTCCGCGGCACCGCCGGGAGCGAGACCAGTCCGGATCGGCATGCTTTCCTGTTTCCCCGCCATAGTTGGCCTCCCTTGTGCAAAATGAGAAAGGGGGCGCCATCGCGCCCCCATCCGTGCCCAACCGCCGGATCGTTCAGCCGCTTCGGTTGGACTGGTTGTGGGATCCACCGGGTTCGGTCACGCCCTTCAGGCCGGTGCCGGCCATTTGCGGCTGTTCACGGGCCGCGTCGGCAAGCGAAACGATCCCGACCAGCTGCTTGTCATGGTTCACCACGGGCAGCCGTCGAACCTGGATGTCGCCCATGTTGCGCGCGACATCGTCCACCTCATCGTCGTCGAAGCAATATTTCACGTCCGTGGTCATGATGTCGGCCACCCGTGCCTGCGGGTCCATACCATCGGCAACGCCGCGCACGACGATGTCTCTGTCCGTTATCATGCCGATCAGGCGGTCATCGTCTCCGACCGGCATGAAGCCGATATCGTTTTCCGCCATCTGCCGCGCAACAGCCGTTATGGTGTCGTTGGGGCTTGCAAGATGAACGTCTCTTGTCATGATCTCCGATACACGCATTTGTTTTCTCCTTCACGTTTCATCGGCACGGTTTCATCGGCAGCCCGGGAAGGCTCGAGCCGCCGTTACGGCCGCTCAGCGCCCGCCGTCCGGGCGGGCCGCCGGATTTCCCTCGGGCGAAGCGGGCGCCCCAGCCCCCGCCGCGGTCTGCTTTTCGCGCCGCCTGCTGCCGTTGCCCTGGCTCCCGCTCTCCGGCGCGGAGCCGTCTCCCTTCGTTTCCGGTCCTTGCGTTTCCGGTCCCTGCATTTCTCTGGCGGCCTGCTCCCAGTGGCGCTGATGCTGCCCGTCCGGCCGGCCCTCCTGCTCCCAGATCGCATAGGCTCTGCGCCTGATAAGCTCTTCGCGTTCGTTGTCTATGTCCCTTCGCTCGTCCATGTCCCTTACCTCGCCGCTGGACTTCGTTGATGGCGAGTTTCAAACGGCGCGACCGTCCATTTGTTCCGCCCGCGGCGCCATCCGCGGGGACCTTCAAATGTGCTTTGGCGGCTCCGGATTTTCGTCCGGATTAGGGACCGGAATTTCATCCGGAAGGCGGTCCGGATCGGGCTCCTCGATCGGCGGCTCGGGATACCAGGGCGGCAAGTCTGGCGGCGGCGGCTCCGGTACTGGTTCCGGCTGACGCGGGTTCGGCATTTTCGTCTCCCTTGGGCATGCGGGGGCGACACCCCTCTTTCGGGGACAATCCCGACCGTGCGGGATTGTTCCGCCGGCGGCGCGGGGAACGGGGAGAAGCGCGGAACCCTTTGGGCCGATCGCGGGTTTGACCCAACATCAGCAAGAGCAAAAGCCAGGAGAGAGCCCATGCCCAGACATCCGGACTATGGCAGATACGATCCCTACGGCCGTCGCGATTGGGCCCGCCGCGACTGGGAGAACGAGCGCCAGCGCGACCCTTACAACTATGGGTCCGAGCGCCGCGGTCGGGCGCGCAGCCGCTTCGACGAAGATGTGGAGCCGCGTGGCGCCGACTACGAGAGCTCGATGAACTGGCCGACCGGGAGCTACCGCGGCGGCGAACGCGAACGCTGGAGCGACGACGACTACGATCGCAGAGGCCGCGAGCGCTATTTCCGGGATTATCACGGGCCCGGTTATGGCTATCGCGGCGAGGGCCGTTACCGCGGCTATGGAGGTTACGGCGAAACGCGCGATTATCGTCACGACCGGGATTTTCTCGACCGCGCCAGCGACGAGGTCGCTTCCTGGTTCGGTGACGAAGATGCCGAACGCAGGCGGGAGATGGACCGGCACCGCGGCAAGGGCCCAAAAGGCTACAGGCGCACCGACGGCCGCATCCAGGAAGATGTCAGCGACCGCCTGAGTGACGACGGCGCTCTCGACGCCTCCAACATCGAAGTGAGCGTGTCGAACGGCGAAGTACAGCTCAATGGTTCGGTGAGCTCCAAATGGGCGAAACGCCGCGCCGAGGACTGTGCCGAAAATGTATCTGGCGTCACGAATGTACAAAACAATCTGCGCATCGAGACGGCGGATACGGGCACTATTCAGCAGAACCCGAACCTCACCGATCTTAGTTGAGGCGATTGCGGGCGTGCGAGCCGAGGGTCGTTTGATCGCCTCGTCCCTGCTCGTCACAGGGATGAGGCGGAGAGATTTCAGTCCTCGGAAAAGTTTCCTACAGCGCCGCGCGTCTTAGCTGCTGCATGCTTTTGTTGTTCGGCTACGATCAATAGCGCACGGTCGGCACCATGAATCTAAACAGCCCTTAGTTGGAAGCTCGTCGCTGCTCCGGGGCAGATCTTGCCTGCCGCGCCCTCGAGTGCGCCGAGCGCCGAAGAAAACTCAGCAAGCGTTGTTCCTCCACACGCAGTTCGCTGTCCGAGCGCCCGCGCGCCTGAAGCTGTCGCGCGGAGATCGAGGCCGACTTGTCGGCGAGAGCGAGCACATCCGGATGAATGTAGCTGCTCCGGCTGATGGCGGGCGTGTTGTGAAGAACGGACGCAGCCGCTTCGCTCATCTGTTTGATCGTCGGCCACTCACCCTGTTCGATCGCGGTGCGAGCGGCCGTGAAAGCCGCGAGAGTGCCGCCCCAGGTCCGGAATGTCTTTGCAGATACCGCTGTTCCGGCCACCTCTGAAAGGTATCGGTTGAGCCGGCCGGAATCGACCGGCCGCAGGGCGTCGTTTTCATCCTTCCAGACGAAAAGCTGTCTGCCCGGCAGATCCGCGATCTCTTCGAGCAACCGCTGCAATTTGGGGCGGCGCAGCAGCCGCTGGACGCGCTTGCCGCCCTTGCCGATGAATTTCAGCTCTATGAAGCCGTCGCCCAGCCTGAGATGCCGCTTCAAAAGCGTCGTGGCACCATAGCTCCCATTGGCCTGCACGTAAGCCTGGTTGCCGGTGCGCAGATGGGCTTCGTCCAGCAGCGCGACCAGCGCGGCGAGCACGGTTTGCATGTTTTCCACGTCACCCTGCATGTGGCGCCGTATGGTGCGGCGTATCCTGGGCAACGCCTTGCCGAATTCCACCAGTTGCGCGAATTTGTCGGCGCTCCTGAGAGCCTGCCACGCGCTGTGATAGCGGTACTGTTTTCGTCCGCGTGCATCATAGCCCGTGGCCTGCAGATGCCCCCGTTCTTCGAGGCAGATCCAGACGTCTTCATAGGCAGGCGGCAGGCCCAGCGCCGCTATGCGGCTTTTGATCGACGGATCGGTAACGATCGAGCCGTCCGGCATTCGGTAGACAAACCCCTTGCCACGCCTTTGCCGCCGGATGCCCGGCTCGCTGTCGCTGACATAGACGAGCCCGGTTTCCTCGGGCACGAGACCGGCCGCCGCCAAGTTCCGCGGGCCATCCACGATCACGCAAGGCGGAGGTTCGAGCACGTCGACCATCGTTGCTCTAGCCATTGCCTCCCTCCTGCGGGACGAAGGCGACGACGCTCTGCGCCGGGATAGTGTCGCGATCCGCGCTGGCGAACGTGCCGAACGGTTCTTCGGCTGCCGTGTCGAGCACGCGTTGCCAGCGCCTGCTTCCGTTTCCGCGGGGAAGGGCTATCTCGCAATCACCGCCTGCATTGAGCACGAGGACGATCTCGCCGGCCGGCGAAGCTTCGCCCTGCCCGACGCGGCATATATAGGCGCAAATCAGGCGGAGCTCGGCGTCGTGCCAGGCATCCTCGTCCATGGGACTGCCATCCGCCTTGTACCAGGCGATTTCGACCCGTCCATTCTCGTCGGGCTCTCCGTCGAGGAATCGCTCCTGCCGCAAGACAGGATGGTCCTTGCGGAAGGCGAGGAGCTTGCGGCAGAAATCCACGAAGCTATCCTCCGCTCCGCTCCAATCGAGCCAGCCGATCTCGTTATCCTGGCAATAGGCGTTGTTGTTGCCCTGCTGGCTGTTTCCCAGCTCGTCGCCGCCGAGCACCATCGGCACGCCCTGGCTGATCATCAGGGTGGCGAGCATGGCCGCCCGCCGCCGTTTGCGCGCCTCGATGATCTCCCCGTTGTCGGTCGGGCCCTCGGCGCCCATGTTGTCGGAATGATTGTCGGAGTGACCGTCCCGGTTCTCCTCGCCGTTCGCCTCGTTGTGCTTTTCGCCGTAGGAGACCGTGTCCATCAGGGTGAAGCCGTCATGGGCGCTCACCAGGTTGATCGACGAGGTCGCGGCACGGTCCGAGTGCCTGAACTGCACGGGCGAACCGAGAATGCGCTCGGCAAGCACCGGAACCATGCCGCCGTCTCCCTTCCAGAAGCGCCGGACGTCGTCGCGGAACCGGTCGTTCCATTCGCGGAACGGCGGTGGGAAGCCGCCGAGCTGATAGCCGCCCTCGCCGACGTCCCAGGGTTCGGCGATCAGCTTCACACCCGCCAGGATAGGATCCTGCCGGATCGCGTCGAAGAAGCCGCCTTCGCGATCGAACTCCATGTATTCGCGGCCGAGCGTGCTTGCGAGATCGAAGCGGAAGCCGTCGATATGCATCACGCCCACCCAGTAACGCAGGCTGTCGAGGACCATGCGCAGCACCAGGGGATGGGCAACGTTGAGCGTGTTGCCGGTACCGGTCGTGTCGTAGGTGTGGCGCGGCTCGTCCGGCGACTGGCGGTAATAGCTGAAATTGTCGAGCCCGCGGAAGCTCAAGGTCGGGCCCCGTTCCGAGCCCTCGGCCGTATGGTTGTAGACGACATCCATCAAAACCTCGATGCCGACGGAATGAAACCGCTTCACCATCGTCTTGAATTCGGTAAAGCGGTCGCCCTTGAGATAGCGCTCGTGCGGAGCGAAGAATCCGAGCGTCTGATATCCCCAATAGTTTCTGAGATTCCGCTCCACCAGGTAACGGTCGTCGAGGAAATATTGCACCGGCATCAATTCGATCGCCGAAACGCCGAGCTTCGTCAGGTGCTCGATGATCGGATCGCTCGCCATGCCGAGAAACGTGCCACGCAGCTCGTCCGGCACGCCGGGATGCGTCATGGTCATGCCGCGGACGTGCGCCTCGTAGATGATCGTTTCCGTCCAGGGACGGCGGATCGCTTCTTCGCCCGCCCAGTCGAAAGTCGGGTCCTGAACGACGCCCTTCACCATGAAGGGGGCGCTGTCGCGCTCGTCGAAGGAAAGATCGCCCTCGGGGCTGCCGATCGTGTATCCGAAGAGCGCATCATCCCAGATGAGCTCACCCGCGACCAGCTTGGCGTAGGGATCGAGCAGCAGCTTGTTCGGATTGAAGCGGTGACCATTGTGCGGATCGTAAGGTCCGTGGGCGCGGTAGCCGTAGAGGGTGCCGGGACCGATACCCTCGATGTAACCGGACCAGATGTCGCCCTCGCGCTTCGGCAGCGGCATGCGCGCCGTTTCCTCGCGCCCGTCCTCGGAAAACAGGCAGAGCTCGATCTTCTCCGCATGCGCCGAGAAGACCGCAAAATGGGTTCCCTGCCCGGTGTATTCTGCACCGAGTTCAGGTTTCATGAAATCGAGTTCGGAAAAAGTCAGGTTCATTCAGTCGCGCCCTCTACCGCCTTGCCCGGCAGCTTTGATGCAACGCAACGGGCAGGCATTTGTTCCTCCTCCCGGACGAGTGCCGGGGGAACTTTCCCCGCGCTTGGCCAGTTCCTCGCCTTTCATCTCGAGGGACATATCGATGCCGGCGAGTTCGACACGTGCACATTTCAGAAATAGCTGGGGCGCGAATTTCATCGACGGGGACACATGCCGGTTTCGGTTGTGGGCTCCCGACGAGCGGGACCTCGATCTGGTTCTCGGCGGGGCCGCGCATAAGATGCAGTCACTCGATGGCGGCTGGTTCGAAATCACGCTCGGGGCGAAGGCGGGGGAGCGCTATAGCTTCCGCCTTGCCGACGGCACCGAGGTCGCCGATCCCGCCTCCTCGGCACAGGAGCGGGAAGCTTCAGGCAAGTCGATCGTCGTCGATCACGCCGCCTATGAATGGCAGGCTTCCTCCTGGCGCGGCAGGCCCTGGGAGGAGACGGTCATTTCGGAGTTGCATGTCGGCTGCTTCACGCCGGAGGGCACCTTCCGCGCTGCAATCGAGCGCTTGCCGCATCTGGCCGGGGCCGGAATCACCGCGATCGAGATCATGCCCGTCGCGCAATTCCCCGGGATGCGGGGCTGGGGCTACGACGGCGTGCTGCACTATGCTCCGCATAATGCCTACGGCAAGCCGGATGATCTGAAGGCGCTCGTGGATGCGGCCCATTCGCTTGGTCTGACGGTCCTGCTCGATGTCGTTTACAACCACTTCGGGCCGGAGGGAAATTACCTTTCCCGCTATGCGAGCCGCTTCTTCAACAAGGATCGCCCGACACCGTGGGGCGCGTCGATCGCCTTCGAGGAGGAAGCGGTCCGGCGCTACTTCATCGAGAACGCGCTCTACTGGCTCGGCGAATTCCGTTTCGACGGATTGCGTCTCGATGCGACCGAACAGATCCGCGATACGACCAGGCCGCATTTTCTCCTCGCGCTGGAGCACGAGGTTCGGGAAACGTTCGCCGAGCGCCAGATCCACCTGGTGCTGGAAGACGCTCACCGCCGAAGGAGCCTTCTGCGGCGCGACGCGAGCGGCACACGCATGCTCTTCGATGCGGGATGGAACGACGATCTTCACAATGCTCTCCACGTCGTGGCGACCGGCGAAACCAAGGGCCACTATCGCCCTTTCGCCGACGAGCCCTGGGGCAAGATCCGCAGCGCGTTGGCCGATGGCTTCGCCGTGCCGGCAAAGGAAGACAATTTCTCTCCTGAGGGGAGCCGAGCCCGCGTGCCGCCGCAAGGCCGCGTGAATTTCCTGCAGAACCACGACCAGATCGGCAACCGCGCCTTCGGTGAACGTCTCGCCTCGCTCCTCCAGGAGGACAGGCTGCGCGTTTTGGCGGCTATGCACATGCTGACGCCGCAAATCCCTCTCCTGTTCATGGGTGAAGAATACGGCGAGACGCAGCCCTTCTGTTTCTTCGCCGACTACCAGGGGGAAATAGCCGAGGCTATCCGGCTGGGACGCCGGGACGAAGCCGAAAACTTCGGCGGCCTTCCAGAGGGCAAGACGATGGATGATCTGCCCGATCCGCTCGACCCGGACGTCTTTGCCGGCTCCAAGCTGCGTTGGAGCCGCGCGACAAGCCCTGCCGGCGAGCGGCATCTTGCCTATATGCGCGACCTCGCCGGGATAAGGCAGCGGCACATCGTGCCGCTGATCGCCGGCACCGCCGTACCGGATTGCCGTGCATACGAGACCAAGGACGGCATCATCGCCGTCGACTGGCAGTTCGGGGAGGCTTGCCTGGAACTGCGCGTCAATCTTTTGCAGGAGAGACAGGCCGTTCCCGCAATTCGCGGTCAGCCGATCTTCACGAGCGAAACGTCCGGGGGCGAGACCGCCGACGGCAGCGAGTTGGCCGGTCCAGGCATCGCCGTCGCCATTGCGCGGTGACACGCCATCGGCAGACAGGGGAACATGCCTTGAGCCTCACGGTTAGACGCCGCGGCGAGAATAAAGGGAGAGCGCCTCGAGGAACGATGCCGAAACAGCCTGCGAAACTTGGACCGGCCCTTGCCGGCGAACACGCCGAGGCAACCACGATTGCCTCATTGCGGCGGCAGGCGGAGAGTTGCGAGCGCTGCGACCTCTACAAGAACGCCACCCAACTGGTCTTCGGCGAGGGTCCGGTCGACGCCCGTGTCGTGCTCGTCGGCGAACAGCCCGGCGACCGCGAGGACCTTGCCGGGCGCCCGTTCGTCGGACCCGCCGGGCGCATCCTGGACGAATGCCTGCACGAAGCCGGCATCGATCGTTCGGAGTGCTATCTCACCAATGCCGTCAAACACTTCAAATTCGAACAGCGCGGCAAGCGCCGGCTGCATTCGCGGCCGAATGCCGGTGAGATTCAGGCCTGCGCCTGGTGGCTCGGCGCCGAACTCGATGAGCTCCGCCCCGAAATCGTCGTCGCGCTCGGGGCCACGGCGCTGATGTCCCTGCTCGGGCGAAGCGTGGGTGTCACCAGAAACCGCGGCGAGCTTCTGACGGCGCCCGGGGGCTTCTCCGTTCTCGTGACCATCCACCCCTCCTATCTTCTGAGAATCCGAGGCAGATCCGACCCCGAAGCGGAACGCGCCCGGTTTGTCGACGATCTCGCCAAGATCAAGGCTCGCATCGGTTGACGGTCAGGACTGCCGGTCGAGTTCCGGATAGTGGCGGAAGACGCAGGATTCGTTGAAGGCGAGCCGCCGCTCCGAGGCCAGATAGCTCAGAATTCTCGGCCGTGCACGAACGGCATCATGCAAGGCGACCAGTCCGGGAATGTTTGCCTCATAGGCATCCATCGCCTTGGGAAAGGCATAGCGGAGGCCTTCGATCACCTGGAAAAGCGAAAGATCGACGTAGCTCAACCGGTCCGAGACCATATGGCTCGGCCCTTTGGGGTTCTGTGTGAGCACGCGTTCGAAATAGCCGAGAAACTTCGGCAGGCGCTCGGAGAGGAAATCGGCCGACCGCCTCAGCGCTTCGGGCTTCTGGTCCTCGAAATAGAGAGACACGGCGATCGGATGATGCGTGTCGTGAATCTCCGCGACGAAATCGGTGATCGTCAGCTGCAGACCATTGGTAAGGGTTCGAAGTCCCTCGTCCTCGGCAACAAGGCCGAGCCTCGGCCCGAGATAAAAAAGGATGTTGGCGACGTGGCTTATGACGAGGTCGCCATCGACGAGGAACGGGGGAGCGAAGGGAGCGGCGGCTTCACCGGGCTCCTTCATAAGCTTCAGCATTTCATTCGTGCCGCCCGGCTGGCGGGCAATGTCGACGTAATCCGCGCCGGCCTCCTCCAGCGCGAGGCGCACGAATTCACCGCGGCCGGGAATACCATCCCAGTAATAGAGCTTGTATGGCATGAAAGGTCCCCTTCTTTGCCAGCATTCATCTTTGTTCGCGGCCGGAGTCTATTCTGAGCACGATTGAAGGAAACATACAGCCGCGCAATTCGTTCCGGTTCGGCAGGGAACGGAACATCCTGCGCCGAGGAGAAAACCAATGAAAATCGAAGAGCTCATGTTCGCCGAAAGCGGCGGCGTACCGAACAACCCGCGCCTGCCGGTCCTGGTCTATCGTCAAGCGGTCGACGTTACGGAAAATGGAGCCACACAGATAGAGGAACGCTTCCGGGCCAATGGTTGGCGCGGCCTGTGGCGCAACGGCGTCTTTGCCCATCACCATTACCATTGCGGTGCGCACGAGGTTCTCGGGATCGCGGAAGGCCGGGCACGGCTGCTGATCGGAGGGCCGGAGGGACAGGAGGTCGAGGTCGCAGCCGGCGACGTCATCCTCCTCCCGGCAGGTACGGGCCACCGCCGGAACGAGGCGAGCATGGATTTCCTGGTCGTCGGCGGCTATCCGCCGGGTCAGGATGCCGAGATCCAGAGCGGCGCCGCGACCGCGGATGACCGTAAGGCAATCGCCTCGGTGCCGCTGCCGAGCCTGGACCCCATTCTCGGCGCAGAAGGACCTGCGGTCACCCTGTGGCAGTCCGCCATGCATGCGGGGGACGGTCTCGGCGAAGCACAGGGCCACTGATCACGCGCCGCAGTCGTCAGCGCAGCCAGACCGGGAGGTCGGCGGCGGTGCGGCAGCCCGCTGCCCGCTCTTTCAGTCCCAGTTTTTCCCAGGCGAATTTCTGGGCAGCGATCTGTGCCATTTCCTTGGTCTCGTAGATGTCCGGCAGGACGTATGCCTTACGGCCACACGACAGGAGCGCCCTGTGGCTCAGCAGATCGTAGTGAAGCTCGAGGTATTCTTCGGAATGCATGGGACCCTCCCAGGTGGCGATAAGGAAAACGGCAGCCGTCGCGGGAAGTTCCATGCTGCCCGCCGATTGGTGCGACGGTCAGCGCTGCCGACGGAACATAGACGTCGCTTTCGAGTTGATGACGCTTACGGGAGTTCAGTCATGAGCACGAACAAACATGGAGAACCGCGCCCCGGGGCTGATGCGCGCCCGCTCGACCCACCGAGCGTCGACGAGCCGATCGACGCCTGGGGGCGAGATCGGATGAGCGCGCCGGGGGTCGGGAACCAACTCGACGAACTACGCGAGCGCATCGCCCGGCTACAATCCGAAATCGACGCCATCGCGACCGAGACCCATACGGCCGTGGGCACGGTGCCCGGAGGCGACAGGCTCGAAACAGCAAAAGACGTGGTCGCCGAAAAGCGCGACGAGATCAAGCGACTGACCGCGCGTCTCGAAGAGATCGAGCAGACACTTGGCGGTAACGCCTAGTTTTCCGGACCTAAAATACGGTCATCCATACGCCGCGCCAGAAAAGCGAATCCGGGTCATCGAGGCGCTCGCAATCGTCGGTCGAAGGCTTCCGGATCTTTGCAGGCGCCGGCTCGATGCCGGTAAAAGGAGGCACAGGGCGCCCTTCGCGTTCCGTCGCGGGTTCCGGTTTTTTGATCGTAAGCATCGCGAGATCCTTTCCGCCGTAAAGGCATTCCGGCCTCAAGTGCTCCTTCCGCTTCTCCTCCGAGATCCGTCTTCGGGTCAGTCCCGGTTAATGAATTTACAGAAGCGGCTGGGTTGCCCGTCGTCAGTCATGTCCTGATGGAGGAAGGCCAGGTTCTCGTCGTCGAAGATCTTGAAGAATTCGTCCCAGGAAATTTTCTCCAGCGTGTCTTCCGGTTTGCCGAAATCAACGCGAAGCAGACCACCACCCCCTTCGGTCGCGCCCTTCACGCGCGCCGGCTGCCCCTTGCGGGCTTCTATCCAATTGCGGATCGTGTCGTGGTCGATCGTAGTCATCGCAGCGGTCATCGGAAACTCCATCAACTGGTATGCCGGCGGCGCCTCCGTATCCGAAGCGCCATCCTCAGCGGCAGCGAACGCGGTGTGCGCTCAACGCGCCCCAGCTGTGTAAATCGATCGCTGCGCTTATTGTTCCGCCTCAGCGCCGTGTGCGGTCGCTTGGCTCCGCGGCGGTTGCCTCGTCGTCGTGCGGTTCCCAGCCGAATATGCTGAGCCCGCCGAAACGCGCGGAGTCCCTGAATTCGCCCGCGACGATCTCCTTGAGGTCGGGCCCCATGACGTAGCGCTCCAGCCGGCGCGATTGCTCGTCGAGCCGCTTCAGAGCCGCAAGCTCTTCCTCGCGCCCGAGCCGGCCCTTGCTGACCGCGGACTTCATGATCCTGATCGTCTCGTCGTAGACTTTCACCGGCACGGGGAACGGATGGCGGTCCTTGCCGCCATGGGCGAGCGAAAAGCGGGCAGGGTCCGAGAACCTGCAAGGCGTCCCGTGGACCACCTCCGCGACCATTGCCAGCGCCTTGACCGTCCGCGCGCCCACGCCCGGCACCAGCAGCAGGTCCTTGAAATCCGCCGGACCACGGTCGGCGGCGGCGGCGAAGTTGCCGTGCAGGCGCCGGAGATTGACGTCGCTTTCGCGTACATCGTGATGGGCAGGCATGAAGAGATGCGGCAGCATCGGCTGTGCCGGCGAGGCCAGAGGAGCCCCCCGAGACTCGATCCGGGCGACCTCGCGCAAGAGCCCGTCGGGCCCGAATGACTGGAGGAGATCGAGCTGCGCAGTCCTCGAGGCGGCGGCGCGGCGGTCGGCCAGATTGACGATCTCGCCCTGTTCTCTGCCTTCGATCGCGCTATGCGGCGCGTCGACGAAGCTTGTCAGGCCCTCCGAGAGCCAGTGATAGCGCCTCGCCTGCCGGCGGTCGCCGTTCATGCCCTGCTGGACGACCACCCACCTGGCATCGTCCGTGACGACGAAACCGTGCAAGTACAGATCGAAGCCGTCCTGAACGGCCGCACTGTCGACCTTGGCGACGAGGCGGCTCGCTTCTGCCAATGCGCCGCCATCGAAACCGACACGATTGCCGATCGACATGAGTTCGCCCGGCGTTTTGCGGGAGTGCTGGCCGCGGCCGCCGCAGACATGGATGCCCAGCTCGCCGGAAAGCGGGGTGAGACCGCGTTTCAACGCACCGATGACGCTCGTGGTGATACCGGAGGAATGCCAGTCCATGCCCATGACAGCACCGAAGGACTGGAACCAGAACGGATGCGCAAGCCGCCTTAGAAACTCGTCGCGTCCATAGTGATGAACCACCGCTTCGGTGACCAGCGCGCCGAGGCGCGTCATACGGTCGCCGAGCCATCGCGGCACGCGGCCGCCATGCAGCGGGAGATCCGCATTGCCTGCTCTTTGAGCCATAGTGTTTCCGTTCTGCGTCCCGACCGACAGGGCGCGTCGCCATCAGGCGCCGCGCCGACCCACTTAACATAGTGGAAATTGGAGCACGAAGCGAAAAACGCAGGCACGAGGACGCGCCGCGCACGAAGACAACCTTGAGAACGAGTGCGAACCCAAGCCCTCGGAGGACGACGCCGCGGATCGAAGGCAATCCGCCAGCCGGAGGCGATGGGAGCACCGCAGTGCGAGCGGTTAAGCCTTCGCACTGCGGCCCGCCTCCTCCGGCGGCCGCCTTCGATCACGACCCTCGATATGCCGTCGCCTGCCCTAGCCGACAAACATCTGGCGCAACCGAGCAAACAGGCCTGGCTGTTTCTCGACAAGCATTGCGCGGATGTGGCGGGCGGCCGTCGATGCGCTGACCGTCGCGCCGAAATGGCAATAGCAGATGACCTTATGTAATTGCTCGTCGCTCAGCTCGAAAAACCGCCTGGCTTCGCCGTAGCTGTCGTTCTCCATCCCGGCGGTCCGGAAGACCGGATCCTCGAAGGCGACGGAGATCGGCGAACCGTCGCCGCGCATGGCCGCGCGGACTCTCGCCGGCTGATACTCTGTCTCGTGCAGCGTCGAAAGGCGTCTGTGAGGATCACGTTCCAGGAGTTCCGCCCAACGCTCAAGGCGCTCCTTGCGCGATAACGTCCGTCGCGGCAGGTCCTGCTTGACCTCGGCGACGCCCTGTAACTGCTCGATTGCTTGGTGCTTCATTGCGACCTCCTACTCTTACGATAGTTGGTCCCCCAATTTCCACCTCGTAGGCCTTATCAGCGTGACTCCAACCGGTCGGGAAGTCCAATCACGAAAATAGATCATGCCAAATTTGGCGCATGGCGTCGCACGCGGCGGCGCTCGTCACCCCTTGACGGCGCCGGACGTCAGCCCCGCGACGATCTTGCGCTGGAAGATCAGGACGAGAACGAGCAGCGGCAGCGTCACCGTGACGGACGCGGCCATGATCTGGCCGAACGGATATTCATAGCGGCTGCTGCCCGTCAGAAGGCCGATCGCGACCGGAACCGTCCGGTTCTCGTCGGTCAGGATGAAGGTGAGCGCGAAGAGGAATTCGTTCCATGCGAGGATGAACGACAGCAGACCGGTGCTGGCAATCGCAGGCCCCATCAGAGGCAGCAGCACATGGGTGAGAATGCGCAGGCGCGAACAGCCGTCGATGAGCGCCGCCTCCTCCAATTCGTTCGGCAGGTCACGGATGAAGCTCGTCAGGATCCATGTCGTAAAGGGCAAAGTGAGAATGAGATAGGAAACGATCAGCGCCGACGGCCGATTGTAGAGCCCGAGCCATCCGATCACCTCGAACATTCCCGAAAGCACCACCACTTGCGGGAAGACCGAGATCATGAGAACGGCGATCAGAACGATGCGGCCCGGAGGAAAATGCAGGCGGCCGAGCGCGTAAGCTGCGAGAATGCCGATGACGAGGGAGATCGCCGTGCTGACAAGCGCGACCACGCCGGAATTGACGAGCGCGCCCATGAATACCGGATTGTCGAACAATTGACTGTAGTTGCTGAAATCGAGCGCCGGCAGCAGAGTGAACTGGTAAAGCGCCTGCCCCGTCTTGGTCGAAGAGACGATCGCCCAGTAATAGGGAAACAGCATGTAGACGAGGACGGCCGCCACGCCGGCATAGAATCCGGCCGTCTTGACGCGGCGCAAGGTCCGGTACGTCGCGTTCGAATAGCGTCTCGTCATGGCTGCGCTCACCGTCATCGATACCCCCTCAGCCCGTCGCCCGATCGAGGCGCAAAAGCCCGACGATGACGATGGCGATCAGCCCGATGATCATGAACACCCAGGTGGAAGCAGCGGCTCCAAGGCCGAGGTCCTGAAAGCTGATGAGCTGGTCGCGCGCATAGATCGACATCGTCATCGTGTTTTCGTTGTTGGCCGCAAGCACGTAGCTCAGATCGAACATGCGGAGCGCGTCGAGCGCGCGGAAGAGTATCGCGACGCCGATCGCCGGCGTCGCGAGCGGCAAGGTTATGGACCAGAAGCGTTTCCAGTGCGGCACGCCGGAAACGTCCGCTGCCTCGTAGATTTCCTCGGGGATCAGTTGCAGGCCGGCAAGAATGAGGAGCACCATGAAGGGCGTCGTCACCCAGACGTCGATGAAGATCACCGTCCCGAGGATCAGCGAAGGATCGGCTGTCCAGGCGACGCCCTTTTCGACGAGTCCCAACGCGACCAGGAGCTTGTTGATCAGCCCGAACTGATCGTTGAGCATCCATTCCCAGATCCGGGCCGAGACGACCATCGGCATCGCCCAGGGAATGAGGATCGCCGCCCGCACGATGCCGCGGCCGGGAAAAGCGCGGTGAAGGAGCAAGGCGATCGCAAGTCCGAGAAGCGTCTCCAACCCGACGGATACCAGCGTGAAGACGAGCGTGTTCCTGACCGCGCCCCAGAACACCGGGTCTTCTGCAACTTCCACGAAATTCTCGAAACCCACGAATTCGTAATCCGAAGGGGCATCGAGATAAGCGTCGGTGAAGGAGAAAAAAATGCTGCGGACGAGCGGCCATATCGCCACCGCCACCAGCGTCAGCAGCAACGGGAGCAGGAATATCCATGCGGTGCGGCGTTGCTGCCGCTCCATCCGGCGGGCGGCGTTCACGACGATGCTCCAAGGGCCAATGGAACGCTCGCGCGGTGATCGATGCGCCGGCCATCCTCTCCGAAGAGGTAGAGACTTTCCGGTTGCCAGCTCAGGCCGACGGGGTCGCCGGGGGCGACTTGCGGTGGACTTCCCGTCGAACGAACCGTCCAGACCAGCGTCTCGGTGAGCCGCACATAGCAGACATATTCATAGCCGAGGTCCTCGATCCGCTCGAAGGTTCCGCGGATCGCGCCTTTCGTGTCGGCACCGACAAGCTTCAAAGCCTCCGGCCGCAAGCCGATTTCCGCAGGCCTTCCTTCGGCCGCGAGATATTCCGCGGCGTAGGCGAAGCCGCCTGCCCCCCTCAGAACCGTAGCGGCGGAGCCTGTCGCTTCGAGCGGGGCGAAATTCATTCTCGGGCTGCCGAGGAAGCCGGCAACGAAGCGATTTTCCGGCCGGTCGTAAAGCTCGCGCGGCCGCCCCACCTGCTCGATCTGCCCGTGGTTTAGAATGACGATCCGGTCGGCGAGCGTCATCGCTTCCGTCTGGTCGTGGGTGACATAGATCATCGTCGTCTTGACGTCGGCGTGCAGCTTGGCGATCTCGAAGCGCATTTCCATGCGCAGGTCCGCGTCGAGATTGGAAAGCGGCTCGTCGAAGAGGAAGACTTCCGGTTGGCCGACCAGCGCCCGGCCGATCGCCACGCGTTGTCGCTGACCGCCGGAAAGCTGGCGCGGCCGACGCTCGAGCAGGTGACCGATCTTCAGCATGTCCGCGACCCTTGCGACACGGCGACGGATTTCATCCTTGCCGAGCCGCGCCGTTTCCAACGCAAAGCCGATGTTTCGCGCCACATTCATATGCGGGTAGAGCGCGTATGATTGGAAGACGAAGGCCAGTCCACGTTTGGACGCCGGCACGTCCGTCACTTGGTCGCCGCCGATAAACACGTCGCCGCCGGAAACCGGCACGAGGCCGGCGATCAGTCGCAGAAGCGTCGACTTCCCGCAACCGGATGGGCCGACGAAGACGACGAACTCCCCGTCCTCGATCTCGAGATCGATGGAGCGGATCACGTCATAGGTGCCGAAGGTCTTGCTGACGTTCTTCAGGGAGACCGAAGCCATTCCATTTCCCTTCCAGGCCTTTCGCGGCAGCGCGTCCAACGCAGCCGGTTTCGATGAGGCGCCCCCGGCCGGGCCGAGGGCGAGCTCTCGTCATTTCGCCTTCACGTCGCGCTCGAGGCGGCGCTCGAGGTCGGCGAGTTCCTTGGCGACATCGTCCTTGCCGGAGATGATATCGTGTACGGCCCGGTAGAAGGTGCGGGAAACGCGGTTATAGTTCTTGCCGGTCGCAGCCGACGGACGTGCGACCGATTCCTCGAAGGCGGTCTTCGCCATGCTCAGGAAGGGGATCTTAGCCAGCACATCGGCGTCCTCGTAGAGCGCCTCGACGGTCGGATTGTAGCCGCCTTCGATCGCACGCATCTTCTGGTCTTCCGCGCCGACCATATAGCGCAGCAGCTCCGCGGCAAGCTCCGGCTTCTTGGAATATTTGGAGACGCCGAGATAGGCCGTGCCGAGCGCGCCGCTCGACTTCTGCCCGTCCGCACCGACGGGAAGCGCGCTCACTCCGACCTTGCCGACGAGCTTGCCGCCCTCGGCCTGCGACGTTCCCCAAACATAGGGCCAGTTGCGGTGGAAGACGGCATTGCCGCTCTCGAAGAGGGCACGTGAGTTTTCCTCGTCATAGTTCAAGACCCCCTCGGGCGAGATCGTACCGATCCAGCCGCGGGCACGGGTGAGCGCCGCCTCCGTCTGCGGATTGTTGATCGTCACCTCGCCGTCGTCGGAAAGAATGGTGCCGCCGCCGGCGGAAGCGATCCACTCCAGAGCATCGCATGTCAGGCCCTCATAGCTCCTGCCCTGCCAGGAATAGCCCCAGATGTCCGGGCTCCCGGCCTTGCGCTCCGCGTCCTGGATCTCCTTGGCTGTCGCCGTCAGCTCATCCCAGGTTTTCGGCGGCTGCTTGCCGTATTTCTCCAGAAGGTCCTTGCGGTAGAACATGAGGCCCGTATCGATATAGAAGGGCATCGACAGGAGCTTGCCGTCGAGGCGCGCCGCATCCGCGGCAGAGGCGAAATGCGCCTTCACCTCGTTCTCGGGTACGAGAGAGGTCAGATCGAGGAGATGATCCTTGAACATGCCGAGCCAGATGACGTCGATATAGAGGACGTCCATGTCGGACGACTGGGCCGCGAACAATTGCTGATAGATCGGAATGGCGTCGTCGAGATTCTGCGGCATCCGGTTGAGCTTCACCTCGTGCCCGGTGTCTTTCGTCCATTTCTGGACGGCCTTCTCGCAAAGTTCGTAATCGGTCGCCGAACAGAACATCGACACGGTGTCCGCCTTTGCCGGAAAGGCCGATGCGACGGCAAAAACGGTCATGCCTGCGAGTGTTTTCAACATATGCTTCATGTTCGTTCCCTCATTTGTTCGCTTGTGAACGCAAGCTATATCGCGGCCTCCCGCCGCCGATATTTCGTCAGATCCTCTTTGAAAGGCAGGTTGCGGCCGCCATATCCCGTCACGGCCAGCGAGCCGCAGATCACGCCGAGCTCGATCGCGCCGCCGATGTCGGGCTCGGTGAGGAGCCCATGAACGAAGCCGGCGTTGAAACTGTCGCCTGCGCCCGTCGTATCGAAGACCTCGACGGCAAGCGCCGGCACGCGGGTCGTCCGGCCCTTGGAGGAAGCGATCGCTCCGTCCGCTCCGCACTTGATCACGACGGTCGGGCAGAAGCGGGCGATCGACGACAGCGCACGCTGCACGTCCTCCTCGCCCGTCAGCGCCTTCGCTTCCGATGCGTTCGGCAGAAAGACGTCGATCAGTCCCAGCATGTCCTCCATTCCGGGCGTCGAGAGCCGATAGTCGACATGCTGGCAGTCCGAACAGACGGTGATCCCGAGTTCGCGCGCGGCCTCGATCAGCCGCCGTCTTTCATTGTCGAGCGAAAACCCCTGCAGAAGCAGTATGCGCGGCCTGATCCGCGCCAGATCCTCCGGCGTCGGCAAGGGGTCCGGCTCTTCGGCATAGCTGATGAAGCCGCGGTCATGCGCGAAGGAAAAGGCTGCACTCACGCGGCGCAGCGGCCTGTCGATATGGATGAAGAGGCGATCGTCGATATTCTCGCGGCGCGCTTCCTCGAGGATCATGCGGCTGAAGATATCGTTGCCGAACTGGCACCACCACCCGGCACTCGTTCCAAGCCGCGCGAATGCCAGCGCCGTTGAATAGGCGGCACCCGGCACCCACTCGAATTCCTCCGCCCAGAGATCGGCGCTGATCTTCGGCACCTCCGGGAGGCCACGGAAGATCAGGTCGAAGTAGTATTCTCCGACCACCATGACGTCATTGCGCGAACCGGGGCCGGCGCCGATCACGACCATTCCCCTGCGAACTCGGCGTGTGCCGCCAGATACTCATCGACGAGAGGCACGGCGCGTGAATAGGAAAGCACAAGGGGGTGAGCCATGAGCGCCTGGACCGCAAGATCGCGGCTGCGTTCCCTGATCGCCCGCACGGCCAGCCGTTCGTAGCGCTTCACATTGTGGACGAGCTGCGACTGCGCTTCCGGCATCGCACCGATCTTCAGCGGCCGGATACCTTCCCCGTCGACCACGCAGCTCACCTCGACGACATCGTCGTCCCGCAAGCCTTCGATGGCGCCTTCGTTGCGCACGTTGAGGCCGGTATAGCAGGGTTTGCCAGTCTCAAGCGCATCGACCAGATTGAGCGCGACGCCGGCATAGCCCTCGCCCTCCTCTCCCGTCTCCGCGGCGGCAAGGCCTTCGACCAGCCGGTCGGCCTCTTCCATGCTGGGGGCGTCCGTCAGCGCATAATGCATATAGGTAGCGTTGCGACGCCGCTCGTAAGCGTAATAGGCGGCGAGCGCCGCATCCGCGCCGGTATTCAAATCCATCGCGCTGAGCCGCGTGATCAGCGCTGCGTTCAGGTCCTTGACCTCCTCGCCGCGCGTGCGTGCATCGGCCTTGAGCGCCTCGACCGCCTTCTCCGCATAATAGTAGTAGTAGAGATATTCGTTGATCCAGTTGCGCTGGCTTCTGATGAGGCTCGCATCGAACATGCGCTGCGAGGTGGAGCGAAGAAAGCCGTCGTCATCGAGCAGCGACTGAAGGACTTCCTTGCCGTCGATCGTCGCGCGCCTGGTAAAGGACAGATGGTTGAGCCCATAGACCTCGCAGCGCACGTCGTTCTGCTGCACCTTGTGCCAGTGCGCCAGCGCCTCCTGCGCACCGTTCGCCCCGTCACAGATGCCGACGGTGCGATGATAGCCCTCGTTCTGCAGCGCCTGAGTCACGAGTCCCGCCGGATTGGTGAAGTTGAACAGCCACGCATCGGGACTGACCTTCTTCAGGATCTCGGCATATTTCAGGATGACCGGAATGCTGCGAAGGGCCATGGCGAACCCGCCGGGACCGGTGGTTTCCTGGCCAAGCACCCCGTGGGCCAGCGCGATGCGCTCGTCCTTGATACGCCCATCCTCGTTGCCGGGGCGAACCGTCGTGACCACATAGCGCGCGCCGTCGAGCGCGCGTTCTGCGTCGGCCGCCATGGTGATCCGGACCGGTGACTGCATGCGCCGCGCCAGTTCCTGGCTTATACGCCCGAAAAGCTCGAGCTTGCGCTCGTTGATGTCCTGCAGGCAGATCTCGGTCAGGCCGCTTCTCTCCGCGCGCCTCAGCGCCGAACCGACAAAAAGGGGTGCCCGGACTCCGCCGCCGCCGATCAAGGTCAGTTTCATTCTTTACTCCGCCGTTCCGATCGTGGTATCGCTACTGGATATAACCAGTTATGTCAATTCGGGCGGAAGCCGTTTTCCCGGTTTCCACTGCCGATCGCCGGACTAGTCAGCGGCGCCTGCCGGCGATCCGAAAAGGCGCTTGGTACTTGTCTTCGGTCCGGACAGGTGCAATGCAAAAGAACATCCGGAAACCGGCGGCTGAAACAAGAGAGCATGGCACGACAAGCGAACCTACCGGACGAAAGCCCCATCGATCGCAACCATCCGGATGCGCTTTACGCGCAGCTGCGAAATCTTCTGAAAGG
This sequence comes from Sinorhizobium sp., assembly GCF_059070375.1. Taxonomy (NCBI): domain Bacteria; kingdom Pseudomonadati; phylum Pseudomonadota; class Alphaproteobacteria; order Hyphomicrobiales; family Rhizobiaceae; genus Sinorhizobium; species Sinorhizobium sp. The sequence goes on from NZ_JCACWC010000002.1 coordinate 1,013,377, forward strand.
CATGATCGAGCGGCGCGAGCTGTCGGTGAACGATAAGCTCCCTTCCGAGCGGGAGCTGGTGGCCGCCTACGGCGTCAGCCGCATCACCGTGCGCCAGGCGATCAAGGAACTCGAAAATCTCGGCTACCTGCAGACGCGGCCCGGAAAGGGCATCTACGTCACAGCGCCCGCGCCGTTTTACGAACTGGAAGTCGTTCGCAGCTTCACCCAGACGGCCCATGCAAACAATCGCAAGCCCGGCATGCGGCTCCTCAGGGCGGAGATCGTCGGGGCCGATCCGGAGGTCGCAAGACCGCTTTCGCTGCCGACCGGCGCCGAAGTGGTCTTTCTGGAGAGGCTGCGCCTTCTCGACGATTTACCGGTGGTCGTGCAGCGGGACTGGTTCTCCGCCTCGCTCGCGCCCGGCATTCTCGACATCGACTGGACGGTCGAGAACAGGTCGCTTTACGGCGAATTCGAGAACCGCTACGGCATCGTCCCGACGCGCGGACAATCGACCTTGAGCGCGCGGCTTGCATCCGACCTGGAGGCGTCCCTGCTCCAACTCGAGCGGCCGGCGGCCGTCCTGACGCTCGATCAGATCGCCTATGACAATCACAACCGTACCGTCAATATCAGCGCGGCAGCCTATCATCCGACGCGCTATCCGCTTTCGCTGAGGCAGTCGCACCGGCGCTTCTAGCCAGAGCACTTCCGGGAAACGTCCAATACCGCCCGCGCCGATCTCAATCTTCCCGGAAGGCATGCCGCATCTGGTCGGTAAGGGGCTTGGTCAGATAGGAGATCACCGTCCGGTCGGCGATCTTGATGAACACCTCGGCCGGCATGCCCGGATAGAGCGAAAGGCCCTTCAGCTTGGCGAGGCTCTCCGCTTTCGGCCGGATGCGCAGCGGGTAGTAGCTGGCGCCGGTGCGCTCGTCCGTGACGAGATCAGGAGCGACGGTCACGACTTCGGCTTCGACCTCCGGCGTGGTGCGCTGGTTGAAGGCGCTGAAGCGGATTTCGACCGGCTGGCCGACACGGATCTGGTCGATGTCGTGGGTCGCTACCTTCGCCTCGACCGTCAGGTCCTCGGCCTCGGGCACGACAAGCATCAGCGTTTCGCCCGGATTGACGACACCATTGACGGTATGGATCGCCAGTTGGTAAATGCGCCCGGGAAGCGGCGCGGTGATATCGAGGCGGCGCAGCTGGTCGGTCGCGGCGGTGCGGCGCTCCTCATATTCGGCGATCTTCGCCTCGACGTCCGTCAGTTCCTTCGATATCTCGCTGCGCCGGTCCTCGTCCAGCTGCAGGATCTGCAGGTCGATCTCGCTCGACTTGCCGCGGGCCTGGGCCCGGGCGGCGATATGCCTGCCGCGTCCACCCTCCAGTTCCGCCCGCTGGCGCTTCAGCGTCGTTACCCGCTGCATAGGCACGAGCCCCTGGCCGAAAAGCGAATCGACTCCGGTCAGCTCCTCCGCAATCAGCTTCAGCGCCTCCTCGATCGCGTTCAACTGCACAGTGAGCCCCTCGACCTCATCGGCGAGCTGCGCCTTTCTCGATTCGAGCTGTCCCTTCATGCCGGAAAGCGCCGACCGGCGGCTGTCAAAGAGCCGCTGTTCGCCCTCTATGAGCTTCGCCGCCGCCGTGCCGGGGATGAACTCGGCAAGATCCTCCTCGATTTCGAAGGATGCGGCGCCGATCCGCTCCGCCTGCAGCCGGGCGCGTCGGGCGTAGAACTGCGCCAGTGTGCTCTCGATGATCGCCAGATTGGCACGCACGGTGGTACCGTCCAGGCGGATCAGCACCTGGCCCGCTTCGACCCGATCGCCTTCCTTGACCAGGAGTTCGCCGACGATGCCACCGGTCAGATGCTGGACTTTCTTGACGTTGTCGTCGACGATCACGACGCCGCCGGCAACGATGGCGCTCGAAAGCTCCGTCGTCGCGGCCCAGCCGCCGACACCGGCAACGAGGGCAAGCGCAAGGACCGAGACGCCGATCAAATGGCGGGAGAGCGACCGGCGTGCAGTCGGCCTCTGCTGCTGGATCCAGCCCTTCATTGCTTCGCCTCCTGCCCTTCCGTAACGACTTTCAGGGCATTCTGTCGCTCCACCTGTTGCGGGCGAAGCACCTGGCCGAGAACCTGCTCCTTCGGCCCGAAGGCCTGCATGCGACCCTCGTTCATCATCAGTACGAGATCGACGCTTGCAAGCGCGCTCGGCCGATGGGCGACGACGATGACGATGCCGCCGCGGCTGCGCACGCTCATGATCGCTTCGCTGAGCGCCTGCTCGCCCTCCGCATCGAGATTGGAATTCGGCTCGTCGAGAACGACGAGGAAGGGATCGCCGTAAAGGGCCCTCGCCAGAGCCACCCGTTGACGCTGGCCGGCCGAAAGCGTCATGCCGCCATCGCCGATCTCGGTGTCATAGCCGTTCGGCAGGCGCAGGATCAGATCGTTGACACGCGCCGCCTTCGCGGCGGCGACGATCGCCTCCGATGTCGCGTCTTCCGCAAAGCGGCAGATGTTCTGCGCGATCGTCCCGGCGAACAGTTCCACGTCCTGCGGCAGGTATCCGACATGTTTGCCGAGCGCGTCGCTGTCCCACTGGTCGAGCGCCGCGCCGTCGAGCCGAACGGAACCGCGATAGGCGGGCCAGATTCCGAGGATGGCGCGCGCCAAAGACGATTTTCCCGAGGCGCTCGGGCCGATCACGCCGACGGCGCCGCCGGCACGGACGGTGAAGTTCACATCCGAGACGATGAGGCGCTGTGCCGCAGGCGGACCGCTTGCCAGCCCCTCCACCGTGAGGCGTTCGCGCGGGTCCGGAAGCTGGAGCGGCGCGTCGGCCTCCGGCAGGGCTTTGAGCAATTCCTTGAGACGCTGCCAGCTCTGACGTGCCGCGACAAGACCGCGCCAGTTGCCGATCGCAAGTTCCACGGGCGCAAGAGCCCGGGCCGTCAGGATCGAACCGGCGATAATGATGCCGGGCGAAGCTTCGCCCCGGATCACCAGAACGGCGCCGGCCGCCAGAACGCCGGATTGCAGCGCCATGCGGAAGACCTTCGACAACGCGCCGTAGCCGTTGCCGATGTCGGACGTACGCCGGTTCTCGTCACGGAATTCCGTGTTGCGGCGCTCCCACAGCCCGGTGAGCCGCGCGGACATGCCCATGGCATGCACCACTTCGGCATTGCGCTGGGAGGCCTGAGCGAAGGCGTTGCGCAGCCCTCCGGCTTCGGACGCTTTCTTGGCAGGCGCCTGCGTGCCGCGGTTGGTGAGATAGGTGAGCAACGTCAGGATCAACCCGCCGATGATCGCGATCAACCCGATGACCGGGTGAAAAAGAAAACAAATCGCGATGTAGAAAGGCAGCCAGGGCAGGTCGAAGAGCGCGGCCGGACCGACGCCCGACAGGAACGACCGGACCTGATCGAAGTCGCGCAGCGCCTGGAGGCCGTCTCCCTGCATTCTGAGCTTCAACGGCGCCTTCACGATGGCCCGGTAAATGCGTCCGTTCAGGCTCTCGTCGAGGGCGCCGGCGATGCGCACCAGCATCCGCCCGCGGATGAGCTCGAAGGCTCCCTGAAAGGCATAAAGCAACAGCGCGAGGAGAGAGAGGGCAATCAACGACGGAATGCTGCGGCTCGGCAGGATCCGGTCGTAGACTTCGAGCATGAAGAACGAACCGGTGAGATAGAGAAGATTGACGAGCGCGCTGGCGATGCCGACGCCGATAAAGGCCGCCCGGCAATCGCGAAGTGCCGCGGCTGGATCGGCATTCCTGCCCTTGGATGTAGCCATGAACTCAGGCACCGGCTGATATCTCGCTATCGGGTTTCAGGTGCATGCGGCTCCTTTTCTCTTCATCCGCCGCCGAACACCGGAGACCGGCCATCCGCATCGACGCTTTTTTGTCCCGTTGTCTGGATCGTGCCGGCTCATACTTCCAAAGCTCGCAAGGAAGAGTTGTTCCCGAAAATATAATGATGTACGCCAAACTTGCTTAATTGACTACCGGTCACTGCGAATGCCGCGCTTGCCGCCGGCATTCGCGCCATCACTCCATCGAAGCTGCGGCCTCGGCCAGAGGGGCGGACACGGTCGGAGGGATAGGCTCGGCCGTCGCTGCCAGAGAGCTTCCCTCGATGCTGCCGCCCCTTCCCCATGTCGCGGCAAGGCTCATCAGTTCCTCCATTTCCCGCCGGAGGCGATGCCATGCGAGAATCTCGTCCGCGTGCGTCTCATTGGTGCGCGGATCATAGAAGCGGCCTATCTCGTCGCCGGCGCTCCTGCGGGCGGCCTCGAGCCGCCCCTTCAAGGCGCCCGCCTCCTCCTTCAGCGAAAAATACCGGCGCATTACCGCAATCAGGGCAAGATCGTTCGGACTGGCGTTCACAAGCATTCCTCCGCGCAATTTCTTCAGCCCGACGGCGCAGGGACTCGCCGCCGGCAGGGCCGGCCCCAATTGCCCAAGACTTTGGCACTTTTCCGGCAAGGCGGGAGAAAATGCGGCGCACGAAAAAGAACGACCCGGCGGAATATCCGCCGGGTCGTTCCTCGTCCTGATGAGACCTTTCGGCCGGATGGATCCAATGACCCGCGCTTGGCTCAGGCCTCGAGGCGTCTGCGCCCGCGCGTGTCGCCCTCGACCTGCTCCATTTCCCGCCTGTTGTGCCGGATCGACGACCAGAGCGAAAGACCTATGAGGCCCGCCCCGCCGAGGCCGGTAATGACTTCGGGAATGTGGATCAGCGTCTGGAAGTACATGACCACGGAAAGGATCAGGATAGCGTAGAAGGCGCCGTGCTCCAGGTAACGGTATTCACTGAGCGTGCCCTTCTCGACCAGCATGATCGTCATGGAGCGGACATACATCGCCCCGATGCCGAGTCCTATGGCGATGATGAAAAGGTTCTGGGTCAAAGCGAAAGCGCCGATCACTCCGTCGAAGGAAAAGCTGGCGTCGAGCACTTCCAGATAAAGGAAAGCCCCGAAGCCCCCCTTCGCCGCGGCGCTCATCGTCTGCTGCGAGGCGTCGAGCAGACCGCCGACCACCTCGACGGCCAGGAAGGTGAGGAGGCCGTAAACGCAGGCATGAACGAAGACCACGGCTTCTTCCGCTTCGAGCAGCCTCGAAAAGCCGAGTATGAGCGCCAGCACGAAGGCAATTTCGACGCCTTTGATGGTCGCAAAGCGTGCCATCCGGCTCTCCAGCCATGCAATCCAGTGAACGTCCTTCTCATGATCGAAGAAATAGGTGAGACCGACCATCATCAGGAATGTACCGCCGAATGCGGCGATCGGCAGATGCGCCTCGTGCATGATCCGGGAATATTCCTCGGGCCGGGCCGCTGCGAGAATGACGGCATCGATCGGACCGATACCCGCGGCGATGACCACGATCAGCAGCGGAAAGACGATGCGCATTCCGAAAACGGCGATGAGGATGCCCCAGGTCAGGAAGCGTTGCTGCCAGACGGGGGTCATGTCCTTGAGCTTGTTGGCATTGACGATGGCGTTGTCGAAGGACAACGAGATTTCCAGGACGGCAAGCACGGTGCAGATAAAGAACACCGTCATCATTCCGCCGATGGTGCCGGTCGACTGCCAGCCGAGCCATCCGCCGAGCAGAAGCCCGGCAGCCGTAACGATGAACGCCCATTTGAAATAACCGAGGGCGGTTGTCTGTGTGCTGGATCCGGTCATGGGCGAACCTCCCCTCCACGCGCTGTCGAAGCGTGGACGAAAGGGAGATTTCCAGAGACAAAAAAACGCACAGCCGTATGGGCACATGCGTGAGGCATGAGATCAGTTTTCATGGTAGCTATATCCGCCGGCGTGACTTGCTGGCGGTACCGACATCACGAGAGCGCCGTAAACTCTCGCCAGAGGGGCCCGGCACCAATGTTCATCCCGCATTCCGATGTCCAAGAGCGGGACGTCTCTTACTTAGCAATGCCGCGCCTTGCGTCAAGGGGCAGGCGCGTGCTCGCAGCGGAACCAAAAGCCCGTTTCCCAAGTTTCATTTCCAACCGGCAACAACCCCGCGAGGCTAGCGTCATGCATTGTTTCTGGTGGGATAAGAGTGTCGAATTGGAACTCGGAACCGAGGGCAAATATCGCGACGTGAAAAGCACGCGCGAGGCCGTAGAATGCCTGTTGCAGCGATGGCCGCGTCGGGATGGACCGGCGCTGGCCGCAGCCAAGCGCGTATGCCTCCAGGCTCTGGATGGCAAGGTAAAGACCGAAAGGGCCCGCAGGGCCTTTATAAAGGCAGCGGAAGAGGCACATATTTCGATCCGCAGCCATTAGACCAGGACAATTTAGATTCCAACGCGTCGAAAGACGCGGTCGATCGAGTTTCGGAGTGGGACGCGGGAGGCGCCGTGCTGGCGGCCTTCGGATTGGGCGAGGAAGAACGATGTACGAGATTCCATGGAGCAAGCCCGTCAATATCAACATGCTCGATGGCAGGTGCCGCACGGTTGTCGGCCCGCTCGACGCGATGCACTGCCTCCAAAGCGAATGGCCGGTGCGGGACGGCGCCTATTACGGCTGCGCCATCCGTGCATGCAATGCGGCGCTCAAGCGCAGAAAGAGGCCGGAAGATGCGCGGGCTGCCTTCATCGCCGCTTTGCGGGAGGCCTTTCTGACGGTCGTGCCGCTGCAGGAGGAAGGTCATGGACCCCGGCCCTTGGAATGAATGCGTCCCCGTGCGGATGCCCGATGATCCGCAGATTCACATGGTGTCGAACACCCGACAGGCGGTCGAATTGCTGACGAAGCGGTGGCCGGTCAGCCACGGCCAGGCTTACCAGGCGGCAATCGACATCTGCATGGCGGTGCTCGAACGCGAATCCCCCGCTTATGTCGCGCGGGCGGCCTTCGTCGCTGCCGCCAAAGAGGCGCAGGTCAATATCGTAAGCTGACCGATACATGCGCGGGAGGACACCGCATGCGGCTTCCCGCGCGCACCCACGATTCAAGGTGCCTACGAAGCGTTGCGCGCCTGACGGAGCTTGGCGTCGGGTGGGAACTCTTCGCCTGCTCGCGTGTTGATCAGCGGATCAACAAACGTGGGATATCCGATGCCAAAGGCCAATGGTTTCAGCAGGTTTGCAAGTGCGGTGGCGGAGTATGCCGGGCGCCCCGCCGTCTTTGTCCTCGCCCTTGTATTGATAGCCGTATGGGCCCTCACAGGCCCGATCTTCGGTTTTTCCCAGACGTGGCAACTCGTCGTCAATACCGGCACGACGATTGTCACCTTCCTGATGGTCTTCGTCCTTCAGAACACGCAGAACCGGGACGGCCGAGCGCTTCAGACGAAGCTCGACGAGCTCATTCTGACGAGCTCGGCTGAGAACAGTTACGTAGGCATTGAGAGGCTCGACGAGAAAGAGCTGAAACGCCTGGGCGAGATACTCCAGCAGCACGCCCACGACGAAGACGATCATACGCTTCGGGAAAAGGTCGCGAACGTTCTCAGCCGGCGGCCGCCGACCCGGAGCTAGGCGTCGGAACCAAAACACACCGCATCCGTTTGCCTGACGAATGGCGGGCGACCGCAGAACCCAATGCGGCATGGAAGCGCCGCAGCGAACGAGGAGGTGCCGTATGCATCTTGTAGGTACACAAGTGATCCCCGAACAGGGCGGGAAAGCCGGCTTCACGGTCGAATTCGTCGGCGACGGCGGTGAGATCGTTTCGGTCTCGATGCGCAACGACGCGGCCGCAAACCTCAACCGGCTCAACGCCATCGAGAAGGCGCAAGCCGTCATGCGTGAGCTCGCGTCCGCCGATTGCAGCGCGATCGAGGAGTCCCAGGAGACCTCGAAAATCCACCGCAGCGCACGTGGCGCGAAAGACACGGATGAAATGGAAAGGCAGCTCGACGAGGGCCTCGAGGACACATTCCCCGCCAGCGATCCGGTATCCGTTACGGTTTCCACGATCCCGACCGACCGCGCGAAGAACGGCCAGCCATGAACCAGTCCTCGCCCGTCGCCTTGATCACCGGTGCCGGGTCCGGCATCGGCCGAGCCACCGCGTTTGCGCTTGCCGCAGACGGCGTGAAGGTCGGAGCGCTGGGACGCACCCGCATGGAGGTGGAGGAAGTCGCCGATGAGATCGTCGGTTCCGGCGGCCAGGCGATCGCGCTGGAGGCGGATATCTCCGACGAGCTGCAGATGCGCAACGCAGTCAGAGATCTTGTGCTCAAGTTCGGTCATCTGGACATCGTCGTCGCCAATGCGGGCATCAACGGCGTCTGGGCACCGATCGATGACCTGAAGCCTTTCGAATGGGACGAGACGATCGCCGTCAACCTGCGCGGCACGTTCCTCACCCTGCATTTGACGGTTCCCTACCTGAAACAGCGCGGGGGCGGCGCCATCGTGGTCGTTTCGTCGATCAATGGCACCCGGACCTTCACGACACCGGGTGCCACGGCCTACACCGCCACGAAGGCGGCACAGGTCGCGATCGTTCAGCAATTGGCGCTGGAGCTCGGCAAGCACCGCATCCGGGTCAACGCCGTTTGCCCCGGCGAGATCGAGACGAACATCAACGACAACACCAAGCTGCGCCACGAAGCGGAAACGGCAATTCCCGTCGAATGGCCGGAGGGGCAGGTGCCTATCACCGACGGGCAACCGGGGCGCAGCGAAGACGTGGCGGAGCTTATCCGTTTCCTCGTCTCCGAGCGTGCGCGCCACGTGACCGGAAGCCCCGTCTGGATCGACGGCGGCCAGGGCCTGCTGCGATAGTCCCTCCCCTCGTCACAGATCATGATCGACAAGAATGCGTTCCGCGCTCGCTCGCCGGCCGTCTTTCCTGGTCTCGCCTGAGATGCGTTCCCCTCGCGACACTTCGACACGCAAAGCCGCACAGGAAAGGGCCCCGCCCGGGGCGGCGGGGCCCACTATTTTGTTCGTTATTATTGAGGAGCGCGTGGATCCGTAGGGGCTTTGCGGAGAGGGAACTTGATTCCACGCGGTCCGACTATCAAACCGTGCAGCGATGCGTTTGTTCCCTTCGCACCGGATAATGTTGTCGCTTCCGGGTTTTCCCGGACGATACCGCCAGAGGGCAAGCGATGGCGGGCGAATGAATCGTTAACCATCTAGCCGATAGACGTGGCTGGTGATGAACGTAGGGTGATTCGATGGCAGCTGAGTTTGGTGAACGAGCCATGGTCCGGGGCGGCGAAGTGGTCGCGTTTCCTTTGGCGGCACGCGCAGGCGATGTCGATCGCTGCGCACGCGAACTCGACCGGATACACGGGCCCGCTGCCGTCGACTACTGGAAGAGCGAGTGCCGAAAGCTCGCCGAGCAGCTTTCCGCACTCGGTCTACGCGAGGACGATATCCGAAACGAGGTCCTCGCGTTCCAGGCGGAAGTCCAGATCGCTATCGCCGAACGCTATCAGGAGCCTGCGGCCCGGAACCGCTCCGACAGCCGCCCATGATGCCTCGATCCTTGTAACGCCGGATAAATCACCCGGTCCAGCTATGTACGCTGAACTGTGCTTCCTCGGCGGCCTTTATGAAGGCGGCACGTGCGACATCGGGCTCGTCATCGCCGTCGATCACGCGCTCGCATGCTGCGAAGGCCTCGCGCTTTGCGTCTCCGTCGGCAACCGGCCAGTGATTTTTGAGGCAAAGAAAAGCGTCGCGGGTGCTCTGTACCCGTAGGACGCGGTTCTCACCGGCCTCCAGAATCACCGCCTCGCTCCAGAGGCGATCCTGCGTCAGCATGTCGACATTCCTTCAAGTTGGTTATCGACGGGCGCGGGCCGGTTGATTCCCTCGAGAACGAGACCGCCGAGTTCCGGATTGACCCGGCTGATGTCCGCAAGAGCCACGATGCCGGCCGCGTGTCGCTTCCCATTGACGACGACGAGGCGCCGGATGCGCAGGTCGTGCATCTTCTGGGCGGCAAGCAGGAGGCTGTCGTCCTCCTCGCAGGATTCGGCAGCGACTGTCATGAACTCGAACACGGCCGTCGAACTGGATAGCCCCTGCGCGACGACGGAGGTGACGATATCCCGATCGGTGACGATCCCGAGGATCGTTCCGACACCCGGCGTTTCCACCGGCACCGCGCCAACCCCTGTCTCGGCCATGAGCCGGGCGACGGATTGCGCCGTATCGGTGGGAGAAACGGTGAAAACCTGCCGAGACATTACGTCCCGAACACGGACCATCTTGTCCTCATGGCCGGCCATCGATGAGACTCCTCCCATTGATCGAGGCCGGAATTGCCACTTCATCTGCCGTCGACTTCTTTGGAGTGAGGTCGACACGGTAAGGGCCAATGACCTGAGGTTGCCAGGTATTCCGCCCCGATTTCTTCGGATTTGGATTTTCAGGCGGCCGGGCAAAGTTCGGACGCTTCTGTTTCAGTCGAACGCGCACGATACGCTCCCTTCTCTTGCGTGGACATGCGGGGGGCTGAAAACGCAGCCTTTTGATTAACGCACGAAGGTAGAAGGGGTTCCGGTCTAATTGCCCCGGCAGGCGTGTCAAGGCGGCTGAGGGTCCAGATCCGTCCGGTCCCTCGCATCCTGCAGCATGGAAGCGATTTCCGTCGTCATCGCGTTCTGCCTGGCAAAGGCTTCCGAGGGTACGACGCCGGGATCTTCCTCATGATCCTGAACGATCGGGACCTCTTCCAGGGCGCGGTTGACTTCCGCCCAGACGTCCTTGTGGCGGTAAAGCGCGGATAGGACGGCAACAAGGATTTCTCTGTGCGCCGCCAGGCGAAACTCGATGCTTTGATTTTCCATGTATTGCCCTCAAGGGCTTGCGTGGCGGCGCATGCCGCCACGCTCGTAATTCAGGGACAGGAGCCGCACCAAGCAGACTTGCGCATGCATGCTGCGCACATCCAGCGCCGCGTCTCCGTCAGACGCGCAATGCTACTCCAAGACTTCCACGACCGTGTGCGTCTTCGGATTTACCACGACGCGCTTTTCGTTGACGATCGCATAGGCAAAATCGGGCTGGTCCGGGATCGTGTGGATCTCCACCGTTTCCGGAATCGGTTGCCCGACGACAATCTCGCCTTCATAGGTGATAGAAGGCGTCTTCTGCTCCATCACATAGGTTCTTACTTCGCCGGGCAGGACGACTGTCGTCTGCGCGACGGCCGATGAACCGATCAAAAGCAGTGCAGCAGTCATAGATGCAAATCTCTTCATGGCGTTCTCCTTCCACTCAACTGGATGTCCCTAGACCACTCAAACTGGTGATGTCGCTTTTGGTTCCCGTGTCGAGCGGCGGAGATCTCTCCCGGTGTAGGCCGCGCGATCAGATGCCGCATTGAGCCCGTCCGGGAAATATCCCCCGGCTCTCAGGAACCAAAGGGCCGGAAAGGCATTTCCCAACGTCACCTAGAGAAATCTTCATAGGCAGAAGGGCAATATTCGACATGCCTGCTATCGGCGGTCACGCATCGCAACAATCACCGCTGCTTGAGGAGCAAGTCGTCGATCTGATTCCCGCTCTGCGGGCGTTCGCTCGAACGTTCACGTCAGCGTCGTTCGAGGCCGACGACCTCGTTCAGGAGACATTGTTCCGGGCGTTGAGAAGCATCGAGCAGTTCGAGCCCGGTACGAGCCTCAAGTCCTGGCTGTTTACGATCATGCGAAATGCATTTCGTACGCAGTACAAGATCCGCACGCGGGAAAGCCCGGGGAGCACCAATTGCGCCGAATTGCCGATTCCAACCGCGCCGTCGCAGGAGTGGTCCGTGCTCAACGGCGAGCTGCGTAGCGCGCTTGGGGCTCTTTCACCCGAGCACCGCGAAGTCCTCGTGCTCGTTGCCGGGTTCGGAATGAGCTATAAGGAAGCCGCTGACATATGCGACTGCGCGATCGGTACGATCAAGAGCCGGCTCAGCCGGGCACGTGACGAACTGACGGCGCAAATGCACGGCAATCCGCTGAACTGACTGAGCGGACGAGCGGCTCCACGAGAGCAAACCGGCTTTCGGTCAGCGCTTGCGCTCGTCAAGGGCTTTTTGCAACTCCCGCGCCAGTTCGAGAAGTCGCTCCGGGACTGCTTCCTTGCGCATCTTCTGGACGAGCGACGCAATCCGCTCATCAACGGCTTTTTCCGCGTCCGCATCCGCGGAAACCCTGCTATCGTCCATTCGCCCGTCCTTAACCACGACCCGGATCCTGCTACAGAATATTGTTCCCGCTTGGCGCTGTACATCATCAAAACGGCGGGCGTGAAAGGGCTACAGCCATGGTGAGCTGAAACATTCTTCCGACCGTGAGGGCAAACCGGGACTTTTATACCTCGGCCCGAATACCGTTTACCGGCGCGTTCCGCAAGCGCAATGCGCTTCAGCATGCGCGGTTACTTGTCCGAGACGTGTTCCTTCTTTCCCTTGCGCTTGGTCGAGGCCATTTCCTCGAGTTCCTTCTCGGTCATGGACTCTTCCATGCCCCTGGAGGCGCCCTTGAGTTCGCTCTTCTTCTTTTCGCCTCGTTTGGCGGCAAGGGCCGCGCCGGCAGCCTTCTGCTGCGCCTTCGACTTTGCAGGCATGGCTCCTTTCTCCTTTCGGTGCATGGCACTCACCGCAATGCACGGAGTTCGCTCCCGCACCGCGTCGCTGCCGGAACCGGCGAGACTCGATTATGTTCCCCCGCTCGAGCCAGCTTTACGGTTCTGATCGGCAAGCCGAAACAATGACGGAAGCTCGGGGGGCGCATGGCGGGACGGAAACGAAGGGGCTTTCCGAGCCTCTCGCCTTCGCTCTATTCGTTGTCGATCTCGAGCTTCTTGCTGAAGACCAGCGCGAGGACCGTGCAAAGAGCGCCGGAGAGAAGATAGTAGCCCGCGAAGGCGAGCCCGAAGCGGCTGGTCAGCCCCAGCGCCACCAGCGGCGCAAAGCCTGCGCCGATCAGCCAGGACAGGTCCGAGGTGAGCGCCGCCCCCGTATAGCGGTACGCTTTGCCGAAGCGCGACGCGACGGCTCCGGCGGCCTGGCCGAAGGAGAGGCCGAGGATCGTGAAACCGACGATCACGAAGACGTCGCGACCGGTGGCGCCAGCCTGGAGCAGAATCGGGGCGACGAAGCTGAAAATCGCGATCAGGACCGCGCAAATTCCGAGGTGATTGCGCCGGCCGATGCGATCGGCAATCAGCCCGGAAGCGACGATGGCCAGGATGCCGCAGACCGCGCCGAGGAACTGCACCATCAGGAACGAACTTGCGCCGTGATCCGTGTAGATTTCCACCCAGCTGAGCGGAAACACGGTCACCAGATGGAAGAGGGCGAAGCTTGCCAGCGGGACGAAGGCGCCGATGAGGACGTTGCCTCCATTTACCCTGAGCACTTCCGTGACCCGGGCCGCCTGAAGCTCGTGCATGTCGAGCAGCGTTCCGAATTCCTTCGTCATGACGAGCCGCAGGCGCGTGAACAGCGCGACGACGTTGATCGCAAAGGCTACGAAGAACGGGTAGCGCCAACCCCAGGCGAGAAAGTCCGCCTCGGAAATCGAAACGAGAAAATAGGCGAAGAGGGCGCTGGCGAGCATGAAACCAAGGGGCGCGCCGAGCTGCGGAATCATCGCGTACCAGCCGCGATGGTGCTGCGGCGCGTTCAGAGCGAGAAGCGAGGCGAGCCCGTCCCAGGCGCCGCCAAGCGCAAATCCCTGACCGAGACGAAAGACGGCAAGCAGCGCGATGGACCAGGCGCCGAGCGTCTCATAGCCCGGCAAGAAGGCGATCGAGGCCGTCGAACCGCCGAGGAGGAAAAGCGCGATCGTCAGCTTGACGCCTCGGCCGTAAGTGCGGTCGATGGCCATGAAGACCAGCGAACCGACCGGCCTTGCAACGAAGGCAAGTGAAAAAATCGCGAAGGAGTAGAGCGTCGCCGTCAACCGATCCGGAGCGAAAGGAAAGAAGAGCTGGGGAAAGACGACCACGGAGGCAATGCCATAGACGAAGAAGTCGAAGAATTCCGCTGCCCGGCCGATAACGACGCCGATGGCGATATTGCCAGCAGATACGGAGGTGTCGTCGTGAATGCGCCGCGCGTCGCGCTCCATCGAAGAGGACGACGGTCCCAGGGACTGTTGCATTGCACTGCTCATCAAACGCCTCCCGCGCTCGCACGGGGGCTAGGAACATGCGGTGTTCCGACGCACCCGCTCGTACTCTCAAGGTGAGAGCGCAAGGCCCCCTTGGTGGGATCTTGACCAATCAACCGCTCATATCAAGGGGAGAAACGCGAAATAATGCGTTTCACGTCCTCGCTACCTGCAAGCGGCGGAAGATGCTGCGTCGCAAAACGACTGCGGCGGATTGCTGCAGTGCGACCATCGACCTCATACCTTTCCCGCCCACTCTACTTTAGTCGCAAAGCCGTCGAAACAAATAGAGCTTCGAGCCGTGCCAGAACTGTTGAAGTTTTCCCGCCGCCTCGCCGTTTTGCCGCTGTTCTTCGTGATGGCGGGATGCGACATGGTGGTGATGTCGCCGTCCGGCGATATCGCTGCGCAGCAACGCGATCTGATCGTCATATCGACGATCCTCATGCTGCTGATCATCGTCCCGGTCGTTTTCCTGACGCTTTTCTTCGCCTGGCGGTATCGGCGGGCCAACACGAACGCCACCTACGATCCGGAGTGGCACCACTCGACGGCGCTCGAGGTGGTGATCTGGTCGGCACCGCTTGCGATCATCATCGCGCTCGGGGCGGTCACCTGGATCAGCACGCACAAGCTCGACCCCTATCGGCCGCTCGACCGGCTGGATGCGGAAAGGGCGATACCCGCGGACGCCAGACCGCTGAACGTCGAGGTCGTGGCGCTCGACTGGAAATGGTTGTTCTTCTATCCCGACCTCGGGGTCGCGACCGTCAACGAGCTCGCAGCGCCCGTCGACGTTCCGATCCGCTTCAAGATCACCGCCTCCTCGGTGATGAACTCCTTCTATATTCCGGCCCTTGCCGGCCAGATCTATGCGATGCCGGGCATGGAAACGAAGCTCCACGCGGTGATCAACAAGCCGGGCGAATATGAAGGCTTCTCGGCCAATTACAGTGGCGACGGCTTCTCCCACATGCGTTTCAAGTTCCACGGGCTCGACCGGCAGGGCTTCGACGACTGGGTGGCGCGGGTGAAGGCGCAGGGGACCGCGCTCAACCGCGACGCCTATCTGAAGCTCGAAAAGCCGAGCGAAAGGGAGCCGGTCCGCTATTACGCCGCGGTCGAGGACGGCTTGTATCGGGCAATCCTCAACCTATGCGTCGCACCCGGCAAGATGTGCATGGAGGAGATGATGCACATCGACATGATGGGGGGCGCCGGCAAGGAGAGCGCCGAGAACCGGGAAAAGCTGGAATACGACAACAGGCATTCCCTTGCGGAAGGAGCGCCGGCCGCAACGCACCCGGCGACGGGCACACCCGCGCGCAGCCAGCACGAGCCGCAGGGCACCGGCGCAGAGGAGCCGATGCAGCACGATATGCCCATGGGGGGACACGAGGGACACTCGATGCCGGGCATGAACCATGAGAGCGATCCGGCACCGCCGCAGCTCAACCATTGAACATGGCGCGTTGCGCCAACGATTGAACAGGTTTCCCATGTTCTCCGATCCAGATTTTCTGAAGCTCATCTTCGGCCGGCTTACCCTCGACGCGATCCCTTATCACGAGCCGATCCTCGTCGTGACCTTTCTCGCCGTCGCGCTCGGCGGCATCGCGCTGATTGGGCTCATCACCTATTACCGCTTCTGGGGGACGCTCTGGCGCGACTGGCTGACGAGCGTCGACCACAAGAAGATCGGCATCATGTACATCATCCTCGCGCTGGTGATGCTGCTGCGCGGATTTTCCGACGCTATCATGATGCGGCTGCAGCAGGCGATGGCCTTCGGCGGCTCGGAAGGCTACCTGCCGCCGCATCATTATGACCAGGTCTTCACCGCACACGGCGTCATCATGATCTTCTTCATGGCGATGCCCTTCGTGACGGGGCTGATGAACTTCGTCGTGCCGCTGCAGATCGGCGCGCGCGACGTCTCCTTCCCCTTCCTCAACAATTTCAGCTTCTGGATGACGACGGCCGGCGCGATCATCATCATGCTCTCGCTCTTCGTCGGCGAGTTCGCGCGGACCGGATGGCTTGCCTATCCGCCGCTGTCGGGCGCGGACTACAGCCCCGGCGTCGGGGTCGACTATTACATCTGGGGCCTGCAGATCGCCGGCATCGGAACGACGCTGTCGGGGATAAACCTCATCGCCACCATCGTGAAGATGCGCGCCCCCGGGATGACGATGATGAAGATGCCGGTCTTCACCTGGACCTCGCTCTGCACCAACGTGCTGATCGTCGCCACCTTCCCGGTGCTGACCGCGACGCTGGCGCTGCTTACGCTCGATCGGTATGCCGGCACGAACTTCTTCACCAACGACCTCGGCGGCAATCCGATGATGTATGTCAACCTCATCTGGATCTGGGGCCATCCGGAGGTCTACATCCTCATCCTGCCGGCCTTCGGCATTTTCTCGGAAGTCGTCGCGACTTTCTGCGGCAAGCGGCTCTTCGGCTATGCCTCGATGGTCTATGCGACGGTCGTCATCACCATCCTCTCCTACATCGTCTGGCTGCACCACTTCTTCACCATGGGCTCGGGTGCGAGCGTCAACGCGTTCTTCGGAATCACGACGATGATCATCTCGATCCCGACCGGAGCGAAGATGTTCAACTGGCTCTTCACCATGTATCGCGGCCGCATCCGCTACGAGGTGCCGATGCTCTGGACCATCGGTTTCATGGTGACCTTCGTGCTCGGCGGCATGACCGGCGTTCTGCTTGCGGTTCCGCCTGCCGATTTCGTGCTGCACAATTCGCTGTTCCTCATCGCCCACTTCCACAATGTCATCATAGGCGGCGTCGTCTTCGGGCTGATGGCAGGCGTCGTCTACTGGTTCCCGAAGGCTTTCGGATTCAGGCTCGATCCGTTCTGGGGCAAGATGTCCTTCTGGTTCTGGCTGACCGGCTTCTACTTCGCCTTCATGCCGCTCTACGTGCTCGGGCTCATGGGGGTCACGCGCCGCGTCAGCCAGTTCGAGGATCCCTCTCTGCAGATCTGGTTCGTCATCGCGGCCTTCGGCGCCTTCCTGATCGCGCTCGGCATCCTGTCGATGCTGATCCAGCTCGTCGTCAGTTTCGTGCGGCGCGAAGAACTGCGCGACACGACCGGCGACCCCTGGGACGGGCGCACGCTCGAATGGTCGACCGCCTCGCCACCACCGGGTTACAACTTCGCCTTCACTCCGCTCGTCCACGATCAGGACTCCTGGTGGGACATGAAAAAGCGCGGCCACAGCCGGCCGCTTGCAGGCTTCAAGCCGATCCACATGCCGAAGAACACCGGCACAGGCGTCATCCTCGGGGCGATCAGCGTCGTCTTCGCCTTCGCCATGGTCTGGTACATGTGGTGGCTCGTGATCCTCTCCTTCGTCGCCATGGTGGTGATCGCCGTCGGTCACACCTTCAACTATGACCGCGACTTCCACATTCCCGCAAACGTCGTCGCCGACACAGAGGGCAAGCGCACAGAAGTGCTTGCCGCCGAGGTGCAAGCATGACCGAGTTCCGTACCGAAAGCGCGCTTGATGCGGACGAGGCGCCGACCTTCTACCTGACGGAGGAACACCACCCCGAAGGAAGCACGATGCTCGGCTTCTGGCTCTATCTGATGAGCGACTGCCTGATCTTCGCGGTTCTCTTCGCCACCCATGCGGTTCTCGGCCGAAACTATGCCGCAGGCCCCTCGCCCGCCGATCTCTTCGACCTGCCGCTCGTCGCGGTGAACACGTCGATGCTGCTTTTTTCCTCGATCACCTACGGCTTCGCCATGCTGGCGATGGAACGTTACGAGAAAAAAGCGACGCTCGCCTGGATGGCAGTCACCGCGCTCTTCGGCATCGCCTTCGTCGGGCTCGAGCTCTACGAATTCGCGCATCTGATCCATGAGGGCGCCGGACCGCAGCGCAGCGCCTTCCTGTCCTCCTTCTTCACGCTCGTCGGCACGCACGGCCTGCACGTGACAGCCGGCATCGTCTGGATGTTCGTGCTCATGGCGCAAGTCGCAAAACGCGGGCTGATCTCGGAAAACAAGCGCCGCCTCATGTGCCTTTCGATGTTCTGGCACTTCCTCGACGTCGTCTGGATCGGCGTCTTTTCCTTCGTCTATCTGATGGGAGTTCTCGGATGAGTACGCACGCACCTTCGCACGAGGACGCTTTCGAGGCCCATCATGGCCACAGCCATGGTCACGACGCGGGACACGGAACGCTGAAGAGTTACGTGACCGGTTTCGTCCTCTCCGTCGTCCTGACCGCGATCCCCTTCTGGCTGGTAATGGCCGACGTTCTCGACAGCGCCGTCCTCACCGCCGCGATCATCATGGCTCTCGGCGCCGTCCAGATCGTCGTCCACATGATCTTCTTCCTGCACATGAACACCCGCTCTGAAGGCGGCTGGACGATGATGGCGCTGATCTTCACGATCCTTCTCGTCGCCATCGCGCTTTCCGGCTCGCTCTGGGTCATGCATCACCTGAACACGAACATGATGCCGATGAGCCCGGAAATGATGAAGAACATGCCGTGAGTCGGAGCTTCGCCCCTCACCGGATCCTCTCCCCGCCTGCGGGGAGAAGGCGCCGGCAGGCGGATGAGGGGCGCCAGCAGATCGAATTCAAAGACAAGCTTGCAATGGTAGACGTCGAAGCCGCATCAAGACAGCACTCCCGGCTCTCGCTTGCGATCCTCAGCATCCTCGGCCTCCTGCTCATCGCGGCCTTTTCTGCGCTCGGCACGTGGCAGCTCAAGCGCCTCTCCTGGAAGCTCGACCTGATCGCCCGGGTCGAGGAGCGCGTCCAGGCGGCACCCGTGCCTGTGCCGCCCCGCAGCGACTGGCCAAACGTCACCGCCGCGCGAGACGAATACCGGCACGTCACTCTCCAGGGCCGCTTCCTCCATGAGAAGGAAACGCTGGTCTATGCCGCAACCGAGCGCGGTGCCGGCTATTGGGTCGTAACGCCGCTTGCGGCGGCCGATGGGACGACCGTGCTCGTAAACCGCGGCTTCGTCCCGACGGAGAGGCGTGAGGCATCGACGCGGCGGGACGGCCAGATCGAGGGCGAGGCGAAGGTCATCGGCCTCATGCGCATGGACGAGCCGAACGGTTCACTCCTTCAGTCGAACAAGGCCGGGGAAAACCGTTGGTATTCGCGCGACGTGGGTGCGATCGCTGCGGCGCGCGGCCTCTCCGAGGTCGCGCCCTACTTCGTCGACGCGGATGCTGTCCCCAATCGCGGCGGGCTTCCCGTCGGAGGCCTGACGCGCGTCGTCTTCCCGAACAATCACCTCGTTTATGCCGTCACATGGTACGGTCTCGCGGCCATGACGGCAGGCATGCTGGTGATTTTGTGGAGGACGGCGAGGAGATCGGCCCCGGCGCGGCGTAACGGCCGCGCCGGCCAAGACATCAATTCGCGGAGTTGAGGGTCATCGATGTGCCCGCGGCCGCGACATTGAGACCGAGCTGGCCGGTGACGCTGACCGTCTGGAGGTGGATAGAGCCGGAGGTGCCGCCGACGAGGACGTTGGCGCCCACACCCGCACCGAGCGTCGCCTCGGCGCTCGCGCCCTTATAGATACCGCTCAAAGAACCATGGTGGTAGCCTGCCGTCGGCGCGAACACGGCCCAGATCAACCGGCTGCGCATCGTGAAACCCACGTCGATCCCGAGTTTGCGAATTTCTCCCGTGTAGCGATCCTCGATCACGTCGCCGCCCAGCGACCGGAAAGCGCACTCGACCTCTTTGGACGAACCGAGCACGTAGCCGGCGCCGCCGCCGATGTCGCATTCCAGATAGCCTATCTTCACACCGCCGCGCGCGTCCTGCACCGCCGGCGGCGGCGCCGGCTCCTGATAGGTCAGATCGGCGGCATTGGTGCCCGCGGCGGCAGACGCGATCGTGACCGCGAAAAACGCCTTGGCGAGAGTCTTTTTCATGCATCTTCTCCTTTTCGGCTCATGATCGGCAGAAACCCCGGCCGATCGTCCGAAACAAATTCAGTAATGTCAGCCGCACGGAAAGCTATCGTGCCGCTATGCCTGCCACTCAGGCGGGCTCACGTTTTCGTTGCATTGAGACGATTCGGAGGCAGGCTCGACAACAACTTACTTTTGCGCAGAAGTGTTGCCTTTCGGCCAAAGCCTGAAGCGCGACGCCTCGAACGGATTTGCCACGCGCATCAGCCGCCGTTGACGAGATTGAGGATGAGCTGGTGAACATTGCCGCCGTCGCTGAGCTCGGCCCTGTCGAAGTCGCGGCTCTTCTGTCTTTGCGTGCGGGAGATTTCGCCGAGCCGCTTCGTCATTTCGGATTTGATCTTGCGGCATTGGGGATCGTCGGCAACGGTGAGGCCCACGGTGGCGGCCTCGATGGCGCTCACCATCTCCTTGATGAAGTCGCCATGGACCAGCTCATGCTTTCTCACGCCGGCGATGAAGGTCTGCCAGTGGGCCTCAATATTGGCCGGCAGCTTTCCGGCAAGTTTCGGCAGCGTATAGGTGATGGTGAGCTTCGGCAGCGCCGACGCCAGCACGCAGGCCCCGTCTCGCTCCTCATATTTCCGCCTCCAGGTGAGCTTGAAGCTCGTATGGGCGATCGCGCGCCCGAGGCCGCCCACCTGCGGTCCTCGTTCGCCGATGGAAGCATAGAGCTCCGGCCCGGACTGACCGGTGATCGCGTAAGTCTCTGTCTTTTCGACCGCCCGCCATTCCCCCCGGGCGGCCGCCGGCATCAGCAGAAGACAGGCCAACAGAAAACAAGTTCGACGGCCCGCCAAGCCAACCCCCACGAAAACCTTCATTGAATGCGGGCGCAACCTAACGGGGATGGGTCCGGCTTTCAATCGTCCCGATCTGCCCCTGCGCGGCAGCTGCCGGTCAGACGCTGCTCAACAGGAGACTGGTCTCGCTGTTGGCCACGCCGTCGATCATTCGCACCTCGCGCAGGATCCGGTCGAATTCGGAGAGATTAGCTGCCCGTATGTTGGCGACCAGATCCCAGTTGCCGTTGGTGGTGTGCAGCGTATAAATCTCGGGCATGCCGCGCAGTTTGCGAACAACCTGCGTCGTCGACTTCCCCACAACCTCGATCATCATCACCGCATGAACCGTGTTGAGGTCGTAGTCTTCCCTGACGCGCACCGTGAACCCGAGAAGCGTCCCGGTCTCCAGCAGGCGATCCAGGCGATTTTGCACGGTGCCACGCGCCACGCCCAGCGCGTCGGAAAGTTTGGAAAGTGATGCCCGGCCGTCGGCGCGCAGATGCGCAATGATCCGGCGGTCCAGATCATCCGGGGTGTATTTTGCAACGACTGAATCGCCAACCGCTGTTCTGCTCATATTGCACAATCCGACTGGAAAAATCGCTCAATTCGGTGCCGAAATTAGCACATGTTTGCGCTTTCGACCAGCGCACGCAATCGCTACCCTGTCCTGGAGTACAGCAAGCCGCCAAGAGGAATCTCCATGTTCTCCCCGCTTCCTTCAGCCAAGGCCATGGTGCCCTTCGTCAGCGTCGACAACATGATGCGCCTCGTGCATCACCTCGGTGTGGAAACGGTTCTGGCGGAACTCACGGACGCCATCGAGGCGGACTTCCGCCGCTGGGAAAGTTTCGACAAGACGCCGCGCGTCGCCAGCCACTCGCGCGACGGCGTGATCGAGCTGATGCCGACCTCGGACGGCAGGATCTACAGTTTCAAATATGTCAACGGTCACCCGAAGAACACCGCCGAGGGGCTGCAGACGGTGACTGCTTTCGGGCTGCTCGCCGAGGTTTCGACGGGCTATCCGGCACTTCTGACCGAGATGACGATACTGACGGCGCTCAGAACTGCCGCAACCTCGGCAATGGCTGCCCGGCACCTGGCGCCGAAGGATGCACGCACCATGGCTATGATCGGCAACGGCGCGCAGGCCGAGTTCCAGGCGCTGGCGATGAAGGCCGTCTGCGGCATCGACACCATCCGCCTTTACGATATCGACCCGCGTGCAACGGAAAAGGCCGCCCGCAACCTCGACGGTTCCGGGCTCAGGATCGTGTCCTGCAGGTCCGCCCAGGAAGCGATCGAAGGCGCCGAGATCGTCACCACCTGTACGGCCGACAAGCAGTTCGCCACGATTCTCACCGACAACATGGTCGGCGCCGGCGTCCACATCAACGCAATCGGCGGCGATTGCCCCGGCAAGACGGAATTGCATCGCGATATCCTGAAGCGCTCGGACGTCTTCGTCGAATATCCGCCGCAGACCCGGATCGAGGGCGAAATCCAGCAGATGGCACCCGATTTTCCCGTGACCGAATTCTGGAAGGTCGTCACGGGCGAGGCGCAGGGCCGGCGCGACGCCCGCCAGATCACCCTCTTCGACAGTGTCGGCTTCGCGATCGAGGATTTCTCTGCGCTCCGCTACGTCCGCGATCGCCTCCCCGGAACCGACTTCTATCAGAACCTCGACATGATCGCCGACCCGGATGACCCGCGCGACCTGTTCGGTATGCTTCTGCGGGCAAAAGAGAGCGAAGAAGCCGTCTAAGCCCTGTCGAGGTTCGGGCCACCCGCCGCCGCTTGTTTGGTCGCCTCATTCCCGTGCTCGTTGTCTAGCCCGGACACAGGAATGACGGTAGAGAGGGTGCGGTCCCTCGGCGCGCTTTCATAAACCGTGAAGATAGCGAGGCGGCGCGGACGGTCCCGGGTCACGCCCGTATGCAGCGTCCCGTTTCGCTTCGATGTAGTAGCCGCACATCCCCGGTCCCTCATTCCTGTGCTTGTCACAGGAATCCAGCCAGACCAAGTCCTTGGGCTGAAAGAAAGCTTCCCGCGCCGCAGACGCGGCGCTGCTCTCATCCCTGTGACGAGCACAGGGGATGAGGAGGGAGAGGGTGCGGCCCCTCGGCGCGATTCATTGCGTCACAGGTTGACCATTCCCCGCCGGGGTGGCACCGCTTCACCGGGCCTGCAGACGCAACATCGCCTTTCGAGCATCCTCGACGAGCGCATGGCCGGGATGACGGCGGATGAAGCGCTCGTAGGCCTCCACCGTATTTTCCGCCCGTGCGGCCTCGAACTCCGATCGCACGGCCCGCTCGTAGTCGGGTGGCTTCTGCATCTCCGCTCCGCTTGGCTTCATCGCGCCTTGCGCCATGGCCGGAGACATTGCCGTCAATCCCAGCACAAGCAACTGCGCAATTTTGCGAAATGTCACGAACCGCTCCTTTTGCGGCATCCCTACGATAATAGTAGCCAATGTCTCTGATAATTGCTAATCAGAAAATACAACAATAGCGGGAATTTCGAATGAGCGGTGCCGGAAAGTCTCTTAAGTTCGTCAAAGCAACCGGAAACAGCGTCGTTGATTCGTTGCTGACAGGAGACGCATGGGGCGGTACGATAACCTACGCATTCCCGACATGGCGCGGAAGCTACGGCTACGGGTTCGAAAAATACTACGGGTTTACTTCGATATCGGCGGCACAGGCGAAAACAGCGCTTTTCGCCATGGAGCAATCCTACGGTTCGGCGGCCAATGACGGCTTTTCGGTCGAAGGATTCACCAATGCCAGCTTCAAGGCGGGAAGCGCCAGCACCGCGACGATCCGGTTCGCGCAATCGTGGCTGCCGGACACCGCCTATGCTTACCTGCCGGCGCTCGATGCCTCCGGCGGCGACATCTGGTTCGGCACGGCCTATGCCGGCACGGCGGACGACTACCGCAAGCCGATTGCGGGCAATTACGCATGGCACACGCTCCTGCACGAGCTCGGCCACGCACTCGGCCTGAAGCACGGCCATGAAGGTGACGTCTACGGCGCCTCGCCTGCACGATACGACTCGATCGAATATTCGATCATGACCTATCGCGGCTATATCGGCGCCGACGAGGGCTACTATTACGAGCAGTTCGGCGCGCCGCAGACCTTCATGATGGCCGACATCGCCGCGCTTCAGGAAATGTACGGCGCCGATTTCACGACCAATGCCGGCAATACGGTGTATAAGTGGACGCCGGGCGGCGGCACCACTTTCGTGAACGGCGGGGCCGGGATTTCGCCCGGCGCGAACCGCATCTTCGCAACCATCTGGGACGGCGGCGGCAACGACACCTACGATTTGAGCGCCTATACCAACGCCCTCAAGATCGATCTCAGGCCGGGCAGCGCTTCGACCTTCAGCATCGACCAGCTGGCCTGGCTCGGCGGCGGCCCGAATGGCGGCTTTGCCGCCGGCAACATTTTCAATGCGCTGCTTTACCATGGCGATGCGCGCTCACTGATCGAAAACGTCAAGGGAGGTTCGTCCGGCGACTCGATCATGGGCAACCAGGCAGCCAATGTGCTGTGGGGTTACGGGGGCAATGACAGGCTGAACGGCGACACGGGCAACGACACGCTCTATGGCGGCTCCGGTTCCGACAGAATCTACGGCGGAAAAGGCAACGACAAGCTCTACGGGGAATCCGGCAACGACCTGCTCTATGCCGCCGCGGGCGCGGATCGTCTGAACGGGGGCAGCGGTAGCGACAGCTTCACTTTCAAGGCGCTCTCGGATTCGACGGTGGCAAAGTCCGGGCGCGACACCATTTTCGATTTTACGGCAAAGTCCGACAGGATCGATCTCTCTGCGATCGATGCCAATACGTCCTCCGCCGGCGACCAGGCGTTTGGCTTCGTCGGAAGCGCCGCCTTCAGCGGCAAGAAGGGTGAGCTACGCTACGTCCGCGATGTCTCCGACACCTATATCTACGGCGACGTGAACGGCGACAGGAAGGCGGATTTCGCGATACACCTGGACGATGCCGTCACCCTCCAGAAGGGCTATTTCGTCCTCTAGACCGGCTGGACACATACAGGACGCAACCACCCCTTGCAGCATCGCATATTACAATCGAAAGCAAGTGGCTGCGCAGCCGCAGGGGCGCGGCACCGCAGGACGTTCGACGCGACGCCTGCGGCCGGCGTCGACAGGCCTCGGAGTATCCCATCGGCCTGATTTGCAGTGACAAACCCGCTTCCCTATTTGCCGCAGCCCCGCTAGCATGAGAAAGAGAAGCAATTTCAAGTTGCGCCGCTCGAAGTGAAGGGGTGGCTTGAGCCGAGATAGATGGTGTGATCCACGCGACGCGTGCGGGGTCCGCTTGAGGGGAGCATTGCATGCGTGTTTCGAGAATTCTGGCTGCCGGTCTGACTTGCGGACTGCTCGCAGTCAGCGTCATGGCGGGAAATGCGCAGGCGCAACAGCCGCCTCCCTCGGTTACCGTCGCGCCGGCCGCGGTCATGGACCTGCGCGAAAGCGTCGGCCTGACCGGCAAGGTCGTCGCCGTTCAAAAGGTGGACATCCGCGCCCGCGTGTCCGGATTCCTCGAGAAGGTCAATTTCGAGGATGGGCAGAAGGTCTCGGCGGGAACAGTCCTTTACCAGGTGGAAGACGGTGCCTATCGCGCCGCGCTGCAGGAGATCGACGGTTCGATCGCGGCAGCGGAGGCTCAACGGGACCTCGCCGTTCTCGAACGTGACCGTGCCCAGCGGTTGATCTCCACCAATACCGTCGCGCAGGCGACGCTCGACACTGCGAATGCGCAACTGAAAAAGGCCGAGGCCGATATACTGCGCCTCAAGGGCAGTAAGCAGAATGCCGAGCTCAATCTTTCCTACACGAAGATCCTCGCGCCGTTCGATGGCGTCGTCGGCCTGACCAGCGTCGATGTCGGCGCCCTGGTCACGCCGGACAGCGGAGCGCTCGTGACTCTGACGCGTCTCGACCCGATCTATGTCGAGTTTCCCGTAGCGACATCCCTTTATTTCTCCTACCGCGAGCGCGTCGAAAAGGGTGAGATGTCCGGCGGCGCCAATGTCAGCATCACGCTTCCGAACGGTACCGATTACCCGGAAAAAGGCACAATAGACTTCGTCGCGAGCACGGTCTCGCAAGGGACCGACACCGTTACGGTTCGCGCCGAGTTTCCCAATCCCCGCGGGACGCTTCTCGACGGGACGCTCGTCAGGGTCGTTCTCGAGCAGTCCGATCGGCAGGACGTGCTGGCCGTACCGCAACAGGCGGTCCAGCGCGACCAGCAGGGCGCCTTTGTCATGGTGGTCGACGCCAACTCCAAGGTCGAGCTTCGCCGCGTCGACGTCAGCCGCTCCAGCCGCGGCCAGGCCGTCGTCGCCAAGGGACTGAAGGAGGGAGAAAACGTCATAACCGAGGGTGTGGGCAAGGTTCGGCCGGGCATCGTGGTGGACGCCGTCGCCGCAACCACGACGGGTGGCTGAGCCATGATCTCCGGGATCTTCATCGATCGTCCGCGCTTTGCCGCGGTCATTTCCATCGTGCTCACGCTCGCGGGGCTGATCGCCCTTACGAGGCTGCCGATTGCACAGTTCCCCGATATCGTCCCGCCGCAGGTCAGCGTGACCGCGAGCTATCCCGGCGCAGGCGCCGACGTGGTCGAGGCCACCGTCGCTCAGCCGTTGGAAAGCAAGGTCGTCGGCGTCGACAACATGCTCTACATGAAATCGACGAGCGGCGCCGACGGGACCTACTCGCTGACGGTGACCTTTGCCGTCGGCACCGATCCGGATATCGCCACCGTCAACGTGCAGAACCGCGTCGCGCTTGCCGAGCCGGTGCTGCCGGCCGAAGTCAAGCAGAGCGGCGTCAGCGTCAAGAAGCAGTCATCCTCGCTCATGCAGGTGATCGCCATCCACGGCGAGAATGACGAGTTCGACAATCTGTTCCTCTCGAACTACGCCACGATCAACGTGCTCGACACGATCAAGCGCGTGCCGGGGGTCGGCGACGCGACGCTCTTCGGTGCCCAGGACTATTCGATGCGGATCGTCCTCGACATCGATCGGCTGACAAATCTGGGGCTGACGCCGACGGATGTGGTCAACGCCCTGAAGACCCAGAACGTCCAGGCGGCGATCGGCCGCATCGGCGCGCAGCCGATGACCGACGATCCGCTGTTCCAGCTGAACATACAGACGCAGGGCCGGCTCACCGATCCCGCCCAGTTCGAGGACGTCGTGCTTCGGGCAGAGGCGGACGGGTCCTTCGTGCGCATCCGCGACGTCGCGCGCGTCGAACTGGGTTCTGTGACCTCCGACTCCACCGCCCGCATCAACGGCAAGCCCGTGGCGATGATCGGCACCTATCAGGCGCCGGGCGCCAATGCGCTCGCCGCCACGGAGGGCGTGCAGCAGGCGATGGAGCGCCTGGCCCAGGCCTTCCCGGAGGGGCTCACCTATACGGTCTCCTACGACACGTCCGATTTCGTCGAGGCGAGCGTGGAGAATGTCGAGCACACCCTGTTCGAAGCCTTCGCACTCGTCATCGTCGTCGTCTTCCTCTTTCTCGGCAATTGGCGCGCGACACTGATTCCGCTCATCGCCGTCCCGGTGGCGCTCGTCGGCACCTTCGCCGTGATCCTGGCGATGGGCTTTTCGCTCAACACGGTTTCGCTTCTGGCGCTGGTGCTCGCCATCGGCATCGTCGTCGACGATGCGATCGTGGTGGTGGAAAACGTCGAGCGCGTCATGGAGGAAAACCCCGGCATGAGCGCGGCGCAGGCCGCGCGCCTCGCCATGGGAGAAATCACCGGGGCGATCGTCGCCATCACGCTCGTGCTGCTTTCGGTATTCGTACCGGTGGCATTCATTCCTGGCCTGAGCGGGCAGCTCTTCCAGCAGTTCGCCGTCGCCGTATCGGTGTCGATGGTCATTTCCGCGATCAACGCACTGACCCTCAGCCCGGCCCTCTGCGCGATCCTCCTGAAGCCCCATCACGGGCCGAAGCGCGGCGTCCTTGGATGGATTTCCCGGGGTATCGACCGTACCCGCAACGGCTATGCGCATGTCGCAGGCGGCATTGCGCGCAGGGCCGTCATCGGCTTGGTCCTCCTTGCCGTTGCGATCGGCGCCAGTGGCTGGCTGTTCCGGGTCGTGCCGACCGGGTTCCTCCCCAGCGAGGATCAAGGCGCCTTCTTTGCCGAAATCCGCCTTCCGGAAGGTGCCTCCTTCAACAGGACCGACGCCGTGGTGCGCGAGGTCGAAACAATGCTCGGCGAAATCGAGGGCGTGGCGAACGTCACGACCGTCACCGGCTACAGCTTCCTCGACGGAATCGCCAAATCCAGCAGCGCGTTCGCGATCGTGACCATGAAGCCCTTCGCCGAACGCCAGAGCGAAAGCGCATCTGTCAATGCCGCGATCGGCACGGTGATGGCCAAGGGTGCGGCAATCCGCAATGCCCAGGTTTTCGCCTTCAACCTGCCGCCCATTATCGGTCTCGGCACCGGCTCCGGCTTCGAGTATCAGCTGCTTGACCTCCAGGGCCGATCGCCGGCCGAGCTTGCCGCGACGGCAGGCGGATTGATGGTGGCCGCCAACCAGAACCCGCAGCTCGGACCTACATTCAGCACCTATTCCGCGAGCTCGCCGCAGCTTTATCTGGATCTCGACCGCGATCGCCTGCAGGCGCTCGGGGTCTCTGTGAGCGATCTTTTCGCGACGCTGCAGGGCACGCTCGGATCCTATTACGTCAACGACTTCAATCTTTTCGGCCGGAGCTGGAAAGTCACCATGCAGGCCGCCGAAGCGGATCGCGATGCCGTCGACGACATCTCCCGGCTGCATGTACGCAATGCCGCGGGCGATATGGTCCCCGTGGCCTCGGTCGCGCGCGTGGACTACATCGTCGGGCCGCAATCCATCGTGCGGTACAACAATTACCGCTCCATCACGCTCAACGGCCAGCCGGCGCCGGGCGTCTCCTCGGGTGAAGCGCTGGCCGCAATGGAACAGGTCTCCGCCGCCACGCTGCCGCCGGGCTACAGCTTCGAGTGGACGGGGACGGCGCTGCAGGAACTCGAAGCCGCGGGCCAGACGACGGTGATCCTGGCACTGGCCCTGTTCTTCGCCTATCTCTTCCTCGTGGCTCTTTACGAAAGCTGGACGATCCCCATACCGGTTCTGCTTTCGGTCTCCGTCGGCGTAGCAGGCGCTCTCGTCGCCGTGCTGTTGGCAGGGCTCTCCTTCGACATCTATGCCCAGATCGGCCTCGTCGTGCTGATCGCGCTCGCGTCCAAGAACGCGATCCTGATCGTCGAATTCGCCAAGTTCCAGCGGGAGAAGGGGGTGCCGATCGTCGATGCCGCCGTGGAGGGCGCGCGTACCCGTTTCCGTGCGGTGATGATGACCAGCTTCGCCTTCATCATGGGGCTGATCCCGCTCGTCACGGCCGAAGGCGCCGGCATGCTCAGCCGCCGTGCCGTCGGCACGGGGGTTGCCGGGGGCATGCTCGCCGCATCGCTCCTCGGAATTTTCATCATTCCCGCGCTCTATGTCGTATTCCAGTGGCTGCGCGAGAGGGGGCACAAGCTCGCCGGCCTGTCGTCACACACGGCAGGCGATGCGGCAGAAGATGCCAGGAACCAAGAGGGAGCCGAACCGGCTCAGCCCGCCGGACACGACCGGGGCGCTGCCGGCTGAGCCTACATCTCCACGAGAAAATAGGGAGTGGGCCCATAGGGCGTGTCGTTCGAGAGGCGGAAGGCGACGCGCCCGCTGCCGCTGTCGACGGGCGGATAGACGGTGCCGTCCAGGCCTACCGGTGACACGCTCCATCTGGCAGCGGTTCGTGCCAGTTCGAGATCGACATAGCCCTTCCGGATTCTCGCCGGCAGCGCGCCGAAATCCTCGATCACCTTCTCTTCGCTGTCGCGAAAGACCATGCCGGTGTTCTGCGCATCTGTTGCAAAGATCAAAAGCAGGCGCCGGCTTTCGGAAAGCGTGCCTTCAGCGTCGATAGCCGAAAGCGCCACGAGACCGTTGCCGTCCGCCTGTCCGATGCGCATGAGACCGAGATCGATCGGTTCACGCAGAGAGGAGAAGGCTGCAGCTTCCGTAGCGGGCGTCGAAACACGGAGCTGCCCTGCCCGGCGGTCGAGCAGGACCTGGCCTGTATCGCTTTCGTAAACTCCGCTTGTGGTGTCGGTGCGATTTTCGGTCGCGAGCATATGTTCGTCGCGGAGTGCGGCAAGGATTGTTCCGGCGTCCCGGTCGCGTGGTTGCGTGACACCGCTTTCTCCACCGGACGGGTCTGCCCGCAGCAGGCCGATGCGCCCGACCAGCGCCAGATCGGTCAGTCGCTCCGGCTCGCGGGCCTGCATGTCCTCGCCGAGATCCTCCTCGCCGCGAATTGGGAAGGGGATCGTAATGGCGGAGGTCGTCACGTCGCCGCGACGAAAGACGAGTGCGCTGAGCGTCTCGCCGGCACGCGCCACGGGATCGAGCGCAATCGCATAGGGAAGCATCGCCTTCTTGTGCGGAAACGGTTCGCCATAGGCGAGCGCGATCGGCCCGTGGCCGTGACGGCAAAGCACGTCCCAGCCCTGGAGTGCAGCGTAGGCCGGCATTGTCAGGCCCGCCTCGTAGCGATAGCGGTTCCAGAAGAGATGGTCGTATTCGCTGACGATGAAAGGTTTTCCAAGCCACCGCGCCGCGGCGATCATGCGCATGTAGCTGGCGCCGTCTGCAAGCGAACTTGCCTGCGTCAAAGCGCTTCCCGCAGAATAACCCCCGACCCAATCGTGATAGGTGTTCATGGTCACGGCGTCGAGATCGCGCCGGCTGAGCGCCGTCTGCACCGTCGGCCAATTGTTGTAGGTGCTGATCAGGCCGCGATAGCCCAAATCGCGCAGGACCTGGCTCATGCGTGCGGCGGAGGCGCGCTCGGTCTCGACGAAGAAGGCCTGGAGATCGCGCATCCGCGGACCGTCTGCGTAGCGATTGGCGGGAAGCCTCACCGATGCCGTTTCGACCCGCTCGTCGGCACCGAGATCTCCCCAGGCGCTCGCGAGCGCTTCCGTCGTGCCGTAGCGTGCCGAAAGCCAGCGGTTGAATGGTTCCGCCAGCGCCTCATCATAGGCGGGCTTTTCGGGCCGCTCACGCACGACGCTGTCGAACTCCATGCCGTTTTCATTGGCAAGGATCACCAATGCGAGCGCGTCGTCGCGGATGGTCGCCGTCCCCGTATAGGGATTGACGCTCGCGAGAAACGTCTCCTGCAGCTTGCTCCAGTGCGCAACGGCCTCTTCATCGAGGTGCAGCCGGAGCTTGAGATCGCCGTTTGCGTCCCATCGGTCGTCGTGGCCGCCGTAGGCGCCGCGCGGAGACGAAAGTCCATCGATGATCCAGTAGATGCCGTTGCGCTTCAGCGCCGCCAGCAGGTAATGGACACGATCCAGCGTCTCCGGATCGAAATCGAAATCCTTCTGCCTGCCGAACATAAGGCTGGCATCGACGAAATGGAGCCGGGCGATGTTGTATCCGTGCATCGCAAGCTGGCGGGCGTAGCGCTCGGCGCCGTCATGGTCCGGAAAGCCGCCGGATGCCGGACTCCAGGCGAGCGACGCGCATAACATTCTGACCGGTTGTTCCGGCGCCCTGGCAAAGGCCAGCCGGCCATCCGGACCTGCAACGAGGCGGCTGTCCGCGTCGATCGAAGCGTTCGGCAGCAAGGACGAGAAATCGAGCGGACTGCCGGCGCGGACTTCGAGCGAGACCTCGCGAACCGGCACCCATTCAGAGGCACTTGCGGCCGGGGACAGCCACGTGCAAAGCAGCGCCGCCGCGAGGGATGGCCTCCTCATGCCATCTTTCCGAGAACCGGTTCGCCGGGAGAGGACTCCCCGAGACGACCCTTTGCGAGGATCGTGCTTTCGATCGGTTCGGCAGGCAGCCGCCGGCTTCGCAGGAAGCCGACAGGAAGGGCTGCCGCATGGAAGAACCAGGCGACGACCGTATAGAGGCCCATGCTGAGGCCGCCCTTTCGGAAGCTGACGGCGAGAACGGCGGCCGCGAAACTCGCGCAGACGGCGGCGAGGGCCATGAGCGTATCGGGCAGCAGCAGGATCAGGCCGAGGCAGGCGAGCCACCAGAGATAGACGAGAGCCCAGAGTTTCAGCTCCGGCAGTTCCCGCAACAGCTGAAAGAAATAGGGCTTGCCGAGAGAAGCGCGCAGAAGCTCGCCTATCCCGTAGAGATATTTGGTCTTCCAGCGTCGAACGAGCAGCCGGTAGGAATTGACCGTATGGCCGAAGTGCTGGACGAAACGGCGGTCGAGCCGGTAAAGCCTCCAGCCGGCACTTCTGAGGCGGATGCCGAGATCGAATTCCTCGTAGCCGTGCAGGTTGCGGTCCGAGAGGTAGCCGACGTCCTCGACGGCACTGCGCCTGTAGAGCCCGCCGCCGTTCATGCGATCGATCGGACCCGTCCGGTTCTCGGGCGCATTGCGGCTGACGCGGCGCGCGAATTCGAGGTTCGAGATGTGCATTTCCTCCACATGTCCGGTAACGCCTGCCATGGCCGGATTGTCGGCCAGGAAGCGGACGGCGTCTTTGAGGAAGGCAGCGTCGAGCAGCATGTCGCCGTCGATGAGACAGACGTAATCGTGGCGGGAATGCTGGAAGCCGAGCTGCGGACCGATGCCGCAGCTCGGTCGCGCGGGCGGGGCGATCTGGGCGATGATGACGGGATATTGCGAGGCGATTTCGACCGTGCGGTCGCAGGAGCCGCTGTCGGCGATGATGACCTCGCCGCCCACGTCGCGAAGCGCTGCGAGCGCGCTCTCGACGGTTGCGGCAATCCGCTTCTCTTCATTCAATGTCTTGATGATGATGGATATGGTCAAGAGAGCCCCCAAAATCGCGCGGCGAAGATCTATCCGCGGTGGTTTGCGCTTTGGTTCATGCCCGCGATTTTCGGCTGAAACCGGTGCCAAAGGCGGACGAGCAGCCAGCCGGCGCCGACACCGCAGCCCGCCCCCGCCATTTTGACCGAAAGGTCGATCAACCGTGCATGGCGGTCGGCGGCGAGCATCTGCGTGAGTTCCAGCCCGATTGCCGCCGCGAGCATAGCCGCCAGAACGGCAAGCACGTGCCGGGGATAGGCGATCGCGAACATGAGACCCGTCAGCCCGAATGCTCCGAACCGTTCAACCTGCACCGAGCTGCCCATGTGCGGGCGCAGGTCGAGCGGAGAAAGGGTCGAATAGGCAATGACGCCAAGAAGCAGCCACGCAAGTACCGATGCGATGCGCCTGACATTCATTTCGTCACCGCCCGGTAGACGTCGAGCGTCTTCAGTGCCACGCTCGACCAGCTATAGACGGTTTCGACGCGCTCGGTCTGCGCGAGCACCTCTTGTTCGTCGGGGGGATTGGCGATCTTTTCGGCGATGGCAGACGAAAGCGCGTCGACGTTCCCCAGCGGAAAATAATCGTCGGCGGGCAGGCCGAGCTGCCGGTTGGCAACGATGTCGCTTGCCAGAACCGGGAGACCATGGGCCATCGCCTCCAGAAGCGCGATCGGCATGCCTTCATGGCTCGACGGCAGCACGAAGAGCGCCGCATTGGCGAAGAGTTCCGCCAGGCGATCGCCAGTCTGGAACCCCGTCAGGACGACGCCCGGCACGCGGCTGGCCAGCGCCCGTACTTCCTCTTCGTAGGCGCCCGCGAATTCCGCACCGCCCGCAAGCACGAGATCGAATCCGCTATTTTCAAGTTTTGCATATGCCTGGATGAGATCGATCTGCCGCTTCTCCGGAACAAGCCGCGCCGCAAGCAGGATATAGCGCCGTCGCAACAGACGGAATTCGCCGAGAATGCCGGTTTCGCCGCTGGGGCGCGAAACGGTGACGCCATTCGGTACCAAAGACACCGGTACGCGATAGCGTTCGCCCATCGTAACGGCGATATCCCTGGAGATTGCGATGCGGCCTTGCGCGAGCCGCATGCCCATGCGTTCACCCGCTCGCAATATCCTCCTGGCGAAAGCCCCCCATTTCTGTCGGTCGTAGTCATAGCCGTGGTGGGTCACGACGACGTTCAGGCGCATCAGCCGGGCGAGCGGTACCAGGAGCGCCGGGCCGACGGCGTGGATGTGCAGGATATCCGGGCGCCGCAGCGCCGCATAGCATACACCGAGGAAGGTATGGACGATGGCCTCGAGTGCCATCATACGTGGAGACCAGAGGGAAGTGACGCGAATTCCGTTCCAGGAATGCGGCGCGCGGCCCGGAAGATAGCGCCGGCGTCCGACGACCTCGACATCCCAACCATGCGCGACCAGCCTGCCTGCGAGCATCTCCACGTGCTTTTCCACGCCGCCCTGAACGTTCGGAATTCCACGAAGCCCGAGCATCATCACGCGGCGGCGCTCTATCGGCAGTGCACGATAAGCGCTTGCAGGCATGCTCGCGGTCGCCCCGCCCGGCATTGCCGACGCATCCGGCCCTGCCGAAGGCCGATCTCGGGAAACCCCCGATCTTCTGCTCATGGTTGTTGCGCCCCAGCGATAACCCAATTCGCATCTTTTACGAGCAGAAGACTTACCATCCCGGTAAGACGGTCATTAGATTCGTAGAGGTCTGACCGAAAATCAGACGGTGATGGGCGAGCGTGGCGAATGTGCTCGTCACAGGAATGAGGATCGGAGGAGAAGCCTCAGGCCACGCCGATCGCCCCATAAAGCTCGAGCGTCCTCTCGCGGTAGGCGGCGGCGGAGAATTCGCTCGCGACCCAGGACCGGGCGGCCGCCCCCATGCGGGCGCGTTCCGTCGGCGAAAGTGCCGCCATTTCGCACAGGGCTCTGGCGAGGTCCCCGGCGTCCCCCGGAGCCGCAAGCAGACCGGTCTCGCCTTCCCTGACCATTTCCGGAATGCCGCCGATCGCCGCGCCGATCACCGGGCGCCGAAGCGCGTAGGTTTCGAGCACGCTGATCGGCGCGTTTTCGTACCATTCCGACGGCAGCACGAGCGCGCGGGACTCGCCGATCAACTTGTGCAGCTTCTCGCCCGAGAGATAGCCGGCGAAAGTCACGTCCGCCTTGAGCTCGGCCGCGAGGCGGCGAAGTGTTTGCTCCTCCGGACCGGTGCCGGCGATGACCAGCCGCTGGTTCGACAAAGCCGCCGCTTTGATCAGGGTCGTGAGGCCCTTTTCCGGCGCCAACCGGCCGGCAAAGGCGAAATAATCGCCCTCCGGCCAATCACCGGAAAGAGCCGTGACATCGACGAAATTGGCGATATGAACCATCTTCTCGCGCGGCCAGCCCCATTCGGCGAGCTTTTCCAGATAGAAGCGGCTTGGCACGACCAGCCGGTCCACCTTGTCGCGGTAGAGCCCGAGCAAGCGGTGCAGCACCGTTTCCGCGAGCACCACCGCGCTCAGAGGGGCCGAACCCTTCACGCAGCGATGACGCAGGACATTGTAGACCCTGCCGCCGCGACAGTCCTCGCATACCCTGCCGTCCCGAAGCATCTTGTAGGAGGGGCAGGCGAGCTTCAGGTCGTGGACCGTCATCACCACCGGAATGCCGGCGGCTTTCAGGGTCGAGAAGATCGCCGGCGACAGGTGATGATAGACATTGTGCGCGTGGGCGACCGAAGGGCGGGCGCGTTCTATGAGCCGGCCGAGATTGCGCTGCGCCTCGAGCGAATAGATGACACTCGCCGCCTGGACGGCCTTCCGCAGGAGACCGGTTCGGCGGCCGTATTCTATCTCCGAGACGAAATAATCCGACCAGGGCGAGGAGTCGTTGAGATCATGCTGCATGGCGAAGGGAACAATGTCCCAGCCGATCTCGCCGAACATGCTCATATGGTCGAAGAAGACCGCCTCCGCTCCGCCGCGGCGGTAGAAATAGTTGTTGATCGCAAGAAGGCGCTTCCCGGTCACCAGAGCCTCCTTACCAGCCGATCCGGTCAGCGGCGCTGTCGACGGGCAGGATGCAGCATCCCTTTTCGGCGGCGTAGCGGACCAGATGATCGAAGGTATCGGGTGTGCAGCCGTAGTTCGTGGGCTGCGCGGCAATGTCGTGAGTGAAGAAGATCAGCCAGCCGGGACGCTCGGCGACATCGTCTATCCAGCGCGTCAGCGCGCGCGCCCTATCCTCCGGCTGGCGTATCTCGACGCCCTTGAGCATCATCGGGTCGACGGCACCGCGGTTGATGTCCTCGCCCCCTGCCCGGCACGTTCGGTAGCGGCGGCGGAGCTCGGCCCGTGCCAACGGCCAGGCAGCGTTGTAGGGGAAGGCAAAATTCGATGCAGCCGGAGAAACGCCGACCTGCTTCAGGTACTCGGCATTGCGGTCGAGATCGGTGCCAAGGCCGGCAATGTCACGCAATCTTCGGTGGGCGAAGGTGTGGCAGCCGATTTCGTGTCCGCGGGCGAGCAACTCGCTGCACCCTTCGGGCGTGATCAGCCTTCGATCCGGCTCCACCTGCCCGGCTAGCCCGCCCGCAATATAGAAGGTGCCGCGGGCTCCATACTTCTCGAGGATGGCTGCGCCCGCGCCAAGTGCGCTGTCAGGAACATCGTCGAAGGTGAAGGAGACGAGCGGAACCTCCGTCTCCAACCGGCGCCGGGCTCCCGCCAGCTTCCAGATCGCCCGGTTAGCCAGCCTGTCGACGAGCGGACCGAGCCCGCTCAGCTTCTCAAGCATGCGCTACCCTCCCCTGACGAACGCGTGCAGGAGCAGCCGCCAGTTCCGCGCTCGACTGCAAGGACAGTCCATAGAGCGCGACCATGAATGTGAACCATAGAAGGCTCCCGCCCTCGAAGAAGAGACTTTCGAGGCCGGCGTTGAAGATCGTGTAGAGCCATATGCGGACGAACAGCCTCGTCAGATGCGAATGCTCGCGCTCCGGAGCGATGCGGGCGATCTTTCTAAGCGGCAGGAAAAGGATCCAGATCAGGGTCAGGGCGAGGCCCGGGAAGCCCGTCATCAGGGCAATGTCGAGATAGGAATTGTGACCGTTGGCGGCAGCGACGGCCCAGGTCTCGACCGAGCCGCCGCTATAGACCAGTTCTTCCGTCTGCCAGAAGGCCTTGAAGCCATAGCCCGTGAGAGGCTGTTCGGCGAGCGCACCGAAGGCGAAACGCCAGATATCGGCGCGATTGGTAAAGGTCGCATCGATGCCGAGCCCGCTGATGAACTCGCCGAGCGGGGAGAAGACGGCGGAGCCCACCGCGAAGAGATTGAAAAGACCGACGCCGCCGACGGCAATCGGGAGGCGGAGAAAGCGCACCTTCTCGAAGATGAGCGCGAGCAGCAGAATGGCCGGCAGCATCGCGGTCGACGTCTTACCCCCGGTATTGACGAGGAAGACGAAGGACAGCGCGACGATGACGATCCCGGCAAACCTCGACCAGACGTTCATGACGTAAAGGCCGATGAAGGCTGCGATCACCATGGCAGCCGCGGCGCTGTTCTTGTGGGGAAAGTGGCCGCGCCACAGGCCGGCATTCATCGGCTCGCGCAGTTCTGACGCCTGATGGATCGCGAGCAACGGCTTGAAGACAATGCCGTAGTAGGCGACCGCGAGCATGATGAGGATGCCGATGCCGAGCATCTTGGCGAAGTGGCGTTCCGAAGCGGGCAACAACAGGTAGACGCTGGCATTGACGGTAACCATCAACGCGAGGATCGCACCCTTGATGCCGAGCATCGGATGCGCCGACACCAGCGAAACAAAGATGAACCAGGAAAGGAGAATCGCCAGCAGCGCGCGCGGCTGCAGTATCGTTTGCCGCAAAGGGTGGACCAGGCCGTAGCCCAGCATTCCGGTGAAAAGCAGGAGCGAGATGATCTGGTTCAGCCGGTTGGAATTGCCGGCGGAAGGGTCCAGCACCGCCTCGCCCGTCAGATCCACGAATGGATTGATGGAGATCCAGAAGAACAGGAAGATCGCCATGAACAGCACGGTACCGACACGCGCCTTTACCGCATTCGTCGGCTCGACCTCTCCGTAGCCCGCGCGATCCATCTCCCGGGCTCCTCAGGCAGCCACGTGGGTCTTGCCGCGAAGGAATTTCCAGAGGCCGAGGGCAAGTGCCGCGGCGATGCCGATTGCGAGACCCAGAACGGCGCCGCCGATCAGCAGGATCAAGGTACGCGGGGGCCAGCTTCGCGCGTTTGGCGGCAGGGCCCGCGAGATGACGCGAATATTCGTGGTGTCGATCTGCTGGCGTTCGGTGATCTGCTGCGCGCGTGCCAGATGGGTTTCGTAGATCGCCGCCTTGCTGCGCGCGTCGCGTTCGAGATCACGAAGCTGCACCTGGGCCTGGTTATCGGTGAAGACGTTCGACTTTTCGTCATCCGCCTTGCCGCGGAGCGCATCGAGCGCCTTTTGCTCCCGGTCGAAGTCGGCCTTCGCGCGCTCCAGAATGCGGCGGGCTTCATCCTTCATCGCCGCTTCCAGCGCCGTGCGCTCCGAGCGCGCGGCAACGAGCCGCGGATGCCGCTCGCCATAAGTGAGCTGCATGGAGCCGATCTGCTGCTGCAAGGCATTATACTGCTGGCGCAGATTGGTCATGTTTGCCGACTCGAACACCGAGGCGCTGGCGGTCTGGCCCTCGGCAACGGCCGCACTCATCTGCCTGTAACGCGTTTCCGCCTGGATGAAACGCTGCTGACCGTCGAGAACCTGGGTGTTGAGCTCACTCGAAAGCTGGTTGCTGACGAGCTCGCCATTGGTGGATTGCAGGCCGTTCTCACGCCGGAAATCCTCGACCCTCTTCTCCGCTTCGGTGACGTTGCGCCGCAGCTCGTCGAGTCGCTCGTTCAGGTTCTGCGCCACGCGGCCGGCGCTCTCGGCGGCCGACTGAAAGAGTTCCGCCTCGAATGCCTCGACGATCGCGTCCGAAAGGGCGATTGCCTTGGCCGGTTCTTCGCTCCACACCTTCAGGATCACGACGAAGGAACGTTCCTCCCGGCGCGCCTCGACCCTCTCGGACAGAGCGCGCATGGCCGCCAGCTCCTTGTCCGCCTTGGCGTCCCGCGGCGCAATGAGCGTCTTCATCCAGTCGAGGATTGTCGGCCTGACGAATTCGGGATCGTCCGCAAGCCGCAACTCGTCGATGACGCGTTGGAGGACGTTGCGCGAGGTCAGGATCCGGAGCTTGCTCTCGACCTCCAGCAACTGCGCGTCGCGCTGAGGATTGGTCGTAAAGACGTCGTCGCTGACGACGTTGAGATTGGAAGGGTCCACCACGAGATCGGTATAGACCGTGTATCGCGGGGTCGCCGCCACGGCATAGGCAAAGGCGGCGGCAACCGAGAGGACGAGCGCGAGCACGATCCAGCGGGCGCCGTTGCGCAGCCACGCGATGAGGTCATTAACCCCGATGCTGCCCAGGAGGTGGAGTTGCGGGAAGAAATCCGCGACGGAGGAAGGCTGCTCCTCAAGAGCGCGCGCCTGATGGGCGGGGACGGGAATATCCACCACGCGGGCGGAGGTGCCATCCTCTGCCTCCGCGGGGGCCTCTTCGCGAGCGGCCTCTTCCGTTACCGCGGGCACGAGGTCGAGCAACGACCCTCCGCCCGCGCGAAGGCGCTGATGTGGCCTTTCCAGGCGTAATCCCAGTCCCTCGGGCTCGCTGCGCCGATACATCCGCTTTCCCCATCCCCTCGGAGCCACCAAGGTGCTTATTGCCGTATAAGCAATTCCCCATGCGGATTTAGGGCCTGCAGGGTGAATATTCGGTTAAGCGGAACTGTTCGGACGGTAACCTTTTGGGCAGGCCAATGCTCCTCTACGGGCACTGGTTCGTTTCCGCTGGGGAACTTCGACCTGCTTCCATAGTTTCTGTAGAATGCCCGACCTGACCAGCTATGCCGCGTTTCTGGGCGCCGTGCTTGCCTATCAATTGTCCGGAGTCGGCCCGGACATGATGCTTGTCATCAGCCGCGGCATCGGCCAGGGCCGACGGGCTGCGCTTGCAACCGCTATCGGATGCGTCGCGGCGGGCTTCGTCCAGATACCCTTGCTTGCCATGGGCCTTGCCACGGTCGTGGCGTCCTCGCCGCTCCTCTACAAGGCCATGCAATTTATCGGAGCGGCCTATCTGATTTATGTCGGGGTGCGGTTCTTGACGGCCAGCAGTAAGACCTTCCTGCGCGAAGCGCCGGGCCGCGCCACGTCTCCATCGCTTCTCGCCCTCTTCAGGCAGGGTGTGATCTGCAATCTGACGAATCCGACGTCGCTTTCCTTTATGCTCGCGATCCTTCCGCAGTTCGTGGCACCGTCCGCCGGATCGCCGGCCCTGCAATTCTTCATCCTCGGAGTTACGATGAAAGCCACCGGGCTGCTGGTCCTTGGTGCGGTGGCCCTCACCTCAGGCACATTCAGCAATTGGTTGTCGCACAGCAGTGCCTTTGTGGCGTGGCAGCAGCGCATTGCGGGCAGCATCATGATCGCGCTTGGCATACGGTTGCTGCTTTCTCCAGTCGCGCCCGCCCTTCACCGATGATCAGGACCGGCTGGAGCACTTCCGGGTAAAGCGTAATTCCTCAAGAGCACTCTTAAAAGTCGATCAGTTTCTGAACAGCTTCTTCTACCCGTACATTGTCACGAGGT
The DNA here is from genome assembly GCF_059070375.1 of Sinorhizobium sp. Classification (NCBI taxonomy): domain Bacteria; kingdom Pseudomonadati; phylum Pseudomonadota; class Alphaproteobacteria; order Hyphomicrobiales; family Rhizobiaceae; genus Sinorhizobium; species Sinorhizobium sp. The sequence continues at coordinate 1,053,889 of NZ_JCACWC010000002.1, forward strand.
CCAAGCGGCAAAATCGGCCGCGGGGGCAATGCCTGGAACAGTCCGAGGATGCTCCCGATAGCGTACATCACGCGGAAACTGCCGAACTCCTTGAACAGTGCCCATAAGGGTTGAAATGCGGTGTCGATCCGATGCGCTTCCGCGCGATCGCCCCCTTTCGCCGCCCGAGTGAGTTTCGTTGCAGCCACGGGCAAAAGCCCGCCCGCGACACTGAACCACGCATCAGCACCGGACAGGAGCGCACCTGCTGCGCCCCAATCGCCGCTATAGCCGATAGCAAAAGCTGCAGACGTGTTCGCACGCAGTCGAGCGATCTCACCCGCGAAATCTCCGTCGGCAGGCAACGGCATCTTCACTGCGGCAATACTCGGCACCTGCGAGAGCCGTGTGATCAGTTCCTCGCTGAAAACGAACCTGGTCGTGCCCGGATTATTGTAGATGCAGAGCGGCAAGTCGGAAACGCCGGCAACGGCAACGAAATGCTGATAAACTTCCTCCTCAGTCAGAGGCGTGTAGGATACGGGAGCCAGGAGAAGTCCATCTGCCCCGGCTTCATTCGCGTCGCGCGCGAGCGCCTGAGCCTCGTCGGTCCTGAGTGCGCCGACGCCGACGATGAGGGGAACTCTGCCTCCCACGCATTCGACAGCGATCTCCACTGCCCGTCGCCGTTCACCGCGCGAGAGAAATGCGTAAGCCCCTGTGCTGCCGAGCAATCCAATCGAGTCCGCGCGTGCTAGTCGGATACGCTCGAGCAGTCGCGACAGCGCCTCTTCCGAAACCTTGCCGCCCACATCGGCGGGTGTGGGCGGGAACGCTGACAGGCCATCAAATAAAGCCGCAGGTGCCATCGTCATTTCCCATCGACTGCGCCAGAACAGGCCTCGCTCATATAACCGCGAATGATTGCCGGCAAGACATGCAACCAAAAATCCGTCGGCAGCCCGCTCCGGGTCACTCGTAGGCGTGTTGCCGCCCGCTGCAGTCAACGATAAATTGCCATCAATGAAGAAAGGAAGCCGCATGGCGAACGTGACGATCCGCAACCTCGATGACGGGCTCAAGAAGCGCCTGCGCATTCGCGCCGCGGAGCATGGGCGTTCGATGGAGGACGAAGCGCGGGACATCCTTCGCGCCGCGCTTTCGACTACCGAAAACCGACCGGCCAATCTCGCTACAGTAATCCGCATCCGAATGGCGCCGCTCGCAGGCGTCATGCTTGACCTTCCGCAGCGCGAGCCCATCCGCTACGCACCGGATTTCTCCGAGTGATTATCTCGATACCAATGTGCCGTCGGAGCTGTTGGCAGCCACCCTCTCCGTCGCGGTAGAGGCTGGCTCGCCTCCGTGGCAACCCGTAATGTCGCGGATCTCGCTGACACCGGTGTAACTATCATCAATCCCTGGAATCATCGGCCTTGAAATTTCAACCGGGCTAAAAATCCGTCAGCAGCCGGCTCCAGGTCTCCGAGGCGAGGCCGCCGATATAGATGTCGTTGCGCTCTGCCGCTTCCTTGAGGTCCGCATGGCGGGTCACCATGCAGAAGTAGCCGCGGTGCCGGAATGACAGCCATCGCTGGCGCGAGATAGCGTTCATCAGGAACGGCTGAGCCATGCCGACCGCCACGGCATAGCCTTCCGCATCGAGCTGCGCGAACATCGCCGCGGCGACGTCGCGCTCACGCCCCTCCTCGCAGACGAGATTGAGCACCGTGGCCGCGGCATCTTGCTTGCCGAAGAAAAGAAAGGCGCCAATCGTGCGACCGTCCGGCAGAACGACTTTCCTGCACTGGAGCGTCCCGAGGTTGCGGTTCATCGAAGCGACGCGCACGAGCCAGTCGAATTCGGCTGGCGACCAGGCCGGGCGGATCGCAAAGCGTTCCAGCATCGGGCTCGCGCATTGGAGGAACTCCTCGACGCCCGCTGCCTCGCTCCTGCATTCGCCCTCGGCCTTCGGCCGCATGGAGGGCCGCAACCGGCGCAGTGCACGGTCAATCGGCCTGAGGACGCCGACGAGAACACGCGAGCGCGCGATTGGGAAGTGACGGCCCGCAAGGATCGCCGCCGCGGTCAACGGCAGAAACGAGCGCTGCCATTCGAGGCTCTGGATCGGCAGGACGATGCCGCCTCCCGCAACCCAATGGTCGGCGCTGACCGGCGACGCATTGTCGGAGAAGCACATGTCCTGGCGAGCCGCCCGCATGGTGCGCGCAAGACGTGCCGCTCCAACGGCGCCGGCCTTGCCATCCGCCATGAAGGCACAGAGAAGGCGGGCCATGGTCGGGCGGCCATTGATCATAAACGCCATCGGTACCGAGAGTATGGCGCTGTCTATGCCGTTAGCACCGTTCTCGTGCACGACGCTGCCGAGTTCCGGAGAATAGTGAGGGCTGCCGAAGAAGACGGTCTGCAGATACCGTCCGAGGTCATCGTCGGATGCCTGATCGTGCCTTCGGAAAATCCTGTTGAAAAGCCGTCCGACCGCCGGAACGTCGTCGGGCGCCATGAGCCGCGTACCGCGGCGCTGCCCTGCATCGACCGGCACGCTCTCGGATACGCGAATTTCATTCGCCTCCATCGTCATATGGCGCCCGCTCCAAGAGTGAGCGCAGCCTGGCGGCGGTCGCGCCGCACGAAGTGCAGGAACACGCTCCAGGAGGCGACGACCATCGCGATTTCGATTGCGTAGAAGGACAGGAAAGTTCCCATCGGCGGGGCGTACCAGCTTGCCCATGCGGCAAGGCCGGCACCGGCGATGCTGCCGAGCCCCATGACGGTCGCGCGGGCCGCGTGTGCGCCGGAGGCACCGAGCGCCTCGACCGCGACGGACCACATCGCGAGCGGCACCACGACCCAGCAGAGGCTTCTGACGAAGCCGACCAGCGAGAGATAGTCCTTGCCGAAGAGGTAGGGCAGGACCGGCGCCAGAACGAAAACGGTGACGGCCGCAGCCAGGCTGATGACGATTGCGGCAGCGAGCACCCGGCGCACCCGATGGAGGGCGTGGTGAAGCCCCGCCGCCGTCGCCCTCGCCGAACCCGGGTAGATAAGCCGGTTGAGCGCTTCCACCGAAAGATAGCTGCTCTCCAGCATGCGGCGAGCGACACTGTAGCTTGCGACGACCTCGGCGGTGGTGACGAGGCTCAGGACAAGCAGGTCGGCATTCTGGCGCAGCGCACGCAGGATGAAGGGAATGCTGAAGTAAAGGCCTTGCGGGAGTTCCTCCCGCACGATGCGGTAGCGCGGCGCACCGAGTTCCCGGATTGCCCGCATACACATGAGCGCCACGAGGACATGGCAGAGAAACTGCCACACCGCCCAGGATGCGACGCTGGTGACGCCGAAGGCGATGCAGGCAAGTGCCGCCGCAACCGTGCGCGCCGCCGCAAAACCGACGACGACCTTGTTGGCGGAGGCAAAATCCGTGTGAGCGATAAATATCTGCTCGGTGAGCACGATGACCCGGACCAGCAGGATATTGGTGACGAGCATCAGCGTGATCACGGCGACGTTCGTCACGCGGTCCGGCGAAAGGGTGAAGAAGAACGGCAGGACCACCGCTCCCAGCAGGACCAGGGCTGCCCCGCTCGCCACCGTCAGGATGACATTGTGCCCGAGCATCTGCGGGTAGATCGCGCGGTCGCGCGCGACCCGGCGCACCAGGCATTCCATCGCCCCGAGCCCGCAGAGATGGACGGCTATATTGGCGACCGCAGTAATTGCGACGAACACGCTGAACTCGTGGACGCCGAGCCAGCGGGCAAGGATGGCAAAGGTAAGGAGTTGCGCCGCAGAACCGAGAACCAGACTGCCGCCGGAGGCGAGATAGGACATGACCATCGGCAGGAATGGTCTGTCACCGCGCTGTTCCGTTACACCTTCCGAGACCATCCGTTCTGCCTTGACAAATCGACTTAAAGGCCGGCACCGGGCTGCGAAACGCCCCCCTCGCCGATTGAGGCGCACACTAGCGAGGATAAGTGATTGGCCGGTTAACATAAGCATTGTGGCGCCATGTGTTGTCGGACGCCCTGCATTTCAGCTTCCGTTTACCTGCACGCGCTAGTGTGCGCCGGACCGACATCCCATCCGATAACCGAAGGAGCCTTCGTGCTGCAGGGCGACAATCATCTTGACGGCCGGACCGAGGGTCGCGCGCCACGGCTCGTACGATTCATGGGCGTCGACCTCGAACTGGCGCCGGACGTGCTTGTGCCGAGGGAGGAGACGGAACTCCTCGGGCGGAACGCCGCAGCGATCCTGATCGAGCGCGCCGGACCGGCGACCGTGATCGACATGTGCTGCGGATCCGGAAATCTCGCTCTGGGGATCGCCGCGGAGGTACCGCTCGCGCGTGTCTGGGCTGCAGACCTCACCGACAGCACGGTCGCGCTTGCGAGGCGCAATGTCGAGCGCCTCTCGCTTGGAGACCGCGTCGTCATCCGCCAGGGCGACCTGTTCGCGGCCCTCGCGGGAGAGGACCTCGCGGGCGCCGTCGACATGATCGTCTGCAACCCGCCCTATATCTCGACATCCCGCCTGGAAGGCGACAGCGCGCATCTTCTCGCAAGCGAGCCGCGGGAGGCGTTCGATGGCGGGCCCTACGGCATATCCATCCATCAGCGGCTGATCCGCGAAGCCGCCGCCTTCCTCAAGCCGGGCGGCTGGCTTCTCTTCGAGTTCGGAGAGGGACAGGATCGCCAGGCCACGGCGCTTCTCGCCCGGACGAAGGCCTATGAGGCAGTGACATTCGCCGAGGACTCGGCCGGAAAGCCGCGAGTCGCACTGGCGCGCAGGCTGGGCGGTGCAGCGGCAGCCGCCGCGGCTGACGGGGCGGACAGATGAGCGACATCCGTTCGCTCGCAGCCGAGGATATTCCGGCTGTCGCGCGGCTCTTTCAGAAGGTCTTCCGCAACAGCGCGGAGGAGCCGTCGCCTGCGTTCATCGAATATCTTCGGCAACTCTATATCGATGCCCCGGGCAACGACCCGGAAATCCGCCCGCTCGTGTATAGCAACGATGGCGGCCGGATTTCCGGCTTCGTCGGAGCGAACACTCTGGCCATGACGTATCGCGGCAGGGCATTGCGCGCCGCCATCTGCGGCTCGCTGATGGTCGAAGGCCGCGAAAGCGATCCGATGGCCGGCGCGCGGCTGCTGAAAGCGTTCCTTGCAGGACCGCAGGACCTTTCCTTCAGCGAAACGGCGAGCGAAGTTTCGACGCAGATGTGGACGAAGCTGCGGGGAGTCGTGCTGCCGCAATACAGCCTCGACTGGATACGCGTCATCCGGCCGGCATCGTTCGGCGTCGATCTCGTCGCGAGCCGGTTCGGTCCCGCCCGCGCACTCCGGCCGCTGGCTCATGCATTCGATCGCCGCCATCGCGGCAAGTTGCGACGCGGCGAGCTGCGCTGGTCGGGCGTGCCCGAGGCCGCCACCCAAGGACCGCTGCAGGTCGCCGACATCGACCGGCATGGCTTCGCCGAGCTCTTCGCCCCCTTGACCAGGCAGTTTGCCGTGCAGCCGGCCTGGACCGAGGGCCAGCTAGACCATATCCTCGAAGACGCGGAGAAGAAGCCGGAATTCGGCGAGCCGGTGCTTGCGGCCGTCAGAACGCGAAGTGGTGCGCCCGTCGGAGCGTTTTTCTACCACCTGCAGCCCGGCGGAACTGCCAGGGTTCTCCAGGTCCTCGCCCAGCCGGGACAGGCCGGGCCGATCCTCGACTGCCTGATAGAGCACGCGGCCGCGCGCGGAGCCGCTGCTGTGCGCGGTCGAACCCAGCCGGCGCTGCTTGAGGCCATGATGGGCCGCCGTATCGGCTTCGTCCATGCCGCCTCGACCGTCGTCCACTCCCGCGAGGAGGAACTCGTCGACGCTTTCCGTCACGCACGAGGGTTCATCAACGGGCTGGCGGGGGAACACTGGAGCCGGCTGATCGGCGGGACGTTCAACCGGATCTAAAGCACTTCCAAGAAGGCGCAGAGTGGTCTTGCGTCCGGGAATGCGCCGTTCGAAGTGCTCTAAATCACGATGATTTCAGGCCGGGTCGGCCTAAAATCATCAAACAACCGCGGCGGGTATGCCGGATCTGAACAGCCCTAGACCTGAAGCTGCTCGGCGAGAGGCTTTTGATAGACGACGATCGGGGCGTGATAGGGTACACGCTTGTAAAGATCGATGACGTCCTGGTTCACCAGCCGAACGCACCCTGACGAAACTGCCTTGCCGATCGATTTCCATTCCGGCGTGCCGTGCAGACGGTACAGCGTGTCCTGCCCGTTCTGGAAGATGTAGAGCGCGCGGGCACCCAAGGGATTGTCTATGCCGGGGGCCATGCCGCCATTTGCGACGGAGTATTTTTCGAGTTCCGGACGGCGGGCGATCATATCGGCCGGAGGCTTCCACCGAGGCCAGGGCTGGCGCCAGTGTATGATCCCTTCGCCCTGCCAGGCGAAGCCCTCGCGCCCAATTCCGACGCCGTAGCGCATCGCCGTTCCGCCAGGCTCGATGAGGTAGAGGAACCGCCCGGGCGTGTCTACGACGACCGTCCCCGCCGGTTCGCCGGTGGGGTCCGGCACCCGCTGGCGAAAATATTTCGGATCCATCTCCCTATAGGGGACTGCCGGAATGAAGTGCCCGCCATCTTCGACGGCAGCATATCTGGCTTCCAGTTCGGCATCGCTCGCCAGCCCGATCGGGCGGCTCACCAGACGCGGCACGGGGGCGCGCTGCGCTTGCGGCGCAGAGGTCGAGCACCCCGCGACGGCTGCCGTTGCGGAAATCGCTCCCAGAAGAAGCGTGCGTCGTCGTAATTGAATTTTGCTAAACATCTCAAGCAGGTACGAAGAGAGAAAAGGGGTCGCGTGTAGACGTGTAGCCGACTCGCCTGGATTGCCAAACTCACGGCCAATCACATGTTCGATATCTGCAAGCATCGCGCGGAGGGTCGCCCGCCAGCCGGAGGGGTGAGGTGTGTGCGGTTTTGCGCCCGCATTCCGCTTTATTCCTGGATTTGATCACGTTTATGCTTCTAGCCGACCCGACCTGAAAGCATCGTGCCTAGGAATGCAGCTGCCGCGATCCCGCAGATCTGCGTATGGCGGCCGGCAGCGGCGCGGGCTGGCCGCAATAGACCGGGTACAGCGTCGGCTCGGACAGAAGGAAGCCCTGCACATGCGTTGCGCCGGCCTTTTTGACGGCTTCGAGCTGTCCGTAGGTCTCGATGCCGTCGACGACCACCGTCGGCGCAACGCAGGAAGCGAGCCCCACCAAATGATGGAGGAACCCCTTGCCCCCGCCCTGGCCGCGGCCGATGAAGAATGCGTCCAGTTTCACGATGTCGACGGGAATGGACAACAGCGATTCCGGCGTCGAGTGACCCGTTCCGAAACTGTCCAGGGCGATTCTGTAGCCCAGTTCGCGCGCGCCTTCAATGAACTCCGCCGCCATCGGCAGGGTGGCCAGCGGCAGGCACTCCGTTATCTCGAGAACCAGGCGCGAGGCCATTTCCCGATTTCGCGAAAGCAGATCGTAGAGTTCCGACCAAGTGTTCTCGTCGAGAATGTTCCCGGCCGAGATATCGCAACCCAACACGCCTGACGGATTGCAGTCGAGCCACTCGAATGCGAGACCGAGCATGTATCGATCGAATGACGCAACGCGTCCCGACGCTTCGAGAAAAGCCGTGAATTCCTCGCTCGTCCTGACCGCTCCGTCACGTTCTACGAGCCTGCCTAGGCATTCCGAATAGAGCACCTCGCCCGTATCGCCGACCGCATTGACCTGTTGCAGCGAGAAGCCTATCCGTCCCTCCCGCATCGCTTGGGTCACGGCGCCGACGACACGGTCGAATCTTCTCAGATGTTCCATCCGGCGACGCGCCTCGCCCGGTCAGTCTTCGATCACGACGTCCTCATCGGGCGTCGTGTCGAGAAGGTGCTCACGAATATCGTCTATCTTCCCGACGGACGATCCGACGCCAAGCGTTTCCTTGACGTCCTCAAGTGTCGCATCCGTCACTTCGCCGCCATTCGTGAAGCTTGCAATCGCCTCGCGCAGCGCTTCATCGCTGAGAGCCGGATCGGTCGGGATGACGTCCGAGCCGAACTCCGCCTCGAACTCTGCATAGGCGATCGCATAGGCGGAGATTGCCGCCATTCGCGGATCGTTCGAGTTCAGGTAGGCGTGATAGTTCCGGCCGAGCGAGCTCAGCTTTGCCGTTTCGGCCTGCGGATTCTTGGGCTTCGGCGTCGGGACAGCCGTTTCCGTCACCCTGGCCTTTACTACCTTACCGGACTTCCCGGACTTGCCGTGCGCCGCTTTTCCGGACTTCCTGCCGTGCTTGAACAGGTCCTGGAGGAAGCGCGGCGTGCCCGCGCGCTCGCCGCCCGATCTGCCCGAATCGGATCGGGCCTTCGCGTGGCTTCCGCTATTGCCGTGGCTTCCGCTCTTGCCGTGGCCGCCGCCATTGCCGTGGCCCCCGCCATTGCCGCCGCCATTGCCGTTGCCGCCGCCACCATTGCCGCCACCGTTGCCATTGCCGCCCTTGGCGAATGCGATGTCCGACATGCCGGGTGCAAGGCCCGCCAGGGGAGCGCCTGCGAGCGCCAGCGCAATAAGACCTCGTCCGACGAATTTGGAAATAGGCATGAGGGCCTCCTATCGAAAGTCGCGGCCGTTGTTGCTGCGGCCGATTTTCTGCTTCAATTGATTAAGCGATAGCGTGCAACTGGTGCGGGTTCCACCGCCGCCGGACCAATGCGCCGGTTGATTGGACTTAGGTCCGTGGGCCCGGTCGTCAAAAGTCCCAAGATGCGCTATGACCAAGGGGTAAGGGATGGCGCGCGTTGACCGGCCGGCCGGAAATGCTAATTTGGCGGTTGCAAAGAACGCAGCAGTGCCGGCGACGAATTGAGCGGGCCATCGTGAGATCTCTCGTGCACGTCGACGCCCTCATCAGACGGTGGAACTCTCAGCCGCTGGCGAAGCAGTTCCTCATTATCGGTGGCTCTGTAGCCGCCGCGGCGATGCTCGTCGTCGGCGCCTTCGTGACGAGCCTTATAGAGGACGCCGTGACGCGCAACTCCGCGGCCACCACGGCGCTCTATGTCGATAGCGTGATTGCGCCGCTTCTGCCCGACATGCAAACGACGCAGGTGCTCGACGATTCGGTGGCACGGGCGCTTGACGAAACGCTTGGGCAGGGCGCTTTGGGTGATCGGCTTGCTTCATTTCGCCTCTGGCGTGCCGACGGCACGGTTCTCTATTCGAGCGACAAGGCCATGGTCGGTCAGAAGTATGAGCTGGGTCCGGAGCTGACGGCGGCATTCGACGGCGGCATGGTCGCTCGTTTCATGCCTCTCGACGAGGCCGACGGCGAGACGGAGCGCCTTTCGAGCAGTCCTCTCCTGGAGATCTACAATCCCCTTCTCCAACCCTGGTCCGGCGAGGTGGTCGCCGTCTCGGAATTCCACGAGATTGCCGACGAATTCGAGCAGAGCCTCAATCGGGCGAGGCTTCACACGTGGCTCGCCGTTGCCGGCTTCACGCTCGCCTTCTTCATCGCCCTTTCGGCCATCGTCCTGCGCGGCAGCAGAACGATAGAGAAGCAGCGCCATGCGCTTGCGCAGCGCGTCGACGAGCTTTCGGCGCTGCTTGCGCAGAACGAGACACTGCGCGGGCGCCTGCGCCAGGCCTCCCAGCGAGCGACCGCGCTGAACGAGACCCTGTTGCGGCGGATCGGCGCCGATCTGCATGACGGGCCGGCGCAACTCGTGGCCTATGCTTCCCTGCGACTGGACAGCAACAAGCTTGTCAGCCCCACGACGCCCGCCGAACTGCGCGAGCGTGAGATCGCCGCCATCAAGGGCAGCCTCGACGAGGCGATGAACGAGATCAGAACGCTGTGCAGCGGGCTGGTCCTGCCGCAGATAGAGACCGCCGGCCTGAGGAAAATTCTGGAGCGCTGCGTCCACGCCCATGAACAACGAACGGGAACCACCGTGGAGTTGTCGATGACCGACCCGCCCGAGCGCCTTTCGGCATCGGCGAAGATCTGCATATACCGTTTCGTGCAGGAAGCGCTTAACAATGCCTACCGTCACGGCGGCGGCATCGCGCAGCGCGTGACGCAGAGTACGAAGGGTGACAAGGTTACCGTCGAGGTTGCAGACGGCGGGCCGGGCTTCGACCCCAAAGACGTACGGCCGACGAGCCTCGGTCTCGCGGGCCTTGAAGGCCGGGTCGAGAGCCTCGGCGGAACATTCGAGATCAACCCCAACGCGCCCGGCACGATTGTCCGGATGTCGATCGGTTTTGAGGAAACGGAGCAGGCATGATGACGGGAATTCGAGTAGCCGTGGTCGATGACCACCCCTTGTTCAGGGAGGGTGTGACACGGAGCCTGTCGGAGATCGACGGGTTCGAGGTCGTTGCCGAAGGCGGGTCGCGGGACGAGGCGATCGCGATCGCGCAAAATTTCAACCCTGATGTGATGCTGCTCGACATCTCCATGCCGGGCGGCGGGCTGAACGCGATTCCGGCGATCCTGAGCGTCGCGCCCGCGCAGAAGATCGTCATGCTGACCGTTTCCGAGGCGAATGACGACGTCGCTGCAGCTCTCAAGGAAGGCGCGAAGGGTTACATTCTCAAGGGGATCGGTGCGAGGGCGCTGGCGGACGTCATTCGCACCGTCGCCTCAGGCGAGAGCTATGTCGCCCCCACCCTTTCCGCCAAGCTGCTGACGGGCCAGCTGGCCAATCCCGCACCGGCCAAATCCAACCTCGTTGCCGAGCTGACGCGGCGCGAACAGGAGGTCCTGCACCTCGTCGCCTCGGGAATGAGCAACAAGCAGATTGCCCGAAAGCTCGATCTGCACGAGAAAACGGTGAAACATCACATGACGCAGATCATGGCGAAGCTCGACGTCGCCAACCGGACGGAGGCCGCCATGGTGCTGCGCGACGCGCTCGACTGGCGTCCGGTCAGTCAATGAAGGAGAGAAGCCGTCTCCGGTCGGCCGACGTCGCCCGCCGGTTGACAATAGTGCGCCCGCGCGAATCCTTCATGATGTAACGGGCGTCTTCGATCACCTCGCTGATGCCGTCCCGGTGACGTACGCGCAGGATGGAGCCGCCCCCTTCCACGGACGTCGTTGCTCTTCCGCTTGCCCGGCCGGAATTCGAATTGCCGCCGCCCTTACCGTTTCCGCCGCCGCCCCCGTTTCCACCGCCATTGCCACCGCCTCGTCCGCCGCCGTTGCCACCGCCTCGTCCGCCGCCGCCGCCGCCACCGCCACGCCCGCCGCCGCTACCACCGCCCTTGGCGAGAGCGGATTGCGGTTCCAGTTCGATGCCTGAGCCCGACAGCGCGATTTTGTAAGGCGATACGGCGACGGGAAGGCCGACCGAAACCCAGCACAGTGCTGCAAGAAAGTTTCGACGCGTGACCATCACGCTCCTCCTGAAGAGTTTTTACCGGGATGCGCCTGATCGCGGTCTCGCGAATGCCTTGACGCTATCACCGATCGTCGGCGTCGTCGCCGACCCGACAACAGTCCACCGGGAAAGCCCGACATTCGCTTTCGCCGGCTGTTGCGCCATCTTTGGTCACGGCCTGACCGGTGCGTCAACTGCAATCGGGGTGTCTCAGACGTTTCGCTTTTGCCGGTCGGACGATCGTCCGATGTGATTCGGACGAAAGTCCGACGACGGGGCGCGGTGGCCAGGCGAAAGCCGTACTGCAGCCTCCCGGACGAGAGGCTGCAGGAAGGGATATCCATCCGGTTGCCATTCGCGCAACCTGGCCGGACCATGGTGCCGCTGCGGCCGGCTCAGGCCGCCCGCACGCCCGCCTTCATCGGTATCTCGATGTCGACTTCGAGCGTGGTGACGTGCTCGCCGCGTTCCATCGTGACGTTGACCTTGTCGCGGTCGACCTGGACATGCTTGGCGATGACCGCGAGAATTTCTTCCCGGAGCACCGCAACGAGGTCCGACTGGCCGACCGACGCCCGCTCATGCGCCAGCAGCACCTGCAGGCGCTCGCGCGCCGTCGGCGCCGAGGTCTGCTTGCTGAAGAAACGGAAAATGCTCATGCTGCCCTCCGTCCGAATATCTTGCCCAGGAAGCCGCGCTTCTCGCCGGGAATGGTCATCGGCACCGTTTCCCCCGCAAGGCGGCGCGCGGCATCCAGATAGGCGCGTGCCGGAGCGCTGCTGCTGTCGGCGAGCGTCACCGGGGCACCGAGGTTGGAAGCCTTGAGAACGTCCATGCTTTCGGGAACGATTCCGATGAGCGGGATCGACAGGATCTCGAGAACGTCATCGACCTTGAGCATGTCGCCGCGCTCGGCGCGGACGGCGTCGTAGCGCGTCAGCAGCAGGTGCTTCTCGACCCGCTCTCCGCGCTCTGCCCTTTCGGTCTTGGCATCGAGCAGGCCGATGATGCGATCGGAGTCGCGGACCGATGAGACTTCCGGATTGGTGACGATGACGGCGAGGTCGGCGTGGCGCATCGCGAGCGTCGCGCCGCGCTCAATCCCGGCCGGGCTGTCGCAAATGATCCAGTCGAAGTGTTTCTTGAGCTCTTCCATCACCCGCTCGACGCCCTCGGGGGTCAGGCTGTCCTTGTCGCGGGTCTGCGATGCCGGCAGCAGGAAGAGGGTGTCGAGCCGTTTGTCGCGGATCAGCGCCTGCGGCAGCTTCGCGTCGCCCTGGATCACGTTGACGAGGTCGTAGACGACCCGGCGCTCGGCGCCCATGACGAGGTCGAGATTGCGCAGCCCGACGTCAAAATCGACGACGACCGTTTTCTCGTTGCGCTGCGCCAGCGCCGCACCCAGTGCGGCGGTTGACGTCGTCTTGCCGACGCCGCCCTTTCCAGATGTAACTACAACTACTTTCGCCATCTTCCCGCTCCTGTTGTCAGAGCGGGAGGAAAACTGTGAGCGGTTTCCGCCCGCATCCCCGCTCTAATTCTATAAATCAGCCGGCGACCGGCTCAGTTCAGTCTTTCTGCCATGATCGAATCGCCTTCCAGCCACAGCTGGACCGACTGCCCGCGCAGATTGGGGGCCATGTCCTCGGCCGTCTTGTAGACGCCGTCGATTGCCAGCAGTTCCGCTTCGAGCCGGCGGCAGAAGATGCGCGCAGACGCGTTTCCGACCGAGCCTGCCAGCGCCCGCCCTCGGAGCGTCCCGTAGATATGGACTGAACCTCCTGCGACGATCTCCGCGCCGGATGCGACGGAGCCAACCACCGTCACGTCGCCTTCCGGGAAGATGACCGACTGTCCGGACCGAACCGGTTCCCGGACGATGATCGATGCCGTCGCCCGAACCGGCTGAACGTCCTCCGACGTAATCGGCGCAGCGGCCTTTCCCTTGCCGGCCTTCGGCGGATCGGCCGGATCGGCCTCGGGTACTTCGAAATCGGGAGCCGGCCGGCCGCCCTTCATGGCAGGCGGCATCCCCGGCTCGAAAAGCGAGGGACGTCCGCCTTCGATCCCCATGACCCTGACATTGCGCTGGCCGAGCTCGTCGAGCAGGCTCTTCAACTGTTTCCGGTCGATCTCGAGATCTGCCACATCGAGCACCACCGGGCGCCCCAGGAAGAAGCCCGCCGAACGCGAAGCGAGGTCATCGAGCCGGCCAAGCCACCAGTCGAGCGGCAGTTCGGGGGAAAGCACCAGCGCCAGGAAGGAGCGGCCCTTGATGCGGATCGAGCGAGCGTCTGTTAGCACTTTGGTCATCTTCGTTAATTTTTGGTTGCCAAGATGTAGGCGAGCCATGGTTAACAAACAGTTAACCGGGCCTCCTTCTTTGCCTGATCTTCGGTCCGTTTCGCCCCTGCACGACGTGAAGTTTCCGTCACGCGCGAGACCGTCTGTCCAAGATGAGACTCGACGGAACCGGCGACCAGTTCTAGGCAGCATGGTGAAGAGGGGAGCTTGCACAGGGCTGACGAAGGCGGGATGCCCATGCGGGAAGAATTGACCGCTGCCCCGTAATCGGGGGGAGAGAGAGACTGCGAACCTCTCCCCCCCCCCGCACTTCTCAGGGTTTGCCTCCAGATCAATCCGGATGCCTTGCCCTGGCCGCCATGAAGGCGTCTATGTCCCAGATGGGAAATTCCTCCTCCGCCTCCGGAAGGCCGATATCGCGGCGCATCCGATTCGACAGGTGAGAGATCTGGTTTTGCGCCTGATGGCGCCTCCATGCGGCCGACATCAGTGCCCGTGCGGTCTTCCAGACGCCGAATTTACGGTAAAGCTCATCGGCCGCCGCCGCGAGGGGTTCGACAACTATTGCTTGTGGTTCACGCATGACTGTCCGTCCCGGCGCGGTGATGCAGCCAGGTCCTTTCGAGGATCAGAAGACGTGCGGATGCGGAACGAAACAATGCGAACAATTGTCCCGTCAGCCGGTCACGTCAGTTAAAAGGGAAGCGCCAAATGGCGGAGATGCGGGCTTGTGAGCCTCAGATCAGTAGCGGCTGAAGCCAGATGCGCGTCGCATCGAAGGCACGATAGCCGTTCCGCCACAGAGGCGCACAAACACGAGATTGGAATTCATCTTACGCCTCCTCTGATTTGAATTGCGGATGAGGTGATCCTCGCACGAGACAGGCCGATCGGCAAGCACTCAATTTCGAATTGCAATCGGCGCTTCATCCCTGTTGCGGGAATACAACAGTCTTCCCATGAGAAGGCGCATCCGTGCGGCAAGGCACGTCGTTCAACTGCATCTATTATTGCTTGGCGAGACTCATGTTACGCTAACGGCGCATCTCCGGTTGAACGCATGGCGGCCGCTTATCTACTCGCCGTCGTGCAGTCGATCGAAGATGATCGTCAGCAGCGGAGAAAACACCATGAACCGCAACGTTATCATTGGCATTATCGTGCTCGCGATTATCATTCTCGCGGTCATATTCTTCATGCCAGGGACGGCTGAAACGCCCCCGGCGACCGAAACGACTCCCCCGGCGACGACGGAGCCCGCGCCCACAGAACCGGCACCGGCACCGACGACACCTGCACCTTCTCAATAAAGCCGGCCGATCGCACGCCCCGTTTAGGGACGGGGCGTGCGATCGGATTCTTACTCGATCTCCTCGACCGGCTGCACCAGCTGCGGCCCGAGATGCAGGTAGCGCGTGGCCTTGCGCTTGGCGGCAATATCCGCCCAGACGCGCTCGACCTGAGCCGCGTCTAGATTTGCCGCGCGTCCGACCTCGTCGGCGCTGAGCCCGTTGTTGAGGCCGAAGAGGCACAGATCCATTCGGTCATAAGGCAGCGAGAAATAGAACTCTTCCTGCGTCTGCTCGAGCGAATAGGTGTCGGTGGTCGGCGGCCGGCGCCGGATTTCCTCGGGAACGCCGAGATAACCGGCAAGCGCATAGACCTGCGACTTGTAAAGATGAGCGATCGGCTTGACGTCCGCCGCGCCATCGCCGTTCTTGACGAAGAAGCCCTGATCGTATTCCAGCCTGTTCGGCGTGCCGAGCACGGCAAAGTTCAGCCGGTCGGCATGGTAGTATTCGATCTGCTTGCGGGTGCGCTGCTTCATGTTCGTCGCGGCGACGATGCCGAGATAGACGGAAGGCGGCATGCGCAGCTTCGTCTGCTTCCCCTCGGGGTCCTGCACCACGAGCGAGGAAATGTTGTAGCCGTCGCCTTCGAGCGCATTGGCGATGACGATCTTCGACGCCCAGCCCGGCCCGTAATCGGGGACGAGTTCGCGAATGAAGGCGTCACGCCGCCGATAGCAGCCCATGGCGTCGAGCGTCGGTCCGATGTCCTCGACCACCGCCTCTACACCGAACGTCTCGGCGACCAGCCGGCCGAGGTGCAGGCTTTCCGGATCGGAATCGTTTTCCGGCATGAAGAGACAGAAGACGTTCTTCGCACCGACGGCGCGCACGGCCAGCGCGACCGAGACGCTCGAATCGATGCCGCCGGAAAGGCCGAGGACGAGGCCGCGTTTGCGCAGGCTGCGCAACTGGGCCCGCAATCCGGCAACTATACGTTCGGCTTCCGCAGCTTCGTCGATTTTCAGCGTGTCGGCCGAGAAGACGAGCCTGTTCTGGTCCGGTCGGATATTCATTCTGCGGGCTCCAATGTTTCGGCCGCAAGGCGGCGGCTGACTTTTCCTGTATCCGTCTTCGGCAATTCGGTGCGGAATTCGACGATCTTCGGCACCATGAAATCCTCGAGATGGCGGCTGCAATGACGGATGATGTCCTTCTCCGTCAGCGTCGGGTCCGACAGCACGACGAGAGCGCCGATCGCGGCCCCAAGCACCGGATCGGGAACACCGATGACCACGGCCTCGGCAATTCCGGGATGCGCATGCAGCACGGTCTCGACCTCCTTGGGCGCGACCTTTTCGCCGCGCGTCTTGATGATGTCGTCCTTGCGGCCGACGAAATAGAGGAAACCCTCCTCGTCGGTACGGAACAGGTCACCGGTGTGAAGCACCTTTTCCCATGGATTGGGGCCGGGGCGGAGCATGCGCTCGGTCGCGGCGTCATTGCGCCAGTAGCCCTGCATCACATGCGGGCCGCGAATGACCAGTTCGCCGGCTACACCGGGCGGTACCCGGTTCCCCTCGTCATCGACCACGAAGGCTTCGGTGTTCGGTATCGCGATCCCGACGGAACCCGGCCGCCGGTCGAGCTCTTCCGGCGGCAGATAGGTGCAGCGCTTGCATTCCGTCAGTCCGTACATGGAATAGAGCCGGGCGCCCGGGAAAAGCTCTCTCAAGCGGGCGATATGCGCCGGCGGCAGTGCTGCCGCGGTATTGGAGAGAAAACGAAGGCTCGGGAGAAAGCCGGGTTCGAGGTCACGCATCTGCAGGATCATTGCCGCCATGGTCGGCACCAGCGGGAAGCCGGTAACCCCTTCGGTCCGGATACGGTCGAAGATCGCCTGCGGGAAGGCGAATGACTTTTCGAGTACGAGCGTCGCGCCGAGCCGGATCGCCATCAGCAGCTGATAGAGCCCGTAGTCGAAGGCGAGCGGCAGCACGTTCAGGATGATGTCGTCAGGCGTGTTCTGGAGATAGGATGTGATCGACTCCGAAGCCGCATCGATATTGCGATGCGTCATCATCACGCCCTTGGGACGGCCCGTCGAGCCCGAGGTATAGATCAGCATGCCGAGATCGACGTCGATGCCGCCGTGGCCGATGGGCGCGGGCGCAACCGTCAGGCATTCCTCGAAGGAAGCGGCACCGTCCGGGAAGCGCCCCCCCGGACCCGCGGTCGAAGCGACGAATGGCGCATGGCCCCGAGCAAGCGCCAGCGCCTCGGCAACGACCGGCATCAGCTTGGCCTGCGTCAGGATAGCCGCCGCCTCGCAATCGGCGACGATATAGGCAAGCTTGTCCGCCTTGGTCGAAGCATTGATCGGGCTGAAGGTCGCACCGGCCTTGAGGATCGCGAAGATCGCGACGGCCGCCTCCCAGCAATTGTCCATGAAGACCAGAACCCGGTCGTTCCGCTTCACGCCGCTTTCGGCAAGAGCGGCGGCGAGGCGGCTCGAAAGATCGTCGAGTTCGGCATAGCCCAGCCGCCGGCGATCGGTGACCAGCGCCGTCTTTGCCCCGTTTGCCGCGGCGTTCCTGATGAGGAATTGCTCGAACCGCATGATCGTGATGCCCCCGCCCTTCGCCGCTTACGCCGAGACCGGCACGGCGGCTTTCGCTTCGATGAACGCCGAAATCCGCGCGAGCGAGTCGAGATTTTGCGGGACGATGTCGGCATCGGCCATCACGATCCCGAAATCGTCTTCGATGAAGGCGACCAGTTCCAGAACGCCGGTCGAATCGATGATGTCGTTCTCGATCAGCGAAGCGTCGTCGGCGAGTTCGTATGCGCTGTCGCCGAAGAGAAAGTTCTCGATGACGAATGCCTTGACCTTGTCCTTAATCGCTTGGGTCATTTCACTATCCTTTTCTCCAAGGGTTTTTACGCGGCCTCAGCCTTGCGAAGGCTGGTGCCGGTGAATGTCTGCAGCCAGAGTTGCGTCGAGAGGACGCCGACGAAGGCCGCGTTGTCGCGGAAACCGGAGGCCGGGCGCGACCGGCATTTCTCGTAGAGTTTCGTTACCGCTTTGGCATTGAAGAGCCCACCGGCGGCGACCGCGTCCTCGCTCATGGCCGACCGCACATAGTCGAGTTCGCCCGCGCCGCTGAAGGAGTGGCTGTCCGGAGCGCGATAGGGCTGCTTCGTCCGCCGGCCGATCGCCGGCGGCAGCAGATCTTTCGTCGCTTCGCGCAGGATATGCTTCTCGACGAGCCCTCTGAGTTTCATGTCCGGCGGCAGCTTTGCGGCGAATTCGATGAGGCGGTGGTCGAGGAACGGGAAACGGCCCTCGATCCCATGCGCCATCGCCATGCGGTCGCCCTGGCTCGAGAGAATATATCCGGGCAGCAGGAAGCGGCTTTCGAGATATTGGGCCTGATGCAGCGGATGCCAGCGGCCGAAGGCGGCGGGGAGCCGGCTGACCAATTCTTCCGCCGCATCATAACCCTTGAGTTCGGCGCGCAGGTCCGAGGAGAAGAACATCTTGGTTGCCGCCGTGCCTTTGAGGCGTGGTCGATGCGAAAAGAGCGGGTCGTCGAGGGCAACGTCGCCGGCGCCGAAAAAGGCGGCGAGATACTCGGCCGACTGCTGCTGCAAACCGGGCAGATAGGGGTAGAGCTTGCGGAAGAGGTGCGGCCTGAGGCGCGAGCCGGGCTGCCGGCCGCAGAAGCGGCGAACGCGCGCTTCCTTGAAGATGTCATAACCGGCGAACACCTCGTCGGCGCCCTCGCCCGTCAGCACGACTTTCAGACCCGCTTCCCGCACCAGGCCGGACAATTTGTAGAGCGGTGCGGGCGCCGTGCGGATGATCGGCTTCTCCGTAAAGCGGATGACATCGGGAAAGTCCCTGGCGATGTCGCCGGCGCGGCATGCGACAGCCCTGTGCTCGGTTCCGAGTGCCGCTGCCATCTCCTCCTGGAATGCGCTTTCGTCATGCTCCGCGCTGTCGAAGGTGACGGAGAAGGTGCGCAAGCCTTGGGACGTCATCCCAGCCGCCAACGCCGAGATTATGGACGAATCGAGGCCGCCGGAAAGATAGGCGCCGACGGGCACATCGGCCCGCATGCGGATCCGCGTCGCGTCCGTCAGGAGCGCGCGCAGTTCGTCCGCAGCGCGGCTTTCCTCCGCGTAGGCAGAGCGCTCGTCGCGGTCCGGATAATCGAGCTGCCAATAGGACCGTGTCGTGATGCCGTTCTGATCGGCGATCATCAGATGCCCGGGCTCGAGCTCGTGGATGTCACGGAAGGGTGTGCGCGGCGCGATCGGCGCCCACAGCGTGAATATCTGGTCGAGCGCGATCGGGTCGATCTCCGCGGAAACCCCCGGAACTTCGAGGAGCGCCTTGACCTCGGATGCGAAATAGAGCGTGCCGCCTTTCAACGTGTGGAAGAGTGGACGCACACCCATGCGGTCGCGCGCGAGCACCATCCGGCGCCGGCGTGCGTCCCAGATCGCAAAGGCGAAGTCGCCGTTGAGGAGGGAAAGACAATCCGCGCCCATCTCTTCGTAAAGATGGAGGATCACCTCCGTATCGCTGGAGGTGCGGAAACGGCGGCCCCTGGCGCGCAGGTCATCGCGCAACTCCACATAGTTGAAGATTTCGCCGTTGAAGGCGATCGTCAGCTCGCCGCTCGGGTCGGACATCGGCTGCTGGCCGTCCCCAAGCCCCACAATCGACAGCCGGACATGACCGAGGCCCGCACCCGGCACGGTGAAGATCCCACGCTCGTCCGGCCCGCGGTGGCCGATCGCGGCCGTCATCCTCTCGAGAAGGGGCTTACCGTCCCGTATTGAACCAAGATACCCGCCGAGTCCGCACATGCCTATTCGCTCTCACGCCCGCAATGACACCCTAAATATAGACTGAATACCGGCGAGAATAGTTAATCAGCGGGGCTTTTTTCAATAATGGTAAATTGTCTTCTTGGCCTCGATAATAATTACCGCATCCCTTCCCGCATAATATTCACATTTACTTTGATACGTTTTTATGCTTATTTTACTAAAATGGGATGCATCAACAAATCATCCAATCTTAACGGATGGATAACGGGACCGCGCGCCACCCAGGTTCTTTCACATTGCAGGCCTCGAGGCGTGGAACCGCGCAGTTTCCATTTTGTTAAGAAAAAGCGTCCAATCTTAACGTTTGAGCTGCACATCTCGGAGCACATGATGAGCTACGATTGGACCGGCGAGCGGACACGTCGGATGAAGATGATGAGATATGCGATCGCCATTGCCCTCGCCCTTGGGCTTATCGCCGGCGCGGCATCCTGGACGTTGCAGACCATCTAGGCCTGTTGAGATTCATTTCGAGTTTATGACGGCTGCTGCGAGATGGATATTCGCGTTGACGCCCGGGTCGGCTTTGTCGGCACGCATGGCGATGCGCTTGGATTCCTTGAGTACCGACCGCGCGCCACTTCAGCCCAAGGACTTGGTCTGGCTGGATTCCTGTGACAAGCACAGGAATGAGGGACCGGGGATGTGCGACTGCTACAGCTTTCACTTGCGAATATGCGGGGAATGATCAGCCTGTGACGCAACTAAACGCGCCGAGGGGTTGCACCCTCTCTACCCTCATCCCTGTGCTCGTCACAGGGATCCAGCAGCGCCGCGTCTGCGGCGCGGGAAGCGTTCTTTCAGCCCAAGGACCTGGTCTGGCTGCATTCCTGTGACAAGCACAGGAATGAGGCGATCAAACAAACCGCGGCGGGTGGACCGAATCTCAACAGGACTTAGGCCGTCTCGCATTCGGCTTGCCCGGCAGGCAAACGCGCCCGATACATCTTTTCTAACTCGAATTGAGTAAACGCTAAACCTTGACGCGAGCGCCCGCCGGGAGTGAAATCCGGGTTGAGGCGTATGCCTTGAGGCCGCCCGCCGAATGCTATTGAGGAGGCGGCCTCACCAGTTTCGAGGGGACGATAGGTGGACCCCGCCGCATAACCGATCAGCAGCAGCGCGGGTTCACCTATCGGGTCAGGCCAGTTCGAGACATACCAGGACGCTATATTTTCACGTTTTGCGTAATGGCGCGGGAACAAAGCAGTTCCTTGCGTGTTCTTCGACGCAGCCGCGTGGAGGGTCGAATGCAGAGAAAATTCATGCCGACGGACGTATTCCTGCGCCTCGAGAAGGAATGGCAGCACATGCGCCATGCAAAGCACAATCTCGAGATCGAGGCCGTTCCTGCGAACGACCAGCGCATCGACGGTATCAATGAACTGGAGCCCTCCGCGATTCCGCGGAACGCCCATAGGAGCTAGTCCGCTTCGTCCCCCCAGATTACCAATCATCGCGTTCTACTATCGACGATCCGGAATTCCGCCATATCGGGCAGCACCACCGCGCCCGCCGAAACATCCAGCAGTCCGCCGGGCAGCGTCACGGTGATCGAATTCAGCCTCGACGACCAGAATTTCACGGCGCTCGAAGCCGGTCCTCTCGATCCTTTCCCGGTCTTTAACGGCACCGCGCTCACGACTTCGTGGCTGCAGAGTAGCGCCGCAGGGGTTATTATCCCGCCCCATGAGCCACAGGCTCGAGAGCTTCAGGCCGAAGGGAGCGATCGATGACCTTCACGCGGCGCGCAGTCGTTCAGGGGCTAGGTATCCGTATGTCGCTGCCGCTCATGCCGGGGGCGTGGGGCCAGGCTGCCGACCTCACGACGCGGGTCATACCGAAGAGCAAAGAAGCGCTGCCGCTGGTCGGCCTCGGCACCTGGATCACTTTCAACGTCGGAGACGACCCCGTCCTGATGGACGAATGTGCCGCCGTGATCGCTGCCTTCTTCGAAGGCGGCGGTCGCATGATCGATTCCTCGCCGATGTACGGATCCTCCCAGCCGACCATCGGCTACGGCCTCCGTAAGCTCGGACATCCGAAGCGGCTCTTCTCGGCGGAAAAGGTCTGGATATCGGATCCCGGCGACGGCGCGGCCCAGATCGAGGCATCGAAGGAATACTGGGGCGTCGAGAAATTCGATCTCATGCAGGTTCACAATCTCGTCTCCTGGGAAGAGCACCTGCCCGCGCTCTTAGACATGAAGGCGGCAGGCCGGCTGCGCTATGTCGGCATCACCACCTCGGAGGGGCGCAGGCACCGCGAGATCGAGGAGGTCATGGCGACCCGGCCGATCGATTTCGTCCAGGTCACCTACAATATCCTCGACCGCGAGGCGGAGGAGCGCATCTTGCCGCTGGCGCAGGAGAAGGGCATTGCCGTGATCGTCAACCGGCCGTTCCGACAGGGCGATCTGATCCGGCAGGTCGAAGACGAACCGTTGCCGGCTTGGCTTGCGGAGACCGGCGCCCGCAGCTGGGCGCAGTTTCTCCTGAAGTTCATCATTTCGCATCCGGCGGTCACCTGCGCAATCCCCGCGACTACGCGCGTCGACCATGTACGGGAGAACCTGGAGGCTGCGAGAGGCATCCTGCCCGACGAGAAGCTGCGCCGCCGCATGGCCGCCCATGTGGAGGCGCTGTGAAGCACGATCCTGTCGCACGTGATATGGATTTGACGTGATGTCGGACTGGGGGACCTACACGCTCGCGGATTTCCTGATGTTTTCGCCGCGCGTCTATTTCCGCCTTGTCGAACGCTACAATCAGGGACTCTGGCCGCTTCAGCCGGTCTTCGTCGCGGGCGCGCTTGCCATCCTTTTCGCCACTGCGACGGACGGACGGCGCGCCCGCGCCGCGGCCATGGCGACGCTCGCCCTGGCCTGGCTCTTCTGCGCGTGGCAATTTCTCTGGCTGCGTTACTCCACCATAAACTGGGCGATGTCCTATGCGACGGCGGCCTTCATGCTGCAGGCCGGTCTGCTGCTTCTCGCGGTCCGGTGGACGCAAGGCGGCGTATTGCCCGCGAACAGCCTGCGCCGCCGTGGCGGCATCGGCCTGATGGTCTTCGGCTCGCTCGGCTATCCTTTCGGCCCGCTGCTTGCCGGCCGCGCGCCCGCCTCGGCCGAAACCTTCGGGGCAATGCCGGACCCGACCGTTGCCGTGACCCTCGGCGCCCTTCTGGCGCTCATGCCGCAGAAGCTGTGGCTGCTTCTGCCCATTCCGGTCCTCTGGTGCGTCTTCAGCGCGCTCACCCTTCTGGCCATGGAGGATGCAGGCGCCTGGGTGCCACTCGCGGTGATCGTCGCGACATTTGTCCTCCTCGTCGTCAGACGTTGACGGGAGCTCACTCCTTCACCGCTCCCGTCATCGACGAGACGTAATAATCGACGAAGAAGGAATAGAGAATGACCACGGGCAGCGAACCGAAGAGTGCACCCGCCATCAGTGCGCCCCATTCGAAGACGTCGCCGCGCACGAGTTCCGTCAGCACGCCGACCGGTACTGTCTTGTTTTCGGAAGACTGGATGAATGTCAGCGCGTAGATGAACTCGTTCCACGAGAGCGTGAAGGCGAAGATGCCGGCCGATATCAGGCCCGGCACGGCGAGCGGCAGGATGATCTTGACCAGAATCTGCCAGCGCGTGGCTCCGTCCACCAGCGCGCTTTCTTCCAGTTCGAAGGGGATCGAGCGGAAATAGCCCATCAGGAGCCATGTGCAGAACGGTATGAGGAACGTCGGATAGGTGAAGATCAGCGCCAGCTTGGAATCGTAGATGCCGAATTTGAAGACGATGAAGGCGAGCGGAATGAACAGGATCGACGGCGGCACCAGATAGGCGAGGAAGATCAGCAGCCCGACGGGCCGCGCGCCGGTGAAGCGCACCCGCTCGATCGCATAGGCCGCGAAAACCGATGCGGCCAGCGACAGGATGGTCGAGCCTACGGCCACCAGCATCGTGTTCCAGAGCCAGCCCGGATAGGAGGTCTCGAAGAGCAGATACTTGATGTGGTCGAGCGTCGGACGGACCACCCAGAAAGGGCTGTAATTGTTGTAGTCGGTCAGCTGCGCGTTCGGCTTCACCGCCGTGATCGCCATCCAGTAGAAGGGGAAGAGCAGTACGAAGACGAAGACCGCCATCGGCAGGTAAAGCACGACGATCCGCCGCGGCAGGCGGTTCAGGTAGCTCATGCCCTCGGCCGTGTCGGTGAGGACCTCGTCATCGGTTCGTGTGGTCGTGTTCATTTTGTCCTCCCGCTCAATCCTGGCCGCCCTGCTGCCATTTGCGGCGTTGCAGACCGAAGAAGCTGAACATGATGGCGGCAAGCAGGAAGGGGATCATGGCGACGGCGATCGCCGCCCCCTCCCCGAGCTGCCCGCCCGGAATGCCGCGCTGGAACGAAAGCGTCGCCATCAAGTGGGTTGCATTGACCGGCCCGCCCTTGGTCAGCACGTAGATCAGCTGGAAATCGGTGAAGGTGAAGAGCACCGAGAAGGTCATGACGACCGCGATGATCGGGGTCAGCATCGGCAGGGTTACATAGCGGAAACGCTGCCAGCTGGTGGCGCCGTCGAGCGAGGCTGCCTCCTGCAGCGAAGCCGGGATCGTCTGCAGGCCGGCCAGAAGCGAGATCGCCACGAAGGGAATGCCGCGCCAGACATTAGCGGCGATGACGGAAGCGCGCGCGTTGTTCGGGTCGCCCAGGAAGTTGATCGGCCCGTCGATGATGCCGAGCTGCATCAGCGACCAGGAGATGATGGAAAACTGCGAATCGTAGATCCACCAGAAGGCGAGCGCCGAAAGCACCGTCGGCACGACCCAGGGCAGGAGCACGATCGCGCGGAAGAAGGATTTGAAAGGCAGGTTTTCGTTCAGCAGCAGCGCCAGCCAGAGCCCAAGCACGAATTTCAGGATCGACGCCACGAAGGTGTAGAGCAGCGTGTTGTAGACCGAGAGCCAGAAGACCGAATCCCGGGCCAGGAACTCGTAGTTCTCGATCCCGATGAAGACGCCGTCGCGGCCTATGCGTGTGTCGGTGAAGCCGAGCCAGACGCCCAGCCCGAGCGGATAGGTCAGAAAGCAGATCAGAAAGACGGCTGCCGGCAGCATGAAAAGGAAGCCGAGCACATTGTTGTTCTGCATCAGCGAAGCCGTGGTGGATGGCTTTCCGGACGGCGTTATGGAGGACATCGGGCTTCTCCGGCTGGAGGAACGGATCTCGAGGCATTTGCCGGCAGCGTTTGCTGCCGGCTTGAGGCGGCCCGTGGGCCGCGTCAGACGCGATAATAGCGGTTCGCCCGCCGTTCGGCCTCGATGATGGCGTCTTCCGGCGTTGCCTGGCCGGTGACCGCACTGGCGAACATGTCGACCAGGACGTAGTCGGCCATTACGCCTGCCGAGGCATAGCCGAGCGGTCCGGCGTAGCCGTTCGGCCGCAGCGTCTCCGAGGCGCGCGCATAGGGCGCGTGGATCGGGTCCGAGGTCCAGACCGGGTTGTCGGCAAAGGCCTTCAGCGGCTGGCAGCAATAGGCGCTCGATCCCTCGATCCAGGCGTTCATCTGGTCGGCTTCCATCATGAACTTGAGATAGGCCTTGGCGGCCTCGGGATACTTGCTGTGCTTGAAGAGCAGGATCGAGCTCGTCTGGTGGAGTTCGACGCTCTGGCCGACCGGACCGACCGGGAAGTTGGTCGTGCGGATGTCGGCCGCAAGCTCCGCAAGGGCCGCGTCCTTCTTGGCCGCATAGTAGAGCGAGACGCCGTTTGCCGTCAGCGATACCTGGCCCGCAAGGAAGGCGCGGTTGTTGTTGATGTCGAGCCAGCTTTCGGTGCCCGGGATGAAGGTCTCGTATAGCGACTTTGCGTAGTTGACCGCTGCGAGCGTCTCCGGGCTGTTGATCGTGACCTTGCCGCTCTCGTCGACCATCTTGCCGCCATGGCTCCACAGCAGCCAATGGGCGTAGTTGTTGCCGTCGCCGACCGCTTTGCCGTGGGGGAAACCGGCCGGGGTTCCCTTGGCCTTGAGGGCCTTGCAGAGTTCGAGAAAGCCGGCCGTGTCCTTCGGGAATTCACTGAAGCCGGCCGCTTTCATGTGGCTCTCGCGGTAGCAGACGGCGTTGCCGATCGCGGCCAGCGGCATGGCGATGAACTGGCCGTCGCGGCTCGCATACCCCTTCAGGCCGTCGTACCATCCTCCATATTTGTTGCCGAGATAGTCGGCGAGCTCCGTCAGGTCGACGAGCTTGTCGGGATATTGATGTGCGTCGTCGAACCAGCACATCACCATATCCGGACCGGAGCCGACATTGGCGGCAACCGCGGCCTTCGGCCGGATGTCCTCCCAGCTTTCCTTGTCGATGCGAACTTCGACGCCCGTGGCTTCGGTGAACTTCTTGGTGTTGGCGATCCAGGCGTCTTCATCGCCCTTGACGAAGGGCGTCCATCTGAGAAGCCTGAGGCTTGCCCCCTCCTCCGGCTTGTAGCTCGGCTCGGCCTGCGCGAAGGACGGGCGGATGCCCAGACCCGCAACGCCGGCGAGTGCGGCGGAGGTTGCGAGAAAATCACGTCTCTTTATCGGCATGCTACTCCTCCTCAAAATGCGGGAGCGTCTTCCTCCGGCATTCACCGTCCCGCTTGGCGAATGCGGCTTGAGCGATGCCGGCGATTGCCTGGCATCTTTATGGGCCACGAAGGCTCCTCCCTTCGTCAGCGACGTCAGCCGACCAGCCGCCGTCCCGTTCCGGCGTCGAACAAGTGCACATGCGCGGCATCGATCGCGAGATGGATCGTTTCGCCGGGCTTGGCATTCACCCTCTCGCGGAAAACACAGGTCACATCGTGCCCGCCGAGCCTTGCGATCAGCTGCGTCTCATAGCCGGTCGGCTCGATCACCGCGATTTCGGCCGGCAGCCCGTTCGGGTCGAGCGCCATGTATTCGGGCCTGAGACCGTAGACGAGATCGCGCCCTTGGGCCGCTGCCGCCGGCTGCGCCACGGGCAGAGCCGTTCCGTCGGCGGTGAGGAAGGCATTCGGATTGTCCGGATCGAGGCGGCCCTTGAGCATGTTCATCGCAGGCGAGCCGATGAAACCGGCCACGAAGAGATTGGCGGGGTTGTCGTAGAGCTCGAGCGGTGCGCCGATCTGCTCGACGATGCCGTCATGCATGACGACGATCTTGTCGGCCATGGTCATCGCCTCGATCTGGTCGTGCGTCACGTAGACGGTCGTGGTTTTCAGCCGCTGATGCAATTCCTTGATCTCGGCGCGCATGGCGACGCGCAGCTTCGCGTCGAGGTTGGAAAGCGGTTCGTCGAAGAGAAACACCTGCGGGTCGCGCACGATCGCCCGCCCCATGGCGACACGCTGTCGCTGACCGCCGGAAAGCTGACGCGGATAACGGTCCAGCAGCTTCGCAAGGCCGAGGATTTCGGCCGCCACGCCGACGCGCTTGTCGATTTCGGATTTGGGTCTGCTTGCCAGCATCAGGGAGAAGGCCATGTTGTCGGCGACAGTCATATGCGGATAGAGCGCATAGTTCTGGAACACCATGGCGATGTCGCGGTCCTTCGGCGGCAATCGGTTGACCACCTGATTGCCGATGCGAATTTCGCCCGCGGTGATGTTTTCGAGACCCGCCAGCATCCGCAGCAAGGTGGATTTGCCGCAACCGGAAGGGCCGACGAGAATGACGAACTCGCCGTCCTCGATCTCGATGTTCACGCCCTTGATGACAGGGAAAGCACCGAAGGACTTCCGAACATCGACAAAATCCACGCCTGCCATTTGCGTTCCTCCCAGAACTGATCTTTACCCTTGCGGTCGCCAAATTCATCGTTTGCGCGATCGCGCCAGGCTGAAAACCTCTTTTTATCCGCGGCCGACCAGCGGCATCCTGGTCGCCATCACGGTCATCGTTAGAACATTGGCCGAGAGCGGCAGGCTCGCCATGTAGACGACCGCCTCGGCGATGTGCTCGATCGGTATCGTCGGCTCCGCCGCAACCTCGCCATTGGCCTGCAGCACGCCGGTGCTCATCCGCGCCGTCATGTCGGTCGCAGCATTGCCTATGTCGATCTGACCGCAGGCGATGTCGTGCATCCGGCCATCGAGCGCCGTCGATTTCGTGAGGCCGGTAATGGCGTGCTTGGTCGCGGTATAGGGCGCCGAATTGGGCCGCGGCGTCTGCGCGGAAATCGAGCCGTTGTTGATGATCCGGCCGCCCCGCGGCGTTTGCGCCTTCATCAGCCGGAAGGCATGTTGCGTACACAAAAAGGCGCCCGTCAGGTTCGCCGCGACGATACCGTTCCACTGTTCGAAGCTCACCTCTTCGAGGGGCACGGGCGGCACGTTCGAGCCGGCATTGTTGACGAGGAGGTCCAGCCGGCCGAATTCCGCCCGGACGGCGGCGAAGAGAGCCGCGACCTGATCCGGATCGCCGACGTCGCAGACGACCGCGCGGACGATATTGCCGGTCCGCCCGCTTATTTCGCCGGCCGCAGCCTCGAGTACATCCGGACGGCGGCCGGTGATGACGACGCTGTAGCCTTCCTCACTCAAGGCCTGGGCTATGCCCCGGCCGACACCGGTCCCGCCGCCCGTGACCAGCGCGATCCTGCCCTCGCCCGATCCCTTCGCCTGGGCCATCTCAGATCCTTCCTCCGAGTTCGTCTTCGATATGGATGCGGATGATCTCGTCGAAATTGCTTTCGGCCGTAAAGCCGAGTTCTCGTGCACGGCGGGCATCGAAGTCGGTCGCCCAGCCGGAGACGATCGTGCGGATCACCGGGTCCGGTTCGCGGCGGATGAGGCCCACGGCCTTCCGGCCGGCAATGCGGCCGAGCGCCTCGATCTCCTCGCCGACCAGCGCCGAAAGCCCCGGCATGGTGAGGTTTCGCCGCGGTCCGATGATATCGGTATCCATTCGCGCCGCATGGATGAAGAAGCCCACGGCCGAGCGCGGGCTCGCGAACCAATGCCGGACATTCTCGTCCACGGGCAGGATAGCCTCCTGGCCGACGAGCGGCTCGCGCAGGATGTTGGAGAAGAAGCCGGATGCGGCCTTGTTCGGCTTTCCGGGCCGTATGCAGATGGTCGGCAGCCGAATGCCGATACCGTCGAAGAAGCCGCGGCGGGTATAATCGGCGAGCAGCAGCTCGCAGATCGCCTTTTGCGTCCCGTAACTGGTGAGCGGCGTCGTGAAGAACTCGTCGCCGATCTTTTCCGGGAACGGCTGGCCGAAGACGGCGATAGAGGAGGCGAAGAGGACGCGCGGGAGGTAGCGCTCGCGCTGTCCCTCGCGGCGGATCGCCTCGAAGAGCGCACGCGTGCCGTCGAGATTGACCAGGTAGCCTTTGTCGAAGTCGGCCTCCGCCTCTCCCGAGACGATCGCCGCGAGGTGGAAGATCACGTCGGGCCGCGACGCGATCAGGCGCTCTGCGCTGCCCTCGGTGGACAGGTCGATGGCAAGCGTCGTCGCAAGCGACGAAAGCGCCGGAGGCACGGGCGGCTCAGCCACGTCAGCCAACGTCAGGCTGGCGATCTCGCGTCCCAGAGATCCGGGCTCCGCGGCCAGCCTTTCGACCAGCTTCCGGCCGATCATGCCGGCGGCACCTATGACCATTACATGCATATTCGGCGAACCTCCTCCTGTTCAGCCACCCGGTCGGTCCTGCTCAGCTTGACTTTCTGTTCGTTCCGTCTGCCTCCTCGTCCGCCAGCAGAGCCTTCGTCGTCTCATAGATCCGGATCAGATGATGGTGAAAGGCGGCAACGACGGCCGCCCGGTCATGCCGCCTCAAGGCGGCGACGATGTCGCTGTGATCCTTGTAGCTCGCTTCGATTGCTCCCGGCCGTGACATGGCGCTGCGCCGGTAGTCCATCATATAGGTGTAAAGGTCGGTGACAAAATCGGAGAGCAGCGGATTGCCGCAGGCCCGGTAGATCGCCACGTGGAACTCGCGGTCGCAGATCAGAAAGCGCATCGCGTCGTCACCGCAGATCTTCTGCGCATCGAGAAGGCTGTCAAGCTTGCGCAGCGCCTCTTCGTCGATGTTTTCGGCCGCGTCGCCGACCACCTTCAACTCGATATGGAGTCTTGCGGCGTGAACGTCCTCGAGATCGTAGCTGTCGATCGCGTTCGGTGAAGCGATCGTCACTGTGACATGGCTGAGATCGACATTCCCGACGCGGGTTCGGCTTCCTTGCGACACCTCGACCACACCGCGCGCCGCCAGCGTCTGGATTGCGCCGCGCACGGTCTCGCGGCTCACATGGAGCACGCTCGCAAGCTCGCGTTCGCCCGGCAGCACGTCGCCGGGCCTCAGCATGTTGGTCGCAACCAGCACCATAAGCTTGTCGGCGATGAGGTCGCGCGCGGTACGGCGCTCGAGGCTCTTCCCGACTTTCGGCATATGCGTGAGGATTGGACTTCCGTTCACCGCGGCCTCCCAACTGATCCACTGGTTGGTCCAGCAGATCAGTATGACGAATAGAGGGCTTATCGGAAGGTGCGGTCAAGACAGGTTCGTTGCGGCAGCGCACCAATAATGCACGGCGCCGTTGTGCGGCGCCGCGGGACCGGACACGCTCGGCCTGCCCCTCATCCGCCTGCCGGCACCTTCTCCCCGCAAGCGGGGCGAAGGGACTAGCCGGCCAGCTTAGTGGCCCCAAGGATTTTTCAGGGCAGGTCCCCTCTCCCCGCCGGCGGGGAGAGGGCTAGGGTGAGGGGCAAAATGCGGATCCAGACCGGTTGAGAATAGACGCAGGGAGGCACTCTATCCGTGATCATGTCCCTCATGGTCGCCGAGCGACGGCAGGTCGAGGCTGAAGGTTTTGGCAAGATCGGCGACTTGCTGCGGGCTGAGATAGCGGGGATTGAGGTTGCGCAGCAGCAGGTAGAGCTTTGCGGTCTCTTCCAGTTCCTCCGTCGCAAAGACCGCGGCCTCCAGACTGTCGCCGGCGACGACGGGACCGTGATTGGAAAGCAGCACGGAGGAATATTTGCCCGCAAGCCCGCGGATCGCATCGGCGACTGCCGGGTCTCCGGGGCGGTAATAGGGTACGAGCGCAGTCTCCCCGGCCCGCATGAGGTAATAGGGCGTCATCGGCGGAAGGGCCGCTTGCGGATCGATCTCCGGCAGCATCGTCAGCGCGACCGCGTGGGTCGAATGGAGATGCACGATGGCGCGGGCGCTGCCGCGCGTCTCGTAGAGGGCGGAATGAAGCGGGATCTCCTTGGTCGGCTTGTCGCCCGAGACAAGCCGACCGCCGGCATCGAGGCGCGAAATACGCGCTGGATCGAGGAAGCCGAGCGAGGCATTGGTGGGCGTCACCAGCCAGCCGCCGTCATCGAGTCTCATCGATATGTTTCCGGAAGAGCCGGGGGTCAGGCCCCGCTCGAAGAGGGACCGGCCGTAGCGGCAGATTTCCTCGCGAAGACGCGTTTCGGACATTGGTGGTCCTTTCGTTCAGGCTGTATCGCCTTCGATCAGTTCAAATCCAAGATCGGCGATGTGAGACGGGTGATCGTTGATGACCAACTCGGCCGCCAGCTTTCCCGTCGCGACGCGAGGCGTGCGAATGGTCGTCAGAGGCTGCGGCGTGGCCTGGCCGATATCGAGGCCGTTATGGCCGAAAAGGGCGAGCCTGGTTGGGACGGAAATGGCGCGTGCAAGACAATGAAAATATCCGCCGAGCGCCATGTCGTCGTTCGAGAAATAGACCGCATCGAGTCCCGGCGCCCTTCGAAGAAGCTGATCGAGCCCCGCCCGACCGCTCCCAACCGAAGAAGCGCCCGGACGGATTTCCCGATCCACAAGGGCGACGCCGGCCAGGTTCAGCGCTTCACGGAAGCCGTCGAAGCGTTTGCCGGCGCGTGTGTCGCGGTCGAGATCGTGGCCGACATAGCCGATCCGGCGATAACCGCGCTTCAACAGGAATTCGGCGCTCGCCCGACCCGCCTCACGATTGGAAAAGCCGACCGCCAGGTCTATGGCGCTCCCGTCGATGTCGAGCAGTTCGACGACGCGACAGCCGCTCGCCCGCAGCATCTTGAGTGTGCCCTCCGTATGCTCGAATCCGGCAAGCATCACCGCCGTCGGCCGCCAGGCGAGCATGGCGGCGACGAGGGCCTCCTCGCGCTCCGGCTCATAGTCCGTCACGGAAAAGACGGCCTGATAGCGATTTTCCTCCAGAACGGCGCCTGCACCCCGCAGCACGTCCGGGAACACGATGTTGGTGAGCGACGGGATGACGAAGGCAACGAGCCGGGACCCGGCCGAGGCCAAGGTTCCGGCAATCCGGTTCGGCACGTAGCCAAGCCGCTCGACCGCATCCAACACGCGCTCGCGGGCCTTGCCGGAGAACGAGCCGTGATTGCGCAGCACGCGGGAAACCGTGCTCTCACCCACGCCCGCGGCTTCCGCCACCTCTGCGAGCGTTACGGGTGTCTGCTGCTTGAAGTCCGTCGCCACTTCGCGCCTGTCCAGTTTGACGAGACCGTTCACGGCTCTCATCGACTTCATAGGCGGATTTTTTTGGCAGCGCTACCAATTTTGGTTGGCAGCGCTGCCAAAAATCCCTAGAACGAGTGAGCGGCAACTGGAGGGAGACGAAATGACATCGAAGATCGCAGTGCTCGGGCTCGGCTCGATGGGCTTCGGTATGGCGTGCTCGTTGAAAAGCGCGGGCCTCGACGTGTTTGGCTACGACGTTGCCCCGCCCGCAGTGGAACGTTTCGTCGCCGAAGGCGGTCGCGGAGCGGGCACGCCAGGCGAAGCCGTGACGGGCGCCGACATCGTCGTTTCGGTGGTCGTGAGCGGCGCGCAGACCGAAGCCGTTCTGTTCGGCCGGGACGGCGTTGCAGACGCGA
The DNA here is from genome assembly GCF_059070375.1 of Sinorhizobium sp. Lineage (NCBI taxonomy): Bacteria > Pseudomonadati > Pseudomonadota > Alphaproteobacteria > Hyphomicrobiales > Rhizobiaceae > Sinorhizobium > Sinorhizobium sp. The sequence goes on from NZ_JCACWC010000002.1 coordinate 1,086,685, forward strand.
TGAAGCCCGGCGCCGTCTTCATATCGTCCGCGACAATGGATCCGGCGATCGCGCGCGACCTGGCGCAGCGGCTCGAAGGACTGGGGTTTCACTATCTCGACGCGCCGATCTCAGGTGGCGCGGCAAAGGCATCGAAGGGCGAACTGACGATCATGGCGTCGGGATCGCCGCAGGCCTTCGCCGCCGCCCGACCGGCCCTCGACGCCATGGCCGCCAAGGTTTACGAACTCGGCGAGACCGCCGGGACCGGCGCCGCCTTCAAGATGATCAACCAGCTTCTCGCCGGCGTGCACATCGCGGCCGCCTGCGAAGCGATCGCCTTCGCGGCGAAACAAGGGCTGGACCTCGACAAAGTATACGAGGTGATCACCGCCTCGGCCGGCAATTCCTGGATGTTCGAGAACCGCATCCCGCATGTGCTGGCGGGAGATTACGCCCCGCTGAGCGCCATCGAGATTTTCGTGAAGGACCTCGGCATCGTCCAGGATATGGCGCGCGCGGAGCGCTATCCGGTGCCGCTCGTGGCGGCCGCACTGCAGATGTATCTTGCAGCCTCGGGCGCAGGCATGGGGCGCGACGACGATTCCTCCCTCGCGCGGCTCTACGCCCAGCTCTCCGGGGCCACGTTGCCCGGCACAAATAACCCCTAAGGAAGACGCGCATGCCCGTTTTTGCCGCCAATCTGACGATGATGTTCACCGAGTGGCCGTTCCTCGACCGCTTCGACGCGGCGGCCGACGCCGGGTTCGCCGCCGTCGAGTACCTTTTTCCCTACGAGGTGCCGCCGGAAGCGATCGCCGAACGGCTTGCCCGCAACAGGCTCGAGCAGGCGCTGTTCAACCTGCCGCCGGGCGATTGGGCAGCCGGCGAGCGCGGAATCGCCGCCCTGCCCAGCCGCTTCGACGGGTTGAAATCGGATGTCGACAAGGCGCTCGACTACGCGGCGGCGACCGGCGCCAAGCGCCTGCACCTGATGGCTGGTCTTGCTGATCCGCGCGACCCGGAGGCCGCATCCCGTTACCGCCGCTCGGTCGCCTATACCGCCGGGCGCCTGGCCGACGAGGGCATCGATCTCCTCGTCGAGCCGATCAACGGGCGCAACATGCCGGGATATTTCCTCAACGATTTCGGGACCGCCGAGCGGCTCATCGCCGAACTGGCGCTCCCCAACCTGAAGCTGCAGTTCGACATCTATCACCGTCAGATCCTGCACGGCGACGTCGCAATGGCGCTCCGCCAACTGATGCCGGTCACCGGCCACATCCAGATCGCCAGCGTGCCCTCGCGGCACGAGCCCGATGGCGAGGAATTGAACTATCGCTACCTCTTTGATGAAATCGACCGGCTCGGCTATGGCGGCTTCGTCGGCTGCGAATATAACCCGCGCGGCCGGACGCTGGACGGCCTCGGCTGGTTCAAACCCTTTCGACGGAGCTGACCCATGACAATCCTGCTCGGATCGATCGCCGACGACTACACGGGCGCCTCCGATCTCGCGAATACGCTGACGAAGAACGGGCTTCGCACCGTGCAGACGGTCGGCATTCCCGATCCGTCGCTCGCCCTGCCCGACGTCGATGCGGTGGTCGTTTCCCTGAAGATCCGGTCGGTCGCAGCGGAGGAGGCCGTGGCCGCCGCTCTCGCGGCCGAAAGCTGGCTGCGCGGCCGAGGCGCCGCCCATGTGCTCTACAAGATCTGCTCCACCTTCGATTCGACGGATCTCGGCAATATCGGGCCGGTGACCGAAGCGCTTCTGAGCGTCTCGGGCGGCGACATCGCCCTCGTTACGCCGGCCTTTCCGGAAACGGGGCGAACCGTCTATCTCGGCCATCTTTTCGTCAACGGCCAGCCGCTTGACGAAAGCCCGTTGAAAGACCACCCGCTCAACCCGATGCGCGATGCCAATCTGGTGCGGGTGCTCACCCGCCAGTCGCGCGGCAAGGCCGGCCTCATCGACCTGCCGACCGTCACGCGCGGAGCCGATGCGGTAAAGGCACGGCTCGATCGGTTACGCGCCGAAGGCGCCGCCGCGGCTATCGCGGATGCCGTCTTCGAACGCGATCTCGAAACGCTCGGCGAAGCGGCGCTCGAAATGCCCGTCTCCACCGGCGCGTCCGGCCTGGGTCTCGGCCTCGCTCGCGCGCTTCTGCGCTCCGGCCGCGCTTCGGCAAGCGACGGGGAAAGCGACGCCATCCGCCCCGTCGGCGGTCTTGCCGCGGTGGTCGCAGGCAGCTGTTCGGCGGCAACGCTGAAGCAGCTCGACGCGGCGGAACGCCATATGCCGGTGCTGCGGCTCGACACGGAAAAGCTCCTCGCCGGATCGGACGAGATTTCCGCAGCCGTCGGCTGGGCCGGGGAACGGATTGCTCAAGGCCCCGTCGCCATCGCCGCGAGTGCCGCGCCCGAGGTCGTTTCGCGTCTGCAGGCGCGCTACGGGCGAGAGGCATCCGGGCACGCGATCGAAACGGCGACCGCCGCGATCGCCGGCGAACTGGTAGAGCGCGGCGTGAGACGCCTCGTCGTCGCCGGCGGAGAGACCTCCGGCGCGACCGTCGACAGGCTCGGCATTCCGGCTTTCCTGATCGGTCCGGAGATCGCGCCCGGCGTCCCCGTGCTGAGGACGATCGGCACTGCCGGAAACGAGATGTTGCTGGCGCTGAAATCGGGCAACTTCGGCGGCGAGGATTTCTTCGCCACGGCGCTGTCGATGATGCGGTGAGAGAGAAGGCGGGCGGTCCCCCTCGTATCCGCCGCCCGCCCGCTGCACGCTTCCTCAAATCGGACCGAGTAGAGCATGCAGACTTTGCGTTTGCCGCAGCGCGTCCGCGCGACGGCTCTTACAGGCCGTTGTCCTTCAGGATCTGCGCGGCGTTTTCCTTGGTCACCTTCATCGTGTCGAGCGTGACGGTCTTTTCGACCTTTTCCCCCTTCAGGAACTTCACCGCCTGGCGTAGACCCTCTGCTCCCGGCGTCGCATAGAGGAAGGTCGCGGTCAGTTCGCCATTGTTGACCCAGGTCACGCCTTCGTTCGGGAGCGCGTCGATGCCAATGAACTTCATTTCCTTCTCACGACCTGCGTCCTTCGCCGCCAGATAGGCGCCATAGGCCATCGGATCGTTGTGGCCGTATACGAGATCGATCTTCTCGTTGTTGCGCAGCGCCGTCGCCATGATGTTGTAGGCCTGGTCCTGCTTCCAGTCGCCGGATTGCTGATCGAGCAGGTTCTTGATGCCAGGCTCCTTGTCGGTGAACTCGTGGAAGCCGTCGTGGCGGTCGTGCGCCGGCTGGGTGCCCATGCCGCCCCATATCTCGACGATATTGCCCTGAGCCTTGCCCTTTCCGCCGAGAAGCTCGACCGCATATTCGCCGGCCGCGCGGCCGATCAGTTTGTTGTCGCCGCCGACGAACTGGGTGTACTGGTCGGTCTCGACGTTTCGGTCGAGAACGAAGACCGGGATCTTGGCATCGATCGCCTGCTGCACCACGCCGGTGAGCCCTGCGGACTCTTTCGGCGACACGAGCAAGGCATCCACCTCCTGGCGAATGAGGTTCTCGACGTCGGCCACCTGCTTTTCCGTCCTGTCCTCACCGTCGGTTATGATCAGCTCGACGTCCGGATGCTTTGCCGCCTCGGCGATGATGTCCTTGTTGAACTGCGCACGCCACGGTTCGATCGTCGTCGCCTGGCTGAAGCCGATGCGAAACTTCTTGTCCTGGGCCAGGGCGTCGTGCGCCGGCATGAGCACGGTCGTCGCGGCGAGAACGGCGGCGACCGCCGTCAGTTTGATGATGTCACGGCGTTTCATTTCTTCTTTCCTCCCATTGTCATGGATAACGTCTCTCCGGACGTCCGCTCCTCGGCGGACGTATCTCCTTGAGTCGGGCGCCGGCTTGCGCCCGGCAGCCGCAATTGCGCGAGAAGGTCGTAGGCATTGCGCTCCTGAACGAGCACCGTGCCGATGATGATCACGCCCTTCAGCACCAGCTGAAGATTGGAATTGATGTTGTGGAGCTGCAGGATATTGGAGAGCAGGCCGAAGATCAGGACGCCGCAGAACGTCCCGGCAAGGCTCCCGCGCCCTCCCATCAGGCTCGTCCCGCCGATGACCACCGCCGCGATCGCATCCAGTTCGAGGCCCGCGCCGGCGTCCGGCTTGCCCTGCCGGTACTGCGCCACATAGAGGACCGCGGCGATGCCCGCGAGAAGACCCGATACCGCATAGGTGACGATCTTCACCCGGCCCGCATTGATGCCGGAAAGGCGCGCCGCCTCCTCGTTTCCGCCGATCGCATAGACATAGCGGCCGAAGGGGGTGAACCGCAGCACCGCGCCATAGAGAAGAATCGCGACGATGAAGAATATGCCGGGCATCGGCACGATGCCGAAGACGAGCTGCCGCAGCATATCGAAATCGGCGGTCGCATTGCTGCCGGTATAGACCGGCAGAACGGCGTTGTTCTGCCCGGCGGTGAGCCGGGCGATGCCGAGCGCCGTGACCATCATGGCAAGCGTGACGATGAAGGGCTGCAATCGTCCGACCACGATGATCGCGCCGTTGACCGCGCCGAACATGAGTCCGACCGCCGGCGCCACGAGCAGAACGCCGAGCACGCCGAATTTCGTCTGCATCTGAGGCAAGAGGAAACTTAGAACCAGGGCACAGAGAACGATGCCGGCTGCGGCGGGCAGAACGGTACCGCGGGTCCGGTCAAGCCGGATGTCGCGGACATGTGTCACGCCCGCACGTGATTTCTCGATATTCAGGAAGACGAAGCGTACTGCCGCCGCACCGCCGACCAGAACGGCAAGCCCGACGGACGGCAGCCCCAGATAGAGGGCGGCCGTGTCCCCCGGAACGGTCAGGAGCATTGCGCAGACGACGGTACAGATCGCCATCAGCGAGCCGACCGAAAGGTCTATGCCGCCGGTCAGAATGACGGCCGTCATGCCGGTGGCGATCAGCCCGGTGGTCGATACCTGCCGCAACACGTCGAGGAGATTGCCGGAGGAGAGAAAGATGTTTCTGCCCGACGACGTTACCGGCGAGGACAGGACTCCGATCAGGAAGATGGCGATCAGCCCCCAATAGAGTTTCGTACGGGAGAGAGCCCTCAGGAAATTCATGCAACCGCCCTTCCGCGTGCGCTCCGCGGGGCGGCGAGCTGCATGATGCGCTCCTCGCTCGCCTCCTCCCGGGAGACGAGCCCGGTCTGCCGTCCCTCGGCCATCACCAGAATGCGGTCGGCGAGGAGCAAAAGCTCCGGCAGTTCGGAACTGACCACCACGATCGCCAGCCCGTCGCCGGCGAGCTTGAAGATGAGATCGTAGATCTCGCGCTTCGCACCGACGTCGATGCCGCGCGTCGGCTCGTCGAGAAGAAGGACACGCGGACCGGTCGCCAGCCACTTGCCGATGACGACCTTCTGCTGGTTGCCGCCGGACAGGGTTCCGGCCGCCTGGTCGGTGCTCGCGCAGCGCACGCCGAGCGCATCGACTGCCCCTTTTGCGAGCGCACGCTCGCCTTCGAAGGAGCGCAGCCCGAATCGGGCGAGCCTTCCAACAAGCGGCAGGGCCACATTGTCTCTGATCGATTCGTGAAGATGCAGCCCCTTCGCCTTGCGGTCCTCCGTCACCAGAGCAAAACCGAGGCGGCGAGCATCGCGTGGCGAGCGGATATCGACGGCGATGCCGTCCAGCCGGATATCACCGCCGCGAAGGCCTTCATTCGATGCAAAAATTGTCTCCAGGATTTCCGTGCGCCCCGCGCCGAGCAAGCCGCCGATGCCGAGGATCTCGCCGGCGCGAACGTCGAAGCTCACGCCCTTCAGCACGTCGCGCCAGCCATGGCGTCCGGGCACGGCAAGCGACAGGTCCCTTACCGAAAGGACGGGCTCGCCCTCGCCGTTGCCCCGGTCGGCCGGGTGCGCGTCGAGGAGGTTGCGGCCCACCATTGCGGCGATGATCGTATTCTCGTCCAGTCCGGCCATCGGCCGGGTCCAGACATGCCGGCCGTCGCGGAAGACGGTGACCCGATCGCTGAGCTGCATGACCTCGTCGATCCGGTGCGAAATATAGATGATGCCGACGCCGTCGGCCGCGAGTTGCCGCATGATCTTGAAGAGGCGCCGACACTCGCCGGGCGAAAGCGCCGAGGTCGGTTCGTCCATGATCAGAATGCGCGCTTCGACGGAAAGGGCCTTCGCGATCTCGACGAGCTGTTGTTCGCCCACCCGCAACTGCCCGACGCGCGCCTCCGGGTCGAGTTCGATGCCGAGACGGTTCAACAGCCCTCGTGCGGCCTCCAGGCTCGCCTTGCGATCCACGAAAAGACCGGCGATCACCCGTTCGCGGCCGAGAAAGATGTTGTCGGCGACGCCGAGTTCGGGGACGAGGTTGAGTTCCTGATGGATGATGGCGATTCCGGCCGCCTCGGCATCGCGCACATTGGAGAAGCGGGCGGTTTCTCCATCGACGCGGAAGGTGCCCTCGTAGTCCGGGTAGACGCCGGACAAGACCTTCATCAGCGTCGACTTGCCGGCGCCATTCTCGCCCATGAGCGCATGGATTTCGCCCGCGCGCAGTTCGAAGCGCACATCCTTGAGCGCCGCGACGACGCCGAACGATTTCGAAACCGCTTCGGCCGCCAGAACTGGCCGGCCGGATTCTTTGGTGACCGAATCACGGGGGATAGCATCGCGCATGATATTGGCAGCCTCCCTACCGCCGACATCTGACGCTCTATTCGCCTATTTCCTGCAGCCTATTCTAAACGTTTCGACACTGTCAAGCAGGCGGTTCCGGACTTGATTGCCTAATTCCAGCAATTCAAATACAGTTTCGCGAGCAAATCATCTAAACGTTTCAGAAGAAATGCAGCAGCGACGAAATTCTCGGAAATCCGGTGCACCGACCATGCTCGACGTCGCCAAGGCGGCGCATGTCTCTGTGGCGACGGTCTCGGCCGTGATCAACGGCTCGGCCCCGGTCAGTCCGGAATTGCGCAGCCGCATAGAGCAGGCGATCGGCCTCATAGGCTACAAGCGCAACGCGATCGCCCGCAGCCTCAAGCTCGGCACGACCCGCACCGTAGGCCTGATGGTTGCCGATATCACCAATCCCTTCTTCACCGATGTCGTGGCAGTGATCCAGGACGTGCTGCATCGGGCCGGCTACGCCGTGATGCTCTGCTGCAATGACGAGGACGTTGCCTTGCAGGACGAGCAGATCGCCCTGTTGATCGACCGGAGCGTGGACGGCCTGATCATCGCGCCGGCCGGAGACGACGAGACGCTGAAGCGCATGATCGCTAGCGCCAATCTTCCAACCGTGCTGATCGACAGGCTTTGCGACGGCATCGACACCGATGCGGTCGTGCTCGACAATCGTCGCGCGGTTCAGGATGCAACGGTCTATATGCTCGGCCTCGGCCATCGGCGCATCGGCTATATTTCGGGCTCGCTCGACACTTCGACCGGACGGGAGCGTCTTGCCGGCTATCGGGCAGCGTTGGAGGCGGCGGGCCTCCCCTGCGAGGAGGACCTGATCCGGATCGGCAATTTTCGGGAGAAGGACGCCTACACCGCGGCGATCCAGCTGCTGACAAGTCCCGAGCGGCCAACGGCGATTTTCTCCGCCAACAACCTGATGGTCATCGGGGTGATGAAGGCGATCCGGGATATCGGCCTTCGCTGCCCGGACGACGTTTCGGTCGCAAGCTTCGACGATTTTCCCTGGGCCGACGTCTTCCAGCCGCATCTGACGACGATCGCCCAGCCAGTCCAGGCGATCGGCGAACAGGCCGCGCAGCTCGTGCTCGACCGCCTTTCCGGCGCTAGCCCGGAAGCGCCACGCCGGCTCGTGCTTCAGGGAAGACTGGTGATTCGCGACTCCTGCCGGCCGGCCGGCAGCCTGACGCCGCGCGCGATCGCCTGACCCATTTTCGCACAAGGATCGCGTTATCGGGGCGTCAGTCGTCGTGCAAGGCGCGAGCGATCGGCGGGCCGAAATTCAAATCGCGGAACCTTGCCGCAAAGCCCGCGCGCTCCGGCGAACAGGCCGTGACGCCGGCCTCGGCATCAGCGGCGGAAAAGGGACAGAGCCGCGCCATCTGCCACCGTTCCTCGCCAAAGCGGAATTGCACCCGCACCGCATCGCCATGCCGCGTTAGCCGCACCTCCAGTGGGTCCGAAGGCGCCCTTGCGTGCAACGGAATGACCGACCAGTCCGATACGCCGCGTGTCACGACCACGCTGAAATGCATCAGCCCGTCAGTATATTCGATACCGCATTTGATCCAGTTCTGTTCGTCGAGCCGCAGCATCAGACCGGCCTGGTCGTAAAGCTGCTCATACTGGCCGACGATCGTCGCCGAGGCGGTGAAATCGCCTGAAACCGGACGAAGATAGGCATGTCCGCTGTCGCGCACGAAGCCGTAGAAGGTTTCGCGCCAGAAATCCGTCTTGGCGTCGGTCTTGAGCGACAGATCGCGTTCGTCGCCCTCCCAGCTTGCCGGCTCGTTCAGCCAGCGATACGCGCTTGCCATTCTGTCCCTCCATCCGTCCGTGTTTAATTGCTCGGCAGCTGTCGCGCGGCCCACTCGCTCTTCGGGATCGCCTTGCCGATCGCGAAGCTGAAGGAAGTGACCGATGTCGTCTCGGGGCTCACTTCGCATTCGAAGTCGATGGCGTACCATGTCGACCGGCTGCGGAAGGCGCCGCCATCGGCGTTCAGGCCTGTCGGCGAGATGAAGCCCCCCGAAGGGCCGAAGGGAACGAGCATATCCGGAAAGGCGCCGGGCATTTCGCGCCGCACCTGCTCGAGCGCTTCGATGCTGCAGAGCTGCACGATCCGCTTCTTCGGCGGCAACCTGCCAATCGCCTGTTTCACACGGGGGTCCGACAGGGCGTTTTCAGAATAGAGTTCCTTCGCCTGGACGAGCTGGTTCGACTGGTGTTCGGCCATGGCCTCGGCCGGCTTTTGCGCCGGGTCCGCCCTTGCTTCCTCCAGAACCGGTTTCTCCTGGGGAACAGCTGCAGCCTGCGGCGTGGCTGCGGCATCGGCCGCCTCTTTCGCTGCGCTCGGGGCATCGACGCGCAATTCCGCAAGCGCGGTCCTGCTTTCCGCCGGCTTTTCGCTGGCGGTGTTTTCCGTTTTTGCCGGGGCGGGACGCGAGGCCTCCGGCTTCTCGCTCGGCGTTTCGGACTTCTTCGGCGCGGCCGGAGGCAATTCGGGCCGAGGCGGCTTTTCCGTTTCGACCGGCGCTGCGGCCGACTCGAATGCCTCAGGCTGAGGACGCGTTTGCTCGCTCTTGGCCACGTTCGGCTTTTGCTCGGGCTTTTCCGCACTCTTCGGCTGCGCAACGAGCTCGACGCTGACGCTTTGCTCCTTTGCCGGCGCAGACAATTCCGGCAGCCGAACCAGCAGCAAGAAGGCGAGCGCCAGGTGCAGGGCGAGCGAGGTCGGCATGCCCCAACCGGTTTTTCCCCACATTTTCCTGGCGAAGTGCTGCATTGCTCAAAGATCACGGACTCGGAAGCACCGAACCTAAGAGTTCGAGCGCCCCGCAACAAGTGCGGGGCACGCGTCGGTCAAGCGTATTCGACCTGATAAGGCTTTTCGAAGAAATGCTCCTCGAGATTGCACCCGCTGCCGCCGCGGTCGATGACGACGAATTCGGAGGTCGAACGAAGCGGCGTCAGAATTCCGTGCCAGACATTTTGCGCGATGTTGACCCCCTGGCCCGGCGCGGTCTCGAAGGCTATCGGCTCTCCGGGTTCCCCGCCTTCGTCGGGCGCGACGACCACGAGAAAGGGATTTCCCGTCAGCGGGATGAAGGCCTGGCTTCCGAGCGGGTGCCGTTCCACCATCTTCAGCGTCAGGGGGATCTCGTAGGGCTCGCCCTTCAAGAGGCTGACCAGCGTTCGGGCTTCCGGGCCGCTCGTCTCCACCTTCGCAAGGTCGTGATAGCGGATGCATTTGCCGGCGTTGATCGGAAAGCTCTTCGCATCGTCAGGCTCGATGACGTCGCCGAAGGGCGCGAACTCGCCGTGCGAAAGCGGGCGGATCGGTAGAGGTATCATGGTCTTTCCTCCCTGGTTGACCAATTGCCTTTGGGTGCCGGCACCGATCACTGGATCAGCACCGCCCTGAAATCATTGACGTTCGTGCCCGTCGGCCCCGGCTTGAAAAGGTCTCCAAGCGCATCGAAGGCCACCCAGCTGTCGTTCTTCTGAAGCAGCGCGGCGGCATCCAGGCGCCGCGCCAGCAGGCGCGCGATCGTCGTATGATCGGCGAAGGCGCCGGCATTGTCCTCGGATCCGTCGATGCCGTCGGTATCCGCGGCGAGCGCCGAGATCCCGCCGATACCGTCGATGCCGAGCGCCAGCGACAGCAGGAACTCGCTGTTGCGCCCGCCGCGACCTTCGCCCCGGACCGTCACCGTCGTTTCGCCGCCGGAAAGGATGAGGGCGGGCTTCGGAAAGGGACGGCCGCGCAGCGCCGTCTCGCGCGCGATGGCCGCATGAACGAGCCCGACATCGCGTGCCTCCCCTTCGATCGCATCGGAAAGAATGACGGCCTCTACGCCCGCGAACCGGGCCTTGGATGCCGCGGCCTCCAGCGAGGCGCCTGCCGAAGCGATCAGCCGCACCTCGTTGCGGGCAAGGCGCGGATCGGAAGGTCTCGGCGCATCCGCCGCAGCGCTCGCCAGCCAGCGCATGACCTTTTCCGGCAAAGCGAGGCGATAGCGCTCGACGATCTTCAGGGCGTCGTGGCGGCTGGCTGCGTCGGCGACCGTCGGGCCGGATGCGACCAGCGCCGCGTCGTCGCCGGGAATGTCGGAGACGACGAGAGAGACGACCCTTGCCGGATGGGCCGCGGCGGCAAGGCGGCCGCCCTTGATCAAGGAAACATGCTTGCGCACCGCGTTCATCGCTCTGATCGGCGCGCCTGACGCAAGAAGCGCCCGATTGACGGCGATTTCATCCTCGAGCGAAAGCCCCGGTGGTGGTGCGGGCAGGAGCGCCGAACCGCCGCCGCAGATCAGCGCCACGACCAGGTCATCCCCGGTCAGGCCACTGACCGCCGCGAGGAGCCGCTTGGATGCCTTCAGCCCGCCCTCGTCCGGCAAGGGATGGGAGGCTTCGAGCACCTCGATCTGGCGGCAGTGCGCGCCGAAACCGTAGCGCGTGACGACCACGCCGCTGAGCGGCCCCTCCCAGGCGCATTCGAACGCCCGGGCCATCTGAGCAGCGCCTTTGCCGGCTCCGATGACGACCGTGCGCCCCTTCGGCCGCTCCGGCAGATTTGCGGCGATGACGCGTTCCGGATCAGCAGCGGACACCGCAGAGGCGAACAGGCTCTCCAGGAATTGACGCGGGTTGGCGATGGCGGCCATTGTTCCTCCCGTTGGAAATACGCGGGCGGCGGCTCCTCCTTCCGCCGCCCGGATGCATGATCTCCCCGACGGATGAGGCCGCCGGCCGATCATGCGCGTCCTCGATCGCGACTTATGCGACCTCGTGGTTCGCCATCCGCTCGAGCGCCCGCACGAGCCCGGAGTGGTCAAGCCCGCTGTCGCCATTGGCGGCGCAATTGTTGAAGAGCTCCTGGGTCGCCGCCGTGTTCGGCAGCGAGATGCCGAGGCTTTTCGCTCCCTGCAGCGCGAGGTTCAGGTCCTTCTGGTGCAGCGAGATGCGGAAGCCCGGCTCGAAGGTACGCTTGATCATCCGATCGCCATGGACCTCGAGAATGCGCGACGATGCGAACCCGCCCATCAGCGCCTCGCGGACACGTGCCGGATCGGCTCCTGCCTTGGACGCGAAGACCAGAGCCTCGGAGACTGCCTCGATGGTCAGCGCCACGATGATCTGGTTTGCGACCTTGGTGACCTGACCGTCGCCGCAATCGCCGACGAGCGTGATGTTCTTGCCCATCAGCTTGAAGAGCGGCAGGGCGCGTTCAAACGAGCTCGGCTTGCCGCCGGCCATGATGCTGAGAGAGGCGTTCTTGGCGCCGACCTCGCCTCCGGAAACCGGGGCGTCGATATATTCGGCACCGGTTTCGCGTACCTTCTTGGCGAACTCCTTCGTTTCGATCGGCGAGATGGAGCTCATGTCGATGACGAGCTTGCCCTCGCCCAGGCCGTAATAGACGCCATTCTCACCGAACAGGACATCCTTCACTTCCGGCGTATCCGGCAGCATCAGGATGATCGTGTCGACCGTTTCCGCGAGCGCCTTCGGCGTTTCGACGATTTCCAGCCCGTTGTCGACGAGCTCCTGGCGCGGCGGGATGGCGAATTTGGACGTGATGATCTTGTGACCGGCATCCTGAAGGTGGCGCGCCATCGGCGTGCCCATGATACCCAGTCCAATGAAACCGATAGATGCCATCGTGCTTAGCTCCTGATTTGGATGATGTCTGCGGATTGTTTGCGCCGGTGCTCGGTGCCGAGCCACCCAAGTCCTTCCGCGGTGGTCCTCAGCGGCTTGTATTCGCACCCGATCCAGCCGTCGTAGCCGGCGGCTTCCAGCGCGTCGAAGACGAAGGGGTAGTTGATCTCGCCGGTCCCCGGCTCGTTGCGTCCGGGATTGTCCGCAAGCTGTATGTGCGCGATCTTTTCTCGGTAGCGCCTGTAGGTGCCGACGAGTTCGCCTTCGGTGCGCTGCTGGTGGTAGAGGTCGTACTGGACGAAGAGGTTGTCGCTCCCCACCTCCTCGATGATCGACGCCGCCTGCCCGACCGTGTTGAGATAGAAGCCGGGAATATCGAAGCGGTTGATCGGTTCGATCAGGAGGCGGATGCCGCACTTGCCGAGTTCGGCCGCCGCAAGCTTCAGATTGGTGACGAGTGTCGTGCGCAGCACGCTGTCGGGCACACCGTCCGGGGCAATCCCCACGAGGCAATTGACCTGACGGCAGCCGAGCGCGGTCGCATAGTCGATGGCCGTTGCGACCCCCTTGCGGAATTCGTCGATCCGATCCGGCAGGATCGCGATGCCCCGTTCGCCGCCGGCCCAGTCGCCGGCCGGCAGGTTGTGCAGCACTTGCGTCAGGCCGTGGCGGTCGAGTTCGCCGCGCAGCGCCACCTTCTCGAATTCGTAGGGGAAGAGATATTCCACGCCTTCGAACCCGGCATTGGCGGCCAGTGCGAAACGGTCGAGGAACGGCGCCTCGTTGAACAGCATCGTCAGGTTCGCAGCAAATCTCGGCATGCGATCACTCCTCTGTGGTAGCGGGATGCGGGCGGAACCGCGCAGGACGTTCTTCAATCGAGAAGGGCGGCAATCGCGGTCGGGGCATCCTCGCCGCGCTCGGCGAGTTCCTCGAACTCGACGACCGCGTTGATGTCCGCCCCCATGGCGATGTTGGTGACGCGCTCCAGGATGAATTCGATGACGACGGGCACCTGGTGCTCTTCCATCAGCGCCTGCGCCCGATCGAAGGCGTCGGCGAATTCATTCGGGCTCCTGACGCGGATTGCCTTGCAGCCGAGCCCCTCGGCAACCGCCACATGGTCGACCCCGTAACCCTTCTCCGCATCGCCGTCGGCATTGATGTTGTCGAAGGCCAGACTGACCTCGAAATCCATGTTGAAGCCGCGTTGCGCCTGACGGATCAGCCCGAGATAGGAATTGTTCACGACGACATGCAGGTAAGGCAGCTTGTGCTGGGCGCCGACCGCGAGCTCCTCGATCAGGAACTGGAAATCGTAATCGCCGGAAAGCGCAACGATTTTCCGGTTCGGATCGGCGGCCCGCACGCCGAGAGCTGCCGGCAGCGTCCAACCGAGCGGACCGGCCTGGCCGCAATTGATCCAGTTGCGCGGCTTGTAGACGTGCAGGAATTGCGCGCCGGCAATCTGGCTCAAGCCGATGGTCGAGACGTAGCAGGTGTCGCGGCCGAAAGTCTTGTTCATCTCCTCGTAGACACGCTGGGGTTTCAGCGGTGTCTGATCGAAATGGGTCTTGCGCAGCATCGTCCGCTTGCGCTCGCGGCACTCCTCGGCCCAGGCCGACCAGTCGCGCAGCTTGCCGGCAGTCTTCCATTCGGTTGCGACGTCGAGGAAGAGCTTGAGCGCGGCGCCTGCGTCGGAGACGATGCCGAAATCGGGCGCGAAGACGCGGCCGATCTGCGTCGGCTCGATATCGACATGGATGAACTTGCGGCCCTCCGTATAGGTCGGGACGTTACCGGTGTGGCGGTTTGCCCAGCGATTGCCGATGCCGAAGACGAAATCGGAGGCGAGCAGCGTCGCATTGCCGTAACGGTGCGAGGTCTGCAGGCCGCACATGCCGGCCATCAGCGGATGGTCGTCCGGGATGACGCCCCAGCCCATCAGTGTCGGAACGACCGGAACGCCGGTGATCTCGGCGAACTCGGTCAGGAGATCCGAAGCGTCCGCATTGATGATGCCGCCGCCGGCGACGATCAGCGGCCGCTCTGCCTCATTGAGCATGGCAAGCGCCTTTTCGGCCTGCGCACGGGTGGCGGCGGGTTTGTAGGCGGAGAGCGGCTCGTAGGTTTCCGGATCGAATTCGATCTCGGCAAGCTGGACGTCGACCGGCAGGTCGATGAGGACCGGCCCCGGCCGACCCGAGCGCATCAGGTGGAAGGCCTTCTGGAAGACGAAGGGGACCAGCGCCGGCTCCATGACGGTGACCGCCCATTTGGTGACCGGCGCCGCGATTTTCGCGATGTCGACCGCCTGGAAATCCTCCTTGTCGAGACGCGCACGCGGCGCCTGCCCGGTGATACAGAGGATCGGGATCGAATCCGCGGATGCCGAGTAGAGGCCGGTGATCATGTCCGTGCCGGCCGGGCCCGAGGTGCCTATGCAGACACCGATATTGCCGTGCTTGGCGCGGGTATAGCCCTCCGCCATGTGCGAAGCCCCCTCGACGTGGCGAGCGAGGATGTGACGGATCGATCCGCGCGCCCTGAGGGCCGAATAGAATGGATTGATCGCCGCGCCGGGTACGCCGAAGGCGCAATCAATCCCTTCTTTTTCCAGAACATAAACCGCTGCATCGACTGCGCGCATCTTGGCCATGGGAACTCCTCCTGTTTGATTGGAAGGTAAATCCATAGCGCACCTGTTTCAACGTATTTATGGAAATCATTCCCATCATATGGAAATAAAGATTTTCAACAAATAGGAGAAAATCGGATGCAATGGCTGTAGAGCATGATCTCAGGCGGCAACTGATTTGGAGACTGGCATGGAGGCGAACGGCAGGGGAAAGAGAGGGCGCAAGGCGGGAGAGAACGCCGCCCCGGCTTCCGTTCAGGTACTGGACAGGAGCCTGTCCCTGCTGGCGATCATCGCCGAAGGGGACGGCTCAACCTTGACCGCGCTTTCGGAGCGCTCAGGCATGGCGCCTTCGACCGTGCACCGGCTGCTGACGTCGCTCGCCCAGCACGGGATGGTGGCGAACGACGCTGAGGCCGGCACGTGGACCGTCGGCGTCAAGGCTTTCGAGATAGGCAACGCCTTCCTGCGCTTCCGCAAGCTCGGCACGATCAGCCGTCCTTTCCTGAAGCGGCTCATGGACGAAAGCGGCGAGACGGCGAATATCGGCATTGAGGAAGACGGCGACGTCGTTTTCATTTCCCAGGTCGAAAGCCACGCGCCGATGCGCGCCTTCTTCCGTCCCGGGCGGCGCGGCCCGATCCACGCTTCCGGCATCGGCAAGGCCATTCTGTCGACTTGGTCCGATACGGAGATCGCCAAGACTTTGAGCGGCAGAACGCTGCCCTGCTTTACCGGTCGGACGCTCGCCACGCTGCAGGACCTGATACGCAATGTTCAGGAGATCCGCTTTCGCGGCTGGTCGGTCGATGACGAAGAGCACACGCTCGGCATGCGCTGCATCGCAGCCCCGCTCTTCAACGAGTACGGCGAGGCGATCGGCGGCATCTCGATCTCCGGCCCCACCGTCCGTATCGACGACGAGAGACTCGGCATCCTCGGCCCCGCCGTGCGCCGCACGGCGGACGAATTGACGCGCGCGATCGGCGGGCATAGGCCGGAGGAAGGCTGAAGGCGCTCCGCATCCAGTTGGTCTGGTGCGCCATGCTTCGAAGGCCCTATCCGCGGCGGATGCCGCAGGCAGAACGCGGAAGCGGAAGCGAGGGCAAGCGGCTCGACCTCGACCTATCTCACCCCGGCATCGATCCTTTTGCCCGGCGAGCCTTGCGCGGCCTCCAGAAATGCTGCGATGACGGGTCCGGGGTTCGGCCGGCTGATGACGTACACGTCGGCTTCCGGCGCGGGGTCGGCGAGCGGCCGGTAGACGACCCCCGGTCGCGAAAGAGTCCTGATGCATTCCGGGACGAGTGCGACGCCGAGCCCCGCGGCAACGAGGCTGGTGAGGGAATAGGATTCCACGACCTCGTTCGTGATATCAGGTACGAATCCCGCCGCCACGCAGCAATCATGCAGGTAGCGGGCAAAGCGGGAGTCCGCGAGCCGCAGGAAGACGAAACTTTCCTGCCGCAGGTCGCCGAGCGCGATTTTCCCGAAATCCGCCAGGCGATGGTGCTCGGGCAAGGCGATACCCACCTTCTCATGCCAGGCGACATTCGCGACGAGATCCGGATGGTTTCGAGGCCTGCGCACGAAACTGAGGTCGGTGCGATGGGACAGCAAGGCCGCCTCCTGCGCCTCGGGGTCCATTTCATGGATACGGACGAACACGCCGGGCCACGCATCCCGGAACCGCGCGATCAGGTTGGACAACGGCCCCAGCAGCACCGAGCCGGTCGTCGCAATGTTCAGCGCTCCTACCTGCCCGGAACCGATGGCGCGCGCCTGGCGGGTCGCATGCTCCACCTGGCCGAGAATCATCCGGGCGTGTTCGAGAAAGTCGGCGCCCGCCTCGGTCAGTTCGACATTGCGGCTGGAACGCTCGAACAGCCGCGTGCCGACTTCCGCCTCCAGATCCCTGATCTGCTGGCTCAATGGCGGCTGGGAGATGTTGAGACTCCTCGCTGCCGCCGTGAAACTGGCGGCCTCGGCGACAGCAACGAAATAGCGCAGGTGACGTAGCTCCATCGCGAAGTCCTATCGATACATCATTCCTCTGGATCGAGTGGAACAATATATTGGACGTATCGCGGATCAAGCCTGTAAAGTTCTGGTGGAGAGGCGGAAGAACCCGTTTCACCTGGCATTCGATGGGATTCACATGCAGAAGAACTACTATTTTCCGGAAGGCGGCCACCCGCCTCAGACCAGCCTGCTTTCCGACCGCGCCATCTTCACCGAGGCCTATGCGGTCATTCCGAAGGGCGTCATGCGCGACATCGTGACGAGCTATCTGCCCTTCTGGACGAATACACGGCTCTGGGTGCTGTCGCGCCCGCTTTCCGGCTTCGCCGAGACCTTCTCGCAATATATCATGGAAGTCGGCCCTTCCGGCGGCAGCAACCGGCCGGAGACGGATCCCCGCGCCGAGGCCGTGCTGTTCGTGGTGGACGGCGAGTTCCATCTGACGCTCGGAGATGAGACGCATCTGATGCAGTCCGGCGGCTATGCCTTCATTCCGCCGGGCACCAAATGGAGCCTCAGAAACGAATCCGGTGCGCCGACGCGATTCCACTGGATTCGCAAGGCCTATGAGGAAGTCGACGGGGTTCCCCTTCCCGAACCGATCGTCACCAACGAGCGCGACATCCCCCCCTCGCCCATGCCGGAAACGGACGGGCGCTGGGCCACCACCCGCTTCGTCGATCCTTCCGACATGCGCCACGACATGCATGTCACGATCGTGACCTTCGAGCCCGGCGGCGTCATTCCGTTCATGGAAACCCATGTGATGGAACACGGACTGTACGTGCTCGAAGGCAAGGCCGTCTACCGCCTCAACAACGACTGGGTCGAGGTGGAAGCCGGCGACTATATGTGGCTCAGGGCCTTCTGCCCGCAGGCCTGCTATGCCGGCGGACCGGGCAAATTCCGCTATCTGCTCTACAAGGACGTGAACCGCCATATGACGCTCGGCAATCCGGGCAGGCTCGCCTGATATTGCAGCCTGCCGTGATCCGCCATAGCTTGGGTGCATGGCGACGCCGAAGCTGGAGGCCTACCGCAAGAAGCGGAATTTTTCGAAGACGCCGGAGCCGGTCGGAAATCTGACCGGCGGCGGCAACCGATTTGTCGTGCACAAGCACCATGCGACCGCCGACCACTACGATTTGCGGCTCGAGGTCGACGGCGTCCTGAAAAGCTGGGCGGTGCCGAAGGGTCCGTCGCTCAACCCGGCCGACAAGCGGCTAGCGGTGGAGACGGAGGACCATCCCCTCGACTATATCGACTTCGAGGGCGTGATCCCCGAAGGCGAATATGGCGGCGGACCGATGATCGTCTGGGACAAGGGCGTCTGGGCGCCGATGGGCGATGTCGAAGACGACCTGCGCAAGGGCGCCTTCAAGTTCCGCCTGGCAGGGGAGAAGCTCAACGGCGGATGGATGCTGGCCCGTCTGAAGCCTCGCCCGGGCGAAGAGGATCATCGCAACTGGCTCCTTTTCAAGGAGCGCGATCCGGCCGCCGACACATCGATCGACATCCTTGCCGCCCGGCCGGAAAGCGTCAAATCCGGCCGGCGGATCGAGGAACTGGTGGAGAAGCCGAAGGCACCGGCAAAGCCGGTCAAGCTCAATCCCGGGGCGCTGGCCGGTGCGGCCAAGGGCGCACCGGCCGAACGCATCGAACCTCAACTCGCAACACAGACGATTCTCCCCCCTGAAGCCGAAAAGAACGCGAAAAAGCCCGAGCTCTGGCTGCACGAGATCAAGTTCGACGGCTATCGCACCATGGCCCACATTGCGGAAGGAAAGGTGCGCCTCGTCACTCGCGGCGGGCTCGACTGGACGAAGCGCTACGGAGACCTGCCGGAGGCTTTCCGGCGGCTGCCGTGCCGCGATGCCGTCATCGACGGCGAGATCGTCGTGCTGGACGAGACGGGGGTCAGCCGCTTCGCGCTGTTGCAGGATGCGCTTTCCACCGGCGCCGGCAACAGCCTCGTCTTCTACGCCTTCGACCTCCTGCATCTCAACGGCTGGAATCTTTTCGACGTCCCGCTCGAGAAGCGCAAGGCACTGTTGAAGAAATTGCTTGCAGGGCAGATCCCAAGCCGCTCGGCGATCCAGTTCAGCGATCATGTGGTGGGCGAAGGGCGCGCGCTTTACGACCGGGCCTCCGAGATGGGCCTGGAAGGGATCGTCTCCAAACGCATCTCCGCCCCCTACCGAAGCGGCCGGTCGAAGACCTGGACCAAGACGAAGGCGCTGAAGGCGGAGGATTTCGTGATCGTCGGCTACACCGTTTCGGAGGCGGCCGAGGGCATTGCGTCGCTTGCCCTCGGAGAGTGGGCCGACGGCGAGCTGGAATATCGCGGCAAGGTCGGAACCGGCTTCGACGCGCAGATGCTCAAGGAGTTGCTGGTGGGGCTCGAGCCCTTGCGGGCCGGCGCCGCAACGCTCGAAGGAGCGCCCCGGGAGATCATCTGGGTGCGGCCCTTGCTCCGGGCGCATATCCACTATGGCAACCGGACAACCGACAACGTCCTGCGGCACGCCGTCTTCAAGGGGCTGCGCGACGTCGAGCTGTCGACGCCGGTTTCCATGTCGAGAAAGCGCCTGATCTCGGACGCGGACCTCGCAGGCATATCGATCACCAACCCGACCCGGCGGCTCTTCGGCAGGTCCGGCCCGACCAAGCTCGACCTCGCCGTCTACTACGCGATGATCGGGGATTTCATGCTGCCGCATATTCTCGGCCGTCCCGTTTCGCTGGTACGCTGCCCTACCGGCCGGACGCAGGATTGCTTCTTCCAGCGGCATCCCTTTACCGGCATGCCGCCTTCGGTCGCGACGTTCCAGGCAACCAACTCGGAAGGCGAGGCGAAAACATACCTGTCGGTCGAGGACGCGAGAGGATACCTGGCGCTGGCGCAGTTCGGCGTCGTCGAATTCCACAACTGGGGAACGACACGCAAGCTGCTCGGCAAGCCGGATCGCATCGTCTTCGATCTCGATCCCGGCGAGGGCATCGCCTGGCGCGAAGTGGTCGAGGCCGCGATCCACATCAAGGCCGAACTCGAGGCGCTTGCCCTCGTGCCCTTCGTAAAGACATCGGGCGGCAGGGGAGTGCACGTCGTCGTACCGGTCGTGCCGAAGCTCGACTGGAAAAAATTCCATCAGGCGGCGAGCGCGCTCGCGACCCGTCTCGCGGCCACCGCTCCGGACACCTTCACCACCACCATGGGCAAGGACAACCGCGTAAGGCGCATTTTCATCGACTTCCATCGCAACGCCCGCAGCCATACCTGGGCGGCCCCCTATTCGCTGCGCGCCCGCACCAATCTGCCCGCTTCGACCCCGCTCAGCTGGGCGGACCTGGAGACTATCGACGCTCCGGCGGATTTGAACTATTCTTCGCTGCCGGGCCTTCTGGCCACGTCCGGCGATCCCTGGGTCGATATCGACGACTTCGCGAGGGATCTGTCTATACTGTAGTCGTTGAGCGCGGGATGCAGGCGGAGACCGCATGCATTTTCCTCATCCCGCTCTGGCAGATGTGATCGTAGTGCCGCGTAGGAGACAACCATGGCACCCAGGGCAAGTTGGAAGGGCTATATCAGACTGAGTCTCGTGAGCTGTCCGGTGAGGCTTTACCCCGCCACCAGCGCAAGCGAGCGCATTTCCTTCAATCAGCTTCACAAGGACACCCATAACCGGATCAACATGAAGCCCGTCGATCCGGAGCTCGGCCTCGTCGAGCGTTCGGACCTCGTGAAGGGCTACGAATACGAAGACAAGAAATACATCATCATCGAAGACTCGGATCTGGAAAGCGTCCGGATCGAATCCAATCACACCATGAACATCGAGGCTTTCGTCGATGCCGATTCTGTCGACGTCATCTACCAGGACGCCCCTTATTATCTGGCGCCGGACGGGGCCATGGCCGAGGAAACCTTCGTCGTCCTGCGTGAAGCTCTGCGCCGAAGCGGGAAGCTCGCGATCGCCCGCCTCGTGCTGTCCAGCCGCGAAAGGGTAGTGACCATCGGTCCGCGCGAGACCGGAATGTTCGTCTGCACCTTGCGCAATCCCAACGAGGTGCGCGGCACGGCGGATTATTTCGGCAACATTCCGGTGGGCAAACCGGATCCCGAGATGCTGCAGCTTGCCGAAGCGCTCATCGAGCAGAAGACGACGACCTTCGATCCGAAGCAGTACGAAGACCGCTACGAGGTCGCGCTGATGCAGATGATCCGCGAGAAGCTCAAGGGTCACAAGCCGATCATCGCGCAGGCGCCCGAACGCGGCAACGTCGTCAATCTCATGGATGCCCTCAAGGCGAGCCTTTCGCAGGCCAAACCGCCGGCCAGGAGCAAGCCCAAGGCGGAGCCCGCAGCAAAGGAGCCCGCTGCCAAAGCCGCGGCGGCGAAACGCGTGACGGCAAAACCCGCGGCCAAGAAGAAAGCCTGATGGCGGTTGCCGGTAGGACATTCGGTATCGTGGGCGCGCTCGCCGCCTTTCCGCGGCGGCTGGCGGCGCGCGAGGTCGAGCGCCAGGGCGGACACCTCAGGCGCGGTGTCAACAGGCAGACGAAGTTCGTGGTCTTCGGGCGCGGGCTGCTCGCAAAGGCGTCCGAAGCGGAGATCGAGGCCCGCTTCGACAGCGAAAGCGGGCAGCGTCGGTGCGTGCTCAGCGAGAACGGCTTCCTCCGCCTGCTCGGACTTGCGAGCGCCCCGGAAACATCGGCGCTGACGCGGCAATCGCTCGTCGACCAGTCCGGCATCTCCCCGCGCTACCTCGATCTTCTGTCATTGTTCGACGCTTTCGAGCATGACGGCGAGCCCTATTCCTTCCGCGATCTGATCCTCGCCAGAAAATATGCCGGCCTGATGGCTAGCGGCGCCGGCTGGAGCGCGATCGCGCGCTCGGTCCACCGCTCCGGAAACGTTGCCTCCCTCACGGCGCTCTCGCTGCACCATGAACGCAAGGATGCGATCTATGCGCGACGCGCCGAAGGCCTGAGCGAGCTCGACGGTCAATTGCTGCTCGACATCGGCTCTCCCGACGAGGAGGCGCTCGAAGATCTGTTCGCTCAGGCCGAAGCGGCCGAAGAAGCGGGGGAATACGACCAGGCGGCCGCGTTCTACCAGCGCTATCTCGGCATCGACCGCACCGACGAGGTTGCAGCCTTCAACCGAGCCAACTGCCTCAGGGCCGCGGGGCGGGAGGCCGAAGCGGCCCAGGACTATGTCCGCGCCATCAAGCTCGATCCTTGCTTCGTCGAGGCCTGGTTCAACCTGGCCGGGCTGATGGGCGAACGCGGCCGCACGGACACGGCCAGGCGGCATCTGAGGAGAGCGATCGAAATCGATGGCGATTACGCCGATGCCATCTTCAATCTGGCGAAGCTGGAGTTCGATGCCGGCAATCTCGCTGAGGCCCGCCGCTGGTGGACGCGTTACCTCGAGCTCGATCAGCATTCCGAATGGGCACGCGCCGCAGAACGCGGCGTGCAGTTCGTGAACCTGCATCTCCTCTCCAGAACGGCTGGCTGACATGCACGGAAAATTCCTGTTCGATGGGCCGGGCGATGCGGCCGTCACCATTCTCCTCGCGCACGGAGCCGGCGCGCCGATGGATTCGACCTCGATGACCGCGGCCGCCCTGGCGCTTGCAGGGGTGGGCTTTCGCGTCGCCCGCTTCGAGTTCGGCTATATGGCAGCGCGGCGCACTGCCGACGGACGCAAGCCCCCGCCGCGTGCGGAAACCCTCAATCCGGAGTATCGCGCGGCCATTGCCGAACTCGGCGCCCAAGGCACTCTCGTGATCGGCGGCAAGTCCATGGGCGGTCGCGTCGCCAGCATGGTCGCCGACGACCTTCATGCCGAAGGGAAGATCGCCGGGCTCCTTTGCCTCGGCTATCCCTTCCATCCCCCCGGAAAACCGGAGCAGTTGCGCACCCGGCATCTCGCCGATCTCAAGACGCCTGCACTGATCTGCCAAGGGACCCGCGACGAATTCGGCACCCGCGACGAGGTTTCGCGATACGCGCTCTCCGACAGGATCGAACTTCTCTGGCTGGAGGACGGCGACCACGACCTGAAGCCACGCAAGAAGGTCTCGGGCTTCTCGACCGCGGATCACCTGAAGACGCTGGCCGAGGCGGTTGCGAGATGGGCGGATCGCCTCGCCCCTTGAGCTCCTCATGAAGATCGCGACCTTCAACATCAACGGGGTGAACAAGCGGCTCGACATCCTCTTGACCTGGCTCGCTGCGGCCGAGCCGGACGTGGTCTGCCTGCAGGAGCTCAAGGCGACGGACGGACAGTTTCCGAAGGCCGCGATCGAAGAAGCCGGCTACGGCGCCGTCTGGCGGGGCCAAGCCGCCTGGAACGGTGTCGCCATTCTCGCCCGCGGTTGCGAGCCGGTGCTCACGCGAACCGGATTGCCCGGGGACCCCTCGGATACGCAGAGCCGCTACATCGAGGCGGCGGTGAACGGCATCCTCATCGCGTCGCTCTATGCGCCCAACGGAAATCCGCAGCCCGGGCCGAAATTCGACTACAAGCTCGCCTGGCACTTGCGCTTCAACCAGCACGCCGCCGCGCTGCTCGAGACGGGGGTGCCGGTGGTGTTCGCCGGCGACTACAACATCGTTCCGGAACCGCGCGACATCTATCCGACCCGCTCCTATGACGACAACGCCCTCGTCCAGCCGGAAAGCCGCGCAGCCTTCCGGAGCCTTATCGATCAGGGCTGGCTCGACGCGCTGCGCAAGATCCACCCGAAAGATCAGCTCTTCACTTTCTGGGACTACCGCCGCAACCGCTGGCAGCGCGACGCCGGCCTTCGCCTCGACCACATTCTCTTGAGCCGCAAGCTCCGGCGCCGCCTGACCGGCGCCGGCATCGACCGGGAGATCCGTGCGCTTGAAGGAGCGAGCGACCACGCGCCGGTATGGGTGTCGCTGCGGGATTAGATGTTCAGTCCCGGCATCACTGACGGATCAAGGATGATCGGCATACGATTTTGAAGAAAACCATTCTCAGCCACCACTTCAACGGCCAAGGTGAGCTTTGAACGCAGCGACGAGCCAGGCACAACAGATAAAACGTCCGCCAATCAGTCCGGAACAGCCTCAAGGGTGCCTATATACCGAAGTGAGGCTGTCAGCTCTCTTCGTATCGTGGCAAGGTCCAGCGGCCTTGGATACCTCTGCGGATCAGCTCGCCGTGGCCGGCCAAGGCGAAGTGGGAGCTCGATGGTGACGGGGAGACCTACGGGCATCGCCGACCAGTAGTTCGCAAGATCAACGTCGCCATCGCCGAGTGCGCAAAACACCCAGCCCTCATTCGTAGACTTCACGTCCTTCAGATGAACATGCGCCACCAAATTCGGCGCCGCGGCGAGATCCTCCGCAGGCTGGCGTGCTTCGCTGCTGTAGGTGAAGACATTTCCCGTGTCATGATTGAGACGGACGCGCGGTGACCCGATTTCGCCCAGGAAAATGGCCGCATCAGAGACGATACCCGTGAGATTGCCGCTTCCGTGTCCCGGGTTCTCGAGAGCGAGGGTGAGGCCGCTTGCCTCCAGTTGGGGGATCACTGCCTCTACCGTCGCTCTGATGGCATCGCGCTTGCCTGCCGGTCCGGAATTGGTGATCAGGAATGAAGCACCGAGATCGGCGGCGAAATCGAGCCGCCGGATCAGGGCCGCCGCAGCATCCGGCTCCGATAGGTCCAGATGTGCCGAGGCCGCGTGGATGCGCACCCCTCTGGCAACCGCAAGGTTGCTGAGGCGCGCGGCCGCCGAAGGCGAGAACGCTGTTTCATCGAAATCGACGTAGCCCTTGATGAAGGCTGGTTCTACGTGGAGGCAACCGGCGTCGGCGATCTCCTCGACTGCCATCTCCATGGGGTAGCCGTCGAAGAGCGCCGTCGAAACCGAAACGATGCGAGAGTTGGAAACCAGCGTCAGGCCCCCTTGCCGTAAACGATGAGTTCAGATGCTTCTTTGACCCTCGCAGGCGAAAGCGCGTCGCGCCAGGTGTCCTTCACCACGACGCCCTTGGCGAAACGCATCAGGCGTAGCGCTGCATCGGAAGGCACCTTCGGTGAATATCCAAACCACATGGCGATCTCGACATTCAGGTGGCCGATCAGGAAATCGAGCGCGGCCTCGCGCGGGATACCGTACTTCTTCTCGCATTCTTCGACCGCCTCGACCATCGTGTCGACGAACGGCATGGCAACCATTTCCGACAGTCCCGGTTCCAGGATGGCGAGTTGCTCCACGCTGACGCGGTAGCTGTTGATGATCGGCGACCACATGGCCTTGCAGATTTCCTCGCCGAGCGCGTAGTGCTCCTCCGGTCCTTGCATCAGCGCACATACGATCGACTGCTTGGCGATGCCGCCGTGATAGTCCCGCCGCGCGTCCCATTCCGTCTCGTCGTTGAATAGCGGCGGATGACAAGGATGGCCGACGAAGTAGGTGAGGTCGGGACGATCCTTCGGAAGGTCCTCCGCGTAGGGTGCCGCGGCATCGAGGATAAGCAGCATCGCGCCGGATTGCAGCATCGGCGAAATCTGCCGCGCGACCTCCCCGATCATGTTGTCGGGCAGCGCCATGACCACGACCTTCGCGCCGGGAATGCCCTCTTCCGACGTAACCGGCTTAATGTTCGCCTCCAACAGGCGGTCGCGGCCGGCATCGCCGATCTCGACGGCACGAAGGTCATATCCCGCTTCGACAAGCTTGCGGGTGACGCGGAATCCCATCTTGCCGCCTGCACCGAGCACTGCCACAGAAATCGTCATCGTTTCTCTCCCATGTTGCTCCGGCGCTTCGATGTTGCGCGCCGGTATCTTCGTGAACTGTCATCGTCCGGCACCCGCGCCGAAGGTCTCGAGCGCTGCGGCGAGGTCTTGATGCGTTGCCGCGTAGTCGCGGGCGGGAACACCCCTGGCGGCCGCCTCCCATGCCTCCTGAAGACTGCGCACGCCTGCCGCGATCCCGCCCGGATGGGCCATGATGCCTCCGCCGCAGCAATAGATGAGATCGTTGGTTCCAAGCGCGGCATAGGTCGCCTCCGCCTGCACCGCCGACTGACCGGAGGAGAAGACGGGCATCACCGTGTCCGGGCGGTCGGGACGGGAAAACATCGGGGTCAGGCAACAGCGGGCGGAGTCGATGACGGAGGCGTCGGTTTCGCAGAACTTGTTCGACAGGCCGTTGACATGCATGTGGTCGACTCCCGCCAGGCGCCAGAACTTCTGGTATGCGGTGTAGCTGAGGCCGAGATCGGGGGAGCGGCTGAAGAGACCCCAGCCGGCGCGATGTCCATGGATTGCAACTGAAGAGTGGCGCCGGACGTCGATGACGCCCGGCAGGCCGACCGAGTTGAGGACGAGCATGGCGCAGGTGCCGCCACGCTTTTCAATCAGGTCCAGCTGACGGCGCATCTGGTCCATGTCACCGGAAATATTCGCGGCGAACATGACCTTGCGGCCGGTGCGGTCCGCATGGCGGTCGATAACGTCCATGACGGCACCGAAACGCTCGGCGAACGGTGAGTGCGGCGGATCACCCATGAGTTCATCGTCCTTGATGAAATCGAGTCCCGCGGAGATGAGCGTGTCTGCAAGCGCAGCCGTCGCCTCGACCGTCAGCCCGACGCTCGGCTTGATGATCGTGCCGATGATCGGTCGGCCGGTGACACCGGTCAGCCGCCGCGTCCCCTCGATGCCGAAGGCAGGCCCAGGATAGGCATCGGCGAAGGCGTCCGGCAGCACGAGATCGAGAAGCTTCATCGCCGAGAAGTGGTGGAGCTCGAAGAGATTACCGAGCACCGTGGACCAGACGGAAGAAAGGATCGTGCCCGTATTGTCGAGGCTCCAGGACAGGGTGACCCTGGCGCGCCGCGGCCGGGCAGAAGAATGACCCTTGGGCGGACGGGAATGAGGCAGGGACGGGACATCCGCCTCGCCAAGATCGTCGATCGCCTCGACTCGCGCCCCGTACCGGCTCAGGAGCTCCGGGGTCTCGCCCGGAAGGGGACGGAAGGTTCCGCTCGACTGCTCACCGGCCATGGCGGCCGCGGCAACCTCCAGCGGATAGCGCGTTTCAATGAGGTAGGTGGCGACAATTCGAGATTCCACGGGCACTTCCTGGCGCTGACCGCATGACTATACGGAGGAAGTAGCACCAAAAAGAGTTTATGTCATCATATGAGTTTGCCGGCCACGAATTTTGTTGAGGCCGGCTTGAGCGCTTAAGGCTGTGCGGAGGTCTTCAGTTTCGAATAGAGCTCGTTTGCCCGATCGATGTGCTCGGCCATCGCCGCAGCGGCGGCCTCCGCGTCGCCGCCGGCGATTGCCTTGTAGATGCGCTCATGCTCTTCGATCGTCAGGCGCTCCGCGCCTTTCATGGCGACGAGATCGCGCTTGAAGCGCGAAAGCCAGTCGAGCATGCCTTTCGAAACGGCAGCGATCATCGAATTTCCGCTCATCTCGGCGATGATCACGTGGAACTGCATATCGACAGCGACGAAGCGCGCCTGGTCGCCCCGAGCCTCCTGAAGCTGACGGATGGAGTCAGCGAGACGATCGAGGTCGCGCGCCGTCGCACGCCGTGTCGCGACGCGCACCAGACCGGTTTCGAGCAGGAGCCGCACCTCCTTCAACTCCTGCAAGCCCCTGGGATTGGTGGCCAGCATCATGATCATCGCCGCCGAGATCTGAGCAACGATGACGTCCGGCGTGGGGTTGATGACGCGCGCCCTTTCCCCGTGGGAGATCTTTATCAGGCCCATTTGCTGCATTGCCAGCATGGCCTCGCGAATCGAGGGGCGCCCGACGCCGATCATGTTCATCAGCTCTTTTTCCGAAGGGAGCTGCGAACCAGGCGGAAACTCAGAGGTCGAGATCGCCTCCATCAGCCGGTCGAGCACCTCGACGTAAAGCTTCTTTTTTTGAACTGGCTCCATTCGACTCTCCAAAGACGGCGCAACCACCTTGCCGCGTTCTTCATAGCAATCCGAATCTCCGCGGCAAACAGGCGTGGAGCAAGATTGACATTACATATATGATGACCTAACGTCCAGCCGTACACGATTGAGGAGAACCCGATCGGTAGATGGCGGTGCCATCTGAACAAGTTCTTTGGGAGGAGAGCGCAATGACACTGACAAGACGTGAATTCACCGTCGCCACACTGGCAGGGCTTGCGGCGACGAGCGGCATGACCCTTGCTGTCCGGGCGCAGGGCAAGAAGACGATTGCCGTCCTTTTCGACGGGCTCTACTCGGAATTCTGGGTGGCGGGCATTCAGATCATTCGCGACGATCTCAAGAAGCGCGGCTTCGAGATCATGGAAGCGATCTCCGACCAGGACGACAACAAGCAGTTCGAGCAGGTTCGTGCAGCAATCGCCCGCAAGGTAGACGGCATCATCATTGTACAGACGGATTCCAACGCGGTCATCCCGGCGATCAAGGCTGCAAACGAGGCCAAGATCCCGATGGTGCACTTCAACCGCCCGCCGGCCAAGACGGAGGCTTTCTCGGTCGCCATTCAGGCGGACAACCAGAAGATCGCGCGCGATGCCGTGACTTACGCATGCGAGGTGGCGAAGAAATCCGGTCAGAAGCACAAGGCCGCAATCCTGATCGGCGATCTCGGCGATCCCAACGCCATCCAGCGCCGCGACGGTTTCGAAGAAGCGGTCGCCCAGTTCGCCGACACGATCGAGGTGGTCGCCAAGATCCCGACGGAATGGAACGCCGATACCGCGTTTGCGGGCCTGACCAATGCCCTGCAGGCCAATCCAGACATTTCGTTCCTGTTCACATCATCGGATTTCCTGATCCCGCAGATCCAGCAGGCGCTGAAATCTGCGGACAAGTGGCACAAGGTCGGCGAAGAAGGCCACGTCATCTTCACCGGCTTCGACGGTTTCCCGGATGCCTATGCCTTGATGAAGGACGGCTACATGGATGCCTGCGGCGTTCAGAACCTGTTCTTCGAAACCGAACTCGCCATCCAGGCCATTCTGGACCTGCAGGAGGGCAAGACGGTCGATCGATTGCTCCTCGATCCCGGTTTCGCGATCACCCAGGCCAACATGAGCGAGAAGGCGGCCGAGATGTGGGGCTACGTTCTCTGGAAGGAAAAGAACCCCGGCTGATTTCCGGGCTTCCGGCACGCGGACGCGCGTTCCGCCGATCTCCCGGTCCGCCACAATTCTCCCGGGCGGCGCGGCTCCTCCTGCTGCAGTCCATAGCAGACAGGTGGAGCCGCGTGTCCGCCCACCATTCGATGAGTTCGACAACGAGGCCGAAATGCCACTTTCAGCGTCAAGCGACACGCTTGCGGCACCTACTGAGCGACCGAGAGCACTGCGTTGGGCGAAAATCCTTCTCTCGGAATATTTCGTCCTCGTCCTCTGCGTCGTCTACGTAGCGGCAATCTACCCTTTCGTGCCCGAGATCCTTTCCTGGGAGGTGGCGTCTAACATTCTGGGCGACATGATGCCGTTGCTGGTCGTCGGCATCGGGCAGACCTTCGTCCTCATCATTGCCGGCATCGACCTCTCCATCACCGCGATCATTTCCATGGCCGCCGTCGTCGGCGCCTCGGTGATGACGGGCACGGACGGCTATCTGTCGGGCTCCGCCCTCGCCGTTCCCGCCGCAATTGTCGCCATGCTGGCCGTCGGGGTGCTGGTCGGCGCCGTCAACGGGCTCTCCGTCGTGAAGCTCAACATGCCCTCCTTCATCGTCACGCTTGCCACGCGAATGTTCTTCGCAGGTCTCGCAATCTGGTACGTGACCTTCCATTCGACATCGTCCTCCATCGCAAATCTTCCGGAGGGCTTCACGTCCTTTGCGACCGGGGCCGTCCTCGGCGTTCCCTACACGGTGGCACTCGCCGTATTTATCGGCCTTTCTGCCCATGTCCTGCTGTCGCACACACAGTTCGGGCGGTGGGTCTATGCGGTCGGCGCAAATTCCAGCGCCGCCCGGATTTCCGGCGTGCCGGTCAGCCGCACCATCCTGTTGACCTTCCTCATCAGCGGCGCCTGCGCCTCCGTCGCAGCGATGATGTACGCCTCGCGCATGCAGACCGGCTCCCCGATCGCCGGCGAGAACATCCTGCTCGACGTCATTGGCGCGGTGGTCATCGGTGGCACGAGCCTTTTCGGCGGCAAGGGCAAGATCGTCTGGACGGTATTCGGCGTGCTCTTCCTGCTGCTCATCGACACGTCGATGAAGCTGCTCGGGTCGTCGCTCTTCATGATCTACATCATAAAGGGCGGCGTCATCCTGCTTGCAGCGACGGTCGACACGTTTCGCCATCACCTCCTGGTAAACCGATAGGACGGGCGATGACGAAACTTCTGGAAGTCGAAGGCCTGACCAAATCGTTCTTCGGGGTAACCGTCTTGCACGGCGTCGGCTTCTCGGTCGAAAAGGGCAAGGCACTGGGGCTTGTCGGTGAAAACGGGTCCGGCAAGTCGACCAGCATGAACATCCTCGGCGCGGTCCACAAGCCGAACGCCGGGAGTATGCGGCTCGATGGCGCTATCTATGCCCCGGCCGATCCGAAGGATGCTTCGGCGGCCGGAATCGCGTTCATTCACCAGGAGCTCAACCTCTTCCCGAACCTGACGATCGAGGAAAACCTCTTCATCGACAGGTTCCCCCGGCGAAATATCCTGCCCTTCATCAACCGTGCGCAGATCCGGCGGCAGACGGAAGAGTACCTGGCGCAGGTCGATATTTCGCACCAGCCATCGACGCCGGTGTCGAAACTCAGCCAGGGTGAGCGACAACTCGTCGAGATTGCCAAGGCGTTGTCGCGCAATGCCAGGCTCATCATTTTCGACGAGCCGACCACCTCTCTGACGCGCCCGGAAGTCGAACGCCTGTTCGCTATCATCGGCCGGCTGAAGAGCCGTGGCATCGGCATCATTTACATCAGTCATGCGCTGGAAGACGTGATGGCGGTCTGCGACAGCATCGCAGTCCTTCGTGACGGGCATGTCGCAGGCACCGCGGAAACAACTGCGATCGACGTGCAGCGCATCATCTCCCTGATGGTAGGGCGGTCGATCGACGCCATCTACCCGGAGCGCTCCGTCAAACCGACGAGCGACATCGTTCTTTCCGTCTCGGGCCTCAGCCAGCCTGGCGTGGCGGAAAACATCACCTTCGAGATTCGCGCCGGGGAGGTCGTGGGCCTCGCAGGGCTTATGGGTTCCGGTCGATCGGAACTCGCTCGAATGCTGTTCGGCCTCGATCGATTTGCGCGCGGGGAAATCCGCATCGACGGCAGGCTGCTTGCCGATCCGACGCCTGCAACGGCGATGGCCGCCGGCGTCGCGTTCCTGACCGAGGACCGCCGTGGCGAGGGCCTCGTCATGGATTTCACGATCGCCGAGAACATGGTGCTCGCTTCGCTGCCGACAGTCGCCGGCGCATTCGGCCTGGTCGATCGAAGGCGGATCAGCACTGTCGCGGCCGAGATGGGCCGTGCGATGCATCTTTCGACGGCCAAGGTCGACGACACGATGGTCAAGCACCTGTCGGGCGGCAACCAGCAGAAGGTCGTCATCGGCAAATGGCTTCTCCGCCAGCCTCGCCTGTTCATCCTCGACGAGCCGACGCGTGGCATCGACGTCGGGGCGAAGCAGGAAGTCTACCGCATCATCAACAGCCTCGTTGAGAGCGGAAGCGCCGTTCTGCTCATCTCGTCCGAGATCGAGGAACTCATCGGCCTTTCGGACCGCATCCTCACCATCAACCGCGGCGAACTGACCGGCAGCTTCGCGCGCCGTGACTTCGACCGGGAGGCCATAATGACCTCTGCCACGGGCCTTTCCGGGCCAAGAGAGGTGCAGGCATGAAAACAGGCAACCGACTTGTCCTGCTGCTCCTGCAGAACGCGCCCTATATTCTCTTCATCGTTCTCCTGATCCTGTTCGGGCTCGTCTCCGACCGCTTCCTCGCCTTCGCCAACTTCCGGAACATCGTCATACAGGCGACCCCGATCGCGATCCTGGCCATCGGGATGACGTTCGTGCTGCTTACGGGCCAGATCGACCTGTCGGTCGGCGCGAGCATGTATCTCACGGCGAGCGTTCTGGCGATCTACCTGCCCGGCATTCCGTGGCCGCTCGGGCTTCTGGCGGTCATGGCGATGGCGGGCGTCATCGGCGCGGTCAATGGTAGCGTGGTAACCCGGCTCGGCGTGGCTTCTTTTATCGTGACACTCGCCACGCTCTTCATCCTGCGCGGCATCGCGATGTGGCTGTCCAACACACGGACGCTCATGTTTCCCGACCAGATAACCGACCTGAACCGCGCCTCCGTGCTCGGCATTCCGTCCGCCATCGTTGCCTTCGTCGCCGTATTTGCGGCCGCCTGGCTGATCCTGCATCAGACAGCCTTCGGCC
This sequence comes from Sinorhizobium sp., assembly GCF_059070375.1. NCBI lineage: Bacteria > Pseudomonadati > Pseudomonadota > Alphaproteobacteria > Hyphomicrobiales > Rhizobiaceae > Sinorhizobium > Sinorhizobium sp. The sequence continues at coordinate 1,119,166 of NZ_JCACWC010000002.1, forward strand.
GTCAGGTCTATGCGGTCGGTGGCGACACCGAAGCGGCGCGAAAGGCCGGGCTCCCGGTTCGCCGTATCGTCCTCTTCTGCTTCATCATCGCAGGGCTTTGCGCCGGCATTGGCGGCTTCGTCTCGATCACGCAGATCGGTGCAGTCGGCCCGAAATATGGAGACCAGATCGAGTTTTCGGCAATCGCGGCGGCCGTCCTCGGGGGCGTCTCGCTCTTTGGCGGACGGGGCAGCGTGATTGGCACCGTGTTCGGGGCGATCCTCATCAAGACCGTGCAGAACGGCCTGAACATCATCAATGCCGACCCGTACATCTACCCGCTGGTAACCGCGGCCATCATCTTCATCGCCGTTGCGATCGACGGCCTGCGCACACGGATCATCGACAAGCTGGAGCGGCGGACCGTCCGTCCGCTGACAGACAGGTGAACGGAATAACGAAAGGACATCTCCCAATGACTTCGATTGCCCTGTTCGGCGCCGGCGGCAAGATGGGTTGCCGTCTTGCAAAGAATCTCCAAGGCTCGCGTTTCGACGTGCGCCATGTGGAAGTGAGCGAGGCGGGGAAGGCTCGCCTCCAAACCGAACTGGGGCTCTCCACACTTCCTGCGGACGCCGCGCTGGAGGGCGCCGACGCTGTCATTCTCGCCGTGCCGGACACCGCCATAGGCAAGGTCGCTGCCGGGATCGCGGACAAGCTCGCCGCCGGCACGATGCTTGTCATTCTCGACGCCGCCGCTCCCTTTGCCGGCCATCTGCCGAACCGCGACGACCTGACCTATTTCGTCACCCATCCCTGCCATCCACCGATCTTCAACGACGAGACCGATCCCGCCGCCAAGCGAGACTTCTTCGGCGGCGTGGCTGCAAAGCAGCACATCGTCTCGGCGCTGATGCAGGGACCGGAGGCGCATTATGCGCTTGGCGAGGAGATCGCCAAAGTCATTTGGGCGCCCGTCATGCGGTCGCACCGCATCACCGTCGATCAGATGGCGATGCTGGAGCCGGGCCTTTCGGAAACATTGTGCGCCAGCCTGCTCATGGTGATGCGCCAGGCGATGGACGAGTGCGTTTCGCGAGGGGTTCCAAAGGAGGCGGCTCGCGACTTCCTGCTCGGCCACATGAACGTGCTCGGCGCCGTGATCTTCGAGGAAACGCCGGGCGTTTTTTCCGATGCCTGCAACAAGGCGATCGAATTCGGCATCCCCGTTCTCATGAAGGATGACTGGAAGCGCATCTTCAACCGGGATGAGCTGACCGAAAGCATTCGGCGGATCACGTGAGGACGAACGGCATGTTGCATGGCGCCCTCATCGGCTGCGGGTTTTTCGCGATCAATCAGTTGAATGCCTGGCGCGACATCGCTGCGCGTGATGGCAGTGCCGACATCGTCGCTCTTTGCGATACCAATGCCGAGCGGCTTGCGGAGGTCGCCGCTGCGTTCGGAATTTCCCGCACCTATACCGACGCGGCCGAAATGCTGGAGCGGGAAACCCTGGACTTCGTCGATATCTGCACGACCGCTCCCAGCCACCGCGCGCTCGTTGAACTGGCCGCATCGAGGAAGCTGCCGGCCATTTGCCAGAAGCCCCTCGCTCCGACCATCGAGGATGCGCGCGCGATCGTCGATGCCTGCGAAAAGGCCGGGATTACGCTGATGGTTCACGAGAACTTCCGCTGGCAGTCGCCCCTCATGGCCGTGAGAGATATTCTTGCAAGTGGGCGCATCGGCCGCCCCTTCTGGGGCCGGGTCTCCTTCCGGTCGGCGTTCGACGTCTATGCAGGCCAGCCCTATCTTGCGACGGGCAAGCGGTTCATCGTCGAAGATCTTGGCGTCCATGTCCTTGATGTGGCCCGCTTCCTGTTCGGCGACGTTCTGGGCCTCACGGCCCGGCTCGCCCGCGTCAACCCGGACATCGCCGGCGAGGACGTCGCGACCATGATGCTGGCCCACGAAAACGGCGTAACGTCCGTTGTGGACTGCAGCTACGCGACCAGGCTGGAAGAGGAGCTCTTTCCGCAAACGCTCGTCGAGATCGATGCAAGCGAAGGATCGCTGCGCCTGTCTGCCGGCTACCAGCTCACGCTCACCAGCCGTACGGGAGGTGTCGAAAGACACGATCTCTCCCCGCCGCTGCTCCCCTGGGCGAGCAAGCCCTGGCACAATGTGCAGGAGAGCGTCCTGCTGATCCAGAAACACTGGGTAGAGTGCCTGCTTGCGGGAACGAGACCCAGCACGTCGGGTGACGACAATCTGAAGACCTTCGCGCTCGTGAATGCCGCCTATGAAAGTGCCGCAACGGGCGCGACCATCCAGTTGAGGGATGTCTGACATGGTCGAAGCCTATCCGACCCCGCAGGCGGGCAACAACGAGGCGGGCACCGTCCAGCGCCTGACAGCCGGACCACTGTCCGTGGAGCTGGAGGACGGCAACCTTCGTGCCGTTCGGTGGCATGGCAAGGAAGCGATTCGGGCCATCTCCTATCTCGTTCGCGATGCCAACTGGGGCAATCATGCGCTCGCCATTTCCGGGCTAAGCATCAAGGAAACCAGGGCCGACTTTTCTGTTCGCTACAGGGCCGAGTGCAAGAGCGATAGCGCCGGCCTCGCCATCGACGTCCATATCTCCGGAAGCGCCGGCGGCAAGCTGGTCTTCGATGCCGAGGCCGTTCCGAACGGCGACTTCGTGACCAACCGCTGCGGCTTCTGCATCCTCCACCCCATCGTGGGCGTGGCAGGGCAGCCGGTCGTTGTCGAACACACGGACGGCCGTAGGGAAGAGGCACATTTTCCCGATGTCATCGCGCCAGCGCAGCCGTTCTTCGATCTGCGTGCGATCACCCATGAGATTGCGCCGGGCATGACGGCGCAGTGCCGGATGGATGGCGACACGTTCGAGATGGAGGACCAGCGCAACTGGTCGGATGCCTCCTACAAGACCTATGTCCGCCCCCTCGCCCTGCCCTGGCCCTACACGCTCCCCGAAGGTGTGCCAGTGCGCCAGACAATCACCGTGATCTTCAGCGGGGAGCCGGACATCGTTCAGACCCACGCGCAACGGGACGAGGCCGTCAACCTCTCGACCGTCGCCAGAGCCGGCCGCAACCCGGACTTTGGCCTTGGCGTCCGTCCGGAGGACCTGGCGGATACGCTGGACAATATCGATCAACTGAGGGCGATTGCGCCGCAGCACCTCATCCTTGCCTTCAACCCGCTGGCCGGGCACAGCGTCTCCGCCCTTGAAGGATATGCCCGCCTCCTCTCGGCCTATCCCGCGGCAGCGACGCTGGAATATGTGCTGGCCTGCGAGCAGTCACCGCGGGTTGAACTGACCCATCTCGCGCGACGGGTTCGCGACGCGGGGCTCGGCCTTTCGGCGATCGCTGTCAGCCCGGCGCCAGACCTGAGATCGACGCCACCCGGTAGCGCATGGCCGGACTGCCCGGCGCTGGACGAGGTCTATGCGGCTGCAAGAGAGGCCTTCCCGGACCTACCGCTCGGCGGTGGTATGTTCAGCTATTTCACCGAACTCAACAGGAAGCGCCCACCCCTTGATCGGCTTGACTTCATCACTCACACGACGTCGCCGCTAGTGCATGCCGCAGACGATCGCAGCGTGATGGAGACGCTGGAGGCCCTGCCCTTCATCACCGCGTCCGTCCGCGCTTTCGCCGGTGACATGCCCTACCGGATCGGGCCGTCGTCCATCGGCATGCGCAGCAACCCCTATGGCGCATCGCTCAGCGCCAACCCGGATCGCCGGCGCATGACGATGACGGCCGACGACCCGCGGCAGCCGACGGATTTCGCGGCCGCCTGGGTGGTCGGATATGCCGCGGCGACGGCCGACGCATCATTGGACGTGCTTTCGCTCGGCAGTCTGACGGGTCCTTTCGGCGTTCTCGAAGCGGGAAGCCCGACTCCGGCCTTCAAGGCGGCACAATGGATCAGCTCCCTTGCCGGACGTGACGCCGTGCACGTCGAAAGCTCGGACCCGAGCAGAGTTCTCGCCGTCGGCGGCGGCGATACGGTGCTCGTCGCCAATATCACCCCTGAAAAGGTGCGTGTCATCGTCGACGGTGCGACAGCCATCGAACTCGGCCCCTACGGCCTTGCGAAACACCGGCTGGAGGGCGTCTCGTGAGCGGTGATCTCCTGCTCTGCTACTACGGCGACGATCTGACCGGGTCCACCGATGTGATGGAGGCGCTGGCGACACGTGGCACGCCCACGATCCTCTTCACCGCTATACCCACGGCCGACGAGATGAAACGCTTCCCTGGCCGAAGGGTCATCGGCATTGCCGGCACCAGCCGCAGCGAAACGCCGGAGTGGATGGACGAGAACCTGCCGCCGGTCTTCGAATGGATGAAGCATTCCAGCGCGGCCCTCTGCCATTACAAGGTCTGCTCGACCTTCGATTCCAGCCCCTCCGTCGGCAGTATCGGCAGGGCGATGGACATCGCGGCTTCCGTCTTCCGGCAGACCTGCATGCCGCTCGTCGTCGGCGCGCCGGAACTCAAGCGCTATACCGCCTTCGGCAATCTCTACGCGCATTTCGGGCCGGACGTGTTTCGTATCGATCGGCATCCCGTGATGAGCCGTCATCCCGTGACGCCGATGGATGAGGCCGACCTGCGCGTCCATCTCGGCCGCCAGACGGACAAGTCCATAGGCCTCATCGACTTCCTGCGTCTGAAGAACGGTCTGGCACCGGAAGAGCTGTCGCAACGTGCCAGACAGGAAGACATCCTGCTTTTCGACGTGCTCGACGAGGAAACCAAGGCCGCAACGGGCCGCCATCTGTGGTCGCTCAGAGAAGAGTGCCGGTTCGTCACCGGTTCCTCGGGCGTCGAGTACGCGCTCGTGGCTAAGGACGCCGGAACGCCACTCAGCGGCGAGGCTCGATCCGTTGCGGGCCCGGGCGGCCGGGGGCCGATTGCCGTCGTCTCCGGCAGTTGCTCACCGACCACGGAACGGCAGATCCGGCACGCGATCGACAACGGCTTCGATGGCATCCATGTCGATGCTTCCGCCCTGACGACGCAGACCGAGGCGACCGTTCAAGCCGCCATCGAGGCGGCGAGCACCGTGCTCCGCAGCGGCCGAAGCCCCCTTCTCTACACCGCGCTCGGCATTGCAGACATGCGGGTCGCCGGGCTCGAGGGACACCTGATCGGACAGGGGCTGGGACTGATCCTTGCCGGGCTCGTGCGTGGCCACGGCCTCAAGCGAGCCGTCGTCGCGGGTGGCGACACGTCAAGCCACGCGATCAAGCAGCTATCCATACTCGCACTCGAATTGCTCGCGCCACTGCCGGCATGCCCCGGCTCGCCGCTTTGCACCGGATTCCTGAAGACGGAGGGAGAACAACTAGAGATCGCATTCAAGGGCGGCCAGGTAGGCACGGATGCCTATTTTACGGTCGTTCGCGACATCTGATCCGCCAAGGGAAGCTTAGCAGAAACCCAGGCAGTCTTTCGATCGCGGAAAGACGGCCTGACACACGGAACGGGAGGTCTCCATGTCCACATTGCGTCGCAGCTTCACATTCGCCTGCCTGGCATCGATTTCGATGCTGGCGATAGCACCTCAGGTCGCCGTCGCCTCGCCAGACAAGCCGGTAATCGCCTTGTCCAACTCGTTCTACGGCAACACCTGGCGCCGCCAGATGGTCGACGCCTTCACAGCTGAGGCTGAAAAAGCCAAGGCGGACGGCAAGATCGCCGAATTCGTCGTGCTGAACGGCGATGGCAGCGTCAACCAGCAGAACAGCCAGATGGCGGAGCTCATCCTGCGCGGCGTGGATGCGATCGCCATCAACGCCGCCTCGGAAACCGCGCTGAACGGCCTTGCCGAGAAGGCATGCGCCGCCGGCATCAAGATCATCGCGTTCGATTCGCTCCTGACGGCAGACTGCGCTTACAAGCTCTCCTTCGACTTCACGGGCTACAAGACCGAACAGGCCAAGAAGACGCTCGAACTGATCGGCAACAAAGGCAACGTCATCGTTGTGCGCGGCGTGAAGGGTTCCGGTCCCGACAACCTGATGTACAGCGCCCAGAAAGCCGTTCTCGACGCCAATCCGGACGTCAAGGTCGTTGCCGAAGTTTTCGGGCAAGCCACGGCATCCGTCGCGCAGTCGGCAATCGCCAACGTGCTGCCGAGCCTCGGCCAGGTGGACGCGGTTCTCGGCCAGGGCGGCAGCGACGACTATGGCATCGCGCAGGCCTTCGTTCAGGCCGGCGGTCCTTATGCTGAAAAGCTCCCGGTCATCGAGGGCGGCGGCTCCAGCGATTTCGTGATCTGGTGGGCCGAACAGGCAGCCAAGGGCTACAAGACGACATCCATGAACACGACGCCCGGCATCGGCGGCGCCGCATTCTGGCTTGCCTACGAGATCGTCAAGGGCGCGACGCCCGCCAAGGAGATGACCATGCCGGTTGCCACCGTTGACGAAAGCAACCTCGCAGAGACCGCGAAAGACCTGAAGCCCGGCCTCATCATCAGCCCGAGCTTCAGCCAGGAATGGGTGAACGAGAACCTGATCAAGACAGCAAAGTAAAAAGCGCAGGAAGAGATGTTCCGCCCTCGCAACGCGGCGGGACATCTCGCGACATAAGAGGACCTAGCATGCAGCCGACTGCCGCCATATCCCCAGCTGAGGACTATCGACCGTCAGAGGGTGACCGACCCGCATTGCTTTCGCTTCGGGGCATCGGCAAGGCCTATGGCAGCACCCGTGCCAATGACAATCTCACGCTGGACGTCCACCCCGGCGAGGTCATCGGCCTGATCGGCGCCAACGGTGCAGGCAAGAGCACCCTGATGCGCATCGTCTGCGGTGTGACGCGGCCGGACGAGGGCTCGGTGCACTGGAACGGCACTGCCCTCGATCCCCACAGGTTCTCGGCGCGCGTTGCGCAGAGCCAGGGCGTCCGGATCGTCTGGCAGGAACTGTCGCTTTGCGGCAATCTCAGCGTCGCTGACAATTTCTACGTTGAACGCCCGGAGCTTGCCGGCCGCCGTCCGCTATGGCGCCGCGTCTATCACAACCTCGCCCGCGCCAGCATCGAGGCGATCTTTCCCGGCGCACAAGTTTCCACCAGCGCGCTCGTCGCCGATCTCAGCCTTGCCGAACGGCAGATGGTCGAAATTGCCCGCGTTGCCGCCGACCCTTCGCTGCGCCTCCTCATCCTCGATGAGCCGACGTCCTCGCTTGGCGCCGAGCGCAGCGCGCAGCTTCGCCGCTACGTCCGGCAGCGAGCGTCGGAAGGCCTGGCCACCATCTTCATCAGCCACAAACTGGCGGAGGTGCTGGACGTATCGGACCGCGTCATCGCGATGCGGAACGGGCAGATCGTCTGGCGCGCGATTTCGGCAGAAGCCTCCGTTCCGCAAATGGTGGAGGCGATGGGCGGCCCCGGCGCGCACGACACACCGCAGCGCGAAGCGCGGAGCGGAGCGGCCGCCACGGGCGACGCTCTCGTAACGCTCGATCGCTCCCGCACAACGGAACAGGTGGGGGCTCTCCTACTCCGGAGTGGTGAAGTTGTCGGCCTCGCCGGCCTCGAAGGCAGCGGCCAGCGAGCTCTGCTCCAGGCTCTCTTCTCGCAGCCCCGGACGAGCGGCCTCAAACCCGGAAGCCGCGTCCGCTACATATCCGGCGATCGGGCCAATGAGGGCGTCTTTCCGCTCTGGACGGTGCTGCAGAATATTTCCATCGGCAGCATTGCGGCACGCGGTCCTTTCGCTGCGGTTCGCGATGCAGTCGAACGCCCCGCCGCTGCCTCGCTTGCCGCAAGGCTTCGGCTCGATGAAAATCGCCTCGGCTCGAAAATTCTGGAACTCAGCGGGGGCAACCAGCAGAAGGCGCTCGTTGCCCGGGCACTCGCTGATGATTTCGACGTCCTTCTGCTCGACGACCCCACTCGCGGCGTCGATATAGGGGCGAAGCGTGACTTCTATCGCCTGGTGCGAGAGATCGCGAAGGCCGGCCGCCTCGTGATCTGGTATTCGACCGAAGATCTCGAATTCCTGGAATGCGACCGCGTCTTCGTCTTTTCCAAGAACCGCATCATCCGGGAACTGCACGGAACGGACATTGACGAGGACACCATCGTCGCATCGTCTTTTGCCGAGCACGGAAAGACGAGCGAAGAACCGGGACAGGACGGAAACGCGCCGCGACGTCTCGGCCCCACGATCATGAAGGCCATCCCGTTTGCCAGCCTGATCCTCGTCTTCGCCGCGATGTCGATGAAGAACCCGCTGGTCGCATCCTCCTTCGGCCTGGAACTTCTTCTGGCACCTGCCGTGCCGCTCGTGCTCATCGCCCTTGCCCAGATGTTCGTGGTGGGCGGCAGTGAGATCGATCTTGGCGCGGGCGCCTTTACCGGCCTCGTCAACGTCATCAGCGCTACGCTGCTGGTGGCCAGCCCCTTCCTCGGCGCAGCGGCGCTAATGGCCGGCCTTGCCGGCTATGCCCTCATGGGCATCCTAATCCAGGCGCGCGCCATCCCTGCCATCGTCGTGACGCTCGGCGCATCCTTCATCTGGATCGGGACGGGGCAGACGCTGCAAGCGTCTCCCGGAGGCAGCAGTCCGGAATGGCTGACGGCGCTGTTTTCGTGGAGCATTCCGGGATTGCCGACCCCCCTCGCTCTCATCCTCCTCGCGGCCGCGGCCGCGCTCTTCGTCGACGGATCGGCACTCGGCACCATCCTGCGCGGGTTCGGCGCCAATGCTTCGGCGCTTACACGTGCGGGCTGGTCGCCCGTCCGCTACGCCGTCTATCGCTATGCAATCGCCTGCATCTTCGCAATGGTGGCCGGGCTCTATGTCACCGCCACCAACAATGCCAGCGATATCAATGCGAGCTCATCCTTCACGCTTCTGAGCATTGCTGCGGTCGTCATGGGGGGATGCCAGCTGCTCGGCGGCATGATCGCGCCGGCTGGCGTCGTAGCAGGGGCCGTGACGCTCTCCCTGATCGGCGCGCTTCTCGCCTCCCTCGGGGTCAGCACAGATGTAAACGCCGCCGTCCAGGGAGGATTGCTGATCCTGATCCTCGGGTTCCAGGCGCTTCTCGTCAGGAGGCACAGAAATGCTTGATCAGATCGCGGAGCGCCGCTGGGTCCTGCCGCTTGCCGGCATCCTGCTGTTATGGGCAGCCCTTGTCATGCTGACGGAGCGCTTGAGCATCTACAGCCTGACGGGCGTGGCGACCTCAGCGTCCTTTCTGCTGTTTCCGGCCCTTGGCCAGATGCTCGTCATCACGACGGGCCGCGGCAACATCGATCTTTCGATCCCGAGCACCGTGACCTTGAGCGCCTACATCTCGGTCGTGATGTCAGGCGGCACCGATGCCGGCCTTCCGGCGGCCACCGGCGCCGTTCTTGGCACCGCGCTGGCGATAGGCCTCGTCAACGCGGGTCTTGTCGTCCTGATGCGCATCCCGGCCATGATCGCGACGCTTGCAACCGGCTACATCCTTGCATCCCTGACCCTCGTCGTGAATGCGATGGTGACGCGCATGGGGACGCCGCCCCTTCTGGCATGGCTTGCTACCGCCAAGATCGGCGGCTTCCCGCTGATCTTCCTCATCGTACTGGCCCTGACCATCCTCATCGGCCTGATGCTTGGTTTTTCCGCCCATGGTCGAAAGCTGCTCGCGGTCGGCCAGAGCGTCCAGGCCGCACGCCTCACCGGCATCCGCACCGGCCGCATCGTCTGCTCGACATTCGTGACAAGCGCACTTCTCTCCGCACTGACCGGCATGCTGCTTTCCGGCTACGCCGCAGGTGCATTTCTCGAGATGGGCACCCCGTATCTGTTGCAATCCGTCGGCGCCGTCGTGCTCGGCGGAACCTTGATCGCCGGCGGCAGTGCAACTGCAATGGGCACGCTCTTCGGGGCGGTTCTTCTCGTGATGATCGTTACCACCCTGCAGATTGCGGGGTTGCCCCCCGGTATCCAGGATATTCTTCAGGGCGTCGTCATCATCGCCGTTCTCGCCGTGGCCGGCACGGGAGGGAGGATGCGATAGAAGTCTTCACCGCCTCCCTATCTCGGACCGGGAGGCAAGTAACGCCCGAACTTCCGGCCCGGAAATGGGGCGTCCTGACGCCAAAGATCATCGAGAGCACAGTACACTCGTATGATAAGCCTATAAGCATACATCTTCGCGGGGAGTCCGAGGAGGACCCCCGCCCAACTGGGAGGAATCTTCATGTTCAGACGTCTGTTGTGCGCCGCCGCACTTGCAACCACACTGGCGCTTCCTGCCGCTGCCGAAACCGTCATCAAGGCAGGGCACGGCACAACGACGGGCCACCCGACGCATTTCGCGCTCGTTCGCTTTGCCGAACTCGTGAGCGAAAAGACGAATGGTGACGTGAAAGTCGAAGTCTACCCCGACCGCCAGCTCGGCGAAGAACGCGAAATGGTCGAGGGGCTGCAGTTCGGCTCCGTCGACATGGCGGTCGTCTCGACCGGCCCGCTTCTGGCCTTTGCGCCGGAGATCGGCATTGTCGACCTGCCTTTCCTTTTCCGAGATTCCCCGCACGTCTATGCAACGCTCGACGGCGATGTGGGCAAGGACCTGCTTGGAAAGTTTGACACCAGGGGCATTCACGGTCTGGCCTGGTGGGAGAACGGCTGGCGCCACCTAACGGCGAAGAAGGAAATCTCCAAGCCGGAAGACCTGACGGGCCTCAAGCTGCGGACCATGCAGAACCCGGTGCACATGGCCGCCTTCGAGAAACTTGGCGCATCTCCCGTGCCTATGGTCTGGGGTGAGGTTTTCACCAGCCTTGGCCAAGGCGTCATTGATGCGCAGGAGAACCCGATTACGGTCATCTACGTCAATTCGCTCTGGGAAGTTCAAAGCCATCTCATGCTGACCGGACACGTCTATGGCCCGCATGTTGCGCTTTTCAGCAAGATGAAATGGGACAGCCTGACGCCGGAACAGCAGGCGGCCGTCTCCGAAGCAGCCGCCGAGGCAACCGGATTTCAGCGCGAGAAGGCTGCCGAGCTTGAGAAGGATTATCTCGCCAAGCTGAAGGAAAAGGGCATGACGGTGGTCGAAATCGACACGACGTCGTTCCGGGATGCGCTTCGCGATCTTGCGGCGTCGCAACAGAACATAGACCCGGCCCTTCTGGAAAAGATCCAGTCGGTTCAATAGCGCAAGGCCCAACCCGACCTTCTCGGGCGGTGGCGCAGGCTTGCGTCATCGCCCCATTCAAACGATGGGACGCTTATGCTCATAATTGGCTGGAAATGGATCGAACGCCTGATGCAGGCTCTGCTGATCATCGGGGTCGCCATCATGGTCGTCGCCTGCCTCGGGCAGGTGGTTGCCCGGTATTTCTTCCATCACCCGCTGAACTGGACCGAGGAACTGGCACGGTTCATCTTCGTCTGGGTGAGCTATCTCGCCGCATGGCTCGCCTGGAAATACCGGCTGCATATCGCGGTCGACGCCGTCATTTACATCGACAGCCCGGCGCTTCATCGCTGGTCCAGAATGCTGGTCGAGGGCCTCGTGCTGGCGCTCTGCGTCTACACGTTCTGGACCAACATTTCCCTGATCCGCCTCGCGCTGACCCAGCCCTCGCCGATCCTGCAGATACCAATGGGGTGGATCTATGCCGGCTACAGCGTGATGACCCTGTTGATCGCCTGCGACATTGTCAGTGCCTGGATCACGGGCAAGCGCGACAGCGTGCTCGATCTTTCGGAGAAAACACAGTGACGGCAATCCTCGGCCTCGGGTTCATCGCCCTTCTTCTCATTAACGTCCCGGTTTCCTTTGCCTTGATCCTGGCCTCGCTCGCCGCCATCCTCTACGGCGGCATCCCACCGGCGCTGGTAGGGCAGCGCATGACGGCCGCAATCGACAGCTTTATCCTGCTGTCCATTCCCTTCTTCCTGCTGGCAGGTCATCTCATGTCCAAGAGCGGGATTGCGCGAGACATCATGAATCTCGCCAACGCGACCCTGGGCTGGATGCGCGGCGGCCTCGCCCATGCGAGCATTGGCGGCGGCACGATTATGGGCGGCATGACTGGCTCGGCCGTCGCCGAGGCATCCTCCATCGGTGGCGTCATGATCCCCGAAATGGTCAACAAGGGCTTCGCACGCAGCTTCTCGGCTGCCGTCGTGGCGTCCGGTTCGCTCATCTCGGTTCTCATTCCCCCTTCGGTACCGCTGATCATATTCGGCGTGGTGACCGGTGCATCGGTCAGCAGGCTCTTCGTCGGGGGGCTCGTACCGGGTCTGCTCATGGCCGCGACGCTGATCGCTGTGGCTTGGCTCTGCTCGGTCGGTGCCGGATATCCCCGTGGGCCGAAGCCGCAGTTCGCCTCGTTCCTCAAGGCCTTCCGCGCCAGCTTGTGGGGCCTCGTCATGCCGGTCATCATCATCGGCTCCATTCGTTATGGCATCGCCACCCCGACGGAAGCCTCCGTCATCGCCGTCGCATATGCACTCGTTGTTGGCATGGTGGTGTACCGTACAATCCACGTCCGGGACCTGCCGCGCATCGTGCTCGACGCGGCAATAACGACCGGGATCGTGATGCTGCTGATCGCCGGCGCAACACTCTATGGGCTGATCATTACCCGTGAGCAGATACCGCAGCAGGCGGCCGAGATGATCCTGCAGATCACCACGAATCCGCAGATCCTCCTCCTGCTCATCCTTGCGCTCTATCTGGTTGCCGGTGCCGTTCTGGATCTCGGAGCCGCAATCATCATTCTCGTACCGGTCCTCTGGCCCCTTACGCAGAAGGTAGGCATCGACCCGGTCCATTTCGGCATCATAACGGTCATGGGGCTCGCAATCGGCCTAATAACTCCCCCGGTCGGCGCCAGCCTCTTCATCAGTTGCGGCATTGCAAGAGTGAATTTGCTGGAAGGCTCCAAAGCTGTCTTGCCGTTCGTTGTGGCGCTCGCCGCTCTGACTGTACTCGTTATTTTCGTCCCTGCGATCGCGACGTGGTTGCCATCTCGAATGTGAACGTCGCCCCTCATATCTCCCCCAGTCATCAAAGAAGGCTGTCGATGCGGATCGGCAGCTCCCGGATGCGCTTCCCGGTCGCCGGACCCTCGGACCGGTTGGAAGGTCCTCGACCGGCTTGCCATAGCGCTTGGTGCGCGTCCTCACAGCCTTCTTTCGGTTGCCATGGAAAAATGCCCGTTTCAAAGGCAGCTGGTGATGCCACCGTCGACATAGAGTATGTGACCGGTGACGAAGCTCGATGCGGCCGATGCCAGGAACACGGCGGCCCCTGCCAGCTCGCCGGTATCGCCCCAGCGGCCAAGCGGCGTTCTCTGCTCGAGCCATGTCGAGAACTTCTCGTCCGAAACCAGCGCACTGTTCAGTTCCGTCTTGAAGTAGCCCGGCGCAAGCCCGTTGACGCGGATGCCGTATCGGCCCCAGTCGAGCGCCATGCCTTTGGTCAGCATTTTCAGCCCGCCTTTAGACGCAGCATAGGGCGCGATCGAGGGACGCGCGAGTTCGCTCTGCACCGAACAGATATTGATTATCGTCCCCTCGCGGCGTTCGATCATCCCCTGAACGACCGCCTGGCCGACGAGAAAGGCACTCGTCAAATTGGTTTCGATGACGCGCCTGAAGGCGTCTTCCGGGAATTCGTGAAGCGGCGTGCGGTGCTGTATTCCGGCATTGTTGACCAGAATGTCGATACGGCCTCGCTCGGCGAGAATACCGGCCACCGCTTGGCCGATCTCGGCCGACTTGGTGACGTCGAAGGCCGAGGCTCCCACGGTGAAGCCGTGCTCTTCGAGTTCCGCCCGTGCACCGGCAAGGCGCGTCTCGTCGCGCCCGTTGAGGATGACTGACGCCCCCGCCTCGCAAAGAGCGCGCGCCATGGTGAGGCCGAGCCCGCCGCTCGATCCGGTAATAAGGGCAATCCGGCCGCTCAGATCGAAAAGCGCGGGAAGGCCGTTTATCCGCGGCGCGGCGTTTGAGGCACCATCTATCATGTATCGGGCTCCTTGGGCGGGCGTACCACTCTCGGCACGGGGGCACGGCGCAGCTTTGGCTCCGATGCCACCCGGAACATAGGAGCAAACAGGGCGGCGGTACAGTTCCTGACCGGCGGGCCGGCAAAGTCCTCGGGTCGGCCCCAGGGGCCGGTGGAGATCCGCGCGAGAAAGCAGAACATTCCCAAAGGCTTGCTGTCGCGCGGCGGGAATCCTCGCGAGGGTTGGCTGACGATTTCCTGCCGGTCTGCGTGCAGCGTCAGTTTCGGTGAGCGGGGTCGCCGAGAAAGGTCCTGGCGATTTCGGAGACGATATCCGGGAGAACCCCGAAGGCATAGGGTTCATGGACGCGCTCGAACTTCTGGTGGAACTCTCGTCCCCAAGGCCCGAGATTGACTGTCGGGAACCGCAGCGCGTTCTCGGGTGGCCGATCGACCAGACGCGCGATCGGGGTGTTGTCCGAAACGACCTGGCTGCCGCTTGCGGCAAGCCCAAGGAAACTCATGTCCGAGATTCCGTAGAAATGCGGCTTCCAGACGAGGCTTCGCTCGGGATCGTTGCCAAGGCCGGCACGGGCTTTCTCGATCGCCTGATGAAGGGAGCGGTCGTTCCCTTCGGTCAGGCGCAGATGGCTGGGCGGATACTGCAGGCCGGAGAAGCCGACGACGATGGCGGGGCCGGAAAGGCGCGCGAGACCGACCAGCCACTCCGTCAGTTGCCGCGTAGCGACGAGCGGATTGTCGCTCTGAGAGAATTCTCGTTCCTTCTCGGCATAGAGGGCTTCAAAGCCGTCTCCGAAGACGCGTGCTGCCGCCGCCCGCAATTCCTTGAACGACAGGAGGCGCGGCCTGGCCGGTATGGCGCCCGCACTTCCGCCGACGAGCTTGCCGTATTCCGCCGACTGTGCCGCAAACTTCTCGACGGCCTCGTTCGCCCCGGTCAGCACTTCCTCTCGGAAGCGCGCAAAGAGTGCGTCCGCCGTCATCGAATGGTAGAGCCAGTTGAAAGCTATCCAGAAACGCTCTGGCGTCGTCACTTCGTAGCCGTCGCGCAGATCCTTCGCCTCGAGGCAGATCGGCGGCGGCGAGATATCGTTGTCGTCTCGATCCGCCAGAGAGGCGTTCCCTTCCAGGCGTGCCAGGATCCCGGCCGCGATGGCCTGTGCGCTCACCCCTTCGAACGGATAGCTCGCATGAGAACTGCAGCCGATCACCAGGGCAAAGGGTAGAAGCTTGCCGATCGTGCCGGCGTAGACGGCCCGTCCTTCGCTGCCGTCGCCCTGATCCGAGGTCACGTCGAGGTTGATGCCCCCGGCGATTTCGATGTCGAGATCCCTGACCAAACCGGGCAACGCATCCCGGAGCGATCGCATTCCCCGGCTTTCGCGTTCCTCGTCGGGGGTGGCGACCAGCATGAGATTGCCCTGTCGGTCCGTGTCGGCCGCGAATTCTTCAAGACAGGCGATGGCCACGGCGAGTCCGCTCTTCATGTCGAGCAGACCGCGGCCGGGGAGGAAGTCGCCACTCGCCAGATCCGCCAAGGCCCGCTCTTCCTGTTCGGATCGGTCGGTGCGCGCCGACAGGCTTTCGATGAGTGCATCCTTGAGCGCCAGGCTGTCGCATGCGAGGGCCTTGAGCTCGTGATAGTTGTCGGTCGAAACCGTGTCGAAGTGGCCGGCCATGACCAGCGTTCGCTTACCCGTGCCGCGAACGAGCGCAACGACATTGCGGGTCAGCGGTTCGCCGTGACTTGCGACGAGGCGTAGGTCCTGCGGATGCGCCCGAAAATAGGGGAGTTCGCCGAGAAGACCATGGAGGCGATCCGCGAAGGATGCTTCACCCGGCGTGCCGGTTTCGCTCGGCCAGGACGTCATGCGCAGAGCGAATTGCCGGACGCGCTTGCTGTCGATCCGGCTTCCAGCCCGAGAGGCAGTCTCTTCTTGTGCACTCGTCATTGGCAATTCTCCGTCTTCAGTTCGACAGGTACCTTCGAAAGAGCCCACGCGTTCGGTCTTCACCAACGGTGCGGGGGACATGATTGCGTTGGAACTGAACGAGCTGATCTCGACGGTACGGGTAACTGACGGTGTTTCGAAAAGCGAGACCTTTATGATGCCGACACGCGCTTGGACGGAAAGGTCCGGTGACCCGATGGCCTGGCCGCCACACCGGCGCGGCCTTTTTCAGCACGCGCTTTCGCATAGCGTGAGAGGCCGATCTTGATGCCGACCAGCACGGGGGCGGCGATGACGAAGAGGAGGGCGATCGCGTTGAAGGCGGTGTCGAAGGCGATCACGGTAGACTGACCTGCCACGGCCCGGCCGAGGAGGTTCGCCGCTCCGCGGCTTGCGGCAGCCGCGTCCATCCCTTTTGCCGTCAGCATGGCAGCGGTGGTCGTCAGCCGCTCGGCGACCCTGGGGGCTCCTGCGGTGACACTGGCGCCGAGGACTGCGAGGTTGTGGGAGACGTTGTGCTCGATAAGCGTCTGGAGTGCGCCGACCCCTATGAGACCGCCGAGCTGGCGGCCCGTATTGAAGAGGCCGATGCCGGAGGCGAGATTGCGGCTGTTGAGATTGCTGAAGGCGATCAGGGTGATGGACAGGAAAAGGAAGCCAAGGCCGGCACCGCGCAAAAGGAGGGCAGCCATCATGTCGCCCGCGCCGCTTTCGCTGGTCGATCCGGACAGCATCCACATCGCCGCCATGATCATCAGGATGCCGAAGGGCACGGTGGCGACCGGAGGAACACGGCGGAGCTGCATGAGAAAGGCGGCGATGAGGAGCGCGCCGATGAAGAGCGCACCGCTCGGCAACAGGAGCTGCCCGGCGTCTGTCGGCGTGAAGGCAAGGACGGCCACGGCAAAGGACGGGATCAGGAACGCGCTCCCGAACAATGCGGCGCCGGCGACGAAACTGACGATGAAGGCGAAGCAGAAATCCTCCGTTTCGAACAGGGTAAAGTCCAACAGGCCCTGTCCCTTGGCGAGCACCTGCTGACCGAGAAAGGCCAGAAGCGTGGCTGTACCGATCACGGCCAGCCACAGGATCCGGGGCTCTTCCAACCAGTCCCACCGGCTGCCCTGGCTGAACACGTAGGTGAAGCAGAAGAGCGCAATGGAAATCAGGCAGAAGCCGATCCAGTCGAACGGCCGCCGCTCGCCTCGTGCGGGCATCGGGGCTTGCGCGATCAGCAGAAGCCCGGCAGCCGCCAGCGCCAGCGGAACGATGCTGAAGAAGATCCATGTCCAGGACTGGCTATCGAGCAGCCAGCCCTGGAGCGCCGGGGCGATCGTTGCGGGAGCGACGACGGACCCCATCGCGAACAGGGCCTGGAGGACCGGCTGGCGGGACCGCGGAAAAGCGAGAAAGATGATCGCCTGGCCTCCAACGAGCAGGGTGCCGCCGGAAAAGCCCTGAATCATTCGAAGGGCGACGAGAAGGTCCAGCCGGGCCGTCATGGCGGCGATGCCGCACGCCATGCCCATTACCAGGGTCGAGCCGACGATCAGACTGCGCGGATCGAAGCGGTTCATCAGCCACGAGGCAGCCATGAACCCGATAAGCTTGAAAGCCGTGTAGCCGACATCCAACCAGGCGAACTCGTCGGGCGTCGCATATGTGTCGCCGATGATATCGCCGCGCCCGAGCGAGAGCACGGTGCTGGCGATCGCCTCGGTCAGCGTCGCAAGGACTATGCCGGCGACGAGAAGGCCCCCTGCCACGGATGTGTCGCGGCCCGTCGTGGCGGTGGCGACGGTCATGAACCGCTCTCCAGATCGATCTCGACGCGCGCCGACAGGCCCGGCACGAGGCGGCCCGACAGCGGATTGCCGGCAAACCGGATCTTCACCGGAACGCGCTGGACGACGCGGACGAAGTTGCCCGTGGCGTTGTCTGCGGGCAGCAGGCTGAAGGCAGAGCCGCTGCCGGGCGCAAAACTGTCGACCACGCCTTCAAGCGTCCCGCTCGGGTAACCATCGATGGTGATGCTGGCGCGCTGACCGGGCCGGATATTTTCGAGCTGGGTTTCCTTGAAATTCGCGACGATCCATACATTGTCGAGCGGAACGATGTCGAGCAGCGAAGCGCCCGGCGCGACGAGCCGGCCGACACGGACCTGCCGGTTGCCGATGACGCCGCCGACGGGCGCGCGCACCACGGTGCTCTCGAGATCGATCTGGGCGAGGTCGCGCGCGGCCTCCGCCTGCGCCACCGCAGCAACCGCGGCTTCACGTTGTGCGGCAAGCACGGCGATGCGCTGCTGCTGAGCCTCCACCGTTGCGGAAGCCGCCAACAGGTTCGCCTCGGCCCTCGATTTCGCCGCGTCGCTTTCGTCGACATGTGCCTGGCTGATAGTGTTGCTGCGGATAAGCTCGCGGCGGCGGTCGGAGGCCTTGGTCGCCAGGTTCAACTCGGCCACGACCGAACGTCGCTGCGCTTCGGCCTGGCGGATCAGGGAATGCTGAAGCGCCATCTCCGCGTCGACGTTGGCCAGCCGCGCCTTGGCCGCTTCGACATTGGCCACCGCTTGCGCGAGCTTTGCGCGGTAGTCCCGATCGTCGATCCGGAAGAGCACCTCACCCGCCCGGACCGCCTGGTTGTCCTCGACTTCGACCGCCGTGACGTAGCCCGCGACCTTTGGGGCAAGCGCGGTAACATCCCCCCGGACATAGGCGTTGTCGGTCGACGCCGCTCCGCTCTCGCGGGCCCAGGCCCATCCGGCAACCACGACGACGGCCGCCCCCAGGCACAGCGCCAGGCCGATCATCTTTTTCCTGTCGGGTCGCGCCACGGCGACACCGTTCCCGGACCTTGCGCCGGTGATGATCGCGACCTTGTCCTCGAGCGATTTCATCTTCTCAATTCCTGTTGGTGCCGGTTGCCGCAGCCCCGGCGCAGGGGTCTGCGCCAGAGCTGCAGCGTTGATGAGCGCTCTTCCCGTTCACTCCTTGAGGGGTGTCGTCAGCTCCGTTTCCTCGGTGTCGAGAACGAACACCGCCAGCAGCCGTGCAGGTTCCCTATCGCTGGCATTCGCGCTGACTTGATGTCGGGAGCCTGGATCTTCGTAGAAGTTTTCGCCGGCCTGATAGACCTTTTCCGGGGAGCCATTGACGCTGCTGCGGATCGCACCTTCGAGCACCGTCGCATAGATGAAGGCCGACTTCGGATGCGTGTGGGCGGGCGACCCGCCGCCCGGTCCGTATTCGACAAGGACACCCCGCATGCTTTTGCCGGGGACGTTCGGAAGGGCGTGATCGAATACGACGGTCACCTTGCCGGCAGGCCGGTCGCCTGCCGAGGCTGCAGTGAACGAGAGCGCTGCAAGAGCAACGGCCGAGAGAAATCGCGTGAACATTTCAGTTCTCCTTTGAGAGCGCTTGTGGTGTCGGCGCGGCCCCGTGCCGCGTCGGCTTTTCGATTGTTCGCGGGAGCTTCAGCCCGCGGCCTGGCGGCCGAGCCAATCCTCGAAGCGGATCGCGCCGAGGCGCGGGTTCTTGCCGGGGGTCAGCGATTGATCGTCAAGCACGGCGCCGAAGTAGCGCGCGTGGACATCGGGCAGGACCTTGCGCGGGTCCTCGGTCTGCCTCAGGAAGCGCCTGACCAGTTCATCGAGCGGTATCGCCTCGGGCCCGGCGACTTCGAGCGTGCCGTTGACCGGCGGCGCGACCGCAACCTCGGCGAGCGCTGCCACCACGTCGTCGGAGGCGATCGGCTGGATCAGCGCCGGCGACAGGCGTATCTCGTCGCCGACGGCGGCCGACTGGGCAATGCCGCCGACGAACTCGAAGAACTGCGTGGCACGCAGGATGGTGTAGGGAATGCCGGATGCCTTGATGAGGTTTTCCTGCGCGACCTTCGCACGGAAATATCCGTTGTCGGGAAGACGTTCGCTGCCGACGATCGACAGGGCAATGTGGTGGCGGACGCCGGCGGCAGCTTCCGCAGCCAGCAGGTTGCGGCCCGACGTCTCGAAGAATTCGAGGACCGCCTTGTCCTCCCACACCGGCGCATTCGCCACATCGACGACGACATCCGCACCGTCCAGCGCCCCCGCGAGGCCCTCGCGGGTAATGGTGTTCACGCCCGTGTTGGGGGCGGCTGCGAGCACATCGTGGCCGCGCTCGCGAAGGTTCTTCACAAGTTTCGATCCGATGAGGCCGGTGCCTCCGATAACGACGATCTTCATCGCTTGTCTCCGCTTCTCTCGACTGCAACCATTGCCGTCGGTCTGAAGGGAGAGTGCCTGCGCGCGTCGGGGAAGTCCCTGTGGCGGGCTTGAATTGCCCTTCAAGGAAGCTTGGATTTTCGTCCAAAGAACGGTTGTTCGACCGGCATGCCTTGCTGCCGGCGGAGCAGCCAGTTACGCGATGGCGTGCTATCAGATATTATTCGCCGGTTGCCCGGATAGCGAACCGAGGGCGGTCGGCCAGGGGATGCCGAAGTGCAATTCATGTTTGGAGACTACGTGCTCGACCAGGAGCGCCGGGAACTCACCCGGCGCGGCGAGGTCGTGTCCGTCGGACCGCAGGTCTTCGACCTCCTGCTGCATCTCGTCGGCACCCGCGACCGCGTCGTCAGCAAGGACGAGTTGCTCCAAGCGGTGTGGGGCGGCCGCATCGTCTCGGAGTCGACGATCACCAGCCACATCAATGCGGTTCGCAAAGCCGTGGGCGACACCGGCGGGGAGCAGCGCCTGATCCGGACGGTCGCCCGCAAGGGCTTCCGCTTTGTCGGCGACATCAGGGTCGGAGGGACCGCAGAAGTCCGACAGCCCGTCGGTGCCGGCGTCGCTTTAGAGGCCTCCGGCGGATCGGGAGAAGCACCCTCCGCGCTCGTCCTTCCGGACAAACCCTCCATCACCGTCCTGCCCTTTCAGAATCTCAGCGGCGATCCGGAGCAGGAATATTTCGCCGACGGCATCGTGGAGGACATCATCACCGCCCTTTCGCGCATCCGCTGGCTGTTCGTCATCGCGCGCAATTCGAGCTTTCGGTATAAAGGCCGGGCGGTGGAGGTGAAGGACGTCGGCAGGGAGCTTGGCGTGCGCTACGTGCTGGAAGGCAGCGTGCGCAAATCCGGAAACAGGGTGCGCATAACCGGGCAGCTCATCGACGCGACAACCGGGACGCATCTCTGGGCGGAGCGCTTCGAGGGCACCCTGGACGACATTTTCGAGCTGCAGGACCGGATGGCGGAAAGCGTCGTCGGCGCTATCGCACCGCAGGTCGAGCGGGCGGAAATGGAGCGCGCCAAGCGCAAGCCGACGGAAAGCCTCGACGCCCACGACTATTATCTGCGCGGAATGGCAAAACTGCATAGCGGAACCCATGAAGCCATCGAGGCCGCACTGCCCTTGTTCTATCGGGCGATCGAGCTCGATCAGGAATTTGCGTCTGCCTATGCCGGGGCAGCCTGGTGTTACTTCTGGCGCAAACTGAATGGCTGGATGGTCGATCGGGGCGAAGAAATAGCCGAGGGAGCGCGCCTGGCGCGGCGGGCGGTCGAACTCGGCCGGGACGATGCCGTAGCGCTGACGAGAAGCGGGCACGCGCTCGGACATCTCGTCGGAGACCTGGACGGCGGCATCGCGCTCATCGACAGGGCACGGCTGCTCAACCCCAACTTCGCCCCCGCCTGGTTTCTAGGCGGTTTCCTGCGCGTTTTCCGCGGTGAACCGGAGAGTGCGATCGAGCATATCGAGCACGCAGCCCGTCTGAGCCCGTTGGACCAGGAAATGTTCCGGATGCAGGCCGGAACGGCACTCGCGCATTTCTTCGCCGGCCGTTTCGATTCCGCTCTGGTCTGGGCGGAAAGGGCGCTGGGGAACCTGCCCAGCCTTTTGGTCGCGGTCGCCCTGGTGGCGGCGAGCCATGCCCTTGCCGGACGCACGGAGGAAGCGCAACGGGCGATGCAGCGCCTGCGCCGGCTCGACCCGTCGCTGCGCCTTTCCGACCTCCAGGACTGGCTGCCGATCCATCGCCCGGAGGATCTCGCGCGCTTCGCGGACGGACTGCGGTTGGCCGGGTTGCCCGAGTGACCGGATGCGGCGGAAAGCCGCTGGACACACCGTTTCTGGAAGTGCTTAGATCTAGGGTCAGGACCTATTAATCATGTGTAGATTCCGCTCTGGCACCCAGCCGTTTTTCCCGTTCTCGTCTGAACACCACGCCCAACCGTGCAGAACCCTTAGCGCTTTTAAGCTTTGTCCTTTTCGGCAAGTGAGTTCCATAGCGCTATAGCTTTCCGTTGCCTTGAAGGGAGCTTCATTTGATACGATACAGTCGGGTATCCAGCCCTCTTTTCCTTCGAGATTTTTCGCCCAAAGCCAAGTGTGCCCATCCCATACATCTACTCGCCCATCCAATTCTATTGTCTCGCCATTGGCGACCTGAATAGGGTCCGAGTACGTTGCTACCCAGTTCTCGACAACCGAACAGTTATGACCTTCTATACTACCGTATTTAGGCATTTTAACCCTCGGCTTATCGTGATTCATAATGGCAAGGAGGATCGCCCATGTCACTCTGTTTTGGCTCACAGAAGAACAGGTTGAACGGATCAGTCCGTTATTCCCCAAAGAGCGGGGGATCCTGCCCTCCCGTGTAGAGCCTGGCCCATGGTGATTCCCTCCGTTACACGGAAAATAATGCACCATCAAAACGCGGGATCAAACACCCTAGCCTTCGTATGTGCCGACGATCTCCGCTTCTCCAACGAGATGTTTGCAGGCCCTCTCCCAGGCTTCCGCCGCGCCCACGTCGTCGGGGATCGAAAGATTGACCGCGTCGAGGGCGGCGAGCCTGAATCGGTAACGGTGCACGCCTGTTCCGGAAGGCGGCTGCGGCCCGTCGTAACGGGCGTTACCGAAATCGTTCTTCATGAACTTGATCCCACGTTCGGGGCCGGTATCGACGGCCTGCGGGAGCTCGGTCCAATTGCCGGGAATGTTGATAATTCCGCAATGGCGGAACAAACCGCTCACCGCATCCGGATCCTCCACGATCAACGCGAAACTCTCAGTTCCCTCGGGCGTGCCCGTCCATTTCAGCGGGGGAAACAGGTTCTCGCCGAAACGGGTGTATTTCTGCGGTATCGGCTGGCCGTCGGCGAATACGGGACTGATCAGACTGAAGGTCATCAGTTGCCTCCTTCCATGTACAAGCAAATGCCGCAGCAATCTTTGCAGGTCCGGCGGGACGCACGGCGCGGCTGCTACGGAAACGAGAGCGCGGGGCATTGCCCCATCGGCGCCTCCTCGCGCGAATAGGAGAACCAAGAGCCGCGACTTGTGTTCCCGAAGGCGGCAGGCGCCGCAAATCCGAGCCGCACGAACAGCTCCCGATTAGGCGGATAAAATTTCGCCGGACGACCGGAACTTTGATCCTCGTGATTGTGTTGATGGAGGGCACATCGGCGGCGAGTGGGCCGGTTGCAGTCAACACGTTTCCCGGAACATGAGCGATGCAGATACTGTCTGTCACGGCCGAAATTTTTCCGCTCGTCAAGACCGGCGGCCTGGCAGATGTAGCGGGATCGCTCCCCAAAGCACTCAGGGCTCACGGCATCCACACGCGCAGCTTCGTTCCGGGCTACCCCGGCGTCATGCGCGCGCTCAGCGACGCGACCCCCGTCGCCGCGTTCGAAAACCTGTTCGGCGAACGCGCCACCCTTATCGCGGCCAGGGCTCAGGGGCTGGATCTCTTCGTGCTCGATGCGCCGGCCTTCTATGACCGGGAAGGGGCTCTCTACGTGGACAGGCATGGCCGGGAATATGCGGACAACTGGAAGCGCTTCGCCGCCTTTTCGCTGGTCGCATCGCAAATCGCGGGCGGGCTCGTTCCCAACTGGCGGCCGCATATCATTCACGCACATGACTGGCACGCGGCGATGAGCCTCGTCTATCTGAAATACGCAGGCGACGACATCATTCCTCGCGTCCTGACCGTGCACAACCTCGCGTTCCAGGGGCAATTCCCGGCCCACTACTTCCCCGAGCTCGGCCTGCCGGCGGACGCCTATTCGATCGACGGCGTCGAATATTACGGCGATATCGGGTTCCTCAAGGGCGGCCTGCAGGCAGCCGATGCGATCACGGTCGTCAGCCCCACCTATGCGCGGGAAATCATGTCTCCGGCCTTCGGCATGGGGCTCGAAGGCGTGATGAACGAGCGGCATGCGGATGTCGTGGGCATCGTCAACGGCATAGACCTGGAAGTGTGGGATCCAACCTCGGATCCCTGCATCGAGCATCACTATTCGGCACGCGTGCCGCTTCGCCGCCTGCCCAACCGGCAGGTGCTGCTCCGGCATTTCGGCCTGCCGGACACCTGCGGTCCGGTCTTCGCCAGCGTCAACCGACTGACATGGCAGAAGGGCATGGATATGCTCGCTGCGACCGCCGGCGAGATCGTCAAGAATGGCGGCACCCTGATTATCCATGGGCAAGGCGAGGAGAAGCTGGAGGCCGCATTCATGGATCTCATGCGACGGTACCCGCAAAACATAAGCGTAAGCATCGGTTATGACGAGCAGCTTGCCCACAGGATCCATGCCGGCGCGGATGCGATGCTCGTTCCGTCCCGGTTCGAGCCCTGCGGCCTCACGCAGCTTTACGCTCTGCGCTACGGCTGCGTACCGGTCGTCGCCCGCACGGGCGGCCTGTCTGAGACCATCATCGATGCCAACGATGCCGCGCTCCATGCCCATGTCGCGACGGGCATACAGTTTGCGCCCATCGACGAGGACGGGCTACGCCATGCACTGCGCCGCACCTTCCGGCTCTACCGGCTGCGACGCGTCTGGGAGGGACTTCGGCGGCAGGGCATGAAAACCGACTGCTCGTGGCATCGCAGTGCGGCCCGCTATGCGGAGCTTTACAGCGAACTCCTCAATCCCGACATGCGCCTGGTCGGCAGCGCCTGACCTGGAAATTCCAGGAAAACTGCGCAGCGGTCTTCCGTCCGGAGCTTCGAAAGCAAAGGGCTGAGCATTCGGAGGAAAGCGGAAATGCGCCAGCGCAATAGCGGGTGCGTGCCCCGCCTTCCGCAATTTCGCGGAATGCTATCATTCGCAAAGGTGATGAATTGATAAGCAGTGCGGCATGGATTGCGCCGCCCGAATATGCGAATGGCTGCGGCAGGCCAGAACGCCGGATTCGCTTAAGCCCGAGCTCCTGTCCGCAAATGTTCCGCGGAAAACGCGGTCCCGCTCTGAAGGAATTCGCACCCATGGCCGTCGACAGCGTCCCCGGCAACCTTACCCGTGAAAACGGCGCCGCCCGCGCCGGCGTGGTCGTCATGCTCCTCGGCATGTTGATGTTCTCGGTGAACGACGTCATGGGCAAGTGGCTCGTCGCCACCTACTCGGTCGGGCAGGTGGTCCTGATCCGCAGCATCGCCGCTGCCCTTCTGCTGGCGCCCTTTCTGTGGGTGAGCGGCCCGAGAAAGCTCTTCACCCTCGAGCGGCCCGGCCTTCAGTTTGCCCGCGTCGTCGCCTCGACGGCCGAGGTGGTCGCGTTCTATTTCGCTGTCGTCTATCTGCCGCTGGCCGACGTCATGACCTATTGGCTGGCGGCGCCGATCTATGTCGCGGCCGTTTCGCCGCTGGTGCTGAAAGAACCTGTCGGCTGGCGGCGCTGGACGGCGATCGGCATCGGATTTGTCGGCGTCGTCGTCGCGCTCGAACCGTCGTCACAGGCCTTCACGCTGCCGGCCGTCATCTCGATTCTCGGCAGCATGACCTTCGCCTTCATGATGATTTCCGGGCGGTCGTTGCGCGGCACTCCGGATACGACGCTTGCCTTCTGGCAGATCGTCGGTGCCGCGGTCGCCGGCCTCGTCTGGGCACCCTTCGACTGGACACCTCTCAAACCGGTCGACACGGCGCTCATCTGCCTGCTGGGCGCCGTCGCAATGATCGCCCATGTGCTCGTCAACCGGGCGCTGAAGCTCGCCGACGCCGCAACGGTCGCCCCGCTGCAGTACACGCTGCTCTTCTGGGCAATCTTCTTCGGCTGGCTGATCTTCGGCGATACGCCGCGGTTGTCGATGGTGATCGGCGCCGCCCTCATCGTCGCTTCGGGCCTCTTCATTTTCTTCCGCGAACAGCAGCTGAAAAGGCAGGGGCGGCTGAAAGGCTGAGTGCCCGTCGCCGTTCCCCGCCTGCATCAACGCGAAGAATATCGGTTATCGCGCCTATCGATTTCGCTTATGTAACATCTGTCCCTAAAGTTCTTTGGAAGCGCCGAACAAAGGCGCAACCGAGGGAACGAACATGCGAAAACTCATTCTGGCACTGGCACTCGCCGGCACTGCACTGTCTTCTTCCGCCATTGCTGCGGAAAAGCTGAAGATCGGAACCGAGGGCGCCTATCCGCCCTTCAACTTCGTCGATTCCAGCGGCAAGATCGGCGGTTTCGACGTGGAGATCGGCCTCGCGCTCTGCGAGCGCATGAAGGTCGAGTGCGAAGTCGTCGCCCAGGATTGGGACGGCATCATTCCGGGCCTGCTTGCCAAGAAGTACGATATGATCATCGCCTCGATGTTCATCACCGAGGAGCGCAAGAAGCAGGTGGCTTTCAGCAATCCCTATTACCTCGCCGCGATGACCCATGCCGCACCTAAGGGTGCCGGCATCAACGACTTCAGCAACGAGGCGCTCAAGGGCAAGGTGATCGGCGCCCAGGCCGGCACGACCCAGGCTGACTATATCGCCGCCGTCTACCCGGATGCCGAGATCAAGCTCTATCCCACCCAGGACGAAGCCAATCTCGACATGGTCAACGGCAGGCTCGACCTGCAGGTCGGCGACATGCTGCCGCTGCTCGATTGGGTCACCAAGAATGACGACGGCAAGGGTTGCTGCGAGCTTATCGGCGAGCCGATCACCGACAAAAAATTCGTCGGCGACGGCGTCGGCATTGCTGTCCGTCAGGAGGACGATGAACTGCGCGAGAGGGTGAACAAGGCACTCGACGAGATCCGCGCCGACGGGACCTACAAGAAAATCAACGACAAGTATTTCACCATCGACGTCTATACGATGAAGTGACGGCGCATGCCTCTCATCCGGCCTGCCGGCCGGATGAGAGGCACAATCTATTTTCTCCCCGAAAACGCGAACACATCGACCGGCTCGTCGAGCCCCCGCAAGACATAGGAACCCAGATTTTCCATCTGGCCTTTACAGCCTGCCTTTTCGACGAAGGCTCTTGAGAGCAGCACCGGACGCTTCAGCTCCTTCGTAAGGGTTTCGAGCCGCGAGGCGATGTTGACCGCCGGTCCGATCACCGTGAAATCGAGACGCCTGCGCGAACCGATATTGCCATACATCACATCGCCGACATGGACGCCGATGCCGTAGCCGAGCGGATCGTGGCCCTTGCGCAGGTTCTCCTCGTTGAGAACGGCAAGAGCGGCCTGCGCCTCGCCGATGGCTCCGAGAAGCTGACTGCAGGCACACGGATTGCTGAGCGGAAAGATCGCCAGAAGCCCGTCGCCCATGAATTTCAGGATCTCCCCGCCGTGCCGTTCGATCGGTTCCGACATGGCATCGAAATAGCCGTTGAGGAGTTCGATGACGTCGTCGCGGGGCCACAGGTCCGACAGCTTCGTGAAGTCGCGCAGATCGCAGATGAGGATCGCGGCACCCACCGTCACGCCGCTGCCGCGCGTGGTCGCTCCGGCAAGGATCTGCTCGCTCGCATGCGGCCCGACATAGGTCTCGAGAAGCGTGCGGGCGAAGCGGTTTTTCAGCCGGATCTCGCTGACGAGCGCCAGGGCCGGCAGAATGTCCTTCAGGAAGGCGAGATCATCGGGGCTAAATCCGCCCGGCCTGTCGCTCGCAAAGGTCACCGCGTGCCGCTTGCCGAGCGTATGGAGCAGCGGCCAGATGATGTATTCGGTCAGTCCCTCCGCGCGCAGTTCGTCATAGAGCGGGTAATCCGGACCCGCGGCCATCGGGTCGTCAAGGCGTCTGCGCACCTCTTCCGCCCCCTCGTTGAAATCGCGCAAGGGGCTGCTCAGATATTGGGTGGTGTCCTCGACGCCATAGGCATAGGTATCGAGCTCCGCATCCGCCAGGCCCTTTCGCCACAGAATCCGTGCACCGATCCACTGCGGGTGGTGAATTCTGAAATGAAGCGTGGCGCGGGCGACGGGCACGCCCGCCTCCACCAGCCTGTCGCACATCTCCACGAAGATGTTGTCGATGAAGCGTTCATCGCGCGTCTCGATGACGAGCCAGTCGATGATCCGGCGCCGCCGCGCCGGCCATGTTCCCTCGCTTTCGCCGGGCAAAGGCGGGTGTGGCTCCGTCGGAGACTGAACCGCGACGTTCGCCTCGCTCGGATTCGTGATGGCCATTTCAAAACCCCAGGGATTGCTGCGCGGGCTCCGGCGGAGCGACCTTGACGCCTTCCATTTCGAGCATTCCGAGCTTCGTGGATGAACCGCCCGGCGCCGAGAAGCCGCCGATCTTGCCGCCGGCCGCGAGAACCCGATGGCACGGGATGATCAGTGCCACGGGATTCTTCGCCATCGCCTGGCCGACATCCCGGGCCGCCTCCGGGCCTGCGCCGAGCTCCTTTGCAAGCGCGCCGTAGGTCGTCGTGCTTCCCCACGGGATCTTTCGCGCGGCCTGATAGACCTTATCGAAGAAGGCGTCCTGTCCCTGCAGATCGAGATCGAAGCGGGAAAAATCGGTCTCCCTTCCCTCGAAATAGGCCTTCACCGCCGCAACCGCTTCGGCAACCCTCGGCGGTGGCTCTTGCGGGGCTCCGTCCGGCAAACGCCGCAGAAGCAGTCGCTCGGTGGATTCGGCGCTTCGCGTCGGCAGCTGGAAGCGCGTGATGCCCGCATCGCTCCAGGCGATGCCGCAGAAACCGCGCACGGTTTCGAAAATATGGTAGTGGTTCATGAGTTCGCTCTCCTCCAGCACCGCATGGCCGATCGAGGCACACCGGGTCGCTGTAGCGCTTCGAATTCCTTCATGGAGAATCGTGCGCCCGGGCCTTCAATTCAACCCGTTTTCCCTAGGGGGCGGCTAAAAAAGACCATCTGATTTTCGTCATTCATGCCTTGGCGCTCGCCGGATCTCTTGCGAGGATGCGGATAACTCGAACCGACCGGTGCATCGCTTGACCTCAAAAGTCGACTTCTTCGCGCGCAGCGCAGTCCAGGTGGCGGCTGATTTGATCGGCGCCGATTTCACCGTTTCCGGTGTCGGCGGAGTTATCGTCGAAACGGAGGCCTATCTTCCGGACGACGCGGCGTCGCACAGTTTTGCAGGCGCCACGGCGCGCAATCGCGCCATGTTCGGTCCGCCGGCGCATGCCTACATCTATCTCTCCTACGGCCTGCACTGGTGCCTGAATTTCGTCTGCCTGCCCGGCAGCGCCGTCCTGATCCGCGCGATCGAACCGAAATGGGGCATAGAGACGATGCGGGCGAGACGTGGCGTCCGTGAAGAGAGGCTGCTGTGTTCCGGGCCGGGACGTGTCGGACAGGCGCTGGCGATCAGCCGGGAGCTGGACGGATTGCCCCTCGGAGAGGAGCCGTTCCGCCTCACCCCGCCCTCCACGAAGCCACCGGTCGCCACCGGCATCCGCGTCGGCATAACCAAGGCGGCAGAACAGCCCTGGCGGTTCGGGCTGGCCGGCTCATCCTTCGTGAGCCGCAAATTCTGAAGCAGCTTCGCCGGTCCGGTGAAGCCGTTCCCCGATACCCGTTCAAGTTGACACGGAGACCCGCTTCTGTCCTTAAGCTACACCCCGGCGCGTCTTATCGGACGCGAAATATCGCTGTAGCACTTTGATCTTCTGCATGTCGTTGTCCTCCGATCGGATAGATTAAAGGACAAATGTATCGACGGTTCGATCAGAGCTGATCGTAAGTGGACGAGTTTGATGACATCGCGATGGACATGGTTGTTTTCGCAGATCACGCGGCGGATCTGGTTTCGAGCCACGCTTTTCTCCATTCTTGCGATTATAACCGCACTCATCGCAATTTTCCTTGGCCCGTTCATTCCGCGAGACCTTCCGAACCGAATAGGGGCGCACGCAGTCGACAACGTGCTGGGGATCATCGCTTCCAGCATGCTGACGGTCTCGACATTTTCGCTAAGCACGATGGTATCGGCCTACTCGGCGGCAACCAATAGCGTTACGCCACGGGCAACGAAGCTTCTCATGGAAGACAGCACGACACAGAACGTGCTCGCGACCTTCATCGGGTCGTTCCTGTTCAGCCTCGTCGGCATCATCGCTCTCAGCACCGGCGCCTACGGCGACCAGGGCCGCCTTATTCTGTTCGTGGTGACGATCGGCGTCATCGTCCTGATCATCGTGACGCTGCTGCGCTGGATCGATCATCTATCGCGCCTCGGACGCGTTACCGAGACGACGGAACAGGTCGAGGCGGTCACGATCGAGGCAATGCGATCGCGGCGGCTACGACCTTACCTCGGCGGAAACCGGTTGGACGATGCCGCACGCATCCCCGCATCCGCCACGCCGGTCTTTATCGACAGGATCGGCTACATCCAGCATCTCGACGTAAGCGGGCTTTCCGCCATCGCGAGCGATAGGAAGACCTGCATATTCGTCCGGTTGATACCGGGCCAGCTTGTCGATCCAAACCGGCCCGTCGCTTCCGTCGATGGCGCACAGGACGAGCATGTCCTTGCCGAGATCGCCAGGTGCTTCTCGGTGGGAGATACGCGTTCGTTCGATCAGGATCCGAGGTTCGGAGCGGCGGTGCTGGCTGAAATAGCGTCGCGCGCCCTGTCGCCGGCCGTCAACGACCCCGGGACCGCCATCGACGTCATCAGCCGTGCGTTGCGCGTGTTGGCCGTCTGGACCGAGCCCGTGGAGAAGGCGCTGCAGGACGAGGTGCTGTATCCAAAGGTCTACGTGCCGGCGATCGAGCTCGACGAAGTGTTCGACGATCTGTTCACGCCGATCGCGCGGGACGGCGCTGCTATCGTCGAAATAGGAGTCCGCCTCCAGAAGGCGTTCGGCACGCTCGCCAAATTCAACCAGGACCGGTTTCGCGATGCAGCCATGCGGCATTCGAAAGAAGCGCTCGAGCGAGCGGAAGCGGCACTTGGCATTGCCAGCGATCTGCAGAGGCTGAGGCGGGAGGCTGACAAGGTCGGGAATGGCTGACAACTACCGGTGTCCCAGAACATGAACACGCTATGGCCGCATGGAAAAGTCCCGCTAGACGAATTCCGGAAAAAGGCGCCCGCAGTTTTCCGCCCGCATCCCGCTCGAATTCTCTAAGATCGCGGATACAGTCGTTCAACGTCCGGAACATGAAGGTAGAGGAGGCGATTAGATGACGAAATCGAACATAGGCTTCATCGGGCTCGGATTGATGGGCCAAGGGATGGCGGCAAATATTCTGAAAAAGGGTTGGCCGCTCCAGGTGATGGCGCATCGCAATCGGGCGCCGGTGGAGACGCTCGTTGCCGAGGGCGCACGCGAAGTCAGGACGCCGCGCGAGATGGCGGAGCAATGCGACGTCATCGTCCTCTGCGTTACCGGCTCGCCTGAGGTCCTTTCGGTCATCGGTGGCCCGGAGGGCATTGCGAGCGCGGGCAGGCCGGTCACCATCGTCGATTGTTCCACATCCGATCCCTCCGTCACGACGAAGCTTGCAGCAGATCTCGCGGCAAGCGGCCTTACGCTGATCGACGCGCCGCTCAGCCGTACGCCGGCCGATGCCGCCGCGGGCACGCTCGATGTGATGGTTGGCGGCGCGGAATCAGACGTACAGCGCGTGTGGCCGGTACTCGAATGTTTCGCCGGTCGGATCATTCACACGGGGCCGACCGGCTCCGGTCACACGATGAAGCTGCTCAACAACTTCCTGTCGATGGGCTACGCGGCGCTCTATTCCGAAGCGCTGATGCTCGGACGCAAGGCCGGGCTGACGCCCGAGGTCTTCGACAGCGTCATTCGCGGCGGCCGGATGGATTGCCCCTTCTATCAGACCTTCTTCCGCTGGGTCCTGGAACGCGACCCGAACGCCCATAAATTCGCGATCCGCAACGGCTTCAAGGACATGAGCTATCTTGCCGGCTACGCCATTGCCGCCGGCGCCGCCAATCCGGTGGGGGCGGCCGTCCGGAACTCATTTGCACAGGCGGTCGGCGCGGGCCGCGGCGAGGACTATGTGCCGATGCTGTCGGATTTCATCGCCGAGGCGAACGGTCTCGAGTGAAAGCGCGGGCGAGCGCCCCTCGCCGGGCGCCATGACAGAATTCCATCAGCGGTGAAATGCAATCTTGCAGGGATGCAACATTGCCGCTGATCTGCGCCTTTGACTGCGTCTCGCGGAATGGTGAATGTGGCTGCGCCGGCAAATGGAACAAACGTTCCGGCATCACCGCATCACTATTCCCCCAGGAGACTTCCGGCATGACCGCCCTCCCCTTCGCCCTCAACCATATGGCCGCTCCCGGCCTCCCGGTCGACGCGTTCTTCTCGCTTGCGAGATCGCTCGGCATTTCCCTGGTCGAAATCCGCAACGACCTGACCGCCAACGCCATTGCCGACGGGACGCCTCCGGAGGAGGTGAAAGCCCTTGCGGAGAAGCACGGTCTGACGATCGTCTCGATCAATGCCTTGCAGCGCTTCAACGAATGGAATGAGCAACGGGCAGCCGAAGCGCGCGAACTCATCTCCTATGCACGCGACTGCGGTGTGAAGGCTCTGGTGCTGGTGCCCGTCAATGACGGCAGCGGCAAGGAGGACGGCCTGCGGCAAACCAACCTTCGGCAGGCGCTTGCGGCGCTGAAGCCGATGCTCGACGCGGCCGGCGTCACCGGTCTCGTGGAGCCGCTCGGCTTCGAGGTCTGTTCGCTGCGCTCCAAGGCGGAGGCCGCCGAAGCGATCCGGGCAGTCTCGGGTCAATCGAGCTTCCGCCTGGTGCACGACACGTTCCACCATCACCTTGCTGGCGAAGACCAGTTTTTTGCGGATCTCACCGGCCTCGTACACATCTCCGGCGTCATCGACGAAAACCTGGCCGTCTCGGATATGCGCGATCCGCATCGCGTTCTCGTCGACGCCGCCGACAGGCTGGACAATCAAGGCCAGATTCGCCGGCTGCGGGACGAGGGCTATGCTGGCCCCTTTTCCTTCGAGCCCTTTGCCCCTTCGGTGCACGGACTTGCGGACCCGGCGGACGCCCTGCGAGAGAGCATGGACTACCTTCGGTCGCGGAGCTGATCGCCACCGGCAGTGGAAAGAGCTGGATTCCAAACCGGCGCGCCCGGGCGCTCTTGACGGCATCCCGATAAAATGGAATACATATTCCGTAATGTCAAAACACTGGTTTTTTTATTCCGTTTTGATCGGAAGCGTAGCGGGAGTGCCGCTTCCGGTCGAAGTCTGAACGCGATCTCGGGAAGAAGGTCGCGTTCCCGGCCGAAGAAGGTGTGGCCGGCACCAAGTGGAGGAGAAGAACAATGAAGAAATTTTTCATAGGCACTGCGATGGCCGTCGTGATGTCGACGGCCGCGCATGCGGAGACCATCGGCGTGTCGATGGCGCTCTTCGACGACAACTTCCTGACGGTGCTGCGCACCGGCATGCAGGATTACGCCAAGACGCTCGACGGCGTCGAGCTGCAGGTCGAAGACGCGCAGAACGACGTCGCCAAACAGCAGAGCCAGATCCAGAATTTCATCGCCGCCGGGGTCGATGCCATCATCGTCAACCCGGTCGACACCGATGCGACCGCCGCAATGTCGAAGATCGCCGCGGATGCCGGCATTCCGCTGGTCTATGTCAACCGCGAGCCGGTGAACGTCGATACGCTTCCGGACAAGCAGGCCTTCGTCGCGTCGAACGAACAGGAATCCGGCACGCTGCAGACAAAGGAAATCTGCAAGATGCTGGGCGGCAAGGGCAAAGCCGTGGTCATGATGGGCGAACTCTCCAACCAGGCTGCCCGCATGCGCACCAAGGACATCCACGACGTGATCGCGACCGACGAATGCAAGGGCATCGAGATCGTCGAGGAGCAGACCGCGAACTGGTCGCGCACCCAGGGCTCGGACCTCATGACGAACTGGCTTTCCGCCGGCCTCGAATTCGACGCCGTCATCTCCAACAACGACGAAATGGCGATCGGCGCGATCCAGGCGCTGAAGGCGGCCGGCCGCTCGATGGATTCCGTCGTCATCGGCGGCATCGACGCAACCCAGGACGCGCTCGCGGCCATGGCGGCCGGCGACCTCGACGTAACCGTTTTCCAGAATGCAGCCGGCCAGGGCAAGGGCTCGGTAGACGCCGCGCTGAAGCTCGCCAAGGGCGAGCCAGTGGAGAAAAAGGTCTATATTCCCTTCGAACTCGTCACGAAGGAGAACCTGGAGCAATATCAGGCGAAGAACTGACCGGCGCTGCCGGGGGCGCGCGCAATGCCGCGCTCCCGAACGCCACGCCTGCTTCGGGTTCGCACCGAAGAAGGCATGCTCCGCCACCGCGTGGACATTCCGGTTGAACCGGAACATGGGAGGCAACGAGAATGACACTCAGTCCCACGACAATGGCAGCCGTGCGCGCCAGCGGCGCCGTTCCGAAATCCGAATACCTTCTGACTGCAGAAGGCGTTCGCAAGGAGTTTCCGGGTGTCGTCGCACTCGACGACGTGGAGTTCAAGCTGAAGCGCGGCACCGTGCATGCGCTCATGGGCGAGAACGGAGCCGGCAAGTCGACCTTGATGAAGATCCTCGCCGGGATCTATCATCCCGACCAGGGCGAGGTGAAACTCAGGGGCGCCGGCATCCGGCTGAAGTCGCCGCTCGACGCGCTCGAGAACGGCATCGCCATGATCCATCAGGAACTGAACCTGATGCCTTTCATGACCGTCGCCGAGAATATCTGGATCCGCCGGGAACCCAAGAACCGCTTCGGCTTCGTCGACCATGGCGAGATGCGCCGCATGACGGCAAAGCTTTTCGAGCGGCTCAAGATCGATCTTGATCCCGAGATCGAGGTCCGTCACCTCTCGGTCGCCAACCGCCAGATGGTCGAGATCGCCAAGGCGGTCTCCTACGAGTCCGACGTGTTGATCATGGACGAGCCCACCTCGGCGCTCACCGAACGCGAGGTGGCCCATCTGTTCGAGATCATCCGTGACCTGCGCTCGCAGGGTATCGGCATCGTCTACATCACCCACAAGATGAACGAGCTGTTCGAGATCGCCGACGAGTTCTCGGTTTTCCGCGACGGCAAATATATCGGCACCCACCTCTCGAACGAGGTCACCCGCGACGACATCATCCGCATGATGGTTGGACGTGAAATCACCCAGATGTTCCCGAAGGAGGAGGTGCCGATCGGCGACGTGGTGCTGTCGGTGAAGAACCTGACCCTCGACGGCGTCTTCCGCGACGTCTCCTTCGATGTGCGCGCCGGCGAGATCCTCGGCGTCGCAGGCCTCGTCGGATCCGGTCGCTCCAACGTCGCCGAGACGCTCTTCGGGGTCACGCCGGCCAGCTCGGGCACGATCGCGATCGACGGGAAAGAGGTCGTGATCGACAGCGCCAACAAGGCGATCCGCCACCGGATGGCGTTTCTGACCGAGGATCGCAAGGACACCGGCTGTCTGCTCATCCTCGACATTCTCGAAAACATGCAGATCGCCGTGCTGCAGGACAAATTCGTCAAGCGCGGCTTCGTCAGCGAGAGGGAGGTCACCGCCGCCTGCGAGGAGATGAGCCGCAAGCTTCGGGTCAAGACGCCGAACCTGCAGGAGCGCGTCGAGAATCTCTCGGGCGGCAACCAGCAGAAAGTGCTGATCGGCCGCTGGCTGCTCACCAATCCGCGCATCCTGATCCTCGACGAGCCGACGCGCGGCATCGATGTCGGCGCCAAGGCGGAGATCCACCGGCTGGTGACCGAGCTCGCCCGCAACGGCGTCGCGGTCATCATGATCTCGTCGGAAATGCCGGAAGTGCTCGGCATGAGCGACCGGATCATGGTGATGCACGAGGGCCGGGTCACCGGATTTCTCGACAGGGCGGAAGCCACCCAAATCAAGGTCATGGAGCTTGCGGCGCGATAGAGCGGGATGAGTGCGTGCGGCCTTCCGCACGCATTCCGCTCCGACCTTTGGAACCGATCAAGGCGAACTGCCGACCGCAGGGAGGAAAGAAGATGAATACCAATGTCGCAGCACAGGGCACGAGCTCATCCCTCGCCCGCTCGAGACGGCGCGTGCCGCCCGAGCTCAACATCTTCCTGGTGCTGATCGGTATCGCGCTCGTCTACGAGGTTCTCGGCTGGCTCTTCGTCGGCCAGAGCTTCCTGATGAATTCGCAGCGCCTGACGATCATGATCCTGCAGGTATCGGTGATCGGCATCATCGCCGTCGGCGTCACGCAGGTTATCATCACGGGCGGCATCGACCTCTCGTCAGGTTCGGTCGTCGGCATGACCGCGATGATCTCGGCGAGCGTTGCGCAGGCCTCCACCTGGCCGCGGGCGCTTTATCCGTCCCTGACCGACCTGCCGGCCATCGTGCCGATCTGCCTTGGCGTCGGGATCGGTCTTCTTGCCGGCTTCATCAACGGCCAGCTCATCGCCAGGACCAAGATCCCGCCCTTCATCGCCACGCTCGGCATGATGGTTTCGGCCCGCGGCGTCTCCAAGTGGTACACGAAGGGCCAGCCGGTCTCGGGCCTCACCGAGCAGTTCAACTTCATCGGCACGGGCATCTGGCCGGTGATCGTGTTCCTCGTCGTGGCGCTGATATTCCACATCGCGCTGCGCTACACCCGCTACGGCAAGTTCACTTACGCGATCGGCGCCAATGTCCAGGCCGCGCGCGTCTCCGGCATCAATGTCGAAGCGCACCTGGTGAAGGTCTATGCGATCGCCGGCATGCTTGCGGGCCTCGCAGGCGTGGTCACCGCCGCCCGCGCCCAGACGGCACAGGCCGGCATGGGCGTCATGTACGAACTCGACGCGATCGCCGCGACCGTCATCGGCGGCACGTCGCTCACCGGCGGCGTCGGCCGCATCACCGGCACGGTGATCGGCACGGTGATCCTCGGCGTGATGACGTCCGGCTTCACCTTCCTCCGGGTCGACGCCTACTACCAGGAGATCGTCAAGGGCATCATCATCGTCGCCGCGGTTGTCGTCGACGTTTATCGCCAGAAAGGCCGCAAAAAAGCATAAAAATACTGCTCCTCCTCGAAAGAACTGGCCGGGACGAAGACATTCATCCCGGCCCTTTTCTTTTCTCGTCATGGTACTGGGCCGCTATATTGTCGCGAATGACATATGCTCGTCTTGCAAGGCAGCCCCTTTGGCTGCCCTATGGCTTCCGCTGCGCCGATAGACTATATCGCCGAAATGAAAAACTATCGGAGAATTACCATGTCCTCGCAGCGCCAGCTTGCGAAACACGCCCGGTCCAGCTTCCTCCTCCAGCTCTGGAGCGCGATGATGCGGGTCCAGACCCGCGAAACGGCGGCCCTCTTCAGCTCCCGCCAACGTTAGGACAGGTACTGCGCTGCCGGCCATGTCTCAGCGGTCGAGGGCGATTGATGGTGTGCCGCTCACTGCCTCGCAGTCATTGGCAAAATCAAGCCCCACTGCGTCTCTTGAGGTGGTCCGAACGGCTCGAAACCCAGTTTCCTGTAGACGGCAATCGCCCGTTCATTGGCCGGGTGCGGATCGGTGCCGATAACCGGTACCCCCGCATCGAAGAGAGCCTTCATTCTCGCCCCGATAAATGCTGTCCCGTGCCCGACCCCGATCATTTCGGGGTCTCCTATGTATTGATCGATCCCCCGCGATCCCTTGGGAAGCTTGGCGAAATGGTGATTTTCCCAGCCGTGGACGGTATAGTCCTGCATGAACGCAAAGGGGCGTTCGGCGGTTGAAACAATCCAACGCGCCACGCGAGGGTCAGCCAGGTCTGCTGCATCGTGCGACCCGTCCGAGCCCCACCATGCGCGGACATGCGGGTTCGATCGCCATGCTGCGAGCAAAGGGAGATCATTCACCGTCGCTTTGCGAAAACTGTATCGGTCGGCCGCCGTCATTCAACGAACTTAGCACGTCGCTGGCCGGTAGAAACAGGCCCTACCTCGCTTCAGCCAGGCTCGCTGCCATGCGACTCTGGCTGAGCGCTTATGAGCCACCACCTAGCTCGCCAGGACGAGCCCTCCGTAACGACTGATTTCCTTCTCGATTTCGGCGACGAGCGTTTCGAGCGCGGAATTTCTCGCCTTCCTGGCGCGGCGCACGACATAGGCCAAGGCAGGCGGCGCCGGCAGGTGCTCGGAGACGATCTGCATCTCGGGGCGCAGGTGGCGGCCGCTCAGAAGCGCTACGCCCATGGCCGAATTTACCGCGGCCACGATGCCGGCCGCGCTTGCACATTCGAACACGGTTTCAAGAACCACCCCTCCATCCTGTCCGATATCGAGCGCCCATCTTCGGTAGAAGCATTCGTCATCGAAGGACAGGAAGGGTATCGGGCCTTGCTGCGGCAGCGACAATTCCGGATGCTTGACCCAGTGAAGCTCCTCGCGGAACAGGACGACGTCGGTCGGTCGGACCTCATGAGCGAAGACCTGCAGGATCGCAGCCTCCAATTCGCCCCGATCCAGCATTGCCCGCAGGACCAAACTCATGCGGACCTTGGTGCGGACGGCGACGTGAGGATGCAGGCGGCGAAATCTCGCTAATATGCGCGCAAGATCGCTGCAGGCGGTGTCTTCGGTCAGGCCGAGAGCGATGCGCCCCTTGAGCGACGTTTTCGACAAACTCAGAAGCGCCTCGTCATGCAGCCCGAGGATTCGCCCGGCATAGTCCAGCAAATCCTCCCCGGCCGCGGTGAACATCGCTCCCCCCGGCTTGCGGCCGAGCAGGTCGCAATCGAGGCTCGTCTCGAGCCGTTTGACCTTGTGGCTGACGGCTGACTGCGACAAACCCAGGGCCTCGGCCGCGCGCGTGATCCCCCCGTGATGGCGGATCGCCCACAAGGCGCGCAGCGCATCGATTTCCAAACGTCGGCCGTTGAGCTCTTTCATCGCGATCCCCGTCATGAATATTGCGTGAATTATGCGGACCAAGTGCCAATTTGGCAATTTCACATTGCCGATCCGGCTGCGATGTCATGTTGTTATCGAAATTTGTCATGTGCAAAAGGGATCACCGCCACCTAAGGCTGGAAAACGAACGACACGCCCGAGAGCGCCATGACCCACCAGCCCATCTCGCTGCCCGCAGCGAAACAGCATCGTCTCCTCTGGCCCCTCATGGCGACGCTACTGGTCGTCGGCTGGAGTTCCGGCTTCGTCGGCATTCGCTATGCAAGCGAAGAGGCGAGCGTAATGCTGGTTCTGTTCTGGCGCACGCTTTTGTCGGGGGTGATCCTGCTGCCCTTCGCGCTGATCATCGGTCCGCGGCTGCGGATGCGCGGCGTCGTGGAACAGATGCTGTTCGGCGTCATGTCGGTCTTCCTTTATCTCGGTGGCTTCGCACTGGCCATCGAACAGCGGGTTCCGACAGGACTGGTCGCACTCATCTCGGACCTCTTGCCGTTGGCGATTGCCGCGCTGTCGCAACCCGTTTTGGGCGAACGCCTGAGCGCGCGGCAATGGTTCGGAACGGCAATCGCCGTTCTCGGTGTGCTGATCGTCTCGTTCGACAGCCTCAGCATCGGCACGGCCCCGTTGTGGGCTTATGGATTGACGGTGGGCTCCATGCTTGTTTTTGCGCTCGCCTCGGTTCTGCACAAGCGACAGCGCACCCGGCACATGCCCGTGCACCAGAGCCTTTGCATCCATACCCTCACCGGTTCGGTGCTGTTCGGGCTGTGCGCTATGATGCAAGGGAACCTCGCCCCGCCGTTGACGCCCGCTTTCGGCGTGGGGATGGTCTGGCTGGTTCTGTTCGCAACCTTTGCCGCCTATTCGGTCTACTACACGAGCTTGCGTCTCTTCCCGGTGGCCCAGGTCAGCGCTGCGATCTATCTCAGTCCGCCTGTCACCATGCTGTGGGCCTGGGCGCTGTTTTCCGAGCCGCTGACCCCGGCTGTCTTGGTGGGGCTGACGGTGACGCTGGTCGGCGTTTGGATGACTTCGCGCGGCTGAGCGTGGCTGAGCCCTCAAGAATCTTTGATGGGGAACTGCGTGTTTCCACAGGCTGAAGCGGGGCAGCGGCAGTGAAGCCTTCTCAACCCCATCGTGCAGACGGCGAAGATACGGAGTTTCGCACCACGAGATCGGGCCTGAGGAATATCTCGGTCTCGGCCGGGCTGCGGTCGGAGAGAAGCTCCAAGAGAAGCGCCATGGCGTGTTTGCCGATCAGCGTGCGCGGCTGGCGGATCGTCGTCAAAGCCGGCGTCATGAATGTCGCCTGCGGCACGTCGTCGAAGCCTGTGACCGAGAAATCGCGCGGTATGTCATAGCCGCGTGTCTTCAGCCCGATCATCACGCCGAGTGCCGTCTGATCGTTGACGCACATGAATGCCGTCGGCAGCGTGTCGCGCACGAAGAGCCGCTCGACGGCAGCCCTGCCGCTCTCGAGCGTGCCGTCGCCCTCCTGGACCAGCCGAAGTTCCGCCGGCACCCCCGCCGCATCGAGGCCCGCATCATAGCCGGCGCGCCGCCGCTTATAGGCAAGGCGGGTCCGCGAATCGCCGATGAAAGCGATCTTGCGATGACCTTCGGCGATGAGGAGGTCGACCACCTTGCGGGCGCCCTCGACATCGTCGACACCCACATAGGGTATGCCGCCGTTGAAGACGGGCTCGAATATGCCGACGCTCGGCGGCAGCCGCGCCGCTATCGTCTCGTGGCCGAAGGGCAGGATGCCGGTAAAGAGGATCAGACCCGCCGCCTGGTTGGAGTTGAGAAACTTCAGATATTCGACCGCGCGCTGGGCGTCGTTCTGGGTATGGCCGATCAGCACGCCGTATCCGTGCGACCGTGCCTCGTTTTCCAGGCCGACCAGGATGCTCGAAAAGTTCGGATCGCCGATATCCGGGGCGACGACCAGGATCATGTTCGAGCGGCCGAGGCGCAGGCTGCGAGCCATGGCATTGGTCGTATAACCGGTGATCGCGATCGCCTGGTTGACCTTCAGCCGCGTGGATTTGGCGACCTTCTCCGGGTTGTGGATTGCCCGCGATACCGTCGCGATCGAAACTTCAGCGATCCTGGCGACGTCTTCGATGGTTGCGGGCGTGGAATCCGACACTGCGCTCTGCCTTGCGTCTCCCTACTGCGTGTTTCCCTAAATCCCGATTTAGAGATAAAAACAAGCAGCTAATCAATCTGCT
Organism: Sinorhizobium sp.; assembly: GCF_059070375.1. NCBI lineage: Bacteria > Pseudomonadati > Pseudomonadota > Alphaproteobacteria > Hyphomicrobiales > Rhizobiaceae > Sinorhizobium > Sinorhizobium sp. The sequence continues at coordinate 1,160,496 of NZ_JCACWC010000002.1, forward strand.
ACGGCGGACTTTGCGTGTCTGACAAGAACGCGCGGCGCTGTACACGGCGGGACACTACACACACCGCGGGCAACGTCAAAGGCGGTCCGGCAAATTCCTGTGCATGCCGTTATGTAAACCTTTACATCGGTAGTGTAAAGGTTTACATAACGTCCATGGGCGGTCGGGAGCCGCAATGGGGGAAATCGATGAATCCGGAGACGGTAGACGCCGCGCGCGTCGTGCTGGAGGCGCGGCGGATCAGCAAGTCATTCAGCGGCGTGCAGGTGCTCTTCAGTGTCAATTTCGAGCTTCGCGCCGGCGAGATCCATGCCCTGATGGGCGAGAACGGCGCCGGCAAGTCGACCCTCGTCAAGATTCTTTCAGGGTTCGAGCAGCCGTCTTCGGGCGAGGTCCTGCTCGATGGCCAGCCGGTAACGCTTCCCGCAAACGGCGCGGCCGAAGCGCTGGGCATCGTCATCATTCATCAGGAATTCAATCTCGCCGAACATCTGACTGTTGCCGAAAGCCTGTTTCTCGGTCGCGAGGTGACCCGTTTCGGCGTGCTCGACCGAAAGTATATGCGCGCGGAGGCGCGCCGGGTTCTCGATCTGCTCGGCTGCCACGTAGACGCCAACGCGCTGATCGGCAGTCTTTCAATCGCCGAAAAACAGATGGTCGAGATCGCCAAGGCCATCAGCCGCGACGCGCGGATCGTCTTCATGGACGAACCGACGGCCGTTCTCTCCCGCGAGGAGACCAACTTCCTTTTCCGGCAGGTGCGCAAGCTGCGCGATAGAGGCACGAGCTTCGTCTTCGTGTCGCACAAGCTCGACGAAGTCATCGAACTGACCGACCGGGTGACGGTGCTGCGCGACGGGCAGTGGGTGAAGACCGCCGCGACATCGATGCTCGACGGCGAGTCGATTGCGCAGCTCATGGTCGGCCGCGAAATGTCGAGTCTCTATCCCGCCAAGAATGAGCCGAACGTCGACGAAGAGGTCGTGCTGCGAGTCGACGCCGTCTCGACCGACTATGTGAAGGACGCCAGCTTCGAGGTGCGCAAAGGCGAAATACTGGGCTTTTCGGGCATGATCGGCTCCGGCCGCACCGAACTCATGGAAGCGGTCGCCGGCCTCAGGCCCCGCCTGTCGGGCGAGGTGACGATCCGTGGAGAGACCGCGCCTTCAGGCGACGTGCACGCGGCCAACCGGCGCGGTCTTGCCTACATGACCAAGGACCGCAAGGCGAAAGGCCTGTTGCTCAACTCCGGCATGACGACGAACCTGACCTTGCAGTCGCTCGGCCGGCATGCCCGCATCGGCTATCTCAGCCCGGCAAGCGAGGCGGCTGCGCTCGAAAGGGCCCGCCGCCGCTTCGACATCCGCGTGCGCGACGGCAATGTCGTCGCCAGGCGCATGTCCGGCGGCAATCAGCAGAAGCTGCTGCTCGCCAAGGTGATGGAAACGGAACCGGACATCATCATCATCGACGAGCCGACACGCGGCATCGACGTCGGCACCAAGCAGCAGATCTATCATTTCATCTCGGCGCTCGCGCGCGACGGCCGCTCGATCATCGTCGTCTCTTCGGAAATGCCCGAGGTCATCGGGCTTTGCACCAGGGTCGCGGTGATGCGCGAGGGACGCATCGTCGGCATGCTCGAAGGAGACGAGATCTCCGAGCAGGAGATCATGCGCTACGCAGCCGGACTGAAGAAAATGGCTGCCGCCTGACCGCTTGGACGCGCGGCGAAGGCAGGCACAGGAAAAGGATTTCCCCCGGCTCGGGGGCGGGAGAGGTTGATCTGGACATGAGCGTGAACGAGGAAAGCATCCAAAGCACAACGCACCGCCGGACGTGGCGGGACGTCGATCTCAGGGCCGTGGCGCCGTTTGCCGCCCTTGCACTGCTGTTGATCGTCGGTGCCATGGTCAACCCCAACTTCATCAGTCTCAACAACCTCGCCAACGTTGCCACCCGCAGCGCCTTCATCGCCATCATCGCTGTTGGCGCCACCTTCGTCATTTCCGCGGGCGACCTCGACCTTTCCGTCGGCTCGATGGTCGCCTTCGTGGCGAGCCTGATGATCCTGTTCATGAATTCCGGCGTGATTGCCGATCCGGCACTGATGCTCACGGCCGCGGTTCTCTTTGCGGTCGTCGCCGGTAGCGCCTGCGGCCTCGCCAACGGGCTGATCACCACGGTCGGCAGGATCGAGCCCTTCATCGCGACGCTCGGCACGATGGGCATCTATCGCGGCCTTACCACCTGGCTTTCGCAAGGCGGCGCGATCACCCTGCGCGAGCCGGAAATACAGGAGCTCTATCGCCCGGCCTATTTCGGCAGCATCTTCGGCATGCCGGTGCCGATCGCGATCATCCTCGCGGTCACTGCCGTCGCCGCCTTCATCCTTTATCGCACACGTTACGGCCGGCACGTGGTCGCGGTCGGCTCCAACAGCGACGTGGCTCGCTATTCCGGCATCGCCGTCAATCGCGTGCGCACCATCGCCTTCGTCATCCAGGGTCTCTGCGTCGCCGTCGCCGTGCTGCTCTACGTGCCGCGCCTCGGCTCCACCTCGGCCACGACCGGCATCCTCTGGGAACTGCAGGCCATCACCGCCGTCGTCGTCGGCGGAACGGCGCTCAAGGGCGGCGCCGGCCGCGTCTGGGGCACGATCTGCGGTGCCTTCATTCTCGAATTGGTCGGAAACATCATGCTCCTGTCGAACTTCATCAGCGAATACCTGATCGGCGCGATGCAGGGTGCGATCATCATCATCGCGATGCTCGTCCAGCGCTCGCTGGTACGCAAATCGTGACCAAGCCGGATCGAGCGCGATCCGGCCACATCAACCAAGACCTAGAATCATTGGGAGGAAGAAGCATGCGAAAGGGATTAATGGGCATTGCCGCCGTCACGATGATGGCACTGACGGGTGCAGCCCATGCACAAGACAAGAACGTCACGATCGGCGTGTCGATCCCGGCGGCCGACCATGGCTGGACCGCCGGCGTCGTGTTCCACGCCGAGCGCGTTGCCAAGCTGCTCATGGAGCAGCATCCGGGCCTCAACGTCATCGTCAAGACCTCGCCGGATCCGGCGAGCCAGGCCAACGCCGTGCAGGACCTCGAAACCCAGGGGATCGACGCCCTCGTGATCCTGCCGACCGACCCCGATCCGCTGGTCAATGCGATCAAGGAAATCAAGGGCAAGGGCACCTTCGTGGCGCTGGTGGACCGCGCGCCCTCGACCAACGACAACAGCGTGCGTGACCTCTATGTCGCCGGCAACAACCCGGCACTCGGCCAGGTCGCCGGCGAATACATCAAGGCCACGACGCCGGAAGCCAAGGTGGTCGTCATTCGCGGCCTGCCGATCCCGATCGACCAGCAGCGTCAGGACGGCTTCGACAAGGGCATCGCCGGCTCCAAGGTCGAAATCCTGGACCGCCAGTACGGCAACTGGAATCGCGACGACGCCTTCAAGGTCATGCAGGACTACCTGACCAAGTATCCGCAGATCGACGTCGTTTGGTGTCAGGATGACGACATGGCCGTCGGGGTGCTGCAGGCGATCGATCAGGCCAAGCGCACCGACATCCAGTATGTGGTCGCCGGAGCCGGTTCGAAGGACATGATCAAGCGGGTCATGGACGGCGACAAGATGATCCCGGTCGACGTGCTCTACCCGCCGGCAATGGTCGGCACGGCACTCGAAATGACCGTTGCCAACTTCTACGGCCAGGTCCCGGTTCGCGGCACCTACACGATCGACGCGACGCTGGTGACCAAGGAAAACGCCAAGGACTTCTATTTCCCCGATTCGCCGTTCTGACCGGACGTCGGAGCTAATCAAGACACGGCCTGCCTGAGGCTTTCTCCTCGGGCGGGTCTTTTTCTTTCGCGTTTATGCAACGGGCTACCCCCTCTGCCCTGCCGGGCAGAGGGGGTAGCCCGTGGGCGCCTTCGCGGCCGCCTGTAATCAGCCTCACCCCGCCGGAAAACCCGCCACCACCTTCAACCCTCGACCGGCGTCACCCTCGTCCAGCCGCATGGTCCCGCCGTAAAGCCCGACGATTTCCTCGACGATCGGGAGGCCCAGTCCGGTACCGGGGGCTTCCTCGCCGCCGCGCCGGAAACGCTTGAGCGCCGCCTCGCGCAGCTCCGCCGGAATGCCCGGGCCATTGTCCTCCACTTCCAGCAGGACCGCGTGGTCCCCGCTCCCGACGCGCACGGTCACCTCCGCCCCGCGGCCGGCATAAAGCAACGCGTTGCCGATCAGGTTCTTCAGGAGTTCGCCGATAAGCAGGGGCTCGGCGCGGATCCAGTGCTCGCCCTCGCCGGCAAAGCCGAGATCGATGCCGGCTTCGCCCGCCGCCGGTACGTGGTCCGCCGTGACGGCGCGGGCAAGCCCGACGAGTTCGACCCGCTCCAGTCCCCGCGCCTCGTCTCGGCCCGCGGCATCGATCTTGGCCATCAGCAGCAGCTGCGCGAGAATGCGCTCGGCATTGGCGACGGCCTCGTCCGCCTTCATCGCCGCCGCCCGGGTTTCCTCGATCGTCGTCGCCCGCTGCGCAAGCGCAAGCTGCGTGCGGATGATAGCAAGGGGGGTTCTGAGCTGATGGCTGGCATTGCCGGTGAAGTGCCGCAGGGCATCGAGGGCCGATTGCAGGCGGACCATGAAAGAGTTCACGGTATCGACGAGCCCCTGGACTTCGTTCGGCACCTGCTCGCGGATCGGATGCAGATCGTCGGGGCTGCGCTCGGCGATCGCATCGCCAAGCCGATAGAGCGGCCTCAGGGAAAAGGTGACGGCGACCCAGACGATCATCGCCGCCCCGGCGATCATCAGTCCGAGGCGCAGGGCCGAGCGGATGATGATGGTCTGCGCGAGCTGGCGCCGGGCGATCGTCGTCTCCGCGACGGTGACGACGAAGGGAACGGAATTGACCCCGGTCGAGGCGGAGCGTCTGAGTGCCGCGACGCGGATAGGTTCGCCGCGAAAGACGGCATCTGCGAAGCTCGTCGATTGACCGGTGCTTTCGGAAAGCGAAGGCAGGGTCTGATAACCGGTGATGAACTCGCCGGGCGGGCCGTCCACCCGGTAAAAGACCCGGTCCTGCGCCGCCGATGTCAGCATCTCGAGCGCAACATAGGGGATGTCGACCTGTAACGAGCCGTCTTCGGCGACGACCACGCGCTCGGCGATCGCCAGCGCCGATCCGGCAAGCACCCGGTCCGAGACGGCATTTGCCGTCTTGACGGCTTCCCGGTAGGTATCCGCCAGCGCGACGACGCCGATCACGGCTGTCGAGATCAGCAGCCAGCCGAGCAGCCTGCGCCGCAGCGAATAGACGACCTTTCCGGGGGCGGCTGTCATTCGGGACCGGCCGTCTTGTCGAGATAATAGCCGATGCCGCGGGCGGTCCGTACGGTCAGCCCGAAGGGCGCCAGCCGCTTGCGCAGCCGGCTCACATATTGCTCGATCGCATTGGGGCTCAGATCGTCGTCCAGGCCCGTCAGCGATTGCACGATGGCGTCCTTGGCGACGACCTTACCGGCGCGCATGAACAGAAGCTCGAGAAGACCGAGCTCGCGCGCCGGAATCTCGATCGGCATGCCTGCCGAGGAGAAACTGCGCGAGGTGAGATCGAGCGAGACATTGCCATAGCTGACGACGGAGGCCCGCAACCCCGCCTGCCGGCGCAGGAGGACGCGCACGCGCGCCTCGAACTCGCCGATATCGAAAGGCTTGATCAGGTAATCGTCGGCGCCGAGGTCGAGTCCCTTGATCCTCTCCTCCGGCGTACCGCGCGCCGTCAGGATGAGAACCGCCGCGCGGTTCTGCCGTGCCCGCATGGCACGCAGCACGTCCAGGCCATCCATCTCCGGCAGGTTCAAATCGAGGATCACCAGATCGAAGCTCTCGGCCGCGGCAACCGCATGCGCGGATGCGCCGTCGCTCACGAAGTCGACGGCATAGCCGCTGCCCCGCAGAAGCGTCGAAAGGCCCTCCGCCAGGGCCCGATTGTCCTCAACCAGCAAGATACGCAATATCGCCTCTCCCCGGGATCACTCTATCGCTCGCGAGCTTGCTTGTGAACGGCAGCGCTCTCAGGCATTGTGAATTCATGCGGTTCTTGATTTCTCTCGCTTTTTTGATCCTGTCGGCCGCGGTCGCCAAGGCCGCGCCGACGTTCTTCCCGGCTCTCTCCGGTGACGGCGCCGCACCGGTCCTAACCGTCTATTCCTCGCTCGACGAACCCCTGGCGAGACCGATGATCGACGGCTTCCAGAAGGCCAATCCCGATGTCGCGGTCCGCTACGAGGACATGCTGACCGGCGAGATCTACGACAGGATCGTCAAGGAGACCGATGCCGGCGAGAAGACCGCCGATTTCGCCTTTTCCTCCGCCATGGACCTGCAGGTCAAGCTCAGCAATGACGGTTATGCGCAACGCAGCGACCTGCCTATGAGCGGACGCTGGCCTGCCTGGGCAAACTGGCGCAACACGGCTTACGCTCTCACCTTCGAGCCGGCCGTCTTCGTCTACCACAAGCCGAGCTTTCGGCACGAGCAGCCGCCGGCGACGCGCGCCGAATTCGTCGATTACCTCAAGCGGAAAGGAAACGCCGTCTTCGGCCGCATCGGCACCTACGACATCGAACGCTCCGGCGTCGGCTTCCTCTTCATGTCGCGCGACCAGGAGCAGTTCGGCGACATCTGGACGGTGATCCGCACCATGGGGTCGGCCGGAGTGAAGCTCTATTCGACCAGTCAGGCGATCCTGGAGAGGATTTCGGACGGGCGCTTCGTGCTCGGCTACAACATCCTCGGCTCCTATGCGGCCGACTGGGCATCGCGGCATCCCGATGTCGGCATCGTGCTGCCGAAGGACTATACGGTCGTCATGTCGCGCATCGGGCTGGTGCCGCAGGCCGCAGCCGCCCCCGAACTTGGCCGCCGCTATCTCGAATTCTTCATGTCGAAGGAGGGCCAGACGATCATGGCGCGGGAGCTGCAGATCCCGGCGGTCAGCCCCGAAGTCGCCGGCGAGAACACCGCGAACACCATGCGGGAAATGCTCGGAGGTCAGTTGAAACCCGTACCGGTCAGTCCCGGGCTGATGGTCTATCTCGACCAGGTCAAGCGGGCGCGGCTGATTGCCCGCTGGAACGAGATGCTGCGCCTGCAGTGAATAATAAGCAGGCAAACAAGTCATTTACGCGAAACGGACTTGATGTCAGGTTAATGTCAGCTTTCTATGTTGCTTAAGGTCGCCGGCGAACCGTGGAGGCGGACCGCCGGCAGCGTATCGGGAGGATTCACCAGTCCGGTCTAAGGTCGCCGTCGATGTCGACCAGCCGCTTCTCCCCTTCGCGAACGATAATCAATGTGCGCGTGACGAAGCGCGCCTCACGGAGGACCGACCTTGAAACACTTCTTCCTCGCATCCATTCTCGCCGGCGCAATTGCTCTGCCGGCCTATGCCGCCGACTACACGATCATCGCGCCGGCCAATCCCGGCGGCGGCTGGGACCAGACCGCCCGTTCGATGCAGACCGTCCTGCAGCAGGAGGGCATTTCCGGCAACGTGCAGGTCCAGAACGTTCCGGGCGCCGGCGGCACGATCGGCCTTGCCCAGTTCGCAAGCCAGCAGAAGGGCAACCCGAACGCGCTCCTCGTCGGCGGTTACGTCATGGTTGGCGCCATCCTCACCAACAACTCGCCGGTCACCCTCAAGGACGTGACGCCGATCGCGCGGCTTACGGGGGAATACGAAGCGATCGTCGTTCCCGCCGCCTCCGAGATCCAGACGATGAAAGATCTCGTCGAGGCGCTGAAGAAGGATCCGGGCGCGGTTTCCTGGGCAGGCGGCTCGGCCGGCGGTACCGACCATATCGCGGTAGGCCTGATTGCCAAGGCCGCTGGTGTCGATCCGACCAAGATCAACTACATCGCCTATTCCGGCGGCGGCGAGGCGCTTGCCGCGATCCTCGGCAGCCAGGTAACCGCCGGCATTTCCGGTTACGGTGAATTCGAGTCCCAGGTGAAGGCCGGAACGCTCCGTCTGCTCGCCGTCTCCAGCGCCGAACGCCTCGAGGGTATCGACGCGCCGACGCTGAAGGAATCCGGCGTTGACGTCGTGGTCGAAAACTGGCGCATGGTCGCCGCTGCCCCGGGCCTCACGGAAGAACAGAAGGCGGCAGTCTCCGCCGACATCGAGAAGCTTGCCAAATCCGCAGGCTGGCAGGAAGTACTGAAGACCAAAGGCTGGCAGGACACCTATCTCGCTGGCGCCGCCTTCGACGAGCAGCTCGCCAAGGACATTTCCGCCACGGAAACCGTCCTGAAGGACATCGGGCTGGTCAAATGAACAAGGGGAACAACCCTTCCGTCGAAACGCGCCGCCCCGACCGGGCGGCGCTGGTCATCGCCGCCGTTCTGGCAGCAATCGCCGGTGTGATCTTCTGGGACGTGTCTCGCCTGAGCGGCCTTGCCGGCTACTCGCAAGTCGGGCCGATGACCGTGCCCTACGCGATCGCCTGCTGTCTCATCGCGCTTGCGGTCTGGACGGCGGTCGAAGCCTGGCGGGGCGACTTTCCCGAACGCGAGCACCAGCAGGCGGGTCCGGTTGTCTGGATCGTCGCCGGACTTGCAGCGCAGATGCTGCTCTTGAACACGCTCGGCTTCTCGATCGCGACCGGCATTCTCTTCGCCCTCACGGCCCGCGGCTTCGGCAAACGCAAATTGTGGCTGACCGTGCCGGTCGGCGTCGTGTTCAGTTTCATCGTCTGGGCTGTCTTCGCCAAGCTGCTGCAATTGTCGCTGCCCGCAGGGCCGCTGGAACGCCTGTTCTTCTAGAGCGGGATCAGGAAAAGTGTGTGCGGTCTTTCGCCCGCATCCCGCTCTTAACCTATCAGATCGATCACGTTCATGATTTCAGGTTCGATCCTGGAATCACCGTGATCTAAAGAAGGCCGACGACCATGGGTACTTTCGATTTCCTGCTGCAGGGGCTGCTGGTCGCTGCCCAGCCGATGAACCTTCTCTACGCACTCATCGGCGTAACGCTCGGCACCGCCGTCGGCGTGCTGCCCGGCATCGGTCCCGCATTGACCGTCGCACTGCTCCTGCCGGTCACCTATCAGCTCGATCCGGCCGGGTCGCTCATCATGTTCGCCGGCATATATTATGGCGGCATGTATGGGGGTTCGACGACGTCGATCCTTCTCAACACGCCCGGCGAGAGCGCCTCGATCGTCACCGCCCTCGAGGGGAACAAGATGGCGCGTGCCGGCCGCGGCGGTCCGGCGCTTGCCACGGCAGCCATCGGCTCCTTTGTCGCCGGCCTCATCGCCACGCTCGGACTGGCCTTCATTGCGCCCTATATCGTCAAGCTGGCGCTCGTCTTCGGCCCGCGCGAATATTTCGCGCTGATGGTGCTCGCCTTCGTCACCGTCTCCTCCGCCTTCGGCGACTCGACGCTGCGGGGGCTCACCTCGCTCTTCGTCGGCCTGACCCTTGCCTGCATCGGCATCGACCAGCTGACCGGCCAGGCGCGCCTTTCTTTCGGCGTGCCCGACCTCCTCGACGGCATCGAGGTGACGACTCTCGCCGTCGCCATGTTCGCGATCGGCGAGACGCTGTTCATCGCCGCGCAAGGCGACCGCGGCCCGGACAAGGTGGAAGCGGTCAAGGGCTCGGTCTGGATGAGCGCCACGGATTGGGCGCGCTCCTGGAAGCCGTGGCTGCGCGGCACCTTCATCGGCTTTCCCATCGGCGCCATGCCGGCCGGGGGCGCCGAGATCGGCACTTTCCTCTCCTATGCGGCGGAGAAGCGCCTGACCAAACATCCGGAGGAATTCGGCAACGGCGCCATCGAAGGCGTGGCTGGCCCGGAAGCCGCCAACAACGCATCCGCTGCAGGCACGCTGGTGCCGCTCCTCACGCTCGGCCTGCCGACCACGGCGACGGCCGCGATCATGCTCGCCGGCTTCCAGCAATACGGGCTGCAGCCGGGGCCGCTGCTCTTCGCCACCAATCCGCAGCTGGTCTGGGGTCTGATCGCCAGCCTCCTCATCGCCAATTTCATGCTGCTTGTCCTCAACCTGCCGCTGATCGGCCTCTGGGTGAGGCTGTTGACGATCCCGAAGCCGTGGCTCTATGCGGGCATCCTGCTCTTCGCAACGCTCGGCACCATCGGCGCCAATCCCTCGGTCTTCGAACTCGGCATGCTGCTGGCCTTCGGCCTGCTGGGCTACGTCATGCGCGTCTTCGGCTATCCGATCGCGCCGGTGGTCGTCGGCCTGATCCTCGGGCCGCTCGCCGAACAGCAGCTCCGCAGGGCGCTCTCGATCAGCCAGGGCGACATCACCGTGCTCTTCACGTCGCCGATCGCGGCCGTGCTCCTGGTGATCGCCGCGCTCGCGCTGGTCGTGCCGCTGATCCTCAGGGCTCGCGGCCGCGGCGAAGTGCTCGCACAACTCGCCGCCAGCGAAGACTGAGCGGCTTCCGACGATCTGGCAGGCCCCGATCCGGCTGCCGCCCCTATTGCTGGACGCGTGCGGGCCTGCTTTCGCTGCATGGCTGGGCTGAGGTTTTGTGCATTGCAAAACAACCCCGCCGGACCCATCTTTTGCTCATCGAATAGAAAACGAAAGCGAGCAAGAGATGACCAGCAAGAACCGCATGGGCTTCATCGGCCGCGCCTTCGCCGTACTCGGCGCCGCAACCGCTGCTGCCGCCGCCGTCGAAGGCCATCGCCGCCCCAAAGCACAGGATCTCCGCACCCTCGGCATCGATCCCGCAGCCTTCCCGGGCAATCGCCGGGGCTGACCTGCCCGGCGTCCCCAGCCTGAAACAGGATCGCGTCGCCATCAGGCGACGCGATCCTGTTTCAGGGAACTGCCCTCCCATTGCGACCGTCGTCCGAACGGCTTCAACATCAACCGGACGCGAATGATCCTCCCGGCCGTTGCGCCGAGGTGTGACAGGTCGGCTCGCCGCTTCGAACCGGACCCATGCCCTGCCCGGGTGAACTGCCATTTCATGGTGAATGTGCAGGGCGACCAATCCGTCCCGATGATATCCGTCAGCGCTGTGATGCCGTCCTTCGGCCTGTTCAACGGTCCCCGTCACGAACTGGCAGGGAATGTGAAAAGGCGCCGGAATGGGAAGATCTTCAAATAAAAATGGCGCCGGCAAACTGGCCGGCGCCACCAAGATTTTACAGTCCCGCGCGCTTTGAGCTCACGCGGGCATCCAACAAGAGATCAAGCGACCTTGGCAACCGCCGTCGGCACGCTCGCGATCGTCTTCAGGATGACCGAAGCGATCTGGTAGGGGTCGCCCTGGGAGTTCGGGCGGCGATCTTCGAGATAGCCGCGGTAGCCGTTGTTGACGAAGCTGTGCGGAACGCGAATGGAGGCGCCGCGGTCGGCCACGCCGTAGCTGAACTTGTCCCACGGCGCCGTCTCGTGCTTGCCGGTCAGGCGCAAGTGGTTGTCCGGGCCGTAGACGTTGATGTGGTCGTGCAGGTTCTTCTCGAAGGCGGCCATCAGCGCTTCGAAATAATCCTTGCCGCCGACTTCGCGCAGATAGGCAGTCGAGAAGTTGGCGTGCATGCCGGAGCCGTTCCAGTCCGTGTCGCCGAGCGGCTTGCAGTGGAACTCGACGTCGATGCCGTATTTCTCCGTCAGGCGCAGCAGAAGGTAGCGTGCCAGCCAGACTTCATCGGCAGCCTTCTTGGAGCCCTTGCCGAAAACCTGGAATTCCCATTGGCCCTTGGCCACTTCGGCGTTGATGCCTTCGTGGTTGATGCCCGCGGCCAGGCAGATGTCGAGATGCTCTTCGACGATCTGGCGCGCGATGTCGCCGACATTCTTGTAGCCGACGCCGGTGTAGTACGGGCCCTGCGGCGCCGGATAGCCCTGCTCCGGGAAGCCCAGCGGGCGGCCGTTCTTGTAGAAGAAATATTCCTGCTCGAAGCCGAACCAGGCGCTTTCATCATCGAGGACCGTTGCACGGGTATTCGACGGATGCGGCGTCTTGCCGTCCGGCATCATGACCTCGCACATGACCAATGCGCCATTCGTGCGGACCGGGTCGGGATAGACCGCAACCGGCTTCAGCACGCAATCGGAGCTGCGCCCTTCGGCCTGCTGCGTCGAGCTGCCGTCGAAGCCCCAGAGCGGAAGCTGTTCGAGCGTCGGAAACGCGTCGAATTCCTTGATCTGCGTCTTTCCGCGGAGATTTGGGACGGGCGTGTAGCCATCGAGCCAGATGTACTCGAGCTTGTACTTGGTCATTAGCGAATCTCTCTAACGTGGTGCTGCATGGTTTGAGCAAATCCTGACAGCTTCAGCGCTACACAACGCCCAACCGCCAGGGATCGGATACCATGAAGCATCAAGCGTGCCAGTTGGGCGCTGGAGAGAGACTTTTTTCGGCCGGCGGCACCGCGGCGGGGCGAATCGGCGCGGACGCGCCCCGCGGACGCAGCCGGAAAAGATCGTCGGCGGGACCCGCAAAGGCCGGCATTTTCACGCGGTTCGGGGCCGGCCTGGGTAGGAAAACAAGCAGCAATTCAAATCGATACCGCGGTCTCCTCACTTGCGGAAAGGTGCCTGGAGCCGCTTCTCCTTTTCATCCTTATCGGCGTCCGCGGCCCGAACATTTCTGCCCAAAAATTATTTGGCAGGCGCCGCTGCCTAAAAAATCGCACTTGCGACCGTTGCATCCGTGAATGCCCCGGACAATGCTCGCAATTCCAGCACGGAATTGAACGAAATTTCGGCAATTCGCGTAAATCATGTGCAAATCCTGCCTGGTTGCACTATGTTTCTCCCCAGAACTCACGGGAGACCAGAGCATGGCCACGAGTCTTTACGGCAAGTCTGCGACGATCCTGAAGTTTCCGGCCGCTGTGTCACGGAAGGCCGAGGAACGGCGTTCCGAAGCCCAGCGCAAACTGGACCTCGCACCGTCGGACGTGTGCGCCGCCGTCGATGGCTGCTGGTATCACGAAGAAGCCCTGAGCGACGATACGAAGCACTGAAACGGAGCGGTCATTCCCGCTCACCGCCGCCCGCCGACCTCGTCGATGTGGTGCAGCATATCGGCCGGGTCGTCGAAAATGCGGTAGGCGCCGGCTTGCCGCAGTTCCTCATGTCCGTAGCCTCCGCTCAGCAAGCCGATGGCCAGGGCACGGCAGCGCACCGCCGCCAGCATATCCCAGATACTGTCGCCGACCACCACTGCCGTCTCGATCGGGGCGCCGAGCTGTTCGGCGGCGGCGAGAAAGAGATCCGGATCGGGCTTGGCATATTTGACGAGGTCTCGCGTCACGACCGGCACGACCGCCGGATCGACGCCGAGAGCGGCGAGATTGACGGCGGCCGTCTCCATCCGCCCGCTCGTGGCGATCGCATAAGAGATCTTCGCATCGGTGAGCCACGTTAGAAGCTCGCGCGCGCCGGGCAACGGTCTTATGCTGTCTGCCTGCCGCCTGTAGGCGTCGGCGTGGCGCTGACGCAATCGCGCAACCCTGTCACCGCTGATTTCCATATTCGTCTCGCGCAGGAGCTGGTCGGTGAAGAGCCCGCCGCTCATGCCGATCTTGCGATGGATGCGCCAGACCGAAAGGTCGATCCCTTCCGCGTCGAGGGCTTCCTTCCAGGCAAGCACGTGCTGGTAGACGCTGTCGACGAGTGTGCCGTCCAGATCGAACAGGAAGACGGGTTCGATGCGCATGCTCTTTCTCCCGGTAACGCGCGTCCCATCGGACGCACGGGCCATGGCGCCGTCACCTGCGGAAACATGGGTCAGGTTTCGCAGCCGAACAGACAGCCTGTCTACTTTTCCTTTGTGAACCCTGATCGCGTCTGCGTGCAAGTGCAACTACCCCATCGCATGGCGAATGGTTCTCGAAATCCGGGTCAGGAAGGCCGGCCGCGAGGAAGCGACGAGCTTCCATGAAAGGACCGCCTGCGCCATGCGCCGCGGCAGCAGCCCGACGGAGACGAACCAGGCTGCCAGCATGGCACGACGGCGCAGCGAGACGTTCATCTGCATGCTGGCGACGGCACCGTGAGCGGCGAGGCCGAGCCTCGAATCCGCAGCCACCGGATGGCGTGCGCCGTCCACGCAGAGCGATGCAAGACGCTCCTCCAGATGCACCGGGTCGCGCAGGTTCGCTTTCGGCGAAACCGATAGACCGACATCGGCCGCCTGTTCGTTGAGGGCATGCAGTCGGTGAAAATCATGCTCCACCCGCCAGCGCGCCCTCTGCCCGAGTTTTTCGGCGAAGACAGAATGATTGCTGCCGTGCATTCGGTAGGCGCCGAGGCAGGCTTCGAGCGACGTCACCTTCCCGTAGAGCGGGGCGAGCGTGACAAGGTAGCCGTCTGCACCCTGCCGGAACTCGGCTTCCGGAACCGGCATGATGACATCGAGAGCCGAGCGTGCAAAAGCCAGTCCGCTGGTGACCGTCGTCTGATATCGTGCGCGGCGCGCCAGTTGCGGCGTTACGTCACCGGAGTCGAACGGGACCTCCGGGGGCGGGAAGATGTCCTTGACGCGCAGATCCTCGTCCACCAGATGCAGCCGGAACTGCATCTGGGCCGTGTCGTCGCTCCATTGGGCAAGCAATTCGGAAACGGCAGCCGGGTAGAGATAGTCGTCGGCGTCGAGGAAGAGAACGATCGCCCCTCGACTTGCCGCAAAGCCGGTGTTGAAAGCGGCTGCGTGACCGCCATTTTCCTCCCGCAGGCAGGCCTTGATCCGTCCGCCGTAGGACGCGATCACCTCCGCCGACCCGTCGGTCGACGCATCGTCTACGACGATGACCTCGACCTGCGCGTAGTCCTGGTCGAGGGCGCTGTCGATCGCGCGGCTCAGGAACCGCGCATAATTGTAATTCGCTATGATGATGGAGACAGGAAGATGGTCTCGAATGGAATGCATCGCAGTGAACCTCGCTTTTCGGCTTTGGTCGCGGCGAACCTTCTCATGCAGGTCCTTGAGGGTGATGCCCGTCCCGAAAGCACAGCCTCTCGGGCTGTGGTGAAGACAACGGCGCGGTTGCGCCGGGCGGGCGGCGAAGATCGTGCTCGATCCTGCGTGAGCCTCCCCAGTTTTGTGGCATTTGAGTGACCGCTGCAGCGGCGGCACGCCGGTCTGCAGCCTTGCCGTGCCGACGATCGAGCGTATGCCCGGATAGGCAGCAAAGTGACCTCGGTTGACGCGCCTCCGGCGGCTGATATACCAGTTTTGCAGCCAGAACGACGCAGGGAGGAAGCCGCGTGGATGCCAGACACCCCAACTACATGAAGGTGATCGCCACGCGATTGACGGCGCGAGGCGCAACATTGCAGCCCGCGAACGCGATGCCGGTCGCAGGCACCGGACAAGCAGGCACCGGAAACGGATGGGCCTTCTGATGCGGCTTTCGAGAAAGACGATCGACCGCCTGCCGCCCACCGTCAAAAGACCCGATTACGACCTCGCTCCAGTTAGCGTCGGCATCGTACACCTCGGTATCGGTGCCTTTCATCGCGCGCACCAGGCGGCGTACACCGATGCGCTGCTCTCCGAGAATCCGTCCTGGGGCATCTGCGGCGTCTCACTGCGCAGCTCGGAAACGCGCGACGCGCTTCAACCGCAGGACGGGCTCTACACCCTCGCCGTCCAGGACGGCGAAGGCTCCGATCTCAGCGTGATCGGCAGTGTCGTCGAGCTCCTTTGCGCGCCGGAGGACCCGGAAGCCGTCCTTCGCCGCATGGCAGACCCCGCCACGCGTATCGTGTCGCTGACGATCACCGAGAAGGGCTATTGCCACAATCCGGCAACCGGCACGCTCGACGAAGGCCACCCGGACATCGTTCACGATCTCGCAAACCCCGCGCGGCCGCGATCGGCAATCGGCTTCATCGTCGAGGCGATTTCGCGTCGCGTCAGCGCCGGTATCGCCCCCTTCACGCTGCTCTCCTGCGATAATCTTCCGGGGAACGGCCATGTCCTGAAGCGTATCGTCACGCAGTTCGCGGAACTGCGCGATCCGGCCCTCGCCGCCGTCATCCGCAACGTCGCGTCGCCTTCGACCATGGTGGACCGCATCGTTCCGGCCACCACCGACGGTGACCGGAGTGCGGTCGCAGCGGCAATGGGGCTCGAAGATGCCTGGCCGATCATGACCGAACCCTTCCGGCAATGGGTGATCGAGGAGGATTTCCCGCTCGGCCGCCCGGCATGGGAAAAGGCGGGAGCGCTCTTCGTCCAAGACGTCTCCGCCTTCGAGTTCATGAAGCTCCGGCTTCTGAACGGAAGCCATTCCACACTCGCCTATCTCGGCTATCTCGCCGGTGCCGAGACGGTGGCGGATGCCATGTCCCTTCCGGGCATGGAAGCTTTGGTCGAAGGGTTGATGCGCCACGAGGTGAGCCCCACCCTTCCGGAACTGCCCGGCTTCGACCTTCCGGCCTATCGGGCCGAACTCCTTCAGCGCTTTCGCAATCCGGCGCTTCGCCACCGCACCTGGCAGATCGCAATGGATGGCTCGCAGAAGCTGCCGCAGCGCCTCCTCGGCTCGATCAGGGACCGGCTGCACGCCGAGGCCGGCTATGACCGGCTCGCGCTCGGGGTCGCCGCCTGGATGCGCTATGCGCGCGGCCTGGACGAGGCGGGGCGTCCCATCGACGTGCGCGATCCGCATGCTGCCCGGATTGCCGGGCTTGCGCAGGGAATTGACGAGCCGGATCGCATCGTCGATGCCTTTCTGACGATGACGGACGTCTTCGGCACGGACCTTCCGGCGAGCGCTCCGTTTCGCGCCGCGCTGATCAAGGCGCTGGATGGACTCCTCCGGAACGGGTCGGCGGCGACGCTTCGAAGCTACGGGGCTTAGAGCGGGACGAGGCAAAAAAGTGTATGCGGTTTTCAACCCGCATCCCGCGTCTCAACTTCTTGGAACCGATCACGGTCCTGTTTTTAGGTCGACCCGACCTTAAAACATCGTGATCTAAGAACGGGCGAAGGAAGGCCATGTTCGATCTCAGCGGCAGGACGGCTCTGGTTACCGGCGGCGGACGCGGCCTCGGCCTCGAGATGGCGAAGGCGCTCGCCAGGGCCGGCGCCTGGACGGTGATCAACGGCCGCAACGGCCAAGGCCTGGAAGAGGCGCGCAAGCGGCTCCAAGGCGACGGCATCGAGATCGGGATTGCGGCCGGCGACATAACCCGCGATGCTCCGGCGATCATCGCCGCCACGGCCGAAAAGACGGGCGGGCTCGACATTCTCATCCACGCGGTGGGCGAACGCGACCGACGCGGGACGGAAGCGATGGAACCGCACGAATTTGCGGCTCTGTTGAACACCGACCTGACCGCGGCCTACGCCATGGCAAAGACCGCCCTTCCCTATCTCAGGCGCTCCGCGGCCGGTCGGTTGATCTTCGTGACCTCGATCGCCGCCTTCGCGGCGCGGGCCGGCGATCCCGCCTATACGGCGGCGAAGGGCGGGCTCGCCGCACTGACGCGCTCGCTCGCGGTCGAACTCGGCGCCGACAATCTCACCGTCAACGCGATCGCGCCCGGCTGGTTTGCAACCGAGACCAATGCGCATCTCGCAGCCGATCCGGCGCTCAAAGCCTTCGTCGACGTCCGCATTCCGCTGAAGCGCTGGGGGCGGCCGGAAGAGATCGCCCCCGCCGCCGTCTTCCTCGCCTCGCCGGCCGCGAGCTTCGTCAACGGAATTACGCTCACCGTCGACGGCGGAATGACCGTGCAGATGTGAGGATTGGTGGATGCCGGCAGGCCAGAGGGGGCAAGCTACCCCTCCTTCGCCTCCTCGTTCCCCCTGAGCAGATGGATCAGCGCGGAGAAATCCTCTGCCCCGTGACCGAGCTTCTCGAAAAGGCTGTAAAGCTGTGTCGCCTGTGCCCCCATCGGCGTCGCCGCACCGCTGGCGCTGGCCGCCTGCTGCGAGAGTTTCAGATCCTTGAGCATGAGGCTCGCGGCGAAACCGGGCTTGTAGCCACCATTTGCAGGCGAGGTCGGAACCGGGCCGGGCACCGGGCAATAGGTCGTCAGCGACCAGCACTGGCCCGACGAGGTAGAGGCCACGTCGAAGAGCGCCTGATGCGAGAGGCCGAGCCGTTCGGCGAGCACGAAGGCCTCGCAGACCGCCGCCATGGAAACGCCGAGGATCATATTGTTGCAGATCTTCGCCGCCTGGCCGGCGCCGGCGTCGCCGCAATGGACGATCTTCTTGCCCATGGCTTCGAGCAGGTGCTTGCCGCGCGAGAAGGCGCCCTCGCTCCCTCCGACCATGAAGGTCAGCGTAGCGGCCGCCGCCCCCGCCGTGCCGCCGGAAACAGGCGCGTCGAGCGAAGGGCAGCCAGCCCTTTCGGCAAGGCCGTGAACCTTGCGCGCGCTTTCGACGTCGATCGTCGAGCTGTCGATCAGAAGCGTGCCGGGATCGACGAAGCCGAGCAGTTCGTCCCACACATAAAGGACATGCGCGCTCGCCGGCAACATGGTGATGACGCATTCCATCTCACGCACGGCCTGCGCGATCGAGCCGGCGACCGAAACGCCCGTCTTGGCGGCGGCATTGCGCGAAGCTTCCGACAGATCGAAGCCGGCGACCGCGTGGCCCGCCTTCACCAGATTGGCGGCCATAGGTCCGCCCATGTTGCCAAGCCCGATAAAGGCGATCTTCGTCATCTTGCCTCTCCTCCTCAACTGAACCTGTCGCGAACTGCTCGCGCCTTATGCCTTTCCGGCGAAGAGCGGCGCGCCGTCATTCCTCCCGAAGCGGGCGAGCATCTCGGGGGTAGCTTCCGACAGCCCGACCGACCATTTCGGATTCCTGTCCTTGTCGATCACCGCGGCCCTGACGCCCTCGTAGAAATCCGGATTGGAAAGCATGGCGAGGGTGGCGGCATATTCCCGCTCGAGGCATTCGTTGAGCGTTGCGCTGGAGCGCCCTGCCCTTAGGAGCGACAGCGTCAGTTTGAGGCTGATCGCCGATCGGGTCTTCAGGAGTTCGAGCGTCTCGCCCGCGAAATCCGACGCGTCCTTCTCCAGTGCCGCGAGGATTTCCTCCACGGCATCGAAGGCGAAGCAGCGGTCGATGACGGACAGATGGTCGAGCAGGGCCGATGCCGGGGGTTCGCTCGAAACGGCGCGGATCGCCGCCGAAACGTCATCGGCCGTGGCCGAGGCAGAGAGCGAGGCGATGAGCTCGCCTATCCTCTCGGAGGGAACGAAACTGTCGGCGAGCCGCGCATGGATGACCGCCGCCGCACCGACATCGCGGCCCGTCAGCCCGAGATAGGTACCGAACTCGCCGGGCGCGCGCGGCAGGAGCCAGGTCGCGCCGACATCGGTGAAATAGCCGATCCCCGTTTCCGGCATGGCGAAGCGCGTCCTCTCGGTCACGATCCGATGGCTGCCATGGGAGGAAACGCCGACGCCGCCGCCCATCACGATCCCGTCCATGATCGCGATATAGGGCTTGGAATAGGCTGAAATTCGGCTGTTGACGACGAACTCCTCGCGCCAGAACTGCGCGCCCTCCTCAGGCCGTTCGCGGCCGCTTTCGTAGATCATCCGGATGTCGCCGCCGGCGCAGAGGCCCCGTTCGCCCTCGCCCGTGACAAGCACTGCGGCAATCTCCGGGTCGCGCTCGAACTCGGTCAGCGCCGCAGCGATCGCGCGGATCATCCTGCGATTGAGGCTGTTCAGTGCGCGCGGACGGTTGAGCCGCAGCCTGCCGATCGCGCCCTGGCGCTCGACAATGACCTCCGGAAGCGTGGTCTGCATCTCCATCGAAAATCCTTCCTAGTTCCGTCCCATGATCGCACGCGACACGATCAGCCGCATGATCTCGTTCGTACCTTCGAGTATCTGGTGCACCCTCAGGTCGCGGACAATCTTCTCGACGCCGTAGTCGGCGAGATAGCCGTAGCCGCCATGCAATTGCAGTGCGTCATTGGCGACAGCAAAGCAGCGATCTGTGACAAAACGTTTGGCCATCGCGCAGAGCTTCGGCGCCTCCGGGTCCGCCGCATCGAGGGCGCAGGCCGCCCGCCAGAGGAAGGTCCGAGCGATTTCCAGATCCGTCGCCATATCGGCGAGGCGGAACTGCAGCGCCTGGAATTCGCCGATCGCCTTCCCGAAGGCCCGGCGCTCCTGGACATAGGCAAGCGCCTTGTCAAAAGCGGATTGCGCGCCGCCGAGCGAGGCGGCGGCGATGTTGAGCCTCCCGCCGTCGAGACCGGCCATGGCGATCCTGAAGCCCTCGCCCTCGGCACCCAGCCGGTTCTCGACGGGAACGCGAACATTGTCGAGCATCACCGCCCGCGTGGGCTGGGCATGCCAGCCCATCTTCTTCTCATTGGCGCCGAAGGTGAGCCCAGGAGCGTCCTTCTCGACGACAAAGGCTGAGATCCCCTTCGGCCCTTCCTCGCCCGTGCGCGCCATGACGATATAAAGGCCGGACTCGCCGGCACCGGAAATGAACTGTTTCTGGCCGGTAAGCAGATAGGCGTCACCCTCGGGCACCGCCTTTGTCTTGAGCGCGGCCGCGTCCGAGCCGGAGCCGGGCTCCGTCAGACAGTAGCTCGCCAGAACATCCATCGTGAGAAGCGGCGGAAGCAGGCGCCGGCGCTGCGCGTCCGTGCCGTAGCGATCGATCATGCCGGCGCACATATTGTGGATCGAAACGAAGGAGGCGATTGCGGGGCAGCCGGTCGCGAGCGCCTCGATGATCATTGCCGCGTCGAGACGGGTAAGTCCCGTTCCGCCGACGTCGTCGCGGACATAGATGCCGGCCATTCCGAGCGCGGCCGCCGCGCGCAAAGTCTCCACCGGAAAATGCTTCTGCTGGTCCCAGTCGATTGCGTGGGGCGCGATCTCGTCCCGGGCAAAATCGAGCGCCATCGTGCGGATGGCCTGCTGTTCCTCGGAAAGGCGAAAATCCATATGCATGTCCTCCCTGACCCGCATATCGCTGCTGCAATGCTTAGTTACAGCAAAACCCGCACAGGCACAGACGCAAATGCACACAGTATCTGTTCAGAAACGAACAGGACGCTAGGCGCAGCTCTACGTCTCGCTAAGACGATACGGCAGAGCGCCGCGCATGTCATGATCGACGATGAGCTTGCGCTTCAGCGGCGGCACGGCACGGCTCGCACATCTGGTGCGCTCGCAGATGCGGCAGGAAATGCCGATCGGATCGTAGGCGGCGCGGTTCCCGAGATCCATGTCGTCGGCATAAACGAAGGCATCGGCGTAGGAGATTTCGCAGCCCAGCGCCAAGGCATAGCGGGGATGCGCGGCCCGGTAACCGCCGCCGCCCTTGGTGATCTGGGTCGCGAGACAGAGGTAGCGCACGCCGTCCGGCGTCTCGGCAAGCTGGCGGATGATGCGGCCCGGTGTCTCGAAGGCCTGATGCACGTTCCAGAGCGGGCAGGCTGCGCCGAAGCGGGCGAATTGCAGCTTGGCGGCACTGTGCCGCTTGGTGATGTTGCCGGCCCGGTCGATCCGCGCGAAGAAGATCGGAATACCCTTCTGCCCCGGCCGCTGCAGCGTCGAAAGCCGGTGGCAGACCTGCTCCAGCGAGGCACCGAAACGGGCAGCAAGAAGCTCGACATCGTGGCGCAGGTCGCGTGCGGCTTTCGAGAACGGCTGGTAGGGGAGGATCAAGGCGCCCGCAAAATAGTTCTGCAGACCGATGCGGCAGATCTCATAGGCTTCCTCCGTTCGGAAGCCGGCGCTTCCCGCCACCCGGTCGATCTCCTCGCGGGCGTGCATCTGTGCGATCTGCAATGCGAGCTGGAAGTCGCGTGTCGCCGCCGGCGCGTAAGGATTGAGCGTGAGTAGGCGGGCGCGGGGATCGAAACGGCGGATCGCCTCGTCACCCGCTGCCCCGCGCACGACACGTATCCCGTGGCGCGCCTCCAGATAGGCGGCGAGGGCCGCATGGTTGTCGCCATCGCCCAGGCCGAGCTCGCCCGCAAGCGTCTCGGCGAGCGTATCGATTTCATGAATATAGTTGTCGACGAAATGGAAGAAGTCGCGGACCTCTTCATAGGGCGTCGTCTCCACCAGGGACGCACCACGGCCGATCGTGTCGTCGATGCTGGCGAGCTGCTCGCTGTTGCGCCGATAGGCCTGATGACAGGAGATCAGCGCATGGGCGAGCCCCGGCGCATTCTGGGCGACGAGCTTCAGCTCCTGCAGGCTCGGCGAATAGGTTTCGAAGAGCGGGTCGCTCAAAGCTTCCGACAGTGCCGAGAGCAATCGGTCGCTTTCGCCCGAGGATAGTTCGGCGATGTCGATCTGGAACTTCTCCGCCAGTGCGAGCAGCACCGCCGCGGACACGGGACGCTGATTGTTCTCGATCTGATTGAGATAGCTCGTCGAAATTCCGATGCGCTCGGCGAACTGCCCCTGCGTCAGTCGCTTGCCATCCCTGAGATCCCTGACCTTGCGGCCGATATAGAGCTTCCCGATCGCCATCCTTGCACTCGTATTCGCAACTTTGCAGTTTGCGCTTCGCAATTTTATATGTTCCACATTTGCACATCATCGGCGGTTTTTCCATCAGGCCTTCGGCGCTATTGCGAAGGCAGGCAAGCCTCTGCACAATCAGCAAAAATGGAGGAGAGCGATGCGCGCCGTACTTGAACAGGTGGAAGCCCGCCGGGCCGAAGCGAGGGCGGGCGGCGGTGAACGCCGCGTGGCCGCGCAGCACGGCAAGGGCAAGCTGACGGCACGCGAGCGCATCGACGTGCTTCTCGACGAGGGCTCCTTCGAAGAATACGACATGTATGTGACGCATCGCAGCGTCGATTTCGGCATGGCTGGCCAGAAGATCCCCGGCGACGGCGTCGTCACCGGCTGGGGCACCATCAACGGCCGCCAGGTCTATGTCTTCAGCCAGGACTTCACGGTCCTCGGCGGCTCCCTCTCCGAGACCCATGCCCAAAAGATCTGCAAGATCATGGACATGGCCGCGCGCAACGGTGCGCCGGTGATCGGCCTCAACGATTCCGGCGGCGCGCGCATCCAGGAGGGCGTGGCGTCGCTCGCCGGCTATGCCGAGGTCTTCCGCCGCAATGCGGAGGTGTCGGGCGTCATTCCGCAGATCTCGGTGATCATGGGTCCCTGCGCCGGCGGCGCGGTCTACTCGCCGGCGATGACCGACTTCATCTTCATGGTCCGCGACAGTTCCTACATGTTCGTGACCGGTCCCGACGTCGTGAAGACGGTCACCAATGAGATTGTCACCGCGGAAGAGCTCGGCGGCGCCCGCACGCACACGACGAAATCCTCGGTCGCCGACGGCGCCTATGAAAACGATGTCGAGGCGCTCGAGCATGTCCGCCTGCTCTTCGATTTCCTGCCGCTGAACAACCGCGAGAAGCCGCCGGTGCGGCCGTTCCATGACGATCCCTCACGTATCGAAATGCGGCTCGACAGCCTGATCCCGGACAGTGCCGCCAAGCCATACGACATGAAGGAGTTGATCCTCGCCATTGCCGACGAGGGCGATTTCTTTGAACTCCAGGCAAGCTTCGCCCGCAACATCATCACCGGGTTCATCCGCATCGAAGGCCAGACCGTCGGCGTCGTCGCCAACCAGCCGATGGTTCTCGCCGGCTGCCTTGACATCGACTCCTCGCGCAAGGCGGCGCGTTTCGTCCGCTTCTGCGACGCCTTCTCGATCCCGATTCTGACGCTCGTCGACGTGCCCGGCTTCCTGCCCGGCACCGCCCAGGAATATGGCGGCGTCATCAAGCACGGCGCCAAGCTGCTCTTCGCCTATAGCCAGGCCACCGTGCCGATGGTGACGCTGATCACGCGCAAGGCCTATGGCGGCGCCTATGACGTCATGGCCTCCAAGCACATCGGCGCCGACGTGAACTACGCCTGGCCGACGGCCGAGATCGCCGTGATGGGTGCCAAGGGCGCGACCGAAATCCTCTACCGTTCCGAACTCGGCGATCCCGAGAAGATCGCAGCCCGGACGAAGGAATACGAAGAGCGCTTCGCCAATCCCTTCGTCGCCGCCGAGAGAGGCTTCATCGACGAGGTGATCATGCCGCACTCCTCCCGCCGCCGCATCGCCCGCGCCTTCGCCTCCTTGCGCAACAAGCAGGTCGAGACCCGCTGGCGCAAGCACGACACCATCCCGCTTTGACGGGAGAACCCGATGGGAAACATGTTCAAGAAGATCCTCATCGCCAATCGTGGTGAAATCGCCTGCCGCGTCATCCGGACCGCGAAGAAGCTCGGCATAGCGACAGCTGCCGTCTATTCGGATGCCGACCGCGACGCAATGCATGTACGCATGGCGGACGAGGCCGTCTATATCGGCCCCTCCCCCTCCAGCCAGTCCTACATCGTCATCGAGAATATCCTCGCGGCGATCCGCAGGACCGGGGCCGATGCCGTTCACCCCGGCTACGGCTTCCTCTCCGAAAACGCCGCCTTCGCCGAGGCTCTGGAGAAGGAAGGCGTGACCTTCATCGGTCCGCCGGTCGGGGCGATCGAGGCGATGGGCGACAAGATCACCTCGAAGAAGCTCGCCGCGAAAGCGGGCGTTTCCACCGTTCCCGGCCATATGGGGCTGATCGAGGATGCGGACGAGGCCGCGCGCATCGCCGCTGAGATCGGCTTTCCGGTGATGATCAAGGCTTCCGCCGGCGGCGGCGGCAAGGGCATGCGGATCGCCTGGAACGAGCGCGAGGCACGGGAGGGTTTCCAGTCGTCGAAGAACGAGGCGAAAAGCTCCTTCGGCGACGACCGCATCTTCATCGAGAAATTCGTGACCGAGCCCCGCCACATCGAGATCCAGGTGCTCGGCGACAAACATGGCAATATCGTCTATCTCGGTGAGCGCGAATGCTCGATCCAGCGGCGGAACCAGAAGGTCATCGAGGAGGCGCCCTCGCCCTTCCTCGACGAGAAGACACGCCGCGCCATGGGCGAGCAGGCGGTCGCGCTGGCAAAGGCCGTCAGCTATCACTCGGCCGGCACGGTAGAGTTCATCGTGGACGCCGGCCGCAACTTCTACTTTCTCGAGATGAACACCCGGCTGCAGGTCGAGCATCCCGTGACGGAACTCGTTACCGGCCTCGATTTGGTCGAGCAGATGATCCGCGTCGCGGCCGGCGAGAAGTTGGCTTTCACCCAGAAAGACGTGAAGCTCGACGGCTGGGCAATTGAAAGCCGGCTCTATGCCGAAGACCCCTATCGCAACTTCCTCCCCTCGATCGGCCGGCTGACGCGCTATCGTCCGCCGGAGGAAGGCGTACAGGCCGACGGTACCGTCATCCGCAACGACACCGGCGTCTGCGAGGGCGGCGAGATCTCGATGTATTACGATCCGATGATCGCCAAGCTCTGCACCTGGGGACCGGACCGGCCGACGGCCGTGCGCGCGATGGCGGATGCACTCGACGCGTTCGAAGTCGAAGGGATCGGCCATAACCTGCCCTTCCTCTCGGCCGTGATGCAGCAGGACCGTTTCCGCGAGGGACGGCTGACCACCGCCTATATCGCCGAGGAATTCAAGGACGGGTTTCAAGGGGTGGCGCCGGACGAGACTTCGGCACGCAAGCTCGCCGCCGTCGCGGCTACGGTCAACCAGACGCTCCAGGAGCGCGCCAGCCGGATCTCCGGCACCATCGGCAACCACCGCCGGATCGTCGGCCATGAATGGGTGGCGAGCCTCGACGGGCACGACATTCAGATCACATGCGAGGCTTCCGCCGACGGCACCTATGTCCGCTTTGCCGACGGGACATCCGTTTCCGTCGCAACCGACTGGGCCCCCGGCCGCACCCGCGCCGCTTTCAACATCGACAATCAGCCCATGAGCGTAAAGGTCGAGCTCGCCGGCCCGGGCATAAGGTTGCGTTGGCGAGGGATCGACGTCGTCGCAAGGGTCAGAAGCCCTCGCGTCGCCGAGCTCGCCCGCCTGATGCCGAAGAAGCTTCCGCCCGACACGTCCAAGATGCTGCTCTGCCCAATGCCCGGGGTGGTGACCTCGATCAGCGTCAAGCCCGGCGACACGGTCGAGGCCGGACAGGCGATTGCCGTCGTCGAGGCGATGAAGATGGAGAATATTCTGCGGGCGGAAAAGCGTGCGATCGTGAAGCGCGTGGCGATCGAAGCCGGCGCGAGCCTCGCGGTGGACGAGTTGATCATGGAGTTCGAGTGATGGTGCAGCGTTGAGGAGGCGCTGAGATGCCGCCGTGAGGAGCGGCAGCTTTGCCCCTCACCCTAGCCCTCTCCCCGCACGCGGGGAGAGCGGATTTAAGACTGCGCCGCGGGTCTCCTTCGCCCCGCTTGCGGGGAGAAGGTGCCGGCAGGCGGATGAGGGGCTTGCGGCTTCATCGGTACCGATGAGGGCCAAGCCCCGGCCAAAGCTATTCGGAGTGAAACAATGACCGACAAGACCATCAAGGACTGGGAAGCCCTTGCCGAAAAAGAACTCAAGGCCTCCCCCGAAAGCCTCGTCTGGCACACGCCCGAGGGCATCGACGTCAAGCCGCTCTATACGAACGACGACATCTCCGGCATCGGTCATCTGAACGCGCTCCCCGGCTTCGAACCCTTCGTGCGCGGCCCGCGGGCCACCATGTATGCAGGGCGGCCCTGGACGATCCGGCAATATGCCGGCTTCTCGACGGCCGAGGCGTCCAACGCCTTCTATCGCAGGAACCTCGCCGCCGGCCAGCAGGGCGTCTCTGTCGCCTTCGATCTCGCCACGCACCGCGGCTATGACAGCGACCACCCGCGCGTCGAAGGGGATGTCGGCAAGGCCGGGGTCGCGATCGACTCGGTGGAGGACATGAAGATCCTGTTCGACGGCATCCCGCTCGACAGGATTTCCGTGTCCATGACCATGAACGGTGCGGTGATCCCGATCCTCGCCTCCTTCATCGTTGCCGGCGAGGAACAGGGCGTCAGCCGCGACAAGCTCTCCGGGACCATTCAGAACGACATCCTCAAGGAGTTCATGGTCCGCAACACCTACATCTATCCGCCGGAACCCTCGATGCGGATCGTCGCCGACATCATCGAATATACGGCGAAGGAGATGCCGAAGTTCAATTCGATCTCGATCTCCGGCTATCACATGCAGGAGGCCGGCGCGACGCTCGTGCAGGAACTCGCCTTCACCCTTGCCGACGGGCGCGAATATGTACGCGCGGCACTCGCCAAGGGGCTCAACGTCGACGACTTCGCCGGCCGGCTCTCCTTCTTCTTCGCAATCGGCATGAACTTCTTCATGGAGGCGGCGAAGTTGCGCGCGGCACGGCTCCTCTGGACGCGGATCATGAAGGAGTTCAAGCCCGAGAAGACGTCCTCCCTGATGCTGCGCACTCATTGCCAGACGTCGGGCGTGTCGCTTCAGGAACAGGACCCCTATAACAACATCGTCCGCACCGCCTTCGAGGCGATGTCGGCCGTGCTCGGCGGCACACAATCGCTTCACACCAATTCCTTCGACGAGGCGATGGCGCTTCCGACGGATTTCTCCGCCCGCATCGCCCGCAACACGCAATTGATCCTGCAGCACGAGACCGGCGTGACGAAGGTCGTCGACCCGCTTGCCGGCTCCTATTACGTCGAGAGCCTGACGAACGAGCTTGCCGAAAAGGCCTGGGCCCTGATCGAGGAAGTGGAGGCGCTGGGCGGCATGACGAAGGCCGTCAATGCCGGCCTGCCGAAGCGGCTGATCGAAGAGGCCGCGACCCGGCGCCAGGCGGCCGTAGACCGGGGCGAGGAGGTCATCGTCGGCGTCAACCGGTACCGGCTCGAGAACGAGCAGCCGATCGACATCCTCCAGATCGACAATGCCGCAGTTCGGGCGGCTCAGATCAAGCGGATCGAGGAGACGAGGCGCCGGCGGGACTCACGGAAGATGAAGGAAGCGCTGGACGCGCTGGCCGACGTGGCGCGCAGCGGCAAGGGCAATCTGCTCGCCGCCGCCGTCGAGGCCGCCCGGGCGCGCGCCACCGTCGGCGAAATCACCGATGCCATGCGGGAGGCTTTCGGCGATTACACCGCCATTCCGGAAGTCGTCACCGACATCTACGGCAAGGCTTATGAAGGAGATCCGGAACTCGGCGTACTCGCCGGACGGCTCGGGGAAGCGACGAAGCGGCTCGGCCACAAGCCGAAGATCATGGTAGCCAAGCTCGGCCAGGACGGACACGACCGCGGCGCCAAGGTGATCGCATCCGCCTTCGGCGATATCGGCTTCGATGTCGTCGCAGGCCCCTTGTTCCAGACGCCGGAAGAAGCCGCCGATCTGGCGCTCGCCGAAGAGGTCACCGTAATCGGCGTTTCATCGCTTGCCGCCGGCCACAGGACGCTGATGCCGCAACTCGCAGAGGCACTGAAGAAGCGCGGCGGCGAGGACATTATCGTCGTCTGCGGCGGTGTCATTCCCCGGCAGGACTATGATTATCTGATGGAGAACGGCGTCGCCGCCGTCTTCGGACCCGGCACCCAGGTGCTCGACGCCGCGCGCGCCGTGCTGGATCTGATCGAAGGCAGGCGGCGAAACGTGTAGTCCGCGCCGTCCGGCCGAGTTCAAGTCTCGATCCGGAGCTTCATCCGGTCGGCGGCAAAGCGCGTTCGCGAATATTCGACCGGGCGGCCTCCGAGATCCGCATTGATCGATTGCGTCTCCATGACGATCGCCCCCGGCGAGAGTTTCAGAAGCGAGAGTTCCTCTGCGTCCGCGTGCCGCGCGACGATCTCCGTCGAGACCCGGACGTAGTCGTCGAGCCCATGCACGGCAAAGGCCTTGGTGACCGATCCGAGCCGCCCATATTCCTCCGCCATCCTCGCAAAGCGCTCGGCGGGGTAGTAGCTGACCGCCGTCGAAAGCGGCCGCCCGTCGCCGCTGCTGACGGTGCTGAGCTCGATGAGAGGGGTGCCCGGGGGAACGCCAAGCGCAGCGGCGATTTCGCCGCTTGCCGACACTTGGCGATGCCCCCGGAGCTCGGTTCCGATTTCCTTCACCTGGCGGCCGAGGCCTTGCGAGAAGCGAGTGCGCCGCGAGATCGGATAGCTCACACGATCCTTGCGCTCGATCATCGTGCCGCGCCCCTGCACCGCGCGCACCAGACCTTCTTCCGCGAGTGCTGCCAGCGCGCTGCGCACGGTGTGGCGATTGACGCCGAATTCCGCTGCAAGGGCCGTCTCCGGCGGCACCATGCCGGTCGCGTCATAGTCGCCGTTGCTGATCGCCAGCCGTATCCTGTCGGCAATCTGCCGCCATAGCGCCACGCCCATCTGCCGTTCGACGACCTTCGCCACCATCTTCTTCGCCCCACTTCTTCGCCGCCGGTTTCTTGGCAAATGTCACAAGCCTGTCATTTGCGAAGGCTATGGAAAGGTATAAGATGTATAGTTGTCTAGATCAATAGACATTTTGGAGTGAGATGATGGACGCAGCGAAGACAAGTGATGAAGGCATCGCTCAGCGCCGGGAAGGCATGCGGCTTCTGGCGCGCGCCACGCTCGGCGAACTTTCCATGGCCTGGGACGCGATCGAGGACAAGCCGGAGGTCGCGCCGGTGCGCGGTCCGGAAACCGGGCTCGTCATGGTGCGCGGCAAGATCGGCGGCGGCGGCGATCCTTTCAACCTCGGCGAGGCCACCGTTTCGCGCGCCACCGTGCGGCTTTCGACCGGAGAGATCGGCCATGGGCAGCTGCTCGGCACCGACAAGGCACGCGCCCGCTTTGCCGCGATCTTCGACGCGCTTTTTCAGAGCGCTGCGCATCGCGCAAGCGTCGAGGCGCTGCACGAGCAGGTGGCCGCTCGCCTTGATGCGGAAGACCGTCGCAAGGCCGAGGAAACGGCTGCGACCCGCGTCGACTTCTTCACCATGGTCCGCGGAGAGGATTGATGAAGGCCAAATCGCAAATCTATAGCGGCGCCTTCGCCGATCCTGTCTTCGAGGCGCAGTCCGTGTTCCGCAGCCTGATGGACTGCTTCGCCCGCCCGGGTACCGTCGGCCGGCTTTCCACTGCTGCAGCCCCTCCGGCGCCACTCGGAGAGGCAAGCGGAGCTGTCGCGCTCACGCTCTGCGACCACGACACGCCGGTCTGGCTATCGCCGGCGCTCTCCAAATCCTCCGCGCCGAAGTGGATCGCGTTTCACACCGGCGCGGGCGTCACCGAGGCGAAGGACGAAGCCCGCTTTGCCTTCTTCGAGAAGGACGCGGCTGTGCCGGGCTTCGACCAGTTCTCCCTCGGCACGCAGGAATATCCCGACCGTTCCACCACGCTCGTCGTCGAGGTGGAAGCGCTCGAGGGCGGGCAGCCGCTGATCGGCCGGGGACCGGGAATCAAGAACGGGATCGTCATCGCACCGAAGGGCCTGCCCGACGTGTTCCTCGACCTCTGGGCCGCCAACCGGGCGATCTTTCCACGCGGCATCGATCTCGTCCTGACGGCGCGCGAGGCAGTGCTTTGCCTGCCGCGCACCACCAAACTCGAGCGGGAGTAAGCGCATGTATGTAGCCGTCAAGGGCGGAGAAGCCGCCATTGCCAATGCTCACCGGCTGCTGGCCGACCGCCGGCGTGGCGACCGGGCGCTGCCCGCGATCACCATAGAACAGGTCGTCGAGCAGCTCGGGCTCGCGGTCGACCGCGTGACGGCCGAGGCCTCGCTTTACGACCGTGCGCTTGCGGCGCTTGCCGTGCGCCAGGCGCGCGGCGACATGATCGAGGCGATCTTCATCCTGCGCGCCTACCGCACGACCCTTCCGCGCTTCGGCTATTCCGAACCGGTCGACACCGCAAAAATGAAGGTCGAACGGCGCGTCTCGGCCACCTACAAGGACCTCCCCGGCGGCCAGCTGCTCGGCCCCACCTTCGACTATACGCACCGGCTTCTCGACCCGTCGCTCATCGGCGAACAGCCGGTCGATGAGCCGGCGCTCAAGGAGCCGGGCGAACATGTCATGCGCGTCTCCGACATTCTCGACGGCGAAGGCCTGATCGAGGGCGACGGCCAGATGCCGGAAGCTCACGTGGCGGGGGACCTGACGCGCGAGCCGATGGAATTTCCGATGGCGCGCGATCTCCGCCTGCAGGCGCTTGCCCGTGGCGACGAGGGATTCCTGCTGGCGCTCGCCTACTCCACGCAGCGCGGCTATGGCCGCACGCATCCCTTCGTCGGCGAGGTCAGGATAGGCGAGGTCGAGGTCGAACTGGAGCTGCCGGAGCTGGGCTTTGCCGTTTCACTTGGGGTCATCCGCGTTACCGAATGCCAGATGGTCAACCAGTTCAAAGGCTCGGCCAAGCAGCCGCCGCAATTCACCCGCGGCTACGGACTCGTCTTCGGCCAGAGCGAGCGCAAGGCGATGTCGATGTCGCTGGTCGATCGGGCTCTCCGGACCGACGAATTCGACGAGGACATCGTCGCCCCCGCCCAGGATCAGGAATTCGTCATCTCGCATGCCGACAACGTCCAGGCGACCGGCTTCGTCGAACATCTGAAGCTGCCGCATTACGTCGATTTCCAGGCCGAGCTCGACCTGGTCAGGCGCATGCGCCGGGAACACGACGCCGCCCAGGCCGGCGGCAGGGACGGCATGAAGGAGGCCGCCGAATGAACGACCTCGCAACTTACAACTTCGCCTATCTGGACGAGCAGACGAAGCGGATGATCCGCCGCGCGATCCTGAAGGCGATCGCCATCCCGGGCTATCAGGTGCCCTTCGCCTCCCGCGAAATGCCCATGCCCTATGGCTGGGGCACCGGCGGCGTGCAGGTGACCGCCTCCATCCTCGGGCCCGACGACGTGCTCAAGGTGATCGATCAGGGCGCCGACGACACGACGAACGCCGTTTCGATCCGCGCCTTCTTCCAGAAGGTCGCCGATGTCGCCGTCACCACGAGGACGACGGAGGCGACGATCATCCAGACGCGGCACCGTATTCCCGAGGAGCAACTGAGAGAGGGGCAGACGCTCGTCTACCAGGTGCCCATTCCGGAACCGCTGCGCTTCCTCGAACCGCGCGAAACCGAGACGCGCAAGATGCATGCGCTCGAGGAATACGGGCTCATGCATGTGAAGCTCTACGAGGACATCGCCCGCAACGGCCATATCGCCACGACCTACGCCTATCCTGTGAAGGTCGAGGACCGTTACGTGATGGACCCCTCGCCGACGCCGAAATTCGACAATCCGAAGATGCATATGTCGGAGGCCCTCCAGCTCTTCGGCGCCGGCCGGGAGAAGCGCATCTATGCGGTGCCACCCCATACCGAGGTCGTCAGCCTCGATTTCGAGGATCACCCCTTCGAGGTCCAGAAATTCGACAAGCCCTGCGCCCTTTGCGGCGCCGAGAACGTCTATCTCGACGAGGTCGTGCTCGACGACAAGGGCGGGCGCATGTTCGTCTGCTCCGACACCGACCATTGCGAGGATCGCCGGGCGCACGGCCATGCCGGTGCCATGCTCGCCCCCGCCGCGAAAGAAAGCCAGGAGGCTGCAGTATGAGCGCCGTGCCGCTTCTGAAAGTCAGTGACGTTTCGAAATTTTATGGAAGTCGCATCGGCTGCCGCAACGTCTCCTTCGAGCTCTATCCGGGCGAGGTGCTCGCCATCGTCGGCGAATCCGGCTCGGGGAAGACCACGCTGCTCTCCTGCCTCTCGACCCGGCTGATGCCGACATCCGGCATCGTCGAATATCACATGCGCGACGGCCAGTACCGGGATCTTGCGCGCATGAGCGAGGCCGAGCGTCGCTTTCTGATGCGCACCGACTGGGGCTTCGTGCATCAGAACCCGGCAGACGGGCTGAGGATGACGGTGTCGGCCGGTGCCAATGTCGGCGAGCGCTTGATGGCGGTCGGCGACCGGCACTACGGAAATATCCGCGCGGCGGCAGGCGACTGGCTGAGGCGCGTGGAAATCGAAGAGGACCGGATCGACGATCAGCCGCGCGCCTTCTCCGGCGGCATGCGCCAGCGCCTGCAGATCGCCCGCAATCTGGTCACCTCGCCCCGCCTCGTCTTTATGGACGAGCCGACCGGCGGCCTCGACGTCTCGGTGCAGGCACGCCTGCTCGATCTGGTTCGCGGCCTCGTCCACGACCTCGGCCTTGCGGCGGTCATCGTCACCCACGACCTCGCCGTGGCGCGCCTCCTTTCGCACCGGATGATGGTGATGAAGGACGGCGCCGTCATCGAACAGGGTCTGACCGACCGGGTGCTCGACGATCCGCGCGAGCCCTACACGCAACTCCTCGTTTCCTCGATTCTTCAGGTGTGACGCATTGACAATGCGCAACGGAAAGTAAAGACCATGCCAACTCCCCTCGTTGTCTCGGAAGTCGCGAAAAGCTTCACCATGCACCTTCGCGACGGCGTGCGCCTGCCGGTGGTCGCGAACGTCTCCTTCTCGGTGAAGGCCGGCGAATGCGTCGTGCTCGGCGGCCCCTCCGGCGTCGGCAAGAGCTCGATCCTCAAGATGCTCTACGGAAATTACGGCGTCGACGAAGGCCAGATCCTGGTGGAACATGACGGCCGCCTGGTGAACCTCGCAACGGCCGAGCCGCGCACTGTGCTCGAAGTGCGCCGCACGACGCTCGGCTATGTTAGCCAGTTTCTGCGTGTCGTGCCGCGCGTCTCCGCCCTCGACATCGTCGCCGAGCCCTTGCAGGCGCGCGGTGTGACGGCGGCCGAAGCGCGGGAGCGTGCGGCCGAACTACTTTCGAGGCTCAACCTGCCGAGGGAACTCTGGGCCCTGCCGCCGGCCACCTTCTCCGGCGGCGAACAGCAGCGGGTCAATATCGCGCGCGGCTTCATCACCGACCATCAGATCCTGCTCCTCGACGAACCGACGGCCTCGCTCGATGCGAAGAACCGCGCAGTGGTGGTGGAAATGATCGCCGGGAAGAAGGCGGCCGGCACGGCCCTGATCGGTATTTTTCATGACGAGGAGGTACGCGAGGCGGTCGCCGACCGCATCATCGACGTATCGGAATTCTCGCCGAGGAAATACGCCGCATGAGCCAGAAACTCGACCTCGAACCCACCATCCATCCGACAGCGAGCGTCGTGAACTCGACGCTCGGCCGCTACACCGAAATCCGGGAACGCTCGCGCCTCGACGAGGTGGAGTTCGGTGATTATTCCTACATCATGCAGGATGGTTCGATCTGGTGCGCGACGGTCGGCAAATTTGTCAACATCGCCGCAGCCGTGCGCATCAACGCCACCAACCATCCCACCTGGCGGGCGACGCTGCATCACTTCACCTATCGCGCACCGATGTATTGGGACGATGCGGAGCCCGACCACGATCTCTTCGCCTGGCGCCGGCAGAACCGGGTGACGATCGGCCATGACGTCTGGATCGGCCATGGCGCGACGATCCTGCCCGGCGTGAGTGTCGGCAATGGAGCCGTGATCGGCGCCGGCGCCGTCGTCTCCAAGGACGTCGCACCGTACACGATCGTCGGCGGGGTACCTGCGAGACTCATCCGAGATCGCTTCACGGCCCGGGTCGGCGAAGCCATGGATCAGCTCGCCTGGTGGGACTGGGACCACACCAAGCTACGCCATGCGCTGGACGATTTCCGGGAACTGACGGCGGAGGAGTTTCTTGTGCGGTATAGCTAGGCGCCGCGCGTATGATGCCCTCATCCCGCTGCCGCGATCTTCTCCCCGTTTCGACGGGGAGAAGGGACAAGCCGGGGAGAGGGGCAAATCCGCCGCCGCAAGCGTATCAGGCGGCCGCAGCTTCCATCAAAAACGCACCCGCGACCCGAGCCACCAGCGCCAGCGAAACCGCCCCCGCATCCGGGTGGCCGATGCTCTTTTCGGCCAGCGGCCGGGCGCGGCCGAGTTTCGGGGTCAGCGCGGAGGTCGCATCGGCGGCCTCTTGAGCAGCCTTGGCCGCCGCGTTCCAGGCTTCCACAAGTGGCCTGCCGGCGGCGGATTCCCTTTCCAGCGTCTCCACGAAAGGCACCAGCGCGTCGACCAGCGTCTTGTCGCCCACGCGCGCGCGGCCGAGACGCGTGACGCCGTCGAGTGCGAGGCGGGAGCCCTTCGCGATCGCCGCGTCGCTCACCTTATCCTCATCACTGAAGGCGTTGCTCCAGGAGCGCAGGGCCAGGCCCCAGATCGCGCCCGAGGTGCCGCCGGCGCGGTCCGCCCAGGCGTCGCCCGCGGCAGCAAGCACGCTTG
This sequence comes from Sinorhizobium sp., assembly GCF_059070375.1. NCBI lineage: Bacteria > Pseudomonadati > Pseudomonadota > Alphaproteobacteria > Hyphomicrobiales > Rhizobiaceae > Sinorhizobium > Sinorhizobium sp. The sequence goes on from NZ_JCACWC010000002.1 coordinate 1,195,723, forward strand.
CGGCCCCTGCCCCCGCCGCGACCGCCGCCTTTGCTGCGTCGAATGCGGCGGCCGAACCGCGGCGCATCCCCTGGCCGTGATCGCCGTCGCCGGCAAAGGCGTCGATGCGGCCAAGTTCCTCCTCCGCGTCCTTCAGCGCCTCGGCAATGTTGCCGATCAGCCGGGCTATGCATTTGCCGCTTTCCTTCGAGGCTTCCGCTGCGGGGCCGAAAGACTGCGGGCCGTCGGCGTCTACGATCTCGTCGGTCGCGGGTTCGGCGGCAATGATCACACCCTTTCGCAGCACCGGCGCATCCGTGGGCGCGCGCCAGAGCGCCTCCAACTCTTCGTCCAGCCAGAGAAGGGTGAGCGAGCAGCCCTGCATGTCGAGGCTGGTGACGAATTCGCCGCATTCGGGGTCGACGATTTCGAGGCCCGCATCGCTGAGCTGTCTGGCGATCGCCGTCCAAAGCACGAAAAGTTCTTCATATTTGGTCGAGCCGAGACCGTTCAGCACGGCCGCCACCTTCCTGGAGCCTGCGGGGCGCTCGGCAAGAAGCTTGCCGGTTAGAAGCTTCGCGAGATCGCTCGCCGTCGCAATCGTCTCTTCGCTGACGCCCGGTTCCCCGTGAATGCCGAGGCCGAGCGCCATCTGGCCTTTCGGCACGGTGAAAAGCGGACCGGTGGCGCCCGGAAGCGTGCAGCCGCCGAAGGCGACGCCGAAGGATACCGTCCGCTCATTGGCGTGACGCGCGAGCCGCTCGACCTCGTCGAGCGATTTGCCAGCTTCCGCTGCCGCGCCGGCGATCTTGAAGACGACGAGGTCGCCGGCAATCCCGCGGCGCTTGGCCGACGTCTCCGCGGGCGCACTCGCCACGTCATCGGTCACGGGCAGGATGCGCACGTCGATGCCTTCGGAGCGAAGCCGTTCGGCCGCAACCCCGAAGTTCAGAACGTCGCCCGCATAGTTGCCGAAGCCGAGCAATACACCGCCGCCCTGGTCGGCATGGCGGCAGACGCGGGCTACCGCGGCCGTCGAGGGCGAGGCAAAGACATCGCCGGCGACCGCCGCGTCGGCGAGCCCCGGTCCGACATAGCCAGCGAAGGCCGGGTAGTGTCCCGAGCCGCCGCCGACCACGACGGCGACCTTGCCCTTCGGCACCTTGGTCGAGCGCACGACGCCGCCCTTCACCAGGCGGACGTTGCGCTGATAGATCGCTGCAAAACCTGCGAGTGCGGTCGTGGCGAAATCTTCCGGAGCGTCAAAGATCGTGGTCATCGCTTCAATGTCCCCTTCAATGTCCTTCTTGTCGAGGCAGGATGCGCCTCAGATAGTCACGATTGGCGGCGCTGACGGAAAGGCCGTCACCGCCGTAATGCTCGCAGAGGAAGGGACTGTCGAAGCCATGCGCCAGCGCCATGCGAATTGCCGCCCGATAGTTGATGAGGCCGAATTCGAGCGGGGCCGGATGGGTGACGATGACGCCGGATGCCGGATCTTCCGTGCGGTTGTAGTTCTTGACGTGCCAGTATTTGGCAAAAGGCGCAACCTTCGCCATCATTTCCTGCCAATGTTCCACGGGCCGGTGCAGGCGGATGAGATTGCCGAGATCGGCATTGATGCCGACATTGGCGAGGCCTACCTCCTGAACGAAGCGCACGGAACTGTCGGCCGTGCCCAGATAGGTATCCTCGTACATCTCCAGCGAGACTTCGATGCCGAGTTCTTCGGCATGGCGGCCGAGTTCGCGAACACGCGAAACCGCCAACTGCCAGGTTCCCGCATCGTCGGGGTTCTTCACGCCGTCAACCGTCCAGAACCAGAGGACTTTCTTCTGCGCCTCCGTCAGCGGGCCGAAGAAGCCGAAGGACACGGAGCCGGCGCCTACGGCGGCAGCCGCCTCGACGACCCGGTGTCCGTAAGCGAGGTATTCCTCGCCATGTTCCGGGTCTATGAGGCTGCGCCGCGAGGTGGAGATCGCCGGTATCGTGAGGCCGAGAGACCGTGTCAGGCCCACGAACTGATCAAGACGCTCCGCCGAAAGGTCCGCCAGCCGTATCCAGCTGTCGGTCGGATCCAGTTCGGTGAAGCCGGCATCCACCACGTCGGCGAGCGTCGCCGCCCACTCCTCGACCGGCTGGTCCTGCACCGAACGGCCGTCCGGCAAAAGGTTGGGATACTGGATCATCGCGGCCGCAATCGGCCAGTTGTCACGGTTCCATTTGCGCGGCGCCATGGCGGACTCCTCGGGATTTGAAGAAATTGGATCTAGGGGTACGGGACGAGGCGGCCGGTCAGGCCGCCGCGTTGCCGTCGCCGCTCGAAGCGGCAACCTCGTTCTTGCGCCTGCGCAACGTGCCGATCAGCCAGAAGAAGAGCGGGGAGAGAAGCAGCGCAAGGGCAACGGCCATCAGGGCAGAGACAAGGCCGTTCGACCAGAAGATGTTGAGGCTGCCGCCCGACATCAGCATCGACTGGCGGAAGGCGTCTTCCGCCTTGTCGCCGAGCACCATGGCGAGAACCAGCGGCGCCAGCGGATAGTCCAGCTTCTTGAAGATATAACCCAGGAGACCGAAGCCGATCACCATGAAGATGTCCGAGACGGAGTTCGCGACCTGGTAGGCCCCCGAGAAGATGACCGCGACGATGATCGGTCCGATGATCGAGAACGGCACGCGCAGGATCGAGGCGTAAAGCGGCACCGTCGCGATCACGAGGAAGACGGCGACGACATTGCCGAGATACATGGAGGCGATCAGACCCCAGACGAAGTCCGGGCGATCGGTGAAGAGCATCGGGCCGGGCGTCAGGCCCCAGATCATCAACCCGCCCATCATCACCGCGGCGGTGGCGGAACCCGGGACGCCGAGCGCCAGCATCGGCAGCAGGGCCGATGTGCCGGCGGAATGATCGGCCGTCTCGGGCGCGACGATGCCGCGCGGATCGCCCTTGCCGAACATCGATTTGTCGCGTGCCGAACGCCGGGCAACGCCATAGCTCATGAAGGAGGCGGCGGTCGGGCCGGCCGGCGTGATCCCCATCCAGATGCCGATGATCGTCGAGCGGGCGATCGTCAGCCAGTAACGCGGGATCTCGATCAGCGTCCTGCCGATCTCGGAGAGACGCACCCGCGCCTTGATGCCTTCGAAGCGCAGCCCCTCTTCCGTCGTCAGCAGAAGTTCGCCGATGCCGAAGAGTCCCATGACGGCAATCAGGAAGCTCACGCCCTTGATCAGTTCGGGGATGTCGAAGGTGAGCCTCAGATTGCCCGAGATCGTATCCATGCCGATCGAGGCGAGCGCGAAGCCGAGCATCATCGAGACGAGCGTCTTGAAGGGTGACTGCGCGCCCATGGAGATGAAGCTCGCAAAGGCGAGGAAATAGACGGCGAAATATTCGGGCGAGGAGAATTTGAGCGCAAAGTTCGCCACCCAGCCCGAAAGCAGCGTGATCATGACGACGCCCGCAAGCGCGCCGAGGCCGGCCGAAACGAAGGCAAGCGTGAGCGCCCGGCTCGCATGACCGGCTTTCGCCATGGGATAGCCGTCGAATGTCGTGGCGACCGAGGAGGGCTCGCCCGGAATGTTGAAGAGGATCGACGTCGTCGAGCCGCCGAAAAGCGCGCCCCAATACATGCAGGACAAGAGGATGATCGCCGAGATCGGGTCCATGGAAAAGGTAAGCGGCAGAAGTAGCGACACGCCGTTCGGCGCACCGAGGCCCGGCAGCACGCCGACGAGGATGCCGAGCGTCACGCCGACGATCATCAGCAGGATGTGGTTCCAGCTGAGGATGTGGCCGAAGCCATCGATCAGAAGACCGATATTTTCCATGTCATTCCTCCCGCAAGCACTGCACCCTTGCGGGTCAGTAAATTCCGAACCAGGCTTCGACCGGTCCCTTCAGCAACGGAACCTGGAAGCCGATTTCGAAAACGATGAAAAAGAAGATCGAGACGCCGAGTCCTGCGGGGATCGCGATCCACCATTTGTAACGCCCCTGGAAGAGCATGGTCGCGGCGATGTAGAGTGCCGTCCCGACATAGAGTCCCAGCCAGGCGGAAACGGCGGCGAAGGCCGCAACCGGCAGCAGGAAAGAGGCGACCACCCTGGCGCGGGCGCCGTCGAGGAAGATCTCGCCTGTACCGCGATGCTTGAAGAATGCATGCGCGATATTGGCGAGGCTGCCGAGAACGATGAGCAGACCGATATAGAAGGGGAAATAGCCCGCATCCGGACCCATGTCGGTCCAGCCCGCACCGATGTCGAGGGAGCCGTAGCAGACAGCGATGCCGAAGGCACCCGTCAGCGCGGCAACGCCGAGTTCCACCGCAAAGCGGCTGATCCCATTCGCACTGTTCTCACTCATGATCGTGACCTTTCCAAGCGGAGAACGGGCGTCCGAGAGGCCGGGATGAGGATGCGGTTCTGCCCGCATCCTCATCCCCCGGGCCTAGGCGCCCATCGACCGGTCCTTAGTTGGCGAGCCAGCCTTCGCGCTTCAGCACTTCGCCGATCGTCGCGCCATCCTTTTCGATGACGGCTTTGAGTTCGTCGCCGGTCATATAGCCGGGAGACTGCGAGCTGTCGGCGAGATATTTCGCCCATTCCGGGGTCTCGGAGACCTTGCGCAGGACATCCGCATAGAACTGGACGACCTCAGGCTCGACGTCGGCCGGCAGCCAGACGGTGCGCGGCATCGAGTAGTTCTCGATCGGAATGCCGGCTTCCTTGCAGGTCGGGATATCGCTCCAGGCCTTGTCGCCGGCGACCTTGGCGTCGCTCGTGAACTTCGCGCTCTTGAAGACGCAGAGTGGCTTGATCATGCCGGCCTGCCATTGACCGAGGTTCTCGCTCGGATTGTTGACATTGGCGTCGAGGTGCTCGCCGGCAAGCTGAACGGCCGCCTCGCCGCCGCTCTTGAAGGGGATGTAGTTGATCTTGGCGCCGGTTGCGTCGTTGATCATCGAAGTCAGGATCTGGTCGGCGTCCTTGGACTGGCTGCCGCCGATCTTCAGGCCGCCTTCCTTCGCTTTAGCCACGAAATCGGCAGCCGTCGCGTAGTCCGCCTTGCCATTGACCCAGAGCACGAACTCGTCGGACGCGAGCGAGGCGACCGGCGTCAGGTCCTCGGACGTATAGGGCACCTTGGCGCGGACCGGCAGCAGATAGGCATTGTTGGTACCGAAGGCGAGCTTGTAGGGATCACCCTTGTAGCCGGCCGTGTAGACGAAGCCTTCCGCGCCGCCGGCGCTGCCCTTGTTGGTGACGACGACCGGTGCCTTCATCAGCTCGTACTTGCCGATGATCGCCTGGATTGTGCGCGCGAAGATATCGGTGCCGCCGCCGGGGCCGGCGGTGACGACGAATTCGACCGGGCGGTTCGGCTCGAAGGCCGATGCCGGCGCGGCAAGGCCGAAAGCGGCGGCCGCGATTACTGCGATGGAGACGGATTTTTTCATGCGTGGTCCTCCCTTTGAGCTGGATTGCGGCGCGAGACCTCCCCTCACGCCGGTATTCATCGAAAGCGTGCGAATTCAGGCAGCAGCCGAAAGCGTCCTCTTTTTCTTCGCCATGCGGGCAGCAAGCAGGATCGCCTCGCGTGTTGCGCCTATATCGGCGATCCCCTTGCCGGCGATGTCGTAGGCGGTGCCATGGGCGGGCGTGCAGAGCGGGAACGGCAGTCCGCCCATCATCGTCACACCCTTGTCGAAGCCGATGATCTTCATGGCGATCTGACCCTGGTCGTGATACATGGTCATCACCGCGTTGAAGCCTTCCTTCAGCGCCCGGAGGAAGACCGTATCGGCCGGGAACGGCCCCTCGACGTTGAAGCCGAGCGCCTTGGCCTTCTCGACCGCCGGCTCGATAATGTCGATCTCTTCCATGCCGAAGCTGCCGCCGTCGCCGGCATGCGGATTGAGTCCCGCAACCGCGATCTTCGCCTCCTCGTAGCCGGCATCCTTGAGGCAGGCCTGAGTCAGTTTGAGTTCGGCCAGGATCGCCTCCACCGACAGGTGGGACGCCACGTCCTTGAGCGGGATATGCGACGTCACCCGCGCGTTCCACACCTTTTCGAGAACATTGAATTCACGAACTTTTCCGGTGAAGGAAAGCACATCGGCGACGAAGCGGATCTCGTCGTCATAGCCGGGATAGGCAAAGCGCATCGCCTTCTTGTTGAAGGGGGTGAAGCAGACGGCATCGGCCTTGCCCGCATGGGCGAGTTCGAGGGCGGTGCGGAAATTACGCGTGGCGAAGGTGCCGCCGGCAAGCGTCGCCTCGCCGCGAACCACATCGGCCGGATCGAGATGGGCGAGATCCACGAAGACGTGGCGGACGGTGCCGGCGTCGTCGAGCGCATCGAGCGAAGCGGCTTCCAGATCCAGCGTGACGCCGGCCACCCGGGCGCCCTCGTCGAGGATGCGGCGATCGCCGATGGCGATGATGTGCGCCGCGTCGCGGATGTCGGAAAGGGCCAGAAGCTGCGCCGTCAGTTCCGGGCTGATTCCCGCGGGGTCGCCCATGGCCAGCGCAATCACAGGGCGCCGCTCCTTCGTTCCGTCCGCTCCAGATGTCGTCATTCGAGATGTCCTCCGCTTCATGCTTGAATGTCTCATACGTCATTCAAAATTCTGCATCAAGTCTTTTGTATTCTGTATGCAGCATTTTCTGTTGACGACTTCCGGGGCAGTCTCCATGCTTGAATGAACGGCGCTGATTTAATCGCGCACACTCAAGGGGAAGGGCCGCGCGGCGGGCCCAAGGTTCAGACGAGAAAATGAACGAACTCAAATCACTGGAGCAGCGACCCATAGGCGGCCCGGGCCCCATCCGACGCACCGCACTGCACGACACGCTGGTCAGTCATCTGCGCGACATGATCATCGAGGGCGACCTTCCGCCCGGAACCCGTCTGCACGAGGGGCAACTGGGCGAGCAGCTCGGCGTATCGCGCACGCCGCTGCGCGAGGCGATCAAGTATCTTGCGAGCGAAGGCCTGGTGGAGCTCGTCCCGAGCCGCGGCGCCGTCGTCAAGCGCTTCAGCGCCAAGGACGTTCAGGACATGCTCACCGTGCTGCAGACCCTGGAGGAGCTCGCTGGCAGGCTTGCCTGCGAGGCCGCGACGGATGCGGAGATTGCCGAAGTGCGGGCGCTCCACGACGAAATGGTGCGCCGCTACGAGGCGGGCGACCGGATGCAATATTACAAGCTCAACCAGGACATTCACACCGCCATCGCCCGGCTTTCGGGCAATGCGGCCCTCGCCGACATGCATGCCATGCTGCAGACGCGACTGAAGCGCATCCGCTTCATCGGCCATGAAGGCCCGGAGAAATGGGCCGCCGCGGTCGCCGAACATCAGGAAATGATCGCCGCACTCGAAGCGCGCGACAAGGCCAGGCTATCGAAAGTGCTGGGGCTTCATCTGAGGAAGGCCTGGGAACGGGTGCGCGACGCGGTCTAGAGCGTCGACGCAAAAGCGAAATACCCCCTCTGGCCTGCCGGCCAGAGGGGCATCACCGCTCGGCGCCATCATTTCACCGCCAGCAGGCAGATATAGGAAAGCACCGTTACCAGCAGGCCGCGGAAAGCAAAGCTGACACAGCGGTATTTGCCGCAGGCGATCGCCGCAAGCGCGTCCGCATTCTCGGCATATTGGCGGAAGAGATAGGCCTGATCGCCGGTCTCCGCCGCTCGGATGAAGCTGTCGCGATGACGGGACCAGGCGCCCCAGAACAGCGTTGTGGAGGTGGTGCTCTTCCTCGGCAGCACCACGAGTATAGCCGACACGATGGAGAAGACCGAAGCAAGCGCAAGCATTGCCGACAGGGCCAGCGCCATGCCGCCGCCTTCGGCGTAACGCTGCCAGGAAAAGACGCTCCGTCCTTCTTGCGAAGTGACGAGAAAGGCGAACATGAAGGTGAAGATATAGGCCGCCTTCTGGTCCGACGTCTTTATCTGATCGGCGAAGACATCGTTGATCTTCCTGATGTGATCGTAATAGGCGCCGAGTGCCACTTCCGGCCCGGCTCCTTCACTTGGCAGATCGAGTTTGTACAGATTACCCCCGGCTTCCATTCGCCACTCCCCTTTAGTCGTCTCCTCTTTATTACACTCGACGAGTAAAAACATCCGCCCAAAACTGGGCTCTTGACATTTCTCCCCTCTAAATTCACTGGATTCAGTATAACGAGGGGTGACACGAGAATGCGGGGAAGAAGAACGGGAGCATTGCTTGCCGCGGCGACGTTTTTTGCGCCCTTGTCTGCGCAAGCCGAGCCCGTTCCGCGCCCCTCGCCGGCCGCCGGCTCCGTTATCGCCCGCAAGTCCGGCGAGGAGGTGCGTTTCGTCGACGTTTCCAACTGGCGGGTCGTCGACCTCGCTCAGGATCTCATTCCCGGCGATGTGCTGCGCACCAATGCCACCGGCGCGCTCGCGGTCCTCTTCAGAGATCACACGCAGATAAGACTGGGGCGCAATACCGCGCTGCGCGTTAAGGAAATCGGCGCGGGCGACACGAAATTCGGGCTGGAATCAGGGACGATCTGGGCCCGGGCCGAGCGCGGCGGCGAGGGCCTGGTCATCGACACGCCGGCCGCGGCCGCCGCCATTCGCGGCACCGATTGGACGCTGACGGTCGGCCCCGACGGCAAGACCTCGCTCGTCGTCCTCGAAGGTGTCGTCGAACTCAGCAATGCCTATGGCAGCGTGACTGTGAAGCAGGGCGAAGGCGCCGTTGCGGCGATCGGCAGCGCACCGACGAAGATCGTGATCGTCACCCCGAAGGACCGCGAGCAGATGCTCTTTCATCTGTCGCTCCGCAACGCCTTCGTCTGGATGCCGGCCACGCCCTTCAGCGTTCCCGAAATGCGTCGGGAGCGCGCGCGCGTCGAAGCGAAACCCGCAGGCTCGCGCACGACCGAGGAGTGGCTGACGCTTGCGGAAATTTATCTTTCGCTCGATGGCCGCCACAAGGCTCAGGCCGCGCTCGCGGAAGCGGCGGGACGGGGCCTGAGCCGATCCCAGGCAGCGCGTGCCGATCTCGTGCGCGCATTGATCGCCGGCTCGTCCAACCGGTATGAAGAGGCGGCGCGCTTGTTCGCCAGGGCCGAACGCGGCCTCGACCCGAGCCGCCGCACGATCGCGGCCTATGGCGGCTATTTCTCGCGCGGGCTCGCGAACCCCGAACGCGTCGAGGAGCCGCCGCGCAATGCCAGCGGCCGCTATGCGGGCATGGTCAGGGCCTGGACCGCCGGCTTCCGCGAAGACATTCCGGCGGCGATCGCAGTGATCAAGAGGGCCGAGCAGCAATATCCCGACGACCCGACCCTGCCTGCGGCACGCGCGCAGCTCGCCCTGCTGCTGGACGATCGCGACGAGCTTCGCGACGGCGTCGAGCGGGCGCTTGCGATCGACCCTGAAGACCCGACGGCGCTCGAGGCGCGCGCACATTACCGCTCTTACATCGAGAACGATCTCGATGCCGCCCTTGCCGACCTGAACAGGGCGCTCGAGACTGCCCCAGGCTCCTCGTCGATCTGGAACGCCCTCGGGCTGGTCCAGGGCGCGCGCGGCGACAACCGTGCAGCGGAGGCCGCCTTCAACCAGGCGATCGCGCTCGATCCGCTCGATCCCGTCTCGCACGCAAACCTTGCAATACAATACATGGACGAGATGCGGATGGCCGAGGCGAAGCGCGAGATCGACGCCGCGCTTTCCGTCGATCCCTCCTTCGACGTGGCGCTCGTGGCGCGCGGCCGCTACCACATGCAGAACGGCGAGGCCGACAAGGCGGTGGAAGACCTGCTCGCCGGCTCGACGGCCAACCCGGCCTATTCGAACGCACAGCTGCTGCTCGCAGCCGCGCATTACGAGAAGGGCGACCGCGTTCCGGCAGCTCAGGCGCTCGACAATGCCGACCGGCTCGACCCGAACGATCCCGTCGTGGCGACGGTCAGAACCGCGATCGCGATCGATGCCTATGATGCCGACGCGGCCATTCGCAATGCTCAGGAAGCCCTGCGCCGCACCCGCGCCAAGGGCGGCGACACGGCGGCACTGGGCGCCAACCAGGAGCAAGGTTCGACGCTCAACGACGCCTTCCGGCTGCAGGGGTTGGATGCCTGGGGTCAATATTACGGCGACGCCGTCTTCGATCCCTTCACCGGCGCCAGCTATGTCGACCAGGCGGTGCGCGGCAGCGTCAATCCCTTCTTCAACGCTTACGATTTCACCGCCAACGCCGTCGCGAACACGGTCAATACCACAAGCTTTTCCGCTCTCATCCAGGGGCTTCTGATCGAGCCGCATATGCTCGCCAGCCGCGAGCGAACGGTCAATCTGCTGCGTTCGCCCTTTTTCGAGACGGAGCTCGGCGGCGGGTTCCTCGTCAATGAGGACCATACCGGATGGGTCGGGGAAGCTGCGGTTCGGGGATTTACGGTCTCGCCGTTCCCCATCAGCGTCTACGGTACGTTCCAGTGGGAGGAGCCGCGGGATACGGTCGAATCCGGAGGCGCGCGCCTGGAACGTGACCTGCGGATAATCGGAGGCAACGGCTACGTTACGGCCAGTCCGACGCCCGATGACCGCATTGTAGCCTTCGCGAACTATTCCGATATCGAGGAGACCCAGCAATTTCTGCCCGTTCCGCCTGACCTTGAGATAGGAGACGAGTTTTCCGGCCTCATTTCCGGGCTCGCATGGAGCCATACATTCGGATACCGCAACGTCGGAAACGCCGCGCTCTTCTTCAAAGAACTTCGCACCGTCGATAGTCTTGCTGTTCGGGATGTCACCGGCACTGGAAACCTCGAGATAGAGGCAAAGGAGCGAACCTATATTGCCGCCATGAACCACATGTATGGCGATGGAGATCTAACGTGGCGCTACGGCCTGGAGGGAGGAAAAATACGGTCGGATAGCAGGACGGCGTTCACCTCCGTTCCGCCGCCGCCTGTGCCACCATCGCCTATCTTCGATTCTGACACCTACGCCGTGGCTAAAGCCTATATCGACGGCCTGTACGAAATCACCCCCGACCTCAAGGTCGAAGGTGCTCTGTTCGCCCGCTATATCGAGGATGTCAACGACAACGATATCCGGCTCGAACCGAAGCTCGGGATCGCCTGGGCACCAGCCGAAGGCCATTGGCTGCGCGCGGCTCTCCAGCGCGAAGGCTATAATTTCGGCTCTGCCACGCTTGCGCCGGTCGGCATCGTCGGGCTGCAGCCCAACCAGTTCCTTATCGGCACGGAAGGCTATGCCGACACGCTGGCCTTGCGCTGGGATGCCGAGTGGAGCGACTGGCTCTTCACCGCTGTCGACTACCAGCACCAGGAAATCCGCGACGGTTCGATTGCCACCCCAGTTACCAGCCCCTTCCTCCCACTGACGGATTTCCACTTCGACAAGGGCCGTCTCGACCGCGTGGCAGTAACCGCCAACATGGCGCTCGGACATGGATTCGGCCTGTCGGCGACGGTGGCCCGGATCGAAAGCGAGGACCTCTCGACCGGCGCCGGCGGCGATCTACCCTTTCTGCCTGAATATTCAGGCCAGGTAGCACTCACCTTTGTCAGCACAGCCAATGTCAAAACGACCGTCGCCGCCAACTATATAGGCGAGCGTACCGACGGCACCACGACACTCGACGACTTCTGGACGCTCGACGCCGCTCTCCAATGGGAGCCCTTCGACAAGCGGTTCGAAGTCGAGCTCGCCGGCTTCAACCTTCTGGACGAGGAGTTCGAGGTGCGCGACGGGCTGCCCGGCTGGGGTCCCACGGTCAAGGGCACCGTCAAAGTGCGGTTCTGATGAACGACTTTCGCGAGCTTCGCCTTTCCTCCCGGCGGGTAAAGCTTGCCGCCCTGACGACCGTCGTGGCCGCCCTCGTCTCGGCTGTCTCGCTGACCGGTACGTGGTCGCTGGTGGACCTGCGCGCCTATGACTATCTTTCGATCGTCGGCCGGCCATCGCTACCGGAAGACGGCCCGGTCATCGTCGCTATCGACGAACCCTCGATGGCGGAGATCGGCAGTCAATGGCCCTGGCCGCGCGCGCTGCACGCCCGCCTGATCGAAGCCCTGAGGGCCGCCGGCGCCCGGGCGATCGGCCTCGACGTGATCTTCGCCGAACCGGCCGCCGCGCCGGAGAACGATCAGGCGCTCGCCGAAGTTCTCGGGCCCGATGTGGTGCTTGCCGGCGACGAGACGCTGATCCGGACACCGCAGGCAGAGCAGTTCGTCAGGACCGAGCCCCTTCCCGCCTTTCTGGCACGGGGCGCGAAGGTCGGCATCGCCTCGGTCGGCCTCAGCGGCGACGGAGCGCTCCGGCAGATCCCCGCCTATCCGGACGGTTTCGCCGCAACGCTCGCGACCGTCGCCGGCGCCGAGCTGGCGGTGCCGCCGAGAAGGGCGCTGATGCAGACCTTCGGCCCGGCCCGGACCTATCCGACCGTTTCCTATTATCAGGCGCTCGACCCCGAGAATTTCCTGCCGGAGGGCACCTTCCGCGACAGGGTCGTCATCGTGGGCCTGAGCCTGCAGAACGCGCCCACCATCGCGGGCGGTGGCGTCGATGCCTTCCCCACCTCCGACACGGTCTTCTCCCGCGGCCGCGTCGCCGGTGCCGAAATCCAGGCGACCATTTACGACAATCTCGTGCACCGGCTGTTCGTCAGGCAGGCGGGCGCGGGCATTGCCATCGCGGCGATCATCCTCGCCAGCCTGGCCGCAGCCCTTGCTGTCCTCAGGTCGACGAGCTGGAAAACGCTCGGTTACGGCGCCCTCGCCCTTACTCTGATCTTTCTTGCAAGCTACGGCCTGATGCGCCTCGGCCATGCGCTCGTCTCGCCCCTCGCCCCGGCACTTGCCTTTCTCGCCGTGGCGGTGGGGCAGGCGGGCCTCGACTACGCGGACGAACGGCGGCGGCGGCGCGAAATCACCCGTGCCTTCGCGCAGTATCTCTCGCCGGCCCTCGTCGAGCGGCTGGCAAGCGACCCATCCCAGCTGAAGCTCGGCGGCGAAAGGCGGACACTCACCGTCCTCTTCTGCGACGTTCGCGGCTTCACCACCATATCGGAGGACATGAAGGACGATCCGGAGGGACTGACGACGCTCATCAACCGGCTCCTGACCCCTCTTTCGGAGGCGGTGCTCAACCGACGAGGCACGATCGACAAATATATCGGCGACTGCCTGATGGCCTTCTGGAACGCTCCACTCGACGATCCGGACCATGCCGTCCATGCGGTTCAGGCGGCGCGCGACATGCTTGCCGCCCTCCGCGGTCTCAACGCAGAGCTCGAAGCCGAGGCGAAAGCGGCGGGGCGTCCGCCGAAGGCGCTGAGGATCGGCATCGGCATCAACACGGGCGAATGCGTCGTCGGCAATATGGGCTCGGCACGCCGCTTCGATTATTCGGCGCTGGGCGATGCGGTGAATCTCGCCTCCCGCCTCGAAGGTGCCTCCAAGGACTACGGTGTGCCGCTGCTCCTCGGCGAAAGTACTGCAACACTCGCCGCCCGGAAATTTGCGGTTGCCGAGCTCGACCGCATCACCGTCAAGGGACGCAGCACGGTCTCCCCCGTCTTCACCCTGGTCGACGGCGCTTCGGAACAGGCGCTCGCGCGCCACCGCGCCTACCTCGCCGGGAAATACAGCGGCGAGATCGCTTCCGATGACGGTTTGTTCGATGAACTCAAGGCGGCGCTGCCGCCGCTCGCGCGCTATTACGAGCGCGAGCGGGAACGGCTGCTGAAATAGCGGATGAGGGGCAAATCACGGGCTTGGCGCTCAATGCAAGCCGCCGAAGCCGGCCGCGAAAACCCTCCAGGTCAGAAGGATCAACTGAAAAAGAAGGGGCTTTACTGATGCGGCTCAGCGCCCGCAGAAAGGCGTCGTCGCGTCTCAAAGGCTTTTCGGTGGTGAAGAGCGCGGCGATGCTCATGCCATGCACCTCCGCGGGGACGCTTTCATCGAGCGGGAAGCGAGCCTTGTGGTAAGTAGAATGTTCTCTACTTGGGGACGCTATGACCTGCTGTCTACCCCAGAAAAAACTTGCCCCGGCGGTGTGCGGAGCAGTGACCAGCCGGGGGATACGTGCTCTATATGGCACGGAGACCGTCTCGTTACAAGACCCACACCTAGTTTAGTGCCCGTCCATAAACGGTAAACTGCTGAATTTATTGAGTGAATCGCGATATCTGCGTGGGCAAAGCCCGGCGGTTTCAGGTATACTTTAGATCAAGCTACTGATTCTAAAGACAAACCCGTCACCGCCGGAGCCGACAATGCGCCAAGAACGCACCGTCCAAGCCAGCATATTTGATCTTTTCGCCGAACACGAGATCGGTCGTGAACTGAAGGCGATGTCGGAATGGCTGGATGAGCATGGCGATTTGCTCGGGCTGGTGGCGCGGGACCTGCGCCGGCATGGTCTCAGACAGACTGGCCGCGAGGGGCTACCAGCCGAGGCTGTGCTGCGCTGCGCGCTGCTCAAGCAGCATCGCCAGTTGAGTTACCAGGAACTGGCCTTCCACCTCGAAGACTCCGCCTCGTTCCGGGCGTTTGCCCGGCTGCCGTGGGGCTGGAACCCGAAGAAGTCGGTTTTGCACAAGACGATCAGCGCGATCCGGGCGCAAACCTTTGAAGAGATCAACGGGGTGCTGCTGGCGAGCGCCCGGCAGGAGAAGCTGGAAAGTGGCAAGGTCGTGCGCGTGGACAGCACCGTTACCGCCGCACTGATCCATGAACCGAGCGACAGCAGCCTGTTATGGGACGCTGTCCGGGTGACGGTGCGGCTGTTGCAGCAGGCCGAGGCACTGGGTAGCGCCATTCCATGGCACGACCATCGCCGCGCGGCAAAGAAGCGGGCCCGGGCGATCGAATATATCCGCGGCCGCCCTAAACGGATCAAGCACTACCGCGAACTGCTCAAGATCACGCGCACGACCTTGAGTTATCTGCAGCAGGCCAGTGAACAGTTGCCGCTGACGGCGGGCCCGGCCGGCGAACTGTGGCAGGCCCAACTCCGCCACTACCGGCCGCTGATCGAGCGGATCATCGCCCAGACCGAACGGCGGGTCCTGGCCGGGGAGCCGGTTCCGGCCGGCGAGAAGCTGGTGAGCCTGTTCGAGCCGCATGCCAACATCATCGTCAAGGGCAGCCGCGACGTCGACTACGGCCACAAACTCAATCTGACCACCGGCAGAAGCGGACTGATCCTCGACCTCGTCATCGAAGCCGGCAACCCGACCGACAGCGAGCGCTTGCTGCCGATGCTGGAACGCCACATCGCCTTTTACGGCGAGCCGCCGCGTCAGGCGGCGGCCGACGGCGGCTATGCCAGCCGCGAAAATCTGAGCGGAGCCAAAGCTCGCGGCATCCGCGACATGGCCTTCCACAAGAAGCGCGGCCTCAGCATCGAAGACATGGTCAGCAGCCGGCGGATCTATCGCAAGCTGCGCAACTTCCGCGCCGGCATCGAGGCCGGCATCTCTTGCCTGAAACGCGCTTATGGCTTGGGGCGCTGCACCTGGCGTGGGCTCGACCACTTCAAGGCTTATGTCTGGTCCTCGGTGGTCGCTTACAATCTCGCCCTCTTCGCCCGCCTCAGGCCGACCTGACGCTCCTGATCCGGTGGCGTTCAGAGTAAGTCCGGCGAGCGTCGGCCCATACCCTATGACCTATTGCCGCCAGATCGCTCTTCGGGACATAACCTGCGCCGCCTTGTGCCATCGCGCGTCCCAAGAAACGGTGTCAGCCGGCAAACTACCTTTCAAAACCGCCGAAAAACAGGCGTTTATGGACAGGCACTAGTTTAGCAGCTATCCTTCAGCAACCAGACCGCAATCCCTCCACATGCCCCTTGCCGACATTCTCTCTGCGGATCGCTTCTCCACCTACTTGGGGTGGGCTCAGGGTGACGTGGTCTTGGGCGAGCGCCTGTATAGCTATAACGTTCGACTATCCGCCGACTTCTACGCCTCTCTTCATATGATGGAGGTTGCCTTGCGGAACAAGGTGGACGGTGCCTTGACCGCTATCCATGGTGCAGCGTGGCTCCATGACCCCGCCGTATTGACTGATAAGTACCAGCAGGATTGCGTGGCGAAGGCCGAGCAGACGCTTCTCCGCGACGGCAAGGCGGCCACCCACAGCCAGATGATCGCGGAACTGAGTTTCGGGTTCTGGAGTTCAGTGTTCGGTCGCTCCTCGAACCACCTCTGGGGAACGCTTCGCCCGATCTTTCAGACCGCCGGCCTCAAGCGCGCGATCATTGCGCAAAAGCTGCGCGACCTTCGCCGGCTGCGTAATCGGATCGCCCACTATGAGCCCATTCTCGCTCAACCGATTCCGATATTGCACCAAGACATCCTGAACCTCACCGCATGGATGTCTCCGGTCGCGTCCGCGTGGATCACGACCCATGCGCTTGCCGCCTACCCTGCCACCCCGGTAATCATCAAAGACGCTGCCGGCGTTTCCATATTCGATCAGGCCCTTGCGGGCCATCTCCCCGTGTAGGTGCTCACGGACAACTCGAAACGAGCGCCGGAGCCGAGATCAAGAGACCCCCAGCAGCCGCTCGACCGTGGCCTGCTCCTTCGCCAGCGCCTCCGGCGTTCCGCTCCAGGCGAGCCTGCCGCGCTCCAGGATGATCACCCGGTCGGCGAAATCGAGGGCGCTCTGGATGCGCTGCTCCACCAGCAGGATGGTCATGTCGCCGGTCTTCGCGAGCTCGGCGAAAGCCTTCATCAGTTCCTCGCAGATGACCGGCGCCAGTCCTTCGAGCGGCTCGTCGAGCAGCAGGACCGAGGGGCGGCCGAGGATCGAGCGGGCGGTTGACAACATCTGCTGCTCGCCGCCGGAAAGCTGCAAGCCGAGGTTTCGGCGCC
This sequence comes from Sinorhizobium sp., assembly GCF_059070375.1. NCBI lineage: Bacteria > Pseudomonadati > Pseudomonadota > Alphaproteobacteria > Hyphomicrobiales > Rhizobiaceae > Sinorhizobium > Sinorhizobium sp. The sequence goes on from NZ_JCACWC010000002.1 coordinate 1,212,605, forward strand.
GCTCGTAGAGGCGCGGGAACATCTCATAGGCCTCGCTTAGCGCCGTCTTCGGCCGGCCCTTGAGACCGACGAAGAGATTTTCCTCAACCGTCAGGGACGGGAAGACGCAGCGCGCCTGCGGCACGAAGCCGAGGCCTTTCAACGCGCGTGATGCGCTCGACAGCGTGGTGACGTCGGCCTCGCCGATACGGATGCGTCCGTCGTAACGGCGCGTCTGGCCGGCGAGCGTAGCGAGCAGCGTCGTCTTTCCCATGCCGTTGCGGCCGAGAACCGCAAGCCGCGCGCCGGCAGGCACCGAAAAGGAAATCCCCTCCAGCACCCGCGTCGGCCCATAGCCGGCGGAGAGATTGTCAACCTCAAGCGGCGCTGCCGGCATCGGCATAGCTCCCGAGATAGGCTTCGCGCACACGCGGATCTTTGGTGACGTCGGCTGGAGAGCCGTCGAAGATGACCATGCCGGCAGCAAGCACGATCACGCGCTTGGCGAAGCGGAAGACGAGATCCATGTCGTGCTCGATCATCAGGACGGCAAGGTCATCGGGAAGTTCGGCGAGCGCCTGCTCGATGCGGCCCGTGTCGCTCTGCGGCACGCCGGCTGCCGGCTCGTCGAGCAGCAGCACCTTAGGTTTGAGCGCCAGCGCCACCGCGATCTCCAGCAGCCGCTGTTGGCCGTAGGCGATCTGGCGCACCGGCCGGTGCGCCAGATCGCGCAGGCCAAGCTTGCCAAGCAGGCTACCGGCCTCTGCCATCACCCCGGGCATCGCCAGGAAATTGCCGAACATGCGGCCCGCCCGGCCGTCGCGCTGCAGGATCGCGAGCGCCACGTGCTCGGCGGGCGTCATGTCCTGGAAAAGGCGCGTCACCTGGAACGAACGCACGAGACCGCGGCGGACGCGGCCGATCGCTTCGATATGGGTGACGGTTTCGCCGCCGATCCGCACCTCTCCGGCATCCGGCTTCAGATTACCGGTGACGAGATTGACGAAGGTCGTCTTGCCGGCACCGTTCGGGCCGATCAGGGCGACGCGGTCGCCCGGTGCCATGGAAAGGCTGACATTGTTGGTGACGGCGAGACCGCCGAAGGAGCGCTTGAGATTTCTGGCTTCGAATATGGCGCTCATCGGCCCGCGCCCCGTCGCCGCGCGAGGATTTCTGCGACCGTGCCGTAAAGCCCTTTCGGCGCAAAGAGCACGACCGCGATCAACAAGGCCCCGACCATGGTCAGCCAATGGAACGGGTTGGCCGCCGAGACGAGATCTTCGAAGAACATGAAGACGATCGTGCCGGTAAGCGCCCCGAAGAGCGAGCCGGTACCGCCGAGCACGAGCATGACCAGACTTTCGGCCGAGAGCGTGAAGGAGAGGCTGTCGAGACCGACGACCTGGGTCGAGACGGCGTTGAGCGCCCCGCCGACGCCGGCGACGGCGCCGGAAATCACATACATCTTGAGGATGGCGATCGTCGGCGACGCGCCCATCGCCCGAATGCGGATCGGGTCCTCCTTGATGCCGCGGCAGAGCATGCCGAAGGGCGAGCGCACGACGAGGCGCAGGAGCACGAAGACGATTGCGAGCAGCACGACGCCGAAGACATAGGCCGTGCGGCCCCAGAGGTCGAAGGCGAAAAGGCCGATGAGCGGATCGGGCACGATGCCGGCCAGTCCGTCGCTTCCCCCCGTCCAGGACGATGCCTTGTTGGCGAATTCATGGAACAGATGGATGAGCGCGATCGAGAGCACGAGCTGCGGGAGACCGTGCGCCCGAAGGATCACGACCCCGCAGGCGAGCCCCGCCACCGCACCGCCGAGGATACCGGCGCCGACCATGAGGAGCGGATCGGTAATGCCGAAATGCACGGCCGCGATCCCGGCGGCATAGGCGCCGCTGCCGAACAGCGCGGCATGGCCGAGGGTCGCGACGCCGCAATAGCCGGTGACGAGATCGAGCGAGAGGACCAGCAGCGCGATCGCTATGATGCGGGTGAGCAGCGCGAGATTGTTCGGAAAGAGGAGGTAGCCGATGGCGGCCAGCACGAGGATCACGGCGAGGCCGGCAAGATCGCGGCCGAGCCCCCGCCTGCCCGCAGAAAGTGCCGTGGCTGCTTCGTTCATCGTTGCCATGGTCACCTACTTCATCCTCCCGGCAAGGCCGCGCGGAAACACGCAGACGATGGCGATGACGGCGAGATAGAAGAAGAACTCTCCGAATTCCGGCATCAGATACCGCCCCGTCGTATCGATGCCGCCAAGCAGGAGGCAGGCGGCAAGTGCACCCGGGATCGACCCCGCACCGCCGACGGAAACGACCACCAGGAAGGTGACCATGTATCTGAGCGCATAATAGGGCTCGACCGGCAGCAGTTCCGCGCCGACGACGCCGCCGAACGCGGCAAGCCCCACAGCCACGGCGAAACTCACGGCATAGACGACCTCCGTGCGCACTCCGAGTGCCGCCGCCATCGCCGCATTGTCGACGGCGGCGCGGAGCTTGACCCCGAAAGCGGTTTTCTCGATGGCAAACCAGAGGGCTCCGGCAACGGTGAGGCCGCAGACGATGGCGAAGATCCGGTGCACGGCGATCGAGCGGAAGCCGAGATCGGCGGAGCCCTCGAGGCTCGGCGGCAGCGGGATCGTCTTGAGAGTCGGGCCGAAGACGTAGTTGGCAATGCCGATGATGCAGAAGGTGATACCGATCGTCATCAGCACCTGAGTCAGCTCCGGCTGACCGTAGATGCGGCGATAGAGCAGGCGCTCGATCGGGATGGCGATGACGATCGTGCCGAAGACCGCGATCAGCACCGCGACCCCGTAGCCGAGCCCGAGATCACGCGCCGCATAGGATGCGATATAGCCGCCGATCATCGCAAAGGCGCCGTGGGCAAGATTGACGACGCGCATGAGGCCGAGCGTGACCGAAAGGCCGATCGAGATCACGAACAGCACCATGCCATAGGCGAGCGCATCGACGGCTATGCTGGAGATGGTTTGCATGAGCGCATCCTAACGGTGTGGCAAGGCTTCACCCTCGGTCCTCATTCCGGAAGGCTTCCGCCAAACCAGCAGTGCAGCCGTCGCATACGGCGGCTCCTATGAACCGGTCGAGATGATGGCCGCCGATCATTTCACCGCGGCAAGACCCGGATCGCCCTGTTTCTCGAAGGTCTGGATCTCCTTGTTGTAATAGGTGCCGTCATCGGCCTTGGCGACCTCGCGCAGATAGATGTTCTGAGTGATATGGCGCGATTCGGGATCGATCGACACCGGCCCGCGCGGGCTTGTCCAGGAGAGCCCCTTCACGGCATCGACCGCCTTCTGAGCATCCTGCTCGCCGCCCGTCGCCTCTATCATCTTGTAGATGACATGCAAGCCGTCATAGGCCCCGACCGCGGGGAAGGAGAGCTCGGCCGGATTGCCGATCGCCTTGGCGGCCGCCTCGACGAAGGCCTTGTTTTCCGGCGAGTCATGCGAAACGGCGTAGTGAAAGGTCGTCTGCAGGCCGAGCGCGGCGTCGCCCAGCGCCGGCAGGTCGGACTCCTGGGTGAGGTCGCCCGGCGCGAAGAACTTGATGCCGCCATCCTTGAGGCCGTTTTCGTTGAACGCCTTGACGAAGCCGAGCGTCGTCGGGCCGGACGGCAGGAAGGCGAAGACGCCTTCGGCACCGGAATCCTTGATGCGCTGCATGATCGGCGAGAAATCGTTGGTCGACAGCGGCATGCGGATCGCCTCCACGATCTCGCCGCCCACCGCCTCGAAGCCGGCCTTGAATGCGTTCTCCGCATCGACACCCGGACCGTAATCGCTGACCACGGAGATGATCTTCGAGACGCCGGCATCCTTCGCCACCTTGGCGATCGGCGTGGATGTCTGCCAGAGCGTGAAGGAGGTGCGCACCACGAGCGGGCTCTTGGTGACGATCGCCGACGTGGCGGCATTCATGATCACCAGCGGCACGTTCGCCTGCTCGAGCAGCGGCGTGACGGCCATCGCGTCGGGCGTGAAATAGAAGCCGGCGAGATATTGCACGCCTTCCTTTACGACCAGCTCCTGCGCCAGCGCCTTGGACTGGGCCGGGTCCGCCTGCGGCACGTCGCGGTATAGGATTTCGATATCGTCGTCGCCGACCTTGGCGCCGTTCACCGCCATATAGGCGTCGATGCCCGCCTTGAAGTTCTTGCCCTGCAGCGCAAAGGGACCGGAAAACGGTCCGACGACGCCGACCTTGATCGTATCCGCCTGCGCCGCGACGCTCGTTGCCAGAGCCGCGAGCGCGGCCAGAATGAGCCTTGTCATATTTCCTCCCCCGCGACGCCGCTACTCCCGGCCGGCATCGCTTCCTTTTACATCAATCGCAATCGACAGCGGGCAGTCTGCCATGTCAAACGGTGATGCAAAAATGAAATATGGGCGGAAATCCATAATCCCCCGGTTATTGTTTTGTCCGGGGGTTATGGAGGAAGCGCGCGTGCGTCAGTGCAGCCCGAATTCCCGAAGCAGTTCCTGCCTGTAGCGCACGAAGCGTGCGCCGCTGCGATCGCGCGGCCGGGGCAAGTCGATGTCGATCACTCTCGGCGCTCCGTCCTGTTGCTTCGGCAGTACCAGGACACGATCCGCCAGATAGATGGCCTCCTCGAGATCATGCGTGACCAGAACCATCGTCACGTTCTCCTCCCGCCAGATGCGCTCGAGCTCCTGCTGCATCGTCAGTTTCGTCATCGCATCGAGGGCGCCCAGCGGCTCGTCCAGCAGCAGGATCTCGGGCTTTACCGTCAGCGCTCGTGCAAGCCCGACCCGCTGCGCCATTCCACCGGAAAGCTGCTTCGGATAGGCATCCTGGAAATCGGCAAGGCCGACAAGCGAAATGTAGTGACGTGCAAGCTCCTCGGCGCGTCCGGAATCCTCGCCTCGCACCTTCAGGCCGAAGGCCACATTGCCGAGAACCGTCAGCCAGGGAAGCAGCCGCGGCTCCTGGAATATGACCGCGCGCTCCTTGCCGACACCGGCAACCGGCCGGCCGTCGATCAATACCCGGCCCGCATCGGCCGTTTCGAGACCCGCGAGAACCCGCAGCAATGTCGTCTTGCCAGATCCGCTCGCCCCGACGATTGCAAGGCATTCCCCGGACCGGATGTCCAGATTGAGGTTCCTGAGGACGCTGAGCCGCCGCCCGTTGATCCGGAAGGATTTCGAGAGATCGCGCAACGCCACCTCCCCTTTGCGCAGGCTTCTGACTTCAGCCATTTTCACCCCCTCAATTCGCCGCGGCGGACGTCGCGTCCGGCCGGAACAGAAGATCGGAAGCCTTATATTTGCCCTGCGGCAGGCTGCCCTCGCGTTCGAGAACGCCGATCCAGAAATCCAGATCGCGCTCGGTCGCTTGCGCGCCCTTTCGTAGACCGAATCCCGTCCAATGCCTCGCGAGATCGCCGTTTTCGCCGCGCTCGGTCAGAATACGGGCGAGCACGGCGCGCGCTTCTTCCGGATGCTCGCGTGACCAGTCGGCGGCGCGCGCGGATTGTTCAACGAAGTTTTTGGCGGCCTCCGGATTCTTTTCGACGAAATCCCGCCTGAGAACCGCAAAACCGCCGGCAATTTCGCCGAGCACATCCGTGTCGTCGAAGACCGCGCGCACCCCGCCGTGATCCAAGATCTGGCCGTTGAAGGTCGCCTGCCAGTATCCCACGGCGGCGATGTCGACCTGGTTCGACCGGAGCGTCTGTTCGAGCTGCGGCCCGGGTACGACGACGAGGTTTGCTGCGTTTTCGGGCAAACCCTTGCTGTGCAGCGCCTCGCGTACCGCATAGTCGAGATGCGCCCCGAGCGTATTCACCGCAATCGTCTTACCTGCGATGTCCTCGATGGACCTGATCGGGCTGTCGTCGAGCACGTAGAATATGCTCTTGACCTGCTCGTTGATGCCGTTGGTCGGAAAGGCCGCGACGAAATCGTTTCCGCCGGCGATCGAGTTGATGACGGCTGCGGTCGCCGCCGAGCCGATGTCGACGCTGCCGGAGGCAAGCGCGAACAGGGATGCGGGCCCGCCTCCCGCATAACCGACATTCTCGAGCCTGATGCCGAGGCTGTCGAAATAGCCGAGCTCATAGGCGAGTTCGTGCGGCGACAGGCTGCCCTGGCTCGCGAGGAACCGCAGCGTCACCGGTTCCGGAGCTTCTGCTGCTGCAAGGCTGGAAAGCCCGATCGAGAACAGGCTGCCGAATGCGAGGGCGCGAATGGAAATCGTCATATGTCACCTTTTCCATGATCTGGAAGTTTCGAATGTCGAGGCCGTTTTGCCCCAGTTCCGGGCGGAAGGCCGCTGCGCACTTTTTCTGGAATTGCTCTAGTTCGAGGCGTCGCTCCAGCGGCAGAGGCGGCGCTGCGCAAAGACCAGCGCGTAGTTGGAGACGAGCCCCAGCCCGGCGAGAATGAAGATCGCCGCGAACATCAGGGGAATCTGGAAATTGTACTGGGCGTTCATGACCTGGAACCCGATGCCCTTATTGGCCCCGATCATCTCGGATGCGATGAGCAGCAGCAGGGCAGTCGTCGCACTCAGGCGCAGGCCGACGAAGATCGAAGGAACGGCGCCCGGAAGAACCACGCGACGGAACACAGTGAGACGCGACGCGCCATAGACGCGCGCCATCTCGATCAGCTTCGAATCCACTTCCTTGACCCCGTTGATGGTATTCAGAAGCAACGGGAAGAGCGTCGCCCAGAAGATGACGAAGACTTTCGACGCCTCGCCGAGTCCGAGAAGCAGAATGAAAACCGGATAGAGAGCGAGCGCGGACGTCTGGCGGAAAAGCTGGAGGACGGGATCGAGCGCGTTCTCGATCGGACGCACCTCCCCCATCAAGAGACCGAGCGGTATGGCCAGGACCACCGCCCCGACGAAGGCGGTTCCGGAGCGCTGAAGACTGATCGCGATGTCGTCGAGCAAGGCTCCGCCGGAAATTCCCGTCCACAGGGCGGAAAGGATGGCACCGACGGACGGAAACACGGCCGGATTGATCCAGCCGGCGGTGCTGGCCGCCTGCCAGAGCGCAAGAAAGGCGATGAGCAGTCCGTAGCGCGACAGCCAGCTGCCGGCGGCGGCGCCTGACCGGCGGAGATACTCGTCCGCTTTTGCGCTGACGCTGCCGCCTTCGTGGATGATCGACCTGTCGAGTTCCTGCAAGCTCATTTTCGTGTCTCCCCTCTTACTCGGCCGCCTGAACGGCCGCGCGGGCCAAAGTCCACGGGTTCGCCGGACGGGGAAGTCCGAGATTTTCCCGCAGCGTCCGCCCCTCGTAGGCGGTGCGGAACAGGCCGCGTCTCTGCAGTATGGGGACGACCAGATCGACGAAATCGTCGAGCGCGCCCGGAAGCCATGGTGGCAGGATGTTGAAACCGTCGGCCGCTTCGCTCAGGAACCACTCCTCGAGCTGATCGGCGACCTGCTCGGCGCTGCCGACGACGGTGCAGTGACCGCGTGCGGTCGCGATCCACTGATAGAGCTGGCGGATGGTGAAGCCATGCTCGTCCGCGATCTTTCGGATCAGCGCCTGCCGGCTTTTCATTCCTTCTGTCTCATTGCTGACGGGCAAGGGCCCATCGAGCGGAAATCCCGTCAGGTCGAGCGTGCCGCCGGTCAGGCCATTCAACAGCGCCACGCCGTCCTCCGGCACGATCAACGCATTCAGCTCTTCATATTTGGAGCGCGCCTCCTCTTCGGTCCGGCCGACAAAGGGGGCCACCCCCGGCATGATCAGCACATGGTCGGGGTTGCGCCCGGCGTGCTTCACGCGTGCCTTTATGTCGCGGTAGAATTCCTGCGCCGAAGCGAGGTTCTGATGGGCGGTGAAGATCACCTCGGCACTGGCCGCCGCAAGCCTGCGTCCGTCCTCGGATTGCCCCGCCTGCACCACGACCGGATGTCCTTGGACGGGACGCGGCGCGTTCAGCGGTCCTTTGACGCTGAAATGCTTGCCCTTGTGGTCGATGTCGTGAACCCGGCCGGCATCGAAGAAGCGGCCGGTCGCCTTGTCGCGGATGAAGGCATCATCTTCCCAGCTGTCCCATAGAGCCTTGACGGTCTCGACGTGCTCGTGCGCGCGCTCGTATCGGTCGGCGTGGCTCGGCTGCGTCTCTCTGTTGAAGTTGCGCGCGGTCTCGTCCCCGGCGGAGGTGACCACGTTCCAGCCTGCCCGCCCGTTGGACAGAAGGTCCAGCGAGGCGAACTTGCGGGCGAGCGTGTAGGGCTCCTCATAGGTCGTCGATGCCGTGGCGATGAAGCCCAGATGGCTCGTCAGCGGCGCGAGTGCTGCAAAGAGAGTGACAGGCTCGAAACCGGCGATCTTCGCATTGCCGCCTTCGCGGCCGCCAAGCCCGACGGAGAGGTTGTCGGCGAGAAAATAGGCGTCGAACAGGCCGCGCTCCGCGGTCTCGGCGAGCCTTCTGTGGAATTCGAAATTGGTGGCACCATCTGCCGGAGCGCCCGGATGCCTCCAGGCGGCAATATGCTGGCCGCCGCCGGGAAGAAAGGCTCCAAGCTTGATCTGTCTGGTCATCGCTGCCTCCGTTGGATTTGCTTCGCCGGCCGGCGTCACTCGCCTCGATTGCCGACGCAAACCGGGTTGGGTTGAAATTGCGGTTAAGCCGCCAGGCTTGCCCTGGCGGTGCGCGCGAGCGCCTGCGTTGCCTCGCCGACCGCCCTGCCGACGCGTTCATGGATCGCCTCGGAGGCGAGAGAGCCGTCGGCAAAGTCCTTGTCGGAAGCGTAGATCGCGGTCGGGATCGCCAATGCCTCGAAGAAGCCGAACAGTGGCCTCAACTGATGCTCCACCATCAGCGAGTGGCGTTCCCCGCCCCCGGTGGCGGCGAGGATGACGGGCTTGCCGCGAAGCGAGGAGGGATCGAGCAGGTCGAAGACGTGCTTGAAGAGGCCGGTATAGCTTCCCTTGAAGGTCGGCGACCCCACCACCAGAATGTCGGCTGCAAGCATCTGGCCGACGACATAGCGCGCTTCCGGTGCGAGTTCGTCGAGCCTTCTCGCAGGAGGCAGCGACGCCCCGAAGTCTTCGATATCGAAGGTCTGCGCCGACGCCCCTGCATCAACCGCCAGCCGGTGGACGATATGGTCCACGAATGCGCGTGTCCTGGACGGACGCGTGATATTGCCTGAAATACCCACCACTCGTGTCTGCGGCATCGCTTTAGCTCCTCGTGAGATCCGTGCTTTTGTGATACTCATCAAAATCTATAATCTTAGTAGACTAAAGGAACGCCGTTCTATTCCCGATGCGCGAACAAGAAGACTTTGCTTTCGAGGCTTCCCTGGGGGAACAAAGCACCGGCCGCGGTGTTACCGCCAGACAAGTGCAAGACCGCCATGCATCTGCCCGACGCAACCTACCGTCTCCAATTCCGCAACGGGATGGACTTCGCAAAAGCCGTGGAGTTGATCCCGCACCTCGTCGGGCTCGGCATATCTCACCTCTACGCCTCGCCCGTTTTCACCGCGGTCCGCGGGTCAACCCATGGCTACGACATCGTCGACTACAACGAGATCGACCCGGCCCTGGGCGGCTACGACGGATTCGTGCGGCTCGCTCATGCGCTGAAAGCCGAAGGACTCGGTCTCATTCTGGACATCGTCCCGAACCACATGGCCGCGCATCTCGAGAATGACCGGTGGCACAGCGCGATCGAATGGGGCCGCCTTAGCGAATTTGCCCACTATTTCGACGTCGACTGGCGGGAGCCGCTTACGCTCCCCTTCCTCGGGCGCTCGTTTGAGGAAGAGGTCGCAGCCGGCAATCTGCGCCTTGCATACGACCACGAGCGCCGCTGCCTGGCGCTCCGCTATTACGAGGCTCTCTATCCGCTCAATCCCGCCAGTTATGCGGCGATCCCGCGCAACGGCAATGCCGTGCTCGAAAGGCTCGCGGCTGTCGCCGGCACGGCCGAACGGAACACCGCCGCACAATTCCACGCGGAAATCGCCTCTGTCGTCGCGACGCCATCGCTCGCTGCCGAGCTCGACCAATGTCTCGCCCGGTTCTCCGCAGACACACTCGACCGGCTGCATCGGAGGCAATCCTGGCGACTGATGAGCTGGCAGACGGCCCGGGACAAGCTCAGCTACCGGCGGTTTTTCGAGGTCGCCGGCCTCATCGGCATGCGCGTAGAAGATGACGCGGTCTTCACGGATACCCACCGGCTTGCGCTCGCCCTGGTCCGGGAAGGCCTGATCGATGGGCTCAGGATCGACCACATCGACGGCCTGGCCGATCCCAAGGGCTATCTCGACCGGCTCCGCCGGGAGGCCGGCGACGGCACCTATATCGTCGTCGAGAAAATACTCGGCGAGAACGAAACGCTGCCGTCCGACTGGCCGGTCGACGGAACCACGGGCTACGAGTTCATATCGGCCCTCGCGGATCTCCTTTCCGACGACACTCCCTCTTCGTGGCTTTCGAGCGAGGAAAGGCGATCGGCGGCCGAAGAGGCGGTCACGGGATGCAAGCTCCAGGTCCTGAGCCGCAATTTCAAAACGGAAGTCCGGCGGCTGACCGGACTGGCCGCTCGCTTCGCAGGCGATGGGGATCCGGACCAGAACGAGCGGACCGGTGAGGCCATTTCCCAGCTGATGGCCGCACTGCCCGTCTATCGGACCTATGTCGGCGACCGGGGGGCCGGAGCGCGCGACAGCCACATCCTCGACGCAGCCGCAGCGAAGGCAGCGGCGCGCGCGCCCGCCGTCGGCGCCGAGATCGCAGCGATCGTTCCCGCACTCAGGCTGCCGATCGACTCGGCCGACGGCAAGCTGCGGTCTGAATTCCGTACGCGCTTTCAGCAGTTGAGCGGCGCGGTCATGGCCAAGGCGGTCGAGGATACCTTCTTCTATCGGAGAGGCGATTACCTCGCGGCGAACGAGGTGGGTGCCTCCCCCTTATGGACGCCCGGCGGCGTCGGCCGCTTTCATGCGACGATGCAGGATCGCGCAAGCCGGATGCCGCACGGCCTGTCGGCGACTTCCACGCACGACACCAAGCGGGGTGAAGATGCGCGCGCCCGGCTGCACGTCATCAGCGAGGCACCGGACGTCTGGGCCGCAGCGGTGGACCGCTGGCAGGGGATGAGTGCGGAAAACATGGGCCGACTCCCGGCCGGCGAGGAACCGGACGTTTCGGTCGAGCAATTCCTCTATCAGAGCCTCCTCGGTGCCTGGCCCATCGCGCCGCTTGGGGACGAAGACGACCTGATCTTTCTGCAGGAGCGGATGGTCGATTTCGCCGTGAAGGCGCTGCGGGAGGCAAAGCTCAGGACAAGCTGGGACGATCCGAACGAGCGCTATGAAGCAGCGATCAAGGCCTTTCTCGGCGATCTCCTGGATCGCCGGAACCGGTCCTTCCTCGGCGATTTCGAGAAAACGGCCGCACCGTTCATCCATGCCGGCCTGATCAACAGCCTCTCGCAAACGCTGGTGAAGCTCACCGCGCCCGGCATTCCCGATATCTATCAGGGCAGCGAACGCGTCGACCTTTCCCTCGTCGATCCCGACAACCGCCGCGGCTTTTCACCGCGCCCCTCGCCTTCCCGGCTGCCGCAAGCGCCGGCGATCGGCGATTTCGAGGACTGCAAGCAGACGCTGATCTCCATAGGCCTGAACTATCGCCGGGGGCGCGGCGCGGATTGTCTTGGAAGAGGCGACTATCGCGCGGTGCGCGTCGAAGGACCGGGCGCCCGTCACGCCGCCGCTTTCATACGTCGCGGCAGGAATGGCTTTGCGCTCACAGTCGTTCCGCGGCTTGTCTTCGGCCAGACGGTCGACGGCCGCCTGTCCATCCGTCCGGAACTGTGGCGAAACGCCTTCCTCGCCTTGCCCGAGGGCTGCCAGTTCAAGCCCATGTGCAATCTCCTGACCGGCGGCGTCACCGAGCCTCGGCCTCTTCTCGCCTTGGCGGACATCCTGCGGGACTTCCCTGTCGCCTTGCTGGTCGAGGCGTGAGGAATCTACCTCACACCCGCCCCAGCCGCCGGACATTGCCGGCGAGCTCGGCGGCGAGCCTCAATGCGGCCGCCGTAGCGCCGACCATCTGCGGCAGGACCAGCCATTCGAGCGTCCAGGCGGAGCCCGACCGCTCCTGCTCGTGCACCAGCGACTGGTGGATGGCGGAAATCTGCGTCGCGTTGAAGCGGGCGAGCGTCACCAGCACCTCCGCGGCGACCGGGTTCTGCTTGTGCGGCATGGCCGAGGAGCCGCCGCCGCCGGCAAGCACGATCTCGTCTCCCGCCTGCGCCATCAGCGCCACGTCCTGACCGAACTTGCCGAGGCTGCCGGTGACGAGCGACAGGAGGTGGGCGAAATCAGCGATCGGCAGGCGCTGGCTGTGCCATTGCGGGCAGTCGACCAGCGCGAGTTCCTCCGCCAGCGTCGCGCGGACGATGTCGGCCTTGCCCTTGAGCTTTTCGAGCGTGCCGGCGGCTCCTCCGAACTGCACCGTAAAAATGTCCGTTCCCGTGGCATCCAGCCTGTCCTGATGGTCGAACAGCGGTTCGATCCAGCTCCGCAGGCGGTCGGCCACTGTAATCGGGATCGCCGGCTGCATCCGCGTATGGGCGGTCAGCGTACGCTCGCCCCAGTGCCTCCCGCAAGCTTCGAGCGCCGTCACGACGTCGCCGATCCGGCCGGAGAAAAGTTCCGCGATCGCCTTCAGCCTCAGCATGAGGCTGGTATCGACCACGTCCTGGCTGCTGGCTCCGAAATGGACATGTTCCGCCGCCTCTTCGCCGACCGCCCGGCGCAATTGCCGCACGAGCTCGGGAACGACGACACCGTCGATGGCAGTTGCCCGGCGCATGGCGCCGACGTCCGGAGAGAAGCCACGGCATGCCTCGGCAATGCGATTGGCGGCCGCCTCGGGGATGACGCCGTGGCGCGCCTCGGCACGCGCAAGCGCCGCCTCGAAGGCCAGCATGGCGCGAACATCGGCGACGACGGAGAATTCCGCCGCCACTGCTTCGTCTCCCAGAAGACCGGAAAGATAGGGGTGATCGAAGGCCGAATAGGTCATGCCGCATCTCCAGCTCTCGCGCCCTTCGATTCGAAGGGAGCCTCACACGCATGCGGCAACGCGGGGGGCGGGCTGCCGAACGATCATATATCCAGGAAGACCGTTTCCTTCTCGCCCTGGAGATGAATGTCGAAGACATAATTAGGCGCCTGACCCGCCGCGACAAGCGTCTTGGCCCGGTGGTGGTGCTCGATGCGGGCAAGCAACGGATCTTCGGCATTCGCCGCCGCCTCGTCTGGGAAATACATGCGCGTGTGAAGGCCGATATTGATGCCGCGCGCGACGATCCAGAAGCTGACATGGGGGGCCATCAGCCGGCCGTCGTGGAATGGAACGCGGCCCGGCTTCACCGTCTCGAAAGCGAAGACGCCGTCCTCGTCGCTCGTCGGTGAGCGTCCCCAGCCGGTAAAGTTCGGGTCCGCCGTACCGCGCAGCTCCGACGGGGAATTGTAGAGCCCGGCTGCGTCCGCCTGCCAGATTTCGAGAAGTGCGTCCCTGAGCGGCATTCCGGCGCCGTCGATGACGCGACCGGTCACGGTGATGCGCTGCCCGAGCGTCTTGTCGTTGACCATCGAAGCGCCGAGGTCGCCATCATATACGCCGCCGATGCCGCAGAAATTCGGCGTCAGGCCGATATGGACATAGGGCCCGGCGGTCTGCGACGCCGTTTCCTTGAGGGTGCCTGGATCCTGAACCATCGGTGCCTCCTCAATTCCCTTCCGGCCTGTTTTCGAAGAAGGTCGAGCGGCGGCCACGCAGCACGATGTCGAACCTGTAGGCGCGCGCATCCATGGGCACCGTGTTACCCCAGTCGAGAGCCGCGATCAGTTGCTCGATCGCCCGGCGGTCGGGGATCGTGCCGACGATCGGACATTTCCAGATCATCGGATCGCCCTCGAAATACATCTGCGTGATCAGGCGCTGGGCGAAACCGTGGCCGAAGACCGAGAAATGGATATGGGCGGGCCGCCAGTCGTTGACGCCGTTCGGCCAGGGATAGGCTCCGGGCCTGACCGTGCGGAACCAGTACCGGCCTTCCTCGTCGGTGATCGTTCTGCCGCAGCCGCCGAAATTCGGATCCAGCGGCGCGAGATAGCTTTCCTTCTTGTGACGGTAGCGTCCGCCGGCATTCGCCTGCCAGAACTCGACGAGCACACCCCGAACCGGATGGCCGCGTTCGTCGAGGACGCGGCCATGGACGATGATGCGTTCGCCGATCGCGCTTTCACCGGGACTGGCGAAGTTATGGATCAGGTCGTTGTCGAGCTCGCCAAGCATCGAATGGCCGAAGGCCGGGCCGGTGATCTCGGATATGGTCCCGTCGAGCGACAGCAGCGCCTTCTGCGGCGAACGCAGCACGGAGGTCTTGTAACCGGGCGCGAAGGCCGGCGGGTGCCAGGCGCGGTCGCGGGCGAAAAAGGCGCCCGTTTCGGGCTGGCCCTTCCGTCTGCCATTTTGATTGTCGGACATCGTCCTTCTCCCTCGCCCTTATCGAGCAGCCGTGCCGGCATCCATTTCCGCAAAAACCTGCTTGACGATCTTGATCGCGTGATTGGCCGCCGGAACGCCTGCATAGATGGCAACATGCAGCAGTGCCTCGCAAATATCCTCGCGCGTCGCCCCGGTATTGGCCGTGGCGCGGACATGCATGGCCACCTCCTCGTCCTGTCCGAGGGCGGCGAGCAGGGCGATGGTGACGATCGACCGCTCCCGCTTCGTCCAGCCGGGACGCGACCAGACATGCCCCCATGCCGCCTCGGTGATCAGCTCCTGGAAAGGACGGTCGAAATCGGTCGATGCCGACTCCGCCCGGTCGACGTGATCGTCGCCTAGAACGGCGCGTCGCGTCGCCATTCCCTGTCGGTAGCGCCCGGAAGGCGCAAGGGCATCGCTCATGGTTTGCCTCCAGACAACACGGATCGGAAGAAGCGTTTCAGCACCGACGTCAAGGCTTCCGGCTGCTCGACGCAGGGGATATGTCCCGCTCCGCGGATCACTTCGAAGCGCGCGCCCGCAATGAGATCGGCCGTCGAGCGGACCAGGTCGGGCGGCGTCGAACCGTCCTGGTCACCGACGACGCAGAGCACCGGAACCGCGATCCTGCCCGCGGCTTCCGTGAAATCGGCGTCACGAATGGCGGCGCAGGTGCCGACATAGCCCGGCACCGGCTGGCGGACCAGCATGTTGCGGTAGCCGGTGAAGGCGAGGTTTTCGGGTCGCCGGAAGGCCGGGGTGAACCAGCGTTCGAGCACGCCGTCGGCGACCGCCTCGATGCCATGCGCCTCGATCGCCGCGATGCGGGCGTCCCAGAACTCGGCGGTGCCGATCTTGTGGGCGGTGTCGGAAAGCACGAGCGCCCGCACGAGGTCGGGGCGGCGGCCGTAGAGCGATTGCGCGATGAGACCGCCGACCGAAAGTCCGCAAACAATCGCCTGTTTCACGGCGAGGCGATCGAGGAGCCCGGCGAGATCGGTCGCATGGTCCTCGATGGAATAGGGAACCTGGCCGATATCGGACAGCCCATGACCACGCTTGTCATAGAGCACGATGGTAAAATCGCCGGCCAGTCGGAGGACGACATCGCGCCAGATACGGAAATCCGTGCCGAGCGAGTTGATGAAGACGAGCGCGGGCCTTTCCGTGACCGCGCCGACCACGCGATAGTGAATCGTGACGTCGTTGATGCGGGTGAATTGCACGGCAGCTCTCCTCCGTCGTCAAATTGGATGTTTCATCTGGTTAGGTAAAATGATATTTCGTGGCTTTCCCTTAACCAGAGGGTTATGCGATCCGTGATCGACGCTCGCGTTAAGTTTCGCCATCTGCAGACATTTGTCGAGGTCGCGCGCCAGAAGAGCGTGGTGAAGGCGGCCGAACTCCTGCATGTCACGCAGCCGGCGGTCACCAAGACGATCCGGGAACTCGAGGTGGTTCTGGGCGTCGCGGTTTTCGAGCGCGAGGGGCGCGGCATCAAGATCACGCGCTACGGCGAGGTCTTTCTGCGCCATGCAGGCGCCGCGCTGACGGCGTTGCGCCAAGGCCTGGATTCCGTCTCGCAGGAGCGGTCCGGCGAAGGCCCGCCGATCCGCGTCGGTGCGCTTCCGACCGTTTCGACCCGCATCATGCCGCGCGCCATCGCACTCTTCCTGAAAGAGAAGACCGGCGCACGCATCAAGATCGTCACCGGTGAAAACGCAGTGCTTCTCGAACAATTGCGCGTGGGCGATCTCGACCTCGTCGTCGGCAGGCTCGCCGCTCCGGACAAGATGACCGGCTTCTCGTTCGAGCATCTCTACTCGGAACAGGTGGTCTTCGCGGTGCGCGCCGGACATCCGCTCATCTCCGGCAAGCAGTCTGTGTTCGCGCATCTGAGCGACTATCCGGTGCTGATGCCTACCCGCGCCTCGATCATCCGCCCCTTCGTCGAGCATTTCCTGATCGCCAACGGCATCGCCGGCCTTGCGAACCAGATCGAGACCGTTTCCGACTCCTTCGGCCGGGCGTTCGTTCGCTCCAGCGACGCCATCTGGATCATATCGGCGGGCGTCGTCGCCACGGATATCGCGGATGGCGTGTTGGCGGCGCTGCCGGTCGACACGAGCGAGACGAGGGGACCCGTCGGGCTTACCATGCGGACCGACGCTATCCCGTCGCTGCCGCTCTCGATCCTGATGCAGACGCTGCGCGAGGCGGCGGGGACGGCGATGGCTGCGGAAGCAAAGAGGACGGCGTAGCACCCGGGGAATTGAACCCCTCGCCAACCCTAAAGAGCCGGCATTCCGGCGGGTCGAAGCGAGCGCTTCTGAGCGGCGATGCGGAAGGGCGCGTTGGCTGCGCCGTAGCCGCGATAGCCGGCGCGCCGCTCGACAATTTCGAAGAAGAAGCCTTCTCCATAAGTCGGGCCGTAGATCTGGAAATACTCGCCTTCCTCATCGCGATCATAGAGGATGCTCTCCTCCCTCAGTCGATCGACGAAGTCAGGTTCGAGCCCGAACCGCACCTCGATGTCGTCATAGTAGTTGCGCGAGATTGCCAATGGGCGAAAGCCGCTCCGGCGCATATGGTCGGCGGCTGCAAAGATATCGTCGGTGCGGAAGGCCACATGCTGGACACCCGAGCCAAAGCTCTCTGCTATGAAGTGGCCTGCCAGCGTGCGGTGGTTGTCCGCTCCGTTCAATGTCAGCCGGAGCGTCCCGCTCGCATTCTCCACGACCTGGCTGCGGATCAGACCGGCAGGATCGACGATATCGACCTCTGCCGATTTGTCGGCATCGAGGATAGACGTGTAGAAAAGCAGCCAGCTCGGGAGCTCCTCCGCCTGCATGGATTGCGCCACATGGTCGATGGCGACGAGGGGCGATGATCCCTGAGGCGCCTTTCCCGACCGCACGAACTCGCGCGACCAGACGTCGTCGGCCTCGTTCAGGAAATAGATCAAGCCGCCGCCGATGCCGCGGATTGCGGCCATCGCCCCCTCGCCTTCGTTTGCCTCGGGCCGGAATATTTCGGCCCCGAGCGCGCCCGAGCGTTTGACGGCGGCCGCGGCATCGGGCACTTTCAGGCCGATCGCATAGGCCGATGCCCCGTGCACCAGGTAGCTCGAATGAGCGAAGCCATGCTGCTCGGTGTTGATGACGATATTTACGCCTCCACGATCGCGAGCCTGGCGCCATAGCGCCACCGATTTCTCGCGATGTGAGGCAACCGCGTGAAAACCCATGGTTCCCAGAAGCGACCCGAGCGCCTCCGCCTCTGCCCGATCGGCGGTGAACTCCACGAATTCGACGCCCAGCACCTCGACGCGGTCGGGCATTGCCTCCGCGCTCTTCGCGACCGGTTCGCGCCGCTTCACCCGATCCATCAGGTAGACCAGGGAACGATGTCCGTCCTCGGCGATCGCCCTGGGTGATCCGCCCCGGAACTGGTCGTTGAAGATTTCGAGCGATAGGGCGCCGTCATAGCCGGTCGCGGCGACAGCCTGCATGAAATCGACGACCGGAAGATCGCCTTCGCCGGGCATGTTGCGGAAATGGCGGCTGAGATAAAGCAGATCCATGTCGATTCGCGGCGCGTCCGCGAGCTGAACGATGAAGATGCGGTCCCCCGGAATGGAGCGGATCGACCGCAGGTCGATATTGCGCGACAGGGTGTGGAAACTGTCGAGGATCAGCCCGATATTCGGGTGGTCCGCCCGCCGCACGATTTCCCAAGCATCCCGATGATCGTTGACATGGCGGCCCCAGGCAAGCGCCTCGTAGCCGACGCGCAAGCCGCGCTTGGCCGCCCTCTCGCCCAGTTCCCGAAGGTCGTCGGCAGCGCGATCGATGCCGCCCAATGCGAGCGGGGAAACGCTGGAACAGACGAGCATCAATTCCGTTCCAAGCTCCTGCATCACGTCGAACTTGCGCTCCGCCCGGTCGAAAGCACGCGACCGGTGCGGTTCCGGCAGACCTTCGAAATCGCGGAACGGCTGAAAAAGCGTCACCTCCAGGCCGTGATCGCCGACCATGCGGCCGACCTCCGCCGGCGAGCCGTCGAAGGTCAGGAAATCGTTCTCGAATATCTCCACGCCATCGAAGCCTGACGCAGCGACGGCGGCGAGCTTCTCCGAAAGAGTGCCGCTGATGGAAACGGTCGCGATCGAGGTCTTCATGCCGATCTCCTCTCGCCGGCCTCGTCCTTTGCCGGTCCGCGTGGCAGGGCCGGCTTGCGTCCGCAAAAAGGCGACGCGCCGAAGGATGATGGTCACTTCCTATCTATACCGCAAATACCGTTTCTTTCGTCCTCCATACCCTGTTGTTATGTATCTCGGCCGCCGCGCGAACGGCGCGTCGAATCATCCATGACGCGGCGCAGCGTCGTGACCAGCCGCTCGGCATAGCTGGAGAGCGCGGCGTCGGCGCGATAGGCGACATAGGTCTGGAACTCCGTATCCTCGCTGATCGGAATGACGGCCATTTCCTGGTCGGCGATACCGCCCACGGTAAAGGCGTCGATGACCGCAATGCCGAGATTCCGCTTGACCAGCGCACAAACCGTCGTGCCGAAACGCGCCCTGATCGGGGTGCGATATTCGAGCTTCTCCCTCTCGAATATGCCCGCCATGATCGCCCCGTAGGGATCGCGTGGGTCGATACCGATGAGCGGATGCGCGGCGATCTCGCGGGCGGAAATTTCGGTCCGGCCGGCAATCGGATGCTCCCTGGCGGCGATGCAGACGAGGTGCCCTTTGGACAGGGGCTCGAACGTGATCGAGGGATGGGTGAGATGATAGCTCATCGCGACCAGCTCTCCCTTGCCGAGCAACAGGTAATCGATCGCCTCCTCTATCCTCAGAATATCGAAATTGATGCGGATGTCCGGGTAGCGCCGCATAAGCCCGGCGATGGCCTGCGGCATCATCGCATTCGCAATGCTCGGCACCGAGCCGAGCGCGAGTTCCACACCTCGTCCTCGCTCCAACTGACGGATGGAAAATTGCAGGTCGTCGACCTTGCGATGGACCTCCTGGAGCTGGGCGAAGATGTCGCGCGCTTCGTCGGTCGGCACGTAACGCCCGGCTTTCTTGACGAAGAGCTTTATCCCCAGCGCGCTTTCGATATGCTTCATCGTCCGGCTGACGCCCGGCTGGGCGACATTCATCAGACGCGCCGCGCCGGCGATCGTGCCGGCGATCATCACCGCCCGGATCACTTCGATCTGGCGTAGCGTAAGCCCCATCGCACCCTCCCTGGCGGCTGCCTCACCGGCGGCAGTCGAGCAGAGCCGGTATCCGCGCGCAAGTAGCGTCCAGGGAGTTTGCGCGCGGCCTCAAAACGGCAGCCCCACATAGTTCTCCGCGAGCGCGGTCGCCGCCGCGCGCGAGTGGGTGAGATAATCGAGTTCCGCCTCCTGGATTCGCTGGTCGAAATCGCTGGTCTCCGGAAAGCGGTGCAGCATCGTGGTCATCCACCAGGAGAAGCGCACCGCCTTCCACACGCGGGCGAGTGCGCGGGCCGAATAGGCGTCGATGCCGGCATTCGAGCGGTCCCGATAGTGTTCGAGCAATCCCTCGAACAGATAGTGCACGTCGCTCGCCGCAAGGTTCAGGCCCTTGGCGCCGGTCGGCGGAACGATATGGGCGGCATCACCCGCCAGGAACAGCCGGTTGAACCGCATCGGCTCGGCGACGAAGGAGCGGAGCGGCGCGATGGACTTCTCGAAGGAGGGACCCGTCACCACGCGCTCGGCGTGATGGGCGGGCAGGCGGCGGCGCAATTCGTCCCAGAAGCGCTGATCGTCCCAGTCCTCGATCTTCTCCTCCAGCGGGCACTGGATGTAATAGCGGCTGCGCGTGTGCGAGCGCATCGAACAGAGCGCGAAGCCGCGCGGGTGGTTGGCATAGACCAGTTCGTGATCGACCGGCGGCACGTCGGCAAGGATGCCGAGCCAGCCGAAGGGATAGATCTTCTCGAAATTGCGGATGGCCCTTTCCGGCAGGCAACGTCGGCTCACCCCGTGAAAGCCGTCGCAGCCGGCAATGAAGTCGCAGTCGATGCGCTGCGCAATCCCGTCCTTCTCATAGGCGACATGCGGTGTCCGCCCGTCGAAATCCCGCGGCATGACGTTCGCCGCTTCGTAAATCGAGAGCGCCCCGACCCGTTCCCGATGGTCCATCAGGTCGCGGGTGAGTTCCGTCTGCCCGTAGATCATCACCCTCCTTCCGCCAGTCAGGCCGAAGAGGTCGATGCGATGGTCGCGCCCGTCGAAGGCGAGTGAGAAGCCGTCATGCGGGAGGCCCTCGGCATGCATGCGGGCGCCGCAGCCCGCCTCCTCCATCAGCCGCACCGTGCCTTCCTCCAGAACGCCGGCGCGCACACGGCCGAGAATGTGATCCTTGGTCGCGCGATCGAGGATCACATTGGCAATCCCCGCTCCCGTCAGCAATTGCCCGAGCAGGAGCCCCGAAGGCCCGGAGCCGATAATGACGACCTGAGTGCGCATGATTGTCCTCCCACTTCCCCCGGGAAATTGCAGTTGACCGGCCGGTATCGGCACGCGAATTCTTTCCGCTATCGTACATCGCCGGCGGCTCGGCTGTAGCGCTTTGATCTGCTGCATGCTTTTTTCCGTCAATCGCGATACGATCGAAGGAAACATGAGGGGAGAGCAGTCGTGGCCGACGAAACACAGGCGCCGGAAACCAAGTTGACTTCCACGAAGCGCCGCTGGGCGGCCGACGGCAAGTTTCTCACCGGCCGCATTGCCCGTCCGGAGACGGACCGCCTGCCGCCCGGTCAGCATCTCGTCAGGGACTGGCCGGTTCTCGATCTCGGGCAGCAGCCGCACCTGACCCACGAGACGTGGCGGCTCGACGTCACCGGCCTCGTCGAGAACCCGCTCTCGCTCGACTGGAACGCCTTCCAGGCGTTGCCTCAGAGCGACAGCCTCTCCGACATCCATTGCGTGACGACCTGGTCGCGCTATGACAACAATTGGCGTGGCGTATCCACGCGCGATCTTCTCGATCGCGTCATGCCGAAGCCGGAGGCCGCCTTTGTCATGCTGACGAGCTTTGACGGCTACACCACCAACCTGCCGCTCGCCGACTTTGCCGCCGAGGATGCGATCCTCGCGACCGCCTGGGAGGGCGCGCCGATTACGCGGGCCCATGGCGGGCCGGTGCGCCTGGTGGTCCCGCATCTCTATTTCTGGAAAAGCGCCAAATGGCTGCAGCGCATCGATTTTCGCGCAGCCGATTCGGCGGGTTTCTGGGAGCGGAACGGCTACCACATGCGGGGCGATCCGTGGCTCGAGGAGCGCTATTCCGGCGATTGACGCCAGCGCGGGATGAGTGTGGTTTTCCGTCCGGGATTGCGGAAAAGCATTAGAGAGTGTCCGCGATTCGGAGAAAAACGGAAATGCTCTGACGCTCTCGTCTTCGACTGCAACTCGTGATTTTTGATGCTACAGTCCCCGGTTGAGGGGGGCGGTAACGCATCCCCGCGCCGAACTTGAAGCCAACATTCCTGTCCGGGAGGAAAGCATGCGCAGTCCCTGCCTGAAATCCCTGTCCATTACCCTGATCGTCGCGCTGAGTACGTTCTCGCCGCGGCCGGTCCTGGCGGCCTCGCCAGAGCCGGTCAAGGCCGAGCACGGCATGGTCGTGACCGCCCAGCATCTTGCATCCGACATCGGCGTCGAGGTCCTGAAGAAGGGCGGCAATGCGATCGATGCGGCGGTTGCGGTCGGCTATGCCCTCGCCGTCGTCTACCCGACGGCCGGCAACATCGGCGGCGGCGGCTTCATGACCATCCGCTTCAAGGACGGCAAGACGACCTTCCTCGATTTTCGCGAGCGCGCGCCTCTCGCCGCCACCAAGACCATGTATCTCGACGACAAGGGCGATCTCGTCGAGGGATTGAGCACCGAAGGCTATCTCGCCGTCGGCGTGCCCGGACCGGTCATGGGCTTCGAGTTCGCCCGCAGCCGTTACGGCACAAGGCCGCTGAAGGAGCTGATCGATCCGGCGATCAAGCTCGCGCGCGATGGATTCGTGCTCGAACAGGGTGACATCGAGTCTTTCGACGGGGAGACCGAGCGGCTCGCCAAGGATCCGGCCGCCGCCGCCATCTTCCTGAAGCCGGACGGCAAGCCTTTTGCAGCCGGTGACCGGCTGGTCCAGACCGATCTTGCCGCTTCGCTTTCGAGCATTGCCGAAAAAGGCACGGACGCCTTCTATAAGGGCGCGATCGCCGACGCGATCGTCAAGGCGAGCACGGATAAGGGCGGCATTCTCGCCAAGGAGGATTTCGAGCGCTATCAGGTTCGCGAGCTCGAGCCGGTCAAGTGCAACTACCGAGGCTATGACATCGTCTCCTCGCCGCCGCCATCGTCAGGCGGATTGATCATCTGCGAGATTCTCAACATCCTCGAGGGCTACCCGCTCTCCTATCTCGGTTACGGCTCGGCCGAGACGGTGCATGCGATGATCGAGGCGATGCGCCATGCCTATGTCGATCGCAACACCGCGCTCGGCGATCCGGCCTTTGTCGAAAACCCGGTCGCAAAGCTCGTCGACAAGAGCTACGCGAAAGAAATCCGCGCCAAGATCGACCCCTTCAAGGCCGGCGTTTCCCAGGAGCTGATGCCGGCGGGCTTTACCGAAAGCAAGGAGACGACCCATTATTCCATCATCGACGACGAGGGGAATGCGGTTGCGGTGACCTACACGCTGAACGGCTCCTTCGGCGCGGGCGTCGTCGCGCCCGGCACGGGTATCCTCCTCAACAACGAGATGGACGATTTCACCGCCAAGCCGGGCACCCCCAATCTCTATGGCCTCGTGCAGGGCGAGGCGAATGCGATCGAAGCCGGCAAGACGCCGCTCTCATCGATGAGCCCTACGATCATCTCGAAAGACGGCAAGCCCTTCATGGTGATCGGCAGCCCCGGCGGCGCCCGCATCATCACCATCACGCTGGAAGCGATCATCAACGTGATCGACCACGGCATGAACATTCAGGAGGCCGTCGACGCGCCGCGCGTCCACCATCAGTGGCTTCCGGACAAGGTCTTCATGGAGCCCTATGCTCTCTCGCCCGATACGCGCAAACTGCTTTCCGCCATGGGCCATGACGTTCAGCTCGACGAGAACTGGATGATCTGGGGTCAGGCAGCGGGCATCCTCGTCGGCGGCGAGAACGTTGCCGAGATCGAGGCGGGCGGCGGCGCCCGCTACAACGGCGCCGTCGACAGCCGCATCGGCGCAGGTGCGGCGCGAGGATATTGAGGCCGATGGCTAAAGCGGGATGAGGAAAAATGCGTGCGCTTTTCCGCCCCCATCCCGCTCGTAGCCGGTCAATGGACAAAACATGCAGCAGCTCAAAGGGCTACAGTGACCTTTGCTCGTCTCATAAGACGCGCGGCGCTGCAGGAAACTTTTCGGAGGGCTGCAATCTCTCCTCATCCTCATCTCTGTGCTTGTCACAGAGATCCAGCAGCGCCGCGTCTGCGGCGCGGAAGAGCCTTTCCAGCCCAAAGACTTGGGCTGGCTGGATTCCTGTGACAAGCACAGGAATGAGGGACCGGGGATACGTCACGCAATGAAAGGTTACGTCTACATTCTCGCATCGAAGCGAAGCGGGACGCTATATACGGGCGGGACCCGCGCCGCCTCGCTATCTTCACGGATTATGAAGCGCGCCGAGGAACCGCACCCTCTCCACCCTCATTCCTGTGCTCGTCACAGGAATGAGGAAATCAAACAAGCCGCCGCGGGTATCCGATCTCAACACGCCTAGCGCAATACAAGCCGCAATGCGGCTTGTGTTTCCCTGAGCAGCGGCAGAAAGCGCTCGGCCATCTCGCGGGCCGGCACATGGGCGGCGGATGCGCCGATGTTCACGGCCGCGAGCACCTGCCCGCGATCATTGGCGACCGGTACCGCGATCGAGCAGAGGCCGAGCTCCAGTTCCTGGTCGATAATCGCATAGCCCTCGTCGCGAACCCGCCGCAATTCCGCCACCAGCTCTTCCGGGTCGGTTCTCGTCAGCGGTGTGTTCGCCTTCAAGTCGGAACGTCCGAGTATTTCGCGTGCCTCGGTCTCGGGTAGTGCGGCCAGCAACACCCGCCCCATCGAGGCGCAATAGGCGGGAAGACGCGAGCCGGGCGTCAGGTTGATCGACATCACCCGGCGCTGCGACGCGCGTGCCACATAGACGATCTCGGTCCCGTCGAGCACCGAGGCGGAAGCGCTCTGCCCGGCTCTTTCCGCGAGCTGGTCCAGGTAAGGCTGGACAATGGCCGGCAGCGGCGTCGCCGAAAGATAGGCATGGCCGAGCCTCAGGATCTTCGGTGTGAGCGTGAAGAACTTGCCGTCGTAATTGGCATAACCAAGCTGCGACAGCGTCAGCAGGGATCGCCTGGCGGTCGCCCGGTCGAGCCCGGTGATCTTCGCGGCGTCGGCGATCGAAAGCCGCGGCTGCGCCTCGCCGAAGGCTTCGATCACCCTCAGACCGCGCGCAAAGCCGCTGACGAAATCCGTTTCCCGCATCGTGTCTCCCGCCGGTTTCTGGCCTGCGATTTTGTGCGACATACGAACAAATGTCAAATTTCGCACAAAAGAAATTGACGCCTGGGAGGAACAGGCGCTTATTCGGCTCGAACATCACTGGAGGAAAACGATGGCGCGGATAGTGTCTCTCGCCGAGGCGGTGGCGGAGAATGTCAGGGATGGCGATACGGTGGCGATGGAAGGCTTCACGCACCTGATCCCCTATGCCGCGGGACACGAGGTGATTCGCCAGGGCCGGAAGGACCTGTTCCTCGTGCGCATGACGCCCGACATCCTCTACGACCAGTTGATCGGCGTCGGTGCGGCGCGGGGCATGAAGTTTTCCTGGGGCGGCAATCCGGGCGTCGGCTCGCTGCACCGCTTCCGGGATGCGGTCGAGAACCAATGGCCGCGGCCGATCGAGATCGAGGAACATTCGCATGCGGCCATGGCCAATGCTTATGAGGCGGGTGCCGCGAACCTGCCTTTTGCGTCCTTCCGCGGCTATATCGGCGCCGACCTGCCCAAGGTGAACCTCAATATCAGAAGCGTGACCTGCCCCTTCACCGGCGAGGTGCTCGCCGCGGTGCCTGCAATCCGCCCGGACATCACGATCATCCATGCCCAACGCGCCGACCGCAAGGGCAACGTCCTGATCGAGGGGATCGTCGGCGTGCAGAAGGAAGCGGTGCTCGCCGCCAGGCGCTCGATCGTAACGGTGGAGGAGATCGTCGACGAACTCGACCCGCCCTCCCCCAATTCGGTGGTGCTGCCGGAGTGGGCGGTGACCGCCGTCGCGCATGTGCCGGGGGGCGCCTTCCCGTCCTATGCGCATGGTTACTATCCCCGCTCCAACGCCTTCTACATCCGTTGGGACGAGATTGCGCGCGAACGGGAAACCTTCAACGCATGGATCAGGGAGAACGTCCTTGCCGCCAAGCCCGAGGACTTCGCCCGCCACGCCGCGAAGACCGCGGCCAAGGTTGCTTGAGGGGAAAGCGAAAAATGACTGATTTCACCCCCACCGAGATGATGACGGTCGCCGCGGCGCGCGCGCTCTCCAACGACGACGTCTGCTTCGTCGGCATCGGCGCTCCGTCAGCCGCCTGCAATGTGGCGCGGCTGACGCATGCGCCGGATATCACGCTGATCTATGAGAGCGGCACCGTCGGCACCAGGCCCGACGTACTGCCGCTCTCGATCGGCGACGGAGAGCTCTGCGATACCGCGCTTTTCACCGTCTCGGTGCCGGAAATGTTCCGCTACTGGCTCCAGGGCGGCCGGATAACCACGGGCTTTCTCGGCGGCGCGCAGATCGATCGTTTCGCCAATCTCAACACGACCGTCGTCGGCCCCTATGACCATCCCAAGGTGCGCCTGCCGGGAGGCGGCGGCGCGCCGGAAATCGCCTCCAATTGCGGCCGCATCTTCATCACCATGGCGCTGACGAAGCGCGGCTTCGTGGAAAGGCTGCCCTTCGTAACCTCCATGGGACACGGCGAAGGCGGCAATCATCGGGAGCGGCTTGGATTGACGACCAGCGGCCCGACCCGCGTCGTCACCGATCTCTGCATTCTGGAGCCGGATGCGGAGACGAAGGAATTGACCGTCGTTTCCCTGCACCCCGGCGTCAGCCGGGATCAGATCGCCGGAAATTGCGGCTGGCCGATCAAATTCGCGGAGACCGTCATCGAAACACCGGCACCGACCGAGACCGAGCTTGTCGTTCTGCGCGACATCAACGCCCGCACCAAAAAAGCCCACGAGGCCGCGGGAAGAGAGGCCACCTGATGCGCGAAGCCTATATCTGCGACTATATCCGCACTCCGATCGGCCGCTTCGGCGGCTCGCTCGCTTCGGTGCGCGCCGACGACCTCGGCGCCATTGCGCTGAAGGCGCTGATGGCGCGCAACAGGTCGGTCGACTGGGAAGCGGTCGATGACGTGATCTTCGGCTGCGCCAACCAGGCGGGCGAGGACAACCGCAACGTCGCGCGCATGTCGCTGCTACTTGCGGGGCTGCCCGTCGCCCTTCCCGGCACGACGATCAACCGGCTCTGCGGATCCGGCATGGATGCCGTGATTGCGGCCGCCCGGGCGATCAAATGCGGCGAGGCCGAACTGATGATCGCCGGCGGGGTCGAATCCATGTCGCGGGCGCCTTTCGTGCTGCCGAAGGCCGAGAGCGCCTTTTCGCGCAATGCCGAAATTCACGACACGACGATCGGCTGGCGCTTCGTCAATCCGCTGATGAAGGCACAATATGGGGTCGACGCAATGCCGGAGACCGGCGAGAACGTCGCCGAAGACTATAAGGTCTCGCGCGAGGACCAGGACGCTTTCGCCCTGCGCAGCCAGGCAAAGGCCGCGGCCGCCCAGACGAACGGCCGCCTTGCGAGCGAGCTCGTCCCCGTCACCATCCCCCAAAGGAAAGGCGAACCCGTCGTCGTCGACCGCGACGAGCATCCGCGCGCCACGACGATCGAAGCGCTCGCCAAACTCAAGGCACCCTTCCGGGAGGGCGGCACCGTCACCGCCGGCAACGCTTCGGGCGTCAATGACGGCGCTGCGGCGCTCATCATCGCCTCGGAGGAGGCTGCCAGAAAATATGGGCTGCGACCCATGGCCCGCATCCTCGGCGGCGCTTCGGCAGGCGTGCCGCCGCGCATCAT
The DNA here is from genome assembly GCF_059070375.1 of Sinorhizobium sp. NCBI lineage: Bacteria > Pseudomonadati > Pseudomonadota > Alphaproteobacteria > Hyphomicrobiales > Rhizobiaceae > Sinorhizobium > Sinorhizobium sp. Next base: position 1,240,366 of record NZ_JCACWC010000002.1, read on the forward strand.
GGGCATGGGACCGGTGCCCGCCTCGCAGAGGCTCATGACACGGCTCGGCGTGACGCAGGAGCGGTTCGACGTCATCGAACTCAACGAGGCTTTTGCCAGCCAGGCACTTGCGGTCCTGCGCGCGCTGGGAATCGCCGACGACGATCCCCGCGTCAACCGCAACGGCGGCGCCATCGCACTCGGCCATCCGCTCGGCATGTCGGGTGCGCGCATCACCGGAACGGCAGCGCTGGAGCTCGCCGAGACGGGTGGCCGCGCCGCGCTCGCCACCATGTGCATCGGCGTCGGTCAGGGCATCGCGGTGGCGCTGGAGCGGGTGTAGTTATCGTGTAATGCGAAATCCCGCCGGCGCTTCGACGGAAGAAGCCTCCTCGCTTGCGACATCGGCGACGGAAGCGCCGGGCGGCCCTTTCCAGAAGTGATCCAGCATTCTGCTGACGGCGCCGTCCGGCCCGGCGATGAGGGCGGTCACCGAGCCGTCGCTCTCGTTGCGAACCCAGCCGTCAAGGCCGAGCCTTTCGGCCTCCTCGCGTGTCCAGTCGCGAAAGCACACGCCCTGTACCCGTCCGGTAATTCTGACCAAAGCGGCCCTGCGGTCCTTCGTCATGGCGTTGCCCTCCTTTCCGCTTCGAATCTGGCGCAAATGGCGGCTAAGGCAAGCGTCTTCCTGACGCTTCCGGCGCGGGACCTCGGTCCTTTCTTTTATCAGCCGGAAAAAATTTCATTTTCGGCCTTGAAGATGCTGCACTGCAGCATTATTATATAACTGTCGATGGAACACTCCTCCTCCCAGTTCCATCGCGGGATCGGCAACACTCCTCCTCCCAGTTGCCGGTCAGGATCGAAAGCCCGGCGCACCTCCTCCCGCGCCGGGCTTTCTCTTTCACCGAGGCGTCGAGCCAGCGCGATCCCGAATTCCGTTATTCCTGCAAGACTAGACCGCGATAAGATCCGAAACATGGCCGGCACATAGCTGGGAACATTTCCGGAGATGGGGCATCCAATATCCGAGAAGGAGCCCGACCATGCCTATCGCTGAAACCGAGCTTTGCCTGAATGCGCCGCCACCTGCGCAGGACCTCTCCCGTTTCCGCGCGATCATGCAGGCACATAACCGCAAGCTCTACCGGATCGCCCGGAGCATCCTGCGCAACGACAGCGATGCGGAAGACGTGCTGCAGGAGGCCTATGTCCGTGCCTTCACGCGCTTTGAGGGTTTTCGCGGCGATGCGGCGATCACGACCTGGCTCGCCCGGATCGTCATCAACGAGGCGCTCGGCCGCCTGCGGAAAAGACGGCGGCTGATGAAACTTGCCGAAGATATGCGGCAGTCGCAAGAGGCGGAGATCATCGCCTTTCCCCTCAACTCAGGCATCGGCGATCCGGAAAAGACGATGGCACAGCGACAAATCCTCGATCTCGTCGAAAGGCTGACGGACGATCTCCCGGACACCTACCGTACCGTATTCGTGCTGCGCGTCATCGAAGGGCTCGACAACGACGAGGCGGCCGCCCTGCTTGGTCTCAAGCCTGAAACGGCACGCACAAGGCTGCACCGGGCGCGCCGCATCCTGAAAGAGCAGTTGGAGCGGCAGATCGGCCCGGTTCTGCTGGATGCCTTTCCTTTCGCGGGAAAGCGCTGCGAGCGTCTGACCGAGTCCGTTCTTGCCCGCATTTCGCCTCGGTCGCCGGAAACAGACGGAAAATAGCGGGAACGCTTCGAGCCGCGAAGCATCCAAAGCGTGGCGTTCAAACACGCTTTGATCTTCGAGGAAAGGAACATCCCATGACCATCAGACTGACGACCGCAACGGCCGTGATCGCCCTCCTTTTCGGCACCGGCGGGGCACTCGGCAACGACAAGCCGACCGACCCGCAGATCGCCCATATCGCCTACACTGCCGGCGTGCTCGACATCGAAGCCGCCAAACAGGCGATCGCGACGTCGAAGAACGAGACCGTCGTCGAATTCGCCGAGAGCATGCTGCGCGACCACGAGTCGGTTAACAAGCAAGCCCTCGATCTCGTCAAGAAGCTCAACGTCACGCCTGAGGACAACGATACGAGCAAGACCCTCTCGCAAGCGGCCGAGGCGAAGCGGCAGGAGCTTGCGAAGCTCAAGGGCGAGGAATTCGACAAGGCCTATATCGCGCATGAGGTCGCCTACCACAAGCAGGTCAACGGCGCGCTGGAAACGCTGCTGATACCGTCGGCTCAGAATGCAGAACTCAAATCGCTGCTCGAGACCGGGCTTAAGCTGTTCCAGGGACATCAGCAGCATGCCGAACACGTCGCGGCCGAATTGAAGTGAGACCGCGATGTTCATGACGCGAGCGGCAACTGTCTTATTTTCGATGGGAGCGGCCGTCGTGGCCACTCCTTCTCAGGCCGAAACCATCCGTGTGACGATCGATCGCCTCGTCTACCTGCCCGTGGAGATCGAGGCAAAGGTGGGCGACGAGGTCGAGTGGATCAACAAGGATGCGCTCGTCCACACGGCGACCGTCAAAGGCGGCGCGGACGTGCTTCTGCCGGCGAAGAAATCCGGCCGGCTGGTGCTTCAGGAGGCGGGCAGCTTCGATTATATCTGCCGCTACCATCCCAACATGAAGGGCCACATCACCGTGCGGCCGTGACCCGCAGCTCCCTCCCGCCCGTAGGCGGAGGGAGCTGAAGCAACCGACAACTCAGTCCAGATCGTCGCTTTCCGGCTTCGGCGCATTGTCGCGGTTGCCGTAGATGATCTCGCGCTTGCCGACATGGTTCGCCGGGCCGACGAGACCGTCCTTCTCCATCCGTTCGACCAGCGAGGCGGCGCGGTTATAGCCGATGCCGAGGCGGCGCTGGATATAGGAGGTCGAGCACTTCTTGTCCCGCAGCACCACTTTCACCGCCTGATCGTAGAGCTCGTTGCCGTCTTCGGCGGCGATCGCGCTCTTGTCGAACACGGCGCCCTGATCCTCCTCGACCTCTTCCTCCTCTTCGTCCGCCGTCACCGTCTCGAGATATTCCGGACGCCCCTGCGTCTTCAGATGCGCGACCACATGCTCGACTTCCTGATCGGAAACGAACGGACCGTGGACGCGGGCAATGCGGCCGCCGCCGGCCATGTGCAGCATGTCGCCCTGGCCGAGGAGCTGTTCGGCCCCCTGCTCGCCGAGGATGGTGCGGCTGTCGATCTTTGAGGTCACCTGGAAGGAGATGCGGGTCGGGAAGTTCGCCTTGATCGTGCCGGTGATGACGTCGACCGAGGGACGCTGGGTCGCCATGATCAGGTGGATGCCGGCGGCACGCGCCATCTGCGCAAGCCGCTGGATCGCCCCTTCGATCTCCTTGCCGGCGACCATCATCAGGTCGGCCATCTCGTCGACGATGACGACGATATAGGGCATCGGCGAAAGGTCCATTTCCTGCTGCTCGAAGAGCGGCTCGCCGGTGCCCTTCTCGAAACCGGTCTGCACCGTCGCGAGGATCGGCTCGCCTTTTTCCCGCGCGGCCGCCGCGCGCTGGTTGTAGCCGTCGATGTTGCGCACACCGAGCCGCGACATCTTGCGATAGCGGTCCTCCATCTCGCGCACCGCCCATTTCAGCGCCATTACGGCCTTCTTCGGATCCGTGACGACGGGCGTCAGCAGATGCGGGATGCCGTCATAGACGGAGAGTTCGAGCATCTTCGGATCGACCATGATGAGCCGGCATTCTTCCGGCTTTAACCGGTAGAGCAGCGACAGGATCATGGTGTTGATCGCCACCGATTTGCCCGAGCCGGTGGTGCCGGCGACGAGCAGATGCGGCATCTTTGCGAGTTCGGCGATCACCGGTTCGCCGCCGATCGTCTTGCCGAGGCAGAGCGCAAGCTTGCAGCCGGTCTTCTGGAAATCGCCGGATTCGATCAGCTCGCGGAAATAGACGGTTTCGCGCGTGGCATTCGGCAGCTCGATGCCGATGACGTTGCGGCCGGGCACCACCGCGACGCGGGCAGAGAGCGCCGACATCGAGCGGGCGATATCGTCGGCCAAACCGATGACGCGCGAGGACTTGACGCCCGGCGCGGGCTCGAATTCGTAAAGGGTGACGACAGGGCCGGGGCGGACATGGATGATCTCGCCCTTGACGCCGAAATCCTCGAGCACGCTTTCGAGCAGTCCGGCATTCTGCTCGAGCTGCTCCTGCGTCATGAAGAAACCCTGGCCTTGCGGCGGCTCCTGCAGAAGTTCCTTCGAAGGAAACTCGTAGGCGTCGCCGCCCTGCAGCGGCTCGATGGCGCCGATCGGCGGCAGAGACGGCGACGAACGCTGTATCACGGCCGGCATGGTGATCGCCGCCCTAGTCACCGGCACTTCGGGAGGCGGTTCGCTTGCGGGCACGACGGCGGGCACGATGGGTTCGGCGGCCGGGCCCGAAGCGGGTGCTTCGGCTATAACCGGGGCGGCTGTCTCGACGACGGCCGGCTCAGCGGCAACATCCTGCGGCGCGGCCGGAGCCGGTTCGGCAGCGGCGGGCTCGGGCCGCCGGCATTCCACCACCCGGAACAGCGAGCTTATCGCCGTGGGCGGCTGCGGCCGGATCTCGACAGGCGTCGCGGCGGCGATCTTTAGTGGCGAAACCCTCGGCGCGGCTGCGACCGGCGCGCGAAGGTGCGCGGCTTCCTTCACAGGTTCCGCGGCAGTCGGCGGAACAGCCGCCGCTTCGAGCGGCATGAACTCGAAAAACGCAAAATCGGACAGATAGGCCAGATGCGCGCCTGCCTGCCGGGGCACATCCTCCTCCACTCCGGCACTCCGGGGCGCAAGGTTCGCAACGGGCGGTGCATGCGGAACCACAGGCACCTCGTCCGCTACCGGCAGGGCCGATGACGTTTCAGGAGTGGTGGGCTCTTCCTCCGTCACGGCCGCGCTTTCGGTGATTGCCGGTTCGGTCGTGCTCGCTTCCGGCGCCGGCGAGCGTGCAGCGCTCCAGGAGGGCAGTTGCTGCGTCAGCACCCGGAGGAGCTCGGACGGACTGTAGGACGGCAGTTCCGTTTCGACCACGGACGGAGCGGGTTCGGCCGGTACTGCGTCCATCACCGTTTCGGGATCGGATGCTTCCGCCGCGGCTTCGTCGGCCTCAGTCCGGCTTTCTTCGGGCGCCGGCGGGTGACGCTTCATGAGTTCGCGCTCGGGCGTGCGCGTGAAGCGCACGTTCGGCGACAGGAAGAAATGGCTCTCCCAGCTCGGCTCGCCGGATAGGCCGGTGATCTCGGCAAGCGTGGGAAGCGGATCGCGCGTAGAGACGGTAACCTCGGCCGGAGCATAGGCGGAGCCATGACCGTAGAGGCGCGCGGCGCGTCCCGCATAGCCTGTCTCCTGGTCCCGATGGCCGGGCGCGCGCCGCGGCGCTTCCGGTGCTTCGAACAGATGGTCGTGAGCGGCCGCCTCAGGCGCCGAAGCGTCCGCGGAACCTTGCGCAACCGGATGCGGCTCCTCGAAATCAACCGCGTGATTTGCGTCATACAAAGCTGCAGGCGAGAAATTTGTCCGGGGAATGCGCATGGCCTGAAAACTCGAAATTCATCATCGAAGGGGCTGCCCTACGGAATAGGAAATGAAGGTTAACAACTTCCTTCCGGGAGCCTCGCCGGAAGGGCGCCGGGCCGCCTTGAAAACCCCTCCCGAGTGCTGTTCCGTGCTCGCGGCGCAAGGCTTTCCCGCGCTTTGACGATGCAATTCCGTTCCGTTCAATTTCTGTTTCAGCCGTGGAAAATTTCCGATCCGCGGGCTCTGCATTTACAATCATGGAGCAGCGAACGCCTGCCGCCGTTCCGAAGGTCCGGAGCGGGTATGCGTTCGCGATCAGGCCATAGTGAAGAAAGGCACGTCACATGAGCGACAATCCCGCACTTCAAGGCTCCTTGGCCCTCATCGGCCGCCTGCTTCTCGCCGCCATGTTTATTCTTTCCGGCTTCGGGAAACTGGGTGATCCATCCGGCACGATCGGCTACATCGCCTCGGCGGGGCTGCCCCTGCCTCCGGTCGCCTACGCGATTGCTCTTGTCGTGGAGATCGGCGCAGGCATCCTCCTCGTCCTCGGCTATCGGGCCCGGTGGGTGGCGCTGATCCTTGCAGCCTTCACCCTGGCCTCGGCGATCGGCTTTCACACCGACTTCGCCGACCAGAACCAGATGATCCACTTCATGAAGAACCTGGCGATCACCGGCGGCTTCCTTCAGATCGCCGCCTTCGGCGCGGGTGCCTTCAGCCTGGACGGACGTACCGCCCCGGCCTGAACGGGTCCGCCTGCGGAGGATAATGATCCGCAGGCGGGCTTATGAATGACGGATTCAAGGCTCAGCTGCGCGGCAGCAGGCTTTCGACTTCCGCGGCTGCGTCGTTCAGCGCCTCCTCGGGGGTTGCCGCCTGCTCGACGACGCGCGACAGGTTCTCGACGATCGTCTGCGTGACCTTGACGCCGTTCGTGCCCGGGAAGGCATACCACGGGATCATAACCGGCATCTGCTCGAGGCCGGCGCGGAAGAGCGGATTTTCCCTGTAGAAGTTTGCGAGATATTCCGGCGACTTCGCCGCGAGCTCGTTGTTCGGGACGTAGCCGGTACCCGGAACGACGACCGAAGCGCCATAGGGGCCGGCCGCGAACTTGGCGAACTTCCACGCAGCGTCCTGCTTGTCGGCGTCGCGCGTGAGGATCACGACCGCGTTGCCGCCGGTCGGCAGCTTGCCGTTCACCGGGTCGATCCGCGGAATGGCCGCGGTGCGCAGGTCGAACTTTTCGCCGACATTCTTGATCGTGTTGCGGAGCGCCCCGGTCGTCTGGAAGGCGAAACCGACCTTGCCCGCGACGAAGGCCTGCTCGCCGGCCTGCTTGGTGAGCACCGGCAGGCCGCCTTCCTTGACCATTCGGTCGAGAACTTCGATCGCCTTTTTGCCTTCCGGACCGTTGAAAGCGACCTTGCTCTCGTCCTCGGTCAGCATGCGGCCGCCCGCGCCGAAGAGAAGAGCGGAGAACATCCAGTCGTCGCCCTGCCAGCGGAAGTCTATCCCCTCGACGCCGTCGCCGAGCGCCTTGATCTTGCCGCCGAGCGCAATCACCTCGTCCCAGGTCTTCGGCGGAGTATCCGGATCCCCGCCCGCTTTGCGCACGAGATCGGCATTGTAATACATGATCGGATTGGAGGTCGCGAAGGCAAGGCCCACCTGCTTGCCGTTGACCTGGGCGAGCTTCAGGATGTTCTCCGAGAAGCCCTGTTCGGCCATGTCGCCGTCCTTGGCGATGAAGGCTCCGAGGTCGACCGGGACGTCGCGTTCGTTGAGCATGCGCAGACGGTTGAGCCCGATGAAGGTGATGTCGGGCATTTCGGCCGTTCCGGCCTGGCGCATGATCGTCTGGATCCCCTCCTCGTAAGTTGCGGAAGGATTGGCGAAGGCGATCTTGATATCCGGATTTTCCTCCATGAACTTCTTGGAGATCGTGTCCATCACGTCCTTGAAGAAGCCGGGCATCGGATAATGCACAGTCAGCACTGTTTCGGCCCGGGCCGGTAGGGCAAGGGTCATCGACACCGCCGCGGCGGTGAGAAGTTGCGTGAAATGTTTCATGATGTTCTCCTGGTTCGACCGATCAGCCCTTGAGACCGGTCATGGTTATGCCCTCGACGAAGCGCTTCTGTGCGACGAGGAACGCGGCGACGAGGGGAAGGGTAATGATCAGCGTGGCCGCCATCAGCGCGCCGTAGTCGTCGCCGGCTTCCGCAGCGCGGAAATAGAGAAGGCCGAGCGGAGGGGTGGCGTAGTTCTGGTTGGTGACGACCACCAGCGGCCAGAACAGGTCGTTCCAGTGCGCCACCACCGAAAAGATTGCGAAGGCGGTGATCGCCGGCCAGGCATTGGGCACGACGACGCGTGCGACGATGCCGATCTCCGACATGCCGTCGAGCCGGGCGGCATGGATCAGGTCATCGGGAATGGCGCGGAAGAACTGCAGGAACAGGAAGATCGCGAAGACCGAGATCGAGAAGGGCGCGACGAGTGCCGTGTAGCTGTTGAGCACTGCCAGCCGGTCGAAGGCGACATAGAGCGGCAGCGCGGTCGCATGGATCGGCACGAGCAGCCCCAGCATCACCAGCACCATCATCAGGCGTGCGGCGCGGAACTTGAGTTTCGCCATGGCATAGGCGCAGGGAATGGCGACCACGACCTGAACAATAAAGATCATCGCGCAGACGATCACGCCGTTCAGAAGCAGGATCGGCATCGAGACGCGCGACAGCGCCTTGGTGAAGTTCTCGACATAGGACCATTGCTGCGGGATCAGCGACAGCGAGGAGGAAAAGATCTCGCTCTGCGCCTTGCCGGCCGTCGAGATCATGAAGATGTAAGGCGCAAGGAAGATGAGAGCGCCGAGCGACAGGAGCGTGAACCGCAGGATGCGGCCGGGAGAAAGGCTGTTTACGGTCATGCGTAATGCACCTTCCGGTCGAGAACGCGGTATTGCAGGAACATCAGGACGACGAGGATCGCGAGAAAGATCACCGTCATCGCCGAGGCATAGCCGACCCGGAGATAGACGAAGCCTTCCTGGTAGATGGTGAAAAGCAGCACTTCGGAAGCCTTGTTCGGCCCGCCTTCGGTGAGCGTCTTCACCGTCTCGAAGACCTTGACGGAATTGATGATGCTGATGGTGGTGACGAAGAGCGTCGTCGGCGCGAGCATCGGCCAGGTGACGAGCCGGAACCGGTCCAGCCGGGATTTCGCGCCGTCCACCTGCGCGGCGGCATAGAGCTCGCCCGGGATCGCGGTCAGCCCGGCGAGAAACAGCACCATGTTGAAGCCCACCGACTGCCAGATGCCGATGATCGAAAGCCCGTAAAGCACGGTGCCGGAGGCGCCGAGCCAGTTCGGTCCGGGGATGCCGAGCTGTGCCAGGAAGGTGTTGATCGGCCCGATTGAGGGATGGAACAGGAATTGCCAGACCGTCGCCATTGCGACCAGAAGCGAGGCGACGGGCAGGAAATAGACGGTCCGGAAGAACGCCTTTGCGCGGGTCTCCGCCTCGATCAGGAGCGCGACGCCCAGCGCCAGCACGATCGATACCGGCGTGACGATCGCCGTATAGACGGCCGTGTTCCAGAGCGAACGGCGGAAGGTGCGGTCGCCGATCAGTTCCGCGTAGTTTTCCAACCCGACGAAACGGAAGCCGCCATAGCCGAGCTCGAAATCGGTAAAGCCGAGGAGCACGACCGCGAATGTCGGCAGCAGAATGAAGAGGAACAAGAGCACGATCGCGGGAGCGGCGAGCAACCAGGCGACCCGCGCTTCGCGCCGGTCGGCCCTCGCCATGGGCATATCGGACGCCATGCTAACCATGAGCCTTCTCCAGCGCCGCGGCGGCGGCAACTGTCTTTGCCCGCAGCCGCTCGCCCGAGGCGGCGAAGAGCATCGCCCGATCCGGTTCGATCTCGACCGACACCGGCATGCCGGTGGTAAGGGAGGAAGCTTCGGCCGGGCTGATCTTGGCGACGATCGTTTCGCCAATGGCGCCGAGACGGGCATGCACGATCACTTCGGAGCCGAGAAATTCCGTCCGCTCTACGCGCGCCGTGAGGATGCCGTCCGGATTTCCGCTAAAACGGACGAATTCGGGGCGCACGGCCAGCATCACCGACGCCTCGCCCGAAGCCGGCTTCTCGCCAGCCAGCGTGAGCGGTCCGAAACGCACGATGCCCGACGGATCCATCCGCGTTTCCACCACGTTGATACGCGGCTGGCCCAGGAAGCGGGCGACCTCGACATGGGCGGGATCGTCGTAGATTTCCCTGGGCGACGCCAGTTGCAGGAGCGTGCCCCCGATCATCACCGCCACCCTGTCGGCCATGGACAGGGCCTCGGACTGGTCGTGCGTGACATAGAGCGTCGGCACCCCGGCGCGCCGGTGCAACTCGACGATCTCGCTGCGGGCATGAACCCGCAGATTCGCGTCGAGGTTGGAGAGCGGCTCATCCATCAGGAAGACGCTAGGGCGGCGGACCATGGCGCGGGCGAGCGCCACACGCTGGCGCTGGCCGCCCGACATCTGTCCGGGTTTGCGATCGAGCAGATGGTCGATCTTGAGGGAGGACGCCATCTCGCGAACCTGCCGCTGGATGTCGGCGCGGATCTGGCGCTGACCGGGAAGAAGATTGCCGACGAACGGAAATCGCTCAGCCGCCGAAAGCCGCCGCATGGCGAGGGGCACTGCGATGTTCTGGCCGGCGGTCAGATGCGGATAAAGGGCGTAGGACTGGAACACCATGGCGACGTTGCGGTCGGCGGCTGCGACCGGGGAGACCTCGCGGCCGCCGATGACGATCTCGCCGCGATCCGCATGATCCAATCCCGCGACGATGCGGAGAAGCGTGCTCTTGCCGCAGCCGGAGGGTCCGACGAGCGCGACGAATTCGCCCTCCTCCGCTTCGAGGCTCACGCCCTTGAGGATCGCATTGCCGGCGAAGGACTTGGCGATGCCGCGGAGCGAAAGAATGCTCATCGCGCCGCTCCCACGAGCTTCTTCGCGGCCTGCGGATAGACCTCTTCCACCATGTGATCCAGGACGTAAGGCTTCAGCCCGGGCACCGCGACGATCTCGCTGTCGATGCGTCCTTCGCCCAGGTGGTGGACAACCGCGCCTACGAGGCGCTCGCCGGGCATTTCCCGCTCCAGCTTGTCGATGATGAAGGAGGTCGGCGGCGCCCATACGAGGTCGGTGCCGGCATGATGGCCTTGCCAGGCCCAGTGTAGATGACCGCTCGCATGGAGCTTGACATCGTTCTCCGCCATCAGCCCGTAAAGCCGCTGCCGCTGTTTCGGCCGCACGCTCCAATAGCCGGTATCGCCTTCCGCCGGATCGTCGACGAAAAGCGGCTTATGGGCGAAGATCGCGACGGGGCGGCCGTCGCGGCTCTCAAGTGCCTCCGCCAGCCAGCGGAACTGCCTCTCCTCTTCCGCGTCGTCGAAGCCGAGAAGAAGGCTGTCGAGGCCGATGAGCCGCCAGCCGCCGTGGTCGGAGAACCAGAAATCCGGGCCGACGAGCCTGCGCCAGCGAGCGAGGCGCAAGGCGTTGACCTGCTGATCCGAGCCCGGCAGATGGCCGACATCGTGATTGCCGGGCACGATCAGCACCGGTACCGGCAGCCTGCGGAGGAGGTCCATCGCGAAGACGATGTCTTCCTCCTGGTCCGCGCCGTCGACCGTAAGGTCGCCCGTATGCACGACGAAGTCGGCGCCGATCGTCTCGATCCAGCGGACAACGGGTTCCCAATTGTCGTTGAAATGGGATTTTGTCGGGCTGAAATGGGTATCGCTGATCTGCACGATCCTCATGGGAGCATGGCCTCCGGCGCGTGTTGACAGGGGCGACATGCATGAGAGGCCGTACCCCGCTCAGCGCCGCTTTGGCGCTCTCTTTAAGGGGCTCCCATGTCAGTTTGGTAACAGGCCTTCTCAGTTATTTTTCAGTTTCTCCATGAAAGTTTCAATCTTCAGCCTATCGCTTTGCCGAGCGCGCGCTCCGAAAAATGGTTGACGCGAATCAGAGGATGAATCATTCCTCTAACGGAATAGACCGCATATTTCGCATTTCGGCGTAGCTCAGTGATTACCTGTTAGGAAATGCGGCAGGCGCATCTGCACGGCGGCGAGGCGCCATGCGGGCACGAGGAGTTTAGACCATGGATATGATGACGGCAGGAGCGACCGGCGGGGCATTGCGCAAACCGGCAGACGAGGCTATCGCCGCCGACGCGCGGGCGCTTTCCGAACAGCTGAAGGCGATGCGAGACCGGCTCTTTGCGCCGACAGCGAGGAAGACGCTCCGGAGCTTCACCTCCGGCGAGGCAGCCAAGCTCATCGGGGTTTCCGACGGATACTTGCGCCAGCTGTCGCTGGCTGGCGAGGGACCGCAGCCCGACACCGGAGCCGGCGGACGACGCTCCTATTCGCTCTCCGATATCAACGCGCTGCGTCGGCATCTGGCCGAACAGGCGATTGCCAAAGGCAATGGCGCCAAGGCGCGCGGTTATCTCAAATGGCGCGATGCCGCGAGAAGCGAGCATCTGCAAGTAATCTCGGTCACCAACTTCAAGGGCGGCTCCGGCAAGACGACCTCATCGGTCCATCTCGCACAATATCTCGCTCTGACCGGTCACCGGGTGCTCGCGGTCGACCTCGACCCACAGGCATCGCTTTCGGCGCTGTTCGGCTACCAGCCGGAACTGGACCTGACCGGCAACGACACGCTCTACGGCGCAATCCGTTACGACGCTGAGGCGCGGCCACTGAAGGACATCATCCGCAAGACCTATTTCGACGGGCTCGACCTGGTGCCGGGCAACCTCGAACTGCAGGAGTTCGAACACACGACGCCGCAGGCGCTCAGTGCGCGGCAGAGCGGTGCCGATGCGGGGCCGCTCTTCTTCGCACGGGTGCAGGCGGCGCTGGCAAGCGTCGCCGACGACTACGACGTCGTCGTCATCGACTGCCCGCCGCAGCTCGGCTACCTGACGCTCTCGGCGCTCTGCGCTTCGACGTCGGTCATCGTCACCGTGCATCCGCAGATGCTCGACGTCGCATCGATGAACCAGTTCCTCTACATGACTTCGGACCTGCTCAGCGTGGTGCGCGAGGCCGGCGGCGAGCTCAATTTCGATTTCCTGCGCTATCTCGTCACCCGCTTCGAGCCGAATGACGGACCGCAGGCGCAGATCGTCGGCTTCATGCGCTCGCTCTTCGGCGACCGGGTGCTGACCTCCGCCATGGTAAAATCGACCGCGATCTCGGATGCAGGTCTCACCAAGCAGACGCTCTACGAGGTCGGCCGGGAGAATTTCACCCGCGCGACCTATGATCGCGCGATCGAATCGCTGAACGCGGTCAACGGCGAGATCGAGGCTCTCATTCACGCGGCATGGGGGCGCTAAGTCATGGCTGGCAACAACCGGAAAAACGAATTGCGGGCACTGTTTTCGGGAAGCGCGCCTGCCGGCGATCAGCAAGCCCCCGCCGAAGCGGCGCCGGCCGAGTTGACACCTGTCAACGCCAGGCCCGCCGCCCCGCTCGATGCGCCCCGTGCGGCTTCCGGCGCAGTGAAGGCCATGGGGCTTTCTCTCGGCAGCATCACCCGCGAGGCCGAGGAAGCACGGGTGCTCAGGGAGGCGTTGACCCAGGGAGAACGCGTCGTTTCGCTCGATCCGGCTCTGGTCGAAAGCTCCTTCGTCGAGGATCGGCTGACCGATGGCGAGGTAGACGATGCGGATTTCCTCGCGCTCGTCGAGAGCATTCGCGAGAACGGCCAGCAATCGCCGATCCTCGTGCGGCCGCACCCGGAAAAGCGGGGCCATTACCAGACCGCCTACGGCCACCGGCGCCTGAAGGCGGTGCGCCGGCTCGAGCTCCAGGTAAAGGCGATCGTCCGGACGCTGACCGACGACGAGCTCGTGCTTGCCCAAGGCAAGGAAAATGCCGAGCGACGCAACCTTTCTTTCATCGAACGGGCGCTTTTCGCCGCTGCGCTCGTAGCGCGCGGCTTCGACCGCAAGGTGATCGGCGATGCGCTCGCGGTGCAGAAAAGCGAGCTTTCGCGCCTCCTGCAGGTGGCGGACGGCGTGCCGCACGAAGTCGCCCGCGCCATCGGCCCGGCGCCGAAGGCCGGACGCGAGCGCTGGATGGCGATCGGGACGCTGCTTGAAAGGCAAGAGGCGCGCGCCAGAGCCCAGGACGAGATCGCTTCGCCACGCTTCCGCGCCGTCGATTCAGACCAGCGCTTTCAGCTCGTCTTCAATCGCCTGTCGCAAAGCGACAAGCCGGAACCGGAAAAGCCGGAGGAGCTGAAAGATGCTAAGGGGCGGGTCTTCGCGCGGCTGAAGCGTGACGGCAAAGCACCGAGGATCGAGTTCCTGCCCGGCACCCATCCGGCCGTCGTCCAGGAAGCCGTGTCGATGCTCGCCAAGTGGCATGCTGCCTTCGTCGAGAATCAGAAGACTTAGCCCGCCATCCTCACCGTCTCGCCGGGATAAAGCCGGTAGTCGAGGCAAAGGTGGCGGCATTGCACGCTGTTTTCAGCGATGTCGAGCAGCATGGCGGCCGCGGCGACACCCATGTCCGCATCCGGCATCGCCACGGTCGTGAGCGACGGCTTCATCAGCCGGCCGATCGCGATTCCGTCGAAACCGGCGACGGAAACGTCTTCGGGAACGGAGAGGCCTTCGCGCCGGAGCGCGGCGATTACCCCCAGCGCCAGGAGGTCGTTGGATGCGACAATCGCCGTTGGCGCATGCTTTTCGATGGCCTGGGAAAGCTCCAGATCTTGGTAGCCGTCGACGAAGGGGATTTGGAGCGCCGGAAGTGCCGAATACCCGCCGTCCCGCATCGCCGCTGAATGGCCGGCGTAGCGCAGGTGCGCGCGGTCGGACGAGGCGAAATAGCCTGAGACGAACTGGATGCGGCGGTGGCGATGGGCGAGAATGTGTTTGGTGATCTCGTATCCTGCCCGGTAATTGTCGACGGTCACGGCGGCTGGAAAACGCGGGACCGGCCGATTGTTGAGAAGGATCGTCGGCGGCAGCGCGGCCGAGAGCGCCTCGCTGGTCTCGGCGTTGCAGAGGGTCAGAATGAGCCCGGTCGGGCGCTGCTCCAGAAGTGCAGCGACGGCGCGGACTTCCGCCGAAGAATCGTAGTTCGATTGGGCGATCAGAACGCCATGCGACGCGGTCTGCATGCGGTGCTGTATGCCCGCCAGCGACGCCGCGAAGACCGGGTTGGTCACGCTCGGCACCAGCACGCCGACGACCGGGCGGCTGCGCCCGCTATTTGCGCCCGCGGAAGGCACCGGTCTGTAGCCGAGTTCGGCAGCTGCGCGGCGCACGCGGCGCACCATTTCGCCGCTCGCCGGCCCCTCGCCCCGCAAGACGCGTGAGACCGTCGCCAGCGAGCAGCCGGCATGAAAAGCTATCTGTTGCAGCGTCGCCATCCGCCGACGCCCTATCGCGGTTTCATGACAGCGGATTGAAGGTGCCGGTTTATGAAAGGGCTCTAGCGGCTCGGCGGCGCGCGGCCGTAAGCAGGAACGTGATCAGGAGACGCCTGCTACCGTGCCGAGATAGGAGTCCCGCCGCCAGGGATCGACGTGCCTTCGAGCACGACCGCCGCAATCGACGGCAGGTGATATGCGTCCCCATCGCCTGGGCCGCCTCGGACGCACAGCCTGCGAGCGGCACGAACGAAGCACACCGACGGGAATGGCGCCAAAGGCACCCGGATAGCCGAGGCCGGCAGCGGCGACGGCAGGCGCGACCGGCGGGGGATTGTGCAGCTCGGCCGCAACGATGACCATATCGGGCATCGCCACGGTCGTGGGCGGTGGCTTTATAAGCGTGCCGATCGAGATCCCGCCGAATCCGGCGATGGCGACGGAACGGAATGCATCGGATGGCTGAAGCGGTCGGCAAAGGCCTCGATGGAGCCGCGCCCGAAGCGTCTCAAGCGCCGCCGCACCAGAATGGACATGACCCGGGCGGCGGTCGAGAAGGTCATTGCGTCCAGCGGTCCGGCGCCGCTCCAGGGCTTCGTCAGCCGATCGGTGACTATACCGATCATATTGGCCGGCATGAGGTCCGTGCAGGGTCTCATCCATTCGAAAACGGCACTGACCGGAAGTACCTTGTCCTCGAAGGAAACGATGGGTTCGGGCATGCCCTCCTCCCAATCGTCATAGGCTTCGAGGGCGTCCTTGAAGAGCGTCTGGAGCGTAATGGGGGCGTGCCCTTCGTGAAGGGCGGGCAGGAAATTCGTCATTAGGGTCTCCTCCGATTGGATAGGCCGGAAACGCGAAATGGCCAATTCTGTCAGCGGGGTGTGATTGCGAAACTCGCCACGGCACCATGTTTCGTCCGGAGACATGGAACGCGCCGTGACACTTTGAACTGCTGCATGGGCTAACCCTTCGACCGGTTCCGGTCGAAGAACCACGCAGGAGCAATCATCGAACATGCATGTGCAGTATGGGTCAAAGCGCTTGAGCGGGCAAACGCAATCCACAAAAGAAGTGGATTTTTCTGTCGCCCGCAGGCGACGCTGAGATCAGGTCTTCGGTCCAAACCATTGACTTTGCCGGCTATTTGCGGGTCTGTGGAAAACCGCGCGCAGGCTCGTTATGCGGGTTCAAACGGTTAGATGCCGGCGCGCTTGCGGCGTGTCGAGCGTCTCCGGCGGCCCCTCATGCACGAAAGCCCCGCGGTCCATGATATAGACGTGGTCGGCAAGCTCGCGACAGAAATCGAGATATTGCTCCACGAGCAGGATCGCCATGCCGGTCGAATCCCGCAAATATTTGATCGCGCGGCCGATGTCCTTGATGATCGACGGCTGGATGCCCTCGGTCGGCTCGTCCAGCACCAGGATTTTCGGGCGTGTCACGAGAGCGCGGGCGATCGCGAGCTGCTGCTGCTGGCCGCCCGAAAGGTCACCGCCCCGCCGGCCGAGCATGGTTTGAAGTACCGGAAACAGGCTGAAGATGTCGTCGGGGATCGAGCGTTGAGCCCGCCTCAGCGGGGCGAATCCGGTTTCGAGATTCTCCTTCACCGTCAGCAGGGGAAATATCTCGCGGCCCTGCGGCACGTAGCCGACGCCCTGCTTGGCGCGTCGGAAGGGCGCCATGCCGTCGAGCGGCGTGCCGTTGAAAGAGATCGTGCCGCTCGTCACCGCATGCTGGCCGGTGACGGCCCTGAGCAGGCTCGACTTGCCGACGCCGTTGCGGCCGAGCACGCAGGTGATCTTGCCCATCTCCGCCTTGAACGAGACGTCGCGAAGCGCCTGGGCGGCGCCGTAATGCAGGCTGACGTTTTCGACGTTCAGCATCGGTTCAATTCCTCCCGCTCATCGGCCGAGATAGTTCTCGATCACCTTCGGATCGTTGCTGACGAAATCGATCGAGCCTTCCGCCAGCACCGAACCTTCCGCAAGGCAGGTCACCTTGACGCCGAGATCGCGGATGAAGCCCATGTCGTGCTCGACGACGATCACCGAGCGCGTCCTGGCGATCTCCTTCAGGAGGATCGCGGTCTCCGCCGTCTCCGCATCGGTCATCCCGGCGACCGGCTCGTCGACGAGCAGGAGTTCCGGTTCCTGGGCGAGCAGCATGCCGATCTCCAGCCATTGCTTCTGCCCATGCGAAAGATTGGCGGCGAGTTCGTCCCGGCGCGCCGTGAGCCTCACCGTCGAAAGGATCTCCTCGATGCGGCTCTCGTCCTCTCTCGTCAGCCGATAGAACAGCGTCGCGAAGACGCCGCGGCTGCGGTTCAGCGCCAGCTCCAGATTGTCCCAGACGGTATGGTTCTCGAAGACGGTCGGCTTCTGGAACTTGCGGCCGATGCCGAGTTCGGCGATTGCCGCTTCGTCCCTCCTGGTGAGGTCGATGTCGCCCTTGAAGAAGACCTCGCCCTCATCCGGCCGCGTCTTGCCGGTGATGATGTCCATCATCGTCGTCTTGCCGGCGCCATTGGGGCCGATGATCGCGCGCAATTCCCCCGGCTCCACGACGAAGGAGAGCGAGTTCAGCGCCTTGAAGCCGTCGAAGGAGACGGAGACGCCATCGAGATAGAGCAGGTTCCTGGGCTTCTTTCCGGTCATGGCGATCACTCCGCGGCCATCGTTTCGGCGGCCGCAAGGGTCGCCGCTTTTTCGCTCTCGCTTTCCTTCCGGGCCGCCGCGTGGGAAGCGCGCCGGCTTGCCAGATAGTTCTGCGCCGTGCCGACCACCCCCTTCGGCAGGAAAAGCGTGACGAGGACGAAGAGCCCGCCGAGCGCAAAGAGCCAGAATTCGGGGAAGGCGGCGGTGAAGATGCTTTTTCCGCCGTTGACGAGGATCGCGCCGACGATCGGTCCGATCAGCGTGCCGCGCCCGCCGACCGCCGTCCATATGACCACCTCGATCGAATTGGCGGGGGCGAACTCGCCCGGATTGATGATGCCGACCTGCGGTACGTAGAGCGCGCCGGCGGCGCCTGCCATCATGGCCGAGACCGTGAAGGCGAAGAGCTTCATGTGCTCGACGCGATAGCCGAGGAAGCGGGTGCGGCTTTCCGCGTCGCGCAGCGCCACCAGCACCTTTCCGAATTTCGAGCGGACGATGCCCGAGGTGACGACGAGCGAAACGGCGAGCGCCAGCGCGGAGGCGGCGAAAAGCGCCGCACGCGTTCCGTCTGCCTGGATGTTGAAGCCCAGGATGTCCTTGAAATCCGTGAGCCCGTTATTGCCGCCGAAACCCATGTCGTTGCGGAAGAAGGCGAGCAGCAGCGCATAGGTCATCGCCTGGGTGATGATCGAGAGATAGACCCCGTTGACGCGCGAGCGGAAGGCGAACCAGCCGAAGACGAAGGCAAGGAGGCCCGGCACCAGCACCACCATCAGCGCTGCGAACCAGAACATGTCGAAGCCGTGCCAGAACCAGGGCAGCTCCTTCCAGTTGAGAAAGACCATGAAGTCCGGCAGCAGCGGATTGCCGTAGGAGCCACGTGAGCCGATCTGGCGCATCAGATACATGCCCATGGCATAGCCCCCGAGCGCGAAGAAGGCAGCGTGCCCGAGCGAGAGAATGCCGCAGAAACCCCAGACGAGATCGAGCGCCAGAGCCAGCAGCGCATAGGTCAGGTACTTGCCGAAGAGTGAAACCAGATAGGTCGGCACATGCAGCGGGTGGTCCGGCGCGGTCAGGAGGTTGAGCGCGGGAACGGTGACGGCCAGCGCCAGCAGGATCGCGACGGCCGTGACGATGGTCCGATCCAGCGATTTGACGAGAAACGAGGTGATCATGCTTCCACCGCCCGGCCCTTGAGTGCGAAGAGCCCCCGCGGCCGCTTCTGGATGAAGAGGATGATCAGCACGAGCACGAGGATCTTGCCGAGCACGGCGCCGGCGTAGGGCTCGAGAAACTTGTTGAGGATGCCGAGCGAGAAGGCGCCGACAAGCGTTCCCCAGAGATTGCCGACGCCGCCGAAGACCACGACCATGAAGCTGTCGATGATGTAACCCTGCCCGAGGTTCGGCGAGACGTTGTCGATCTGCGAAAGCGCCACACCCGCAATGCCTGCAATGCCGGAGCCGAGCGCGAAGGTCAGCGCATCGACCCAGGGCGTGCGGATGCCCATGGAGGAGGCCATGCGCCGGTTTTGCGTTACGGCGCGCATCTGCAGGCCCATCGGCGTCTTCTTGAGCAGAAAGAGAAGTGCTGCAAACACGGCAAGCGCAAAGACGATGATCCAGAGGCGGTTCCAGGTGATCGCCAGTCCGCCGATCTCGAAGGCGCCGGACATCCAGGACGGGTTGCCGACTTCGCGGTTGGTGGGGCCGAAGATCGTCCGCACCGTCTGCTGCAGGATGAGCGATATGCCCCAGGTGGCAAGCAGCGTTTCGAGCGGGCGACCGTAGAGGAAGCGGATGACGCCGCGTTCCAGCGCGAGGCCCACGGCGCCTGTGACAAGAAAGGCGAGCGGCAGCGCGATCGCCAGGGACCAATCGAAAAGATGAGGAAAGGAGGTGCGCACGACATCTTGAACGAGGAATGTCGTATAGGCGCCGAGCATCACCGTCTCGCCATGCGCCATGTTGATGATGCCCATGACTCCGAAGGTGATGGCGAGGCCGATCGCCGCAAGCAGCAGCACCGAGCCCAGCGACAGGCCGTACGATATGTTCTGGCCCGCATTCCAGAAGGCTTGCGCCTGTTCGATGCTGGCGAGCGCCGCCTCGATGTCCGGCTTCAGGCTTTCGTCGGCGGAGCCGAGCGCGGCAGAAAGGATCGGCAGCGCCTCGCGGTCGCCGCTTTCCTCCAGCAGCCGCACCGCCTCCTTCTTCTCCTCGACCGGCCGGTCGGAGAGAAGAAGCATCGTGGCGCGCGCCTGTTCGAGGACCGCACGAACGGCTCCGTCCTTCTCGGCAGCAAGCGCATTCTCGATGGCGCCAAGCGCGTCGGGATCGGGCGATTGCAGCACCGACTGCGCAGCCCTGAGCCGCTGATTTCGATCGGGACTGAGGAGCGTCAGGCTGCCGAGGGCGGTGCGCACGGCGCGCCGCACGCTGTTGTTCACCCTGATCTTCGAAAGTGCCGCCTTCGGCGCTTCGCCGGCGCTGTCGCCGGAGATCGGATCCGTGAGGGTCAGGTTCGAACCGCTCTCCTTCGTCAGGAAGACCTGGCCGTCCGCCTTGCGGGCATAGAGCCCGCCTTCACCGAGCGCCTCGAGGATGGCGACGGCTTCGGGCTTTCCGGTTCTTGCCAGTGCCGCGATGTGTTCGTCCATCTCGGACAGCTTCGCCTCGCCGAGCGCGTTCACCAGATCGCGCAGTCCCTCTTCCGCGCGAAGCCCCGGAGCCATCGCAATGAAGAGGAACAGGGCAGCCAGCACGGTTTGGATGATGCGGTACATTCGTCTCTCGCCTTGCAGTCCTCCGTCCGAAGGGACGCATTCGGACGGAGGGGATTTCGAGCTAGCGGTGCGTCATGAAAAGAGGCGTCTGGGGGAGCGACCCGACCCGGGCCGCTTCCTTAGCAAGTCTTTCGTCATGAAATCAGGAACCCTTGCCGCCGCACTTGCCGGTGGCCACATTGAAGTTGCCGCAGGACATGGGCGCGCGCCAATCGGAGATCAGGTCCTTCGAGTCCGGCAGGTAGTCCGACCATTCGTCGCCGACGACGAGGCCGGGCGTTTCCCAGACAGTTTCGAACTGGCCGTCGGACTGGATCTCGCCGATCAGCACGGGCTTGGTGATGTGGTGGTTCGGCATCATCGTCGAATAGCCGCCCGAAAGGTTCGGTACCGAGACCCCGATCATGGCGTCGAGCACGGCATCGGTATCCGTGGTGCCGGCCTTCTCGACCGCCTTCAGCCACATGTTGAAGCCGATATAATGGGCTTCCATCGGGTCGTTGGTCACCCGCTTGTCGTTCTTGGTGTAGGCCTGCCAGGTCTCGATGAACTCGGCATTGGC
The DNA here is from genome assembly GCF_059070375.1 of Sinorhizobium sp. Lineage (NCBI taxonomy): Bacteria > Pseudomonadati > Pseudomonadota > Alphaproteobacteria > Hyphomicrobiales > Rhizobiaceae > Sinorhizobium > Sinorhizobium sp. Next base: position 1,261,370 of record NZ_JCACWC010000002.1, read on the forward strand.
CGGGTTGTCGACCGACTGGAAATAGTTCCAGGCAGCGAGGTGTCCGACGAGCGGTCCGGTATCGAGGCCGGCAAGTTCCTCCTCGCCGACAGAGAAGGCGACGACCGGGATGTCCTCGGCCTTGATCCCCTGGTTGGCAAGCTCCTTGTAGAACGGCACGTTGGCGTCGCCGTTGATTGTCGAGACGACCGCGGTCTTCTTGCCGGCCGAGCCGAACTTCTTGATGTCGGAAACGATCGTCTGCCAGTCGGAATGGCCGAAAGGCGTGTAGTTGATCATGATGTCCTCGGGAGCGACGCCCTTGGAGATCAGGTAGGCCTCGAGGATCTTGTTGGTCGTGCGCGGATAGACGTAATCGGTGCCGGCGAGCACCCAGCGCTCGACTTCCTCGTTTTCCATCAGATAGTCGACGGCGGGAATAGCCTGCTGATTGGGAGCGGCGCCCGTATAGAAGACGTTGCGCTGGCTTTCCTCGCCCTCGTACTGGACCGGATAGAAGAGGATGGAATTCAGCTCTTCGAAGACCGGCAGCACGGATTTGCGCGACACCGACGTCCAGCAGCCGAAGACGGCGGACACCTTGTCGACGGAGACGAGCTCGCGCGCCTTTTCGGCAAAGAGCGGCCAGTCCGAGGCCGGGTCGACGACGACCGCTTCCAGCTTCTTGCCGAGCAGGCCGCCCTTCTTGTTCTGCTCCTCGATCAGCATCAGCATGGCGTCCTTGAGCGTCGTTTCGGAGATCGCCATGGTGCCGGAAAGCGAATGCAGGATGCCGACCTTGATCGTGTCGTCGGCGGCAAAGGCGCCGTTGAACGCCGTCGTCGAAAGGACGGCAGCGAGAAATGCGCCGGTGACGCGTGCCCTGATAGTCATCTAATTGAACCCCCTTGTTCTGATCGCCGCAAGGCAAGTGGCCGTTCTCCATGGCCTTTGCTCGGGGATCATCGGGCAGCCGCGCTGCACTGCACATACGTCATTCTACGTAGGTGCCGGGGGGAAGCAGGAAGCTTGGGCTTACCGCCCGGGGTTTTCTGCCGCGGATCCAGGTCGTTACCGCGGCAGACGCGAAGGAGCGGTACGCTCCTTACAAATAGGCCGTCACCGCGGGTGGCCGGTCCCATGCATCATGGCGCCCGTCCTCATAGACGATCGGGGCATTCGCCAGCTCCTCGTCGGTCGCGTCGTCGAGACAGGCGATATTCACCGCATGGAACGGCCCGCCCATGATCTCGAAGTCGGCGCTGCCTAAGGGGTGGACGCCGCAGTGCCGGCAGAACACGTGGCGGATCATGCGCTCGCCGAAGCGGTACTCCGCCAAGGCCTCTTCGCCGGAAAGCAAGGAGAAATCCTCGGGCGTGACGAACACCTTCCAGAATCGCGTCTTGAGGCAGGAGGAACAGTTGCAGCGGAAGGTCGTCGTCCACCACACGCCAGGCCGCGGCGCTGGGGAGCGTTTTCCCTCCGGTGCTAGGTCGAGTTTTGCGGAAAAGCGCACCGCGCCGCAGTGGCAGCTCCCGTGATAGGTCTTCTTCATTGCATTTCCTCCTTCCGGGCAGCGACATAGGAAACGAGCCGGTCCATGCACTCGCCCCATCCTTCCGCATGAGAATCGCGGCTCTCGGCGCTCGTGAACGGCGCCTGGCGGAAGGTGAGACGCGTGCCGCCCGCCACGTCCTCAAGGGTGACCGTGATCAGCGTGTCGATGGCGCCCTCCTCTTCCCAGGCGAAGCTGAGGACGATACGGCTCGGGTCCACGATCTCGCGATAGATGCCGTGCGCCCAGTAGTCCTGGCCCTCAGGCGAGCGGATACAGCCGCGCCAGGCGCCGCCTTCACGGAAATCCACAGTGATCGCGGGCACCGTGAAGTCCTTCGGGCCCCACCAGCGCACCAGGTGTTCGGGTGTGGTCCAGGCTTTGAAGACGAGTTTGGCGGGCGCGTCGAAGACACGCTTGATGGTGAGCGCGATCTCTTCCTTCGGAGACGGGGCATTCATGATCTTCTCCCTTGCGGTCGGGCGAACCCGGTTCAGTCGTGATCCGATTTTTCGTTGCGCTGCAACTCGTGAAGATAGCTGTCGAGCCGGTCGAAACTGCCTTCCCAGAAGTGGCGGTAGCGCTCGACCCAATCGGCGATTTCCTTGAGCGGCGCCGCCTCCAGCCGGCAGGGCCGCCATTGGGCGTTGCGGCCCCGGGATATCAGCCCCGCACGTTCCAAGACCTTCAGATGTTTGGAAACCGCCGGCAGGCTCATATCGAACGGAGCAGCAAGTTCGTTCACCGTCGCCTCGCCGGCGGCGAGGCGCGCAACGATGGCGCGGCGGGTCGGGTCGGCCAATGCCGAGAGGGTGCTGCTGAGTTGGTCCAACATTGATAAACCATCAGGTTAATTAACTTGATGGTTTATTGCAGTAGCGTGGCGTTCTGTCAAGAGCTGCGATCTGCAATGGGCGGGTGCCGATTTGACCCGCGCTACAGCCAGCCGTTCACTTTCCTGTTCCCTCGTCGGCATAGGCAATGCCCGAAGCGAGCCAGGCGCTGATCTGATCTTCCGAATAGCCGAACTGCCCCAGGACTTCGCGGGTGTGCTGGCCGACCAGCGGCGCCGGCCGGCGTACCGCCGCAGGCGTTTCGGAATGGCGCACCGCGGGTGCAACAACCTTCACCGTGCCGGCGCGCGGATGCTCGTAGCTCGTCACCAGTTCCATGTGGCGCACCTGCGGATCCTCGGCCGCCTGAAGATGGGTTTTTACCTCGCCGCACCAGATGTCGGCTTCCAGCAATGCATCCAGTAGCGCGGCCGTCGTCCATTTCCCGGTCTCCGCCGCCAGCTTGCGCCAGATCTCGTCCCGCTGATCGAAGAGCTTTTCGGGATCGTCGTAGTCGAGGAGATCGTCGTTGCCGAGCACTCTCACCAGTGTGCGGTATGGGCTCATCGCGATCGTGACCCAACCGTCCTTCGTCGGATAGGTGCCAAACGGCGCATCCATGCCGGGATGCCCGATGCCCGTTCGCGGACGCTGGAAATCCTCATTGAAGTTCAGCGCCATGACCATCTCCTGGTTCTGGTGCGCAAGCATGCCGGCAAGAAGGTTCACCTTGACCTCCTGTCCGAGCCCCGACTTCTCGCGCCAGTAGAGCGCGGAAAGGATGCCGTAGACCATATTCATCGCGCCGATCTGGTCCGAGAAGCCCGCGCCTACCGGCGTAGGAGGAGAATCCGCCTGTCCCGTCGCGGCCATGATGCCGGTGAGCCCCTGGACCAGCATGTCCTGGCCGGGCCGGTCGACATAGGGGCCGTCTTCGCCGTAGCCGGAACCGGAGCAATAGATGATCCGCGGATTGACGGCGCGGAAATCCTCGTAACCATAGCCCATCGCCTTCATCACTCCGGGGCGGAAGTTCTGGACGACGATATCGGCGCTCCGCGCCATCTCCATGAGAATGGCCTTGACCTCCGGCGATTTGAGATTGAGTGCAACCGAGCGTTTGTTGCGGTTCCAGGCGAGGAAATTGGGGCTTTCGCTGCCACCGACCCATTTATTTCGAAAGGTCAGCGAGCGGAACAGGTCACCCGTGCCGGGGCGTTCGATCTTGATGACGTCCGCCCCCATATCGGCAAGAAGCTGCGTTGCGAACGGACCTTGCAGCAGATGCGAAAAATCGAGGATGCGGATGCCCGCCAGGGCGGCAGGGGTGGAGTTCCGGGTGTCGGTCATAATCAGCCTCTTTTGTCGTCGAGATGTCCCCTCGCCCCCTGGCGCGCGCGCAGCCAGAGAGTGCGAAGGGCAGCGAGAGTGGTTTCGGGTTCTTCCCGCCGCTCCAGCGCCGAGCGGATTCGTTCCGCGGCAGCCGCCTGAAAGGCGATGTAACCGTCGAAACGGGGGCGCAGCAGTGCCGCCTCTGCGGTGGCGAGCGTGTTGCGATAGAAATCGCTCCAGCCATGGTTGACCTTAGCGTCCTGCCAGGCGGCACGCGCGGAGGGTTGCCCGCCAAAGGCCGGGAACGTCTCTATCTGCGTCTCGGAGGACAAGAGCGACGCAATGTGCGCAAGCAGCTCCGGCGTCGGCTTGCACCGGCGGGAGAATGCGATTCCCGTGCCGCCGATGACCCCGCCCCTGCCGCCGGCGACCCGGATCGTATCCGAAAAGCGAACGGCATGGGGCGCATGACCCGCCACGGCATAGGTGACGTAACCGAAGACCAGCGGCACCAGCGCGATATCTTCGCCCCGGGCCATAGCTTCCAGAAGCGCTATCGGATTGAGCGCTTCGCTTCCCCGGGGCCGCCGCGCGTAGAGACGCTGCATGGTTTCGAGCGCTGGGGCGCCCTCGGTGTCCGACAGGAATTCCGTCCCGCCGACACAGCCGCCGGCCCCGGCTGCCATGGACATGAGGGTCAGGAGCGCGTGGGGTCCGGCGAGTGACTGCGCCACGGGCAGGCGTTGCCCGATTGCAAGCACGTCATCCCAGCCTTTCGGCGCCGCAGCGAGCCGGTCCGCCCGGCGAGCCATGACCTGCGTCGCCACATCCAGCGGCAGCGCCCAGGTTCTGCCATCCCAGTGGTAGCTCTCGGCAGAAGGGCCGACGCTGTCGCGGCGCCAGGCCTGCAGCTGTTCTGCGGAATAGAGGTCTTCGAGCGGCAGGAAACACCCTTCCGCGATCGCCTCGCCGATATGCGGATGATCCATGACCAGGAGGTCGTTGCTCTCCGCAAGCGAGCCGATGGGGGCACTTTCGAAACCTTCCAGCGGTTGCTTGTTCCAGCGGATCAACGGCTGCGCACGGCGGGCGTTCACGCGCCGCGCGGTCTCCGCAAGCGCGTCATAGCCGCGCGGATGATCCCATGTGAGGCCCTCAAAGGTCATGCCGTGGCCCTCCAGAGCGGAGGCGCACCGACGTCGCAATCGATCGCTGCAATGTGCCAACGGCCGAGATTGGCTGCGTAGAGCGTCTTACCGTCGAAGGCGATGTTGGTCGGATGGCAAAGCACATGCGCTGTCGGATCCTCGGCAAGCACACATACGCCGCCCCCGGCATCGACCCTCAGTATGCGCGATGGTTCGTAAAGAGAGATCAGGAGGTTGCCGACCTCGTCGAAGGCGAGACCGTCCGGATAGCCGGGTAGTCCGGCTGCGAATGAAGCAATCTCCCCTGCACCGCCATCGGGCTCGATGCCGATGCGCGATACGCGCCTGGCGAAGGTTTCGCAGACATAGAGCGCGTCTTCGCCGGGCCGCATTGCGAGCCCGTTGGCGAAGGTGAAGTCGGAATTGCACCAGAGATGCCCCGTTCGGCCGGCAAGATCAAAGGCCCAGATGCCCGGGCCCGGCCGGTCGGAAGCATGACTGTCCGAGACGAGGAGGCGACGGCGGCGACGGTCGATGACCGGATAGTTCGGTATGCGCATACCCGGTGCGTCGAGTCGTTCCAGCGTGCCGGCCGCAAGATCCAGCCGGCATACGGACGCGTATTTCAGGTCGCAGGCGTAGAGCCCCCGATCCCCGTCGAAGGCGAGGCCGAGAATGAAGCCGCCGGTTCCTGCTACGCGCTCGATGCGGCTGCCATCAGGGGCGATGCGACATATGTCGCCGTCCTGGTTGCCGCACCAGACCCAGCCGTCAGGCCCGATGGCGACACCCTCCGGGTGGCTCAGGCGCGGCTCGCTCCAAATACCGTCGAAAAAGACCCGCACGCGGTTTTCTGAGAGAACGGGGGCAGCCATCACGCCTCTCCCCGTCGCCCGCCCGTCGCGGCATCGAACAAATGCATTCGTCCTGCTGCGAAGCTCAGGCTGACGGGCGTGCCTCGCTCGAGCCCCGCCTCCGGCGGCAGTTTGGCGGCGATCGACACATCACCGGCCTTGACGGTCAGGATGGTGCAGTCGCCGAGCAGTTCGGAGGAGAACACCGCACCCTTGAAATGGCCGCTCCCCTCCGGCGCGATCCGCACGTGTTCCGGCCGGATGCCCAGCGCTATCTCACCCGGCGCCTGGTCCAGCGGAAAGCGCCCGCCTTGGCTTGCAAACCAACCGTCCCGCAGATGGCCGGGCAGCAGATTCATTGGGGGTGAGCCTATGAAGCTCGCGACGAAGGTGTTCGCGGGACGGGCGTAGATCTCCGCAGGTGTCCCGATCTGCTGAATGACCGCCTTGTTCAGCACCACGATGCGGTCGGCCAGCGTCATGGCCTCGACCTGGTCATGGGTCACGTAGATGGTCGTGACACCGAGGTCGCGTTGCAGGTTTTTCAACTCGCCGCGCATCACCGTGCGCAGCTTTGCATCGAGATTGGAAAGCGGCTCGTCCATCAGAAACACCTGCGGGCGCCGCACGATGGCGCGGGCGAGCGCCACGCGCTGCCGCTGGCCACCGGAAAGCTCGGCCGGACGGCGGGTCAGGAGATGTTCCATGTCCACCCTTTGGGCCGCAGCGCGCACCAGTTCCTCGCGTTCGGGCCTGACGACTTTCCGTATCTTCAGCGGATAGGCGATGTTCTCGCCGACGGTCATGTGGGGATAGAGCGCATAGTTCTGGAACACCATGGCGAGGTCCCGGTCCCGAGCGGGGACGTCGTTGACCCGGCGCCCGTCGATCAGGATCTCGCCTGACGTCGGTTCCTCGAGGCCTGCCACGATCCGCATGGTGGTCGACTTGCCGCAGCCCGACGGACCGAGCAGGACCAGGAACTCGCCGTCACAGATGGAGAGATCCAGTCCGCCGAGCGCGGTATAGGTGCCGAAGCTCTTGGTCAGTTTGCGCAGCTCGATTGCAGCCATATCATTCGTGTCCTTTCAGGAAGTCGCGTCGCCACGGCAGATCCAATTGCCGTCCGGCACCGTCCAAGATCGTGAGCAGGTTCCCTGCGATGGAGATATCCGAGATGCGGGTCCATCCTGCCGGGCGCGGCACCGCGCCAATCACATGGCGAACGATATGGCTGCGCCCTTCGGCCAGCGGCAGCCCGGTCGCGACGCCTTCGGCCGCAACCGGGCTCCCCGAACGGGCTTCCGCCTCGCCGCCCAGCCCGGCGCAGCATCCGTCCTCGATGCCCGTTACCCCTACGAACCGCCCGTTCCACGGTGCATGGTCGCGCCCGCCGTTCGAGAACCACAGCATGGTGACGGGCAGGACGGAGGGGTCCTTGAGGAAGAAGACGATATCGTCTTCCTTCTCCCGGATCACCGCGGACCAGCCGAGTGGCGAACCGGATGCTTCGACCAGGATCGCGAAATCCTCGTTGCGGCTGCCGATCGGCCAGCGCGTCAGATCCACCGTTCCGCCGTTCGCGCCTTCCACTTGCTCCGGCTCGGCGGCGCGCGTCGGATAGGCGAGGCAGGAGCGCCCCGGTTCGAAGACCTGGCCCGGCGTGAGGACTGCGCGCTTTTTCGAGGTGAAGAAGCGTCCGCGTCCCTCAAGATGCAGCATCGGATGATGGGCGACGGGCAGAATGCCCTCCCCTCCGTCGATCCGGTGCTCCTGGTAGAGCAGAGGCGCGTCCGCGGAAATTTCGAGGATCTTCGCGATCCGCGCCCCGGAGACGTCGCGAGCGAGCGCCAGGCGCAGCCGGCTGGCCCCATGCTCCCGCAACTGCCACGCGCTGTTGGCGGTCCAGCCGTGAGCAGGTACATCCGGATCCGCCGCCTCGGCAAAGGGGGCGCAGAAGAAGTCTCCCGCCAGCCGGCGCTCGGCTGGCGAAAGGTCCGGATTGGCCTGCGCCTCCGGTTCGTCGCGCCACGGAGCTGCATAGAGGGGCTCGATCGAGCGCCCCGCCCAGTGGAAGCGCAGCAGGGGAATGTTGCCGACGGCCGGATCGAACTGCAACGCGCCGCAGGGCGTACCTATGGAAAACAGATCCTGCATTACTCGCCCCGGATGGCGAGCCCGCCGTCGCAACGCACAATCTCGCCGGTGATGAAGCTCGCCCTGTCTGATGCCAGGAAGGCGACGAGTTCGGCGACCTCCATCGGCTGGCCAAAACGACCGATCGGATGCGCCCGGTTCCAGGTGTCGATCAGGGCCTGTGCGTCTTCGGTCTCGTCGAAGATCTTCTCGTTCATCGGAGTCATGATGGTGCCTGGCGCGACGGCGTTGACGCGGATACCCGCCTTGGCCAGATCGATGGCGCATTGCCGCGTCAGCGAGATGATCGCGCCCTTCGCGGCAGCGTAGGCCGGCCAGCCCTGAAAGCCGATCAGGCCCTGGACGGAGGAGAGATTGACCACCGCGCCGCCGCCGCGCCTGCGCAGGAGCGGCACGCAGGCCTTCATCGTTCGCCAGAAACCGGTCAGGTTGGTGTCGATCACCGTCGTCCAGCGTTCTTCGTCGATCTCGTCGATCACGCCGTCGAGCGCGACGGCTGCATTGTTGACGATCACGTCGAGGCCCCCGAAACGGGTCTCGGCGAGGGAAGCCATGGCCTGCATGTCGGCAAGCCGGCGAACATCGCCGCGCAGAAACGCGACGCAATCCCCGAGCCGTGCAGCCAGCGCCTCTCCGCTCGCGACGTCGATGTCCGAAAAGACGACCTGCCCCCCGCGCGCCGCGAACAGCTCGACGCAGGAGCGGCCGATGCCCTTGGCACCGCCGGTCACGACGATGACTTTGTCCTTGAATTCCATGATCTATTCCATCCTGAACTGGGGATCGCGTTTCTCAAGGAAGGCGTCGATGCCCTCCTGGCCGTCGGCGGTCGAATAGAGGCGGAACAGAACCTCCTGCTCCAGGCTCTTCGCCGTCTCGGTGCAGGCGTCAGCACCCTCCCTGAGCAGCCGTTTGATCTCGGCCGCCGCGAGCGGCGCGATCTTCAGGCAGGCGCGCGCCCGGCGCAGGATCGCCTCTTCCATCTCCTGCGGCGGAACGACGTCCGCGGCGATCCCGAGTGCGAGAGCCCGCTCCGCCGACATCCGCCACCCGGCGAGCAGAAGATCGGATGCCGCATACTTCCCGATCGCTCTCAAGAGCCTCTGCGTGCCCCCGCCTCCCGGGCACAGGCCGAGCCGCCCCTCCGGCAGACCGAGCTGCGCGGTTTCGGACAGGATCAGGATGTCGCAGCAGAGCGCGATCTCGAAACCGCCGCCGAGGGCAAAGCCGTCGATGGCGCAGATCACGGGCTTGGCGACACGTTCGAGCCGGTCGAAAACCCGGCGGGAATTGAACTGGTAGGCAATGAATTCCGCCCGCTTGTTTCCCTGGTATTCGGCGATGTCCGCGCCCGCGACGAAAGCCTTGCCGCCGGCGCCGCGCAGCACGACGACGCGCACGTCCGTATCCGCAGCCGCCTCGTCGAGCGCAGCTTCGAATTCGCGCATCAGGGGCGTGGAGAGCGCATTCAGCTTTTCCGGCCGGTTGAAGAGAATCTGGCGGATACCCGGAAGGAGATCCGACGCTTCGATCAGTGCCATGGCTTAGCCTTTCACGGCACCGGCGGTGATGCCGGCGACGAAGTAGCGTTGCAGGAAGAAGAAGACGGCCATGACCGGCAGCGACACCATCACCGAGGAGGCCATGAGTTCGCCGTAGCGGATTCCGTACTGGCCGATGAAATCGTTGAGGCCGACCGGCAGCGTCCGCATCTCCTTTGTCGAGGTAAAGGAAAGCGCGAAGAGGAACTCCTGCCAGGTGACGATGAGCACATAGACCGATGTGGCAATCAGGCCGGGGCGCGACAGCGGCACGACGATGTCCCAGAACACGCGTAGCGGCGTCGCACCGTCGATCGCGGCCGATTCCTCGAGTGCGGCCGGAAGCTTCAGCAGGAAACCCCTGAGCATCCAGATCGCCACCGGCAGCGTCACCGATACATAGGCGAGGATAAGCGACCAGTAGGTGTTGAGCAGATTTGCGCCGCGCATCATCTTGTAGATCGGGATGATGATCGCCGAGTGCGGGAACATCTGCGCCAGAACCACCATCCCGACCAGCGCGGACATCACGGCAAGCTGCGCCCGCGTGAAACTGTAGGCGGCAAGCAGGCCAAGGCTCACGCTGATGACGACGGTGGAAAGCGATACCACCAGCGAGTTCAGGAAATAGGTGCGGAATTCCGGCCGGAACGCCGTGACGTAATTGTCGATCGTCGGATGGTCCGGCCAGAGCCGGGCCGGGATCGCAAAGGGTTCGGCCGGCGGCTTCAGGCTGACGGAAAGCATCCAGAAGAAAGGCAGCAGGACAAGCACGGCCAGGAGAAGCTGGAGCAGCATCAATGCGAGGCGGGTCGATCGGGTCTGCTTCATGCGGCAACCCTCCGGCGATTGGCCCTGCCCTGAACGATCGCATAGAGCGCCACGAGGACAGCGAGCACGAGGATCGAAAACACGCCGTAGGTCGCAGCCTCGCCGAAGCGGAACTGACCAAAGCCGGTCTCGAAGATTTTGGTCGGGAATATGTGGGTCGCCGATTGCGGACCACCCTTGGTCAGGACCCAGATGATGTCGAAGTAGTTGAAGGTCAGGATCAGAGTCAGCACGATATTGACGACGATCACGTCACGGATCGCGGGCAGTGTGACATCGATGAGCCGGCGCACAGGCCCCGCACCGTCCAGCGTCGCTGCCTCGATCTGGCTTCGGTCGACGTTTTGCAGGGCCGCGAGGTAGATCAGCATGGAAAAGGGAAAGCCTTTCCAGACCGCAGCGACGATCACGGAGGCCATGGCCATGCGGCTGTCCGCAAGCCAGGCGACACTGTTTTCGATCAGCCCCGCCTGAAGCAGCAGTGAGTTCACGAGACCCAGTTGCGGATCGTACATGAAGCGCCAGAGGATGGCGGCGACGACTCCGGGCAGAATGAAGGGCAGGAGGACGACGGCGCGAAGCGCGCCCTGCATCGGCAGGTTTTGATTGAGCAGAAGCGCGGTGAGGAAGCCAAGCATATTCTGCAGCAGCACGACGCCGAGCGTCCAGACGACCGAATTCACCAGCACTTGCGTGAAGGTGCCGCCTTCCAGGACACGCCGGTACAGCGCGAGCCCCGCAAACTTGGGATCGGGGTTCAGGAAGCTCGTTTCGTGGAAGCTTTCATAGACCGTAGCGAACATCGGATAGTACAGCATGACCGCCATCAGAATGAGAGCGGGTGCAAGAAGCAGCCAGTGGAGCCGGCGATCTTGGCGCATCGGAAAAGCCTTATCCTGGGCCGCACCCCGTCTCCGGGATGCGGCTGGAGATGGAATTACTTGAGGGTGTTGATGACGTCGCAGGCCTTGGCCGCTGCCGCAGCCGGATCGCCGCCCGCATAGATGTCCTGGAACATGGCGACCTGCGCATCAGCAAGCTCGAGATAACGCGGCGACAGCGGACGGGCCTTCGCATTGTCGAGATGCGTCATGATCGTCTGCGGATCCTGACGGTTCTCCTCGAGGAAGGCCTCGGCGGCCTTCTTGTTGGCAGGAATGAGGTCGACGACATCGCCGTTCACGTCTTCACGCACCATGAACTGGATGAATTTCCAAGCCGCCTCCTTGTTCTCGGATGATTCGAAAACGGCCAGGTTCCAGCCGCCGAAGGTTCCGACCGGCATCTTGCCCTGCGGCGCGGTTCCATTCACGAAACCCCAGCTGAGGCTGCTCTTCTGCAAGGTCGGCTGTTCGAGGGCCGGCCAGAACTCGATGGCGAGCGAGCCGTTCAGGAACAATTCGCGCATGTCGCCGGACGAGGCATTGAGAATGCCGGCGGGGGCGAACTTGGATAGCGCCTGAAGGTAGGTGAGGGCCTCGACCGCAGGCGCCTCCGTCAGGGCGCAACTGCCGTCGTCGTTCAGGATCTTGCCGCCATTGGAGAATATGAAAGAGTCGCCGACGACGACCGTATCCTCGCCCTTGTGGCCGAACAGACCGACGCCGAACTTGCCGTCGGCAGTCAGCTTTTCGGCGGCGGCTTTCAATCCGTCGAAGGTGCCGAGGCTCGCCGGGTCGATCTTGGCAGCGGCGAGCAAGTCTTTGTTGTAGTAGCTGAACTGCCATACGTCCACGTTGAACGGAATGCCGTAGAGCTTGCCGCCCAGCACTGCCGAATCCCAAGCCCCGCCGAAGAAGCCGTCACGGGTGAGACCGGCGGAAGCGGCCCCATCCGTCAGGTCGGCGATCGCGCCGGCCTTGGCGAAGGCGCCGACCCAGATCTGGTCGAGCGTGGCGATATCCGGCGCATTGCCGCCCTGCACCGCCGTCAGCAGCCGTTGCTGATATTCCGGATAGGGTACGGTCGTGACCTCGATCTTGATGTCGGGATTTTCCTTCATGAACCGCTCGACGGCGGCCTTCTGCACATCCGAAAGGCCGCTTTCGGTCTGCTGGTTATCCCAGAACTGCAGCGTCACCTCGGCGGCAAGCGCCGGCCCCGTGGAAAGCAACGCCGCTCCCAGGAATACAGTCGTCAAAAGTGATCGCTTCATGGTTTCCTCCCTCGCGATATGTTTGTTTCAGGAATGACTTCGGTAGTTTGCGCCCGTCTCGAAGCTCGGCTCGGGAAGCGCTTCCCCGGCGATCAGCACGTCGACGCCCGCCGAGCGGAAACGCTGACGGTCCTCGGGCAGCGCACCATCGTCGGTGAGCACCGAGCGGATCTGGGAAATTCCGGCGATGCGATGATTGGCATCGGAACCGAGCGCGACGCTGTCGACGAGGACGATGGTGGTCTGCGCCGCATCGATGAACCGCTGAGCCGCAAGGGCGCGCCGCTCGTCAAGCGAGGAAAGGCCGAAGCCGGATGTAGCCCCGTCCACAGCGACGAAGGCGAGATGCGGGCGCACGCGCTCGAATATCGCCCCGAGACTCGGCCCTACCAGGCAGCGGTCGGCCTTCTGGTATTCCCCGGCCGTCAGGATCACCTTGATCCCGGAGGTGTCCTCCAGCACATGCAGCACGTCGAAGGAATTGGTCAGGACTGTAACGCCCTGCAGACGTTCCGGCTTGTTTGCCGCGAGGCTTCGAAGTTCTTCGGCCAGAAGGACGTTTGCCTGCCCCTCGTTGAGCGCAGCCACCATTCCGGGCCGGAAAAGCTGAACCGCGCTTTGGGCAATCTCTCGCCGCAGCCTGGCGATCTCGGCCGAGATGCCATGATGCGGCGGCGAAATGACGAGCGTAGCCCCGTAAACGAGGCAACGGGTCTGCATGGCGCTCGCCATGCTCCTGTACCAGTCATGCGCGGGATAGTGCGGCAGGAACCCGATCCGCCGCGACCGCAGAAGGTTCGCCTTGAAGCCGAGCCGACCGCTGCTAAGCCGTTCGAGCACCTCCTCCTTGAGGTGCCAGCCTTGCGGACCGTTCTCGAAATAGTCGTCGAGCGTTTCGGGCGTGATGATGGCGTGCGGCGTGATGGTGTCGGACAAGGATTGCCCTAACACCCCCAGTACGGCCATATCGATGCCCAGGCGCCCGACCACCTCCGGAAACAGAGCGCCCACGGCGCGAAGGGGGCCGTTCTCGGCAAGGCGCGCCATGAAGCCGGCGCTCTCGCCGCCCATGGAATAGACCGCGACCCGTCTGTCCAGGCGCTCCGCCGCCTCGATTCCCGCAATGGCCGCATGATCATTGACAGCGAAGACGAGGTTGATCGCGTCGTTCGCGACGAAGGCGTCATGGGCGACACGAAGCCCGACCCTGTAGCTGCCCTGGCCATTGACCCGATAGACGGTCGCCGGTTTGACGCCCGCTTCGGCAAGACCTGCCTCGAAGCCCGCCACGCGCTCGCGGGTATTGGGCAACTCGGCGACACCGATCACAAGCATCGTGACGGGACTGCCGCCCACCCCCGACGCCGCCAGTCGTCCCAGTTCCACGCCGGCAGTGAAGTTGTCGGGACCCAGGTAGACGCCGTCCGGCTGGGCCGCACTCTCGGCGATGAAAGGTATTCCGCGGCGAATGATTTCCCGCCGGAGCGCGTCGCTTCCCCGACCGGAAATCGGTGGCAGAATGACGGCATCAAGCGAGTCGAGATCGGATGCGAGCGGGCTTGCCTCCGCCCCGGGCAGCGAGCCCTTCGAGCGCACGAGCGCCTCGTCGGAGAGCACTGCTCCCCCGTGGCGACGCCGGACGGCCCCAAGTTCATCCAGTTGAGCGAGGTCCCGCCGGAGCGTCACGGCCGCGACGCCCGGCATGCAGCGGCGCAACTCTTCCACACTCACAACGCCCTGTCGGCGGAGTATCGAAAGAATCCTCGCATGTCGCTGTTCTTTGATCATTTGATCTCCTCTGGCTGGCAGGATTGCCCATTCGCTTGGTCCGCCTCAAGGGAACGCAGAGCAAATCCGTTTAAAGAAAGAGAGCATTCGATACGAAACGATCAAAACTGATCAAGCGACCTCGTAGAGCGTCGACGTTTTCCGCAATGCAGCAATTTCCCGGGGCGCGCGTCCGTGTTACGACATGGACGGCTGGCACATTCGGCCGGCGTTGAGATGACGAGGGACCATGGCGGCACGCCAGCGCATCATTCCCGTTCGGCGAGAATATAACCGCTGGGTCGCCAACCAGACGCTCGAAGACTATGCGCTGCGCTTCACCGCCAAGAGCGCGCGGCGCTTCTCCTCGGCGCGCATTTCGCAGACGGCGATCGGCGCCATCTCCTTCCTGGCGCTGGAAGCCATCGGCGGTGCCATTACCATGTCCTACGGCACGACCAACGCCATCGTCGCGATCCTCGTCGCGAGCCTGATGATCCTTCTCGTCGGCCTGCCGATCAGCCGCTATGCCATTCGTCACGGCGTCGACATCGACCTTCTCACGCGCGGCGCGAGCTTCGGCTATATCGGCTCGACGATCACCTCGCTGATCTATGCGAGCTTCACCTTCATCCTCTTCGCGATCGAAGCCTCGATCATGTCCGGGGCGCTGGAGCTTGCGCTCGGCATACCGCTCTGGATCGGCTACATCGTCAGCGCCGTCATGGTGATCCCGCTGGTTACCCATGGCGTGAAGCTGATCAGCCGGTTCCAGCTCCTCACGCAGCCCTTCTGGATCGTCCTGAACATTCTTCCCTTCGTCTTCATCGCGTTTGCGGACTGGGAGAAGGTCGGCCTGTGGCTCGCCTATGCGGGCATCCATCACACATCGGGCCCCCCCGGCACGCTCGCGCCGTTCCATCTCGTCGAATTCGGCGCTGCCTCGGCGGTCATCTTCGCTCTGATGGCGCAGATCGGCGAGCAGGTGGACTTCCTGCGCTTCCTGCCGCCTGACGGCGAGCGCAAGCTCCGCCACCGAATCGCCGTCTTTCTTGCCGGCTCCGGCTGGGTGATCGTCGGCGCGCCGAAGCTGCTGGCCGGCTCCTTTCTCGTCGTCCTGGCGCTCAGTACCGGCGTTCCCTCGACCAGGGCCGCCGACCCGGCGCAGATGTATTACACGGCCTTCGGCTACATCTTCCCATCGGACACGGCCGCGCTCCTGCTGATGGCAGCCTTCGTCGTCGTCTCGCAGCTCAAGATCAACGTGATGAACGCCTATGCGGGCTCGCTCGCCTGGTCGAACTTCTTCTCGCGGCTCACCCACAGCCATCCGGGCCGCGTCATCTGGCTGGTCTTCAATGTGGCGATCGCGCTCCTCCTGATGGAGCTCGGCATCTATCGTCTGCTGGAGGAAACGCTCGGTATCTTTTCGATCGTCGCCATGGCCTGGCTCTCGACGATCTCGGCCGATCTCTTCGTCAACAAGCCGCTCGGTCTCGCCCCGCCCGGAATCGAGTTCAAACGCGCCCATCTTTACGACATCAATCCCGTCGGTCTCGGCACCATGGGCGTGTCGACGCTCTTCGCCCTCGTCGCGCATTTCGGCGCGGCGGGCGAAATCGCCGCCTCGCTCGCACCCTATATCGCGCTCGTCACGGCTTTCGTCGTCTCGCCGCTGATCGCCTGGTGGACGGAGGGGAAATTCTATCTCGCCCGCAAGCCGCGCAAGAGCTGGCTCCGCGAAAACGAGATCACTTGCTCGATCTGCGAGCACCCGTTCGAACCGGAGGACATGGCCTGGTGCCCGGCCTATGCGGCGGCGATCTGCTCGCTCTGCTGTTCGCTCGACAGCCGCTGCCACGACATGTGCAAGCCGAAGGCGCGTCTGAACGCGCAGGTCGCGACCGTGGCCAAGGCAGTGCTGCCGGAAACGGTCGTCGCAAAGCTCGCGACAAGGCTCGGCCGTTACGCGATTTCGGCGGTGATCTCTATTACCGGCATCGGGGTCATCCTGGCGATGATCGCTCACCAGACCACGGCCGCCTCTCCCGAGACCGCCGACGTCGTCCAGCGGACCATCGCCATCGTCTTTTTCGTCTTCGCCATTCTTGCCGGCGTCGTGTCCTGGTTCTACGTGCTTGCCCATGACAGCCGGGTCGTTGCGGAAGAGGAATCCTCCCGGCAGAACACGGCTCTTCTGAAGGAGATCGCCGCCCACAAGAAGACGGACGCGGCGCTGCAGGACGCGAAGGAAAGGGCGGAGTCGGCCAATCGCGCCAAGAGCCGCTATGTCGTGGGCCTGAGTCACGAACTGCGCACGCCGCTCAATGCGGTGCTCGGCTACGCCCAGATCCTCGAGCGCGACGAGACCATACCGCCGCCGCGGCAGGGCGCGATCAAGGCGATCAGGCGCAGCGCCGACCATCTCTCCGGACTGATCGACGGCCTCCTCGACATTTCCAAGATCGAAGCCGGCAAGCTGCAGGTCTATTCCAACGAGATCAACATTCAGGACTTTTTGGATCAGATCGTCGACATGTTCCGCCCGCAGGCGCAGGCCAAGGGCATCGCCTTCGAGCACAACCGCGCAGCCTCGCTGCCGCAATATGTGCGGACCGACGACAAGCGCCTGCGGCAAATCCTCGTCAACCTGCTCTCCAATGCCCTGAAGTTCACGGAACGGGGGCATATCCGCTTCGACGTCGCCTATCGCAGCCAGGTTGCAAGTTTCACCATCGAGGACAGCGGCCGCGGCATCGGCGAGAAGGACCTGCCCAGGATCTTCGAGCCCTTTCAGCGCGGAGAGGCGGAATATCGCATGCCGGGCCTCGGCCTCGGCCTGACCATCACCCGCCTGCTCACCCAGACGCTCGGCGGCGAAATCTCCGTCACCAGCGAGAAGGACAAGGGCACGGCCTTCAAGGTCCGGCTGATGCTCTCTGCCGTCGACCGGCCCGCCGCGCTCAAGGACCCGGTCCGCAGGATCAAGTCCTATCGAGGACCACGTCGGACGATCGTCGTCGTCGACGACAATGCGGACCACCGCGACCTGATGGGCGAGCTGCTCGCGCCGCTCGGTTTCACCGTTCTTGCGGCGGCGAGCGGGGCGGCCTGCCTGGCGCTCGTCAAACATACGAAACCGGACCTGTTCCTGATCGACATCTCCATGCCCGGCATGAGCGGCTGGGATCTGGTGATGCGTCTGAGGGAAGGCGGCCAGAGCGCGCCGGCGATCATGCTTTCGGCCAATATCGGCGACGGCTCGGCCGCCGGCGCCATCGGCCACAACGATGCGCTTGCCAAGCCCTTCGGCCTGCGCCAGCTCACCGACAAGCTCGCGATCCACCTGAAACTCGAATGGATCTACGACGACGGCCCGCAGGAAACGTCCGGCACCGGCATGACCCCTGCGGTGGCGAGCCCCGGCCATCATCATTTGAAGGAATTGATCGAGCTCGGCGAAATCGGGTACGTGAGGGGCATCGAAGCAAAATTGACGGAGATCGCCCTGAACCCGGACAACCGAGCCTTCGCCGAGGCGGCGCGCGCCTATGTCGGGGCATTCGACCTCGCGGGCTATGACGCCTTCCTCAAACGCCTGCTCGCCGGGGAGGCGAATGCCCGTGCCTGAGGCAGCGAACGTGCGAGATATCGTACTCCTCGTCGACGATTCACCGGAGGCGCTCGGCTTTTTAACCGAAGCGCTGGAACAGTCCGGCTTTTCCGTATTGATCGCGACCTCCGGCAACGCGGCGCTCAACATCGCCGAGCGCATCACGCCGGACATCATCCTGCTCGATGCGGTCATGCCCGGCATGGACGGTTTCGACACCTGCACCCGGCTGAAGTCGAATGCTTCCGTCGCCCAGGTGCCCGTGGTCTTCATGACCGGCCTCACCGAGACGGAGCATGTGGTGCGGGCGCTCGAAGCCGGCGGCGTCGATTACCTGACCAAGCCGATCAATATCGACGAGCTGCGCGCCCGCATCCGCGTCCATCTCTCCAATGCGCGCTCCGCCCAGAGCGCCCGCGTCGCACTGGACGCGGCGGGGCGGCATCTGCTGGCGGTGCGAGGCGATGGAACGGTCCGCTGGTCGACGCCGCAGGCGACCCGTCTCGTCAACGCGGCCACCGGCAGCGACGACGGTCTCGCCTTCGTCGCCGGGCGCATTGCCGAGTGGATGCGGGAGCGGGAAACCAGTCCCGGCGAAAGGCAAGGGACCTTCACCCTGCAGCGCGCCAGCCAGACTGGCCTGCAGATCTCCTATCTCGGCGCGGTCGGCGCCAATGAATACCTCTTCCGGCTGACGGCCGAGAACGGCTTGAGCGACGACGAAACGCTGCGCCAGCACTTCCGGCTGACCCAGCGGGAGTCCGAGGTGCTGCTGTGGATCGCCAAAGGGAAATCCAACCGCGACATCGGCGAGATCCTGGGCTTGAGCGCGCGCACCGTCACCAAGCATCTCGAACAGATCTATGTGAAGCTCGGCGTCGAAAACCGGGCCTCGGCGGCAGTGAAGGCGACGCAGGTGCTGCACGGGATCTGATCGGCCCGTGCGGCGGGGGACCTTCTCGAAAAGCCCCGAGAGGGTTGCGGATGCCGCACGCCATCGCAAAAAAGCGCGGCCCGGAAAACCGGACCGCGCCAACCGCACCGGCGTGCGGTCTCGCCTTGGGAGGCTAGCTTATTCGGCGGGCTGGACGAGCGCCGGGATGGCCTCGGCAGACGCCCCGCCGCCGAGAGCTGCGGAAAGCTGCGCCTGGTCGAGCTCGCCTTCCCACTTCGCCACGACGATCGTCGCAACCGCGTTGCCGACGAAATTGGTCAGGGCGCGGCATTCCGACATGAATCGGTCGATGCCGAGGATCAGCGCCATGCCGGCGACCGGCACGGAGGGAACGACCGAGAGCGTTGCGGCAAGCGTGATGAAGCCGGCGCCCGTAATGCCGGCCGCACCCTTCGAGCTCAGCATGGCGACGAGGAGCAGCAGGATCTGGTCGCCGTATGAGAGCGGCGTATCGGTCGCCTGGGCGATGAACAGGGCCGCAAGCGTCATGTAGATGTTGGTGCCGTCCAGATTGAAGGAATAGCCGGTCGGAATGACGAGACCGACGACCGAGCGCTTGCAGCCGGCCTTCTCCATCTTGTTCATGAGGCCCGGAAGCGCCGCCTCCGAGGAAGACGTCCCGAGCACCAGAAGCAGCTCCTCCTTGATGTAGCGGATGAGCGAGAGGATCGAGAAGCCGTTATAGCGTGCGACCGCGCCGAGCACGATGAAGACGAAGAGAAACGACGTCAGATAGAAGGTACCGATCAGCATGGCGAGATTGGCGATCGAGGCGATGCCGTACTTGCCGATGGTGAAGGCCATGGCGCCGAAGGCGCCGATTGGGGCGGCCTTCATGAGGATCGCAACGAGCCGGAAGATCGGAAGCGTCAGCGCCTGCAGAAAATCGACTACGGGCTCGGCTTTCTTGCCGACGATCGCCAGCGAAATACCGAAGAGCACCGAGATGAACAGGACCTGCAGGATGTCGCCCTCGGCGAAGGCGCCGACGAGCGTCGTCGGGATGATGTTCATCAGGAAGCCGGTGATCGACTGCTCGTGCGCCTTCTCGGCATAGGTCGCGACCGCCTTGGCATCCAGCGAGGCCGGATCGATATGCATTCCCGCGCCCGGCTGGACCACGTTTGCGACGACGAGGCCGACGAGAAGGGCAAGGGTGGAGAAGGCGAGAAAGTAGATCATCGCCTTGCCGGCCACGCGGCCGACCTTGGCGAGATCGGTCATGCCGGCAATGCCTGTCGCGACCGTCAGGAAGATCACCGGCGCGATGATCATCTTCACGAGCCTGATGAAGGCGTCGCCGAGCGGTTTGAGCTCCGTGCCGATGTCCGGATAGAAATGCCCGAGCAGGATGCCCGCGGCGATCGCGGCCAGCACCTGGACATAGAGATGGCGGTAAAGGGGTGTCTTGCCGCGGACCTCCGCGGAATGTTCGATGATCATGATGTCCTCCACGTGGCAGGCCCAGTCCGGCAACATGCCGGGCCTCCCGGGCCGCTTTCCGAAGATCGACAGCAATGGCTGCCTTGTGGAGCTGGTGAGCAACATGCGTGCCAGTTTGCCGCGGAGGCCGATGCGATTGAATTCATGAGATTTTTGGGAGCGGCGCACGCTTTCTGTTCGTGGATATGTGCGGATTTCCGCACAGACGCGCTGGCGCGCTGGGCGAAATCATGCACAATGCTCGCATGGTCAGACTTCCTGCAGATGCGAGCGATCCGCATGCGCTTCGCAGCCGGGCCCGACGGTCCTGGCTGATTTTCGCGGCAGTCGCGCTCGCCCTTCTGGCGGCCGGCCTTCTTCTTGCGCGAGACTACGGCCGGTCGCAGGCGCTCGCCGGCCTTGCCGGTCAGAGCCGGATCGACGCCAGCCTGAAAGCCTCGCTTCTTCGGGCAGTCGTGGAACGGCAGCGCGCCCTGCCGCTTGTCCTCGCCGACGACGCAGCCATTCGTGGGGCATTGCTTTCGCCGGACAGGCCGTCGCTCGACCGTATCAACCGCAAGCTCGAGGCGCTGGCGACAAGCGCCGAAGCCGCGGTCACCTATCTGATCGACCGGAGCGGCGTGGCCGTCGCGGCCAGCAATTGGCAGGAGCCGACGAGCTTCGTCGGCAACGACTATGCCTTCCGCGATTATTTTCGGCTCGCCGTGCGCGACGGCATGGCCGAACACTTCGCCATGGGCACGGTCAGCAAGCGGCCCGGGCTTTATATTTCCCGGCGCGTCGACGGGCCTGGCGGTCCGCTGGGGGTGATCGTCGCCAAGCTCGAATTCGACGGGGTCGAGGCGGATTGGCAGGTCTCCGGCAAGCCGGCCTATGTCACCGACCGGCGCGGCATCGTCCTCATCACCAGCCTGCCCTCCTGGCGCTTCATGACGACGAAGCCGATCCCCGAAGACCGCCTCGCACCCATCCGCGAAAGCCTGCAGTTCGGCGATGCACCGCTGCTGCCGCTGCCTTTCCGGAAGATCGAGGCGCGGCCCGATGGCTCCTCCACGCTGGACGCCCTGCTGCCGGGCGACTCCAACGCAGCCTTCCTGCGCGTGGAAACCATGGTGCCGTCGACGAACTGGCGGCTCGAGCAGTTGTCGCCGCTTAAGGCGCCGCTTGCCGCGGGTGCGCGGGAAGCGCAGCTCCTCACCCTTGCCACGCTCGTACCGCTTCTCGCACTTGCCGCATTGCTCCTGCGCCGTCGCCAGGTCGTCGCCATGCGCAGCGCCGAGGAGCGGCTGGCCCGCAATGCGCTTGAGGCGAGCGTCGAGGAGCGGACGCGCGACCTGCGCATGGCGCGCGACCGTCTCGAAACCGAGATCGCCGACCACCGGCAGACCACCGAGAAGCTCCAGGCCGTGCAGCAGGACCTCGTCCAGGCGAACCGACTGGCGATCCTCGGCCAGGTCGCGGCCGGGGTTGCCCATGAGATCAACCAGCCGGTCGCCACCATCCGCGCCTATGCGGATAATGCCCGCACCTTTCTCGACCGTGGCCAGAGCTCCACCGCCGCCGAGAACATGGAAAGCATCGCCGAACTTACCGACCGGGTCGGCGCCATCACCGACGAACTGCGCCGCTTCGCCCGCAAGGGCCATTTCGCGGCCGGGCCGACCGCGATGAGGGAGGTCGTCGAGGGTGCGCTCATGCTGCTCCGAAGCCGTTTTGCCGGACGGATGGACGCAATACGCATCGATCTGCCGCCCGATGACCTCCAGGCACTCGGCAACCGCATCCGGCTGGAGCAGGTCTTGATCAACCTTCTGCAGAATGCGCTGGAAGCGATCGGCGACAGCGAGAACGGCGCGATCCGGGTGCGCTGCGAGCACGTGGCCGGCGGTATCGCGCTGACCGTCGCCGACAATGGCCCGGGGATTGCGGCCGATGTCCGCGAAGAGCTGTTCACGCCGTTCAACACTTCGAAGGAAGACGGGCTGGGCCTCGGTCTCGCGATCTCCAAGGAGATCGTCTCCGACTATGGCGGCACGATCGAGGTCGAGAGCAGTCCCTCCGGAACGACATTTACCGTCAATCTCAAGAAGGCCTGAGCGATGAGCGCCGCCCCATCCGTGTTCCTGATCGATGACGACCGCGATCTGCGCAAGGCGATGCAGCAGACGCTCGAGCTTGCGGGCTTCACCGTCTCGTCCTTTGCCAGCGCGACGGAGGCGCTCTCCGAACTTTCCGCCGACTTCGCGGGCGTCGTCATCAGCGATATCCGCATGCCGGGCATGGACGGGCTCGCCCTTTTCCGCAAGGTTCTGTCGCTCGATCCGGACCTGCCGATGATCCTTGTCACGGGACACGGCGACATACCGATGGCGGTGCAGGCGATCCAGGACGGCGTCTATGACTTCATCGCCAAGCCGTTTGCCGCCGACCGTCTTGTCCAGAGCGCCCGGCGCGCAGAGGAGAAACGGCGGCTCGTCATGGAGAACCGGGCGCTGCGCCGCGCGGCCGAAGCCGCCTCCGAAGGCCTGCCGCTGATCGGCCAGACGCCGGCCATGGAGAGGCTTCGCCAGACCTTGAAACACATCGCCGACACCGATGTCGATGTGCTGGTCGCCGGCGAGACGGGCAGCGGCAAGGAGGTCGTCGCCACGCTGCTGCACCAATGGAGCCGGCGCAGAACCGGCAACTTCGTCGCACTGAATTGCGGCGCTCTGCCGGAAACGGTCATCGAAAGCGAGCTCTTCGGCCACGAGCCCGGCGCCTTTACCGGCGCCGTCAAGAAGCGGGTCGGCAGGATCGAGCACGCGAACGGCGGCACCCTCTTCCTCGACGAGATCGAGGCGATGCCGCCGGCAACCCAGGTGAAGATGCTGCGCGTGCTGGAAGCACGCGAGATCACCCCGCTCGGCACCAACCTGACCCGTCCCGTCGACATCCGCGTCGTCGCCGCAGCCAAGGTCGACCTCGGCGATCCGGCCGCGCGCGGCGATTTCCGCGAGGATCTCTATTACCGGCTGAATGTCGTGACGCTCTCTATCCCGCCCTTGCGCGAACGGCGCGACGACATCCCCCTCCTCTTCTCCCATTTCCTGGCCCGCGCCTCGGAGCGCTTCGGCCGCGACGTGCCCGCGATCTCGGCTGCCATGCGCGCCTACCTGGCCACGCATTCCTGGCCGGGCAATGTGCGCGAGCTTTCGCACTTCGCCGAACGGGTCGCGCTGGGGGTGGAGGGCAACCTGGGAGCTCCGGCCGCAGCGCCCGCCCCAAGCGGAGCAACCCTGCCGGAGAGATTGGAACGCTACGAGGCCGATATCCTCAAGCAGGCCCTCACGGCGCACCGCGGCGACGTCAAGGAGACCCTGCAAGCCCTCGGCATCCCCCGCAAGACTTTTTACGACAAGCTGCAGCGACATGGGATCAACCGGGCGGATTTTATCGACCGGGCAGGCGCGAAGAGTGGCGACGCGTAGGTGGATAGTTTGCCCCCACTCTAACTCTCTCCCCGTTCGACCGGAGAGAGTTGAGGCGGCGCTGCGAGCCCTCTTCGCCCCGCTTGCGGTGAGAGGGCCGCTATTCCGCCGTCGCCTCGAAGTCGACCCTGTCGAGAAGCAGGAGCGGATTTTGCGAAGCAACCGCGAATTCGAGCGCACCGATGCCGCTGGCGGATTTGGACTTGGCCGTCAGCGTGAATGTCCCCGGTTTCGCGATGAACCGCGAAACTGCATCCATCACGTTCCGCAGCCGAGGCTCCTGCGCGGCAAATTGCTGCAGCATCACCGACGCCGTCATTTCCAGCATGCCCCGTGCCTGATCCTCCGTCATGCCGTTTTGTTCGGCATAGACCTGTATCCCTTTGGCGGTGAAGCCCTTGTCCTCGATCTTCAGGCTTGCTTCCCGCGCGGTGAGGCCGAACAACGCCGCCTGCGCCTTGGCCGCGTCGCCCGAAAAGAAGTCGCCGCTCACGCCTCCCAGAAGGCCGGAGAGGGAAAAGCGGCCAATATCCTTTCCGCTCGTGGAGATATCCTTGATGACCAGAGTCTCGGTCGCTTCGTCCCAGGCGGCTTCGAGGTTGGAGGAGAGGACCAACTCGTTGAAGCCCAGCTTGCGAAGCTTGGCGAGAGTCTCGTCCTGCGTATGCTCCGGGATTTGAAGGGCGAAGTCCTGGTATCCGGCGCGGACGTCAGTCGGAATGCCGTTTCGCGGTTTTGCGAGCGCCAGCTCGTATCCCTTCATCGTGAAGCGGATGCGTTGCGGCCGAGCGCCCTCTCCAGCATCCGGAGTGTCGTTGTATTCGTCCCAGTCTTCCACGCCGGTGCCCGAGTCAGGCAGATCCGCATCGATTCCCGCCACGCGGAACGTTCCGAACTCCGGCAGCAGCGTCGTGAAAGGGAAGTTCTCATGCTGCCCATCCTGCAGAGCGACGAACTTCTTCAGCGCTTCGACGCTGGGATCCCAGGAAAAGCCCGAAATGCTTGCTTCGGAGACTTTGACGTAGTCCGCGCCCTCCGCCATCGAGAAGCCATTCACCGACGCGTCGAGCTTCCGGCCATCGAGCCGGAGCGCGAGGCGATCCATCGCCAGCTTGATCCTCTCGCCCTCTTCACCATCCTTGTCCGGCGCGTTGATCTTCAGACCCAGCATTTCCATGTCGGCCTTCCTCGTCAAATCGGCGACCGACAGAATCCGGGCGAAATAGTCTTGACGCTCCGCCACGGGCAGATCCTCGGGCGACGAGACCGAGTTGAGCTTCTCCAGAGTTTCGCGAAGTGGCTCGTCCAGCATCCGCATGCTTACGCCGCTGCTGCGAACCTCGTCATAGCCGAAGCTCGCCTCGCCATCCGAAAAGGCGATATCCTTGATCGAGAATGGCCCATAGACAGGCCTTGCCTGCTCGTCGCCCGGCCCGGCTTTTTCAGTATAGATGCGGGCCAGATAGGCGGCATCGACGTCCTGCCCCGTCATGGCTCCAAAGGAGCCCGTCAGCCGCCTCTTCTCGCCGCCCTCTCCATCGGAGGCGCCTATGCCGGCTTCGAAGCTCGCACCACTCGCCGAATAGCGCGCGATGCGGCCATCCACGATACCTTCCGAGACCACGTTCTTGTAGACCAGCTTCTGCTCGCTACCGGCAACCGTCTGCGTGATGATCACCTCAGGGGCGGCGACGCTCTTTGCCGTAAAAAGCGCCAACTGTTTCGGCAGCGAAAGATCGCTTCCCGCGCCGAACATTTGCGCCAGCGTGTCGCGACCGAACTCCGCCTGCTCGACGATCACCTTCGGCACGGCGATCTTGCCCGGGCGCATATCGAGGTCCACGCCGCTGACCTCGAGCATGCCGTCCAGGAAAAGGATCCTGGGCCGCCCGTCGATTGCGGCGACGCGAAGTTCGGACCCTTCCTTCAGCGGCAGCGTCACGTCGCGCAGGTGAATGCGCCCGAAGAAGTCCGCTTCGACCGTGCCCACTCTGCCGCCCCGTTCGGCGATCAGCCTGTTCACGCTCTTTTCGACAGCAATCTTGTAACCGGTCGCGCCTGCGGCCGCGATTGCGATGACCGCAACAGCCGCCCAAAGCGCCTTGCGTCCCCTTTTCCTGGTCCCCGTCTCCGCCTGCCCCAAGACCTTCACCCCTTTTCGCTATGCGCATCATGGCGCTTCAGACTCGGACGGTAAGTAGATTTAGAACCTTGCATTTGCAAGCATGCCGCGAGCCCTGCGCACGGGATTTGGCCGGTGCAAAAACCATCTTGACGCCGCGGCGATAACCGTCCCTAATTGCACCATTCACCAGGGGGGTCCCGGCAAGGGGCTGAGATACTGCTAGCGCGCGCAGTGACCCGTTGAACCTGATCCAGTTCATACTGGCGTAGGGACGGTGCAGACGTGCAGCAGCCAGGATTCCGTTTACCGGCAATTCATCGGCGATACGTCTTTTCATCCTTCCGGCTTCAGAACTGGGTCTCCAACGCGAAAACATTGGAGCCTCAAGATGAATCTAATCAAGCCTCTCGCCGCGGCGCCCTCGGTCACGCAAGGACCGCTCCCGGCATCCCGCAAGGTCTACAAGCCGGGCGAGATCCATCCCGACATCCGCGTGCCGATGCGCGAGATCGCGCTGCATCCGACCTCCGGCGAGCCGCCGGTGACCGTTTACGATTCCTCCGGCCCCTACACGGTCGAAAACGCCGATATCCGCATCGACGCGGGCCTGCCGCGCCTTCGCAGCGACTGGGTTCTCAAGCGCGGCGATGTCGAGAGCTACGACGGCCGTGCGGTGAAGGCCGAAGACAACGGCTTTGCGACCGGTGAAAGGCTGACGCCGGAATTCCCGATTCGTCACCAACCGCTCAAGGCTAAGCCGGGAAAAGCGGTAACCCAGCTCGCCTATGCCCGCGCCGGCATCGTCACGCCGGAAATGGAGTTCATCGCCATCCGCGAAAATCTCGGCCGGAAGGCCGCGAAGGAGGCGCTCGCCCGAGACGGCGAAAGCTTCGGTGCTTCGGTCCCCGATTTCGTGACGCCGGAATTCGTGCGCCAGGAAGTGGCGAGCGGCCGCGCCATCATTCCGGCCAATATCAACCACCCGGAAGCCGAGCCGATGATCATCGGCCGCAACTTCCTGGTGAAGATCAACGCGAATATCGGCAACTCCGCCGTCACCTCATCGATGGCCGAGGAGGTCGAGAAGATGGTCTGGGCGACCCGCTGGGGCGCCGACACGGTCATGGACCTTTCCACCGGCCGCAACATTCACAACATCCGCGAATGGATCATCCGCAATTCGCCGGTACCGATCGGCACCGTGCCGCTCTACCAGGCGCTGGAAAAGGTAAACGGCATCGCCGAGGATCTTTCCTGGGAGGTCTTCCGCGACACGCTGATCGAGCAGGCGGAACAGGGCGTCGACTATTTCACCATCCATGCCGGGGTCAGGCTTCATTATATCCCGCTCACCGTGGATCGCGTCACGGGCATCGTTTCGCGCGGCGGCTCGATCATGGCGAAGTGGTGCCTGCATCACCACCGCGAGAGCTTCCTCTACGAGCATTTCGAGGAGATCTGCGACATCTGCCGCGCCTATGACGTTTCCTTCTCGCTCGGCGACGGCCTGCGTCCCGGCTCCATCGCCGACGCCAACGACCGGGCCCAGTTCGCGGAGCTCGAAACGCTCGGCGAGCTGACGAAGATCGCCTGGGCCAAGGATTGCCAGGTGATGATCGAAGGGCCGGGCCATGTGCCCATGCACAAGATCAAGGAGAACATGGACAAGCAGCTCGCCGTCTGCGGAGAAGCGCCCTTCTATACGCTCGGGCCGCTCACCACCGATATCGCGCCCGGCTACGACCACATCACGTCAGGCATTGGCGCGGCGATGATCGGCTGGTTCGGCACCGCCATGCTTTGCTACGTGACGCCGAAGGAACATCTGGGCCTGCCCGACCGCAACGACGTCAAGACCGGCGTGATCACCTACAAGATCGCCGCCCATGCCGCCGATCTCGCCAAAGGACACCCGGCCGCCCGAATCCGCGACGACGCGCTGTCGCGCGCCCGCTTCGAGTTCCGCTGGGAGGATCAGTTCAACCTCTCGCTCGACCCCGAGACCGCGCGCAATTTCCACGACGAGACGCTGCCCAAGGAGGCGCACAAGGTCGCGCATTTCTGCTCCATGTGCGGACCGAAATTCTGTTCGATGCGGATTTCCCACGATATCCGCGCCGAGGCGCAGAAGGAGGGCCTCGAGGCGATGGCCGCCAGATATCGCGACGGCGGCGACCTCTATATGCCGGTCGATGAAAGCAATGCCGCGCCCGCTGGAGAATGAAATGCGCGTGCTGATCAGAGGGGCCGGCGTCGCCGGCCTCACCGCCGCCCATGAACTTCTCGGGCGCGGCGCCGCAGTGACGATCATGGAAAATGCCGCCGGCTTTACCGGGGCCGCTTCCTGGTATGCGGGCGGCATGCTCGCTCCCTGGTGCGAGCGCGAAAGTGCCGAGGAAACCGTCCTGAGGCTGGGGATCGGCGCCGCCGACTGGTGGGAAGCCGCGCTCCCTGCCGGTTCCGTGCATCGCAACGGCACGCTCGTCGTCGCGCAACCCCGAGACGGAGCCGAACTCAAGCGCTTCGCCTCCCGCACCTCCGGCTTCCGCTCGCTCGATGCAGAGGAGATCACAGCGCTGGAGCCGGCTCTCGCCGGCCGTTTCCGGCAGGCGCTGTTCTTTCCGCAGGAGGCGCATCTCGACCCGCGCCGGGCACTCTCGGCGCTCCGGCAAGGGCTGACGGCACGCGGCGCGGTATTCGCCGGCGAGGACATGGACGATCGCGATTTCGCGCTCACCGTCGATTGCACCGGCGCGTCCAGGATCGGCGAGATCGACGGGCTACGCGGGGTGCGCGGCGAGATGGCCTATCTGCAGACGGACGAGGTGACGCTCTCGCGTCCGGTGCGCATGCTGCATCCCCGCATTCCGCTCTATATCGTGCCGCGCGGCGGAGGGCTCTTCATGTGCGGCGCGACGATGATCGAGAGCGACGACGCCCGCCCGATCACCACCCGCTCGCTGATGGAACTGCTGAACGCCGCATATGCGCTCCATCCGGCTTTCGCCGAAGCGCGCCTGATCGAGACCGGCACGGGCGTACGCCCCGCCTTTGCCGACAACCTGCCGCGGGCCTCGCGGCGCGAAAACAGGATTACCGTCAACGGCCTCTATCGTCATGGCTTCCTGCTCTCCCCGGCCACGGCCCGGGAAGTGGCGGCGCTGGCCCTGGGCGACGAGACACGCAAAGGAGATTTCCGATGAAGCTGACCGTCAATGGCGAGGAACACGACCTTCTGGCCGTTACACTCGCCGAGGTCTTGCAGCGCCTCGATTTCGAAGGCGACTGGCTGGCGACCGCCGTCAACGGCGAACTGGTCCAGAAGGCAGACCGATCCAGCTACCGGCTGCAGGACAGCGACCGG
Organism: Sinorhizobium sp.; assembly: GCF_059070375.1. NCBI lineage: Bacteria > Pseudomonadati > Pseudomonadota > Alphaproteobacteria > Hyphomicrobiales > Rhizobiaceae > Sinorhizobium > Sinorhizobium sp. Next base: position 1,290,492 of record NZ_JCACWC010000002.1, read on the forward strand.
ATCGAGATTCTGTCGCCGATGCAGGGAGGCTGACATGCCGCTATTCTATGGAACAGAAATCCGGTCGAGACTGCTGCTCGGAACCGCCCGCTATCCCTCGCCGGCCGTGCTCGCCGAGGCGGTGCGGCGGTCGGGCACCGATATCGTCACGGTCTCGCTCCGCCGCGAGACGGCCGGCGGGCGCCAGGGCGGCGCCTTCTTCGAGCTGATCCGCGAACTCGGCGTGCGCGTGCTGCCGAACACGGCCGGCTGCCATTCGGTCTCGGAGGCGGTGCTGACCGCGAAGATGGCACGCGAGGTTTTCGGCACGAGCTGGATCAAGCTGGAAGTGATCGGCCACCAGGACACATTGCAGCCGGACGTCTTCGGCCTCGTCGAGGGGGCCCGCATCCTCACCGGGGAAGGTTTCCAGGTCTTCCCCTATACGACGGACGACCTCGTCGTCGCCGAAAGGCTGCTGGAGGCGGGCTGCCGGGTGCTGATGCCCTGGTGCGCGCCGATCGGCAGCGCCATGGGACCGCAGAACGTTCAGGGCTTGCGCGCCATGCGCGCGGAATTTTCCGACGTGCCGCTGATCGTCGACGCCGGCATCGGCCGCCCGTCACATGCGACAACCGTGATGGAGCTCGGCTACGACGCGGTCCTGCTCAACACCGCCGTTGCCGGCGCTGCCGATCCCGCCGCCATGGCCGAAGCCTTCGCCAAGGCAATCGATGCCGGGCACGCGGCTCACGGCGCCGGCATGCTCGAGCCGCGCGACATGGCCGTCCCGTCCACCCCCGTCATCGGAAAGGCAGTCTTCTCGTGAAGCTCGATCCCTTTTATCTCATCGTCGACAGCGCCCAATGGATCGAACGGCTGGTGCCGCTCGGCGTCAGGCTCGTCCAGCTCCGCATCAAGGACCGGAACGCGGAAGACATCCGCCGCCAGCTACGGGTCGCCAGGGCAGTCTGCGCCGCCCATGAATGCCAGCTGATCGTCAACGACTACTGGCAGCTGGCGATAGCGGAAGGTTGCGATTTCATCCATCTGGGTCAGGAGGATCTGGCGGAGGCCGATCTTGCCGCCATCCGTGCCGCAGGGCTCAAGCTCGGCGTCAGCACCCATGACGAGGCGGAACTGGCAAACGCGCTCGCAGCCGAACCGGACTACGTCGCGCTCGGACCCATCTATCCGACGATCCTCAAGAAGATGAAGTGGGCGCCCCAGGGGCTGGAGCGGCTTTCATGGTGGCGCGAGCGCGTTCACCCGCTCCCGCTCGTCGCCATCGGCGGCCTCAATACGGAGCGGATCGAGGGCGTCTTCGCACACGGCGCCGACAGCGCCGCCGTGGTGACGGACATCACGCTGAATGCCGATCCGGAGGGAAGGACAAGGGAGTGGATACGGAAGACGGAGGCGTGGAGATGAAGTCGCCCGATCATCCTGACCTGGGACATTGGTCTTGTGACAGCCGCTGGGCAACGCCCAGGAGAACACGGGCACCGGTCACGATATGCTCGTCGGATACGAATTCCGCCTCGTTGTGGCTGATGCCGTTCCTGCAAGGCACGAAGAGCATCGCCGAAGGCGCGACACGTCCGACGAACAGGGCGTCGTGGAAGGCGCCGGAAACCATCGTGCGACTGCGGATGTCAAGTGATCTGCACGTGTCCGCTATCACCGCCGTCACCGACGGCGCAAAGCGCGCGGGCGGCATGTCCACGCGCAACCGGATTGCCGCATCGCATCCCCATCGCCTACCGGCTGCATGACATTGCTCCTTCACGCGTCGCTCGATGGCAGCAAGGGCGGCGGCGTCCGGATGGCGAATATCGATGGTGAACGAGACCCGGCCAGGGATGACGTTGATGGAACCGGGTTCGGTGGAAATACGACCGATTGTCAGCCGTGCCTCTTCGTCGGCTGGCATGATTTCCTCCTGCATGCGCGCGATGGCAACGGCGGCCGCCGCCATCGGGTCCTTGCGGAATGCGAGCGGCGTAGTCCCGGCATGGGCAGCCTCGCCGGAAAAGGTCACTTCGAGCCACTTGGTACCCTGGATGCCGGTAACGATGCCGATCGGGACGTTCTCACGTTCGAGGACCGGGCCTTGCTCGATGTGCAGCTCGATAAAGGCGGAGATGAGGTGACCGGGTGGGCGTATCTCGGCCTCCGGCAGTGCCTGCAGGGTGGCTTTCAGCTCGTCAGCAAAGACGGGATCGTCCGCTTGCCAGTCCTCGACGCGTCCGGCGCCGCAAAACGCCATAGAGCCCATGCAACCTGGCGAAAAGCGGCTTCCCTCCTCGTTGGTGAAGGCAACGATTTCGATCGGCCGAATCGTCTCGACGCCGGCATCGGAGAACGCTTCCAGAACCTCGAAAGCGCAGAGCGTGCCGAGAGCGCCATCAAAGCGGCCACCTGTCGGCTGGCTGTCAAGATGGCTGCCGATGAGCAGTGGCGCAAGCGTTGCATCCCTGCCTTCGCGTCTGATGAAGAGATTCGCGGCATCGTCCTGAAACACGGTAAAACCGCGCGCCAACGCACGCTCCGCGAGCAATCGGCGGGCGGTGCGGTCCTCGATGCTCAATGCCTGACGGTTCACGCCGCCGGCCGGCGTGGCGCCGATGGCCGCGAAATCGGAAATGGATTGCAGCAAGCGCCCGGCGATGACCTCAAGCCGTTCCTGGCTCATCGTCCGAGGCTCGCGAACAAGCGCATGACCCGCTGGGGATCGACGGCATTCCACCAAACCCCGTCGTATTTGAGATCGCTTGCGATGATCACCCCGTCGGCGACGGAGAGGATGTCCTTGACATTTTCATGTGTCACGCCGCTGCCGACCAGTGTCGGCAGCTTGGCCGCCTCCTTGATCATGCCGATATAATCGAGTCCGGCGGCATGCCCTGTTCGCTGCCCCGTAGCGATGACCACGTCGGCGTCAAAAAAAACCAGGTCCTTGACTTGTTCCTCCACCGGCCGATCCGCGACGATCGCATGCGCGCCGTGCTTGACATGCGCATCCGCGAAAATGCGGATACCCTTCGCGCGAAGCTGTGCCCGATAGCGCATCGCGCGAGCAGCCTCGCCCTCCACGAAGCCTTCATTGGCTATATAGGCGTTGGCCCACTGGTTGACGCGGATGAAGGAGGCGGAGGCGGCGGAGGCGATGGCGAGTGCGGGAATTGCCGCGTTGGCGAGCACGTTGATACCGATCGGCCGGCCGAGTTCCCGGCGGAGGCGATCGGCGATCACCGCCATGTGGGCGGAAGTCTCGTGGCCAATCTGGTCTGGCTTCGAGAATGGCACGTCACCGTGATTCTCGATTATCAGCGCGTCGCAACCGCCAGCAAGATAGGCTCGGGCGTCCGAAAGGCCGCGTGCATAGATCGCTTCCGCGCCCTCGTCGGCATAGCGCGGAGCGCCGGGTAGCGGGAGCAGATGCACTACGCCGATCACCGGATTGTCCCGTCCAAACAGCGTCTTCAGCGTATTCTTGTCCTGCCGTCCAATTGGGTTGTTCATATCGGTCACACATCTTCCAGCTTGGTTGTCTTTTTCAGGGAGGCAATTTCAGCGCGCGACGGGAAGGAAGCCAGCGTGCCAGGGCGGGCCACCGCAAGTCCCGCGGCAGCCGTCGCAACTTCTGCAGCGGAGGTGAGCGATGCGCCTTGCGCCAGAAGCCCGGCCAGCGTTCCCGCGAAACAATCGCCGGCACCGCTGGCGTCAATGGCATCGATCTTCGCGGCTGGAAGGCGGATCGCCGGGGCGTGCGCAGTTTCGAGAAGCAGGGCGCCCGCGTCACCGAGCGTCACGATCGCACTGCCGGCCCCAGAGGCCAGCATCCGACGCGCTGCCCGCTCGTCATCGGCTTCGCCGGTGAGAGCCTCGGCCTCGGGCCGGTTGACGACGATGAGCGACACCGCGGAGAAGTCAAGGGATTGCGTCGGCAGCGGGCTGGGGTTGAAGACGGAATAAATCCCTGAAGCCCTTGCGGCACTGAGACAGGCCATCGTTGCCTCCGGCCGAAGGTTTCCCTGCATCAGCAGCATGTCGCTGTCGGTCCAGGTCTCTCCTAGCGTGGTCATGGCAAGCGGATCGAAGGCGGCGGCGCAGGCGGCAGCGGTGACGATGACATTCTCACCGGACCTATCGACCCAAATCACAGAGCGGTCGCAGGGAAAATCGAGGCGGCATAACCGGAGCGCCGGGACCTCGGCCGCGATCCGCGCCTCGACCCACTCGCTCGCCGCGTCGCGTCCGGCCGCTGCCCACAGCATCACGGATGCGCCGGTTCGGGCGGCGGCGACAGCCTGATTTGCGCCCTTGCCGCCCACGCCCTCCCCTGCAACCGTCGCATTCAGCGTTTCGCCCGGCCGCGGAAGCCGCTCCAGACGAAAGCTCGTATCGACGCAGACATTGCCGACGATATGGATGGTCATGAGCGCGTTCCCGCAGGGTTCGTCAGGCGGTTGCCCAGGCGAGCATCTGCTCAAACAGCGTCTTATAGCCGGGCCACGCGATGAACTCCGGCGGCAGCCAGTGCGGCCCTACGTCGGAGGTCCAGACCACTGTCCTGCCCTCTCCGTAGGTACCTGTGACGAGCAGAGGCAACGATCCGTATTCAGAGGAAACGGTCATCAACTGATTGGCGCCTTCCTTCAGCGTTACCTCGTTAAAACCGAGCAGATAGGGAAACTCGCCGGACAGGCCGGCAAGGATTGGGTGCGACGCGTCGCCAGATACCACGGGCGTGAAGCCTTCCGGCACTTCCACACGGTCATCGATCGGCAAACACGTTACAGGCAAAACCTCCTCGACGGCGGTATTGCGGAACCGCGCGCCGCCGTTGATCCCCTGGAACGAATAATAGCCGCCAAACATCAGCAGTGCGCCTCCCCTGGCGACATAGTCGCGCAGGAGCTTCAGCCGGTTCGGCGTCCGCCGGGAATGGATCCAGGTATCGGGATGAAGCAGGAGCGTGTTGGCGCCGATATCGGAGAGCACAACGGCGTCGTAGGCTTGAAGGCCGTCGAGCGTGCTCGGAAAGTCCCGCTGCGCCTCGTGCGCCGGCATGAAGGAGACATCGAAGTCGCTGCCCTTCAACGCTTTCAGCAATTCGTCGGCGCCCGTGTGATAGGTCACGGTCGGGAACTGGTCGAAGCCCTTGATATGGGTCGCGGTCGAGACCCAGGATTCGCCGGCGAGCAGGACTTTCTTCTTGGTCATGGGAACTCCTTGGACGATTGGCCGACGGGCTCAGCGCACGGCGGAAAAAACGGATTTCGGATTGTCTATGAGCATGCGGTCGAAAGCCGCTTGATCGACGCCGTGCCTCGTCAGCCGCGGCAGGAAGTGTTTCAGGATGTAGCCGTAACCGAAACCGCCATAGCGGGTGAGCATGATCTTGAGGAAGACGTCCTGCGACAGCAGGAGTTTGCCGACATGGCCCTTGTCGATCAGCGTGGCTATGGCGCGGGCATTTTCCTCGTCCGAAGGCGACTGGGCGTCCTGATCGGCGTAGTAGTAATCCATGCCGATCATGTCGTATTCCAAAAAGGCACCGCGCCGGGCGAGCGAGGTCTGGTAGTCGAGATCGCCATGACTCGGATTCATATGGCACAATACGGTGTGGGCTGGATCGGCCCCTTCTTCCTCCACCACGTCGAGAACGCGGAGCGCCAAGCGCTCCCAACCGGGGAGATGTATCGACAGCGGCAGGCCGGTAATCCTGGCTGCCCGCGCCGAAGCGCGCAACGACTTCTCCTCCTCGGCCGTGAAATGGCGGCTGACTCCGATCTCGCCGATGATCCCGGCCATGATCTCGGGCTGACTCTCGCCGCCACCGACATCCTCGACGATGAACTGGGTCACCTCCTCGACATCCATCTCCCTCAGCCATTCGGGATGGGTGTGCTCCAGATAGAATCCGGTGCCCATGATGATCCGCAGACCGGACATGCGGGCGATGCGTGCAAGCCCCGCCGCGTCGCGGCCGATGCCGAAATTCGTGGTCTCCACCACGGTGCAGCCGCCGAGCGTCTGGAACCGCTTGAGTTCGGATAGCGCCAAGTCCCCGTCGTCCAGCGAGACGTTGTCCCGGTTTATATAGGGATTCATCCGGAGTTCACCGATGATCCCGATGTCGACCTTCTGCTCGGCAATCGCCTTTTCGTCCGGATGGCACGGGCAGATCCAGCTCCGTGTTCCGTCGAGTAAGATGTGCTCATGCATCAGCGTCACGCCGAGATCCTCGACCGGAACGGGGCCGGTCACAGTCATGGCGGTGCCGGAAAAGACGCCGATCGGATGGCTCTTCTTCGGCTGGTCGGTAAAGAGTTCCTCCAGCATCAGCGTCCCTTCGCCTCGCCCCTGAACAGCCGGAAATTGAGCCAGATCGCCACGAGAATGATTAAGCCGGTCACAATCGGTGTGAAAAAGGGCGAGAGATGCGACAGGATGAGGCCATTCGCCAGGACCGCGACCGTAAGCGCGCCGAGGATCGTACCGACCAGAGAGCCGCGCCCGCCGAAGAGGCTGGTGCCGCCGAGCACGACCGCGGCGATGACGTCGAGTTCGAATCCCTGCCCTGCATTCGAGGAGCCGGAGCCGAGGCGGGCGGAAAGGATCACGCCTGCCGCCGCCGCTGACGTGCCGGAAAGCGTATAGACCCACAGGATGACCCGGCGCGTGTTGACGCCGGCCCGCCGCGTCGCTTCGGCATTGGCCCCCACCCCGGTCACGTAGCGCCCAAAATGGGTTTCGTTAAAGGCGACATAGGCGGCGGCGAGCACGGCGACCGCGATCAGTGCAGGCGCGGGAATTCCGAATACCCAGGCTCGACCGATCGCCACGAACGGGCTTGCTGGGTCGATTGGGATCGAATAGCCGCCGGTGATCAGCAGCGCGAAGCCGCGGATGACCGAAAGGCCGGCGAGCGTGACGATGAACGCAGGGATACGCTCATAGGCGATGAAATAGCCCTGGATCACGCCCACTATACCGCCAAGCATGAGCATGAGCAGAATGGCCAGCGGCCAGGGAACCCCGGCCTGGAGTGCAGCTGCCGAGAGCGTGGCGGTAAGCGCGAGAACCGAACCCACCGACAGGTCGATGCCGCCCGTGGTGATGACAAAGGTCATCGCCGCAGCGACGACGAGCAGCGGCGCGGACTGACGGACGACGTTGAGAAGATTCGGTGCAGTCAGAAAAGCGTCGGTCGTCGCCGAGAAGAAGACGCAGCAGGCGACGAAGAACAGCGCAATCGACATGACGCCGCCATTCGCCACAAGCTTGTCGAGGATCGTCGCCTCGCGCATGCGCGGCGGATGGCTGGCATAGGTGTTGCTTTCGGACGAGCTCATGCGGGAAGGCCTCGCTCCTGGGTGCGGCCAGCGGATCGGGCGGAGAACTTTCGCCCGACGATGAGGCTGACGACTTCCTCGATATCGGTTTCTTCGATGCGCCGTTCGGCGACGTTGCGGCCCTCGTACATCACCTGTATGCGGTCGCATACGAGAAAGAGATCCTGTAGCCGGTGCGTAATCAGGATCACGGACACACCGCGTTGCGAAACCGTGCGGATCAGTTCCAACACGGCTTCGACTTCGGCAACCGCAAGAGCGGCCGTCGGCTCGTCCATGATCAGCACGGAAGGGTCGAAAGACGCGGCGCGGCCGATCGCGATCGACTGACGCTGCCCGCCGGAGAGATTCTCCACTTTCATGCGCGTATCGGGAATGACGATACCCAAATTGGAGAGCATGTCGCGCGCGCGCTCATGCATGACCTTCTTGTCGAGCAGCGGCACGCCGGCCATCCGCCTCTTCGGCTCGCGGCCGAGAAAGAGATTGCCGGCGACGTCAACGGTGTCGCAAAGCGCGAGGTCCTGATAGACCATCTCGATGCGCGCGGCGCGGGCATCCGCCGGAGAGGTGAAGGATACGGGATTGCCGTCGATCTCGATCGTGCCCGTGTCTGGAATGACGGCGCCTGAAAGCACCTTACTCATGGTGGATTTGCCGGCACCGTTATCGCCGACCAGGCCCAGTACTTCTCCCGGCATAAGATTCAGTGACGCATTGTCGAGTGATTGCAGCGCGCCGTAGCGTTTCGATATGCCGGTCATTCTGACGCGGCTGACTTGCGTTTCGATCATGTTCCCTGGCCCTTGCGGTGAACCCGGCCGCCCGGTCCAGGTTGAAGACCGGGCAGCGGCGGCAGACGGCTTATTTGAACATGTCGCGATAATCGTCGACGTTCTCCTTGGTGACGATCGTGACCGGCACGTTGATGATCGGATCGATCTTCTCGCCTTTCTTCAGCTTGACGAGCGCCTCGACGGCTGCTTTGCCTTCCCCCGCCGGATCCTGTTGGATCACGGCCGTCACGAAGCCCTGATCGATACCATCGATCGCGGACTTGGTCAGGTCCCAGCCGAACACCTTGATGGAGTCGCCACGGCCCTGGCTGGCAACGGCGGAGACTGCGCCCAGCAGCGCCGGTTCGCCCGTGGCATAAAGCGCGGTCATATCCGGATTAGCGGTCATCAGGTTCTCGGCAGCCGAGAGCGCCACGTCCTGCACATTCTGGCCATCGACGGTGTTGAGGAATTCAATCTTCTGTCCGCTTTCCTCAACCGCAGCCTTGAAGCCGTCGAGACGCTGGTTCTGGATAAAAGAGTTCAGCGCGCCAATCACGCCGACCTTCGCTGTACCACCCATCTCGTTCTTGACGTAGTCTGCAAAGAATTTGCCAATTTCGCCACCCGCCTTGGTGTTGTCTACGCCTACGAAGGAGACGTTGTCGCCCTCCGGAATCTGCGCGTCGATGGCTATAACGGGAATGCCCGCGTTCTTGGCCGCGGTGATCGCCGGCTTCACCCCGTTGACGTCGATGGCGATCAAGATGATGCCATCCACCTTCTGGGTAATGTAGGTCTCGATGGCGTCATTTTGGGCAGAGGGGACATTGTTGGCGTTGAAGACGACGAGATCGACTCCGGCCGCCTTAGCCGCCTCGTTCGCACCCTCGTTTATCTGGTTGAAGAAGAGTGCCTGCTGGTTGATGGTGACGACGGCGAATGTATCGGCGAAGGCGCTGGAAGCGCTCGCCGATAGCGTCATGACGACGGCTGCGGCGCAGCCGAGCAAGTATCTGGTTCGACCCATTTTTGTTCCCCTTGATTGTAGCCTCGAACGGCGTTTACGAAGGCATTATTCAAGCCACTTGAATTCATGTCAAGTAGCTTGAATAAACCTCGCGAAAGCGGGCGAGAAAAGGTTTCCAGGAGATATCAGAAGGTCGGTGGGGTATTGACCCAGAAGATCGAGGCGCGTTCTTTCCCTACGTTCCGGTACCAATGAGAAAGCTCGGAATTAAACACGAAACTGTCGCCAGCCGACAACCGGTACGTCTGCTCACCGAGCATCAGCTCGATTTCCCCGACCAGAACATAGCCCACTTCCTCGCCGAGGTGCTGGATGGGGCCGGCGCTCTGCCCTCCAGCATCGATGTGATGAATGTTGCACTGGAGCAAGTGACCGGTCGAATAGGGGATGACACGTTCGAGCGATATGCCTTCGCCGCGCCGTAGCGGGTCGAGTGCAATCAACGGACGGGTGCCGGCGCGAAACACCACCCCCTCCTCGCCGTCGGTCTCTTCGAACATCCAGCCAATATTGGAATCGAGCGCCCTCACTAGGCGGTGCAGCATAGGGAGAGAGGGGGAAGCCTTGCCGTTCTCGATCTTGGAAAGCAGGCTCTCCGAACATTCGGCGGCCTGCGCCAGCCCCTTCAACGTGAGCCCTCGCGTCTGGCGGGCGAGCCTCAAGCGCGCACCTAGCCGCACTGGATTGGACTGGATTCTATCCCCCTGGCTGCTCTCTGGCGGCAACGGCGGCTTGACCATGTTCATGATGTGAGTATCGCTTTAATCGGGATTGCGATCATATGTCTTTGTGCCGGTGGGTGTCCAGAGAGCGCCGGCATCGCCAACGGAGCTGGACAGCTGGCAACCGGTGCGTCGCCGCGGCCGCATCCTATTCCGGGTCGAAGCCGCGACACTTGACATTTGTCACACGTGATGAATTATGTCAGCATCTCCGTCCGAAAGAGCTCCATGCCGATCCGCGCCAACGACCAGATCATCCACAAGGCCGCCTGGCTCTACTATACGCACGGCCTGCGCCAGGATGAAGTCGCCCAGCGGCTGGAAATCTCGCGTGCTTCCATCGCCATGTATCTGCGCAAGGCGCGCGAGATGGGCATCGTCACCATCACCACATCGACGGAGCTCTTCTCCGACGACGTCCTTGCCCGCGAGCTGGAGGACGCCGCGGGACTGACGAGCGTCTGGATCGTCCCCGAGGACCGGCAGGCCATGGACCCGGCCGTCGAGATGCCCGTGGTGGCGGCCTCGGTTTTCCTGGAGCTCATCAACAAGGGGGACCGGATAGGGGTCGCCTGGGGCCGCACCGTGTATCACATAGCGGACGTCATGCCGTTCGCCGATCTTCGGGGCGTGTCGGTCGTGCAGCTCTGCGGCAATCTCGGCGCTCCCTACTCCTACCGCCCGGATCAGTGCACGACGGAAATCGCCCGTCGTCTCAATGCCGAAGGCATCAATTTCTATGCGCCCCTCGTCCTCTCATCCGGGCGGCTTGCAGAGGAGTTGCGCCGCGAGCCCGTCATCCGGGAGCAACTTGCCACGATTTCGGACTGCAAGCTCGCACTCTACTCCGTCGGGGGGATCGAGGAGGACAGCCACCTCGTCAAATGCGGTGCCCTTTCGGCGAAAGACATGCATGCCATGGGCAAAAGGGGAGCAGCCGGCGTCATCGCCGGACAACTGATCGATCTCGACGGTCAGTGGATGGACTGCGCGCATAATCGACGCTGCATCTCGGCAGACCTCGACTCCATCCGCGCGATCCGGAAGCGCATGCTGGTGGTGCAGGAGGACAGCAAGTTCGAGCCGCTGGTGGCGGCTCTGAAGGGCGGGTTTGCTTCGCATCTGGTCGTCACCGCCTCGATGGCGCGACGGATCATGGACCGCTGGAGCCGCGATCGTTGAAATGCGCGCCGAGCGTCCATCGGGACGCGCGGCGCACGCAATCAGGGCTTCGGCATCCAGGCCGGCATGGCGACGTCGGCATGAGCGAATTGCGGCAGCTTCACGCCGAGTTCTTCCATGTTCTTGATGTCCTGATCGCTCAGGTCCTTCTGGGTGATCAGCGTCGGCGGCACGATCACCTGACGGCCGGGATCCTCGCCGGCAAGCAGCATGGCGAGCGAACGCACCGAGACCTGGCCGACGACGGCGGGATTCGTCGCGGCGGTCGCCACCCAGGCCGAGCCCGCCTCCCGCATGGCGGCGATGTCCGAGGTCGAGATGTCGGCCGAGTAGATCTTCACGCTGGAGGAGAGGCCCGCCTCGTCGACCGCGATCTTCACACCCTTGGCGAATTCGTCATAGGGGGCGAACATCACCGTGATGTCCGGGTTGGCTGAAATCACGGAACGGGCCTGGTTGGCGACGGAATTTGCGATCGGGTTGTCCATCGTGCCGAACTGGGCAGCTTCCTCGATGCCGGAATATTTCGTCTTGAATTCCTTCCAGGTCTCGTCGCGGCGGTCGAGCGGCGCGATCCCGGCGACGTAGACGTAACCCGCCTTGAAGCTCTCGCCGTTATCCTTGATCGCCTGTTCGAGGGCGAGGCGGGCGAGGTCGCGGTCGGACTGTTCGATCTGCGGGATCTTCTCGTTCTCGACATTCACGTCGAAGGCGACGACCTTGATGCCGGCATCGACCGCGCGCTGTGCAGCTTCCTTCATGGATTCGGTCAGGCCGTGCTGGATGATGATGCCATCCACTCCGAGCGCTATCGCCTGATCGACCATATCGGCCTGGAGCGCGGCGTCCTGACGGCTGTCGAAGATCTGAAGCTGCACCCCGAGCGCCTTGGCCTGCGCTTCGACGCCTGCGAGATAGGACTGAAAGAAATCGCCGGTCGAAAGGTAACGCACGAGCGCGATCTTCACGTCGCCGGGCTTGTCGAACGGCTTCGGCATGTCGGACGCAAGGGACGGCACTGCGAAGGCAGCCGCGCCGATAAGCGCGAGCGTCCATCTGCCCAGGGTTCTACGAGTTATGTCCATGTCAGTCTCCTCCACTGATGAACTTTGACGGTCCGCCGAGGTCTCCTCAGCGTTTGCCTCTTTTCGAGAGCGCAAAGGTAAAGATCAGGGCGACGACGAGTACCGCGCCCTTGATGAAATCCTGCGTGTAGTACGGCGCATTCATCATCGTCAGGCCCTGCAGGAGGATGCCGACGAAAAGCGCGCCGACGGCGGTACCGAAAGCATTCGGCTTGGCCGCTCCCAGCACGGCAAAACCGATCAGCGCGGCGGCGACGGCGTCGAGCAGCAGGTTGTTTCCGGAAGCGATATCGCCGCGGCCGAGGCGTGCTGCGAGCAGAATGCCGCCGATAGAGGCGAAGACGCCGGAAATGACGTAGGCCGAGATCTTGTAGGCATTGACCGGCGCCCCCGCGAGCGCGGCCGCGCGCTCGTTGGATCCGACCGCATACATTATGCGGCCGAAGCGGGTGTATTCGAGGAAGAACCAGATCGCCACGGCGAGCACCACGAGCACCACGACCGAGACCGGCACGAGGTTCGGCAGGACCAGATCGAAGCGGTGGCGCCCGAGCGCAAGGAAAGCCGGACTGAAAGTGCCGGTCGCGACCGAACCGTCGGGCAGCGTCATGCCCGCGGCAATCGAGCGGCCCTCGGTCGGGATGCGCTGAAGGCCGAGCAGCAGGAACATCATGCCGAGGGTAGCCAGAAGGTCCGGAACGCGCATGTAGACGATGATGAAGCCGTTGACCAGGCCGACGAGCGCGCCGACGGCAAGGCAGACGAGCGCCGCCGTAAGCGCGTCACCCCCCATCACCACCATGACATAGGACGAAGCCATCATCGCCGTGGTGGCGACCGAGCCTATGGACAGGTCGAACCCCCCGACGACAAGCGTCGCCGTCACGCCGAGGGCCAGAATGCCGGTGATCGACACCGATTGCAAAATGAAGACGGCGCTTTGAGGGGAGGCAAAACCTCCGGTTACGAGCGAGAAATAAAGAACCATGCCGGCGAGCAGCATGAGGAAGCCGTACTTGATCGCGGTTTCCCTGATGCTCCACGGGCCTGGAAGTACGGGGGCCGCGGCGGATTTGCTCTGTTCACTGCTCATAATGCATGACCTGCTGATGGGATTGACCGGCGATCTCCGACAGCAGGCGCTCGACATCGACTTCAGTGTTCCGATGTTCGCCGACGATGGTCTGCTCCGACATGACGAGGATGCGGTCGGCGACCTCGAACGCTTCGTCGAGTTCGGTCAGGAAGAGGATGGTGGAACGGCCCGCGGCCGAGATGCGCAGCTTGTTGCCGATGTCCCGGCGCGCGGCGATGTCGACGCCCTGGAACGGCTCGTCGAGGATGAGCAATCGGGAAGGCTCGCAAAGCCAGCGCCCGACCATCACCTTCTGCTGGTTTCCGCCCGAAAGTGTCTGCATCTCGTCGCGTTCGTTTCGGCAGATGACGCCGAGCGAGGTGATCTGCCCGCGCGCCTTCTCTCTTTCAGCCCTGCGGCTCGATATGCCGAAGCGGGAGAGCCTGCTCAGAAACGGCAGGCTGATGTTCTCGTAGATGTTGAATTCGGGCACGATGCCGCTTTCGGCGCGGTCCTTCGCAACGAGGAAAACGCCGCGCGCAATCGCCTGCCCGGTTGTCTTCGGCGCATAGCGCAAGCCGTCAAGGGTCATTTCGCCGGCCAGCGGGGAGCGCGCACCAAACAGCGTTTCGGCAAGCGCCGTCTTGCCGACCCCAACCAGGCCGGTGACCGCGACGATCTCGCCGTCGAGGAGATCGAAATCGAAAGGCCGCGCATGGTCGGAGAGCTTCAGGCCGCGCACCTTGAAGATCGGCCCGCCGGCCTTGTGCACCGCGATTTTGCCGGCCGAAACCTTGCGGCCCAGCATCGCGTCGACGGCGCCCTCATAGTCGAGGTCGGGCCCGTCGAAACGGCCCGTGATCCGGCCATCGCGAAGCGAGACGATGCGGTCGGCGAGACGGCGGATATCCGACATGCGGTGCGAGATATAGAGAATGGCGACGCCGCGTGCCTTCAGCCGGTCGACCAGATCGAAGAGGCGGTCCGCTTCGGCGCTCGAGAGGGAGGAGGTCGGCTCGTCGAGGATAAGCACCTTCGGCTCATGCGACATCGCCCGGGCAATCGCCACCATCTGCCGGTCGGCAAGCGTCAGGTCGTTGACGTTGGCGGCAAGATCGATGGAGAGCCCCATATGGGCGGCGACCGCGGCCGCCTCGCGCCGGACGCGCCGGGGATTGAAGAAGAACCGCGAGCCACGCCCGTTCAGCCGGTCGAACGTCAGATTGGTTGCGACATCGAGGTCGGCGACGACCCCGTCGTTGATGTTCTGGTGCACGGTGACGACGCCGGCGCGGATCGCCTCGGCGGGCGTCACCGGCTCGAAAGCTGCATCCGCAAGCGTTATCGCGCCGGCGTCGCGCGCATAGACGCCGGAGAGAATGCGCACGAGGGTGGATTTTCCGGCGCCGTTGGCGCCCATCAAAATCGTTACCGCGCCGGCCTTCAGATCGAGATCCACCCCCTGAAGGACCTGCACGGGTCCAAAGGATTTGCGCACGCCCTCGATGCGAAACACAGCCTGTCCGCTCATTGTCTCCTCCCGACGCTGCACGTTAGGATAGCCATTCATCAAATGTCAAGGTCATTGACATTTGCCAGAATGGCGCCTTAGCTGTGCCGTGGCGGCGGGTGGTGGAGGCCGCGCCATGCGCAGGAGGAGGACGATATGGACAAGCAAGTCTTCGAGGCGCTCAGCGCCGAAACATTGCCGCATCGGCTCGGCGGCAATTCCGCTCTCAGGGAGAAGATCGGCGAGGACGTCTCGCACTGGACCGTCAAGGAGGTCGGTGACGGCAATCTCAACCTCGTCTTCATCGTCACCGGCAGCAAAGGCACGGCGGTCGTGAAGCAGGCGTTGCCTTATGTGCGCCTTGTCGGCGAGAGCTGGCCACTGCCTCTGAAACGCTCCTTCTTCGAATACCACGCGCTGGTGCGTCAGGCCGCGCGTGCTCCCGGCATGGTGCCGGCGATCTTCTTCTTCGACGAGACGCAGGCGCTGATCGTCATGGAGTATCTGACGCCGCACGTCATCCTGCGCCGCGCGCTGATCGATGGACGCGAATTGCCCAATATAGGCTGCGATCTCGGGCTCTTTGCCGCTCGCACGCTTTTCCGCGGCTCGGACCTTTCCATGGCGACGCGCGACAAGAAAGCGGACCTGGCGCTATTTGCAGACAATGTCGAACTGTGCGACATCACCGAAAATCTCGTTTTTTCCGATCCCTATTTCGAAGCCGAACTCAACCGCCACACCGCGCCGCAGCTCGACCCGATCGTGACGGAGCTCCGTTCCGACCGTGACCTCAAGGTCGAGGCGCAGCGGCTGAAGCATCTCTTCTCCGCCAAGGCCGAAACGCTCTGCCACGGCGACCTGCATACCGGTTCGGTGATGGTCACGGACGCCGAGACCCGCGTCATAGACCCGGAATTCGCCTTCTACGGACCGATCAGCTTCGACGTCGGGATGCTTCTCGCCAATTTCTGGATGAGCTACTTCTCGCAGAGCGGCCAGGAGAGCACGACCGGCGCGCGCGACAGCATGCGCACCTATCTGCTCGAGACGATCGAAACGATCTGGGAAACGTTCCGCTCCGAATTTGCCCGACTCTGGCGGACCGAGCGCATGGGCATGCTTTACCAGGCGCGCGTTTTCGAGGACAGGAACGACGCGCTCGGCGCCGAGCAGGCGCTCAACATCGTCATCGAGGAAATCTGGCGCGAGATGCTGGGCTTTGCCGGAATTGAGATCCACCGCCGCATTCTCGGCCTCGCCCACAATGCCGATTTCGAAACGATTGCCGATCCCGACCGCCGCGCCGCCTGCGAAAGCAAGGCGTTGAAGCTTGGACGTCATCTCGCCGTCAACCGGCATCGCATCCACAGCCTCAGGGACATCCGCGCCACGGCGGAGCGGCTTCAGAAGGAGACACTCGCGTGAAAATCGGAGAACGTCATTACCACACGATCTGGCTCAACGAGGATGGCCGCTCCGTCGACATCATCGACCAGCGGTGGCTGCCGCACGACTTGCGTGTCGTGACGCTGAAGACTGTTGCCGACGTGGCCGTCGCCATTCGCGACATGTGGGTGCGCGGCGCGCCGCTGATCGGCGTCACCGCCGCCTACGGCGTTGCCATTGCCATGGCGGAGGACCCATCGGATGTGCATCTTGATGCCGTCCGGGACGAGCTTCACGAAACGCGACCGACCGCCATCAACCTGCGTTGGGCCCTCGACGCGATGCGGGATCATCTCCGCCCGCTGCCGGAAGCAGGACGCGCGGACGCCGCCTACGAGCGCGCCGCGGAAATCGCCGAAGAGGACGTCGAACTCAACCGCGCCATCGGTGCGAACGGCCTCAACGTCATCCGCGAAATCGCCGCAAAGAAGAGGCCGGGCGAGCCGGTTCGCATCCTCACCCATTGCAATGCCGGCTGGCTGGCAACCGTCGATTACGGCACCGCGACGGCGCCGATCTACATGGCGGTCGAGGAAGGCATACCGGTGCACGTCTATGTCGACGAGACGCGGCCGCGCAATCAGGGCGCCTATCTCACCGCCTGGGAGATGAGCAGCCATGGCGTGCCACACACGCTGATCGTCGACAATGCCGGCGGCCATCTCATGCAGCACGGCGACGTGGACATGGTGATCGTCGGCACCGACCGCACCACGGCCAATGGCGACGTCTGCAACAAGATCGGCACCTACCTCAAGGCCCTCGCCGCACGGGATAACGACGTGCCCTTCTATGTCGCTCTGCCGTCGCCCACGATCGACTGGACGGTCCATGACGGGGTCAAGGAAATTCCGATCGAGGAACGGCCCGGCGACGAGGTGAGCTTCGTGCAGGGACGCGCGTCCGACGGCTCCATCGCCAGCGTTCGCATCTCGCCGGAGGGCAGTCCCGCGGCAAATCCCGCCTTCGACGTGACGCCCGCGCGCCTGATCACTGGACTCATCACCGAGCGCGGCATCGCCGCGCCGTCGCCGGAAGGGCTTAAAGCGCTCTTCCCGGAACGGCGCTGATACGATGCCGCGACCGGACGGAAGTCAGACCTCTATGCTGCGCCGCGAGGCCATGACATAGAGCCCGCTCGCGAGCGTCGCGACGGCGCAATAGGTGATGGCACCGAGCGGGCCGAAGCTGTCCACGAAGAGCCCCCCGAGAACAGCTCCGCTGGCGATGCCGACCTGGAAGGTCGCAACGATGAGACCGCCGGTGCTTTCCGCATGGTCGGGTGCGGCTCGCACCATCCAGGTCTGGACGGCGACGGGCAGCGCCCCGAATGCGAAGCCCCATAGGGTCACCGCCACGGCCGACACGACATCGAGCGAACCGAAGGTCACGAGGGCGAACGCCATCGCCGCGATGAGCAGCGTTCCGAGGCTCACGGCCGCCGTGATGCTGCGTTCGATGATGAGCCCGCCGGCGAGATTGCCGAAGAAGCCGCCGATGCCGTAAGCCAGCAGGATCAGGGAGATCGCCTCGATGCCGAACTCCGGGACGTTTTCGAGGAACGGGCGCACATAGGTGAAGCCGGCGAAGTGGCCGGAGACGAAAAGCAGGACGGTGATGATCCCGATTCGGATGCTCGGCATGCGCATGAGGTCGAACAGAAGCTTCATGCTCGGCGCCGATTGCGGCGGCAGCCGCGGTATGGTCGCCATCTGTACGATCAGCGTTACGGCACCGACCGCCGCAGCCATCAGGAATGCAGCTCGCCAGCCCCAGAGATCGCCGATATAGGCGCCTAAAGGCGCCGCACAGACCGTCGCCACCGAGACGCCGGTGAAGACGATCGACATGGCACGAGGCACGAGCGACATCGGCACGAGTCGCAAGGCGATCGCCGCCATCATCGACCAGAAGCCGCCGAGCCCGATGCCGAGGACGACGCGTGCGGCAAGGAGCATGGCGAGATTGGTGGCGAAAGCCGCAAGCAGGCTGGAGGCGATCAGCGCCAGGGTGAAGCCCCAAAGCACGAGCCGGCGGTCGAACCGGCGCGTGGCGATGGCGATCGTCAGCCCGGCGACCGCGCCGACGACGGCGGTCGCCGTCACCGCCTGGCCGGCCGTGCCCGTGCTGATACCGAGATCGGCGGCCATCGGCGTGAGAATGCTGACGGGGAGGAATTCTGCGGTGACGAGGCCGAACACGCCGAGCGCGAGGGAGCCGACCCCGGCCCATGCCGGATCGATTCGCTCCTCGCTTTCCGGTATGAACGTGGCGTCCAAAGTGGTCGCTGTATCTGTCATAAGAGCGGTCTCCTTGAGAGGGTCCGGCTTAGATAAGGCGTGACGCCCTGGACATTCCATGCTAGAAATTCCGCAATGCTTGATCATTCGTCCAAAACATTCTCTTTCGCTTCGGAGGATTTTCTCAGCGAACTTCTGCGCGGCCTGCGCCTCGACGGCGTCGATTACGTCCGTTGCGAATTGACCGCGCCCTGGGGAATTTCATTTCCGGCGCAGGAGGCGGCACGCTTCCACTTCATCTGCGGAGACTGCTGGCTGCGGGTGGCCGACGGAGACTGGATCGAACTGAAGCGCGGCGATGCCGTGCTTCTGCCGCGTGGCGGCGCGCATGCGCTGGCGAGTGCGCCCGGCGAGAAGCTGTCGCCGCTCGAAGCCTATTCGGTCCAGGAGGTATGCCATTGCGTCTACGACGTCTGCGGGGGCGGGCGCGGCAAGACCACCATCCTTTTCTGCGGCAGTCTGCGGTTCAACATGGATGCCATGCATCCGTTGTTGCGCATGATGCCCGACGTGATGCGCATCGACGCCCTGACGGCAAGCGAGCCGGCGATCCCGCACATGCTCGACGCCATGGCGCGGGAAGTCGGCGCCAGTCGCGTCGGCTCCGGCGGCGTGCTGGCGCGGCTGGCCGACGTGCTCGCGGCGCTCATCATCCGTTCCTGGGTGGAGCACGGATGCGGCAATACCAATGGCTGGGTGGCGGCGGTCCGCCATCCCGGGCTGGGCCGCGTAATCGCGGCCATGCACCTCGATCCGGAAAAGAGCTGGACCGTGGATTCCCTCGCCAGGCTCATGGGCGCCTCGCGCTCCGGCTTCGCGCAGCAGTTCGCCGCCGTGGTCGGCGAGACGCCGGCCCGCTACCTCACGCAGGTGCGCATGCATCAGGCACGGCAATGGCTGACCCGCGACCGCATGCGCATCTCCGTCGTCGCGCGCCGCCTGGGCTATGACTCGGAAGCCTCGTTCAGCCGCGCCTTCAAGCGTGTGATCGGCCTGCCGCCGAGCCACTATCGCGGATCCGAACCGCCAGAAGCACCGACATTTACCATCGGCGAGGGCTGAACGAGAGGCAAAGTAGGCCTACGGCACGTTTCCTTAATCGTAATCGATTGAAGGGCAAAGACATGCAGCAGATCAAAGTGCTGCAGGACTTTTGCGTGTCTGACACGCGGCGCTGTAGAGCATTTGACCCAACGCACTTCCGGCCGGAGAACCGTTACACACTTTTCCTGGACGTGCTTTAAGGCGGCCACTCCTCGGCTGTCCATTCCCGCGCGGTGTGGATGACGCGCAGGATCATGACGCTTTCGCGGTCGCCGTGGCTCATCAGTGCATATGCGATTACATAGGGCAAGCGGTTGATGGACTTCTCGTACGTGCCGATCACCCGCCCCGGCCTCCCGGTCGCCATCTCGCCGAGTGCTGCGGCCGTATCGCGAACCCGGCCCGCCACTCTTGCCGCTGCATCCGGGTCTTCCCGTGCAATAAAGAAAACCTGATCCTTGAGGTCATCCAGAGCTGCACGCGACCACTGAACAGGCCGCCTCAAACTTTATCGCCCTTGCCGGTCTCGGCCTTCCGGATCAAGCCGAAAATTTCAACCATGGCCTCTTCATGCGGAACGAGGCGGCCAGCTTCGGCATCAGCCATGCCGCGCTTGATCCCGTCGATGATTTCAAGCTCCCGGTCCACATAGGCAGCCAGGGCTTCGCCCGCGAGGAAGGAGCGGCTGCGCGAAGTGGCGCTAGCGATCCGATCGAGCTTTTTCTTTAACTCGGGGCTGACCCGAATGGTCATGGTGGTGCTGACGGGCATGACATTATCCTGTATTCGGTTGTGTACACGCTAACACAAGGTAGCGAAACCGTCCAATCTACCTTCCTAAGACGTGTGAACACGGCCGCCGTGGACGCAGCCATCAGACGCGGAAAACGAGTGGTCTACACGACCCGACCACATCGCAGAGTTGCAAAAATGCAGCACGCGACATGTTTGTCGGTTCTGCCGTAATGAGGACTCCATCTCAAGCGGATCATTTGTTATCGCTTTGGTGAAGAGCGTTGGCATGCAGAGGTCCACTTTGCCTAAGTAAAAACCGGTCTCAATCCATTTCTCACCCGTACTGCCGCCGGCCGACGAGAGTCGGTGGGGTATGAATGTGTTCATCGGGTGGTGGCATGAGACCGGTCTGGCATCGTTTAAATGTGCCAAGTGCAGCCCCGCTGTCTCAGCTCTTCACCCCCCGAACGCCGCCATGCCGTGCCCTAAGGGCTTTCTCACGCTCCCATCTTGGTGGACTTCCGAAAGGAAGGCCAAGACGGTATGTGCAATACACTTCAGGTCCGTTGGACCATCATTCCCCTAATCCCCCCTCAGCCTTGGGTAGCATGCAGCGGATGCGGCGGCGTTAGAGCCTTCGAAAGCAGCAACAAGATCAGGCTTAATGCCAATGGTCGGAAGCTTGATGCATGGCTTATCTACAAATGCTCGACGTGCGACAGGACCTGGAACCGCCCAATATTCGAACGCCGAAATGTTCGCGACATCCGTCCCGCTGTCCTCGACGCACTACAGTCCAACGATCCCTCTTGGATTCAAGCGGAGACTTTCAATCTCGAAGCACTCAGGCGGAAGTCGCAAAGGATCGATGAGTTTTCCGAATTCGAGGTTCAAAAGGAGCTGCTGCACGAGGTTGCTGATTGGGAGCACTTGGAGATCGAGCTTTCAGTTCCATTCCCGAGCAGTACGCGCCTCGATCGCTTACTTGCCTTGGAGCTAAGAATCTCGCGCTCTCAGTTGAGCGCACTCCATCGGAGCGCTTTGCTTCGGACGACACCTGATCGCACCGATCTCTTACGACGGCGAATCAGGAACGGTATTCGGGTAACCTTGGATCTTTCAGGCATGGCCGACAGGGATCTGGTGTGGAAGCCGGCTGCTATTGAAAATACTTCGTAGAAGGAGCCCCCCAAGGGCGGGAACTTCAGGCCCCCTTGCGGTGCTTTCCGATGGAAGACACTCCGGCTGCACTTAATCAGCGCGGTCTGCCGAAACTCGTCGTCGGTGACCAGGATCGGTACGCCTTTCGCGTCTCAGGGCATCCGCCTCGGGGTTGTTGACATTGATCGGCACGCCGGCCCTCCATGTGGATCGCTTCTTTAAATGTAGCCCCCTGCATCTGCATAACCAAGCACGGCCATGCGGCAGTTGAGCGGGGCGCCGGCTCGCTACCGCAAGCGCCGCCCGTCTTCGGCAAAGAACCGCCTTCGGTCCTCCGGTACGGCGAAAGAAAGTCTTTCCCCTGCCTGCCAGTTCGGACCCTCGCGCTGTTCGACGACGAGGCTCTGGCCGTCTTCGAGCTGGCAGTAGAGGTAGCGCGTTCCACCGAGATATTCCGAGAACTCGACCTGGGCAGTGATCCGTTCCGGTCCCGGCTCCGCCACGGCGATATGTTCGGGCCTTATGCCGAAAAGCAGGCGCTCGCCGTGCCTCAGGCTGCCGCCGTCGATCGCTGCCTCGAGTGTGGTCTCGCCCACCCGGATCGTCCCGTCCCCCTGCCATTCCGCATCGAGAAAATTCATCCGTGGCGAACCGATGAAGCCTGCCACGAACATGTTGGCCGGATCCTCGTAAACGTCGCGGGGGCTGCCGGCCTGCTCGATCCGGCCGTCCCTAAGCACGACGATCTGATCGGCCAGCGTCATCGCTTCCGTCTGATCGTGTGTGACATAGACCATCGTGTTGCCGAGCTCGCGGTGCAGGCGGGCAATCTCGATGCGCATCGAGACGCGCAGTTCCGCATCGAGGTTGGAAAGCGGCTCATCGAACAGGAAGACGTCGGGCTTGCGCACGATCGCCCGGCCGATCGCCACGCGCTGGCGCTGGCCTCCGGAAAGCTGCCCGGGTCTTCGGTCGAGCAGATGGTCGATCTTGAGAATGGCCGAGACCTGTGCGACGCGGCGCTCGATTTCGGCCGAATCCGTTCGCGCCATCTTGAGCCCGAAGCCGAGATTGTCGCTGACGCTCATATGCGGGTAGAGCGCGTAGGACTGGAAGACCATGGCGATGCCGCGCTCGGAGGGGTCGAGGTCTGTCACGTCCCTGCCCTTGATTGCGATCTCCCCCTCGGTCACCTCTTCGAGCCCCGCGATCATTCGCAGCAGGGTCGATTTTCCGCAGCCCGACGGGCCGACGAAGACGACGAAATCGCCTTCCTCGATCGTCAGGTCGATGCCATGGATAACCTCCAGGCCGCCATAACTCTTGCGTATGTCGCTGAGCACGACGCTCTTGTTGCTGATGCCGTTCGCCATCCTGGAGGTCGCCTACTTTTCCGACTGGACCCAGACGAGCATCTCTCCCGGCGCCCGGTTGTCCCAGAGATGATAGGGCACGAAGCGCGCTTTGTGCGGGCGGCGCTCAGGCCTCGTCTGTCGGTAAAGCGCCTTTCCCCAGTCCTCCGTCTCCTCGCGCTCGACGGAAATGTCGATGGCAATCGCACCGTTCAGATCATCGAGCACGACCGTTTCGGCAGCCGGCAGTTCACGGGGAAGCACAATTGCGTTCAGATCCTCGCCATTGTCCGTGGCTTCGACGCAATAGACCAGCGGGCCGCGCATCAGCGCCACGCGGCCGACATCCTGCCGGACCTTCGGATTGGCATATTGCGGCCGAAGCGCCAGCGGCAGATAAAGCGCCACCCGGTCGCCGTCCGACCATTCGCGTTCGATGCGGGCATAGCCGCCGGTCAAATGAGCCGAGAGATCGAGCATCCTACCGTTGACGCTTAACGTCGCGCCGACCGCCCATTCCGGTATGCGCAAGGACAGCGCGAACTTCGCCGGCCTGGCGAGCCTCGTCGTGAAGGCGATCGCCCCCTCCCAGGGGTAGCTGGTCTCCTGCCTGAGCTCGACCTCTGCGCCGTTCGCGAGTTTCAGCCGCGCCGTACTTTCTCCGTAGAGATGGACTGCGATCTCGTCCTCCGCGACCGCATACATAAAGGAACCGATCGAGGTCACGAGCCGCGCGATATTGGGCGGGCAGCAGGGGCAATGATGCCACTTCCATCGGTGGTGCCCGCCAGTGCTTTCGAGCGGGTTGTCGTAGAAGAAGGTCTTGCCGTCGATCGAAAGACCCGGCAAGGCGCCGTTGTAAAGCGCCTGCTCCATGACGTCGGCATAGCGGCGGTTCGGGCCGCGGCCGAGCATGCGGCTCGCCCAGAAGACAAGGCCGACGGAGGCACAGGTCTCGGCATAGGCCGTGTCGTTGGGCAGGTCGTAATAGCAGGTGAAACCCTCGTTCGAGGCTGCCGGACCGATGCCGCCGGTAATGTACATCTGCTTCGTGGTGAGGTCGTCCCACAACGTTTCCAAGGCCGCCGTCAGGCTGTCGTCCCTGTATTCGGTCGCGATGTCGGCCATGCCGGAATAGAGATACATCGCGCGCACGGCGTGGCCGACGACCTTTTTCTGCTCGCGCACCGGCTGATGCGCCTGACCGTATTCATAGGTCTTCTGGATGAAACTCTCCGGATCGCGGCCATCCCTTTTGGCCTCTTCGGTGAAGAAATGCGGCTCCGTGCCGCGCTCGTCGATGAAGAACTTCGAAAGGTCGAGATACTTCTTTTCGCCCGTCACGCGCGCAAGCTTGACGAGCGCGAGCTCGATCTCCTCATGGCCGCAATAACCCGGAATCTGCCCTTCGCCGTGCCCGAAGACCGTAATCATATAGTCCGCAAAGCGGCACATGATGTCGAGAAGCTTGCGCTTGCCGGTCGCCTGGTAATAGGCGACGGCAGCCTCGATCAGATGGCCGGCGCAATAGAGCTCGTGGTGGTCGCGCAGGTTGGTCCAGCGCCTGTCGGGCTGCACGCGCTGGAACCAGGCATTGAGATATCCGTCCCGGTCCTGCAGCTTCTCGTACATGTCGATGATCCGGTCGGCACGCGCCTCGAGTTCCGGATTGGGGCGGCGGTAGAGCGAATAGGCGATCGTCTCGATCGACTTGCCCAGGTCGGAGTCCCAGAACATCTGGGTGGTACCGCCCCAGGGTTGGATGGGGATGACGATACCGGGGCTTGGCTCACTGACGTCGATCGCCTTGATCATGCCAGCCTCGACGCAGCGGTCGAGCAGGGTTTCGGCGGTGGATTGGCAGACGGCATCCTGCCATTTGCCCCAGAATCCGCCGAGTTCGACATCGGGAACGGCAACGGGGCGGAACTGGCGGTCTTTCACGGTCTTTGTCATGAGGTTTCTTTCTCTCGGATCATTTCACCGCGCCGGCCATCAGCCCGCGCATGTAATAGCGTTGCAGAAGAAGGAAGACGAACAGGCAGGGAACGACCATCACCGCGACGCCGGCCTGCACCGCGCCCCAGTTGATCGCGCCGAGACGGCCGGCGCGCACGGCGGTCATCAGAACGGGAAGCGTGTAATTGTCGTTGCTGGACAGAAGGACGAGCGCGGCGAAGAATTCGTTCCAGGCATTGAGGAAGGCGAAGATCGACACGGTCGCAATTCCGGGCATGACCAGCGGCAGCAACACCCGCACGAGCAGTTTCAGATCGCGGGCGCCGTCGATGCGCGCCGCCTCCTCGATTTCCTTCGGCACGGCATCGAAGGCGTTGCGCATCATGAAGACGGAGAAGGGAAGCTGCAGCGTCACATAGACGAGCATCAGCCCGATGAGCGAATTGTTGAGCCCGAGCCGCGCCAGGATGATGAAGAGCGGCGTCAGGATCGACTGGAACGGGATCATCAGCGTCGCGATGATCAGCACGAAGAGCGCGTTCTTGAAGGGAAAGCGGTAGCGGGAGAAGCCGTAGCCGGCGAGCACGCTGACGGCGACCGTCAGAGCGACCGTTCCGATCGACACGAGGAGCGAATTGAACATGTGCTGCCAGATGCCGGCACCGAAGCTGTCGAGCGCCCGGTAGGCGTCGAAACTCAGCCCCGAGATCGGCCATGGCGGCAGCGGCGGCCTGCCGGACTCGCTGTTCGGCCGGAAGGAGGCAAGAAAGGAAACGGCAAAGGGCGCCAGGAAGAAGAAGGCCGTGCCGATGCCGATGCCGTGATAGACGATCCTGTCCCGGAGTGCCTTGCGGGCGCGGATTTCGCGGCGCGTCCTCATGGGCGTTCGTCCCCCACCTTGAGCAGCCAGAGCTGGACGACGCTGAGCGTCACCAGGATCAGGAGGAGCGCGATCGACAGTGCCGCGCCGTAGCCGAGATTGAAGGACACGAAGGACTGGTTGAAGATATAGTAGACGACGGAGATCATCTTGTTCTGCGGGCCGCCGCTGGTCATGATGTAGAACTGGTCGAAGGCGAGGATCGAGCCGGTGACCGAAAGGATGAGCGCCAGCGCCATGGTCCGGCGCATCAGGGGCAGCGTCAGGTGGCGGAAGCGTTGCCAGCGGCCGGCGCCGTCGATGCGCGCGGCCTCGGTCAGTTCGGCCGGGATGCCCTGCAGCCCCGTCAGCAGGATGATCATGGTGAAGCCGGCGATCTTCCAGACCACCATGACGATGATGGTCAGAAACGCGGTATCGAACTTGGCGAGCAGGTTGATCCGTCCGGAGGTGAGGCCCAGCATATCGAAGAGTGGCGCGAAAAGCCCGCTGTCGACATTGGCGAGCCACACCCAGAGCAGCGAGGCGGATGCGAGCCCCACCACGACAGGCAGAAAGACGATGGTCCGGTAGAGCGAGACCAACGGCCTTTGTTTCTCCACGAAAATCGCCAGCGGAAAGGCGACCGCGAAAATCGCTATCGTGACGATCAGAGTATAGTGAGCGGTGAAACCGAGCGCGTTGAAGAACCGCGCATCGGTGAACATCCGCGTATAGTTGCGCAGGCCGATCCAGGCCGGCTCGCCGAGCAGCGGCCATTTGTGCAGGCTCATCCACAGGGTGAACAGCACGGGCAGCACGAAGAAGAGCGTGACGAGCGCCATCGCCGGCGCGATATAGATGAGCCCGCGCCAGCCGGGTTGCCGCTTCGGGCGGCGTCGGTGCCTGGCGGATGTGAGCGCTGACGTCGTCATGTATGCACTTTCGAGAGTTTCGGGGCACTGGTGGCGGAGGGGGTTATCCCCACCCGCCATCCGCGAAGCGGCAGTTTCCTCGTGTCCGCCTTACTGCCCGGCGTCGATGATCGACTGCATCTCGTCTTGTGCGTTCGAGAACGCCCCGTCGACGTCGTCGCCATAGATCGCAGCATTGGTGAAGGTCGCCCACGGCCCGTTGGCGCTGTTGATCAGGTCGTTGAATTGCAGCGTATAAGGCGTCTGGGCAACGGCGATCGCCTCCATCCCGACCTTGAGGCGCGGGTCGAGGCCTTCGAGCACCTCATTGGCGATGTCGCCGCGGGTGGGCAGGCTGCCGAATTTCGCCATGATCTTCTGGCCTTCCGGCGAATAGGTATATTCGAGGAATTCCTTCACCTCTTCGAGCTTCGGCGTGCCCTTGGTGACGACGAAGTTGTCGCCGCCGGCGAAGGAGGACGGCTTGCCGTCGACGCCCGGGATCAGCGTCACGCCGAAATCGATCTCCGGATGCTGCGTCACCAGCGTGCCTATGGCGAAGGCGCCGAGGCTCTGCTGGCCGATCTTGCCATTGGTGAAGCTGAGGAAATTCACGCCGTTGTCGCTCGCGGCGCCCGCGGGAACGAGATCCTTCTCGACCATGTTGCGGTAGATGTCCACGGCCTTGCGCATTTGCGGCGTGTCGAGCGTCGCGGTCTTGCCGTCGGCTGAAAGGATATCGGCGCCCGCGCCCCAGGTCAGCGGCGTGAAGGTGAAGATCATGCAGCCGCCGCAGCCGCCCCCGGAGAAATAGAAGCCGTAGGTGTCGCCACCGAGCGCGCGGATTTTCTCGGCATTGGCGGTGATCTCCTCCCAGGTCTCCGGTGCCTTTTCGGGGTCGAGGCCGGCCTTTTTGTAGAGGTCCTTGTTCCAGGCGAAGATCGAGGTCTCGACCGTGAGCGGCAGGCCGTAGATCTTGTCCTCATAGGTGCCAAGCTTCACATGCGAGGGCGAGAGCGAATTGAAGTAGGGCAGCGCCTTCGCCCAGTCGGTGAGGTCTTCCAGCTGACCGGCGGCAGCGAATGCCGGTGTGTAGATCAGGTCGAGCGAAAGCGCGTCCGGCGCCTGGCCGCCGGCGATCGCAGTAGCATATTTCTGCACGAGCTCGGCAAAGGGCACCTCCGTGAGCTCCACCTTGTGCTCGTGACCTGCATTGTAAGCCTTGACGACTTCCTTGAACGAGTCGCCGATACCCGAGCGGACCCACATGCTGATCGTCTCGGCCGATGCGACCGAGATCATGCTGGCCGATATGAGGGCCGTCGCTGCCATCAGTTTCGTGAACATTTCGCATTCCTCCCAAATGCGGGGCCACTCCGGGTGACCCCATCTCCTCAATCAGATCTGTCTTCCCCCGCCTCCGCAGGAGTCCCGTACGACAAGCCGGCAGGGCAGCTTGCGCAGGCCGGGCTCGATCGTCCGCCCCTCTGCAAGTGCAAGCACCATCAGCCCGGCCTCCCGCCCAAGCTCCTTCAGGTTCATGTCGACGGTCGTCAGCGGCGGCCGCGTCTGAGCCGCCATGATCTCCCAATTGTCGAAGCCGATGACGGAGACATCCTCCGGCACCTTGACGCCGCGCTCGCGCAGCGCATCGACCACGCCGCGGGCGATTTGGTCGTTGCCGCAGAAGACGCCATCGGGCCTCTCACCGCCCGCATCCCAGATGCGGCCGATCGCCTCGTGACCCCAGGCCTCCGACCAGACCCCATGCAGGACCGGCGCCCCACCGCCGGCGACGGCCCGAAATGCCTCGGCGCGCTCGACCGCGGAGGTAAATTCCAGCGGGCCTGTGATGTGCAACAGCCGCTTGCGGCCCATCTTCTTCAGCCGTTCTGCCGCCAGTCTTGCGCCATGACCGTCATCGGAGGTCAGCGTCACGCTGCCGGGCTCGCCCTTGGTGAAAGCATAGACGACCGGCACCGGCAGGCCGGCGAGATCGACCGGGAGAGACCTGTCGACCCGCTTGCCTGTCGCGATGATGCCGTCCACCTGCTTGTCCAGCATGGCGTCGACATGGATTTTCCCGAGCGCCGGGTCGTCCTCGATTGCGCAGAGGAAGACCGAAACCCCATGATCCACCAGCGCCTCGGAAATGCCGGCCATTACCGGAAGGGTGAAGCGGCCATAGGTATCGTTGGTCAGAAGGCCGACTGTAAAGCTGCGGTTGCTGAGCAGGCCGCGCGCCAGTGCGTTCGGACGAAAGCCGATTTCCGCCGCGAGATTCTTGATACGCTCGCGCGTTCCGGCGGCCATGCGGCCGTTGTCGTTGAGGGCCTTGGACACGGTCGAAACGCTCACGCCGGCAACCCTTGCCAGATCGTGAATCGTGACCCGATGTCCCTTGCCGCGCTGCGAACTCAGCTTCGCCTCCCTGATATAACTCAAGGTGAGAAAACCTTTTCTCAGCGAGCCCGTCAAGATGAGAAAAGGTTTTCTCACGAAAAAGTATGATTTTTCCCGTTCCGCGTTAGCGATCGGCTGGCTCATCCCGCGGCACGAGCGAGGCCGGCCTTCGCGGGACGATACGCTCCCCCGAGAGCGCCGCAGACGAGCGGCCGAGACGCTCACCCCGCGGGGTGATGCCAGTTCGAGGTTGATCGCCTATAGTAAGAGCCTGGGCTGCTCAGGAACTGCAGGCGGGGGACCTGCAGTCCGGAGCAGGTCTGCCCACTATGCAGGAGGGGCCGCCATGAGCATCGAAGCTGCAGTCGAGAGCAGGCTTGCCGACCGGATCTATTCCGCATTGCTTCACGAGACGACGTGGCAAAGTTTTCTCGACGGCTTGGCCGCTACGCTTCCGGACGGCCGATCGACCTTGTTCTATCACGACGTCGACAGTGGGGCTGGGGCATGGGAGCTTACATCGGGTCTGCCGGCCGACGTCGTCTCGGACTACGCCAGCCACTATGCGAAGCTCAATCCGTGGATGCCCGCAGCCTCTCGGCGGAAGATCGGGATCGGTGTCGTCGCCGAGCAGATGCTGCCACGCGAGCAATTCGTGAAAACACCCTTCTACAACGACTTCTTTCGACCGATGGTCGGGGAAAGCGCGGTCGGCGTGACGCTCGCCAGAGAGCGCGGACAGTCAATGCTGCTGTCGATTACCACCTCGAGAGCCGATCCCGAGAAGAACCGGGACGTGGCCGATCTCCTGACGCGGTTGGCGCTGCATCTGCGGCGGGCCTTCCGGTACGCCAACCGGCGGAGCGCCGTCGCGTCCGAAATTGGCCGTTCCGTATGTCAGAAGAGTGAGCTGGGCGTCGTCGTCGTCGACGAAGGCGCTCGCGCGATCAATTTCGGCGCCCAGGGCCAGGCGATGGTCGAAGCGGGACGGGTCCTGAGGCTGACCCCCGGGGGAAAACTGCATATCCGGGACAGCGATGCTGACGCGGCGCTCCATGGGATGCTCCGCCGCGGCTTCGACGGAGACACGGCCACGACCTTCGTCCTCGGTTCGACGAGGCTCACGCTCATTCGCACGTGCAAGGACTGCGAGTCTGCCTATTTCGAAGGCCCTTCCGTGATCGTGCTGATCGAATCCCAAGCAAAGGAGCCGCCCCTGGATCTCAGGGGATTTGCAAGCGCGAATGGTCTGACGGCCGCGGAGTTGCGGGCAATGCAGGGTCTGATCTCGGGGCAGAACGCGGCGCGGATCGCCGATGCCGCCGGCATCTCGCGGGAGACGGTCAGGACCCAGGTGAAGAGCCTCTACGGCAAGCTAGGCGTCAGAAGCCAGATGGAGCTTCTTCGAATAAGCGGGCTGCTGCGAATGGAAAACTGACAATCGCTGGCGGGGGAAACGATGGCGACAATAGAGAGCCCGACCCAGTCGGGTCGTGGGAAGCGCTGGGGAACGAAAATCATGTACTCTTTGATTGCGGGCGCTGCCTCGCTTGGCACGGCGATGGCGGAGCCGAGATGGGAGATGCTGCCGGAAACGCCGGACCTTCCCGCAGCAGGGCGCGAGGGAGAGGCGCCGGTGAACGGCATCAAGATCTGGCATGCGGTCTACGGCAGCGGCGAGCCCGTCATCATGCTCCACGGCGGACTCGGCAATTCGAACTATTGGGGAAACCAGATTTCCACGCTCGCCGGCTCCTATCAGGTCATCGTCATGGACAGCCGCGGCCATGGCCGCAGCACCCGGGATGAACGACCCTTGAGCTATGACCTCATGGCAACCGATGTGGTGGCGCTGATGGATTTCCTCGGCCTGCAGAAAGCCGCCATCGTCGGCTGGAGCGACGGTGCGATCATCGGACTGAAGCTCGCGATAGACCATGCGGAACGCATAAGCAGGGTGTTCGCTTTCGCAGCGAACAGCAAGCCGTCAGGCCTCTACCCACTGGACCAAAACGTGTTGTTCAAAGCCTATCTCGACAGGGCGCGCGAAGAATATGTGAAACTGTCTCCCACACCCGGCGCCTACGGCGACTTCCGTGAGCAGATGGACCTGATGTGGGAATCGCAACCGAACCTCACCGCAGAGGCTCTCGGCAGCATCGCCGTTCCCGTTTGGGTCGTGGATGGTGACCATGAGGAGGTCGTCAGGCGAGAAGACACGCTGTTCATCGCGGACAGCATTCCCGCAGCGGGTTTATTGATCCAGCCGGAAGTCAGCCATTTTTCGCTGCTTCAGGATCCGGAGCAATTTGCCGATCACATCCTGCATTTCCTGGGCCGGGAATGAGGGGGCGTCGCGGCGATTGCAGCCCGGCCGTCATATGACGGTCGGGCTGCAATCGGACTCCCGTTCGGGCCCCGGCGTCTTTCAGGAAAAGCTGAGTGCCCGATCCCCCTGCTCGTCCCTGATGCGCGTCGGCAGGCCGATGCGGTTCAGGATGTCGAGGAAGGGCCGGGGCGGCAGTTCTTCGACATTTGCCATCTGCTTCACATCCCACTCGCCGCTGGCGATCAGCATCGCGGCGGCCACCGGCGGAACGCCGGCCGTATAGGAGATACCCTGCGAGCCCACTTCCTCATAGGCTTGCCTGTGGTCGGCGACGTTGTAGATGAACACCTCGTGTTCCCTGCCGTCCTTGAGGCCCTTCACGAAATCGCCGATGCAGGTCTTGCCCTCGTAGCCGGGCGCGAGCGACGCCGGGTCCGGCAGGACTGCCTTGACCACCTTCAGCGGCACCACCTCGAGGCCCTCGGCCGTCTTGACCGGCTGCTCTGAAAGGAGGCCCAGGTTCTTCAGAACCGTGAAGACGTTGATGTAATGGTCGCCGAAGCCCATCCAGAAGCGCACGTCGGCCCCGTCCATGTTCTTCGACAGCGAGTGAACCTCATCATGGCCGGTCATATAAGCCTTGCGCTTGCCGACGACGGGCAGGTCGAACTCCTTGCCGACCTCGAACATCCGGTTCGTCTGCCAGGCGCCCTTTTGCCAGGAATAGACGACGCCGGTAAATTCCCGGAAGTTGATCTCCGGATCGAAATTGGTGGCGAAATATTTGCCGTGGTTACCGGCATTGATATCGACGATGTCAACATCCGTGATCTTGTCGAAATATTCGTCCTTGGCGAGGCGCGCATAGGCATTGACCACGCCCGGGTCGAAGCCGACGCCGAGAATGGCGGTGATGCCCTTTTCCCTGCATTCGGCGGCGCGCTTCCATTCATAGTTCCCGTACCACGGCGGCGTCTCGCAGATCTTGTTCGGCTCTTCGTGGATCGCCGTGTCCATATAGGCCACACCCGTGTCCATGCATGCGCGCAGCACCGACATGTTGACGAAGGCGGAGCCGACATTGATCACGATCTGAGAGCCGGTGCTCACGATGAGCGCCTTCGTCGCCTCGACGTCGAGCGCGTCGAGCGCATGCGCCTCGAGCTTCACCTCGGTCTTCAGGCTGTTCTTTTCGCGTACGGAGTCGATGATCTTGCGGCACTTGTCGACCGTGCGTGAGGCAACATGAATATCTCCCAATACATCGCTGTTCTGGGCGCATTTGTGCGCCACGACCTGTGCCACGCCACCGGCGCCGATGATGAGAACGTTCTTTTTCATTTCGGGGGATATCTCCTTCTACCCGTCTTGCTTGCGCGAAGCCTCAGGAGAGGCTCTGCTCGTAGTCCGCGTAGGTGAATTCGCGGACGGTCCTGACGCTTCCGTCAAGTTCCCTGATGGCGATCGCCGGCATCTTCACGCCGTTGAACCAGTTCTTCTTGACCATGGTGTAGCCGGCGGCGTCCTGAAACGAGATGCGGTCGCCGACCTTCAGCTCTTCGGCGAAGCGGAACTCGCCGAAGACGTCGCCGGCGAGGCAGGACTTGCCGCAGATCATGTAGCTATGCGGCCCCTCGTTCGGCGAAACCTTGGCCGCCTCGCGATAGATCAGCAGGTCAAGCATGTGCGCCTCGATCGAACTGTCGACGATGGCGAGATTCTTGCCGTTATAGAGCGTGTCGAGCACCGTCACTTCGAGCGTCGTGCTCTTGGTAATCGACGCTTCGCCCGGCTCCAGATAGACCTGAACGCCGTAACGGTCGGAAAATGCCCTGAGGCGCGCCGAAAAGGCCTCGACGGGATAGTCGTCCCCGGTGAAGTGAATGCCGCCGCCGAGGCTTACCCAATCGACGCGGGCGATGAGCGAGCCGAACCTTTCCTCGATCCGCGCGAGCATCCGGTCGAAGAGACCGAAATCCTTGTTCTCGCAATTGTTGTGGATCATGAAGCCGTTGATCCGGTCCATGACGCGCTCGACCTTCGCCACGTCCCACTCGCCGAGCCGGCTGAAGGGACGCGCCGGATCGGCCAGGTCGAAGCTCGAGGAACTGACCTGAGGGTTGAGCCGCAGTCCGCGCGCGATGCCCGCCGCCTGGTCGGCAAAACGCTTCAATTGCGAGATCGAGTTGAAGATGATCTTGTCGGCGTGAGAGACCACTTCGTCGATCTCGTTGTCGCCATAGGCGACACTATAGGCATGGGTTTCCTTGCCGAACCGCTCGCGGCCGAGCCTCACCTCGAAGAGCGAGGAAGACGTGGTGCCGTCCATGTGGTCGCGCATGAGGTCGAAAACCGACCAGGTGGCGAAGCACTTCAGCGCCAGCAAAGCCTTGGCGCCGGATTTCTCGCGCACATGGGCGATCCTTTCCATGTTGCGAGTAAGCTTGGCTTTGTCGATGAGGTAGTATGGGGTCTCGATCAAGGCAGGACCTGCTGTTCTTAAATCCGAAACGGTCCTCCTAGGAAAACGTGGCCGTTTGCGCAACCCGGCTCGGCCGGCCGAGACAAAATGCCCGCCCCGTGGCCCTTGCGGGGCGCGCCCGTCAAAGGAAGCTGCCTCGCGCGGCAGCCTGGAGCAGCGGGTCGCAAGGGGGATCGGCGAATTCGCCCTCCGCAAGCGCACTCAGCGCCTCCGCGACCTTGTGAAGGCCGTGCGCCTGGGCATGATGCATCAGCCCGCCCCGCCAGCGCGGAAAGCCGTAGCCATGGATCTCCACGAGATCGATATCGGAGGCCCTCAGAGCCGTTCCGTCTTCGAGAATCCGCGTAGCCTCGTTGACCATCGGCCAAAGGATGCAGTCGGCGATGGAGGCCTCGTCCCAAGCTCTTCGGGGCCGGCCCCGAGCCTCCTCCGCGATGATGCGGGCGACCGTCGCGGAGGGCCGTGGCGTGCGGTCGCCGGGCGCGTAGTCGTACCAGCCGCCGCCGCTCTTCTGGCCGAAGCGACCGATCTCCGAAAGGCGTTCGGCGACCGGCGCAAAAGTCCTCTCGCCGCGGGCGCGGGCGGCACGGCGCTGGAAGGCGGCGATGTCGAGCCCGCCGAGGTCCTGCGCCTCGAACGGCCCCATCGGCAGCCCGAAGGCGTGCATGGCGGCATCGACGGCGGCAGGTGTCGCGCCGCCGAGAAGCAGCCGCTCGGCCTGGGCCCGCATCACCTTGAGAATCCGATTGCCGATGAAACCGTCCGAGATACCCGCGCGCACGGGGATTTTGTTCAGCATCCGCGCCAGCGCGAAAGCGGTCGCCAGCACCTCGGGCGCCGTCGCTTGCGTGGGCACGATTTCAAGAAGCTTCATCACCTGCGCGGGGCTGAAGAAATGCAGCCCGAGAAACCGCTCCGGGCTCCCGATGTCCGAGGCGATCCGTTCGGGATCGAGATAGGACGTGTTCGTCGCAAGAATGGCGTCAGCGCGACAGTCGGCGGCGAGCTTTCGAAAGACATCGCGCTTCACGTCCAGATCCTCGAAGACCGCCTCGATGATCAGGTCCGCCTCCGCCAGCGCCGTATAATGCGTCGTACCGGTAGCGGTTGCCAGGCGCTCGGCCGCAAGCCTCACGGAGATGCGCCCGCGCTTCACCGCGCCGTCGAAGATTGCGCGCAGCCTGGCAAGCGCCCGTTTTACCGCGGCCTCGTCGCGCTCGACCAGGACGAGCGGAAGTCCGGCGTTGAGCAGGGCCGCGGCGATGCCGGTTCCCATAGTGCCGCCGCCGATCACCGCCGCCGAACGGATCGGGTGCGGCTCGATGCCGGCTAGCGCCGGCGGACGGCGTGCGGCGCGCTCGGCATGAAAAACGTGGCGCAGCGGGTTGCCGGTGGCGACGACGGCGACCCCGTCTCTATGCACGATGCTGAGGGGCACGATGCTCGTCCTCCGTGCGTCATGATTGACCGGCGGGTCGGTCCATGCAAGGCTTTTATGGGGCGGGACCAGAGGGTGCAGGGAGGAAACATGTCCGATTCCGACACCGTGCTGTCGGCGCTTGAAGCCGGCGTCCTGCGCCTGACGCTCAACCGGCCCGACAAGCTCAATGCCTTCAACGAGGAAATGCATCTCGCACTGCGCGCCGGCTTCGAGCGCGCCGGATCGGACGACGATGTGCGTGCCGTGATGCTGACGGGAGCGGGACGCGGCTTTTCCGCGGGGCAGGATCTCGGCGACCGCGATCCCCGCAAGGGCGGCACGCCGGACCTCGGCCACACGATCGAGACCTTCTACAATCCGCTCCTGAAGCTGATCCGAAGCCTGGAAAAGCCCGTCGTCTGCGCCGTCAACGGGGTTGCCGCCGGGGCCGGCGCCAACATCGCCTTCGCCTGCGACATCACGCTTGCGGCCCGCTCCGCCCGCTTCATCCAGGCCTTCGCGAAAATAGGACTGGTGCCCGATTCCGGCGGAACCTGGAGCCTGCCGCGGCTCGTCGGCGAAGCGCGAGCCAAGGCGCTGGCGATGACGGCCGAACCGCTGGACGCAGAGACGGCGGCGAGCTGGGGCCTGATCTGGCGCGCCGTCGACGACGCGGCGCTGATGGACGAGGCCTCCGCACTTGCCGTGCGGCTCGCTGCCGGGCCGACCAGGGGGCTCGGTCTGACCAAGCGCGCGATCCACGCCGCCGCCACCCATTCCTTCGACGAACAACTCGACCTCGAACGCGACCTGCAGCGCGAAGCCGGCCGCAGCGCCGACTATGCAGAGGGCGTGGCAGCCTTCCTGGAGAAGCGCAACCCGGAATTCAGGGGTCGCTGACCGATGCGGCGGACCTTGACGCCGGGCACCCCCTCTGAATTGGATCGGCAGGGCGGAGAGGGTATCGACGCCATCCGATCGGAGTCCGTCTACTCCCCAACATCCCGCCCCGTTTCCGCGACCGTCTTCAGCCGATGGGCGAATTCCCGCCGAAGCGTGCGGCGCAGCTCGGCCGCCTGGTGGCGGCGTTTTTCGGTTGCCGTCTCCGGATGGTACTCCGGGACCGTGACGGGACGGCCCGCTTCGTCGACGGCGACCATGGTGAAATAGCAGGAATTGGTGTGCCGCCGCGTGCCCGCCCGGATGTTTTCCGCCTCCACCCTTATTCCGACCTCCATCGAGGTACGGCCGGCATAGTTGATCGCCGCGCGGAAGGTGACGAGTTCGCCGACATGGATCGGCTCCTTGAAGATCACCTGGTCGACGGAGAGCGTCACCGCATATTGCTTGGAAAAGCGCGACGCGCAGGAGAAGGCCACTCGGTCGAGCAGGTTCAATAGCGCACCGCCATGCACCTTGCCGCTGAAATTCGCCATGTCCGGCGTCATCAGGACGGTCATCACCAGATGCCGCGTCTCCTGCTCCGTCATCATTCTTCCCCGCTTCCGGTCTTCGCCACCATGGTCAATACATCATATTGCGCGACGGTTGCGCCAGTCTGGTTGGAGACGCGGCAGTCCCATCGCACCTCCCCATAGTCGGCATTCATTCGCGGACTGATCTCCTTGCAGGTGAGGCGGACCCGAAGCGTGTCGCCGGGATAGACGGGAGCCAGGAAGCGCAGTCCGTCGACGCCGTAATTTGCGAGCACCGGCCCCGGGGCGGGATCGACGAAGAGACCGGCGGCCAGGGAAACGACGAGATAACCATGCGCGACGCGGCCGTCGAAGAACGGATTGGCGCGGGCGGTCTCCTCGTCCATATGCGCGTAGAACGTATCGCCGGTGAACTCGGCGAAATGCTCGATGTCCTCGAGCCTGACGGTGCGCGTCGCCGTGACGATCTGGTCGCCGACCCGCAGCTCTGCCAGCGACTTGCGGAAGGGGTGCTCGCCCCCGGCTCGCGCCGGCGCACCCTCCATCCAGCGGCCGGTGACCGCCGAGACGAGGCCTGGCGCGCCCTGAACGGCCGTGCGCTGCATGTAGTGCCTGACGCCCCGCATCCCACCCAGTTCCTCGCCGCCGCCCGCCCGGCCCGGGCCGCAATGGACGAGACCCGGCAAGGGCGAGCCGTGCCCGGTCGAGGATTTCGCGCTCAGGCGGTTGCCGATCATCACGCGGCCATGGAACGGCGCCATGCCGATCACCAGCTCCTGCGCAATATCGGGATCATTGGTGAAGACGGAGGTGACGAGACTCCCCCTTCCGCGCCGGACGAGTTCAGCCGCCTCTTCCGCCGTATCATAGGGCATGATCGTGCTCACGGGGCCGAAGGCCTCGACGTCGTGAACCGACCGCGCTGCGCCGGGACGATCGCAATAGAGAAGAACGGGATTGAGGAAAGCCCCCGCCTCCGCATCGCCGGAGACGAGCTGCGGCCTGGCCGGATCGCCCGCAACGATCTCTGCATCCGTTGTGAGATCGCGGATGCGCGCCCTCACCTCTTCGCGCTGGCCGAGGCTTGCGAGCGGCCCCATCCGCACGTTCTCGTCGGCGGGATCGCCGAGCGGAACCTTGGCAAGCCGCTCGCCGAGAGCGGCAACCAGCGCGTCGCAATGGGCCCGCGGCGCCATCACCCGGCGAATGGCCGTGCATTTCTGCCCGGCCTTGGACGTCATCTCGCGGGCGACTTCGCGAACGAAAAGATCGAATTCCTCCGTTCCAGGGGCCGCATCGAGCCCGAGGACAGCCGCATTGAGGCTATCGGCTTCCATGGTGAAGCGCACCGAATTGCCGACGATCGCGGGATGGGTCTTGAGCTTGCGCCCGGTCGTGGCCGAACCGGTGAAGGTCACCACGTCCTGGTCGCCGACATGATCCAGAAGATCGCCCGAGGAGCCGCAGACGAGCTGGAGCGCGCCTTCCGGAAGCAAACCGGTGTCGACGATCCGCCGCACCACCAGCTCGGCGAGATAGGCGGTCTGGCTCGCAGGCTTGACGATCGCAGGCATCCCCGCCAGCAGCGTCGGCGCGAGCTTTTCGAGCATGCCCCAGGAGGGAAAGTTGAAGGCATTGATGTGCACCGCGATGCCCTGAAACGGCGTCAGGATATGTTGGGCGGAAAACGTATCGTCGCGTGACAGCGCCTCGACGCCGCCATCGAGGAGGACGCGGCTGTTCGGTAGCTCCCGCCTGCCCTTCGAGGCATAGGAGAAAAGTGTCCCGATGCCGCCTTCGATGTCGATCCAGCTGTCCGCACGCGTGGCGCCGGTGGCGGTGGAGAGCGCATAGAATTCCTCCTTGCGCTCCATCAGTGCCTGGGCAAGCGCCTTCAGCATCATCGCCCGCTCGTGGAACGACATCCGGCGAAGCGCCGGCCCGCCCTTTTCGCGTCCATAGGCAAGCGCGGCGGCGAAATCGACGCCGCCGGAATCGACGAGCGCCACCGGCGCGCCGGTCGCGGCGTCGCAAAGGGTCACGCCGTCCTTCGCTCCGCGCATCCAGGTGCCGGCGATATAGCTTTCGAGCCGGCGCGGCCGGTCCGCCACTGCGTTCATCGAATGGTCCTCCCGTCAGTTCAGCTTCAGCGTCGGCTCGGCATCGGCGGTCACTGATCGTAGCTGACAACGATCCGGTCGCTGAGCGGATAGGATTGGCAGGTCAGCACATAGCCCTGCTCTACCTCGTAGTCTTCGAGCGCGTTGTTGCTCTCCATCTCCACCTCGCCTTCCAGCACCTTGGCGCGGCATGAGGAGCAGACCCCCGCCTTGCAGGCGAATGGCGCGTCCATTCTGTTTTCGAGCGCCGCTTCGAGCAGGCTCAGCCCCTCTTTCGGAAAGGTGAAGCTGCGCGTGGCGCCGTCGAGTGTCACGGTCGCCTCGCAGCGCGCCCGGCTATCGGCGCCGGCGGCGCTTTCGACCTTGCGCCGGGCACGGCCGGGCTGGGAGGCGGCGAACAGCTCGAACTTGATCCGATCGTCGCCAAGGCCATGCGCGCGAAGTGCTGCGGCAACCGCGAGCATCATCGGCTCAGGCCCGCAGATGAAGGCGGTATCGGCCGACCTCACATCGATCCAGCTGCGGAAGAGGGCAGTGCATTTTTCCTGATCGAGCCGCCCACTGAACAGGTCGACCTCCTGGGCTTCGTTCTCGAGGACGTGCAGGACGGAAAGCCGCCCCAGATAGAGGTTCTTGAGGTCGTCCAGTTCCTCGCGGAACATGATCGAGCTGAAGTGGCGGTTGGCATAGACAAGCGTGAATGCGGACCGCGGCTCCCGCGCGAGCACCGTCTTGATGAGCGAGAGCACCGGCGTGATGCCGCTGCCGCCCGCAAAGCCGAGATAGTGTCTGGCGGCCTCCGGCTCGATAGGCGTGAAGAAGGCCCCCATCGGCGGCATGGCTTCCAGCGTGTCGCCGGGCTCGAGCTCCTCATTCGCCCAGCTGGAGAAGCAGCCGTCATCGACGCGCTTGATGCCCACCTTCAGGGCGCCTTCGTCGAGACCGGCGCAAATCGAATACGAACGGCGCAGTTCCTCGCCGCCGAAGAGGCGGCGGAACGTCAGATATTGCCCCTGCTTGAAATCGAAGGCAGCGCGGTCCTCCTCGCGCGGCTCGAGCGTCACGACCACGGCATCGCGCGTATCGCGCCGGACCTCGATGACCTGAAGAGGATAAAAGCGTGCCATGTGAGCGTTCTTCCCGCCTCGCATTCAGATGCATTTGAAATAATCGAAGGGCTCCAGACAGTCCCGGCAGCGATAGCTCGCCTTGCAGGGCGTCGATCCGAACTGGCTGACCTTTTCGGTCCGGGCGGAGCCGCAACGCGGACAGGAGACCGTCTGCGCCGCGCCGCCCGAGAGGCCTTCGATCCGTTTCAACAGCCTGCCCTCGGCTCCGGTGCCGTCGACGGGAGCCGCAATGCCGTAGCTTTCAAGCTTTTCGCGGCCCTCGGCGCTGATCCAGTCGGTGGTCCAGGCGGGCGAGAGCTGGCGTTCGAGCCTGACACTCTCGATGCCGTTCTCCTTGAGCTGCCGCTCGATATCGAGATTGATGACCGCCGTGGCGGGACAGCCCGAATAGGTCGGCGTCACCGTCACCACCAGCGTTTCGCCATCCCAGCCGACGTTGCGGACGATGCCGAGGTCGGTCACGGAGATGACCGGAATTT
Organism: Sinorhizobium sp.; assembly: GCF_059070375.1. Taxonomy (NCBI): domain Bacteria; kingdom Pseudomonadati; phylum Pseudomonadota; class Alphaproteobacteria; order Hyphomicrobiales; family Rhizobiaceae; genus Sinorhizobium; species Sinorhizobium sp. The sequence goes on from NZ_JCACWC010000002.1 coordinate 1,330,787, forward strand.
CCGGGTCCGGCACTTGCGAGAGCCAGTGCCACACATCCGCGATCGAAGGGCGTATCGCCGTTGCCATATGAGCCTCCTACCAGCTGGCGCCGGGATAGGCGCGCTGCAGGAACTGCATCTCGGCGAGCACATAGCCGAGATGCTCCGTATGGAGGCCGCGCTTGCCGCCCCCGTGCATATAGCGGTCCTCCGGTTTTTCGAGCGTCGCCGCGCGAAGTGTCTCGGCGGCCAGCGCCTCCCAATCGGCCCTCAAGCTCTCCGGTTCCGGCGCGACGCCGGCAGCCGCAAGGGCGAGGTCGTGCGCCTCGCTCACGAACATCTCGCCGGTATAGGGCCAGAGATCGTCCAGCGCCTCCTGCATGCGGGCGTGGCTTTCCGCCGTTCCGTCGCCGAGGCGGATCACGAGATCGCGGCTCCGTTCGAAATGATAGGCCACCTCCTTCGACGCCTTCTCGGCTATCCCGGCAATGCGCGGCTCGCGGGAGCTGCGAAGGCCTTTCAGTGCGAGATAGTGCCATGCATCGAACAGGAACTGGCGCATCAGCGTCTCGCCGTAACCGCCGTTTGGCCGCTCGGTAAGCAGCAGGTTGCGGAAGTCTCGCACGTCGCGGAGATAGGCAAGATCGTCCGCGCTGCGGCCCCTTCCCTCGACCTCGCCTGCAAGGCCGAGCCAGAGCTGCGTCTGGCCGATGAGGTCGAGTGCCGTGTTGGCGAGCGCGATGTCCTCTTCGAGAGCCGGGGCGTGGCCGCACCATTCCGAAAGGCGATGGCCGAGGATCAGCGTATTGTCGCCCATGCCGAGCAGGAAATCGAAAAGCGCGGCCCGGTCGACGGCCGCCTGCATCGCGGTTGCCTGAACCATCACATATGCCCTGCCTCGTCCGGAATGTCGAAGAAAGTCGGGTGCCGGTAGACCTTCGCATTCGCAGGCTCGAACAACGGACCCTTTTCCGAGGGCGCGCTTGCCGTTATGTCGCTTGAACGCACCACCCAGATGCTGACGCCCTCGTTGCGGCGGGTGTAGACGTCGCGGGCGTTGTTGATCGCCATTTCGGCATCCGGCGCGTGCAGGCTGCCGACATGGCGATGGCTCAGGCCGTGCTGGCCGCGGATGAAGACTTCCCAGAGGGGCCATTCGCTGGACATAACGTTTCGCTCCCGATGTTCATTCGGCGGCGACCGGCTGCGCGCGACGTGCGGCCTTTTCGGCATGTGCCGTCAGGCCGTCCCGGAACCAGGCGCCGTCCTCCCAGGCCGTCCTGCGCGCGCCGAGGCGCTCGGCATTACAGGGGCCATTGCCGGCGATCACCTCGAAGAATTCGTTCCAGTCCGGCTCGCCGAAATCGTAGCCGCCTTTTTCCTCGTTCCACTTCAGATCCGGATCGGGGACAGTCAGTCCGAGATATTCGGCCTGTGGTACCGTCTGGTCGACGAATTTCCGTCTGAGTTCGTCGTTGGAGTTCTGCTTGATCTTCCAGGCCATCGACTGGGCCGAGTGGACCGAGGCGTCGTCCGACGGGCCGAACATCATCAGCGACGGCCACCACCAGCGGTTCAGTGCGTCCTGCACCATGGCCTTCTGGGCAGGCGTGCCCTTCATCATCTTGATCAGGATGTCGTAGCCCTGCCGCTGATGGAAGCTCTCTTCCTTGCAGATGCGGATCATCGCGCGCGAATAGGGGCCGTAGGAACAGCGCTGCAGCGGCACCTGATTCATGATCGCCGCGCCGTCGACGAGCCAACCGATGGCACCGATATCCGCCCAGCTGAGCGTCGGATAATTGAAGATCGACGAATACTTGGCCTTGCCGGAATGGAGCTGCTCGTAAAGCGCGTCGCGGCTCACCCCCAGCGTTTCGGCGGCGCAGTAGAGATAGAGACCATGCCCCGCCTCGTCCTGAACCTTGGCGAGCAGGATCGCCTTGCGCTCCAGCGTCGGCGCACGGGTGATCCAGTTGCCTTCGGGAAGCTGGCCGACGATCTCGGAATGGGCGTGCTGGCTGATCTGGCGGATGAGCGTCTTGCGATAGCCTTCGGGCATCCATTCCTTCGGCTCGATCTTCTGACCCGCGTCGATCCGCTCCTGGAAAGCGCGCTCTTGCGGGTCCATGTCGTCGCGGCTTTTGACCCGAGGGGCATCCGTCTTCACCATTTGAGCATACATGCTGCTCTCTCCTCCGCCGGAGGCGTTCGGGAGTGATGTCGATGCAGTTCCTTTTGACCGATCGGTTAGAATTTAGCGCAGGACATGTCACACTTCAACGTCATTTACACATTTTTCTGTGACATTTAATGAATGAGATGGGGCGGGAATTTTCGTCCGTCTTCGTACGCGTCGCAGAATGAGGAACGAAGGAGCGCGGCAGGTTAACCGGGGCCGTCGGCTTTCCCAGGCGCAGCTTCGCCGCTCAGCATTTGAAGCCGATGCTCCGTCGCGCCGGTCGCCTTCGGCAGCGGACCGGTGAGCGTGACGCAGTTCCGCCCGACATGCAGGTCCGCCTGGGGAGACAGGCTGCGATACAGCCGGGCGAACAGGCGGCGGGCTTCGTCGCCCGGCCAATCGGCGGGCAGAATTTCGGCTGGCAGGCGCGGCTCGCGGAGCGTCACGAAGCGGAACTGGTGTACCATGAGTAGGCGTGCAGAAAGGCACTCAGCGGGAGCAATCGCCGTAGCGGTATCCGGAAGATCGGCGAGCCTGCCGAAGCAGGCAAGGAACCGCCGGTAGGCCTGCGCGTGAGGTGCGAGGTCCCAACAGCCCGAGGCAAAGACCTTCAACTCGCTCGCGCCCTGGGCAGGCTCCGCGCGGAAGACCACGGCGGGCATGATCGCACTCGGGAACGGCCGCACGCCGACCGCGAGCCGGGGGCCAAGGCGCGCATGACCGGAGCGCTCGAGCACCTGCATCCGCTCCTCGGCCGACGAACCCATCAGCTGCACGAAGTGCCAGCTCGCTTCCTCCGGAGGTCCGAAGATCACCTGCGCCGCCGCGGCGAATTCCGCGCGTGCGGCATCCGTCAGCCGATAGAAGCTGCGCCGACCCTCCCGTTCTCCGGCGAGCTGGCCGGCGGCGACAAGACGGGATACGGCGGTTCTCACAAGCGTCTCGCTGATGCCGACCCCGGCGCAGATCTCGATCAGGTTGCCGATCCAGATCGCGCCGCCGCGCGGCTCCACCACGTCGCCATAGATGGTAACGATGAAGCTTGCGGCCCTGAGCGGCGTTTCATCCAGAATTGCCCGGATGATCCTAGAGCCCTGCTCTGCCGAACTTTCGCCATTCGCCTGCATCCGACCGCCTTCCGAGCCCCACCCGCTGCGTGTTTTTAAACCGTAGTCGATTAAAGAACAAAAACATGCAGCAGATCAAAGCAAGCCAGCGCCGCGCGTCTGATCAGATGCGCGGCGCTGGCGTGAACGGTGCCTAGCCTGTTGCGGTGTTCGCAACCGGCGGGGCCAATGCGGCGGGTGGCCTCGCGCCGTTTATTTCACCAGGGTCAACTTCACGCTGGCAATTCCAACAGCGACATTCAGTCCGGTCTGGCCGTCAATCTTCACCGGCTGCAGCGCGATTTCCTTTTTCGAGCCGACCAGGGATTTCGCGCCCAGCCCGAGCCCGGCCGCGAATTCGGCAGAAAGGCCGGAATAGTTGCCGGCAAGAGCGCCCTTGAGCTTGGTTTTCGGCTTCGCGTAGACCGACCACACGACGCGGCTCTCCGCCGTTACGCCGATATCGAGGCCCAGCTTGTCGATCGTGCCGCTATATTTGTAAGGCGACTTTTGTCCGTCTGCTTCGAAAACGCACGTCAGCGCTTTCGACGAACCCACGACCAGGCCGATACCTGCCGCAATGTCGCAGGAGAGTGTGCCGCGTTTTACGAACTCGGCCTGAGCCTGCCCCTTGGCCTCCTCGGCCATCGCGCCGGACACTGCGATAGCGCTGAAAGCGAGGCCGCCAACTGTCGCGCGGATCAGGACGTTACGGAATCGTTCAATCATTAAAGCTTCCTTACTGTGGGTTACGGCCTTTGAGTCAGGCATTGTCGAAAGCAGGCTTGAAGCCGCCAAGACCAGTTTCGGAAAGCGCTGCCTGTCGCAAAACATTTTGCCTGCGTGCGCTCCGTATAGCCGCTGTCCCACATCTCCCAGACCACGTCTATTGGACTACGGGCTTGCGCCCGGTCTTAGGTCTTCACCCTGAAAACCCAGAAATCTCGAGTGCGCGGCTGCGCCAGTCCGCATAACGATGCGGCCCCGGAACCGATCGGTTCCGGGGCCGTCTGGGCGCCTGACCGGGAGAAGAAATCAGGCGGCCGCTACCTTCTTCGTCACACGCGCCCATTCGGGAATCCAGTCGCGGTGCGCCGCCAGCAGATCGTCCACGAGCGACCAGATCTGGTCGAGATCGAGCTCGGCGGCGGTATGCGGATCCATCATCGCGGCGTGATAGAGGTGCTCGCGGTTCTCGGTGACGAGCGCCTGGACAGTCAACTCCTGGACGTTGATGTTGGTGCGGATCAGGGCCGTGAGCTGCGGCGGCAAGGCGCCGATATAGGTCGGCTGGATACCGGAGGAATCGACGAGGCAGGGCACTTCCGCCGCACAGTTTTCCGGCAGCGAGGTGATGCAGCCATTGTTCCTGAGGTTGCCGTAGATGACCGAAGGTTCGCCGGTCCAGACCGAATTCATGATCGAGGAGGCATATTCACGGCTCTCCGCGACTTCGATCGTCTCGGCTTCCTTGAAGGCGGCCGCCTGTCCCTTCCAGCGCTCGATCTGCTCGACGCAGCGCTTTGGATATTCATCGAGCGGAATGCCGAATTTCTCGATCAGATCGGGGCGACCGTCCTTGATGAAGTAGGGCGTGTACTCGGCGAAATGCTCCGAACTCTCGGTGACGAAGTAGCCGAGCCGCGTCAGCATTTCGTAGCGCACCTTGTTCGGGCACCGCGGATTCCAGTGGCTGGGCTTCGGGAAGCGGCCCTCGCGGTAGCCGCGGATCAGGTCCGGATAGAGATCGCGATAGCTGCCGTCCTTCTGACGGTGCTCGAACTTGAGATAAAACGCCATGTGATTGATGCCGGCGGCGCGGTAGCGGATTTCTTCGACTGGAATGTCGAGGTCCCGGGCAAGCTCGAAGGCCGTGCCCTGCACCGAATGGCAGAGGCCCACCTGTTTGATCGCCGGATATTTCTCGGCGATCGCCCAGGTGTTTATCGCCATCGGATTCACATATTGCAGAAGGATCGCCTCGGGGCAGACCTCGAGCATGTCCTCGCAGATCTTCCACAGATGCGGCACGGTGCGGAGCCCGCGCATGATGCCGCCGACGCCCAGCGTGTCGGCGATCGTCTGACGCAGCCCGTATTTCTTGGGCACTTCGAAATCGGTGACGGTGCAGGGTTCGTAGCCGCCGATCTGGAAGGCGACGACGACGAAGTCCGCTCCTTCCAGAGCCTTGCGCTGGTTCGAATGGGTTTCGATCCTGGCATCGGCGCCAAGAGTGCGCGCGAGTTTGCCGGCGACGATCTCGCTTTCGGCGAGCCGCTCGGGGTTGACGTCCATCAAGGCGATGGTCGCGGCCGAAAGCGCCGGCCGCTGCAAAATGTCGCCGATGATGTTCTTCATGAAAACGGTGGAACCGGCGCCGATGAAAGTAATCCTGGGTCGTCTCGTCATGGGATAGCCTCTGTTTGATTTCACGCGGCCACTTCGAAGGCGGCCTTAACCAGCCGCTTCGTGTAGGCAGTCTTGGGATTGTTGAGGATTTCGCTCACCGGCCCCTCTTCGACGATCTTGCCTTCCTGCATGACGACCACGCGGTGGCAGAGAGCGCGCACGACCTTCAGGTCGTGGGAGATGAAGAGATAGCTCAGGCCGCGCTCGTCCTGCAGCCGGCGCAGGAGTTCGATGATCTGCGCCTGCACCGAGAGGTCGAGCGCCGAAGTCGGCTCGTCCAGCAGGATGAATTCCGGTTCCAGCGCGACGGCGCGGGCGATCGCGATGCGCTGGCGCTGGCCGCCGGAGAATTCGTGCGGGAAGCGCGAAAGGATGTTCGAGGGCATGCCGGCGCTGACGAGCGCGTCCTCGACGCGCTTCAGCCTGTCCTTGCGGTCTTCGCCGATGCCGTTGACGATCAGGCCCTCCTCTATGATCTGGCCGACCGACATTCGCGGGTTGAGCGAGGAGAAGGGATCCTGAAAGACGATCTGGATCTTCGAGCGAAGCGGCCGCATGCCCTTGCGGTCCTTGTCGTGGATCGGCTCGCCTTCGAAATAGATCTCGCCGCCATCGGTGTTGAGAAGCCGGATCAGCGCCTGACCGAAAGTGGTCTTGCCGGAACCGGACTCGCCCACCAGGCCGAGCGTTTCGTGCCGGCGAAGATTGAGGCTGAGCCCGTCGACCGCGACGAGCTCTTTGAAATCCGGCCTGAAGAACCCACCCTTCTTCAAAGTGAAGGACACACGGACATTGCGGCCGTCGAGCAGGATCGGCGCGTCGTCCGGCAACGGATTGGCAGAACCGGAGGGTTCGGAGGAAAGCAGCCGCCGCGTATAGGCGTGCTGCGGATCGGCAAACAGCGCCTCCGTCGTATTGTGTTCCTTCACCTCGCCGAGCTGCATGACATAGACGTAATCGGAGAATTGGCGGACCACCGTCAGGTCATGGGTGATCAGGATCACCGCCATGCCGAGCTCCTGCTGCAGCTTGCGGATGAGGTTGAGAATTTGCGCCTGCACCGTCACGTCGAGCGCCGTGGTCGGCTCGTCGGCAATCAGCACGTCCGGATCGTTGGCAAGCGCCATGGCGATCATCACGCGCTGGCGCTGACCGCCGGAAAGCTGATGCGGATACTGGTTGAGCCGTGCTTCCGGGTCGGGGATCTGGACATGACGCAAGAGCTCCAGCGCCCGCTCGGCGGCGGCGCGCCGGCTGACGCGGCGATGCGCCCGGATCGCTTCGATGATCTGGCTGCCGATCGTGTAGACCGGGTTCAGCGAGCTCATCGGCTCCTGGAAGATCATCGAGATACGATCGCCGCGCAGCGCCCGGCGCTCTCTCTTCGAGAATTTCAACACGTCCCTGCCGTCATATTCGATGCGCGCCTGCGGCGCGATCGTAGCGCGCTTCGACAAGAGCCCCATGACGGTGCGCGCCGTCACCGACTTGCCGGAGCCGGATTCGCCGACGATCGCCACCGTCTCGCCGCGGTAAAGCTGAAAGGAGACGTCCTTCACCGCCTCGACCGTGCCGTTCTCGACCTTGAAGGATACAGCCACCTTTCGGGCATCGATCACCGGCCTCGCATCTTTCGTATCGCGGTCGCGCCGTTCCTCGGGTGCCGGGACAACACTTTCGATCGTTACCATCGGCATGCTCCTCAATAGGGGTCGATTGCGTCGCGCAGGCCGTCGCCCAGCGCATTGAAGGCGAAAACGGTGACGAGCACGAAGGCGACGGGCGAGAGGATCCAGGGATAGGAACCGATCGCGGAATAATTCGCCGTGTCCTGCAGCATCAGCCCCCAGGAGATCAGCGGCGGCTTGACCGCAAAGCCGAGGAAACCGAGGAACGATTCGAGCAGCACCACATGCGGGATGGCGAGCGTCACCGCGACGATGACGTGGCTCATCACGTTCGGGAAGATGTGCTGGAATATGATGCGCCGGTCCGTGGCGCCGATGGCGATCGCCGCCCGCACATATTCGATCCGGGCAAGCGCCAGGGTCTTGCCGCGCACCTCGCGCGACATCTGCGCCCAGCCGAGCGCGGACATCACGATGATGACGAAGGCGAGAAAGACATTGGTCGGCGCGGTGACCGGGATCAGCGAAGCGAGCGCCAGATAGAGCGGCAATTGCGGGAAGGCGAGCACCAGCTCGACGAAACGCTGCACCCAGGCATCGAAGCGCCCGCCGAAATAGCCGGACACCATGCCGACGGTCGTCCCGACCACGGTGACGATGAAGACGACGGTGAGGGCAATCATCAGCGAGATGCGCGAGCCGTAGAGGATGCGGGACAGCACGTCGCGGCCGAACTTGTCGGTGCCGAGCAGATGCACCGGCGTACCGTCGACGGCGCCGAACAGATGCCGCTCGGCCGGGATCAGCCCGAAGAGCCTGTAGGGTGCGCCCTTGACGAAGAAGCCGAGGACCTGCGGGTTGTCGTAATCCGGTCCGATGATCGGCTGGAAGGTGACCGGATCGAGCTCCTCCGTCTCCCGCACCGGATAGCTCCTCGGCGGAAAGACGAAATTGCCCTCCTTGTCCCGGAAGCTGATCGTCTGCGGCTGCGCGAAGGCCACATCCGTCGCCTTCGGATCGACGGGCGACAGGAACTCGGCGAAGACCGCCATCAGGATCAGGAGGCAGACGAGGACAAGGCCGAGCAGGCCGGTCCACGAACGCTTCAGCCGCCGCCAGACGAGGGCGGAGTAGCTCTCGTGGTGGTGTTTTTCCCCGGGCTCGATCGCCACCGGAAGAGTTCCTTCGGCTTCGACGGTCATGCGTATACCCCCCCTCCCATGCGCACGCGCGGATCGAGCGCGGCGAGCATCATGTCGGCGATGATGTTGCCGACGATCAGCGTTGCGGAGAGGACCAGCATGAATGTCGCCGTCACATAGACGTCGCCCACCCACATGGAACCGACGATCGCCGGCCCGACGGTCGGCAGCGCGAAGATGATCGCCGTCTCGATCTCGCCGGTCAGCATGTAGGGAAGCACGACGCCCTGGTACATGATCAGCGGGTGCAAAGCGTTCGGCACCGCATGGCGCATGACGACCGCACCCTCGCTCAGGCCCTTGGCGCGTGCCGTTTCGACATATTGCGCGTTCAGCGTATCGAGGAGATTGCCCCGCATCACCCGCATATTGTAGGCGAGCCCGCCGAAGGTGGCGATCGCCACGACCGGCCAGACATGTTTGACCAGGTCGACGAACTTGTCCAAGGACCAGGGCGCCCCGCCGTAGCGGGCGGAATGGAAGCTGTTGATCTCGCTCACATTGAAATGAAAGACGAGGATATAGACGATGATCAGCGCCATGAGGAAGCGCGGCACCGTCATGCCGAGGAACGATACGGTCGAAAGCAGGCTGTCTATCCAGGAATATTGCCGCGTCGCCGCGATGATGCCGAAGGCGATGCCGATCACCGACGCCAGGATGTGGCAGACGAGCGCCAGCGCCAGCGTTCGCGGCAGGCGCTCGCCGACCACGTCAGCGACGGGCTTGTTGTAGTAGAGGCTGTGGCCGAAATCGCCTCGCGTCACGATGCCCGTTATCCAGTCGACGTACTGGATCGGCAGCGGCTTATCGAGGCCGTGCTCCTTGCGGTAGGCCTGCGCCTGGGCATCCGCCTCCTCGAAAGAAGCGCCGCCCTGATTGATGAGCTGCGAGCGGATGTAGTCGCTGTAATCTCCCGGCGGTGCCTGGATGATGCCGAAGGTCACCACGCTCAGGACGAGCAGCACCGGAATGGCAGAGGCGATTCGGACAAGCAGAAATCTGAACATGCCGTTTCCTTCTGTCTCGAGTTCCGCGAGAGCCATGCCTGCATCGGCTCGCGGCGGTGTGAAGGGCTTGCACCTCCGCCGGCTCCTTTCCTCGGAGCCGGCGGAGGCGGTTCAGCTTCAGTTGATCGGGCCGCTTTCGCCCGGCTTGCCGGGAAGCTGCTCGGGATAGAGTTCGTAGTCGCCCTGCTTGTCGGCGGCAACGAAGACCCGTTCGCGGATGATCGTGTCTTCCGCCCAGTTGAACATGAAGATCGGCGCGCCCGGAGGAATGTTCGAGAAGCGCTTGTTGATGATCAGCGCGCCCGGATACTCCGTCAGGCCGACGGTATCGACATTGGTGGTGGCTACCTTCTGGTATTGCTTCATCAGCTCGGTTCGCTCGTCATTGTCGTTGCTGGCGATGAACTTGTTGACGATGTCGACGAGCTCCTGCTCGTGGGGCATGACATCGACTTCGCCGCCTTCCGGAGCGCGGTGATGCCAGCTCGTGCGCGGGCCGGTCGGGGCGAGCTGAGGCGTGTTCTGCACCACGGAAGCAAATTCGGCCGTGTTGCGATGAATCATCCAATCGAAGCGGCCGGCATAATTGGCGGCGTCCCGCTGCTTGCCGTCGAGTGCATTGAGGACGACCCGGAGCCCGAGCTTCTCCATCTGCCCGACCATCCCTTCGGCAAGATTACGGTCGGTGCTGTAGTCGGAATTGACGAGCAGAACGATTTCGACGTCGCGGCCGCCAAGGTTGTCGGCCGGGAAATTGACGAAGCCGTTGCCGTCCGTGTCCTTGAGCCCCACCTTTTCGAGAAGCGCCTTGGCGCCTTCGAGATCGTGGGGGTAGTAGATGGTGGAGTTCCGGTCGTAGAAGCTCGTGCCGGAGGAAAGCCCGCCCGGATAGATCGCCGTGAAGGGGCCCTTCACCAGGGCTTCGCCAAGCTTCTTGCGGTCGACCGCCATGGTGACGGCCTTGCGGAAGTCCAGGTTGCGGTTGAGCTCTCGCACCGCCTTAGCGCGTTCGTCCGGGTCTCCCCAGCCATTGCCGGAGAAGTTCATGTGCATGTTATAGCCGATGACGCGCGGACCGAAGGCAAGCCGCGCCGGCGCGCTCTCATTGGCGGCGCGCTTCAGCGATTCCACGAAGTTTTCCGGCTGTTCGAGGTTCGAAATGTCGCCCGAACCCGCGATCGCCTGCACGTCGCGGTCGGCCCAGGTCGACAGCTTGTAATGGACTTCGTTCAGATAGGGGAGCTGATTGCCGGCCTCGTCGACCTTCCAGTAATAGGGATTGCGGCGCAGCACGATGATGTCGTCAGGACGATAGGCGACCGGCACCCATGCACCCATCACCGGAAGGTTCATATATTCGGCGGGGAAGCCGTTCTTGTATTCGTTGTAGGTCGTGCCGGCATATTTCGGATGCTTGGTCTTGAGGATATGCGACGGGCCGGGGCAGAAGGTACCGTAGGCCATCGCGAAAAGATGCTGGCGCGGGAAGGCCTCCTTAAAGGACCATTCGACCGTATACTGGTCGATCTTCTTGAGCGTCGTGCCCTCGCCGAAGGTTTCGGGCGTCGCCCCGTTCAAGGGTGAAACGCTCGAGTCGAGGACATTGTCCTCCCAGTAGAACATGACGTCATCGGCATCGAAGGGATCGCCGTCCGACCATTTCGCGCCTTCGATCAGATGCATGGTCAGCTTGCGTCCGTCCTCCGACCAATCCCAGCTTTTCGCGAGATTCGGCAGCGGCTCCATATCGTCCGCCTCGACCTGGAAGAGCGGCGCGGTGCGCGTCAGGCACTCGAACATGCCGATGTCGATACCGCCCCACCCTTGAGTCTGGCCTGCGCTGTAATTCCAGCCTTCCGGCCGGCCGCCGATGACGTGGCGCATGACGTCGCCATAGACGCCCATGCCGTCGGGCATGTTGCCGGTCTTGTAAACCATCGGTTCCGTCGGAAGCCGCTCGGCCACCGGCGGCAGCTTGCCGGCCTTGACGAATTTCTCGGTGACCCATTCGGGCTCCCTGTATTCGGGCAGCGCCTTGAACTCGAGAATGGAGTCGCGCGACACATAGGTGACCTTGCCCTGCGCCGGAAAGGGCGGCTGCTCCGGCACCACGGTCGGCTCGGATGCGAAGGCCTGCACGGCAAAGGCGGATATGCCGATCAGCAGGCTCGCGGTCATATTCAGTCGATGCGTTTTCATGTCCCAGGTTCTCCCTCCTGTCTTCGCCGGGCCGGGGCGGCCGGCGCTCCTCTTCCTTCGTGGCACTCGCGTCTCCTCACGCAGGTGACCTCGCGCATTACCTCAATTGCGGGCGCTTTGCCCTGCCATCCGCCCCGACCGGGGATTGCCCCTCATCCGGCCCGCCGGCCACCTTCTCCCCGCGAGTGGGGAGAAGGGGACTAGCAGCGCTCGCCGAAGTCCCCTCTCCCCGCCTGCGGGGAGAGGGTTAGGGTGAGGGGCAATTCCGGGCAGAGGTAGCCACTCTTCTACCCAGCCACGCGCAGCTTCGCCGCTTCCTTCTCCGCGCGGATCTCCTCGATCGAGCGCACTTCGCGCCGAGCAGCGCCCTCCCACTCCCGGGTGGCGACCGTAGCGCGGGCGAGCCTTTCCTTGGCAGCGTCGATCGCATGGGCATATTGCGGCAGCCATTTGGCCTGCGCGACGACCATTTCGTCGACCATCTGCCAGACTTCCTCCGGCGTGCAGATGGCGCCGACCAGCGGGTCGTGCAGCACGGCGAGCTTCAGAAGATCGATGTCGCCGGTGATCGCCGCATGAACGGACATGCGCTGGACGTTGACCGACGAGATGCAGGTGGCCGCACAGGCCTCAGGCAATGTGATGCCTGCCACCATGTTGATGCCGAAACGATCGACGAAGCCGGGCGATTCGATGATCGCATCCGCCGGAAGGTTGGTGATCACGCCGTTGTTCTTGACGTTGAAGTGGCCGCGATAGACCCGACCCGTCTCCAGCGCTTCGAGGATGCGGCTCGCATGTTCGTTTGAGCGCCTGATCGTTTCCAGCGGCCGGCCCGCCTCTTCGAGGAAGCGCGGATATTCGGTCTCGAACCAGTTGCGGGTCTCGGTCGAATAGCGGAGATACCCGCCGGTCTCTCCATGAATCCAGTCCGACATGTCGATCCATCTGGAGATCTCGTCCGGACGCTTGCGATACCAGGGCAGGTATTCGGACAGGTGTCCGTTGCTTTCGGTCGAATAGACGCCGAAGCGCTTCAACACGTCGATCCGAAGCTTCTCCTGCTTTGAAAAGACGGGATGCGCCTCGAAGGCGGCGACGAGTTCGTCCTTGCCGACCTTGCGGCCGTTGAGGCGGATATCGACGAACCATGTCTGGTGGTTGATGCCGGAGCAGATGTAGTCGAGCTCGCCTTCCCCGGCGCCGAGAATCTCGGCGATCTGCTCGGCCCCGTGCTGGACGCCGTGGCAGAGACCGACCGTGTCGACCTTGCCGTATTCGATCGCCGCCCAGGTGTTCATCGCCATCGGGTTCGCATAGTTGAGGAACTTGGCGCCGGGCTCGGCCACTTCGCGGATGTCCTTGCAGAAATCGAGGATCACCGGAATGTTGCGCTGACCGTAGAGAATGCCGCCGGCGCAGATCGTGTCGCCGACGCATTGGTCGACGCCGTATTTCAGCGGTATGCGGATATCGTCGGCATAGGCCTCGAGGCCGCCGACGCGCACGCAGCTGATGATGTAGCGCGCGCCCTCCAGCGCCTTGCGGCGGTCGATCGTCGCGGTTACCCGCGTGGGCAGTTTGTTCGCCTCGACGATCCGGTCGAGGATGGACTTGATCATGGCGAGGTTGTGCTCGCTCAGATCCGTCAACGCGAACTCGACGTCCCGGAGCTCCGGCACGGAAACGATGTCGGTGAAGAGCTTCTTGGTGAAGCCGATGCTGCCGGCGCCGATGATGGCGATCTTAAAGCTGGCCATGGCCGTGCTATTCCTCCTCAGACTGCGACCTTCGCGCTAAAAGGGTAAAATCAATTCATTGAACTGGCCGGGATCGGCGAAGCGGTGCCCTCCTCGGCAAACCCTCGTCAAACGCCGTGGCAACCGCATGTCTTGCGCGATCTGGGGGCATTATGTGTATAATCGGATGCACGACTAGAGAGGTATTGTGCTTTCATGGGTAATTCTATGCTGCAGCAACTGATCGCCCGGGGACCCGCGATGCGGACGGTCTCGCTGCCGCGGGGACGCCAGAACCTGCACACCATGCCGACGAGCACCGGCTACGAGATCAGGACCGATGCAAGCTACGATTGGGACGGTCGCAAGCGCGGCCAAACCCCGTTCACCGTGCTGCAGTACACGATCGGCGGGGCCGGCAACCTGCGATATGAAAACCGCAGTCACCGCGTGCGTCCGGGCGAGACGCTGCTCCTGCTCGTGCCCCACAATCATCGCTACTGGCTTGAGGAAGGCGGGCGCTGGGAGTTCTTCTGGATCTCCATGAACGGCGAGGAGGCGCTGAGGATCCACCGCGCCATTCTCGCCGTCACCGGTCCCATCATAAGGTTGCAGCCGGATACCGTCGAACATCTTGCCGACTGCAGCCTGCGCCTCATGGCCGGTGGCGACACCCCGGGCAGCGCCTCGGCGATCGCCTATGAGGCGGCGATGGCGCTTTATGACGACGTGTTCGGATCGCATCCGGTTCTCAGTGACGAATACCGGAAGATGCAGCACGTGATCGATCATGTGCTGGGCAATCTCGACAAGCCCCTTCCGGTCGAGGAGCTCGCGCGCATTTCGGGGCTGAGCCGCGCCCATTTCTCCCGAGTCTTCGCCGCCAGCGAAGGCATGCCGCCGGCGGAATTCGTGCTGCAGAAGCGCCTGCAAAGGGCGGTAAAGCTGCTGACCAAGACCGCGGACCTGCCGGTCAAGGAAGTCGCCATCCTGTCCGGCTTCGAGGACCCCAACTACTTCGCCAAGGTATTCCGCCGCGTCTTCGGCGCGAGCCCGACCGAGTTCCGCACCACAGGCATGTATGCGAGCGTATCTGCCACGGGCCGCAATGCGAGGACCAACGAATCCGTGACCACGTTGGCTGCGGCTTGCGATTGAAAAAGCTGCGATAAAAATTTACTAAACAGGATACTCCAGCGCGGCACGGCAGAAGGACAGGCGGAACCGAATGGTCACAATCAAGGAAATCGCGTCGGCCGTCGGCGTATCGTCGGCAACCGTCTCACGCGTCCTCAACTATGACCCGACGCTGTCGATCTCGAACAGGAAACGCCAGGCGATCATCGAAACGGCGGAGGCGCTCAACTATGCGACGCCGCGCAATCGCAGCCGCGCCGCAGCGCATGGCGTCGGCGTCGGGCTGAAGATCGCGCTCGTGCATTTTCTCGACCCCGCCCAGGAACTCGCCGATCCCTACTATGTCGGTGTCCGCCTCGGCATCGAAAGCCGCTGCCAGGCGCTGAAGAGCGAAGTCGTCAAGGTCTTCCTCACCGGCAATCCTCCGGAAGCGACGATCCTGGAGGGCGCCTCCGGCGTGGTGGCCGTCGGCCATTATTACGGCGACGAGCTCGAATGGCTGCGCCGCCACAGCCGCCACCTCGTCTTTGCCGATTACGCACCGGCCGGAGACATGGAGGACACCGTGCTCAGCGACGTCTCGCTGGCGATGACCCGGCTCCTGGAGGCGGTGCATGCCATGGGCTACCGGCGCATCGGCTTCATCGGCTGGATCGACGCTTTCTACGGGCCCGACAACATCCATTCGGAGCGCCGTTGCCGCACCTATATCGACTGGATGACCAAGGCCGGCCTTTATGATCCGGAATTGTGCATGGTGGAGCCGATGACGCCCGACAGCGGCTACAAGCTTGCCAGGGCGATGCTATCGAAGCCCAATCCACCGAAGATCCTCATCACCTGCAACGACAATATGGCGCTGGGCGCCTACAGGGCCATCCACGAGATGGGGCTCAGGATTCCCGAGGATATCGCGGTCGCGAGCTTCAACGACATTCCGGTCGCGCAGTTTCTCGGGCCGCCGCTTTCCACGGTGAAGATTCCGGCGGAGCTCATCGGAGAGACCGCCGTCGACCTGCTGCTGGAGCGCCTTTCGGGCCGAGAGGTCGCCAAGAAGGTGGTTTTCGGCACGGAAATCGTCTGGCGCGGCAGCACGCCGGCACCGGCCGACACAGCGAACAAGGAAGATGACATGGCGGGCCGGTTCTAAAAATCCCGGGCGATATCGACTCGACCCCGTCGTGGCGATATCCGCAAAGCGCGTGTAGCCAATCGCCCGCGTTCACTCTGGCCATAGCGGCAATCATGCCATCAGGCGCCGACTGGCGCACGGTCGTGACGGCTAACGTGCCTTCAAAGCACGCGTCGCAAGTGCCAAGTAAAAATTTACTGAAAATAATTGCGCCCACTCGAGTTTTGAGAAATACTCCCCGCCGGGACAGATAGGACTGTCTCGGGGAACACGATTTCGGGAGGAAACAATGGACATTCAGGCGCGTGCCTATCTGCCGCGTATCGCCGGTCTGGCTCTCGCGGGCGCAAGCTTCCTGGGGGTTACCGCGGCGCAGGCCAAGGAAATCACCATCTGGTGCTGGGACCCGAATTTCAATGTCGCGATCATGAAGGAGGCGGGCGCCCGCTATACGAAAACGCATCCGGACATCACCTTCAACATCGTCGATTTCGCCAAGCTCGACGTCGAGCAGAAGCTGCAGACCGGGCTTTCGTCCGGCACTGCCGACGCGCTCCCCGACATCGTGCTCATCGAGGATTACGGCGCTCAGAAATACCTTCAATCCTTCCCGGGCGCCTTCGCGCCCTTGTCCGGCACCGTCGATTATTCCGGTTTCGCCCCCTACAAGGTCGAGCTCATGACGCTCGACGGGCAAGTCTACGGAATGCCCTTCGATTCCGGCGTCACGGGTCTTTATTACCGCAAGGATTATCTGGAAGCCGCCGGCTTCAAGCCGCAGGACATGCAGGATCTCACCTGGGACCGCTTCATCGAGATCGGAAAGCAGGTCGAAGAGAAGACCGGCAAGAAGATGATGGGCCTCGACCCGAACGACGCCGGTCTCGTGCGCATCATCATGCAGTCGGCCGGGCAATGGTATTTCGACAAGGAAGGCAAACCGAACATCACCGGCAATGCGGCGCTGAAGGCGGCCCTCGAAACCATCGGCAAGATCATGCAGGCGAATATCTACAAGCCTGCCAACGGCTGGTCCGACTGGGTGGGCACCTTCACCTCCGGCGACGTCGCGACCGTCGTCACGGGCGTCTGGATCACCGGCACCGTCAAGGCGCAGCCGGACCAGTCCGGCAACTGGGGCGTCGCCCCCATTCCGGCGCTCTCGATCGAAGGCGCGACGCATGCCTCCAATCTCGGCGGCTCCAGCTGGTACGTGCTCGAAAGCTCCGAGGAGAAGGCGGAGGCCATCGACTTCCTGAACGAGATCTACGCCAAGGACATTGATTTCTATCAGAAGATCCTCCAGGACCGCGGTGCGGTCGGCTCGCTGCTCGCCGCCCGCGGCGGCGCGGCCTATGAGGCGGCAGACCCCTTCTTCGGCGGCGAGAAGGTCTGGCAGAACTTCTCCGACTGGCTGGCGAAGGTCCCCTCGGTCAATTACGGCGTCTTCACCAACGAGGCCGACCTTGCCGTCACTGCGCAACTCCCGGCCGTGACGCAGGGCACACCGGTCGACGAAGTGCTGCAGGCGATCGAGGCCGAGGTCAGCGCACAGATCCAGTGATGCGGTGAATGGCGGCGGGCATGCGCCCGCTGTTTCCGGCCGCGGCTCTTGCCGCGGCCAACTTTCCGGCTGTCCGGCCTTCCAGGAGGGGAACATGGTTCGAGCGCGCCGCGGTATCGGCCGATATTACGACGTCAATGGCTGGCTGTTCGTCGCGCCGGCCCTCGGGCTGATCGCCCTGTTCATGGTCTATCCCATCGCGTGGTCCCTCTGGATGTCGTTCCAGTCCGGCCGCGGCATGACCATGAAGTTCGCGGGCTTCGCGAACATCGTTCGGCTCTGGAACGATCCGGTCTTCATCAAGGCCCTCACCAACACGATG
The DNA here is from genome assembly GCF_059070375.1 of Sinorhizobium sp. NCBI lineage: Bacteria > Pseudomonadati > Pseudomonadota > Alphaproteobacteria > Hyphomicrobiales > Rhizobiaceae > Sinorhizobium > Sinorhizobium sp. The sequence continues at coordinate 1,348,396 of NZ_JCACWC010000002.1, forward strand.
ACCTATTTCGTCGTGCAGGTGCCGATCATGATCCTGCTCGCGCTGATCCTGGCGTCGCTCCTCAACAACCCGCGGCTCGTCGGCCGAGGGGTTTTCCGCACGGCGATCTTCCTGCCCTGCGTCAGTTCGCTGGTCGCCTATTCGGTGCTCTTCAAGGGCATGTTCGCAACCGACGGGATCGTCAATTCGACACTCCAGGCGATCGGTCTCGCCGCCTCGCCCATTCCGTGGCTGACGCATCCCTTCTGGGCGAAGGTTCTCGTCATTCTTGCCATCACCTGGCGCTGGACCGGCTACAACATGATCTTCTATCTTGCGGCACTTCAGAACATCGACAAGTCGATCTACGAGGTGGCGCGCATCGACGGCGTTCCGGCCTGGGCGCGCTTCACCCACCTCACCATCCCTCTGCTGAAGCCGGTCATCCTCTTCACGACAGTCATTTCGACGATCGGCACGCTGCAGCTTTTCGACGAGGTCTACAACCTGACCGAGGGCAAGGGCGGCCCGTCCAATGCCACGCTCACCTTGTCGCTCTACATCTACAACCTGACCTTCCGCTTCATGCCGAATCTCGGTTATGCGGCGACGGTCTCCTACGTCATCGTCGTCCTCGTCGCGCTCCTCGCCTTCGTGCAGTTCTTCGCAGCAAGGGAGCGTGACCGATGAACGGATTTGGACGTTTCGCGGCAATGGCGGCCACCTATGGCTTCCTCGGCCTGATGGCCTTCCTCTCCGTCTTTCCGTTCATTTGGATGGTGCTCGGCGCAACCAATTCATCGATAGACATCATCAAGGGCAAATTCCTGCCGGGCGCAGCCTTTGCCACCAATGTCGGCAACTTCTTCACGCTGGTAAACGTGCCGCTCGTCTTCTGGAACTCGGCGAAGATCGCGATCCTTGCGACCGTGCTCACGCTCGCGGTCTCCTCGCTCGCCGGTTACGGCTTCGAGATGTTCCGCTCGCGAAGACGCGAGCGCGTCTACCGGGCGATGCTGCTCACCCTTATGATCCCCTTCGCCGCGCTGATGATCCCGCTCTTCGTCATCATGGGGAAGGCGGGTCTCATCAACACGCATCTCGCCGTCGTCCTGCCGACGATCGGCTCGGCCTTCGTCATCTTCTACTTCCGGCAGAGCACCAAGGCCTTCCCCTCCGAGCTCCGCGACGCAGCCAAGGTCGACGGGCTCAAGGAGTGGCAGATCTTCCTCTTCATCTACGTACCGGTCATGCGTTCGACCTATGCGGCCGCCTTCGTCATCGTCTTCATGACCGCGTGGAACAACTATCTCTGGCCGCTGATCGTGCTCCAGACCAACGAGACCAAGACGATCACGCTGGTCATCTCGTCGCTCGCCTCCGCCTACTACCCCGATTACGGCGTGGTCATGGTCGGGACGATTCTCGCGACACTGCCGACGCTAGCCGTTTTCTTCTTCATGCAACGCCAGTTCGTCCAGGGCATGCTGGGCTCAGTCAAATAGGAACGATGATGCGCTCTGTTACTTCCTTCAATAATTCGTGGATCTTCTCCGAAGGCTTCGACGCCGCCGACGCCGGAACGCTCCGGGCGGGTCAGTCGATCAGCCTGCCGCACAACGCCGTCGAACTGCCGTTCAACTATTTCGACGAGACATGCTACCAGCGCGCCTTCACCTACCAGAAGGTGCTTGCCTGGCGCCCGGACTTCTCCGGCCGGGAGGTCTCGCTCGTCTTCGACGCGGCAATGGCCGATGCGGTCGTGTATCTCAACGGCGAAGAGATCTTGGCGCATAAGGACGGCTACACGCCTTTCGAGGCACGCCTGACGGACAGGCTCCTGGAAGGCGACAATCTCATCACGGTGAAGATCGACGGCAGCGAGAATCCGGAGATCCCGCCATTCGGCGGCCGGATCGACTATCTGACCTATGCCGGTATCTATCGCGACGTCTGGCTGAAGGTCACCGATCCGGTTTCGATCGCCAATATCAAGATCGAAACCCGCGACGTGCTCTCCGACGACAAGGCCGTTTCCGTCCGGTGCGACCTTTCCAATCCGCAAGGGTTGCCCTTCTCGGGTACGGTCTCGGCGCTCCTCAAGAATGCGGCGGGCGAAGTGCTGGCCGAGGTCGCCGGCGAAACGGCCGGCGAGAGCCTCACTCTTGAGATGGAAGGCCTGAAAGGCCTATCGCTCTGGGACATCGACGATCCGGTGCTGTACGAGATCGAAGCCGAGCTCCGGACCCGCCAGGGCTCCGACCGCCTGGCCTCGTATTTCGGTTTCCGCACCGCGGAGTTCACGACCGCAGGCTTCCGGCTCAACGGCCGCCCGCTGAAGATCCGCGGGCTGAACCGTCATCAAGCCTTCCCCTATGTCGGCTACGCCATGGGGCGCACCGCCCAGGAGCGCGACGCCGAGATCATGAAGCACAGGCTTCACTGCAATCTCGTGCGCACCTCGCATTACCCGCAGTCGAAATGGTTCCTCGACCATTGCGACCGCATCGGGCTCCTCGTCTTCGAGGAGATTCCCGGCTGGCAGCACATCGGCGGGGAGGAATGGAAACAGGAGGCGATCCGCAATGTCCGCCGCATGATCGAGCGCGACTGGAACCACCCGTCGATCGTCATCTGGGGTGTGCGCATCAACGAGTCGCAGGATTCGCACGACTTCTATGCCGAGACCAATCGCCTCGCCCGCGAGCTCGACCCGACACGGCAGACGGGCGGCGTGCGATACATTACCGACAGCGAATTTCTGGAAGACGTCTACACGATGAACGACTTCATCCTCGGCAACGAGGAGCTGCCCGGCTCGAACCGGCCGCGCACGGCGCTTCGCCCGCAGCAGGAATGCACCGGGCTTGCCCGCAAGGTGCCCTATCTCATCACCGAATTCGGCGGGCACATGTATCCGACGAAGATCTATGACCAGGAGCAGCGCCAGGCCGAACATGTTCGCCGGCATCTGGAAGTGCTGAATGCGGCTTATGGCGATCCCGGCATTTCCGGTGCGATCGGCTGGTGCATGTTCGACTACAACACCCACAAGGATTTCGGCTCCGGGGACCGGATCTGCTATCACGGCGTCATGGACATGTTCCGCGAACCGAAATTCGCGGCTTATGTCTATGCCAGCCAGTGCGATCCCTCCGAGGAAGTCGTGATGAAGCCGGTGACCTTCTGGGCGCGCGGCGAGCGCAATATCGGCGGCGTGCTGCCCTTGATCGTGCTGACGAATTGCGACGAGGTCGAATTGAAATACGGCTCGCTTTCCAAGCGCGTCGGCCCGGATCGCGAGAATTTCCCGCACCTGCCGCATCCGCCGGTCGTCATCGACCACCGCCACTTCACCAAGGACGAGCTCGGAGTCTGGGGCATGAAGTGGGAAAGCGCGGAATTTACCGGCTTCGTCGCCGGCAAGCCGGTCGCCGATCTCCGCATGGCCGCCGATCCCGTGCCTACGACGCTTCACGTCGAGGCGGATAGCAAGACGCTGCGTGCGGAGGGCCGCGACAGCGTTCGCGTCATCCTGCGCGCGCTCGACCAGGCCGGCAACGTCCTGCCCTTCCTGAACGATGCAGTCGACGTCGAGGTTCATGGTCCGGCGCGGCTGGTCGGACCGGCCCGCCTCGTCCTTCAGGGCGGTTCCGCCGGTTTCTGGCTGGAGTCCACGGGCCCCGCCGGCGCCGTCGTCGTCTCGGTCGCTTCGACGCGGCTCGGCGCGGCGAAGCTCGAGCTCGTCGCCCTGGCGGAAGGAGCGGCGAGCGCATGAGCCAACTCCAACTCAGCGATGTCCGTAAATCCTATGGTGGCCTCGAGGTCATCAAGGGTGTCGATCTCGACATAAAATCCGGCGAGTTCGTCGTTTTCGTCGGACCTTCCGGCTGCGGCAAGTCCACGCTGCTCCGGATGATCGCCGGGCTTGAGGAGATCACCTCCGGCGACCTGACGATCGACGATAGCCGAATGAACGATGTCGATCCGTCCAAGCGCGGGATCGCCATGGTGTTCCAGTCCTATGCGCTTTATCCGCATATGACGGTGCGCGAGAATATGGGTTTTGCGCTCCGCTTCGCCGGTGTCCCCAGGGCCGAGATCGAGAAGAGGGTGAACGAGGCCGCCCATATCCTGGAACTCGGGGCGCTGCTCGACCGCAAACCGAAGCAGCTTTCGGGCGGCCAGCGCCAGCGCGTGGCGATCGGCCGGGCGATCGTCCGCCATCCGAAGATCTTCCTGTTCGACGAGCCGCTTTCCAACCTCGATGCGGAGCTGCGCGTGCATATGCGCATCGAGATCGCACGGCTGCACAAGCAGCTCGCCACCACCATCGTCTACGTGACGCATGATCAGGTCGAGGCCATGACGCTCGCCGACAAGATCGTCGTCATGCGCGCCGGCGTGGTCGAACAGGTGGGCTCGCCCCTCGATCTCTATGACGACCCGGCCAACCTCTTCGTCGCCGGCTTCATCGGGTCGCCGAAGATGAATTTCCTGAAGGGCGTGATCGAAATCGACCAGGACCGAGCCTATGCGCGCCTGCCGGATCATGGAGACGCGAAGATCCCCGTCACCCTGCAGGCGGCGGCGGGAACTGCGGTGACGATCGGCATCCGGCCCGAGCATTTCAATGAAGACGGTCCTGCAGGGCTAGCCCTCACGATCGACATGCTGGAACATCTCGGCGGAGAGACCTTCGCCTATGCCCGCCACGGCAGCGGCGAGCTCATCGTGGTCGAAACGAAGAACGGCCGCGGGCTCAAGGCCGGTGACCGCCTGACGGCCCGCTTCGATCCGGTTTCGGTTCTGGTGTTCGACGGAGAGGGAAAACGGCTGCGTTAGTGACGCAATTTCCCGGAATTGTTCTAATGTCGCCGGTACGAATCAAGGGAGTGAACAGCGATGCGTATTGGCTTCATCGGCACCGGCGCCATCACCGAAGCGATGGTGACGGGCATCGTCGGTTCCGGGCTCGACGCCGCCGGGATCCTCGTCTCCCCGCGCAACCGGGAAATTGCTGCCCGGCTTGCCGGCCGCTTCCCGCTCGTGCGGATCGCCAAGGACAATCAGGAAACGGTGGACGCGGCCGACGTGCTGTTCCTCGCCGTCCGTCCTCAAATCGCCGAGGACGTGATCCCCAAGCTCAAATTCCGCAAGGGTCAGAAGGTCGTCAGCGTCATTGCCGCTACCGATCGTTCCACGCTTCTCGGCTGGATCAGCGAGGAGGTGGAGCTCACCCAGGCAATCCCCCTGCCCTTCGTCGCCGAGCGCGAGGGCGTGACGGCGATCTATCCACCGAACCGCGCCGTTGCCGTGATCTTTGCGGCACTCGGAACGGCGGTCGAATGCGAGACCAAGGAGGAATATGACCTGCTTGCCGTCGGAAGCGCTCTGATGGCGACCTATCTCGGCATTCTCGACCGGACGACCGGCTGGTTCGCCGAAAAGGGTCTCGACCGCGACAAGGCACGCGCCTATATCGCGCCGCTCTTCGCCAGTCTCTCCCAGAGGGCGGCCAGGGACGAGGGGACGCCGCTCGAAGAACTCGCCCGCGAATTTTCGACCGCCGGCGGATTGAACGAGCAGGTTTTGACGGACTTCGACCGCGGCGGCGGCCACCGGGCGCTGACGGATGCGCTCGAACGCGTGCTGCTGCGGGTGCGCGGCGACGACCGGTAGAGGTATTCAAAGCTCGGTGCCAAGACCCGCGTGGCGACGAAAACGCCCGGCGGCGAAGTCCACGAAGGCGCGCACCCTTGCAGAGACCATGCGGCCTTCCGCATGCACGATGTGGATCGGCACCGGCTCGCGCTCGTGGTCGGCAAGGACGACCTTGAGCCTGCCGGCTCTCACGTCGGGTGCCACCTGGTAGGACTGAAACCGCGACAATCCCCAGCCCGCCAAAGCGGCGGAGAGGACAGCGTCATTGGTGTTGCAGATGAGACGAGGGCTGATCGGAACGCGGATGCTGTTGTCGCGTCCGAAGAGCCATTCCGAGTGGCCGAAGAGGCCCTCTCGCCCGATGATGCGATGACGGGCAAGCTCCTGCGGGCTGCCCGGCTCGCCGAAGCGGGTGAAATAATCCGGCGAGCCGCAAAGCACTTGCCGAACCGAGCCGATCCGGCGCGCAACGAGCCCGGAGGGCGGGAGCGAGGCAATGCGGATCGCCACATCCAGGCCCTCGTCGACCAGATTGGTCACGCGGTCGACGAAGACGGTCTTGACCTGCATTGCCGGATAGTGATCGAGGAAGTCGAGGATGACGGGGAGCACGTGGATGCGCCCGAAGAGCGCGGGCGCCGTTACCGTGAGCAACCCCGCAGGTGCGGTGAAGCTGCCCGCCGCATTGGCTTCCGCCTCTGCGATCTCCCCGAGGATACGCCGGCAATCGGCCACGTAACCTTCGCCCGCCGCAGTCAGTTTCAGCGAGCGCGTGGTACGCACCAGAAGCCGTGTCCCGATCAGGTCCTCCAGCTTCGCCACCGCCCGGGTGACCGATGGCGGGCTCATATGCAGCACCTTGGCGGCCGCCGCGAAGCCGCCGCTTTCCACCACCTCCACGAAGATCCGCATCGCCTGCCAGCGATCCATCGAATGCTCCTCGATTATTTCATCAAGTGAAACGGTCTAGTGCCTCTATCGGAGCTTATCAACTCCGCGGATAACAATCATCTTGGTGTCGTTCCATCATTCAACGAGGCCGACATGAAACTCTATCACCATCCCCTCTCCGGCCACGCGCACCGCGCCCGCTTGTTCCTCTCGCTGCTCGGTATCGAGCATGAGCTGGTGGTCGTCGATTTCGCCAGGAGAGAGCACAAGCAAGCGGATTTCCTGAAGCTCAATTCCTTCGGTCAGGTCCCGGTGCTCGACGACGGCGGCACGATCATCTCGGACTCAAGCGCAATTCTCGTCTATCTGGCAAAGAAGACCGGCCGCACGGACTGGCTGCCGGAAGACGCCGCGGGGGCGGCTGCCGTTCAGCGCTGGCTTTCGGTGGCTGCCGGCCAGATCGCCCATGGTCCGGCCCAGGCGCGGCTCATCAACGTGTTCAAGGCGCCCTACCGACCGGAAGAGGTGATCCCTCGTTCGCATGCGATCCTGGCGCTGATCGAGCAGGAGCTCAAAGGCAGAGGCTGGATTGCCGCCGACCGGCCGACGATCGCCGATGTCGCGCTCTACAGCTACGTGGCGCGCGCCCCCGAAGGCGACGTCGATCTCCAGCCCTATCCGGAGATCCGCGGCTGGCTCGCCCGCATCGAGGCATTGCCGGGCTTCGTCGAGTTCGCAAAGACGCCGGTGGGGTTGGCGGCTTAGCGAGCGTTATGACGACGTCCGCTTGCGGGAAGCCATCTCGCACGGCACGTGCTTTTAAGCGTATCGAAGGACTGCAACCACCCTCTTCCCTGTGCTTGTCGCAGGGATGAGAGCAGCGCCGCGTCTGCGGTGCGAGGAGTCCTTCAGACCGGTGACTTGGCCTGCTGGGTTCCTGTGACAGACACAGGAATGAGGGAGTTTGGGCCGGGGGCGGATGTTATCGCCGCGAACAAGCCCAGAGATACCCAACATTCACGCAACCAAGGAAACAATCGTCATGGAGGCTCCCATCCTCGCACATTCGCCCTGGCATGAGGGTGAAATCGCCCTGCAGAAGAGGCTGGGTGTGGATACGCGCATGGACGAGATCGGACGCCGCGTCATGCGCGACCACCTGATCGACCAGCACCGGGAATTCTATCCCCTTCTGCCGATGGTCGTGCTGGGCTCGGTCGATCGCGACGGCGACGCCTGGGCGACGCTCAGGGCGGGCGAACCCGGCTTCCTCCACGCGCCGGACGAAAAAAGGCTTACCGTCGAGCTCCCGCGGGAGTCGACGGACCCCGCCGAGGCGGGCATGGAGGACGGCGCTCCCCTCGCCCTGCTCGGAATCGATCTCGGCACCCGCCGGCGCAACCGGCTGAACGGCACGCTTAAGCGGCATGCCCGCGGTTTCGATCTCGGCGTCGACCAGAGCTTCGGTAACTGTCCGAAATACATCCAGCTCCGCCAGGTCCGTTTCGTGCGCGACCCTTCCGTGCCGCCTTCGGTACCGCCCGTTTCCAGCTTCGGGCTCAACGCCGCCGCGCGTGCTCTGGTGGCGCAGGCGGACACGTTCTTCGTCGCAACCTATGCCGATCTCGCCGGCGGCCGGCAGATCGACGTCTCCCATCGCGGCGGCCACGCCGGATTCGTGCATGTCGGCGAAGACGGCTGGCTGGTGATCCCGGATTTCGTCGGCAACCGCTTCTTCAACACGCTCGGCAACATCGCGCTCAATCCGCGCGCCGGGCTCACTTTCCCGGACTTCTCCACGGGCGGCCTCCTGCAGATGACCGGCGAGGCCGAGCTCCTGTCCGAAGCTCCGGACGGCGTGCCTCTCGACGGCGCCGAGCGCTACTGGCGTTTCCGTCCGCGCCGCAGCGTATGGCGGGCCGACGCAATACCTGTTCGCTACGACCTTGCCGGAGCGGGATGAGGAAAGTGCGTGCGGTTTTCCGATCGCATCCCGCTCCACCTCTTGGAATCGGCGGCAGCAGCAGGCCGGATGTCCGGGTAATTTTTGCGTGCAGGGGAACCAACCTCCCTCGCCAAGGTTTCGTGCCCATCCGCCCCCGACCAAGGAGTGCTGCCATGGCCAAGAAACCCTCTGCGCCGAACAATACGAAACCGGCCACCATTCATGACCAGAAAGCGACACGCGGCAACGGTGGAGAACTTCACCAGATCGCCGAAGGCGACACGCCCGTCCTGACGACGGCTCAGGGCGGCCCCGTCGCCGACGACCAGAACAGTCTGCGCGCCGGCGAACGCGGCCCGACGCTCATCGAGGATTTCCACTTCCGCGAGAAGATCTTCCACTTCGATCACGAACGCATTCCCGAGCGCGTCGTGCATGCCCGCGGCTACGGCGTGCACGGCTTCTTCGAAACCTACGAGTTGCTTGCAGCCTACACCCGGGCGGATCTGTTCCAGCGACCGGGCGAACGAACCCCTGCCTTCGTGCGGTTCTCGACGGTGGCCGGAAGCAAGGGCTCGTTCGACCTCGCCCGCGACGTTCGCGGTTTCGCGGTCAAAATCTACACAAACGAGGGCAATTGGGACCTCGTCGGCAACAACATCCCGGTGTTCTTCATCCAGGACGCGATCAAGTTCCCCGACGTCATACACTCGGTAAAGCCCGAACCGGACCGGGAGTTTCCCCAGGCGCAGTCCGCGCATGACAATTTCTGGGACTTCATCAGCCTGACGCCGGAAAGCATGCACATGGTCATGTGGGTCATGTCGGACCGGGCGATCCCGCGCTCCTTCCGGTTCATGGAAGGCTTCGGCGTCCACACCTTCCGTTTCGTCAATGCCAAGGACGAGTCCACCTTTGTCAAATTCCATTGGAAGCCCAAGCTCGGGCTCCAGTCGGTCGTCTGGAACGAGGCCGTGAAGATCAATGGAGCCGATCCTGATTTCCACCGGCGCGATATGTGGCAAGCCATCCAGTCCGGCAACTTCCCGGAATGGGAACTGCATGTGCAGCTTTTCGATCAGGACTTCGCCGACAAGTTCGATTTCGACATTCTCGATCCGACCAAGATCATCCCGGAGGAAGTGCTGCCGACGAAGCCTGTCGGCCGGCTGGTACTCGATCGCATGCCGGAGAATTTCTTCGCCGAAACCGAGCAGGTCGCCTTCATGACGCAGAACGTGCCGCCCGGCATCGACTTCAGCGACGATCCGTTGCTGCAGGGGCGCAACTTCTCCTATCTCGACACGCAGCTGAAGCGGCTCGGCAGCCCGAACTTCACCCATCTTCCGATCAACGCGCCGAAATGTCCCTTCCAGCACTTTCAGCAGGACGGCCACATGGCCATGCGCAACCCGGTCGGACGCGTGAACTACCAGCCCAATTCCTGGGGCGAGGGTCCGCGCGAGTCGCCCATGAAAGGCTTCCGCCATTTTCCTTCCGAGGAGCAGGGCCCGAAGCTGCGCATCCGCGCCGAGAGCTTTGCCGACCATTACAGCCAGGCCCGTCAGTTCTTCATCAGCCAGACGCCGCCCGAGCAGCGCCACATCGCCGATGCCCTGACCTTCGAATTGAGCAAGGTGGAGACGCAGGTGATCCGCGAACGGATGGTCGCGCATCTTCTCAATATCGATGAAACGTTGGGGAAAAAGGTCGGCCACGCCCTCGGCCTGGAGACGATGCCGAAACCGGCGGATGCGGCCGTTGCCACCCGCCAGGACCTCGACCCCTCGCCGGCCCTCAGCATCATCCAGCGTGGGCCGAAGCGTTTCGAGGGCCGCAAGCTCGGAATATTGGCGACGGACGGCGCGGACGCCGCGCTTCTCGACGCCCTGATAGCGGCTGTCGAGAAGGAGAAGGCGGTCTTCGAGCTGATCGCGCCGAAGGTCGGCGGCTTTACCGCCTCCGACGGAAAACGCATCGCCGCTCACCAGATGCTCGACGGCGGCCCGTCGGTACTCTACGACGCGGTGGTCCTGCTTCCTTCCGCAGAGGCCGTCGCGGATCTGATCGACGTCGCCACCGCGCGCGATTTCGTGGCCGACGCCTTCGCCCATTGCAAATATATAGGCTATGCCGGCGCCGCCGTTCCCCTTCTCGAGAGGGCCGGCATTGCGGAGCTGCTCGATGAGGGAACGATCGAACTCACCGACGCTGCGAGTGCGGCCGCCTTCCTCAAGGAGCTCGGCAAGCTGCGCGTCTGGGGAAGAGAGCCCTCGGTCAAGCTGAAATAGGCCGACGGTTTAGACGGAGTGGACGATGGCGTCGCCCGCACATGGAAAGCCGACGAAGAAGGCCGCTCCGTCAAGCGCGGCGAAGAAGGCGGGGAGCTTTCCCCTGCCCGTCAGCACGGCGCCGATGGAAGCCCGTTCCGCGACCGGGCTTCCGGGCGGCGACGCATGGCAGTACGAGCCGAAGTGGGACGGCTTTCGCTGCCTTGCGTTCAAGTCCGGCGAGGACGTCGACATAAGGGCGAAATCCGGCAAGCCGCTCGGGCGCTTCTTCCCCGAGATCCTCGCCCTGCTGCGCCGACTGGAGCCGGACATGTTCGTCCTCGACGGCGAACTGGTGATCGAGGTCGACGGGCGCCTTTCCTTCGACGCCCTTCAGATGCGCCTGCATCCGGCGGCAAGCCGCGTACAGAAGCTCTCGCAGGAGACGCCGGCCAAACTCATCCTGTTCGACATGCTGGCCGGCACCGACGGAACGGTCCTGACCGACCAGTCCCTGACAGCACGGCGCGCCCGGCTCGAAACATTCGCCAAAGAGAACGCGGTCGCGGAGATGCTCGAGCTTTCGCCCTTCACGCTCGACGTTAAGGAGGCCGAGAGGTGGCTCACCTCATGGCAGGCGGGTGCCACCGACGGGGTCGTCGCAAAGCGGCGCGACGGCGCGTATGAATGCGGCGAAAGGGCAATGGTGAAGGTCAAGCGGCTGAAGACGGCCGACTGCGTCGTCGGCGGCTTCCGCTACGAGAGCGACAGCTCTTTGGTCGGCTCGCTTCTGCTCGGCCTTTACGACACCGAGGGACTGCTGAACCATGTGGGCTTTACCGCGACGATCTCGGACAAGGAGCGGCCTGCCCTGACGCGCCAGCTCGAAGCTTTGCAGGAGCCGCCGGGCTTCACCGGCAAGGCCCCGGGCGGGCCCAGCCGCTGGAGCAGCGAACGCAGCGGCGAATGGCAGCCGGTTCGGCCGGAACTGGTCGTCGAAGTCCGGTTCGACCATGTCAGCAACCGGCGCTTCCGCCACGGTACGAAACTCATGCGCTGGCGGCCGGACAAGGACCCGCGCCAATGTACCTATGAGCAGATCGTACGTCCTGAAGGCTCGCCTTGAAAACCGAGGATCCGGGCAGCGATGAGCAATGATCTCCTGATCATCCTGGGAATCGCGGCAGCGGCGGCCGTCGCATCGCCCCTGGGCGGCCTGGCGGCGATCTCGCTCAGGCCGTCGAGCCTCGTGCTCTCGATCGCGGTCGGCTTCGCGGCCGGCGTCCTCATGGGCACCTTCGCTTTCGAGATGATGCCCACCTCCATGGAACTTGCAGGTCTTCCGCTTGCCGTTGCCGGATTTCTGCTCGGGCTGGGACTCGTCTATATTCTCGACCTCTACGTCAACCGCTGGAAAATGGCCGGGCCGGAAGCGGATCAAAAGACCGAGGTCGATCAGTTGCACCGGAGGCGCAAGCCGCGCGGGAGCAATGTCGCGGTGCTCGCCGGCGGCACGAGTGCGGAAGAGCTGATCGAAGGCATGACGATCGGCGTCGGCGCCACCTTCGAGCCGAAAGTGGCGCTTATCGTGGGTCTTGCGATCTGCATCGATAATTTCAGCGAAGGAATGAGCATCGGCGAATTGACGCTCGACGAGGAGCGGAAGAACGCGAAGCGCCGGATACTCGGATGGACCTCCCTCATCGGCCTCTCCCTTTTCGTGTCCGCCGTTGCAGGGTGGTTCCTGCTGAAAGGCCTGGTCCAGCCGGTCACCGGTTTTCTCTTCGCGACGGGAGCGGGCGGGATGTTCTACCTGACGATTACCGACCTCGTGCCGGAAGCGGAGTCGCATCAATTTCAGCAGTCTTCGGCGATCGCCAACGCCGCCGGCTTCCTGCTCGTCATGGTGCTTGCGCAGATGAGCTGACTGTCTTGAGGCGCGTCCGTCAGACGATCGCCCGGCCCCAGCCGCCATAATGTTCTTCGCTGCGCCTCCCGCGCGGCAGGCTGAGCGCGATCAGTGCCAAGCCGATCGCGACGTCGGCAAGGGTCGCGACCGTGCTGCCGCCGGCAAACAGGAAGGGCGAGGCCGCCACCCAGGCGCCGAGCAGCACATTCAGGAAGCGCACCGGCCGGACGACCTCCGCCATGGCGGTGACGGCAACCAGGATCACGAGGCAGCCGAGAACGTGGTCGCTGTGATAGAGCGGCGGGAGGCTGCCGAAAATCAAGGGCGTCGTCATCAGGACCGCGCCGAGCAATGCGCTGGCGACCAGCGTCCAGGGAAAGTTGACGCCGCCGACGATGAATTCCTTCAACAGCTCGGTCGCCGGACGGTTGAGGTCGGGCGCCGGCGTCTGGTCCTCCGAAATGGCCGGGCCGCCCATCCAGAACGTCCGCCAGAACGGCTCGCCCGCCTTCCTTACGCGCCAGAGGTACTGGATGGTGGCGAGCACCTCGTCTATCGAATAGGGGATGAGCACGACGGTGACGCCCGCCTGGATGATGCAGAGCGTACAGAGCGCCCCGATAAGCGGCGGCTGGATGATGATGAAGGAGACGCTGACGACGCCGAGGGGCACGATCAGCAGGCCGAAGAGGAGCACCATCCAGGGCATGGTGCGCCAGCGCCGGCTGTCTCCGATCGCGCCGGCCAGAATGTCCAGCGAATAGGCGAAGGCGCCGAGGCCGGCATCGGCGATCGGAAAGCCCTTGGACACCCAGGACGTCACGACCGCCTCGCTGCCGTTGCGGACGGGTGCCTCGCCCGGCCCGAAGAACGGGTCCCACAGCCCGTCGACATGGCCCATCTGATAGGCGGCGAGATAGCGCGAGACGAAGAGGCCGACAAAGGCGAGCGCGACGATCGGCATGCGCTGCGTGAAGGAGGACGGCGAATAGCTCCAGCCGAGGGGCCGGTCGTCGTCGGCCGCGAGCGCCCGCAGCCTTATTCCGGGCGTCGGCGGAATCATCACCGCAAAGGCCACGATCAGCATGCCGGCAAGCGTATCGATGGCGTAGGCCGCGGCACTCGTCGTCCAGAAGACAAGCGGGGCCAGCATGATCCAGACGCCGAGCGCGGCCGTGATCCATTGCGCATGAGACCAGCGCCGGTACATGCCGAAAAGCGCGAATGCGGCAACGAGCAGTCCGGACAGGATCTCGCTTGTCCCGAGACGGGCATTGCGTATGGCGGGTTCGTCGATCTCGTGGCCGAGCGCCGGCGGCAGCGGCACGCTGACGGGGTCGAAAAGGCCGAGCGTCGCCGGCGAGGAGACGAGCCACAGGCCGAGAGCGACATTTGCCAGCGGCGCCCATAGCGTGCGCAACCGGTGCGCTTCCACGGCAGCTTCGACTTCGGCGTCACTGCGTTCCAGCGGCTCCGCCAGCCTTTTCTCCGCCTGCTCGATCTCGGGATCCGAGGCGGCGACCACAGAGGGCTCCAGCTTGTTCTTCGCGTACCAGTCGGTCGGGTCTTGCTTGAGCCGCCGGATCATTTCCGGCAACGTCGCAGCTAGGCTGTGCCTCGGCTCCCAGCCGAGCTTGTTGCGGGCACGGGAGATGTCGATCTCGTAATGATCGTCCGAGTTCTCGACCATCCACGGCTTGATCTCCGAGTCCTGGTCGAGCACCTCGGTCTGCATCCAAGCCCCCGGCTTGGCGAGGCTCTTGGGCAGAGCGAGCGTGCGCCAGTCCTCGCCGTGGATCAGCCGGCCGATGCGCTTCTGCAAGTCGCCATAGGAGAGCGTTTCCTCCTCGCCGATCAGCAACACGCAATCATCGGGCAAGTCGTTGCGACGGTCGACCGTGCGCGCGAAAGCCTCGACCAGATCGTCCTTGTGCAGATAGGGCTGGCCTGCATCCAGATCGCCGCTGAACAGATAGGCGGTCGGGAGCCGCTCGAAGATGCGGGCGATCTGCTGAGCGATGAAAGCGGCTCGGCAGTCCTCGTCATAGACGCCAGCGAGACGGAGGGTCGCGGTCCTGATTGCGCCGCGATGTCTGGCAATCGCCGCCTCGGTCTCGGCCTTCGATTTGGGATAGGCCCAGGCGGGGTCCAGCGGATCATCCTCGTTGATCCGCGCACCCCTGGCCGGACTGGGCGCCTGCACCAGCAGCGTGCTTGCATAGATGAACTGTTCGGTGGGAAGACCCTGCAGCGCCTCCAATAGCCGGCGCGTGCCCTCGACATTGACGGCATCGTATTTGGGATTGTCCTTGCCGGTGGTGTCGTAATAGGCGGCGAGATGAATGACGGAGGCAAGGCGCCCGCCGCTGCGCTTGCCCGCCGTCTCGATCGCCTCTCTCACGCTTTCGTCGGAGGTGATGTCGAATTTGATCGTCTCTTCGGTCTCGGACTTGCCTTTCGGCGGGGACAGGTCGAGCCCGATGACGCGATACCGGTCCCTCAGGCGATGCGCGATCGCCTGGCCCAGAAAGCCGCTCGAGCCGGTAATGAGAACGGTCGGCTGATTTGCATCTTTCGGCATGCCGAAGCAAACCGCGCTCCGGCAGGAAGGTTCCCGACTGGGTTGAAGCGCACGAACTACGCCCCCACGCGCGCCACGACGGGAATATAGTTTTCGAGCTCCGGCGCCGGGAAATGCAGCGTCGCGCCGATCTCGGCGGAGCGGTAGAGGCCCATCAGGATTTCGACGACCGCCAGGCCGTCCTCGAAGGTTTCGAGCGGCTTTATCCCCTTGCGGAAGCATCCGACCATGTGGCGGTTTTCGTCCGTATAGCCGTAGACGCCGGCTTCGTCCTCCAGCACCGGCATCAGGCCCTGCTCGGCATTCTGCTTTTCGACGAGGTCCTCGCCCTCTGTGCCCTGCACGGCCCGCGACAGGAAGATCTTCAAGCCGGTGCCGAGCGAATTATACTCCAGCGCATATTCGGGGCCGAGGAGCTCGAGCTGAATGCGCAGGCCGGCGCCGACATAGGCCCAGGAGGTCGTTGCCTCGATCATCAGCTCGTTGCCCTCCTCGTCCTCCAGCGTCACGGTCGCCCGGGCGAAATCCTCCGATGGGCGCCGACGGTAGTCGACATCCTCACCGAAGCGGCGGCGCAGCTCATCGGCATAGCCGGCCCGCGTCCATTTGAGGTTCGCGACCGTGCCGTTCACCGATTTGACCTTCAACGAATTGCGAGGTGCGCCGGGCGCCGTGAGCAGATGGCGCGCCACCTCGACGCTGTGGCACATCATATCGGAAAGCACCCCGCCGCCCTGCTTGTCGCCCTGCCAGAACCAGGGCTCGTGCGGACCGGCATGTTCTTCCGCGGCGCGTGCGAGATAGGGCCGGCCGGTGGTCGAGGCGGCGCGCCGCCAAATGATCTCCTTGCCTCGCAGCACCGGCGTGCAGAAGACCTGGTTTTCGAGATAGCCATGGTTGAGACCTGCATCCTCGGCCAGGTGCAGCATCTCGCGTGCCTCCGCTACGGTGCGCGCAAGCGGCTTCTCGCAGGCGACAGCGAAGATCTTGCTGCGTCCCGCCTTGATCTCCCCGTGGAGCGTCCGCATGACGTCGAGCCGCGTGTAGTTCGGCGACAGAATCCAGACCGCGTCGACGTCGCCGGCGGACAGGAGCGATTCGAGACTCTCATGCGCGCGGCACTCGCCGAGATCAAGCGCCCCGACTTCGCTCGCGAAGCGCGCGCGGTTTTCGGGATTGCGGCTGTAGACGCCGGTCACCTCGACATTGCGTACCCCGATGAGCGATTTCAGGTGGAAATGCGCGATAAAGCCGGTGCCGACGAAGCCTACTCGCAAGGTCTGTTTCGGTAATGTGATCATTCCTTCCTCCCCGACATCCAGCGGCGACCGCCTCGAGCCGCCCTCACATGCGCTTTCAGATAAGTGGCGGCGCCGTGCTGCCGCGTACCTTCAGGACCGTGGGCAGCACGATCGGTTCGGCCCCCTCCGAGCCGCCCGCCAGAATTCCAAGGAGCACCGCCATGGCGGTGCGGCCGATCTCGGAGCGAGGCTGGACGACCGTCGTCAGCGGCGGATAGAAGGCCTTGCTCAGATAAAGATCGTCGAAGCCCACGACCGAAACGTCGCCCGGCACGTCGCGTCCGATCCGTCTCAGCTCGTGGACGGCACCATAGGCCATTTCGTCATTGGCGACGAAGAGCGCGGTCGGCGGATCGGAAAGAGAGAAGAGCGAGCGGCAGCATTCCTCGCCGCTTTCGATCAGGAAGTCGCCCCGCACCTCGTAGCCGGCTGGAATCGGCAGCCCGGCAGCGCGCATCGCCAGGCGAAACCCCTCCCGCCGATAGACGCTCATCGGCTCGGGAACCGGCCCGGATATATGAGCGATCCTCCGATGGCCGAGTGAAATCAGGTGCTCGACGGCACCGCGGGCCGCGGCGACATTGTCGACCTGCACATGCGGCAGGCCAGAGCCCTCGATCATTTCCAACGCCACCACCACGGGCAGATGGTTCCAGCCGCCCGCTGGCGGCAGCTTGCCGGTCATCAGGATCATGCCGTCGGCATGCCCGTCGCGCAGCATGTTGAAATATTCGGTCTCGCGCGCCGGGTCGTCCTCGGTATTGCCCATCAGCACGGCATAGCCGGCTTCGCGCGCCGTCGCCTCGACGCCCTTGAGGATGTCGAGATAGAAGGGATTGCCGACGTCGCGTACGACCATCAGCACCGTCATGGACCTGCGGGTGCGCAGGTTCCGGGCGCTGACATTCGGGCGGTAATCGAGCTCGCGCGCTAGGTCGAGCACGCGCTGGCGCGTCTCGGCGGTCACCAGCGTCGAAGCGGCGAGGGCGCGCGAGACGGTGGCCACCGACACGCCCGCCTTCTCGGCGATGTCCTTGATCTTCGGCCGGTCCCTCATGCGCGCATCGCCCGGCCCCGTCCGTAGAACATCATCAACAGGAGCAGCGTCGCGCCGAACACCATCTGGCGTCCGGACTCCTCGATGTTGATGGTCGTCAGGATGCTCTGCAGGATGACCAGCAGGACCGCGCCCGCCATGGTGCCGGTGTAGCCGCCCTTGCCCCCGGCAAGCGATGTGCCGCCGAAGACGACCGCGATGATCGAGGGGAGCATGTACTGCTCGCCGACATTGGCGAAAGACGTGCCGGAATAGCCGAGCAGGCAGAGGCCGGCGATCGCGGCGAACATGCCGGAGATCATGAAGAGCGCGATGCGGACCAGCTTGACCGGCACGCCGGCCATGTAGGCCGCGTGCTCGTTGGAGCCGATCGCATAGATGCGATGGCCGAAGACGGTGCGGTTGAGCATGAGCGCCATTAGGATGCCGATCACGATCCAGAGCCAGATGATGCCGGGAATGCCGTAGGCGAGCGGTTGCGTGACGAAGCGCGAGAGCGCCGGCGCGGCCTGGCCGGAGGGAATTCCCATCCGGATGACGACGAGAAGCCCCTGCAGCACGCCCAGCATTCCGAGCGTCATCACCAGCGGCGGGATTCTGAGAAGCGTGACGCCGAGCCCGTTCAGGAGGCCGAAGAAGGCGCCGGCCGCAAGGCAGGCGGCGACGGCCGGCAAGATGCCGCCATCGGCGCCGTTCATGACGTTGCCCGCGAGGATCGCCGAGAGCGAGACGACGCCGCCGACCGAGAGATCGATTCCTTCGCGTCCGCCGAGGATGACGACGTTCTGACCGGCCGCGACGATGCCGAGCAGCGAGGCGACGATCAGGAGCCGCAGGATCTGACCGCCGGTCGCAAAGCCCGGCGACAGCGCCTCGCCGAGATAGAGGAGCAGCACGATGAGCGCGAGCGCGACGACGATCGGCTGCCGGACGAAGGACACCACTCGGCTCATGAGCGCGCCCTCCTGCCGGCAAGCACGCCCGCCATCAGGACGAGGAGGATCGCGAGGCCCTGCACGAAGTTCTGCCACTCGGACGGCGTGCCCATGAAAAAGACGACCGAGTTGATGAGCCCTATCGTCAGCGCCCCGAGCAGCGAGCCGACGACGGTGCCCCAGCCGCCGGAGAGGGCGCTGCCGCCGAGCACGACCGCCGCGACGCTGTAGAGCGTCATCTTGCCCCCGACCAGCGGATCGCCGCTTGCGGTATCGCCGGTGATGCAGAAGGCGGCGAGCGCGGAAAAGAGGCCGCAGAGCACATAGCCCTTGATCCGGGTCGCTATGACAGGCAGCCCGGTCTGGTAGGCCGCCTGCTGGTCGTCGCCAACGGCAAGCAGTTGCGTGACCAGCCTGGTGCGGCGCATCACCGCGAGGAGGATGACGAGGGCCGCCAGGATGTAGAAGACGAAGGGAACGCCGAAAAGCCGGCCGCCATAGGTGCGCCAGAAGAGCGCCGGCGCCGGCGTGCCGGCAACGGGCAGGATGTAAAGCGCAAGGCCCGTGAAGAAGATGCTGGTCGCGAAGGTCGCGACGATCGCCTGCAGCCGCAGAGCCGCGACGACGAGGCCGTTCACGAGCCCGCAGGCCAGCCCGAGCAGGAGACCGATGGCCAGTGCCAGGAACACCGCGCCGGCACCGCCTCCCCAGCGTTCCATCAGAACCACGATCGCGACATTGACCAGCGAGAGGATCGCGCCGGCAGAGAGGTCGATATCGCCGGCATAGACGACGTAGGTCTGTGCGATCGCGAGCAGGATCAGCGCCATATAGGTGCTGAGCAGCCCGGTCAGAGCCCGAAATGTCAGGCTGTTCGGCGAAAAGAAGCCGTTGAGGAGAAGGAGTACGGCGACGATCACGAGCGCGGGCAGGAAAGGATAGCGCTCCAGCAGCCTGCCGATGCCGCCGGCGCGCCGGTATGTCGGGACGGTTGCGGTCTCTGCCATCACGCGGCCTCGTAAGCGGCTTGATATAGATTGTAGCGGGTGCGGTCCGCCCCCGTAAGCTCCCGGCTGACCGATCCGCCGTTGAAGACGAGAATGCGGTTGGCGTTGCCGAGCAGTTCGGCATCCTCGGAAGAATAGAGGACAATGCCGAGCCCCTCCGCCGCCAGTTGCCGGATCAGCGCGAAGAGGTCCGCCTTGGCGGACAGGTCGATGCCCTTGGTCGGGTCGTCGAGCAGCAGCACGTCGGGGCGGTCGATCAGCCAGCGGGCGATGATCACCTTCTGCTGATTGCCGCCCGAAAGCGAACCGATCGGGTGGAAGAGGCTCGCGAATTTGGTGTGCATGCTTTCCAGCGCCGGCGCCACCCTGTCGCGCAGCTTGCCCGGCCGAGCGATCATCAGCCGGTCGCGCAGATAATGGATCGGCGTGACGTTCTCGATGATCGGTCTTCCGCTGATGACGCCGTCGCGGATGCGGTCGCCGGAGACATAGGCGCAGCCGCGCCGGATCGCGTCACGCGGGTTCGAAGCGTCGAAGCGGCTGTCGCCGATGAGGATTTCGCCCGAGGCGATCGAGCCGGCGCCGAAGATCGCTCTGAGCACCGCCGATTGGCCCTGGCCGTGCAGCCCGCCGAAGCCGAGAATCTCGCCGCGGCCAACCTCGAAACTTACATTGCGGAAACCGCGGCCGGAAAAATCGCGCACCGTCAGCGCGGCGCCTCCTTCACCCTCCACCAACGCCGGCACTGAGGATTGCGTTGCCGGCATGTCGCCGGCACCGCCGACCATCAGCCGGATCACGGTTGCCGGGTCCGTGTCGCCCAGGTTGAGCGTGGTGATGGTCTCGCCGTCGCGAATGATAGTGACGCGGTCGCCGATCGCCTTGATCTCGTCCATGCGGTGCGAAATGAAGATGATGCCCCGCCCGCGACGCTTGAGATCGCGCAGGATTTCGAAGAAGCGCTCCACCTGGGCTCGGTCGAGCGCCGAGGTCGGCTCGTCGAAGATGAGGAGCGGCGCCTCGCTGGCCAGCGCCTTCATGATCTCGACGAGCTGACGCTGGTCGGGGCGCAGGTTGCCGACGAGTGTGTCGGCGGAAAACCCTTCGCCGCAGACGCCTTCGAAAAGGCCGATATAGCGCGCCGCGCGTTGCCTGAGTTCCCAGCGGTCGATGAAGACCCGCGATTTGACCGGCAGCTTGCCGAGCGAGATGTTTTCCTCGACCGAGCGGTGCGCGGCGAGGCTGAGTTCCTGATAGAAGATGCCGATGCCGTGGGCTCGCGCCGAGCGCGGTCCGCTGATCGTCACAGGCTGGTCGTCGACCAGGATCCTGCCGCCGTCGGGCCGCACGCTGCCCGCAATGATCTTGCAGAGGGTGCTTTTTCCCGAGCCGTTGGAACCCATCAGGACATGGACCTCGCCGGCCATGAGCTCAAGATCGCCTCGGCGGACCGCCAGGGTCGCGCCGTAAGCCTTGCTCACGCCGCTCAGTTTCAATTTCGACATGGAAACTCGTCCGTTCGCTTCGGTTTGGCGGGCGCTGGCCGGGATCGGCTACTTTATGTTTCCTCAAATCCTGGCGGATTTAGGGATAGAAACATGCAGCAAGACAAAGTGTTACCGGGAGCATGCGCGCCCAACGGGACGCGCAATGCCTCAGCGCCCCGCCGAAGGCTCACTTGAACAGCGCTTCCGCCTCCTCGATCGAAAGCGAGCTCGTATAGGAATAATAGCCGGGCTTGCCCTCGAGCTGCTTTGCGGCTTCCGCCACGTTCTTGGAGTCGATGAAGGGAATCGGCAGGTAGAGCGCGTTGCCGTATTGTCCGGCCTTTGCCGGCTCCTTCAGTTCCTTGCCCTGCAGCATCAAAACGGCGACGTTGAGGGCACTCGCCATGACGCCGGGCGGATTCACGGTCGCTCCCGAGTTCAGTTTTTCCTTGATCCAGAGGTCGATGAAGTCCTTGCGGATTTCGCCGGTTGCCGCGATCTCGCCGGCCTTGCCGGCGTCCATGATCGATTTCCAGGCACCGGCCGCCATGCCGTCCTGCACCAGCACGCCGTTGATGTCCGGATAGGTGGCAAGAATGTTCTGCATCGCCTGCTGGCCCTGCGCCTGGTCCCAGTTGGCATTGACCTCGTTGACGACCTGGATATCCGGATAATCCTTGAAGACACTCTTGTAGCCGGCGACGCGCATCTCGTTCGCCGGATGGCCGGCGACGCCGTTGATCGCAACCACCTTGCCCTTGCCGCCGAGCGTTTCGGCGAGCCACTTGGCGCCCGCGGCACCCCAGGCGGTCTGGTCGATGCCGACATAGATGGCATCGGGCGAAGAGACTTCCGCGTCGGTGGCGATCACCAGGATGCCGGCTTCCTTCGCCTGGGCGAAGATCGGATCGAAGGCGGTCGGGCTGTTGGGGTTGACGATGATGGCGTTCACCCCTTCCGCGATGAAGTTGCGGATATGCGCGATCTGCCCGGGCACGTCGACATTGGCGCTCTGGACGGAGACCTCGACGTCGACGCCTTTTTCCTTCCATTCCGCAGCGGCGGCCTTCGCCTCGTCGATCATCTGGGTGCGCCACTCGCTGCCGACCCAGCCGTTGGAGAGACCTATTTTAAAGGTCTCGGCGTGAGCGGATGCCGACAGGACGATGGACGCGACGGTGCCCAGCGCAAATGCGATAAGTTTCTTCATAAGATCCTCCCAAATCTTGCCGGCACATGAAGCCAGAAAATGTAATCGATTTCAATCGCCGTTTTGGGCGACGATCAGGGGCCGGGAGGGTCATTTACAGCCGCGCGTCTTATCAGACGCGCAAAGATCTTTAATCTGGGGCCTGTAATCGCCCCTGATCAGTAGGCCAGGTCTCGATCACGCGGACGAAATGCGTCAGCCACGCATTGGTCTGGTGGCCGTCCAGCGCACGATGGTCGATCGTCAGCGACACATAGGCCATCGGGCGTATCTGGATCGTGTCGGCGCCATCCACCTCGCGGACGACCACCCGCTTGTCGAGCTTGCCCACGCCCAGGATCGCCGATTGCGGCTGGTTGATAATGATCGGCGCCGCGAGCAGCGATCCGGAGACGCCATGATTGGAAATAGTGAAGGTGCCGCCCGTCACGTCCGCGCGGGAGAGCGCGTTCGAACGCGCGCGCGTCGTCAGCTCCTGTAGCCGGGCCGCAATCTCGGCAAGCGACAGGTCCTGCGCCCGATGGAGGACCGGCACGACCAGGCCCTTGTCCCCGAGGGAAATACCCACGCCGATATTGATGTCGTCGAATGTTTCGAGCGCATCCTCGTGCCAGCGGCTGTTGACCTCGGGGACCGCGCGCATCGCCGCCACGCAGGCCGAAACCACATAAGCCGTATAGGAGAGCTTGGCGCCGTCAGCGGCAAGCCTCTTCCCATGTTCGTCCCGATGGCGCATCACCGCCGAGAAATCGGCCTCGAACACCGCCGTCACATGCGGCGCCGTCGTGACGGAGGTGAGCATATGTTCGGCGATCGCGGCGCGCATGGCGCTATGGGGTATCCTGCGCGACTTGGGTGCCGCTCCCCTGCCGCCAGCCTCGGCCGCGACCGAAGCAGTGCCTTCCTGCCGGGCCGTAAACGCCCTGTCCATGTCGGCGCGCGTGACGCGACCACCCCTGCCGGTGCCGGTGACGGTGGCCGGATCCAGGCCATATTCTTCCGCTGCATGCCGCACGGCCGGCGAATAACGCGGCGCGTGTCCCGCCCCGGCAGCCTCGCTGCCGATCCGGCCGAGAACGGCGCCGGGCGGGGCATCGTCGCCATTTCGCATCAGGATTTCCGCGAGCACCCCGTCGGCGGGCGCCGACACCTCCTGGGTCACCTTGTCGGTCTCGAGCTCGACCAGCGGATCGCCCGATTTGACCGTCTCGCCGATCTTCCTTAGCCAATTGCGGACGACCGCTTTGGTCCCCTCCTGCTCCAGCGGAGCCTGAATGTCGATGAGATCGCCCATTCTCAGAACTCCAGAAGGTCGGTGATCTTCTGGCGTATGCGTTCCGTCGATGGAACCGCCCAGTCGAGCAGGACGGGATTATGGGGGCTGGGAATATCCGGCATGGTGAGACGCGAGATCGGCGCGTCGAGATCGATGAAGGCTTCGTCGGCGACCGCTGCGGCAATCTCCGCGCCGAAACCCGCCGTTGCGAGGTCCTCGTGGACGATGAGGCACCGGCGGGTGCGGCGCACGGAAGCGATGACCGCTTTCCTGTCCCAGGGCATCAGGGTTCTCAGATCGATCACATCGGCGGAGATCCCCTCGGCCGCCTCTTCGCAACGCGGCACCATGGCGCCCCAGGTGACGATGGTGATGTCGCGACCTTCACGCGCGAACTTCGCCTTGCCGAAAGGCAGGGCGAAGGCATCGCCGGGATAGGGCCGCCGCGCCCAGGGATGATCGAGCATGGCCCGGTGCTCGAAGAAGATCACCGGGTCGTTCCCGCGCAAGGCGGTGCGCAGGAGCCCGACGGCGTCCTCGGCATTGGAGGGTACGGCGATCTTCCAGCCGGGCTGGTGGACGAAGGCGACCTCGTTCGTCTGGCTGTGCCACGGATCGCCGCATTTGAAGAATCCCCCCGCCATCCGCACGACGATCGGCGCGGCGAAGCGGTTGCTGGTCCGCCAGCGGATCGTGCCGCAATCGTTGAGCTGCTCGATCGCGGGCTCGGCATATTTGCGGAACTGGATTTCCGGCACCGGCACGAGCCCCGCGAGCGCCATGCCCACCGCCCGGCCGATGATGCCTTCCTCCGAGAGCGACGTGTCGAAGACGCGGGCGGTACCGTATTTCTCCTGCAGCCCGAGGGTCACGGCATGGACGCCGCCCTTCGGGCCGATATCCTCGCCGAAGAGGACGACCCTCTCGTTCACCGACATCTCGTGATCGAGCGTGCGGCGGATCGCCGTCACCATGTTGATCCTCTGGCCGTCGCCCGTCACGGTTTCCGTCGTTTCCGGCGGACGGTAGCCGGCAGAGTGCTGTCCGCCCATGACCTGCATCTGGCCTTCGAAGAAGACATTGCTGGTCACTGTTTCGGGGTCGGCGACCGGCCGGGATTCGGCCTCCATGCGCGCCCGTTCGGCGGCAGCCTTCGCGTCTCTCGCAGCTTCGTTCCATTCCTCTGCGCTCAACAGGGCGGGGACGAGGTAGTCCCTCAGCCGCGGCAGGGGATCGTGTGCCCATTCGCTCCTGACGAGCTCCTCGCTCTTGTAGGTCTGGGTATCCTGGAAGCTGTGCCCTTCGAGGCGCGGCACCTCGAGCCTGAGCAGCACCGGCATCCGCCCTTCGCGCACCAGTTCCACGGCGCCCTTCGTAAGCCGGGCGGCCTCTTCGGGATCCGAGCCGTCGCCGTCGAGAACGGTCAAGTTTTTCCAGCCGGCGAGATTGCCGGCAATATTGCCCTCGGGTGTCTGGAAGCTCGACGGAACGGAGATGCCGAAGCCGTTGTCTTCGATATAGAAGAGCAGCGGCAGGCCCTGCGTCGTCGCGATCGTCAGAGCGGACCAGAAGCCGTTGGAGGCAACGGAACCGTCACCGCCCAGCACGACGGCAACATCCTTCCGATATTCCTCCTTTCCGAGAACTTCGCTGAAATAGGTGATCGCCTGCGCCCAGCCGGCCGTCGGCGTGTACTGGGTGCCCACGCCGCCGCACATCGGCAGGGCCGAGGCGCCGTGCGGGTTGGGATAGTTGAAGACGACACCGATATCCCGGCCGTCGGAATATCCGCCCGCGCGCCCCATCGCCGAGCCGAGCGCGTCCGCCGGATCGACGCCGAGCGCGAGCAGCAGCGGGCGCGAGCGATAATAGCCGCATGCCGCGTCATGCCTGCCCGTGAGGTGAAGCCCCAGGAGAATCTGCGCCATGTCATGGCCGCGGGCCGAAAATTGGTAGAGGACCTTTTTCTCCGGGACCAGCCGCTGCTCTTCCATCTCGTCCAGGGCGCGCGACAGGAGCAGAAGTTGCACGACCTTCTTCCAGTCGATGCTCTCGTCCGGTGCGTTGCGCCGGTCCTTTTTGAGTGCGGCCTGAGCCATCAGGGTCTCCTCCGGTCCTCCGAGATCAAGACTACGCCGCTCGACGCGCAAAACGGTTTCAATCTGGTCGTTTTTTAGCTAGGCTTTGATGAGAATGTTTCGGTTTTGAGGAGTTTATGATGAATTCATTCAATCTCGACGCGATCGACCGAAAGATTCTAGGAATCCTCCAGGACCGGGGCGACATCAGCCATGCAGCCTTGGCGGAGGCGGTCGGTGCCTCGCCGGCGTCCTGCTGGCGGCGCATCAAGGCGCTCGAGACGGCGGGGGTGCTGGTCAAGACCGTGAGCCTCGTCAATCCCGACCTGGTCGGACGCGGATTGAACGTCTTCTGCCAGGTGCGCATGAAGTCCCATGATCCGGTTGCGCGCCGAAATTTCGAACGCTTCGTGGAAAGCCACGAGGAAGTTCTCGAATGCTATTCCATGTCGGGTGATTGGGATTACCTGCTACGGGTCCTCGTTGCCGATGTCGCCGACTACGAGCGCCTGCTGATGCGCGGCATCCTCACCCACGAGGCAGTGGCGAACTCGTCGTCTCACTTCGCGCTGAAGAGCGTCAAATACTCCACTGCCGTTCCCGTCTAGATCATTGAAGCTGCGCCCTTTTCCTGGAAATGCTCTAAGACCTTAGTCCGACGCTTCCGGCCATAGGTCCTAGGACCGTTGCGTGCCGAGTTCCCATAACCTATGCCAGTGGTTGCGCGTTCTCGGGATAACGGAAAGCCCCAACTGCCGCCCGGGCGCGCGAGGGTCGCAGAGCGAAGACGCCCCAGCCCCAACTGTATCGCTCTGCGACCCTCGCCTCGAGCATTCCCGCCCATTTTCCCGTCTACGGCACCGAACGCCCCCTCACATGTCGCGATTTTCTCGGAACCATCCGCCGGCCGAGACGTTAGACGCGGTCGCTTTTGCCCGAAGCGACTGGAAGCGTAAGAGGGTCGGCTCGTCATTCCCTCCCCCCTCCCCGAAGAGTCGACCGACAGGCGGCGGCGCCCTTTCTCCTCCCTCGGGGGCGCCGCCATCACTTCTTCGAAACGGCCTGCAGGTCATGGATGCACCGTTGCCGTCGCTGGCTCCGCGTGATCAAGTGCATCCTGCGCCAACAGCCCAGGGAACCGTGCCGTGACGACTGTGATCCTTTTCCATTCCGTCTATGGACTGCGCCCGTTCGAGAGGGGCGTCGCCGAGCGCCTCACTGTCGCAGGCCACGAGGTGTTCACGCCCGACCTCTACGAAGGCCGGGTTGCTTCCTCGATGGAGGAGGGCTTTGCCCTGAAGGAAGAGATCGGCTGGGGCACCCTTTGCGAGCGCGCCGAGCGGGCGGTCGCGGATCTGCCTGCCGATGCCGTTCTCGGCGGTTTTTCCATGGGCGCTGCTGTCGCCGCCAGCCTGTGGCCGAAGCGGCCCGAGGCGGCCGGAATTCTCTTTCTGCACAGCATCGCCGAAATTCCGGCAAATGCACGTCGCGGGCTGCCGGTGCAGGTCCATCTCGCCGACCCGGATATCTTCGAGCCTGCAGACGAGGTCGCCGTCTGGCGTGCTGATGCCGAACGGACGCCGGTGGCACTGGAAGTCTTCATATATCCCGGTGCCGGGCATCTTTATACCGACGCCACGCTTGCCGATTACGACTCCGAGGCGGCCCGGCTCACCTGGAGCCGCATCGAACGTTGCCTTGCAGCACTTTGAGCGGACACTCGAAGTCTGCCCCTCATCCGGCTACCGCCACTTTCTCCCCGCAGGCGGGGAGAAAGGAGCAAGCCGCACGTTCTTGGATCCCCTTTCCGTCATAACCGGGAGAGAGGGGCGATCCGTGAAGCTTTGACGTTACGAAGCCTTCCCATAACCTCCGCCCGTCGGCGTCACGACGGTGAAAGTCTCGCCCGCCTCGAGCACCGTATGAGCCGAGCCCGGCAGCTCTTCGATGCGGCCGTCATTGCGGCGGACAAAATTGCGGCCGGTTTCCCCCGCCTCGCCGCCCTTCAGGCCGAAGGGCCGGATGCGGCGGTGGCCGGAAAGGATCGCGAAGTCCAGCCGCTCGCGCGCGCGGATCGTCCTCTGTGTACCGTCGCCCGCCGACCACTTGCCGCGCCCGCCCGAGCCCTTGCGGATGTGGAAGTCTTCGAGCACGACCGGGAAGCGCGTCTCCAGGATTTCCGGGTCGGTGAGGCGCGAATTGGTCATGTGCGTGTGAACCGCATCGGCGCCGTCATAGCCGGGGCCGGCCGGCGCGCCGGAGCAGATCGTCTCGTAATACTGGTAGTCGGCGTTTCCGAAAGTCAGGTTGTTCATTGTTCCCTGCGCGGCGGCCTGCGCCTCGACGGCGCCGAAGAGGCAATTGGTGACCGCCTGACTGACCTCTACATTGCCGGCGACCACCGCCGCCGGGTAGCGCGGCGAAAGCATGGTGCCTTGCGGGATGACGATGCGGATAGGCCTCAGGCAACCGGCATTCATCGGGATGTCGGCCTCGACCAGTACCCGGAAGACATAGAGCACGGCAGCACGCGTCACCGGCTCCGGCGCGTTGAAGTTATCCGAGCGCTGTTGCGACGTTCCGGTGAAGTCGACCGTTGCTTCCCGGCTCTCGCGGTCGATGGATATCTTCACGACGATCCGGCAGCCCTGGTCCATCTCGTAGGAGAATTCGCCGTCCGGCAATCGGTCGAGCACGCGGCGCACGCTTTCGGCCGCATTATCCTGGACGTGACCCATATAGGCCTCGACCACATCCTCTCCGAATTGCGCGATCATCTTCGTGAGTTCCGCCACGCCCTTCTCGTTGGCCGCGACCTGTGCCTTGAGATCGTTGACGTTCTGGAGGATGTTGCGCACCGGATAGCGCGCTCCGTTCAAGAGCTTCTCCAGTTCCTTCTCGCAGAAGCGGCCGCGGTCGATGAGCTTGAAGTTGTCGATATAGACGCCTTCCTCTTCGATATTGGTGGCCAGCGGCGACATCGAGCCCGGCGAGATACCGCCGATATCCGCATGGTGACCGCGGCTTGCGACCCAGAAGCGGATCTCGTGGCCCTTCTTGTCGAAGACCGGCGTGCAGACCGTCAGGTCCGGCAGATGCGTGCCGCCGTTGTAGGGCGCATTGATCAGGAACACATCGCCCGGATGGATGACCGGGTTCTCACGGATGGCGGTCGCGACCGAAGCGTCCATGGAGCCCAGATGCACCGGCATGTGCGGCGCATTGGCGACCAGATTTCCCCTGTTGTCGAAGACCGCGCAGGAGAAATCGAGCCGCTCCTTGATATTGACCGAATAGGCGGTGTTCTGCAGCGTCACGCCCATCTGCTCGGCAATCGACATGAAGAGATTGTTGAAGATCTCCAGCATGACCGGATCGGCCTTCGTGCCGATCGCAGTGCGTTCGGGCAGCGCCCTGATCCGCCTCAGGACGATATGGTCTTTCGCCGTCAGTTCCGCCTGCCAGCCGTCCTCGACGACGATCGTCTGGTTGGCTTCGATGATGATTGCGGGCCCGGTGAGCTTCTGGCCGGGCCTGATTTGGGAACGCAGCGCCACCGGAGCGTCGTGAAACGCACCCTGCGAATAGAAGCGGGTCCGCCGGTTCGGGGCGACATCTCCGACCGTCACGGCAAGACCTTCCGCTTCCATTTCCGCAGCCCCGCCGCCGACCGTTTCGACCTCGACCGCATCGATCACCAGAGCCTTGTTTTCGGCGACGAATCCGAAGCGGCGCCTGTGCAGACGCTCGAATTCAGCGCGGAGCCGCGCCTGGTCGTCCTCATCCGGGAAGGTCGCTTCCACCGGCAGCACCGTGTCGGTTCCGGCATAGCGGATATGCGCGCGCAAATGTGTGCGTATCCGCTCACGGGAAATCCCCTGCGCCTCGAGTTCCGTCAGGCATTCCGATTGCAGTGCCCGGGCAAGTGCGGCAAGCGCCCTCGGCGCGGCCTCGTCGAGACCGGCCGCGAGCGCCTTCTGCCGCGTCGCGCGAATGTCGGCAAGGCCCATTCCATAGGCCGAGAGCAGCCCCGACATCGGGTGCAGGAGAATACTCTTCATGCCGAGCGCGTCGGCGACCAGGCAAGCGTGTTGCCCGCCGGCGCCGCCGAAGCAGTTGAGCGCATAGCGCGTCACGTCATAGCCGCGGCTTACGGAAATCTTCTTGATCGCCTCGACCATATTGGCGACCGCGATGCGGATGAAGCCGTCGGCGACGTCCTCGGGGCTCCGCCCGTCGCCGATCTCGGCCGCTAGCGCGACGAAACCCTCGCGCACGGTCTCCACGTCGAGCGGCAGATTCTGTTCCGGCCCGAAGATCGCCGGAAAGTGTTCCGGCAATAGCTTGCCGAGCATGACATTGGCATCGGTGACGGCGAGCGGTCCGCCGTTGCGGTAACAGGCGGGACCGGGATTGGCGCCGGCCGAATCCGGACCGACACGAAAGCGCTCGCCGTCGAAATGGAGGACCGAGCCGCCGCCAGCGGCAACCGTGTGGATCAGCATCATCGGCGCTCGCACCCGCACGCCGGCAACCTCGGTCTCGAAGGCGCGCTCGTACTCGCCGTCGAAATGGGCGACGTCGGTCGAGGTTCCGCCCATGTCGAAGCCGATCACGCGGCCGAATCCGGCCGCCTCGCCCGTCCGCGCCAGACCGACGACACCGCCCGCAGGTCCGGAGAGGATCGCATCCTTCCCCTGGAACATCTTCGCCGCCGTAAGCCCGCCGGACGACATCATGAACATGAGCCGGGCGCCGGATCGGGCGACGTCCAGCTCTTCCGAAACCTGCGCCACGTAGCGGCCGAGCACGGGCGAGAGATAGGCGTCGATCACGGTCGTATCGCCACGGCCGACATATTTGACGAGCGGCGAGACCTCGTGGCTGACGGATACCTGCTCGAATCCCATCGATCGTGCGATGCGGGCGACGATCGCCTCGTGGGCGGGATATCTGTAGGCGTGCATCAGGACGATGGCGACCGCCCCGTAGCCATTGGCCTTCAAGCCTTCGAGCGCCTGGCGCGCTGCCGCCTCGTCGAGCGGCCGCTCGACCGTGCCGTCGGCGAGCACCCGCTCGTCGAGCTCGACGATCTCCGAATAGAGTGCCTCGGGCTTGATGATCTCGGTGGCGAAGATCTTCTTGCGTTCCTGATAGCCGATCCTGAGCGCATCGCAGAAGCCGCGCGTCGTGACGAGCGCCAGCCGCTCGCCCTTGCGCTCCAGCAAAGCATTGGTGGCAACCGTCGTGCCCATCCTGACCTCGCCGACCACGCCCGCCGGAACCGGATCGCGGGGGCCGAGACCGAGATGCTGCCGGATGCCGTGGACCGCCGCATCGCGATAGGCGCCGGGATTTTCCGAGAGGACCTTCAGCGCGTGCAAGGCGCCCGCCGGATCGCGGCCGACCACGTCGGTGAAGGTACCGCCGCGATCCACCCAGAAATCCCAAGCTCCCGTCACGCTCATCTCCAGTTCCTCCACAATTCCGCCCGCCGCTTCCATGGGCGCTTTTATGGGCCGGCGACGATCGGCGGGCAAGGGAAGAAGAGGCGCGCCACCATCGAAAAGGGCGCCGATACCTCTGCCGGATCTCTGGCCTCGCACCGCCATTTATGTCAGAGGAGGCACGATCCAACAGCGCGGAGGCGGATAAGGTGAAACAGCGCCACCCTACGGCGAAAAGGCGGATCGGAGGCGCGAAAGCCGGCGAACTGCCCGGCAAGCGGGTGACGCTCGCCCGGGCGCTCTCCAAGCTCGGCTACTGCTCGAGGACGCAGGCCGAAAAGCTGATCGCCGAGGGGCGTGTCAGCGTCGCCGGCCGGAAGATCACGGATCTCTCCCACTGGGTCGATATCGAAGCGGACAGGATCGCCGTCGACGGAACCGTCATCGCCGCGCAAGACAGAGTCTATCTCATGCTGAACAAGCCGCGCGGCCTCGTGACCACCCGCGACGATCCCGAGGGCCGGCCGACTGTCTTCAGCTGCCTCGACAATGTCGACGTTCCGTCCCTCTCGCCGGTCGGCAGGCTCGACAAGGCCAGCGAGGGGCTTCTGCTCTTCACCAACGACACGGTGCTGGCGCAGCGTCTGCTCGATCCGGAGACCCATCTCGGCAAGATATACCATGTTCAGTTGCGCGGCATTTTCGGCGAGGCCATGGCCGCACGGATGCTGGAAGGCGTTACGGAGGGTGGCGAACTGCTGCGCGCCGTGCGGGTCGAACTCCTGAAAAGCGGAGACAGGAACAGTTGGATCGAGGTGGAGCTTGACGAAGGACGCAACCGTCAGATCCGCCGCATGCTCGACACGCTCGGCTTCGAGTGCCTGCGTCTCCTTCGCGTCTCGATCGGCGACATAAGCCTCGGCGACCTGCCGAAGGGAGCAAGCCGGCCGCTGACGGAGGCGGAGATAGTTTATCTCAGACACCGCACCGGGCTCTGACGAGGGCTTTCCCCGGCTTGCCGGCGCGACAAGCCCGATGTCCCGAAGTCCACCCATCGACAGGCGCTTTTGTTTCCAAATCCACCCATTTGACGCGCCTATCCGCGGTAAATGCATGAAACGGCGTCGGGCAGCGGTTGTCTGTGCTAAAATCCGGCCTGCTAATGGGTGAACCCAGAACCGGCGGGAGGAACCATGCCGGCTGGTCGATAATTTCATCCGGGAGGAAAAGATGAAAATCCTTAACGCGCTTCTGGGCGCAGCCGCCGCCGTTTCCCTTTTTGCCGCTTCGGCGAACGCCCAAACCTATCCGGAGCGCACGATCACCATGGTGGTGCCGTTCTCGGCCGGCGGCCCGACCGATACGGTGGCCCGCCTCGTCGCCGAGTCCATGTCGAAGGATCTCGGCCAGCAGATCATCGTCGAGAATGTCGGCGGCGCCGGCGGGACGCTCGGTGCCGGCCGCGTCGCTCAGGCCGATCCGGACGGCTACACGCTGCTTCTGCATCACATCGGCATGGCCACCAGCGCGACGCTCTATCGCAAGCTCGCCTATGACACGCTGAATGCCTTCGAATATGTCGGCCTCGTCACCGAAGTTCCGATGACCATCGTTGCCCGCAAGGATTTCGAGCCGACCGACCTCAAGGGCCTGATCGAACACGTCAAGGCGAACAAGGACACGGTGACGGTCGCCAATGCCGGCATCGGCGCGGCGTCGCATCTTTGCGGCATGATGTTCATGAGCGCGATCGAAACGCCGCTGACGACCGTGCCCTACAAAGGGACCGGCCCGGCGATGACCGACCTGCTCGGCGGCCAGGTCGACATCATGTGCGACCAGACGACGAACACGACGAAGCAGATCCAGGGCGGCACGATCAAGGCCTATGCGGTGACCTCGCCGCAGCGCCTCAAGATCTTCCCCGATCTGCCGACCGCCGAGGAAGCGGGCCTTGCGGGCTTCCAGGTCGGCATCTGGCACGGCATCTATGCGCCGAAGGGCACGCCGGCCGAAGTCACCGACCGCCTCTCCAAGTCGCTGCAGAAGGCACTCAAGGACGAGAACGTGGTTGCCCGCTTCGGCGAACTCGGCACCGAGCCGTCGAGCGAAGCCGACGCAACCCCAGCGGCGCTGAAGGCCAAGCTCGAAAGCGAGATCGCCCGCTGGAAGCCGGTGATCGAGGCCGCCGGCCAGTACGCCGACTGATCGCGCGTCAGGCCTTCAATCCGTGCGGGCGCCTAGCGAGAATGCGCCCGCACCGGCGTTGACAGCTGTCAACAGGCGATGCCTCGGCTTCCCACTTTCGGGCGACATGCATCAGCCAGCAGAACATGCGAAGATATTCGCCAAAAACCGGTGCGGCACGCTCCTCGGAAAAGGGATCGGCACTCACGGAAATAATGGGGAAACGATGAAATCCATCTCTTTCGACACGACCAACGCGCTGTGCGGCGGCATTCTGACGGCCGTCGGGCTGTTCTTCGCCTGGCAGTCGCTCGGGCTCGAGCTCGGCACCGCCTTCCGCATGGGCCCGGGCTATTTCCCGCTGGTTCTCTCCGCCGTGCTGATCCTGCTCGGTCTGATCATCCTGGTGCAATCGGCGCGCGTTCACGGCGAGCCGATGGGGCCGATCGCCATCCGCGGCATCGTCTTCATCCTTCCGGCGCCGATCTTCTTCGGGCTGACCGTGCGCGGCCTCGGCTTCGTCCCCTCACTCTTCTTCACGGCGCTGATCGCCTGTTTCGCCTCCAGCCGGATGAAGCCGCTCTGGGCGATCGCTCTCTCGCTTGCCTTGACCATCTTTTCGGTCGGCGTCTTCAGCTACGGCCTCAACCTGCCATTCGAGCGGTTCGGCCCGTGGACCCGGTTCTAGGAGTCGGCGACGATGGAACTCTTCAGCAATCTTGCCCTCGGCTTTGCCACAGCCGCCTCGCCGGCGAACCTGCTCTTCTGTCTGATCGGCGTACTCCTCGGAACCCTGATCGGCGTGCTGCCCGGCATCGGCGCCACTGCGACCATCGCCATGCTGCTGCCGATCACCTTCCAGCTTGAGCCGGTCTCTTCGCTGATCATGCTCGCCGGCATCTATTACGGCGCTCAATATGGCGGATCGACCACCGCGATCCTGATCAACATGCCCGGCGAATCCTCTTCTGCCGTCACCGCCATCGACGGCTATCAGATGGCGCGCAAGGGCCGCGCCGGCACAGCGCTCGCGATCGCGGCGCTCGGCTCGTTCTTCGCCGGCACGGTCTCGACATTCCTGGTCGCGCTCTTCGCGCCGCCTTTGACGGAGATCGCGCTCGAGTTCGGCGCGGCGGAATATTTCTCGCTGATGATCGTCGGCCTCGTCTCCTCGGTCGCGCTTGCGCACGGATCGGTCATCAAGGCGCTTGCCATGGTGGCGCTCGGCCTGCTTCTCGGCCTCGTGGGCACGGATATCTATACCGGCACGCCGCGCTTCACCCTCGGCATCCGGGAATATTCGGACGGCCTCAATTTCGTGGCGCTGGCGGTCGGCGTCTTCGGTATCGCCGAAATCCTCCGCAATCTCGAAAGCGAGAAGACGCGCGAAGTGCTGATGGCGAAGGTCACCGATCTGATGCCGACGCGCGAGGACTTTAGGCAGATGGTCGCTCCGGTCCTGCGCGGCACGGCCATCGGCTCGGCGCTCGGCGTATTGCCCGGCGGCGGCGCGATCCTCGCCGCCTTCGCCTCCTACACGGTGGAGAAGCGCCTCTCCGACCGGCCGGAGGAATTCGGCCGCGGCGCGGTCGCGGGTGTCGCCGGACCTGAAAGCGCCAACAATGCCGGCGCGCAAACCTCGTTCATTCCATTGCTCACCCTCGGCATTCCGGCAAATCCGGTGATGGCGCTTATGATCGGTGCGATGATCATCCAGGGCATCGTACCCGGCCCGAACGTGGCGGTGGAGCAGCCGGCGCTTTTCTGGGGCATCATCGCCTCGATGTGGATCGGCAACCTGATGCTGGTGGTCCTGAACCTGCCCTTGATCGGTCTCTGGGTGAAGCTCCTGAAGATCCCCTATTTCGTGCTCTTCCCGATCATCATGGCCTTCTGCTCGATCGGGGTCTACAGCGTCAACTCCAATGTCTACGACCTCTACGCCGTCGCCTTCTTCGGCCTTGTCGGCTACCTGCTCCTGAAGCTGCGCTGCGAACCGGCGCCGCTGCTCCTCGGCTTCGTGCTCGGCCCGCTGCTCGAGGAAAACCTCAGGCGCGCCATGATCCTCTCGCGCGGCGACCCGACGACCTTCGTCACCCGGCCGATCAGTGCGACCCTGCTCCTCATTGCCTTCGCCGTGCTCGTCGTCGTCTTCCTGCCGAGCATCAAGAAAAAGCGCGAGCAGGTCTTCGTCGAGGAGGATTGAACCGGATCGGTCTGGTGCACCGGGCGCATGGCCCCGTGCGCCCCCTCACTGACCGGGAAATCGATCGGTGAAGGTGTGCGTGTATTCGCCTGTCTGGAAATCTTCGAAACGCTGAGACCAGCGTTTCCCCGGCCAGATATAGTCTACTCTGCCTTTTGCAGGTCGATAGACGGCTGTGTAGAGGGTGGGATGGGGGCCGCTCACGGAATAAAGCGGCGGCCGAAGGAAGCCATCCGTCAGCTTCTCCAGCGACATGGAAGGATCCTCTAGTGCTTGCAGAATAAATTGCTGTCGAGCCACCGAGAATGATGACGGTCGCGCCGCCCGCTGATGATTTGCGCATGCCTTCAGGCGCGTAATGATCGGGCGCTGGCCCGGCCCGAGGAACAGAGTGGCATAATTGCCGGCACTATCCAGTACGGTGACGTTCTGCGCGAGCGCCACAGGTATTCGGCATAGAGCTTTGACAGCCTGCTCGACCTGGTGACAGGTCTCCAGCACGTAGCGGATCACGAGGATGATCGAGAACCCTCTGCCCTGAGAACGTCCGCCCCCAAGAGTAACACTTGCGACCAGTCCTTCCTCATTCATCCCGTCCACGCAGCCTCCCCAAGGGCGTTGCGCCTTCGCGATCACCTTCATCCCGGACCACCGGGTCATTTCGAAACGATCGGAGGCCACACTCGGCGGATAGTCGAAATTGCGGATCAGTGCCGGGCCCCCTTCCCCGAGCCAGACAGATTGACTGCAGCCGTAAGCATCCGGCGCGGGTCGAAAGTGACTGAGCATCCGATGAGCAACCTCATCATCTCCAACGAGAGCGCAGGCGTGCTCATAGTGAGGAACGAGTTCCGGCATGTACTGCCGTAAGGCCTCGCGACATTCTTTGACGCTCGGACCCGATGCTCGTCGGGCCCGCCCGAAATACCAGCTCTCCGCCTCGGCTCGACCGGCGGCAAACCGCGAAAGCCAAGCTTCCCCAGGCCGTTCCTCTTGCGCCGCGACGAAGGTCTTCTCCATAGCCCGAGGAGTATAAGGACGGAGTGAGCGGCTTTGCAACGCAGCCTTGTTGCCCGCTTTCCGCCCGCGGGGACATCCAGCGAAGCACCGGCGACGGTTCTTCCGCGTCGCCTATGGCACCCCGCTCGGCGGCCGCGATCGTACCTGTGTTATCCTCTCGGCCATCAGGATCGCGGTTGCCGCCCTCGTCGTCGTCTTCCCGCCGCGGGGCCGAGCCCGAGATCGAGCCTTGAATTCCTCCGCCCGCAGGCGCATTCATGTAGTCACATGTGACTACATGCCTGGGATGAAACCATGTCGACCGTGAGTCTTAAAGATGCCAAGGCCCGCCTGTCGGCCTATGTAGACGAGGCGATCGCCGGCGAGTTCGTAACGATCACCCGCCACGGAAAGCCCGTCGCAGCGCTGGTTCCGCTTGCGGCAGCGGAGATTGCACGCAAGGCCCTAAACAGGATCCGGCCCAGCCTGACCTCGCATCTGCAGAAGTTCCCCGGCGGTGAGTTCGAACGCAACAGTTCACCATCCCGGGATGTCGATCTGTAAGCGGTTATCCCTCAACACGACCGTCATTTCGATGTTCTCGCCGTCCAAACCGACAGTGCCGGAGGGTTTTATCCGCTGGCTGGAGGCGGCCGATGCGGAAGGCACGAGATTCCTCTCCGTGTTGACAGTTCACGAAATCGAAAAGGGCGTCGCCCTGCTCGAGCGGAAGGGAGCCACGGCGAGAGGAGCAAGTCTTCGGCTCTGGCTTTCCGGCCTTGTGTCGACCTACGACGACAGGATCCTGTCGATAGACACGACCGTTTCCACAAGATCGGGCCAACTGGGAGCAATCGCAGTGGTGGCCGGTCACAGTCCCGGCATGGCCGATGCGCTGATTGCCGGCACCGCGAAAGTCCATGACCTGGTCGTGGTCACTAGGAATCCGAAGCACTTCGACCCCTTCGGGATCGGCGTGATGGCTCCCGGGGCGGACGATCCGAGGAATTCCGGCGGTTCGCTGGAACAGTAAAAGTTGATCCACGCAAAAAAATTCGCATCGATGTCACACCGGCGAACTCTGTCTCGTCATGGTGTCGGAACCAACAAAAGGAGACCGACCATGACTGCCAGACTTGATCCCTTTGCCGCCGCCCCTTCGCTGATGAAGAGCTGGTTCAGCATCTCGACCACGATCGCTTCGAGCCTCGAGTCGAGCCTTATCGAGCTCGTCAAGATCCGCGCTTCGCAGATCAACGGTTGCGCAAACTGCATCAACATGCATACGGCGGAGGCGCGTGCCAAGGGCGAGAGCGAGCAGCGGATCTACCTGCTCTCGGCATGGCGCGAGGCGCCGTGCTATACCGACCGCGAGCGCGCTGCGCTCGCCTGGACGGAAGCTTTGACGCGGCTGTCGGAGGGCCACACTCACGTCGCCGCCTATGAGGCGCTGAAGGCCGAGTTCACGCAGGAGGAGCAGGTGAAGCTCACGCTCATGATCAATGTCATCAACGGGTGGAACCGCCTCGCCGTGGGCTTCGGCCTGTGGGTCGAACCGGCAGCCGCAAAGACAATCGCCGAGAAGGCGGTCGCCTGATGACACAGGCTACGCAAGCGGATGCGGCAGCGAGTTTCGACCCGCTGCGTCCAAAGCTGATGCGCGTCGCCTATCGCATGCTCGGCTCGGTTGCCGACGCCGAGGATATGGTGCAGGAGGCCGTTATCCGCTGGATGGGGGCCGACCGCGCCGCGGTGCGCGAACCGGAGGCCTTCCTGCGCCGCACCGTCACCCGGCTCTGCCTCGATCAGCTAAAATCGGCTCGGCGCCAGCGCGAGACCTATGTGGGGCCTTGGCTTCCCGATCCCGTCGTGGAGGAGGAGGAAGAGGAAGACGTCACATTGCCGCTGATGCTGGCGCTGGAGCGGTTGTCCCCTCTCGAGCGGGCAGCGTTCCTGTTGCACGACGTGTTCGGGCTAGGTTTCGAGGAGGTCGCGGCGACCATCCAGCGCGACGCCGCCGCCTGCCGGCAGCTTGCCGCCCGCGCACGCTCGCATGTCCGGGAGGCAAGGCCTCGCTTTCACGTCGAGAAGGAGCGCGGCCTCCAGCTTGCGGAGGCCTTCTTCAAGGCCTCGCGTAGCGGGGACATGAACGCGTTCGGCGCGATGCTCGCGGCCGATGTCAGCATCCATGCGGACGGCGGCGGCAAGCGCTCGGCAGCGATCATGCCGATCGTCGGCTTTGATGCCGTTATGAAGGTCCATGAGAAGCTGGCTGCGCTTTTTCGGGCGAACGGCTCGAAACTGCTGCGCATCGGTTTCGTCAACGGGCTGCCCGGCTTCATCACGATGGAAGCCGACGGCGAAATCCAGACCACCGCCCTCGACATCGAGGGCGGCAAAATCGCTGCGATCTATGTCGTAAGGAACCCCGACAAGCTGAGGCACCTGCACTGAGCCCGACGTGAAAGCCGCTCGAAATTAGTGCGAGGCGCCCGAACCGCCGACGGCGACGATCGCAAAGGGCTGACCTTCGATGGGGATCGTGCGGGTCTCCTTGAGAGTCTCTGCATCGGTCACCCGGAGGAGAGCGTGTCGCGGGTCGGTGATCACGATCTGGCCGTCGGCTGCCGCCAGGCGCGGGCGCGGATCACGCCAATGGCCGTCCTTGCTGTATGGCTCGGTGACCCTGCCCTTGCGGAGGATTTCCCCCTTGATCACGTCCAGCACATGAAGGTCGCCGTCTTCCGTCAGAATGTAGGCATTGGCCGGCATTGCAGGATCCAGGAGGAAGTCGACACGCCGAGTCGGCAGCGTGATCAGCCGATACGGTTCGCTGCTGTCGGGATCGATGAGCACGACTTTATCGTCGCCGTAATTGCCGAGGAAAAACTGCATCGCCTTGCCTCCGAGCAGGGTGCCGGTGTGACCCTTCGGGAAATCCGAGGGGTAGGGAAGCATTGTGAGCTTCGGCCCGTCGATACCGCCGGGGCGGGCGACGAGCACCCCTTCCTTGCAGCCGAAGGCGACGAGACGGGCTGATGTGGCCTCGCCATGCAGGTCGGTGCATTTGCTGATCTCGCCGATCTGCCCGCCCTTCTCGTCGATCACACGCACGCCGACGCGCGGCGGCAGTTCGTCCGGCTTCGGCTCGATTTCCGTGTCCGGCACCGAGACGAGGACGTGGCGCCCCATGCTCACGGCGACACCATGGTGCGGCCTGGTCGTATCGATCGTCCTGACCTGCGCCTTGCCTTCGAGAAGTGCGGCTTCATCGACGATGTCCGCCTTGCCGCCGCGATCGTAGAAAATGATCGCGTGATCGTCATGCGGCACCACATGGGCGGGGCGCTTGCCCTCGAGCGCCACCGGAAGAAGCGCCACATCGGAGACTTCCAGATCGCGATGCTCCCCATGATCCGAGAACCCGATGCCGGTCTTGATGACGTGTACGATGTCTTCTTCCGACTGCGCGGCGAAGACCGTCTGACCGGATGCGCTGACCGTCAGGGCTGCATATCCGTTGGTGTCGTAGCGGCCCAATTCGTTGCCGTCCGAAAAGTCGATGGCGCGTACCACCGGCTGCGTGTGATCGGCGACGAACAGGCGCCACGCCTCCTTCGTCTCATGATCATCCGCGCGTGCGCCGGGTGCGGCCAGGACGAAAGCGGTCGCCACTGCTGCCATCAGGCGGGCCCGGGTGAGAGACAATATCATGGGGGGTCCTTTCTTTGTGTTGAAACAGTTTTCGTCCGCGCAATCCGTCGGCACGGCCGGGCTATCGAAAAGTCCTCGCGCAGCGGATCTTCCCGAAGTCGCTATGTTATTACATTACTCGATAGCGACGTAATAACATTACCGAAGCCATGCCTGTCAATCCCGAGAACGTTACAAGCGAATGCTTTTCGCCCTCGCTCCCCTGCTGGTCGCAGAAATGAAAACGGAGAGGATCTAGCGAAGCGCCGCGCTGGGCTCGTCGCCCTTCAGATAGCTCACCACGGCATCGGCGATCATCGTGCGATGCCGCGCGATCGTCTCGGGCTCCGACAGGTCCCGACGGAAGATCGTGCCGAAGGTGTAGCGGTTCGACACGCGGAAGAAGCAGAAGGCGCTGATCAGCATGTGCACGTCGATCGGGTCGGCCTTGCGGCGGAAGGTCCCGTCGCCAAGGCCGCGCTCGATGATCGCGTCGATCATCTGGATCACCGAGACGTTGAGGTCGCGGATCGCATCAGAGCGCAGCATGTGCGCGGCGCGATGAATGTTTTCGATGCTGACCAGACGGACGAAGTCCGGATTGGCCTCGTCATGGTCGAAGGTGGTCGCGATCAGCGTGCGAAGTGCCTCTTCCGGAGGCAGGTTCGCAAGCTCCAGGTCGGCCTCCAGCGTGCGGATCTTGCGATAGGACCGCTCGAGGACGGCGAGATACAGCGCTTCCTTGCTGCCGAAGTAATAATAGATCATCCGCTTCGACGTGCGGGTGCGCTCGGCGATCTGATCGACGCGCGCGCCTGCGAGGCCATGGGTGGAGAACTCCTCCGTCGCGACTTCGAGGATGTCGTCCTGCGTCCGCTGCGGATCGTTCTTCCTGCCGTTTGCCTGCCGCTCCGCCATTTTCACCGCGCTGCTCCCCCGCTCTCCCTCAAGCCGTTTACCGATCCAATTTGCCGAAGCAAGGCGGCGGTCGAACCACGGACCTCCCGAACGATGGATCAAGACATATCACCTTGCCGAACCCTTTCAACCTCGCGGGATTGATTTTCCGAACTAGTTAGTACATTTTGCAACGAGACATGCCGAACGCCACGAAGGAGCGTGGTGGAGGGCTCCGGGCGACCGCCTGGTTGGGAGGAGAAGCCTGCGACAGGTCTGCGCCTTGGGCTGTCGCTCGCCTGTCGCTTGGGAGGAGCGGATGAGCCGCATCATCGATTTCTATTTCTTCGCGTTGAAGGTGACGATCGCGCTGCTGCTTGCCGGCATGGTCGTTCTCGTCTTCGGCAATGTCGTGCTGCGCTATGCCTTCAACCAGGGAATAACGGTGTCGGAGGAGCTGTCGCGGATGTTTTTCGTCTGGCTCACCTTTCTCGGCGCCGTGGTCGCCATGCGCGAGCACGGCCATCTCGGCGTCGACTCGCTCATCAAGCGCCTGCCGCCGCGCGCCGCGAAGGCGGCCGTGCTCTGCGGCCACGCGCTGATGCTCTTTGCAATCTGGCTGGTGATCAGCGGCAGTTGGACCCAGACGTTGATCAACCTCCATGTCGGCGCGCCGGCGACCGGCATCTCCATGGCCTTCTTCTACGGTGCGGGCCTCGCCTTCGGCATTCCGGCCTTCCTGATCCTGCTCGCCGATGCCTTCGCGATCGCGACCGGCCGCATCGACGTGACCACGACCGATCTCGTACGCGACAGCGAGGACGAAGCAGCACTCGACGACCTTTCTGCCCCCGCACTCGGTCCGCTTTCGGCGAAGCATTGAGGAGGCGGCGATGACCGTATCCATCTTCCTCGGCGCCCTTCTCGGACCTATGGCTCTCGGCGTGCCGATCGCCTTCGCCCTCATCCTGAGCGGCGTGGCGCTGATGCTCTATCTCGGCCTCTTCGACGCCCAGATCGTGGCGCAGAACGTGCTGAACGGTGCCGACAGCTTCCCGCTGATGGCCGTTCCCTTCTTCCTGCTTGCCGGCGAGGTCATGAATACGGGCGGCCTCTCCCGCCGCATCGTCGCACTGGCCATGGCCATGGTCGGCCATATCCGCGGCGGGCTCGGCTTCGTCGCGATCTTCGCGGCCTGCATTCTCTCCAGTCTTTCCGGTTCGGCGGTCGCCGATGCGGCCGCACTCGGCGCGCTGCTTCTGCCGATGATGCTGAAAAGCGGCCACGACCCGGCGCGTGCCGGCGGGCTCATCGCCTCCGCCTCGATAATCGGCCCGATCATACCGCCCTCGATCGGCTTCATCCTATTCGGCGTGGTCGGCGGCGTCTCCATCACCAAACTCTTCCTCGCCGGCATATTCCCGGGACTGATGATCGCCGCGGCGCTTTCGATCACCTGGCTGATCGTCGCCCGCAAGGAGCAATTCGACCTGCCGCCGCGGCAGAGCGGCAGGCTGCGGCTCAGGGCCTTCGTCAACAGCCTCTGGGCGCTTTTCCTGCCCGTCATCATCATCGTCGGTCTGAAGTTCGGCGTCTTCACGCCGACGGAGGCGGGTGTCATCGCCGCCGTCTATTCGCTCTTCGTTTCGATGGTCGTCTATCGCGAACTGGCGCCGGCGCAACTCTTCCACGTCTTCGTCTCGGCCGCCAAGATCAGCGCCGTGGTGATGTTCCTCGTCGCCTGCGCGGCGGTTTCGGCCTGGCTGATCACCGTTGCCGACGTTCCCGGCGCGCTCGCCGCACTCCTCGAGCCCCTGATGGGCAACCAGACGGCTCTGCTTATCGCGATCATGGTGTTGATCGTGATCGTCGGCACCGCGATG
Organism: Sinorhizobium sp.; assembly: GCF_059070375.1. Taxonomy (NCBI): domain Bacteria; kingdom Pseudomonadati; phylum Pseudomonadota; class Alphaproteobacteria; order Hyphomicrobiales; family Rhizobiaceae; genus Sinorhizobium; species Sinorhizobium sp. The sequence goes on from NZ_JCACWC010000002.1 coordinate 1,391,298, forward strand.
GACATGACGCCGACAATCCTGATCATGACGCCGGTGCTGATGCCGGTCATCAAACAGGCGGGCATCGATCCGGTCTATTTCGGCGTGCTCTTCATCATCAACAACTCGATCGGCCTGATCACCCCTCCGGTCGGCACCGTCCTGAACGTCATCTGCGGCGTGTCGAGGCTTTCGATGGAGAATCTCATAAAGGGCGTGATGCCCTTCCTCTTCGCGGAACTGATCGTTCTTTTCCTGCTCGTCCTGTTCCCTGAACTGGTGACCGTTCCGGTCTCCTGGTTCGGGCGCTGACGCGCGATTTTCGACTGTCAACAAGGCCGGCACGATACCGGCCCAACCTGGGAGGAAAACATGTTCGACAGACTGACCAAAATGGCACTGGGCCTAGCCGTGCCACTGGCACTCATGACGGCGGGGCCGGCACTGGCAGAAATCCGCGATCAGACGGTCAAATTCGCCTCGGCGAACAACAAGGGTCATCCGCAGGTGACCGGCATGGAGAAATTCGCCGAGCTCGTGAAGGAGAAGAGCGGCGGCAAAATCGAGGTGAAGCTCTTCCCGGGCGGGACGCTCGGCGGTGACGTGCAGACCGTTTCGGCGCTGCAGGGCGGCGTCATCGAGATGACGGTACTAAACGCCGGCATTCTGGCGAGCAACGTCAAGGAGTTCGGCGCGGTCGACCTCCCCTTCCTGTTCGACAGCGGCGAGGAGGCGGACAAGGTGATGGACGGTCCCTTCGGTACCGGCCTGATGGAACGCCTGCCCGACACCGGGCTCGTAGGCCTCGCCTATTGGGAGCTCGGTTTCCGCAACCTGACCAACAACCGGCATCCGGTGACCAAGCTCGAAGACATCAAGGGCCTGAAGATCCGCACCATTCAGTCGCCGATCCCGGTCGAGCTTTTCAACGCGCTCGGCGCCAATGCGGTGCCGCTCCCCTATACCGAGCTCTATACCGCGCTCGAGACGGGAACGGTCGACGGCCAGGAGAATCCCTCCGCCAACATCATCAACGCAAAATTCTACGAGGTGCAGAAGTACATGACGCTCACCCGTCATCAGTACAATCCGCAGATCGTGCTCGTCAGCAAGAAGTTCTGGGACGGCCTCAATGAAGAGGAGAAGGCCGTACTGCAACAGGCAGCCGTCGAAGCGCGCGACTTCCAGCGCAAGGTCTCGCGCGAGCAGGATGCCGCAGCACTCGAAGAGATCCGCAAGACGGGGATGGAGGTCAGCGAACTGAGCCCCGAGGAAACGCAGAAACTGCGCGATGCCGTCAAGCCGATGATCGAGAAGTTCAGTGCCGATATCGGCCAGGAGACGGTCGAGGCGCTCTTCAAGGAAATCGGCACCGCCCGCGGCCAGTGATCGTCATGCCGGTCCGCCCGCAACCGGGCGGGCCGGCGCGCCGTGGCCGCAGCCGAAAACGAAACAACCGGAACCCGACGCATGACCGAAACGCTTGTAAAATCCTTGAAGGCGGGCCTGATCGGCGCGGGTATCCAGGCTTCGCTGACGCCGGCGATGCACATGGCGGAAGGTGCGGCGCAGGGCATTCGCTACGATTATGAGCTGATCGATCTCAACGTGCTGGGGGCGAGCGAGAAGGACCTGCCGCGCCTGCTCGCCGACGCCGAGCGGCGGGGGGTTGCCGGGCTCAATATCACCCATCCCTGCAAGCAGGCGATCATTCCCTATCTCGACGAGCTCGCCCCCGAGGCACGGCAACTCGGCGCCGTCAACACGGTGGTCCTCAGAAGCGGACGGCGCTACGGCCACAATACGGACTGGTGGGGTTTTGCCGAAGGCTTCCGGCGCGGCCTGCCGGATGCCGACCTCTCCTGCGCTGTCCAGCTCGGCGCCGGCGGAGCAGGCGTCGCCACGGCCTATGCCGCGCTCTCGCTCGGCTTGCAGCGGCTGGTCGTGTTCGACCGCGAAGCCGGCCGCGCGCAGGCGCTTGCCCGGATGCTCTCCCCTCTCTTTCCGAAAGCCGAGGTGGCGGCCGGCACCGATCTCCCCTCGGAAATGGGAAATGCCGCCGGCCTCATCCACGCGACGCCGACCGGCATGGCGAAATATCCCGGATTGCCGCTCGACGCGGAGCTTCTTTCGCGAAGCCATTGGGTCGCCGAGATCGTCTATTTTCCGCTGGAAACGGCGCTTCTCGGGGAGGCCCGGCGGCGTGGCTGCAAAACGCTCGACGGCGGCGGCATGGCGGTGTTCCAGGCGGTCGGCGCGTTTCGGCTGTTCACCGGGCTCGAACCCGACGCGGCGCGGATGCTCGGCCACTTCAGGGCGATGACCGCCTGAAGGCGCCCGGTCACGCAGGTTTCATTTGACGACCGGCTTGTGTAGCGTGTCATTCAAGGAGGCACGGGGCAACGGGCGGTTGTGATGGGGCTTACATTCTGGTTATCGGCGGCGGCGTTCGCCGTCAAGTTCAGCATAGACGAGCATTTTCTGAGCCTCCTCCGCAGGGGAGACCAGAAGGCGATGAGTGAGCTGATTGCACGGCACCACGGTGCTTTGGTCAGGCTGGCGGACAGCATCGTCAGGAACCGGGCCGTCGCGGAGGAAGTGGCCCAGGAAACCTGGCTCGCCGTCATCGCCAACCTGGGGTCCTTCGAAGGCAGATCGGCCCTTTCCACCTGGATCATTTCCATCCTCCTGAACAAGGCGAAGAACCACGCGAAGCGCGAGAGCCGCTATGCCGCATTGGGAAAGGGGGAAGACCCGGGGCGGGATCCGGAGCAGACGCTGCGCAGCCGATTCGACGAAAGCGGCCATTGGAGCGAGGCGCCGGTCTCCTTCGATGGTCTCACGCCGGAGCGGATCGTCGCCGGGCGCCATCTCTGGGAGCATGTGCGGCAGATGATCGATCGCTTGCCGCCTGCTCAGAAGGCGGTCCTGGTGATGCGCGACGTCGAAGGGGCAGACGCTGCGGAAACCTGCCGCCTCCTGGACCTTACTCCCGAGAACCAGCGGACCCTTTTGCATCGGGCACGTACGCGCATCCGCGACGAGATCGAGACGCAATTGACCGGCGACCGGACAGCGCTCACGAAAGCGTGACCCCCTGTCCTGTAACGTCCTGTCAGTTCGGCGGTCTCACGGGAAGGACCCGATCAGGTTCTTCATCGTGAGACGAGCAATATGCTGAAGTGCAGGGAAATACCGGATCTTGCCAGCGACTTCGTCAGCCGGGACGGCTCGAAGCGAACCAATCTGCTGGTCGCCCTGCATCTCCTGCAGTGCCGAAATTGCCGCACTTATGTGCGGGGCATGAAGATCGCCACGAGGCTTGCCGCAGCCAGCCTGGACGACGACGTTCCAGGCGATCTCTATGCGAAGCTCGGCCTGACTGCACCTGATCGCGAAGGTCCTGCACAGGAGCCGAAGCGATGAGACTGGATGCCTTCAACCTTTCCACCAGCACGACGAGCGAAGAGGCGCAGACCGCATTCGAGCAAGCCGTCTACGGCCTGGCTGCCCACCGTCCGACGACGGGTGCAGCCCTCGATGCGGCACTGCAGGCGGATCCCGGGCACGTGGCGGCGCTCGCGCTCAAGGGATTTGCAAGCCTGATCCTTGCCCGATCGGAACTCGTCGCCCCGGCCGGGCAGGCGCTGATCGCCGCAAGGCGCGCGATGACCAGCCGTGACGGCGGCACGCGTGACGAGCGAATTCTCGTCGAGTCTCTGGACAGAGCGGTCGGCGGCTCCTTCTCCGAAGCGGCGAGACTGCTCGATGACGGGTTTTCCGAGCGGGCGACAACTTTTCTGCCGTTCAAGATCTCCCATGCGCTGCGGTTCATGCTGGGGGATGCTGCCGGCATGCTGTCGGCCAGTTCCCGGGTCATGGAACAGTGGAGCACGGACACGCCGGCTGCCGGATTCATGCTCGGCTGCCACGCTTTCGCGCTCGAAGAGCTCGGCTTCTACGATGCGGCCGAGGAGGTCGGCCGGCAAGCGGTCGGACTGGAGCCCGATGATGCCTGGGGTCGCCACGCCGTGTCGCACGTCTACGAGATGCGCGGAGAGGCGGCGAAGGGGATAAACTGGCTGGAACACGGCCGGGCGTCCTGGACCCGGTGCAACAATTTCTCCTTCCACATGGCCTGGCATCTGGCGCTTCTGCATCTGGAGCAAGGCGACCATGATCAGGTCGTGAGAATCTACGACGACGAGGTTCGCCCGCGGCAGACCGACGATTTCCGCGACATGGCCAATGCCGTTTCGCTTCTTTGGCGCCTCGGCCAGACGGGTGTCGATGTCGGATCGCGCTGGTCGGATCTGGCGGAGACGGCGCTGAGCCGGCGCCGCGACACGACTCTCGTCTTTGCCGCCCTGCACACGCTCGCCGCTCTGGTCGCCCTCGGCGAAACCGACAGCGTGCGAGAGATGGTCGAGGAACTCGCCCTGAAGGCCGGAGGCACCGGCGAGCAGGCGCGCGTCGCGGCCGATGTCGGGCTGCCCCTTGCCCGCATCATCGCGGGGTTGTCGACGGGCAGGGATCGCCGCTCGCTCGACGCGATCCTCGCCGACCTGCCCAAGATCGGCGGCAGCAATGCGCAACGCGACTTCTTCGTTCTCGCCCTTGCCAAGGCCGCCGGTGCCAATGGCGACAGAGCCGCATTCTCGCGCATCTGCAGCGTGCGCCGCCACCTCAAAGTCGAGGACCGGCTGCTGGGCTCCATCGAGACCCATGCTTCCCTGTGAAACGAGAGCCGTGACACAGGACGTCTGTTCACCCCACCAGTATCGGAGATACCGACATGCACACGATGACTGCCCGGCGGGAGGCGCTTTTCCCGACAATTTCCGCAGGATTGCTCGCCACCATCGTTCTCGCCGGCCTTGCCGCCGATCTCGCCTGGGAGTTCTGGGCGCGCGTCATCACGCCGATGCTGGTCGGCGGCCCGCTCGAGCCGGCGGCTCTCGTCCAGAGCGTCTTCGGCTTCCAGAACCGTTTCCTAGCGGAAGCCATCCATGCGGTCGTCGGCGTCGTCTTCTATCCGATCGGCTATCTCTTCATCGCGCGTCCGCTTCAGCGGCTCATTCTGCCCGGACTGCCCCTGATCCTGACCGCGCTCGGCTTCGGGACCGGCCTCTGGATATTCGCGCTCTACGTGATGGCGCACCTCATCGCCGGACTTCCCGCCTTCCTCGGCTTCATACCGCTGACCTGGGTGTCGCTCGCCGGCCACCTCCTCTTCGGCGTCGTCGTCGCCTTTGTGGTCGACTGGCGCGAGAGCGGGAAATGACCACCAGCAGCGCCCAACGTTCAGAATCCGAGTCGTGTCAGGCCCCTGTCGAGATATTCCGGCCTCACCTGATGTCCCCCGTCGTAGAGGCAGAGCGTCACCTCTCCGCGAACGCAGCCGACGGTCACGGTGCAGGAAAGGTCGGCGGCTTCGATAGTCTCGACATCTCCCTCGCACCGGGCGGCCTCACGCGCGAAAGCGACGCTTTTGAACGTATCTCCCTGATGGAACCTGCTCCCGATCGCCCTTCCGGCGAGAGGGAAGGTTCCATCCTGCCGGCCATGGAAGTGGATGATCGGCGGCAGGTCCGGTACGCAGTCCTCAGGTTTCGGAAGCGGGTTCCAGAAGACGCCGGAAAAGGTGACGGCACCTGCGAGCCGGTCGCCGGAACGGCAGACGCTGTACCAGGCCATGGAGGCACCTTGCGAGAAGCCACCGACCAGCGTGTTGGAACGGTCGAAACCGAAACGCTTGTCGAGGTCGTCGAGAACCCGGCGCACGAAGGCTGCTTCATTGCGATAGTGCCCCGGCGCATTCGGATGCGACCAGGTTCCCCGCAGCCCGTCCACCGCGACGAAGGCCAGGCCGTGCCGGCGCGCGGTGTCGACCAGCGCCCGATGCCGCATCTGCAGTTCCGCGGAGCTGCGATAGCCGTGGAAGAAGACGTAGGCCCCCTTGGGCTCGCTCCCCTCGGGCATTTCGATCCGGTAAGAACCGCCTTCGACGGGGCATGGGACGGAGCCTCCGCAGGCGACGGCGCCGGTTCCCGTCGTAAGAAGGCAGATTGCGGCCAGAACGGCCGGGGGAGCGATGCGCATGCGTTGATCTCCGTCGGCGGGACAACCGTAGACATAGCGCCTTTTCCGCGAGCCAACAATTTCACGTCCGCTCACGTCGTCGCGAAAGGTATTCGACCCCATGAATGAAAGCCGCGAAAGACCTGTTCCGAGAGTAGCCGACACCATTGCCGCAACCCTGCAAGCGCATGGCGCCCGGCATGCTTTCGGCATGCCGGGCGGCGAGGTGGTGACGCTTGTCGATGCGCTCGAAAGGGCCGGCATTCGCTTTCAACTGGCGCGCCACGAGACGGCCGCAGCCTCGATGGCTGCCGGCGCCAGCCTTTCGAGCGGCGCGCCCGGCATCCTGGTCACCACGGTCGGACCGGGCCTTGCGAATGCAGTCAACGGCATTGCGGACGCCCTGCAGGAACGCGTTCCGCTGGTCGTCCTCTCGGGGGTCGTCGATCGCTCGACGCGGGCGCGCTACACCCATCAGGTGATAGACCACGCCGCTCTCCTCCGACCGATCGTCAAGGCGAGCTTCGAAGTCGAGCCGGAGAGCGCCGCTTCCACGGTTGCGCGTGCACTCGCCATCGCAAGGGCGGAACCGATGGGACCCGTGCATCTCGACCTCTCGCCGGCGGTAGCGGCGATGGACGATCCAGCCCCTCGCATGGTCGGGCCGCCGACCGTCCGTCGCCCCTCGGTCGGCGCCGACGACGGGGCTGTCGCAAGCCTTGCCGGATGCCTGGATGCGGCCCGCAGACCGATCATCCTCGCCGGCTTCGAAGCCGCCCGCGAGGGAGCCGGAGAGGCCATCCGCCTTCTGGCGGAGAAGATCGAGGCCCCTGTGGTCACAACCTACAAGGGCAAGGGCCTGATCGATGAAACGCACCCGCTTTCGCTCGGTGCGGCCGGGCTCTCGCCCGCCGCGGACCGGGTCCTGCTCGCCCTTTTCAACGAGGCCGACCTCGTCCTGATGGTCGGCTACGATCCGATCGAAATGCGTCTCGGCTGGCTCGATGCAGCTGATTCCGCCCGCATCGTCGAGCTGACGGCAGCGGCCCCCGACCATGCCATGCATCACTGCGGCTCCCGTTTTGTTGCGGATACGGCAGCAACGGTGCAAGTGCTCGCGGACACGGTTGTCGGCCATCCGTCATGGCCTGAACAGGAACCCGCAAGGGCCGCGAACGAACTGAAGCGAATCTTTCGCGCTCCTCACGCATGGGGGCCGCATGCGATCATCAAAACGCTGAACGAAGTGGCCGGATCAGACGCCCTCGTGACGGTGGACAGCGGCGCCCACCGCATACTCCTTTCCCAGAAATGGGTCTGCCGGCGCCCGCTCTCGCTCCTGCAGTCGGCGGGGTTCTGCACCATGGCCGCCGCGCTGCCGCTGGCGATCGGCGCGAAGGTGGCCGACCCGTCGCAACGCGTCATAGCGGTCATGGGAGACGGCGGCCTGGAGATGGGGCTCGGCGAGCTGGCAACGCTCCGGGATCTGGCGTTTCCCCTGACGGTCGTCGTCTTCCAGGACTGCAGCCTTGCCCTGATAGCCCTGAAGCAGCGGGCAAGCGGGCTCGCGCCCGCCGGCGTCGCGCTCGGCCAGACCGACTTTGCGAGGATTGCCGAGGGGTTCGGCGGTTACGGCGTCAATGTCGCCGATGCCCCTGCCCTGCAGCGCGAACTCGGGGCGGCCGAAAGCCGTTCCACCTTCACTCTCATCAGTTGCCGGTTTGATGCGGATGCTTACCAAGACGCCTTCTGAACTGACGCTGCCGGCTTCAGGCATTGCGGGCAAGCGCGCCCGCGATCCGCGGCTCGATGTCTTCCGTGGCATCGGCATGCTGATCATCCTTCTTGCGCATGTGCCGAACGATCCCTGGGCGCTCTGGATACCGGCGCGCTTCGGCTTTTCCGACGCGACCGAGATGTTCGTCTTCCTCTCGGGCATGGCCTCGGCGATCGCCTTCGGCAGATTGTTCGACCGGCAAGGTTTCGGGCTCCTGACCGCGCGCGTGGTTCACCGGTGCTGGCAGATCTATTGGGCGCATATCGCCGTCTTCCTGACGGTTGCAACCATCATGGCGGCGGCGGGGCACAAGCCTGACGGCACCTCCTATATCCAGAGCCTCAACCTCGTCCGCTTCTTCGAAGATCCCGGACCGCTGCTCATCGGCCTGATGACGCTCACCTATGTGCCGAACTACTTCGACATCCTGCCGATGTACATGGTGATCCTGGCGCTGATGCCGGTCATGCTCATCGCCGAGCGCATCGCCGCGTGGCTGCCCTTCTTCCTGATGGCGGCGCTGTGGCTATCTGCTCAGTTCGGCCTCGCTCATCTCCAGGCGGAGCCCTGGAGCGACCGTCCCTGGTTCTTCGACCCGTTCGGCTGGCAGCTCATTTTCTTTCTCGGCTTTTTCCTCATGCGCGGGACGGTGAAGCGGCCGGTCGGGAGCCGCCCGCTGTTGATCGCTTCGCTCGCCTTTGTCGTCGTCACCGTTCCCTTCGCCTGGCATGTGATCCTTTCGGCTTCGCCCTTCTTCCGGGAGGTAGCGCAGGCGATCGGCCCGCTCACGAGCAAGACCGATTTCGGTATCCTGCGGCTGGTCCATTTTCTGGCCCTTGCGCAGATCGCCATGCTGGTCGTCGGCGAAAAAGGCGCGCGGCTTCATCATCCGGCGGTCCGGCCGCTGACAGCGATCCTGATCAGGGTCGGCCAGCAATCCCTTCCGGTCTTCATGACGGGCATGGTGGTCGCCCAACTCATCGGCATCGCTCTTGACCATTCCGGGCGGGGCGCCTTGGCGGTCGCGACTGCCAATCTCGCCGGTTTCGCAATTCTGGTGGCGACAGCCTACGTGGCGGCATGGTTCAAGCGGGCGCCGTGGACGGCGTGAAGGAGTTTTATGGTGGAACAGAGCAAAAAAGGCGCACTCGCCGGTATTCGGGTCCTCGATCTCTCGCGGATTCTCGCCGGGCCTACGGCGACGCAGTTGCTGGGCGATCTCGGCGCCGAGGTCATCAAGGTGGAGAGGCCGGTTTTCGGCGACGATACCCGGCGCTGGGGGCCTCCCTTCGTGCCCGGCGCGGAGGGAGCGGATAGCGACCTCAGCGCCTATTTCCTTTCCGCCAACCGCAACAAGAAATCGATTGCCATCGACATTACCGACAAGGCCCAGGTCGAACTCGTGAAAAAGCTCGTGGCGATCTCGGACGTCGTGATCGAGAACTACAAGCCGGGAGACCTCGCCCGCCGCGGCATCGGCTACGAGGATATGGCGCGCATCAAACCCGACCTCGTATGGTGCTCCATATCCGGTTTCGGCCAGACCGGCCCCTATCGGGACAGGACCGGATACGACTTCCTGATCCAGGCAATGGGCGGGATGATGAGCATTACCGGGCACCCGGACGAAGAGGGAGGGCAGCCCACGAAGGTCGGCGTGGGCATCGCCGACGTCATGTGCGGAATGTACGCCACGATCGGAATTCTGGCGGCGCTCCGGCATAAGGAGACGACGGGAGAGGGGCAATATATCGATCTTTCCCTCTACGACACCCAGGTCGCCTGGCTCATCAACGCCGCCACCAACCATCTCGTATCGGGCAAGCGACCCGAGCGGATCGGAAATGCCCACCCGAACATCGCCCCCTATCAGACATTTCCCACGGCCGATCGTGACCTCGCGGTGGCCGTCGGCAACGACGAGCAGTTCAAGCGCTTCTGCCGCGCCATCGGCCTGCCGGAACTGGGCTGCGACGCCCGCTTCCGCGCCAACTGCGACCGTGTCGAAAACCGGAACGACCTGGCGAAGATCATAACTGAAGCGCTCCGGGCGGATGGTGCGGACGTCTGGGTCGAGCGCCTTCTGAAGGCGGGCGTTCCCGCGGGGCAGGTCGCCGGTGTCGACGAAGTGCTCGCCGACCCGCACACATTGGCACGGGACATGGTCATCACCATGGAGCAGGAGGACGGGCGGCCGGTGCGTCTCCTCGGCAATCCGCTGAAGCTTTCCGCGACCCCGGTTGCCTACCAGCACCCTCCGCCGCATCTCGACCAGCATCGCGCCGAAATCATCGGACTGGTCGAAGGCAGCGACGTGGCCCACCGCGATGGGGGCGTGATCCGCGAAGCGAGGCCGTGCCCGCATCCCCGCGATATCGGTCCGGATCGGCGAACGGGCTCCTGAAAGCTCTCCTCCAGCCTATTGATCCTTGACCGCGGGCCAGTTCTGGTCCGCCTTGGAGATATAGCCCGCCTTGTCCTGACGCCAGGTATCCTGAATAGCCGCGTCGTAGTTCAGGTAGAGTTTCCCACCGACGATCGTGAATGCATGTGGCTCGGTGGGCGCCTTATAGCCGCGCGCGGTGCCGTAGGCGCAGTAGCCGCCGTATTGCGGCAGGTACTTCTCCGGTTCCGCTATGAAGAGCGTGCGGTTGCCCGCCGTCGCGAAATGGAAAGTCGCACCCTTGTAGGCAGCGTTGATTTCGGGCGAGCCCTTGGTTGGCCCGCCGGATGAGAAGTAGCTGACCGGATCGTAGCCCGAGATGGCCACGCCGTTCAGCTCGAAGATTTCCCCGGCCGCTGCGGGAGTAGCGGCAAGGGCGAGCGACAGGCAGGCGGCGGCAAAGGCGCGCGTGCAGTGGGAATTTGTCATGCGTATCCTCCTGAAATTCCGAGGATGAGACCAACGAAAGCCGCTTGCCGTTTCGCCGCCGCCGATCACGATCTTGTGTTCCTCCAAAGCGTAACGTTTCCCCGCCATGGCCTGTCGAATCCACCGAACGGCGCTTCGGGGCACCCCCCTCCCGAGCCGTCGCTCGGCAGCGGCCGCTTCGTGGGTAGCGGCTCATGAGAGGAGTTCAAAGATGAGAGCTTTCACACGCATGGCAGCGTTTGCCGGTACCGCATTCGTCACCCTTATCGCGGCGACCGCATTCGCGGGCGAACTGAAACCCTTCGAAACCACGGCTTTCGAGGCGGCGCAGCAGGCGGGTAACCCGATCGTCGTCGATATCTGGGCGAGCTGGTGCCCGACCTGCGCCGCCCAGGAACCAATTGTCGAAAAGCTCGCCGCATCGCCCGATTTCTCGGAAGTAACGGTCTTCAAGGTGGATTTCGACAAGCAGAAGGACGTCGTGCAGGCGCTCGGTGCACAGCGCCAGTCGACGCTGATCGCCTTCAAGGGAGCTTCCGAGACGGCCCGCTCGGTCGGCGATACCGACCCGGCCTCGATCGAGACATTGTTCAGATCGGCATTCACGAACTGAACTATGATTTCAACGCTGATTTTCGCGACGATCGCAGGGGTGCTTTCCATCCTGTCGCCCTGCGTTCTTCCACTGGTACCTATCGTGCTCGCGACCGCCATCGGCAAGCACCGCTACGGCCATCTTGCACTTGCGGCAGGGCTGGCCGGCTCCTTCGTGGCGATCGGGATGTTCGTCGCCTTGCTCGGCTTCGGTATCGGGCTCGACCTCGACTTTTTCCGCTCGTTCGGCGCATTGCTGATGATCGGCCTTGGCGTCGTCCTCATCCTTCCCTCGATGCAGGTCCGGTTCGCTACGGCAGCGGGACCGATCGGCAATTGGACCGAGCGCCGCTTCGGTGGTCAACAGGGCGATGGCTGGAGAGGCCAATTCGTCGTCGGCCTTTTGCTCGGCACCGTCTGGAGCCCCTGCGTCGGTCCGACCCTCGGCGCCGCGTCACTGATGGCAGCGCGGGGCGAGAACCTCACTCAGGTCTTCCTGACCATGGCCGCCTTCGGTCTTGGGGCCGCCGCGCCGCTATTGCTCCTCGGCCAGCTGTCGCGTGAGGTCCTCAACCGCTGGCGGGACCGGATGCTGGGCTTTGGCAAGGTCGCAAAAGCCGTATTCGGCGCCGTGTTGCTGGTGATCGGGATCGCCATCCTGACAGGCGTGGACAAGCAGCTGGAGGCCGCGCTGGTCGAGGCTTCCCCGGCCTGGCTCACGAGCCTGACCACGCGTTTCTGACAGGGGCCTCCACGGTTTCTCCGGTGCAGGCATCGGGGTGGCGGGCTAAGGCCTGTTGAGATCTGGCCACCCCAGCGGCTTGTTTGATTTCCTCATTCCTGTGCTTGTCACAGGAACGAGGAAAGGTTGCAGGCCCCCGAAAAGTTTCCTACAGCGCCGCGCGTCTTACGAGACGCAACAGGCCTTAGAACGGGCCTGGAATGATCGTGATCTACGCAGCGGCCATGAGTGCTGCAAGCTCGCGAAAAAGCCGCTCGTCTTCCGACTGGGCGACATTGAAGCGCAAAAAGCCGCTGGCCGTCTGCGTATGACTGAAGACATTGCCCGGTGCGAGCACGATGCCTCTGGCGAGCGCTTGCCTCGCGAGCTTGGCGGCATCGATGCCATCGGGCAGCCGGCACCAGAGGAACATGCCCGCCTGCGGCTCGATCCAGGGCGTGATGCCGATCCGGGCGAGTCTTCGGGCAGTCTCGGCCAGCGCCCCTGCCAGGCGCTGACGCACCGTCTCCATGTGCTTGCGATAGCTGCCGTCTTTCAGGAGCGTCAGCACCAGTTCGGAGGAGAAGCCGGCGGCGCCGAAGCACGTGGCGATCTTGAGGTCGGTCAACGCCTCCACCCATTCGCGAGGTGCCACGATGAAGCCGCAGCGCACCGCCGCCGAAAGCGTTTTCGAGAAGCTGCCTATGTGCACCACCCTTTCGAGCCCGTCGAAAGCCGCAAGGCGCGGCGCCGGCGTCTCTTCGAAATCGGCGAAGATATCGTCCTCGATGATCGTCAGCCCGGCCTGCTCCGCAAGCTTGAGCAGACGATGGCCGACGAGCGGCGACAGCATTGCGCCGGTCGGGTTGTGAATGGCGGAATTGGTGATGTAGAGCCGCGGTTTGTGTTCTGCGAGCGCTTCGGCGAAGCGGCCGATGTCCGGCCCGCCGGGCGTATAGGGAACACCGACGATTTTTGCCTGATGCGCCCTGAGGAGTGCGTGGAAATTGAAATAACACGGATCGTCGACGAGCACTGCATCCCCCGGCTTCAGCAGGAAACGGCAAAGCAGATCGATCGCCTGCGTGCCGGATTCGGTGAGCAATATCTGATCGGGCGACGCCTCTATGCCGTGCTGCGCCACGCGCCGTGCCAGAAGCTGACGCAGCGGCAGCAATCCGAGTGGCGAACCATAGTCGACGAGCGTGGCGGCGCCGCCGCGGGCGATGCCCCGCAACGCCCGCCGTAGTCCTTCCTCCGGCATCCAGTGCGGCGGCAGCCAGCCGCAGCCGGGCCTGAGTACCCCCTCCCCCGGCTCAAGGGCCTGGCGCGAGATCCACAGGGGATCGACGGCCCGGTCCACGCGCGGGCCGATCTCGGCAAGCGTGAGCGGCGCGAGCGGCGCCGCTACGAAGAAGCCCGAGCCCGGCCGCGAGCGGATCACACCTTCGGCCTGAAGGCGCTCATAGGCCTCGACCACCGTGGACTTGGAGACTTTCATCGTCAAAGCGAAGGAACGGATGGATGGGAGCCTCGCGCCGGGCGTCAAACTCCGCGCCGCTATCCGGTGCTTCACCGTGCCCATCACCCTGGCGATCAGGCTTTCGCCAGCGGCACTCGTCGCTTTCAGCTGCATCCGTACTGGGCCTTTCTCCATGACAGTTCTTCTCAACTGTACCCTACTGTCTCTGGAACGGCCAGCGATCCAGCCCGATACCGGAGAAAAAGGAGCATAGGTATGAACAAGGCAGCGAACGGCTGGATGAGCGGTTTGATCGGCGTCGTGATCTTCAGCGGCTCGTTGCCGGCGACCCGCGTCGCAGTGATGGACTTCGACCCCATCTTCCTGACCGTGGCACGGGCGACGATCGCTGGAATTCTCGCCTTCTGCCTGCTCTTCGCGTTCCGAGAAAGACGGCCTGCCCGCGGAGACCTCGCATCGCTGGCCGTGATCTCGCTCGGCGTCGTCGTCGGTTTCCCGCTTCTGACGGCGCTTGCGCTGCGTCACGTGACCTCCGCCCATTCCATCGTCTTCATCGGCCTTCTGCCGCTTGCGACGGCGATTTTCGGCGTGCTTCGCGGCGGCGAGCGTCCACGCCCCACCTTCTGGGTGTTCTCCGGCCTCGGCAGCGCGATCGTCGTCGGCTTCGCGGCACGGCAGGGCTTTTCCGCCTCGCCGATCGGGGATCTCCTGATGCTCGCTGCCATTGTCGCGTGCGGGCTCGGTTACGCGGAGGGTGCGAAGCTGTCGCGCAGGCTCGGCGGCTGGCAGGTCATTTCCTGGGCCCTCGTCCTCTCCCTTCCGATCATGACGGCCCTGATGCTCGCCACCATGCCGTCGAGTCTTGCGGGCCTGAGCGCCGCTTCCTGGCTCGGCTTCGGATACGTCTCCGTCTTCAGCATGCTCATCGGCTTCATCTTCTGGTATCGCGGCCTGGCGCTGGGAGGGATAGTGGCGGTCGGCCAGTTGCAATTGCTGCAGCCCTTCTTCGGTCTTGCGTTGGCTTCGACATTGCTCGGCGAATCCGTGAGCTGGGGCATGCTCGCCGCGACGGTCGCCATCGTCGCCTGCGTTGCCGGCGCAAGAAAATTCGCCTGACCTCCGGCGACCGTTCCTCAAGTCAGCCGGCGTCTGCCCGCCGCGACCGATCGGTGATACTGTTGCGATAACGGCCCGCCGGAACCTTCGCAGCCATCCGCCGTTTCATTCGGACCGGTCGCTCCACGCGTCTGCGGGAGACCGCGTGCCTTTCCTCACTCCGCTCCAGAACGGGAGGCTTATGACGATGATGCGGCGGACGATATCCCAATTCGTGCTTGCGGGGCTCGTGCTCGTCGGGGGGATACTTCCCTTGGAGACGAGCGCTGCCCCGGCCGACGAGGTCGCCTTTCTCAATTCGCTCGAGGGCCGATGGACCGGCGGCGGCACGGTGCTGCTTCGCATCGACCGAGGACCGATCAATGTTTCGTGCAATTTCAGCTCGGATGCGACCGGTACCGTCCTCGCCATGAGAGGAACCTGCCGCGGCCTGCTCGTGGTGTCACGCTCGATCAGCGCGGATCTGCGATCCGACGGCACCCGCTATACCGGCATCTATGTCGGCCCGAGAGGCGGGCGGTCCGCCTTGTCCGGGAGCCGCCGCGGCAACGCCATCAATCTCAGCGTCACCTGGGCAAGGGAAGTCAACGGCGATCGCAAGGCGACGCTCATCGTGCAGAAACGCGGCGAGAACGGAATGCGCCTCAGTACTGTCGACGTGGATCCGGCGACAGGAAAACGCGTGGTGACGAGCGAGCTCAATCTGCGGCGGAGCTGAAGCGGCCGTTTCCCCTCGCTCTTTCAGAGCACGCCCCAGCCGCGATAGCGCCCCCTGCCCGTCATTTCGCGCACCCCGAGTTCGCGCACAAGATTGAGGGCGCCGCGCGGCGTGACCCCGAGATGGCGCGCGATCAGAGGTGCGGAGACGATCGGTCGCGACAGAACAAGATCGATCAGGCCCGGGAGATTGCTGTTCGATCGGCGGTCTTTGATCCGCATTTCCATCTGCGTCCTGGCGAGCGACAGACGGTCGAGTTCCTTCATGCCGAGTTCGGCCGCCGCGGACATCGCCTCCAGAAAACCGGTGAGACGCGTCAGCCGGTCCTTTGAGCGTCGACGCTCGTGGCGGATCGTCTTCAAGCCCGTATTATAGGCGAGCACGTGCGAACCGACCTTGCCGCGAAATCGAAGATAGGCGCCGACCAGAAGCGAGCCGAGCCAGTGTTGCCGACGCAACGGCTCGATGCGCTCCCATGCATCGAAAAGAACGGCAGCCCCAAGCGCGGCGGGCAGTTGGTCGGCAACCGGCAGCACGGCGCGCCACGCGTCGAGCCGGGCGGCCTCATCCCAGTCGTCATCGAAAAGCAGGCCGAGTTGGCCCGTCGGCTCCACTCTCGGCGACTGCGTTTCGATTGCGGGCTGTTCCGCCATGGCCGCGCTTCCAGCATGAATGTCCAGCAGCCGCGCGGACCGGGCAATCGCCGCATCGATCTCGGCGAATGCGTCGGAAAGGGAGCTGTCCATCGGACCGTCCGCCATGTCGGGCGCATCCGTTTCGCCCGGATCGTCCCGGAAAGCCGAAGTGTCGGGGGAGTCATGCCTGACGGCCGGACCCGCCTCGCCGCGCAACGCGCTCAGCCCGGGCGGCGACAAGGCCCAGTCGGCATCGGCCAAATCCAATCGTCGCCGCGCCCTCACAACCGCGTGCGCGATGGTCAGCTCGTGCGACGGAGCGCGCGCGTCCATATGCGAATCGTGTAGAACCAGGTCCTCGACATGGACCAGTTCACCGGCGACCCAAAGGGCCGCCGCCGCGTCGAAAAACTGACCGCGCTCCCGAAAGCCCTCGGCGACGGCATGACGCCCTGCCCGCTCGTCGAGCCGGGCGAGCCCGTCTTCGGCGGCAATCAGGACCGGCAGCAGCGCCGGATCGAGCGGATCAGGGATCTCATATCTCATTTTGAAAGCAAAGCGTTGGCGGTGAAACGGAAGGTAACACGCGCCTTCGTTCCGGCACAGCTATTCGAAGGTTTTCCACCCCTATTGTGCTCCGCTCACATCTGTTCCCCGCACGCCGTCCACGAGGACGCTTGCGCGCCGGCGGCGTTGATCTTAAGACCGGCCTAAGACCAACCAACTTGATGGAGTTGACAGCTGTCAACTCCGGGCCGGCATGGCGGAGCGCCCTTGATCTCGGGGCGACCGACGCCTCCCGGAACTCCAGAACGTAACGGCTGTCTGCACAGCGGGAGAGTTCCCGACTGGAGCAAGTCGCCCCTCGGCAAAGCTCAGCTGTGCGGATGCGCCGTTAGACACAAGGAAAAGGCAAGCGTCTATGGTATCCGATATTCTCGCCGCTTCCGGCGGCGTCAAGCAGGTAATCTGTATAAATTGGGGAACGAAATACGGCGCACCTTTCGTGAACCGCCTCTTCGCGATGGTCGCCCGCAACATCACGCCGCCTTTCACCTTCACCTGTTTTACCGACAATAGGGAAGGCCTTCGGTCGGAAATACTCTGCGAGGACCTTCCGCTGCTCGATGTCGAGATGCCGGTGAATACCAAGGGAATTTGGCCCAAAGCGCGCCTGTGGGGGCCGGAACTCGGCAGCCTCAAGGGACCGGTACTCTTTCTCGACCTCGATCTGGTGGTCGTCGGATCACTCGACGCGTTTTTCGAGATCGGCGGTCCCAACGATATCGTGATGACCCGCAATCAGACGACGCCGCTTGAGCGTCTCGGGCAGACGTCGCTGTTCCGCTTCCCTGTCGGAAAGCTGGTCCCATTGCAGGAGAAGTTCCGCGCCGACCCGCAACAGGTGGCGGACGAATATGAATTCGAGCAACGCTTCGTGACGCGCAACGCGCCAGGAGGGGCGAAATTCTTCCCGCGGCGTTTCGTTCTGCATTTCCGCCAGGATTGTCGGCGGCCATTCCCCTTGAACTACTTCCTGCCGCCACAGCTGCCGGCGGATGCACGCGTGGTTATTTTTCCGCGTGGTCTGCTGCCGCAACATGCGATAGACGGTCAGTTCGGCTACAAGGGGCGGGTGGCGACGCCGATCGATCATATTCGGGGGCTCTTCTCTCCAGACAGAAGAGAAAAGAGCCCGTTCCGCTACCTCCGGCACTATATTCTCCCGAGCCCGTGGGTCGCGGAACACTGGCGCGAGTGAGCGGCAAAGTTCATACTGTTGACAGCTGTCAACTGCGGAAACGGCAGCAGGGATCGACACCTGAATATCGTCGGTTGCGATGCTTCCGAATTGGTTGGCCGCCCGCACGACGTTCAATCGACCGGAGAATAGGGGAGGTGGTTGGCCGCCGTCGTAGCGGTCACCAAACCTCGAAATAAGGGTGTCCGCGTGACGGAACTGATTGGCGGTTTAGCTTCCGCATTGCCGGTTTATCGCCTTTTTCGCCAATGCCTTACGATAAAAGCAAAATTGTTAAGAAACAGACACCAAAGCGGAAATCAAAACGCATGCGAATCCCGAGCTGAGGAGAGTTTCCCCTATCTGGAGCGTCAAGGCAACCGCCAGTGGCCGGCGTCGCAAGCCTGAGTTCGCTGAGCGAGAGGCGTCAACGAGCAAGCGGCATGTTTGGCCCTCGCGCGCGCCTCAGTGCAGCGACCATCGGAGCAACCGAGAAAGACTGGCGCCGCGCTCTCGCGGTAAGAACCCGAAGATAGCCGCCGGGCGAACTTATGCAATCGGCTCTCTCCAGGATACAGGCGATGACGGTCGCAGCATTTTCCTGGCCGAGGACCGTGCACGCATCGTCATAGGCATCCGTGCTCACGTTCAGCATGGTCCTGACGACGATTGCAGCGGTCAGCAGTTCCTTCCAGGTCGTTATACGGCCCTGTGGTCCGTAATCGGTGATCTGCGGGCAAGCGGATAGGAGGACGGGCAGGGGAATTTCCCGGTCGAGGCGGAAGATCGGCAGAGATGGAGGCGCCGGGCCGACAGGGGTCTGCGCATCGACATAGGTCGAGACCTCCGAGAGCTTCGCCTTCGATGTTACAGGAACTACATTGCAGCTTCGGGCGCTTGCCGAAAATTTCCCCGACCCTTTTCCCAAGCCAGGTTCAGATTCAAATTGAGAGTCTGGATGTGAATTCTGTATGTGCTGCCCATTATGGCGATCATTGGCATCCATTTTTTCCGAATTAAGTAGTTTTTCCAATCGATTGGACAGATCGGCGCGAATTTCCGCCATAGCGTCGTGCAGGGCCTCGACGTCGCTGACCGATGCCTTGCGCGAGAGAGGCGCGGACAATTCTTCATATCGCCGCTGCTGCTGCTCCCAGCCGGCTGGCACGCCTGATTCACGAAGGAGCTCGAGCAGCTTGGCGATGTCGCGCCGGCAGAGGCTCAGCCTTTCGCGCATCTGACGGTGATGCTGTTTGGCCGCGGCAAGTTCGGCAGCGGCGGTTTTGAACTCATCGGCCCGGGCCACCAGTGGGGAGAGGTCGAATCCGAAGGCTTCGTCTACCGCACCACTGCGGCTCCTTCGAGCGTAACGCTTACCATTCGGGCTGTCGCGCCGCAGGATCAGACCCGATTCCACGAGGCATGCAAGATGCCGGCGGAGCGTGGTGCCCGCCATTCCGTGGGTTCGGAGCGAGAGCTGCGCATTGGAGGGGAAAACGACGAGTCCATTTTCGCCCGAGAGCTCGGCTCCTGGGTAGAAGCTCAAAAGGGCGTTCAACACTGCAAGCGAACGATCGGACACGCCGATCACCGTCTTCGCTTCACAGAGAGAACGGAACAATTTCCACTTGTCCACCGACCGGTCCGGCGGGACGTTGCCGGCGGCGATCTGACTTGCGAGCATGCCAAGCGTCATCGCCCGCCGCCCAAAGGGCGTCGTCACACTTCCACGTTCCATTTTCTTCACCTTTTCCAAGGCAAAAGAAATTCGTTCGCCGAAACGACGTCAAAAATGCTTGACACTGATTCGCGGAAATGGGATTCTCTAGTTGCTACACGAGAGAAGGGTTTCCGCAGCGCTAGTCGTTCGGAAGCCTTTTTCTTTTGCTCTGTTTAGTCTCCTGTTTCCCGTTGATATTCGAGGTAGAGCGCTTCAAGCCTCTTCCTCACGAATTCTGCAAAGCCCGGAGCCGCCTTCTTGCTGAAGGCCAGCGTCGTTTCCGCATCCGTTTCACGAATTCGCACGGCGCGGCTCTTGTCCGGAGCGATCCAGGTTTCCGCCCTTGAAGGCTTTCTGGCGAGGCTCAGCAAGGCGAACAGCTTTTCGAAACGCTGATCGCTCTCCAGCGCCTTGAACTCGGGCGCATCGATGAAATCCAATGCCTTCGGACGCCAGTCATCGCGATCGATGAGATCGGCGAGTTCGATCCATCGCCTCCTGCCGAAACCCGGCGCGGCACCGATGGCTTCGATGATCTCCAACGGCAATCGGCGGACGACGGCGATCATCTTGGAGAGCGCCGCCTTGTCGACTCCGAGGGCCGACATGATCGTGTCCCGCGAGAAGCCGCGATCTTCAAGACGCGTTGCGAATAAGGCCCGCTCTATGAAGGAGAGGTCGGTGCGGGCGTTGTTTTCCTGCCCCTGGGAGATGACGAGCTGCTCGTCGTTCAGGTTCCGGATGACCGCCTTGACCTTGGTGCCGATCTCCCGCAACGCCGCAAGCCGCCTGTGGCCGTAGGCGACCTGATATCGGCCGCTCTCCGCCGGATGCGGCCGTACGAGGATCGGAACCTGTTGTCCGTGGTCCCGGATCTGCTGAACCAGCATGGCCTGAACCTCGGGGGCGACACCCAGCCTATCGATGATGAAAGAGGAATCGATCAGCTCCGGGTCCAGTTCGACGATCGCGTGCCCCTCGGCAAGCTGGCGCTCCAATTCCTCCGCCCGTTCGACCTTCTGGGTGATGTTCGAAAGGGATCTGGTGATGCCGCCGACGAGGCCATTGGAGCGCTGGGCGGGCGCAAGGCCCGCGATCGGACGACCGACGGCCGGACGCTCCCCGTCTTCGGAGGTGAGGGGGCTGTCGGAAATGCCGATCAGGTTCTTGCGGGCCATCGGTTACTTCCTCCCCCAGACCCTGCGGATCATCTCTTCGATCTCTGCATTGACGAGGGAGAGCGAATCCATCGCCCGATCGTAGGTACCGCGTATGAATTGCGAGCGCTCCACCTCATAGAGCGTCTGCTTGGTCACGCCGGCGTCGGAAATCGCGGTCGATTTCACCATCGCGTTCTGCAGCATGCGGTTACCGAAGATCGCGCGCATGAAACCGGTCATCTGACTCTGCGGTCCGTCGTTCGGCTCGAAACGCGTGACCAGATAGCGCATCCAGTCATAGCTGGTGCGCCCGCCGGCGTTCTCGACAACGGCCATGAGCTCGCTCGTCATCGACAGGAACTGGGACATCGACATGACGTCGAGCATCTGCGGGTGCACGGTGATGAGCACGGAGGTCGCCGCGCAAAGCGCCGACATGGTCAGGAAGCCGAGCTGCGGCGGGCAGTCGATGACGACGATGTCGTAGAAGCTCTCGATCTCGGAAAGCACCTCGCCGATCCGCGCGAAGAACATGGTCTCGGTGGAGCCCGCGATCATCGCCTTCGGAGTCTCGTGCTCGAATTCCATGAGTTCGAGATTGCCCGGAATGAGGTGAAGATTGGCGGTATAGGTCGATCGAACCACCTCCGCGACCGGCCGGGGGGCCTCATAGCGTATGGCGCCGTAAAGTGTCTCCCCTTCGCCGACGTCGAGTTCCGGCTGATGACCGAAGAGGGCGGAGAGGGAGGCCTGTGGATCGAGATCGATCGCCAGCACCCGATAGCCGCGCAAGGCGAGATACTGCGCGAGGTGAGCGGATGTCGTCGTCTTGCCTGAACCGCCTTTGAAATTCATGACGGAGATGACTTGCAGCTTTTCGCCTGGTCGGCGATGCGGAATATATTTGCCGGTCTTGCTGCCTTCGTCGAGAACCCGGCGGATACGGTCGATGTCCTCCATCGCATACATGCGGCGGCCGTTTGACAGCGGCTGCGGGCCATGGCCTTCTGAGGCGATCTGGCGCAGATAGCCTTCGCCGATTCCGATGAAGGCCGCTGCCTCTGCCGGACTGAAGAGCCGCATCGTCTTTTGCGCCGACGGAGAAAAGATCTTCTTCTGATGTTCCTGCAACTGGTGTGCGAGTTCCTGAGCGTCGGCAGACAAGAGCGACGGCAAATGCTCCTGCTCCTCAAGACTCTGGATTCTCTGTTGCAACATTCCTATTCTCCAAAAACTGCGCAAAATTCCCCAATGGGAGCTGATCTGCGCAGTTATACTATGCGCCGATTCGTTGCCATTTTACAAACGCTTAACAAAAAGCTCGGTTGTGCTGCCGGAGCGCTGCAGTTTTGTCATCCGGCAGTTCATTGGTTGTCCGCGGACAACTCGCAAGCAGTCCAGCCGGACCGATCCGGCCGACATTGGCGTTGGCGAAGCGTCGCGCATCCGAGCGGTCGCGCAAATCTCCTCCTGACGGTGCAACCGCCACGGGGTCGCTATAGATCATAATTTTAGTAGACTATTGACAGCGGACCGGATTGTGACAGGATCGAGCGCGGCAGGTCGGATAAGAGAAGGATAAGGCATGTTCTATCTCGGCGGAATGACCCTCGGCTACCTCGTTCCACCTCGGCGCACCGGCGTGGCCCGCAAACCCGCGGCCAGCAAGGAGCCGGCGAACGACCGTCCCGACCGGGAGAACGCGCTGTGTGACGGCGAAGTGGATCGGGAGTGGGCTCGAGCCTTCCTGGCGCCGTGGCACCTCTTCTATTGAAACGCCTCTGTCGCAAGTCCTTCTCTTGAAGAGACGATGCGTCGGGAAACATGCGGGAGGGCTGTCGTCTTGGCGCGAAATGGGTAAGGTACGGGGTCGTTTACGAGCGAGGGTCCCGCCATTTCCAGCAATCGTGCCTACACCGAAGAAAAACGTCAGGAACAGCCTCAGTCACTGCATCAGAAAATTCTGAGCGAGGTCGAGGGCCACATTCTTTCCGGCGACTGGCCGCCGGGGTACCGCATTCCTTTCGAGCACGAACTCACGGAGCAATACGGCTGTTCGCGAATGACCGTGAACAAGGCCCTGAGCGAACTCGTGAAGCGGGGACTGATCGAGCGGCGGCGCAAGTCCGGAAGCTATGTCAGCTTTCCGCAGGTCCAATCCGCGGTGATGGAGATTCACGACGTCAAGCGAGAGGTGCAGTCCCTCGGACTCGACTACGCCTACCGTCTCGGCGAGCGAGCGGTGCGCAAGATGCGTGCCGGCGATGAGGGGCGCATCGATCTGCCTCTCTCGTCCCGGCTTCTCGATGTCACCTGCCGCCATTTTGCCGGCGGCCGGGTTTTCTGCCTCGAGGAGCGGTTGATCAATCTTTCGGCGGTGCCGGAAGCCGAGACCGAGACCTTCGAGACCGCTGCCCCGGGCTCGTGGCTGCTCGGTAAGGTGCCCTGGAGCACCGCGGAACATCGCATCAGGGCCGTCGCGGCGAGCCGCCCGACGGCCCAGGCGCTCGAAGTGGCGGTCGGCGCGGCCTGTCTCGTCATCGAGCGACGGACCTGGAGCGGCGGCGTACCGGTCACCAGCGTGCTGCTCACCTATCCCGGAGATCGCCACGAGCTCATTGCGGAGTTCGCGCCGAGCGCGCCCGCATAGACCGCGTCAATTCCTGCTAACGCGCAATTTTTGCAAGAAAAAGCACCAATCTCTGGCGCTTTGGCTCGTCGAAGGGCATCCTGTCTGCAGTGTCATCCTGGCAGAGGGAGGAACGCCGATGCGCTGCTTTACTGTACTCGGTCCTTCGCAGATCGGAAAATCCACGCTCGTGGAGAGGGTGGGCTCGCTGGGAGGCGAGCCGAAAAAATCAGTTACGCCATATGGACTGGGCCTCACCGAATTCGAATTTGGCGGCGAGGCTTGGTGTGCCCTCGACGTTCCCGGCAATAACGAGGCCCTGGCGCATGCGCAGCATGCGCTGCTCGCGAGCGACGCATGTGTTCTCTGTGTTTCGCCGATACTGGACGAGGCGGTTCTCGCCGCCCCTTACTTGCGCATGATCGAGGCGTCCGGCACGCCTTGCATCCTCTTCATCAACCGCATGGACGAGCCGCGAGGGCGCATAAGGGACATCGTCGCCGCCCTGCAGGATTTCTGCAGCCGCCCGCTCATCCTGCGGCAGATTCCCATCCGCGACGGCGACAGGATCATCGGCAGCTGCGATCTGATTTCGGAGCGGGCCTGGCGCTATCGCGAGGGACAGCCGTCCTCTCTCTTCGAGATCCCCGAAAGCGCGGTGGAGCGCGAACACGAGGCACGCGCGGAGCTTCTCGAGCACCTCTCGGAATTCGACGATTGGCTGCTGGAAGAGCTCATCGAGGACCGCGAGCCGGCCAGCGACGCGATCTATTCGATCTCGACACGGGTTCTGAACGAAAACAAGATCATTCCGGTGCTCCTCGGCTCCGCCGGCCACGGCAACGGTCTGATGCGGCTGATGAAGGCGCTCCGCCACGAGGCGCCGCGCGCTGAGGCGCTGAGAAAGCGCCTTGCCGCGGGTGCCGGCGTCGACGAGGCGACGCTCCTCGCAGTCAGTTTCCATGCCCATTATCGCCAGAGCGTCGGCAAGACGGTTCTTGCCCGCGCTCTCCAGAACGGAGTGAAGCAGGGGGCGACGCTCGGCGGCGGAAGTCTCGGCGCTCTGCAGGATCCCGCAAGCGGCCGGCCCATCGGTTCGGGCGTGACCGAGGCGGGCCAGCTCTTCGGAGCGGTCAAATCCGACCACCTGCCGGTCCCCTCGCTGTTGACGGCCGGTGCGGCCCTCGCTCCGCCCGACTGGACGAACCCTCCGAACCCCATGCTCGAGCGGATACTGGTGCCGGCGAGCGAACGCGACGAGACCAAGCTCTCCGAGACCCTTGCGAAACTCGCCGAGACAGATCGCGGCCTGAAGGTGATGCAGGAGGAGGGGACAGGGGCGCAGCTCGTTTGCGCCCAAGGCCCGGTGCATCTGCGCGAAGTCTGCAGGACGTTGTCGGACGTCTTCCATGTCGAGGTGAGCGACCGGCCCCCGAGCCCGATCTACCGGGAGACCGTTTCGAAGTCCTCGGACGTTCATTACCGCCATCGCAAGCAGACCGGCGGGGCCGGGCAATTCGCGGATGTGAAGCTCAGCGTCCATCCGAACGGGCGAGGCGACGGATTTTCCTTTGCCGAGACAGTCAAGGGCGGTGCCGTGCCGCGCAATTACATCCCTGCGGTCGAGGCGGGCGCACGCGAGGCGATGGAGAAGGGACCCCTCGGCTTCAAGGTCATCGATGTCGGCGTGCTGCTCACCGACGGCCAGCACCATTCGGTCGACAGCTCGGAATATGCGTTCCGCACGGCCGGCAAGCTTGGCGTCCGGCAGGCGCTGTCGCAGGCCGCCTCCGTCCTGATGCAGCCGGTCTTTCGCGTCGAAATCCATGTCCCGTCGGTCTATTCGGGCAGTCTCGTGCCGATCGTTGCCTCGTTGAAGGGCCAGGTGCTGGGCTTCGATCGGGACGAAGCGGCGAAAGGCTGGGATATCTTCCGCGCCCTTCTACCCGGCAGCGCGCTCGACGACCTGGCGCGCTCGCTCAGATCCGCCACCCAGGGCATCGGCTATTTTTCCAAGAGTTTCGATCATTTCGAGGAACTCTACGGCAAGGAAGCCCAGGCGATCGTCACCGCTCACGGAGCGCCGGCCAACGAGCATTGACCGACAGCACGAAGCGCGCCGTATCGATACGGCGCTTGTTGGGTCATCCCCGGCCTGGAGCGTTCAGCGTTTCCTTGAAACACCGAACGCTCCAACTGAAACTACGCCTGCCGACGGAAAACCGCTACGCACTTTTCCTGGATCTCGGGCGCACGGGCAGCGGCAATGCCGCCCGTCGCGACCCGATGACCGCAGTTGCGCCGAGCACCATGCCTGCCGTCAGCAACAGGGCTTGCGCAGCGACGAAGGGCGCCTCGGTTTGCGTCGGCGCCAGCGGCTGCAGCACCGGAACCTTGAGGAAGCTCTGCACGATAAGAACGAAGAGGTTGAGATAGAGCGCGAATGTCGCGCTCACCACATAGGCCGGCCGCGCCCAGCCGCGGAGCGTCAAGGCATAAAGCGCGGCAAAGGCGATGACGAGGGTGAGGACGGAAATCGCTCCGACCACCAGTGCGGGCGTGATCCCGCTGAAGGGAAAGAGGAAGCCGGTGATGCTGGTGGCCGCGGTGGTGACGAGGAAAACTGCGTGCCAATGGCCGAGCCAGCGGCCGGCGGCGAGCGCCGGCAGGGCGACGAGGCCGGTTCCGATTCCGATCAGACTGACGGCGACGTGCACGGCGAGAAGGGTCTCGATGGACATTCCGGGGATCATGGCGCATCTCCTGGAGGCAGGGGGACGAAGCTGGGGGGAGGGCGACGGCACCGCCGCCGCCCCGCCGGCGTTGAAATCAAGCTTCGATGAATTCGAGCAGGTCGGCGTTGAAGCGGTCCTGATAGGTCTGCGTCAGGCCATGGTCGGCACCCTCGTAAACCTTCAGCACGGCATGTTTGACGATCTTGACGGTCGAAAGCGCCGAGGCGCCGATCGGCACGATCTGGTCGTCGTCGCCGTGGAGGACCAGGGTCGGCTTGTCGAACTTCGCCAGGTCGGCATTGAAGTCGCTTTCCGAGAAGGCGCGGATGCTGTCGAGCTGGCCCTTGAGGCCGCCCTTCATGCCCTGCAGCCAGAAGCTCTCGCGGATTCCCTCCGAGATGACGGCACCCTCGCGGTTGTAGCCGTAAAAGGGGATCGTCAGATCCCTGAAGAATTGCGAGCGGTCGTCGTAGGTGCCCTTGCGAATGCCATCGAAGACGTCGATCGGCAGGCCGCCGGGGTTGGCCTCGGTTTTCAGCATGAGCGGCGGCACCGCGCCGATCAGCGCCACCTTCGCCACGCGCCCGGTGGCGTGCCGGCCGACGTAGCGGGTAACCTCGCCGCCGCCTGTCGAATGCCCGACAAGGATCACGTTCCGCAAGTCCAGCGCCTCGATCAGTTCGGCAAGGTCGTCGGCGTACTGGTCCATGGTGTTGTTGTCCCACACCTGGTCCGAGCGGCCGTGGCTGCGGCGGTCGTGGGCGATGACGCGGTAGCCCTTGTTTGCAAAGAAGACCATCTGCGCATCCCATACGTCGGCCGTGAGCGGCCAGCCATGGGAGAAGAGGATGGGTTGAGCATTGCGCGAGCCCCAGTCCTTGTAGAAGATGCGGGTGCCGTCCCTGGTGGTGATCGTAGCCATTTTCTTCATCCTTTCAGCGGGTTGGAAGACTGCCGGGTGGGGTGCCGTACTTGCCGCGCCCCGTGCTTGAAGATTTAGGCCGATTGCGAAATGATCGGGATTGGCGGATCGGACATTAGGCGGGCCGAAACCGACAAAGAGGGGCGACATGGCGAATGGACGAGCACTGCCAGCGAGAGCCGAGATCGGCCTCATGCTTTATCCGGGTTGCCAGATGGCGATGGTCCACGGCATGACGGATCTCATCGGCATAGCCGGTCAATTCTCCGCCGAGCGCGGCGGACCGGTGGCGCGAGTCAGTCATTGGCGGCTTCAGGACGACGACTGTCTTGCACGATGTTTCGACACCCATCCCGAACTCGGGTCCCGGCAGGCGCCGGAGATCCTGCTTGTCCCAGGCCGGCTGACGGGACCGATGGAAGCAGAGGAGGCAGCGCCCTATGCGCGCTGGCTGCTCGACCGGCATGCCCAGGGGGCGACGCTGGCATCGACTTGCGGCGGGACTTTCGTGCTTGCGGCGACGGGCCTGCTCAAGGGTCGCCCGGCGACGACGCACTGGCTGTTCGCCAATGCCTTCCGCGATCGTTTCCCCGACGTCCGGCTCGATCCGGACAAGATCGTCATCGAGGACGGGGACCTCATCACAGCCGGCGGCCTCATGGCGTGGACGGACCTCGGCATGCGCCTCGTGGACCGCCTGTTCGGTCCGACGGTGACGGTCGAGACCGGGCGCTTCCTGCTCATCGATCCGGCCGGACGCGAGCAGCGGCACTATTCCAGCTTTTCGCCGCGTCTCAATCACGGTGACGAGGCGATCCTCAAGGTGCAGCATTGGCTGCAGGCGCGCGAGGCCCGCGCCGTCAGCGTCGCGGAGATGGCCAAAGTGGTGGCGATGGAGGAGCGCACGTTCCTGCGCCGTTTCAAGGCGGCGACCGGTATGAAGCCGATCGAATATGCGCAGCATTTGCGCGTCGGCAAGGCGCGTGAGCTCCTGGAGTTCACCAAACGCTCGGTCGAACAAATTGCCTGGACCGTCGGCTATGAGGATGCTGCGGCTTTCCGCAAGCTGTTCCATCGCATCGTCGGGCTGTCGCCGGGCGACTACCGGCACCGTTTCGCCGTAGCGGCTGCCGGATAAACTGCGCGGAGGACGGCGTCGCTTCTTTCGCGCCCGCGGCTGCGGAACAAATTTTCGTCTGAAGAATTAACAGGTGTCGCTTCTGTCCCCCAGCGACATTCAGGACCCCAACCTGTTGCAGTGCCCGCGTCATCCCCTGCGCGGGCACTCGCATGTCTGCGAAACTATTCCCCGCCCGCCCTCGGTTGACGACGCAAGCGGGACCCCGCAAAGCGGCGAGGCCCCGCCTCAAGTGTCGCTGAAAAGATCTAGGTCCTTGTATAGGTGGGAAGCCAGGAAGCTAGAGTGCCATCCGCGCCCATCTATAGGACCTTGGTCCGACCCCCTAAGGGCAAAGGTCCTAGGCCCGTTGCCAGCTGAGTCTCAGGGTACATATTGCAGCATTCGCGCCGCGGGAGCCCGGAGCGGAACAGTGTGCGGTCTGCCGCCGCCATGTCTGCTCTGGCTCCTTGCACGATCACGTTCCATGATTTTGGGTCGACGGGGCCTAAAGTCATCGTGATCTCGGCAGGGGAACAACTCAACGATGGATCTCTCCCATGGCATTGTCGAACTACGGACGGAACAACACTGTCTCTGAAACCTGTTTCAGGACGCTCACCCACCCGTTGACGAACCTGATCTGCATTATCGTGGCCGTGTCGATCGCCGTTTTCGCGAGCGTACCGACAGGCATTCCCCCATACGTGCTCGCGCCGATCGGCTTCATGCTGGTGATCCTGATCGACCCTGCAGAAATTGCATCTAGATTGAAGGCGCGCTCCGCAAGACGGGACGCCACGGTTGGCCGCTCGGAATCGGCCGCCGGAGGCTGGCAGGCCAGGGGAGACGGTTGGAGCCTGACATTCCAACGCAAACACGGCCTGACGAGAGGAGCGGCTCGGTCGAATATCGCCGCCGCTGCAAGGGGACGCGCGGCCGATAGCTGCCGCCGCTGAAATCCTACCTAAACGCCAAGCGCCGCGCGTCGCCGGACGCGCGGCGCTTGCGCAGGAATTTGTCCGAAGCCAGCGGAAGGCGGATTGTCGCCGATTGCTGCGGGGCACCGGCAAGATCCGCCTGCATCGGCGAAGTTGTCGATTGCGCTTCCACAAAATCAATCATTTAGAGTTAGCCGAACTCTTGCTAGTGTAACGCCGCGGCCCCTTTCCGGAGGAACGGTCTTCCGCGCCAGATTTGAATGATTGGGAGGAATCTCTGTGAATCGAACATTGAAACGCGCCGCCATCGCGGCGATCGCAAGTGCGTCCCTCGCCCTTTCCGCGGCTTCGACAGGCGCAGCCGAGTTCATCAACGTCCTGACTGGCGGCACTTCCGGGGTGTACTACCCGCTCGGCGTCGCGCTTTCGAAGATATATGGCGATGAGATCGAGGGCGTACGCACGCAGGTGCAGGCGACCAAGGCTTCGGTCGAGAACCTCAACCTCTTGCAGCAGGGGCGCGGCGAGATCGCCTTTTCGCTCGGCGATTCGGTCAAGCTTGCCTGGGAAGGCAATACGGATGCCGGTTTCAAGGCACCGCTCGACAAGCTGCGCGGTATCGCCGCCATCTATCCGAACTATATCCAGATCATGGCGTCGAAGGAGTCGGGCATCAAGACCGTCGCCGATCTCAAGGGCAAGAGCCTTTCCGTCGGCGCACCGAAGTCGGGCACGGAATTGAATGCCAGGGCGATCCTCGGCGCCGCAGGCATGAGTTATGACGACCTCGGCAAGACCGAATACCTGCCCTTCGCCGAATCGGTGGAGCTGATGAAGAACCGGCAGCTCGATGCGACGCTGCAGTCGGCCGGCCTCGGCGTCTCTTCGTTCAAGGATCTGGCGACGTCGCTCGACGTGCAGATGGTCGCAGTCCCCGAAGAGATCGCCACCAAGCTCGGCGCGCCCTACATCGCCGCGACCGTCCCCGCCGGCACCTACCAGGGGCAGGACAGCGATGTGCAGACGGTCGCCGTCGTCAACTTTCTCGTCACCCATTCGGAGGTTTCCGACGAAACCGCCTATCAGATGACGAAGCAGCTCTTCGAGAACATCCCCGCCCTGACGGCGGCTCACAAGGCGGCGGAGAATATCCGCATCGAGGATGCGCTCAAGGGAATGCCTATTCCTCTGCATCCGGGGGCGGAGCGTTACTACAAGGAAAAGGGTCTGCTCTGACCCATGTCGCCCGAAACCGTAAAGCGGTTTCAAAGCGACAGGCAGACACCCTGAAGCGCGTCGCGGAATTCGGTTGAATGCGACGGGCTTCAGGAATTCAGGGGAGGAATCATGATCCACAATACCAATGAACAAAGCGCAACTGCGTCGGCCGAACTGCACCGGCACGACGCGTTGACCCGGGCGTTTCCGGCGACATGGGACGGACGGATCCTGTTTGCCATCGCGCTTGCCTTTTCAGTGTTCCAGATCGCCACCGCGGCGCATCTCGTCGATTTCGCGAGCCAGATCGTGCGCGTGGTGCATGTCGGCTTTGTCACGGTTCTCGTCTTTCCCCTGTTGGCGACGCTCGCAGGCCACGGCACGGTTGCAAAAATCATCGCCTGGAGTCTTGCTTTCCTTGGCGCGGCGGTCGCCTTTTACCAGTGTTACGAATATGCGGAACTCTTGGTGCGTGCCGGCGATCCACTGCCGCGCGACATCGTCTTCGGGGTCGTCGCGCTCGCCGTCGTCTTTGCCGCAGCCTGGGCGCTGATGGGGCCGGCTCTGCCGATCATTTCCGGCGTGTTCCTGGCCTATTGCCTTTTGGGTGAGTATCTGCCGCCGCCGTTCGATCACCGCGGCTACGACTTTTCGCAGGTGATCGACCATATGGCCTATGGCACGGAAGGCATCTACGGCATCCCGACCTTCGTCTCCTCGACCTATATTTTCCTTTTCATCCTGTTTGGCGCCTTCCTCGAAAAAGCCGGCATGATCCGGCTCTTCAACGATGTCTCGTTGAGTTTCGTCGGCGACAGGCGCGGCGGACCCGCGAAGGTCGCGATCATTTCTTCGGGCCTGATGGGCACCATTTCGGGTTCCGGCGTCGCGAATGTGGTCACGACCGGGCAGTTCACCATCCCGCTGATGAAAAAGTTCGGCTATCGAGCGGCCTTTGCAGGCGGCGTCGAGGCAACGGCCTCGATGGGCGGGCAGATCATGCCGCCTGTCATGGGCGCGGTCGCCTTCATCATGGCCGAGACGCTCGGCGTCGAATATTACGAGATCGTCAAGGCGGCGGTCATACCGGCGATCCTCTATTTCGCTTCCGCCTTCTGGATGGTCCATCTCGAAGCCGGCAAGTACGGGCTGCTCGGCCTGCCCAAGGACCAGCTGCCTTCGGCCAAGGCGGCAATCCTCGAACAATGGCATCTGATCCTGCCGCTCGCCGCGCTCGTCTGGCTGCTGTTCTCCGGCTATACGCCGCTTTTTGCCGGTACGGTCGGCCTGGCCTTCACCGGCCTTCTGATCCTGGGCAGTTCGCTCGCGCTCGGCCTTCCCGCCGGTGTCATACGCATCATCTTCTGGGTCGGCCTCGGCCTCGTGGCGGCCGCCTTCTTCCAGTTCGGCATCGGCGTGATCGTCGCAGCGCTGGCGCTGCTGATTGCCGCCAACGCCTTGCTGAAAGGCGGCCGGGAGACCCTGGTGATATGTCGCGACGCCCTTGCCGAAGGGGCCAAGACGGCCCTTCCGGTGGCGATCGCCTGCGCGCTCGTCGGCGTGATCATCGGTACGATGACGCTGACCGGAGCGGCCAATACCTTCGGCCAGTTCATCGTCTCAGTCGGAGGCAAAAGCCTGTTTCTGTCGCTGCTTCTGACCATGGTCACCTGCCTCGTGCTCGGCATGGGCATACCGACGATCCCGAACTACATCATCACCTCGTCGATCGCCGGGCCCGCGCTTCTGGAACTCGGGGTACCGCTTATCGTCAGCCACATGTTCGTCTTCTATTTCGGGATTCTTGCCGATCTGACGCCACCGGTGGCGCTTGCCTGCTTCGCGGCAGCACCGATCGCGCGGGAAAGCGGGCTGAAGATCTCGATCCAGGCGATCAAGGTGGCGGCGGCCGGTTTCGTCATCCCGTTCATGGCCGTTTATTCGCCGGCGCTGATGCTGCAGGATGGCGGCGCGATGGCCGCATCGGTGGGCTATCCGGCTGCCGTCGCCTATATCGTCGTCAAGACCGGTCTGGCGATCGCGCTCTGGGGTGCCGCCGTGGTGGGCTTCGCCGCAGTCCGGCTCGGGGTTTTCGAGCGGGTGCTCGCGGCCGCGGCCGCCTTCACGTTGCTGGCGGCGCTGCCGATCACCGATGAAGTCGGCTTTGCACTCTCCGCGCTCTTCGCCTTCGTGATCTGGCGGCGCGCCCGCCAGGCTGGCCGGCAGACGGCGAAACCGGCATGAGCGCGCTTGCCTGCATCATCGGCGGCAAGGCTGTCGCCGTTGCTGCGGGTGTCTTCACCCTCGGCTGGACCCATTCGGTCGAGAAGACCGAATGGCAGGAGCGTTGGGCCGTCACGGCCGAGGGTCTCGTTCTCGAGGAGGCGCGCGTGCAGGGTTCGGGTGCGGGAATGGAGCCGGGAGACAATGCCCGTCGCCAGGGCCGCTGGTGGGTCTGGACGCCCGACCTGCCGCCGCTTCCCGAGCTGGTCCTGGCCGCCTCCGGAGCGACCGTCTCCGGCTGGACGCTTTGCGACGCCGGCGGCTGCCGCGAACTCGCGGCGCAAAGCCGGGAACCAATCGTCCTGCGGCCATGCGATGGCCCAAAGCCATAATGGCCGATGCCGATCTGGCGGCACCGGTTGAAGGCTCATCGGAAAAGTCCGGCGCGCTTATGAAATGTTATTACATAACTTTTTGTTGACGAGCGTAATAACATAACATATTGAACCCCTATGCAGCGGCGTCGCGTTTCACCTTGACCGGAGGCTGCATTCTAAATTAACTGAGCCTGACGGTTCCCCTACCCGTGAGGTGGAGGGGATTAATAGGGAACACGGTGCGGACGACCCAAAAGGGACCAAAACCGTGGCTGCCCCCGCAACTGTAAGCGGATCGTCGTTCATCCTCGTGGCGCCCAGGCGCCAGCCACTGCGCGTTGCGCGGGAAGGCAGATGAGCGATTTCTGTCCGCGAGCCAGGAGACCTGCCGTCAAATCAGATCCAACGTCACGGGCGGGGATGCCCGGAACAGGAGCAAGCCATGACCATCTTTCGCGCCTTGCGGCGCACGCTTTCGTCAGTTTCCCCGAGATCCAGCCGTCACACGTCCGATCGAACCCGATCGGCAGACTGACGATCACGGCCGTATAGCGGCCTCACATTCGGGGACTATTCATGAACAGCTTTTGGAAACGACCGCTCATTGCGGGTCTCATCACCTTTTCCGCAGGCGCAGCGGCTCTTGACCGTCCCGCCTTCGCTGCCGAGACGATCTATCCGTTGACACTCGAGAACTGCGGACGGCAGATCACCTTCGACAAGACGCCGACGCGCACCGTCTCGATCGGCCAGAGCAGCACCGAGATCCTCTATCTGCTCGGCCTTGCGGACAAGGTCGCCGGCACCGCCCTCTGGGTCGGCCCCGTCCTTGAAGGTTACGAGGAGGTCAACGCCAAGGTCGAGCGCCTGGCAGACAACGATCCGAGCTTCGAAAGCGTGCTTGCCAAGAAACCGGACATGGTGGCGGTGCAATTTCAGTGGCAGGTCGGCCCGGAAGGCGTGGTTGCGCGGCCGGAGCAGTTCGAGGAGCTCGGCATTCCGGTCTACACATCGCCTTCGGATTGCACCGGCAAGGAGAATTCGGCGGCGAGCGACGGCGTGCGCCGGCAGGTCTTCACCATGGATCTCGTCTATCGGGAAATTCGCGAGCTGGCGCAGATTTACGATGTTCAGGACAAGGGCGAGAAGGTCGTGGCCGAGCTGAAAAGCCGAGAAGAGGCGGCGCGCGCCAAGGTCGCCTCGGCCGGGGGCAAACTCTCGGCGGTCTTCTGGTTCTCCAGCGCTGCCGATGCCGACCCCTATGTCGCCGGCAGGAACGGCGCACCCGGCTACATCATGGCGGCGCTCGGCATCGAAAACATCATCGACACAGAAGACGAATGGCCGACGGTCGGCTGGGAAACCATCGCCAAGGCCGAGCCGACCATGATCGTTGCCGGTTCCATGGAGCGTCGACGCTACCCGCTCGACAGCCTCGACGCCAAACTCGAATTCCTGAAGACCGATCCCGTGGCGAGCCTCATGCCGGCAGTCGCCAAAGGCTATGTGTTCGACATGGATGCGCAGGCGATGAACCCGACGATCCGCACGATCGAAGGAATCGAAGCGCTGGCGGATGCCATCGCCGAGGCCGGACTTGCGCCCAAGGCTGGGCCGGCTTCCAAGGGTGGGTTCGGCAAGTGAGCCGCGTGCTGACCCTGGCCGGGCGAACGGGGACGGGACGCGTCGGCGCGGCCATCGCCGCGCTCGTGATCCTGTTCGCGGCACTCTGGATGGGCGCTGCGATCGGCGAAACGGCGATCCCGTTCAGGACGGTTGCGCAGACAGTCGCGAATCGGCTGTGGAACGCCGGCTATCCGCTGGCCCCGATCGACGAGGGCATCATCTGGAGCTACCGACTGAGCCGGGCGGTCGTGGCCGCTTCCTGCGGGGCGGCGCTTGCGCTCTCCGGCGCCGTGCTGCAATCGCTGCTGCGCAATCCGCTCGCCGATCCCTATATTCTCGGCATCTCCGCCGGAGCCTCGACGGGGGCGGTCAGCGTCGCCATCCTCGGTGTGGGTGCCGGGATGCTGACGCTGCCGCTCGGCGCCTTCATCGGCGCGCTGGTCGCTTTCGTCCTGGTGAGCCTGCTGGCGGTGAAGGCCGGCCGCGGCACCGCGGCGATCATCCTGGCGGGTGTGGCGGGGTCACAGCTCTTCAACGCACTGACCTCCTTCATCGTCACCAAGGCGGCCACGGCCGAGCAGGCGCGTGGCATCATGTTCTGGCTGCTCGGCAATCTTTCGGGCGTGCGCTGGCCGGATGCCTGGCTCGCCGTGCCGGCGACGCTTCTCGGTCTCGTCGTCTGTCTCTGGCATGCCCGTCCCCTCGACGCGTTTACCTTCGGGTCGGAATCGGCTGCCTCGCTCGGCATCTCGGTCAGGCGAACCTATTTCGCGCTTGTCGGCGTCTCGGCGATGATGACTGCGGTGATGGTATCCATCGTCGGGTCGATCGGTTTCGTCGGCCTCGTCATCCCCCATGCGGCCCGCATGCTCGTCGGCGTCCGCCACGGTGTCCTGCTGCCGGCAGCGGCGCTCATCGGCGCCGTGTTCATGATCCTCGCGGACATACTGTCGCGCGTTCTCATTCCCGGCCAGGTCCTGCCGATCGGCGTGATCACGGCGCTCGTCGGCGCTCCGGCCTTCGCGTTGATACTCGGACAAAGGAGGGACCGCGCATGACGCTTTCGGCGCGCGGGGTTTCATGGTCGGCCGGCGGGGTGGACATCCTGAAGGAGGTCTCCCTCACGGTCGAGACGGGAGAGTTCCTCGGCATCATCGGCCCGAACGGTTCCGGCAAGACGAGCCTGATGTCGCTCATATCGGGCATCCGCAAGCCGAAGAAGGGGGAGGTGCTTCTGGACGGTTCTCCGATCGGGACGCTCGGCCGCCGCACGGTCGCGCAAAGGCTCGCTCTGGTCGAGCAGCAGGCCGAGACCGGCGAGAGGATCACCGCGCGCCAGGCGGTAGAGCTCGGCCGCACACCCTATCTCGGGCCGCTTTCGCCCTGGTCGCCGGAGGACGATGCGATCGTCGAGGCGGCGCTCGAAAACGTGGATATGGCGCATCTTGCCGATCGCCTGTGGCACACGCTCTCCGGCGGCGAGCGGCAAAGGCTGCACATTGCTCGGGCGCTGGCGCAGCAATCGAAGATCCTGCTTCTCGACGAGCCGACCAACCATCTCGACATCGGCCATCAGATCAGCCTGCTCGACCTCGTTCGCCGCCAGGACCTGACGGTGGTCGCAGCGCTCCACGACCTCAACCACGCCGCTATGTTCTGCGATCGGATTGCGGTGATGCAGGCCGGCCGGCTGGTGGCGCTCGGGCCCCCGCGGGAGGTACTGACGGTCGAGCGCATCCGCGCGGTGTTCGGGATCGAGGTCGAGGTCGAGCACGACTTCGACGGAAGCTGCTCCATCCGCTATCGCGCCAGACGCCCGCGTCCGCTTGCCGCAATCTCCGCCGTCGGAACCTGACCCATGGACATGCGCAACCACCACCTGAAGGAAGATATCCGCGAATACTGGTCGAAGCGGTCGGAAACGTTCGACCTCGCCTTCGGCCACCGCATCCCGCCGGGACCGGAGCTCGACGCCTGGGCGGCAGCGATGCGCAGCGCACTCGGGGCGAGGCCGCTGAAGGTTCTCGAACTCGCCTGCGGGACGGGGGAGGTGACCAACGTGCTCCTTTCGCTCGGCCACGAAGTGACGGCGCTGGATTTCTCCGAGGCCATGCTCGCGGTGGCGCGGCGCAAGCACGCAGGGAACGACAGGGTTCGTTTCATTCTGGCCGATGCCGAGCACACGCTGGAGCCGGACGAGACCTATGATGCCGTGGTCTGCCGGCATCTCGTCTGGACGCTGACGGAGCCGGAGCAGGCTTTCGCCGAATGGTTCCGCCTGCTGAAACCGGGCGGAAGGCTGCTCGTCTTCGACGGGGACTGGTCGAAGCCGACGCCGCTCGGCCGTCTGGCGTCTTTCGCGGTGGCTGCCCTCGAGCGGATCATCGGCCATGACCCGCATTACGACGGCGCCATGAGCGAACGCCACGCAAAGATCATGGAGCGTCTGCCCTTTGGCGATGGCCTCACCGTCGAAAGACTTCTTCCCTTGATCGAAGAGGCGGGATTCCAGAACATAGAGTTGCCGTCCCGCCGCCCGATCGCGGCGGCCCAGCGCAGGAATGCCGATCTCAGAAACAGGCTGAGGACATTCTTCTACCGCAGGTTCTTCCTCGTCTGCTCGCGGCCTTCGGGAGATTCACTTTGAGTTTATGACGGCTGCCGCGGGATGGACAATGGCGTTGAAGCTCTGGTCGGTTTGTCGGCACGCATGGTGATGCGCTTGAATTCCATGAGTACCGACCGTGCGTCCGCTGCAAAGTGCTACAGCGACATTTGCGCGTCTCATATGACGCGCGGCGCTGTAGGAGGCCTATCGGAGGGCTGCAATCTCTCTTTTTTCCTCATGCCTGTGCTCGTCACAGGGATGAGAGCAGCGCCGCGTCCGCGGCGCGGGAAGCGTTCTTTCAGCCCAAGGACTTGGTCTGGCTGGATTCCTGTGACATGCACAGGAATGAGGGGGCCGGGGATGTGCGGCCAATTTCACCCTCGAAAGGAACTCCCGGCCCCCGGCCGCCGTTTCCGGGTTGCTGTCTCTGACAAGTTGGGACCCAGACACGGAGGATGAGCATATGGCACAGGAAAAGCGACTCGGATCCACCATACCGCGCGGCGTGGTCGATACGAAGAACGGATCGGTAGGCGTTCCGGACCAGGCAAGCATGGAAGAGGAAGTCAGATCGTTGCGCGAGCAGGTCAATGCGCTGACCGAAAAGCTCTCCGATCTCGGCATCTATTCCGGCAGGGCCATCGCGGATACGGGCCGCAGGGCCGGCGAGATGGCAAGGGAACATCCCGCCTGGACGGCGCTCGCCGTAGTCGGTCTTCTGGGGCTGCTCATTGCAGGAACCAGCCGGCCCTATTGGCATTCGCGAAGCTCCTCGCGCATCGAGGACCTGATCGCCGATATCGAGGATCGGCTGAGCGATCTGAAGGGCCGTTATTGGTCAAGCGGCTGGCGGCCCTGGTGAAAATTGGACCCGTCCTGCCGGAGACAATGTGCGGTCCATGGAAGGGCGCGCTGCCGCCATCGGGAGATCGGCGGCATGGTTTGCGAGGAACCGGTCGGTTTCTCGCTCCTTCGGTCGCCGTGAGGTCGCCGGCGCGTGCCGGCCAGAAACAAGCGCAACCCGAGTTCGAGCGCGAAAAGCTGAACCTCATTCGGCGTCGAGGTCGATGAGCGCTATCCCGAGTTCCGGTCGCTTGCGCCGGCGCAATCCAGTCGGGCTTTCGCGAATGATGACCTCCAGGGTCGGACGGACGCGACCCTCCAGAAGGTGCCCGCCACGGGTCGACCCGTCTTCCAACCCCAGAACCGCATGCAAATGCAGGCTCGGGCGGCCGGCTTCGTCGCGGGCAATGTCGCCGATCGCGCTCAGAACTTCCGATTGCTCGGCTACGGGGATCTTCCTGTAATTTCTGCTTTCGACACGGAAGAAGCCCACCGTCGCGCTGCTGAAGGCGCCGATCGCCGTCACCGATGCGCCGGCGATGCCCGCCTGCGCTGCGAAGGCCGAAATGGCCGAGAATGCTTCCTCGCCCTCCTCGAGTACGAGAATGAAGGTGCGTTCGCTCGCGTCTTGCGCCAAAAGTTTCTGCTTCATCAATTCGTCCTCGTCTCAGCCCGAACCTGTACGACGGCGATCTGTTCCGGATTCAGCGAAGCGCCGGATCGTTCATCCCGTGCCGGTCACCTCCGCGAGCGCGTCAGGCTACAAAATCGAAACGCCCGAACTTGCCGTCCTCCGTGTCGCGAATGTCAAGCTGCAGCGACGGCGTATAAAGGTGATCACGGTTGTTCTGAGGTTCGTTCGGGAAGAAGAGCTGCGTTGTCAGGACCGCGGCGCCGGGAGGGCGCACCCGAAAATGATAGTGGCGGGTGCGGCCGGGATAGAGTTCCGGGACGATGGTGCTGAACCACCATCGCCCGCGTTCGTCGGTCATGTGGTGACCCCGCAGCCTGTAGCCGCGTGTATCGTAGGCGCCGGTTTCGTCCGCATGCCAGATTTCGACGAGACTGCCGGCGATCGGCCGGCAATTGCCGTCGAGCACGTAGCCGGCAATGGTGATGCGTTCGCCGTTCGGGGCGTCGCCGGAAAGTTCGTGCCTGAGCGGCGCATCGGGCTTGTAGAAAGGGCCCGCCGTCAGCGCGGGCGTCAGGTCGTCATCGTCGTCGCAGGCGGGCGTGAGCGGCAATGCGGGTCGCTGCGCCGCGGCGCGATCGGCGACGGGCAGGGCGGGCAAGGCCAGAAACGCCCTCAGCAGGGAACGTCGGGTCGGCAGCATGGTCGCCTCCTTCGTGGAGCGTTCGCGCGTCCTTGGCGGGGCGTCGCGTTCGGACATGGCCAGTGATACGAGCATAGAGCATTTTAAACCCGAGGGCAGCCGGCCGCCTGGCGCGGCACAGGCCGATTTTCCCCTAACGCTGGCGGTTCGCGCCGAACGAGGGCATGATTGTCCCTGGCGGCGATCGCGCTGCCGTCCCTTGCCGCTCCCACAAGGAGACCCGGCGAGCCTGGAATCAACCTAGAAGCTTCAGGAGGAAACCGTGAGCGAGCACGTCTACAAGAAGATCGAGCTGATCGGCAGTTCGCCAAACTCGATAGACGAGGCCATCGAAGGCGCGATTTCGCGTGCTTCGAAAACGACCCGGAATCTCGACTGGTTCGAGGTGGACCAGATTCGCGGCCAGATCGTGAATGGCAAGGTCGCGCATTACCAGGTGGTGATGAAGGTGGGCTTCCGCATCGACGATTGAAGTGCGCGCGGCGCCGAGCGGGATTCGACATTCCGCCCTGACTTGTTCTGCGGGTTTCAACCGCCTGCGATTGGAGAGGAGACGCCGGCACCGATGAGGAAGCCGGCGATGCCGGGTGGTGGCCCGTTGCGAAGGCCGGATGAACCGGATGGGTATGTATGTTCGCGCGCCGAGTACTGACAATCTCGTGCCGGCCGCGCCGCTTTCCCATGCCGATCTCTCGGCCATCATCAATTTCATAAATAGAAGCATTCGAACTATGAAATTCACCAACCTCGACTTCTATGTATGATCGCGGCTCCCGAGGGGCCCGCATGTACCTATCGCGCCTGACGAATCGGCTCCACGGGTACCGCCTGCGTGTTCGCAGACGGGGGACACCCAGGCGTCCTCGATCGAAATGAATCAAGGTGCCCGTGGCCCATGAACAAGACGGGCTTGCAATATTCGCCGGTGAAGTTAGTCAGGCCGCAGGCGTGCGCAGGCTCGCGGAAAGACAGGCACCAGGGAGGAGAGCAGTCTCGTGGAAGCACTCAACCAATTCTTTAACTGGCTCAACGGCATCGTTTGGGGCGTGCCCATGATCGTGCTGATCATTGGCACCGGTCTGTATCTTCAGCTTCGCCTGGGCTTCATGCCGATCCGCAAAGTGGGCTACGGCTTCCGCATGATCTTGAAAAGCCGCAGGCCGGGGAGGGCCGCCGAAGGCGAGATTACGCCGTACGCCGCGCTGATGACGGCGCTCTCGGCCACCATCGGCACGGGCAACATCGCCGGCGTCGCTACCGCTATCGCGGTGGGTGGACCCGGTGCGCTGTTCTGGATGTGGATTACCGCCTTCGTCGGAATGGCGACGAAATACGCCGAGGTCGTCGTAGCGGTGAAATACCGCGAGGTCGACGACAAAGGCGAACACGCCGGCGGACCGATGTTCGCCATCAAAAATGGGCTCGGGAAGCACTGGCAGTGGCTGGGCACCGCCTTTGCCATCTTCGGCGGACTGGCGGGTTTCGGTATCGGAAACATGGTTCAGGCCAACGGTATCGCCAGTGCGGTCGAGAACGCCTTCGGCATCGAGACCTGGATCAGCGGCATCGTGATGACCGTCTTGACGGGTGCGGTGATTCTCGGCGGCATCAAGCGAATCGGCGCCGTGGCCGAGAAGGTCGTGCCCTTCATGGCGATCTTCTATCTCACCTGTGTGGTCGTCGTCCTGATCGTCTTTGCCGGCAACATCCCCGAGGCGATCGCCACCATCTTCACCCAGGCATTCAGTCCGACGGCAGCCACCGGCGGCTTCCTCGGCTCCACTGTACTGATGGCGATCCGCATGGGTGTGGCGCGCGGGATCTTCTCGAACGAGGCGGGCCTCGGCACCGCCGGTATCGCACAGGCTGCCGGCTCGACCGCCAATCCCGTTTTCTCCGGCGTCATCGGCATGATGGGGACGTTCATCGACACGATCATCGTCTGCACCCTGACCGGTCTGGCGATCATGGTGTCGGGCGTCTGGGCCTCGGGCGAAACCGGAGCGGTGCTGAGTTCTGCGGCCTTCGAAGCGGCGCTGCCCGGCTATGGGAATTATCTCGTGACCATCTCGCTGGCATTGTTCGCCTTCACGACGATCCTCGGCTGGGCCTATTATGCCGAGAAGTGCTGGGAATACCTGATCGGAACCGTGAGCGCGATACCGTTCCGCATCGTGTGGACCGTCGCGGTGTTCTTCGGCGCCACCCTCAGCCTCGACTTTGCCTGGCTGGTGGCCGACACGCTGAACGCACTGATGGCTATCCCCAACCTTATCTCGTTGCTGCTCCTGTCCCCGGTCATCGCCCAACTGACGCGCGACTACTTTGCCGAAGAACGCGCCGTCACCGGAGTGCCGTCGCGCAGCCGGAGCTAGCTGGCCAAGCGTGCGTGCGGGAAGGTTCGCAGAGCGTTCCCGCACTCGCGCTGGTTTGCGATCTTAGGCGCTGAATCGCTCTAAAGCTCCATCACCTCCGCATCGCCGAAGGCCGCGGTCACCATGATTTCTACCCGCATGTCCGGGTCGCCGAGCTCGACGGCGCAGCAGCATCGGGTTGGCGGGTTCTGCGGTGCCACCCATTCCTTCCAGACCGCATCCATCGCGGCAAAATCGGCCATGCTGGTAATCCAGACTTCGGCGGTCAGCAGGCGTGACTTGTCCGTGCCTGCGCGTGCAAGCAACTCGTCGATTTTCGCCAGCGTTTCCCGCGTCTGTGTGGCGACGTCACCGGCATTGTCGGAAAACTGGCCGGAGAGGTAACAGACGCCGTTGTATTTCACGAGGCGGCTTCTGCGTGCGTTCACGTCAAAGCGTTCCACTTTCATGATCGGTTCTTCCCTTAGAGGACTTCCAGGAAAAGTGCGTATCGGCTTTCCGTCCGGAAGTGCGTCGTTCAAACTCTCTAGGCTTCCAGGCCCGCTTTGCGGCTTTCGATCGCCGAGACGATCTGGAAGCCGATGCTGCGGAAGGGTTCGGGGGCGATCAGGCTGGCCGTTCCCATCGCGCCGCTGACCCTTGCCGGATCGCCGGTGCCGAGCATCAGTTCGGCGAGATGCCGGCCGAGCATCGTGCCTTTTGCTATCCCGCTGCCATTACAGCCGCCGGAGGCGAAAAGGCCGTCGTCGAGCTTGCCCCACCACGGCGCGCCATTCATGGTGAACGCCGTCGCGCCGCCCCAGACATATTCCAGGTCCACATGGCCCAAACCCGGCCACCGCCGGACAAAGCGGTCGCGCAACTTCGCGGACGCCTCCTCCACGGGCACTTCGTGCTCGTGGGCATAAAGGGAGCGCACCATGAGACGGTCGCGCCCGATGCGCCGCAAAGTCGTCCCAAGCCGATGAGAGGGCAGGAGACCCCATGCCGGCGACTGGCCGAGATGGCCGAGGTCTGCCTCGGGGACCGGGCACGTCACCGCGGCATAGGTAAAGATCGTGGTCATGCGGAGCTTGAGATAGCCGAAACGCCGGATGAACCCGTTGTTTGCGAGAGCGACGCTTCGCGCGCGCACGACGCCGCCATCG
This sequence comes from Sinorhizobium sp., assembly GCF_059070375.1. Lineage (NCBI taxonomy): Bacteria > Pseudomonadati > Pseudomonadota > Alphaproteobacteria > Hyphomicrobiales > Rhizobiaceae > Sinorhizobium > Sinorhizobium sp. The sequence continues at coordinate 1,433,991 of NZ_JCACWC010000002.1, forward strand.
GTCAGGAGCTCCCAGCCCCCACCGTTCCGCTTCAATCGTTGGACCGCCGTATTTTCGTAAAGATCGATGCCGTCCGGCAGGGAGTCGGCAAGGCCGCGAATGAGGGCTGCCGGTTGCAGCAAATAGGTGTCGTTCAGATAAATGCCGAAGCGGTAATAATCCGATCCGATGCGCTCGGCTATTTCGTTCCGCCCCAGCACCGTGTGGCTTATTCCGTTGGCCTTCGCGACTTCGACGACCTGCCTCAGCGAGGCCTCCCCGGCTTCCGTCGCCGCAGCACGGATCGATCCGACTTTCTGCAGCTCGCATTCGATACCGGCATCTGCAATCATGCCTTTGAGCCAGTCGAAGGATTCACTCATCAGAGCCGTTTGACGCCGCGCTTTCTCGGCGCCGGCAAGGGTGGCGGTGCGAGGCAGCACTTCGGACCCGGTGAAACCGGAATTGCGGGCCGAAGATCCTTCTCCGACGGATGATGCCTCGAACACGGCAATGCTTGCCTGCGGATCGAGTTCACGGAGTCGGCGCGCGATCGCCAGGCCGGTGTAGCCGGCACCCACGATGGCATAATCGACGGTAAGGTCGCTCTGCAACGGTGAGCGGGGTGTACGCTTCGGGAGCATTGCGTTCCAGCCGCATGGGCTGGAATAGATCGGAAAAATCTCTTTGGACATAATGGGTTCATCACACAATGAATTGGGCTGCGGTTTCCCGCAGCCCGTGGATTGTTATTCCGTGAAATGAGTGAGTTCGGTCACCAGCGGCCCGAGCGACATCGAGCCCTTGAAATCGAAGCCCCAGTCGAGGTTCTTGCGCCGCGCCCACACACCTGCTGTCTCGGTTATCGGAACCCCGCAGACCGCCTCGATGATCAGCCGCTGTGCTTCGTGCCACAGCTCCAGCTGCTTTTCCGGATCGGTTTCGACACGGGCTGCCTCGATCTGCTTGTCGGCCACGTCGCAATGGCTGAAGTTCGTCACCGCAGCGGGCGATCCGATGGCGCTGTTCGAATGGAAGAACTGGCTGAGATAGACATCCGCTACCGGGAAGCGGGCTGCACCGTAGGTCACGAGCGGGCTCAGGTCCTGGCGGATCATCTGGTGCCAGGTGGCGTGCTCGACCGGTTGCAGCTCGAGATTGAAGCCTGCCTCTCGAAGCTGAGCCTGAAGGATCTGGTTCGAGGATTCATAGCTCGGCAGCTGGCTCGAGATCATCTTGACCGTGATGCCGTCCGGATGGCCTGCCTCGGCAAGCAGTGCCTTGGCTTTTTCCGCATCGAAGGTTACCAGGCCGTTGTCCTCGGTGTAGCCGAGATTGTTCGAGGGAATGACCGACTTTCCCACGCGGGTGAATTCGGTTCCGCGATAGGCGGCGACACGGCTCGGATCCACGGCGTAGGCCAAGGCACGACGGACCCGGATGTCGTCGAACGGCGCTTTCTTGGTGTTGATGTGCAGCACGGTCAATTCGGCTGGATCGAAGATGTCCACGGTGGTGCCGTCGACCGCCAGGGTGCGTTTCAGCCAATTCGGGTCGGCAAGCCCTGTGGCCGCGTCGACCTCACCGGCGAGGAACGCCAGATCGCGTGCAGCCGCAGCATTGAGGAAGCGATATGTCACCTTCGTCAATTTCGGCGCGCCGCGGAAATAATCCTTGTGGGCACTGAAATGCACGGCCACGCCGGGCTCGATCGAGTCGAGCTGGAACGGACCGAAACCGACCGGACGGCGCGAGAAGCTCTCCGCCCGTTCTTCGTAGGCCTTCTTGCTGACGATGAAGCCGCCGGCATAGTTCGCCAACGGACCCAGCACGCTCGGAATGGCGTTCTTCAGGGTGATGCGCACGGTATAGGGATCGACTGCCTCGATCTTGTCGAAGGAGGCGTAGTCGGTGGCGAAGGCCGAACGCTCGGGATCCGCTGCCTTCTGCAGGCTGAAGACGACGTCCTCGGCGGTCACTTCACCATAGTTGTGGTGGAACTGGACACCCTTGCGCAGTTTGAAGGTCCAGACCAGCTTGTCGGGGCTGGATTCCCAGCTTTCGGCAAGGTCCGGTTCGATCGAGGCGGGGTCGGTCGTGCCGGGAGCGAAGCGGACCAGGCCGCCGAATATCCAGGCGACCAGGGTGCGGTCAGTGGTGCTCGCCGAATAATGAGGATCGAGATTGCCGATGTCGGCTGCTGCCGCGCCGAGAGTGAGCTTCGTCTTTGCGGCCATTGCCGGCAAGGGAGCGAGCGCGCTGCCAGCCATAATCGCCGCCAGGACCAGAGCCCTCGGGAACTTGAATTGCATCATTGCGCTACCTCCTTGATTAGCATGATGTTGCGTTTGTTCAGATTGTATTGGCGAGGGTTCAGCACGGAGAAAAGCGGCCCAAAGCCATGGTCCAGAATCCCGTCGAGTGCCGGGAGAATGTCGTTCAGCCAGCCGGATTCGACGCTTGCCGCGCCGATCCTGCGGAATTTCTCCTTCACCTGTTCGCGCGACATCGGATTGGCGACGTCGCCGAGCGGGTGGAGGACGGTGGCGGTCTGCGGACCTTCGCCTTGATCGATGATCACGCGGCAGGGCGTGCCCCCGGGGAACGAGCCGGCAAAGTCCTCATGCGCTACCAGCTCGATGCGGCCGGCGAGATCGAGCACTTCCGGATCCTGCAACCGGTCCGGATCGACGGGTTGCAGGGCCGATGGTCCGTACAAGGCAGCCAGAGCGCAGCTGAAGTAGAAGCTGTATTGCCCCGCTTCGAGCGATTTCGGCGTGCGGGCGTTCGAAAGCCTCAGTCCCTGCGGGAACGTCTCGATCCGAAGGCTGCGGATCGCCTTGCCGGGCTGGCGCAATTGGAGAACCGCGTCGATTGCAGCGTGCATGTACCGGCAGCAGGCATAGGGTTTGAGATAACACTGCTGCAGCCACCAGCTTTGCCCGAGGCCGCCGGTCAGGATTTCGCGGTTGAAATGCGAGGGCCTGTCCAGAAGGTCGAGGGGGCCGGTCGCTCCGGCGCGTGCGCGATAGGCGCCGGTCAGCCCCGCCGTCACCGCCGGCGGGATCGCCTCCTTCACGGTGGTTCCCTGATATTTCGAGCTGCCGGTCGGAAAGCTTATGGGCCCCTCGGCGCCGGTAATGGCCATTGCATTTGCAAGCTGTCCGGCGGTCAAGCCGAGCAGTCGTCCGGCAGCAGCGGCAGCTCCGTAGCCCACCCAGCGGCCACTGCTGTAGGTGTCGATGGTCGAGGTGGGACGAGACGACGCCACGCGCAGCGCGACGTCGTAACCGAGTACGATCGCGCTCATGATCTGCTCGTCGCTCGAGCCCGACGCCTGCCCCACGGCCAAGGCCGCGGGGATGACGCCTGCTCCGGCGTGACCGGCGGCACCGCGGTGGCCGTCGTCGATGTCGAGGGCGCTGGCGGCCGCGGCATTGGTCATGGCCGCACCGGCAGGCGAAAGGTTGATGTCGGTCAGCCAGACTGCCGCCGGTCCGGCTCCGTACAGATCGACGGCGGCTTCGCGGGCGGCCGTCGCAAGAGGCGAGTGCAGGCCGGCGGCCGTCGCAGCCATCAGGTCGGCCAAGAGAAGCGACGCGGCTTCACGCGCCTGTCCGCCTATGTCTGCCGCCGGGCAACCGGCGACAAAGGCTGCAAGCTCTTCGATCGTGTGCAAGTCGGTAGTCCTTCTGCGTTGGAGGTCAGGTCGCACTGCGGATGAAGTGCCCTTCGGAGGCCATGGACCAGCGGGGGGCCGGGGCCTGGTATGCGAGAGGCTTGATGGGACTGCGCGGCTGGGTGACGGCCACGCCCTGGGGCGGGCGCCGGCCGCGCTGGTCGGGATGGGTGATCGGGATGGCCGAAAGCAGGCGCCTGGTATATTCGTGGCCCGGCCGGCCGATAACGTCCTCGGTCTTGCCGATCTCGACGATCTCGCCGAAATACATGACCGCCACGCGATCGCAGATCCGTTCTACCGCGGCCATATCGTGGCTGATGAACAGATAGGAGACGCCGAACTCCTTCTGCAGATCGATCATCAGGTCGATGATCTGGCCTTTGATCGCCACATCGAGCGCGGAGACCGCTTCGTCGGCGATGATGAGCTTCGGCGACATCGCCAGTGCGCGCGCGATGCAGATGCGCTGCCGTTGGCCGCCCGAGAATTCGTGCGGCAGGCTCGAGGCGCGCGCAGGGTCGAGGCCGACCCGCTCCATCAGCCATTGCATCTTCTCGAAGGCTTCGGCGCCCCTGGCGAGCCCATGGACCTGCATGGGCTCCATGATCGCAGAGCCGATCGTCTGCCGGGCATCGAGCGACCCGTAGGGATCCTGGAATATCATCTGCACGTCGCGCCGCATACGGGCGAGGCTCTGCGGGTCGTCATAGTCCACGCGCTGCCCGCACACCCGCACATCGCCGGAACCGATCGGTGCGAGGTTTATGACGGCCTTGCCGATCGTCGACTTGCCGGAGCCGGACTCCCCCACCAGACCGAGCGTTTCGCCTTTCGTTATGGCAAGCGATGCACGTTCGACCGCGTGAACCATTCCCGTCAGGCGACCGAAGAATCCACTGCGTACGGGAAAGCGCACGGTGAGGTCGGTAACGTCGAGTACAGGCGTTTCGCCGGTGATCGAGGCCGGCACGCCTTGCACCGGCTGAGCAGGAACGCTGATCTCGCTGAGTTTTCCCACGAGGCTGGGAGCGGCTTCTATCAGGCTGCGGGTATAGGCGTCCTTCGGATTGGAGAAGACCTCATGGACGGTGCCGCTCTCGATTTCGCGTCCCCGGCGCATGACCAGCACATTGTCGGCCAGCTCGGCGACGACGCCCATGTCGTGCGTGATGAACAGAACCGCAGCGCCGGTCTCACGCTGAAGGTCTTTCAGCAGGGCCAGCGTCTGAGCCTGAACCGTCACGTCGAGTGCGGTCGTCGGTTCGTCGGCGATGATCAGCGCGGGATCGCAGGCGAGAGCCATGGCGATCATCACGCGCTGCCGCATTCCGCCGGAGAAGGTGTGCGGGTACTGGTGCATGCGCGCTTCCGGGTCGGGGATACGCACCTTCCGCAGCATCTCCAGTACGGCTTCCCTCAGCGCCGCACCTTTGAGCCCCCTATGGATGCGGATCACCTCGGCGAGCTGGTCGCCCACGCGCTGGACTGGGTTCAGCGACGTCATCGGCTCCTGGAAGATCATGCTGATCCGTCCGCCGCGCACCTGCCGCATTTCCGGTTCGGCCAGTGTCAGGAGGTCACGATCATCAAGCGTGATCGAGCCTCCGGCTCGTGCGACGCGCTCGGGCAGGAGCCGCATGATGGCAAGCGAGGTAACCGATTTTCCGGAGCCGGATTCTCCGACCAGCGCGAGAGTGCTCCCCGCAGCGATGTCGAAGCTGAGATCATGAACAACCGTGGTGCGACCGAAGGAGACGCTGAGATTGCGGACCGAGATGACAGGCTTCTTCTCCATCACGAGGCATCCTTAAGGCGGGGGTCGATGGCATCGCGCAGGCCATCGCCGATCAGGTTGAAGGCAAGGACCAGAAGCAGGATCGCCAAGCTGGGGACGAGTGCGAGATGGAAAGAGCTCAGTATGTTGTCGAACCCGTCGCGCACCATGCCGCCCCAGGTCGGCGTCGGCGGCGCCAGCCCCAGACCGATGAACGCCAAAGACGCTTCGGTGCGCACGGCAGTGGCCATCCACAGCGAGGCCATGACCATCACCTCGGGAAGGATCGCCGGCATGATGTGCCTGAAGAGAATTCTCGTGCCCGAGAACCCCATTGCCTGGCACGCCTGCACATATTCGCGGTCGCGCTGTGTGATGACGCCGGCACGGGCGATGCGTGCGAAAGCGGGCGTTGCCGTGAATGCGATCGCGATGATGATGTTGGTCAGCGTGGCGCCCATCAACGCCACGAGCGCGAGGCCGAGAATGAGCGAGGGAAAAGCCAGCACCACATCCATGATCTGCATGAAGACGATGTCTATGCGGCCGCCGACATAGCCGGCGATCATGCCGATCAACGTGCCGACGATCAGCGCCGTCAGGATGGCGAAGAACCCGATGGTCAGCGAGTATCGTGCTCCGTAGAGGATCCGCGACCAGATGTCTCGACCGAACTGGTCAGCGCCCAGCCAGAAGTTTGCGCCGGGCTCGGCCAGCTGGTCCATGATGTTCTGACTTGCAGGATCGTGCGTCGCCAGCTGCGGCGCGAAGATCGCGGCCAGGACCAGCGCCAGAACGATGAGCATGCCGATCCAGGTCGATGCGTTCAATTGTGCGGCAAAATCACGAAAGGCGCTTCTGCGGCTGATCGGCCGTGAGGGTGTGATGCTGGCGTCGGTCATTTGTACTGCACCCTCGGATCGAGAAAGCCATAGGTCAGGTCGGTCAGCAGGTTCACGACGACGACCATCAGCGTGTAGATGACGATCATGCCTTGAAGCAGTGTGTAGTCCCGCTGCGTGAGTGCCGTGAGGATCAGCTTGCCCAGGCCGGGGCGCGAAAACACGATCTCAGTCAGAACCGAATTGCCGATCAGAATGCCAAGGTAGAGCCCGACGACCGTGGTGATCGGGATCATGCAGTTTCCGAGAGCATGCCTCCAGATCACGGCGGCGGGGGTGGCACCCTTTGCGCGTGCCGTGCGCACGAAATCCTGATTGAGCACCTCCAGCATCGCCGAGCGGGTCACGCGGGTGATGTAGGCCATCATGATCAGTGCAAGCGCCAGTGTAGGCAGCGCCATTTGCCGAAGCCGGTCGGCTATCGTTTCACCGCTGCCTGCGCTGATGACGGGAAACCAGCGGAACTGGATCGCAAAAACCATCAGCAGTACGATTGCCGCGACAAAGGCCGGAAGCGAAAGGCCGAGCAGTGAAATGAACCGCAGAAGGTAGTCCGGGAGGCGATTGCGCCTTACGGCAGCCCAGACGCCGGCGGGAACGCCCAGCACCACGCCTAGGGCGAGTGCCGCGATAGTCAGCTCCATCGTATAGGGCAGAACTGCGAGGATTTCTTCCGAAACCGGCCGGCCGGTCACCATCGACTTGCCGAGGTCGCCCTGCACCGCTTGCAGGAGAAACTGGCCGTATTGCACGAGGACGGGCTGGTCGAGGCCGAGCCGGGCATGCAGGGCAGCGATGCTGGCCGGACTCGCCTGGTCTCCGAGAATGACGAGAGCCGGGTCCCCCGGCAGAACCCTGACGATCAGAAAAACCAGGGTAAGCACGCTGAACAGGGTCAGGATCGCGAACCCCAGGCGCTTGATCAGAAATGGCAGCATACACTCGCCCTTTGTCAGACCCCGGGCAGGATGGAGGCGCCTGACAAAGCATACCCGGCCGACGCCTGCGCCGACGATCGGGCGCAGGAAACCGGTGAGCGACAGCCTCCTCTCCTGTCCGGAAATCTCCGTTTCCTTGGTGGTCACGATGCTGGCAATCGTCCATCATGTCAAACAAATTCCTTTAATCGAGACGAAAACGCCTATATCGTTCCGATTATAGGAATGTAATGAAAGTAACATCATGTCTGGAAGCGTCGCCTCCTCCCTCAACGCCGAGAGGGCACTGGAGATACTGATCGTCCTCGGGGATGCAGGGCCGGACGGCTTGAGTCTGGCCGAAATTGCCCGAAGGACGGGGAGCGCGAAGTCGGCCGCCCACCGCAGTGTCGCCGCGCTGCTGCAGAAAGGCTTTGCCGAGGCGGCGGGGCGCTACGGGCACTACCGGCTGGGCCCGGCCATCCATATGCTCGCCAAACGGCAGGAGCGGCTGGAGTCCCAGATCCAACTGATCCGGCCCGGCATGACCGAATTCGCGCGGCGCACCGGGTTCACTGTCTACCTGATGGTGCAGGCAGGCGTGGATGCCGTTTGCGCCGAAATGGTCAGCCGATCCACGCGCAGGCAGTTCACGATGGGCGTGGGCGCGCGCGTGCCCATGGGCGTTGCCGCGGGAAGCGTGGCCTTGCTTTCGATGCTGCCCGAGGACAATGCGGCACAGATCATCGAAGCGAATTCCGAGCGCTATGCAACGCACCCGGCGCTGCGACACGTCGATGCCGGTGTCGTGACGAAACTGGTAAGCGAGGCGCGCGGTCGCGGCTATGCGGTCAATATGGGCTATTATTTGCCCGGCGAGGGCGGCATCGGCCTACCGGTCCCGCGACGTGGCCAATACGAAGTGAATGTTGCGATTTCATTCAATGCGCCGCTGGAGCTGATGAACGATGTCTGGATCGCGGAGATAGTAGAGAACCTGCGGGAGTGTCTCGGCGGTACGCTGCTGTAGTCGTGAGCCGCAGGGTACTTTTTCGGTATCGTTCCGTCTTACTTTAAATGAAAAGCCGCAGGCGGCCGTGCTCGCCGGAAGGGCAACCCGTGTCCTTGTGGACGAGACCCCGGGCTGATCCTGTCCGACCCGGGGTCTCGTGAATTCAATGTGTTGCGGTGAGCGCCGCGCCTTCGCTCTTGTCGTGCACGGCGAAGCGGTCGAGCATATGAGCGCTGGCCTCGTTGAGGCCGATCACCTCGACGGTTACGCCGTGGCGGCGATATTTAAGCACCACCTTGTCCAGTGCGCCGACTGCGGTGATGTCCCACAGATGCGCCTCGCCGACGTCGATGACGACCTTTTCCAACGGCTCGGCGAAGTCGAAGGCGCCGATGAAACCCTCGGTCGAGGCGAAGAAGATCTGGCCGTCGACATGGTAGGTGCGTACCGTGCCGCTCTCGTCGAGCATCGAGCGGACATGGAAGAGGCGGGCGACCTTTCCGGCGAAGAACACCCCCGACAGAAGCACCCCGACCAGAACGCCCTTTGCGAGATCATGGGTGCCGACCGTGGTGACGACGGTTGCCAGCATCACGACGGAGGAGGGCAGGGGATTGCGGCGCAGGTCGAGGATGGAGCGCCACGAGAAGGTGCCGACCGAGACCATGATCATGACAGCCACGAGTGCGGCCATCGGAATGATGCGGACGAGGTCGTCGAGGACGAGGATAAGGAAGAGAAGGAAGGCGCCGGCGACAAAGGTCGAGAGCCGCCCGCGCCCGCCGGAGGTGACGTTGATCACCGACTGGCCGATCATGGCGCAGCCGCCCATCCCGCCTATGAGACCGGAGGCGATGTTGCTGGCGCCCTGGCCGATGCATTCCTGGCTCTTGTTGCTCGTCGTGTCCGTCATGTCGTCGACGATCTGAGCGGTCAGAAGGGATTCGAGCAGCCCGACGGCGGCAAGCGCCACGGAATAGGGGAAGATGATCTGCAGCGTTTCGAAGGTGAGCGGCACCTGCGGCAGCGCGAAGATCGGCAGGGTCGACGGCAGTTCGCCGAGATCGCCGACCGTGCGGATGTCCATGCCGGTCCATAGGGCCACCGCGGTCAGAACGGCAATGGCGACGAGCGGCGAGGGAACCGCCCTGGTGACGTAAGGAAACAGGTAAATGATCGCGAGCCCCGCCGCGATCATCGCATAGGTCACGTGCGGCACGCCGATGAGTTCCGGAAGCTGCGCCATGAAGATCAGAATCGCAAGCGCATTGACGAAGCCGGTGATAACCGAACGGGAGACGAAGCGCATCACCCGGCCGAGCTTCAGGAAGCCGGCTGCGATCTGGATGAGCCCCATCAGCAGGGTGGCGGCAAAGAGATATTGGAGGCCGTGATCCCTGACGAGCGTCACCATCAGGACGGCGGTGGCGGCCGTTGCCGCCGAGATCATCCCCGGCCGGCCGCCGGTAAATGCGGAGACGCAGGCGATGGCGAAGGAGGCGAAGAGGCCGACCTTCGGATCGACGCCGGCGATGACCGAGAAGCCGATGGCCTCCGGGATCAGTGCAAGCGCCACGACGATGCCCGATAGGACGTCGGCGCGGATATTGGAGAACCATTCGCGTTTATAGCTGGCAAGTGTCAGTTTCATGATTTTCTTCGCAAGAGTAGCACACCAGGCCGGCGGGAGGCCGGCTCGTCATGGTTTGATGCTGTTGCGTTGTCTGGCGGATCGGCGGCCAGAAGAGCCACCCGGGGTTTCACCGGGTCCGGGGTGAGTACCGGCTTTATACGGACCGGCTGCTGCCGATGCAATGATGAATTGTGCGCTGCCGCAATTCCGGCGGCAGCGCGATGTTTCGCAATCTCAGCCGCTGACGGTGGCGGGCTCGCCGCACACCGTTTCGCGGCGGTCGAGAACGCCGCTCCAAAGCGTGAGCAGGAGCGCGCCCGAAACGAGAATGGCACCGACCCATGGCGTGGCAGCGAGGCCGAGCGGAGAGGCGACCACCAAGCCGCCGAGCCACGCGCCGAGCGCGATACCCAGATTGAAGGCGGCGATGTTCAGCGCCGAGGCGACGTCGACGGCACCGGGCCGGTGCTCCTTGGCAAGCTGAACCACGTAGAGCTGCAGACCCGGTACGTTTGCGAAGGACAGGAAGCCGAGCGCGGCGAGCGTCACGAGCGTCAGCACCGGCGAGATGGCGGTGAACGAGAAGATCACCAGCACCAGCGCCTGGAGCAGGAAGAGCCCGACGAGCGCCTTGACCGGATTGGTGTTGGCGATCCGCCCGCCGGCGATGTTGCCGATGGCAATGGCGACGCCGTAGAGCACGAGGATCAGGCTGACGCTCCGTTCGGAAAAGCCGGTGACCTCTTGCAGGATCGGCGCCAGGAAGGTGAAGGCGACGAAGGTGCCGCCATAGCCGAGCGCTGTCATGGCGAAGACGATGAGCAGACGGCCGGAACCGAGCACCCGCACTTGATCGAGAAGGCTCGCCGGCGCGGCTTTGGTGAGCGTGCCCGGAAGGAGGGCGGCGATGCCGGCAAAGGCGACGACACCGAGCGCCGCAACGCCCCAGAACGTCGCCCGCCACCCGAAGATTTGGCCGATATAGGTGCCGATAGGAACGCCGGTGACGATCGCGACCGTCAATCCCATGAACATCATGGCTATCGCGGAAGCGCGGCGGTTCTCCGGTACGAGATCGGCGGCGATCGTCGAGCCGACCGAGAAGAAGACGCCGTGGGCGAAGGCCGAAAGCACCCGTGCGACGAGCAGCACTTCATAGTTCGGTGCGAGCGCCGCGGCCGTGTTCCCGGCAATGAAGAGCGCCATCAGCCCGAGAAGCAGCGGCTTGCGTTCGATCCGCCCGGTCAGCGCCGTCAGGACCGGCGCGCCGAAGGTGACGCCGAGCGCGTAGACGCTGACGATGAGGCCGGCAAGCGGCAGCGTAATTGCGAGGTCGGTCGCGACCGTCGGCAGCAGACCGACGATCACGAATTCGGTGGTTCCAATCGCATAGGCCGCGATCGTCAATGCGAAGATGGCCAAAGGCATGGCAAATCCTTTCCGCCCGCCATTCGCGGTCGCGAAGCGGGACTCGAAGACGTTGGCGATGGTTGACGTTTCGCAGTGCAATATGCTGCAGCCGCCCGGCCGCGAGAAGCACCTCGCCAGTCGCAATGCCTGTGAATGAAATTCACGAATGGTTGCCGGTTTTCCCCGAAGTGACTCTCGTCGCTGTCAAACGGTGCGACGAGGCCGGGCGAAACAGTCGTCCGACCTGCCGGCCGCTTTCCCTGCAGGCGGTGCGAGGGGAAAAGCGGCCGGCGGACGAGAACTGGATGAGGTCCCGGGAACCAGGGCCTACTGGTTGGCCGTGGCGTAGTCCTGCATGTTCTGCGGCGTCACCAGTTCGAAGGGAACCCAGATCTGCCGTTCGGTCTTCTGGCCGCGCGAAAGGGCGACGGCGGCGTCCATGGCGGCAGCCCCTTGGGCGATCGCATTCTGAAAGACGGTGACGTCCAGATCGCCGGCAGCCATGGCGGCCAGGCCGTCCGGCGTTGCGTCAATGCCCCCTACGACGACCTTGGACATGTCGACGCCCGCCGCCTTCATGGCCTGGATAGCGCCGATGGCCATCTCGTCGTTATTGGCGATCACGGCGTCGAACTCCCGTCCGGTCGAAAGCCAGTTGGTCATGATGTTGGCGGCTTCGAGACGATCCCAATTGGCGCTCTGCTCCTCGATGACGCTCATGCCCTTGCACTCGTCCGTGGCGATCACGTCATGGATGTCCTTCGTTCGGACGAGCGAGGAGTGATTGTTGAGCGGTCCCATGAGAACATAGGCCGCGCCCTTGCCACCGAGCAGCCGGCACACTTCCTTCGTTTCCAGCGTGCCGGAATCGACCTCGTTGGAGCCGACGAAAGCAGCCGTTTCGGGTAGCTTGTCGACATCGGCCGGCGGGTGGTTCGCGTAGACGATCGGGATGCCCGCGTCGCTCGCCATCTTGGTCAGCGCAGGTGTGCTGTCCCCATCGACGGCGATGACGATGATCGCGTCGACGCCGGAGGAGACGAAGTTCTGCACCTGATCGAGCTGCCGGCTCGGATCGTTCTGCGCATCCTCGACCTGGACGGTGATGCCGTCGAGCTTGGCGGCCTGGTCCTGCATGCCGTCGCGCAGGATGGTCAGGAATGCGCTGTCGGAGCGGGCGATGGTGATGCCGATGTTTTCGGCGTTGGCCGCGCTGGCGAAGAGAGCCAGTGCGGCAGCGGACAATATGCGTTTCATGAAAAGTACCTCCCTCGGGCGACTGCGAAGCCGGGAGGAAATGGAATACGAATTCTGAAGAAAATCAAGATGAAATGTACATTTCATTCGGGTGCAATCGACGAGCCGTTCGCCGACCGCCGGCCGCTCAGAGGAACGGCTTGCCGCCGGTCACGGCGATCGTCGCACCGGACACGTAGCTCGACATGGGGTCTGCGAGCATGACATAGGCCGAGGCGAGCTCCACGGGCTGCCCCGGACGCTTCATCGGCACCTGCTTGCCGAAATTCGTGACCGTATCCTCGGGCATGGTGGAGGGAATAAGCGGCGTCCAGATCGGTCCCGGAGCCACGACGTTCACCCTTATTCCCCGCTCGGCCAGCATCTGAGCGAGACCGGCACTGAAATTGTGAATCGCGCCCTTGGTGGTCGCATAGGCAAGCAGGATCGGATTGGGAGCATCGGCATTGATGGAGGCGGTGTTGATGATGGCGCTGCCCTTCTTCATGTGCGGCACCGCTGCCTTGGTCAGGTAGAACATCGCGTGCATGTTGACTCGGAACGTCAGCTCCCATTCCTCGTCGCTGATGTCTTCGATGTTCTTGAAGGTCGCCTGATGGGCCGCATTGTTGACGAGGATGTCGATGCCGCCGAGCTCCCGAACGGCCGTTTCGACAATCCTGCGGCAATGGTCGGACGACTGGATGTCGCCGGCGGCAAGCACGGCCTTGCGGCCTGCTTCCTCCACCAAAGCCTTGGTGGCCATCGCGTCGTCATGCTCGCTCAGATAGCTGATGAGAACGTCCGCTCCCTCGCGCGCATAAGCGACCGCCACGGCCCTGCCGATGCCGCTGTCCCCGCCGGTGATGATGGCTCTCTTGTCCTTCAGGCGTCCGGAACCCTGGTAGGAGTTTTCCCCGTGATCGGGCAGCGGCTGCATCCGATCGGTGGTGCCGGGCATTTCCTGGGTTTGGCGGGGAAAGGGAGGGTGCGGAAATTTTTCCATGGTCACGAACTCCTTCGCAAGGCTCCTTCTGGAATGGCGATCGGCATCGCTGCGCTGCCTCCGGCGAGTACGCGACCCTAACTCGGGCAGACTGGCTTTGTTCCGGGCCATGGCGGCCTTGAGAGGACCGCCGATGGAACTTCGCCTACGGCTTCACGTTGCCCTCCTGACCCAATGAAACAGCAGGAGAGTAAGATGGAGAGAGCCAAGCGCCCATCCGCGGCCCCCCTTGATGTGAAGACCGTGCAACCGCCCGTCGAGAATGACAGCGACCTGCGCCCGGAGGCCGACAAACCCCCGATCGAACCGGACGAGATCCCGAACGCCAAGGCCGCGCGGGAGGCGGCGCGTTTGAAGAGGGATGAATACATCGTCAGGTCCGACCTGGAGGATGCCGACCAGCGCAATCCCCTGCCCGACATGAAAGACCAGGAATGAGTGCGTTCCGGATGCACAGTGTTCGGTTCGCCTTGCAGCTTGATGGAGAATGACGATGAAAACGCCAAAGGAAGGTGCGCCCGGCACCACCGAGCAGTCGCCGCGGTGGGAAGGACCGAAGGAGACGCGCCCGAGAGGATATCTCCCCGCCAAGGATGATCCGGAACGCGATCGGGACGCCGTCGGCGAGAACCTGAAGGATCCGCATCGCGGCAAGGTTTCGGACGCCGGCAAGACGAAGCGTTAAAGGGCCGGCGCTGCCGGAACATCTTCGCTCCCTCGCGGTTCCACAGGCGGCGGGGGCATGCTTGTAATGTGATTGCGGCCGGCGTGCGGACGGCAGATGGAGGAGCGATATGTTGAATTCTCTCGAAGATGCAGTGGTCGTCATCACCGGGGCGTCGTCGGGGGTTGGACAGGCCACCGCCGAGGCCTTTGCCCGGCGCGGGTCGAAGCTCGTGCTTGCGGCGCGCGATGCGGCCGCGCTTCACGAGGTCGCCAGAACCTGCCGTAAACTCGGGGCGGAGGTTCTCGTGGCCCCCACCGACGTGACGGACGCGGATGCGGTCAAGGACCTGGCCAGGAAGGCGATCAGCTTCGGCAAGATAGACGTCTGGTTCAGCAATGTCGGCGTCGGCGCCGTCGGCCGCTTCGAGGAAACGCCGATCGAAGCGCATGAACAGGTCATCCGCACCAACCTGATCGGCCATCTAAACGACGCGCACGCGGCGATCCCGATCTTCCGCAAACAGGGGCATGGCATTTTCATCAATATGATCTCGCTCGGCGGCTTCGCCTCTGCACCCTTTGCTGCGGCCTACAGCGCCAGCAAATTCGGCCTGAGGGGCTTTTCGGAAGCTCTGCGGGCGGAGCTTGCGGACGAGCGCGACATTCACATCTGCGACGTCTATCCGACCTTCATGGACACACCCGGGATCGGGCACGGCGCCAATTACACCGGCCGCAGGCTGAGTGTTCCCCCGCCCGTCTACAATGCGCGCCGCGCTGCCCGGGCGATCGTGCGCCTGGCGGAGCGCCCCCGCAAGTCGCTGACCGTCGGCCTCGTCGCCGACCTGACGCGGTTCGCGCATTTCGTCGCGCCGAACATGACCCCGCGGCTCATGGCGAAGCTGACATCGCGTTATCTGAGCCGCGCGCCGCGCGTGGCGAGGAGCCATGGCAATCTGTTCAGGGCACCGGCCGAGCCAGGGGGCATCGACGGCGGGCTGCGCTCCTCCCGCCGCGTCCCGGTCGCAACGACGGCCGCTGTCTGCGTGCTGGGCATTGCCGTCGCCGCGCTTGTCCTCGGCAAGCCGCGCGCGACGGTCGGCCGAAGCCGCTCCGGCGTCGCGCGTCTCTTCAGGCGCGCTTAGGCGGTACAGGATCGTTGACTTTCGCGCCATTCGCAGTGAAGATCGCGACATACTAATATAAATTTTCACTTCCGCGATCGCGCGAAGGCAGAGTTGCGCATGGCGATCACGCAGCCGACCCGGAATGAAGCGCCTGTGCGCGCTCACCGCCCCGCCAAGGAATTCGCCGGGGGGGCGCGCGAGTGGCTGTTGCGCACCGATCCGGAACGCCTGATCTGCCTCGGTCGCGTGATCACGGCCGCTTTCGCAATTCTGGCGATCTATCTCGATCCCACTCGGCCGAACTCGCTTCTATACGAGTTCTCGCGTCGTTCTTTGCCTCTACCTTCTCCTCGCAACTGCGCTGGTGATCTTTCCGCTGCGGTACTCGTTCGTCAGTCCGGTGCACCTCTTGATCCATGGTGTCGACGCGGCGGTCGTCGGCTGGCTGACGTTCCTGACGAACGAACTGGTGAGCCCGTTCTTTTCGATTCTTCCGTTCGTCATCCTGGCGATGACGATGCGCTGGGGTTTGAAGGGTGCAGCGCTCGGAGCACTGATCGCCCTTCTCGTCCAGCTCGTGGTCGGCCTTCCCGACCTTCTCGACGGCGACGCGGAACTCAACGTCTTCATCATGCGGTCCACCTATTTCGTGCTCATCGCGGCGACGCTCGGCTATTTCGGAGCCTATCGCGAACGAAGCCGGCAGCGCCTGGCGCAACTCGCGCAGTGGCCGCCGGGCGCAATCGGCGAGGACCGGGTGTCCTGGCTGAGTATCCTGTTGGAACATGCATCCGGCGTTCTCGGCGATGCGCATCTGCTCGTCATCTGGCGTGAGCAGGAATTCGAATCGGGATGCGTCGCATACTGGGCTAACGGCACGCTCCAACTGGCCGATCTCAGGGACACCGACTTCTGGCGTCGTCACGATCCCGATCACTACGACGGACGCGATCGCAAGAGCGGCGAGGCGCTGAATGGCCTCTTCGCCGATCTGCCCCAGATCCGCGCAAACACCGACCAATCGGACCGCAAGGTATTTTCCGCCGCCTTCTCCAGTGTTCGATATCGCGGTTTCGTTTTCGTGGTCAGCTTCGCCAACGCCGCCGACGACACGAAAGATCTGTCTCAGATCATCGCCACCCGCGTCGGGACGGAGCTCGAGCGTGTCGCTCTTATCCAGGCCGCCCGTTCCGAGGGGCGCATGCGCCTTGCCCGCGATTTGCATGACAGCGTGCTTCAGAACCTCACTGCGGCGCGTCTCAAATTGAAACTGATCGGAGAAGGAATCCCGGATGGCGCAAAGACGCAGCTGACGGAGGTGGGCTCGCTCATCCTCGAACAGCAGCAATGCGTCCGCAAATTCGTGGATGAGAACCGACCGGGAGAGGAAGGTAATCTCGCCAGGCTCGAGCAGGAACTTCCGGAATTTCTCGACCTGTTGAGAACGCAGTGGAATTGCGCAATCGACGTGTCACACGGACCCGCGCCGCTCGTGGTGCCCAAATGGATGCTTTACGAGATAATGCAGTTGATCTCCGAAGCCGCGAGCAATGCGGTGCGCCACGGACGAGCGACGCTGTTGCGGATAGCTTTTGTCAGGAGCGCGGAGCTCCTGAACCTGGAGATCATCGATAACGGCACGGGAATATCGGGTGAACTCGAGATGAAGCCCCTCTCGCTGTCGCAGCGGGTGGCGGAGCTTGGCGGAAAGCTGGCGGTCTGCCGGAATTCTCCTGGCCTAGGGCTCAAGATCGCGCTACCGCTGAAGCTGGAGGTCAGGTGATGCATTCGGTGCTGCTCGTCGACGATCACCCGTTGCTCCTGCGAGGATTGCAGGACATCATCGCCGCAGCGCCGGACTTCGACGTCGTCGGCGCAACGGCAAGCGGCGTCGAAGCGATTTCGCTCATATCCCGCCTCCAGCCGGACATTGCCGTCCTCGACGTGGCCATGCCCGGCATGGGCGGATTGGAAATCCTGAGGGCGATCCGCGGCACGCGGCGTCTGCCGAGGGTGATCTTCCTGACTGCGACGATCAGCGGCCCGCAGGTCGCGGAAGCGCTGAAGATGGGGCTCTCCGGTCTTCTCCTGAAGGAATATGCGCCCGAAGCGCTGCTCGACTGCATGCGGCAGGTCGCCATGGGCGGGAAGTGGCTGCCGGCCGATCTGCTGGCAAATGCGTCTCAGGTCGGTAACGACGCGACGCTGGAGAGGTTCAGTCTGCTTACGCCGCGCGAACGCGAAATCGCAGCGCTGATCTGCGGCGGTCTTTCCAACCGCATGATCGCCGCGAGACTCGGAACCTCCGAAGGTACGGTGGGCATCCACCTGCACAACATCTTCCGCAAATTGGACATCGGCAATCGCGCCACGCTTGCTGCGCTTCATGTGCAGTACACCAATCCCTTGAGATCTTGAGCCGCTTGAAGTCGAAAAAAACGGAGGCATTTGAGCCTCCGAGCTGGCATGGAGCTTGTTACGCGTCGGCGTAGACTAACCGCCGCTATCCTGTTTTCCTTTGTCGCCCTTCTTGTGGCCGATATCGCGGCTGTCTGCAAAGGCCTTGTCGGAAGACCCGTCGAATACAGTGATCGATATAAGCGGGAGCAACAGCAGGAAGGATACTCCCAGCGCGCATACGGAAACAATTCTCCTACGTGTAAGCATAGGTAGCCCCTTTCCTATAAAAGGTGATATTTTTCCGAGGTTTTTTGTCGTGTCGTCCGTGAGTGTCCAGACGTCACTGAACGCATATTCACACCAAATCATTGATGCCGAAATATAGTGAAACTTATATGCTTCGTTTTCCGGGGCTACGCCCTGCTGCAGGGTTCCCGATCGGCGGCCGCTTTCTAGAGCTGCAGCTACACCTAGAGTGGGATAAGGAAAAGTGTTTGCGGTCTTCCGCCGGTAGCCCGCGTCTCAGCCTGTCGGAGTCCGTCACGTTCATAATTTTCGGTAGGCTCAACCTTAATCATCGAGATCCAGGGCCTTGTCCCTGCTCCCGGTTCCCCCTGCACTATATGGTTCTTTATATTCCCAACCGCAGCCGGCGGTGCGATTATCCCGTACTATTGTCTTGCCTAGAAGACGGCATGCCCAGAAAAGAGCCGTGGAAATCACGGTGTTCACGGTCGAGGCCCCAAGTTCAGCACGTAATCGATATTGATCTAGACGGGTAAGACGGGCGACGCACATATTTCTCAGCCCGCGCCGGTACCAAATGAATGATCGCGCGAGCCGCTTGCACTCAGGGGACGCGCAACATCACCAGTGCCCGGCTTTTACGTCAGCAATTCTCCAAGCGTCGGGCGCAATATCCAGGCCCCCGACTGGAGATTTTTAGGGAGGAATTCCCATGGCAGTCATTAACGGCACAGCCGGAAACAATGTCCTCATCGGCACTGATCTAGACGACGTGATTAGCGGGTTCGGCGGTGACGATTTCATTCAGGGACTTGGAGGCGCCGACGTGATCAACGGCGGCGCGGGCGTCGACACGGTTGACTATCGCGAAAAGACGACTTCAGTCATAGTCACCCTGACCGGTGCGACCGCCGCGACGGTCTTCGTCAATGGCGCGGCCGAGGACACTCTCAGCAACATCGAGAACGTTTACGGGGGCTCCGGCAACGACACTATTACGGGCGACGCTCAAAACAACCTGTTCCGAGGCGGCGGCGGAAACGACGTCCTCGACGGAGCCGCTGGGAACGATACGGCCGACTATACCGATAAGACCCAGTCCGTCGTTGTCACTCTGACGGGGGCGACACCCGCCACCGTCTTCGTGAACGGAATCGCCGAGGACACGATCAGCAACTTCGAAAACGTCTATGGCGGCTCGGGCAACGACGTGCTGACCGGTGACGACCGAAGCAATATCCTGCGCGGCGAAGCAGGCGACGACATTCTCAACGGCGGTGCCGACGACGACTCCCTGTCCGGCGGCGCCGGCAACGACACGGCCGACGGTGGCACCGGGATCGATACCTTCGATCTCCGCGAAAAGACCTCTTCAGTCGTCGTACAGCTCAACGGCGCGAACGCGGCTACGGTCTTCGTCGGTGGCGTCGCGGAGGACACGATCCGCAATATCGAGAACCTCGTCGGCGGGTCGGCGGACGACATGCTCATCGGCGATGCGGCGGCGAACAAGCTCTCGGGTGCGCGCGGCAACGACTGGCTCAAGGGAGGAGGCGGCGCAGACACCCTTGACGGCGGCGAAGACAGCGACACCGCCGACTACAGCGACAAGGCAGCGGCGATCGCCGTGTCGCTGAATGGCGGCAACCCTGTTACTGTAACGGTTGGCGGCGTTGCCGAGGATCTGATCGCGAAGATCGAGAACATCGTCGGCGGCTCGGGTGCCGACACGATCATCGGCGATGCAGCCGCCAATACGTTTCGCGGAGGCCTCGGTGCCGACGTGCTGGACGGCGGAGCCGGCAGCGACACCGCAGACTTTAGCGATAAGACGCAATCCGTCGTGCTGGCCCTCAATGGGGCGACCTATGCCGTTGCAACGGTCGGCGGGACGGCCGAGGATACGGTTCGCAACATCGAGAACATCAACGGCGGATCCGGCAACGACCAGCTCACCGGTGACGCCGCCGCGAATACGTTCCGCGGCGGCCTTGGCGCCGACCTTCTGGACGGAGGTGCCGGCAGCGACACGGCCGACTACAGTGACAAGACGGCATCGCTCGTCGTGACACTGGCCGGGTCGAACGCGGTGACGGTCTTCGTCGGCGGCGTCGCGGAGGATACTCTGCGCAACATCGAGAACGTCATCGGCGGCTCGGGCAATGACGTGTTCGCAGGCGACGGGTTCCAAAACGTCTTCGACGGCGGGGCGGGCAACGACACTGTCGACTATTCGGCGTCAGCCAAGGGGATAGCGGTGACGCTCAACGGCGCTAACGACGCCAAGGTGATCGTTGGCAACGCTGCGGAGGACACGCTGCGCAATATCGAGAATGTCACAGGCAGCGCCGTCGCGGACGTGCTGACCGGCGACTCACAGGCCAACGTCCTCCTGGGCGGCGGCGGCGGCGACATTCTCAAGGGCGGCGGTGGGCAGGATACCATCGACGGCGGCGCGGGGTCCGATACGGCCGACTTCAGCGACAAGACGGTAGGTGTCGTCCTGACGCTGGCGGGCGCAGCCGATGCTATTGCGACGGTCGGCGGCGTTGCCGAGGATACGATTCGCAATATCGAGAACATCTTCAGCGGTGCCGGTGCCGACGTGCTGACGGGCGACGCCGGCAACAATACGATACGTGGCGGTGCGGGCGCCGACAGTCTGGACGGCGGCGGCGGGGCAGACACGGCCGATTACCGGGACAAGACGCAATCGGTCGTCGTGACCCTTGACGGCGCCAACCCTGTGACCGTCAAGGTGGGCGGCGTGATCGAAGATACGATCCGCAACTTCGAGAACATCGCCGGCGGCTCGGCCGCCGATACGCTCACCGGAGACAGTCTGGCCAATGTCCTTATCGGCAATGACGGCGCCGACACGCTGAAAGGGGGCCTCGGCAACGACGTGCTGGACGGAGGCAACGGTATCGATACCGCGGATTATCTCGAGAAGACCGACGCGATCACTGTTACGCTGAACGGCGCGACGAACGCGACCGTCCTCGTCGGCGGAGTCGCCGAAGACATTATCCGCGGTGTGGAGAATGTTCTCTCGGGTTCCGGTGACGACACGCTTGTCGGCGACGCCGCGAGCAATATGTTCCGGGGAGCTCTCGGCGCCGATTTCATAGACGGCGGCGCAGGCGCGGATACTGCGGATTACCGGGAGAAGACGGCGTCGGTCGATGTGACCCTCTTCGGCGCCAGCGATAGCTTCGTCTTCGTCGGCGGCGTCGCCGAAGACACGATCCGCAATATCGAGAATGTGTTCGGCGGCAAGGGCAACGATACGCTCACCGGCGATGGCTTCGCCAACACCCTTAACGGCAATGACGGCAAGGACCTCCTCACGGGCGGAGGCGGAGCGGACATTCTCGACGGCGGGGCGGGCTCCGATACTGCGAGCTACCGCGACAAGAGCGCATCCGTCTCCGTCGCACTCGACGGCGCCAGCTATACGACCGTCACGGTCGGCGGCGTAGCCGAGGACACGATCCGCAACATCGAAAACATCTGGGGCGGGACCGGCAACGACAGCCTGAGCGGCGACGCGAACGCGAACCTCCTTTCGGGCGGCGGCGGAAGCGACACCCTCTTCGGTGGTGCGGGTGCGGACATTTTCCAGTTCGACTTCGCTCTCGGCGCTGGGAATGTTGACACGGTCGTCGATTTCACCGCCGGAGACAGGCTCTTCCTGTCGAAGAGTGTCTTCACCACGCTGAGTGGCGGGACACTGGCCGCGACGCAGTTCTACGCGGCGGCCGGTGCAACGGATGCGCAGAACGTGAACCAGAAAATCATCTACGACACGACGAGCGGTGCGCTCTACTACGACGCCGACGGCAGCCTTTCCGGTCATACGGCCGTGCAGTTCGCCGTGCTTTCGACGCAACCGGGTCTGACGGCGGGCGATTTCGTGCTCGTCGTGTGATCTGCCCGGCTCCAGGGAACACCCGCCTAGGCTCCGTGTTTGGAAAAATGTGAAAGGACGAGCAGCGCCCGTCCTTTTCTTTTTCTTCCAGCGATCGAAAAGGAGCTCCGACGTGAAAGCCCTGACATGGCACGGCAAAGGCGATATCCGGTGCGAGAGCGTGCCCGATCCGAAGATCGAGGATGACCGCGACGCCGTCATCAAGGTCACCGCCTGTGCGATTTGCGGATCGGACGTTCATATTTTTCACGGCCTTATTCCATCCATGGAGAATGGCGACATCCTCGGCCATGAAACCATGGGCGAGGTCGTGGAGGTCGGCAAGGGCGCGGCCGGCCTGCAGGTCGGCGACCGGGTGGTCGTTCCGTTCACCATCGCCTGCGGCGAGTGCTTCTTCTGCCGGAAGGGCTTCTATTCCGCCTGCGAGCGAACCAATCCCGACCGGGAAAAGGCGGCGAAGCTCTGGGGCAATTCACCCGCGGGCCTCTTTGGCTATTCCCATCTCCTCGGTGGCTATAGCGGCGGACAGGCGGAGTATCTGCGCGTGCCGCACGCCGATGTCGGGCCGATCAAGGTTCCCGACGAACTTACGGACGAGCAGGCGCTCTTCCTCTCCGATATTTTCCCCACCGGGTACATGGCGGCGGAGTTCTGCAACATCGAACCCGGGCAGACGATTGCGATCTGGGGCTGCGGCCCAGTCGGGCAGATGGCGATCCGGTCGGCCTTTCTGCTCGGCGCCGAACGGGTCATCGCCATCGATACGATCGCGGAGCGCCTGAGGCTTGCGGAGTCCGCCGGCGCCATGACCCTCGACTACATGGCGGAGGATATCTATGACCGGATCATGGAGATCACCCACGGCCGGGGCGCAGATGCCTGCATCGACGCCGTGGGAACGGAGGCGGACAGCCGCGCAAGCCTGGATTCGCTCGTCGACCGCGTGAAGGTGGCGACCTTCATGGGAACGGACCGGCCGCATGTATTGCGGCAGGCGATCCATTGCTGCAGGAATTTCGGCACGGTCTCCGTCGTCGGCGTTTATGGCGGCTATCTCGACAAGGTGCCGCTCGGTTCGGCGATCAACCGCGGCCTGACGCTTCGGATGGCCCAGACCCCCGTTCAGCGTTATCTGCCTTTGCTCCTGGACCGCATCCGGAAGGGCGAGATCGATCCGTCCTTCGTGGTGACCCACCGCGGCGCGCTCGACGACGGCCCCGAACTCTACAAGACCTTCGCCGAAAGAAAGGATGGCTGCATCAAGGTCGTCCTGAGGCCGTGACAGGACTCCTTTGAAGCTGCGCGCTTCCGGACGAAAACCGCTACACGTTTATCCTGAAAATGTCCGAAAGGCCTCAGAGTTCGAGCATGGCGTAAGGCCTGCCCGTCGGTTTCTCCACATGGGCGGCGACGTTGAAGACGGGGGCGCCGCCGGGCGTCTGCCCCTGATAGGCGCCCTTGTGCGCATGCCCGTGAACGACGGCGCTCACCTTGAAGCGGTCGATCGTCTCCGCGAGCCGCGACGACCCGAGAAACGGATAGATTTCCTTCGGTTCACCGGCAACGGTTTCAGGGATCGGCGCGTAATGCAGAACGACGAGCGCGCGCTCCGCCCTGGTAGCCCTCAAGGCGTTTTCCAGCCTAATGGCTTCGTCGACGCTGGTTCCGACCATGGTCTTAATCGCCGCTTCGCCAAAGGCGCCCAGCATATACCGGCCGAAGCCGCCGATGAAACCCTTGGTTCCGCAGAAGCCGACGCCTGAAATTTCGACGCTCTGACCGTCGAGAAGATGCACACCCGCCCTGACGAGGATCGACGAAACCTCCTCCACGGCATCGCATTGATGATCATGGTTTCCGAGCACGGCGACGACCGGGATCGTGCAGGACTTCAGGTCGGCGGCGAGAAGCTCCGCCTCCGCAGGCTTGCCGAGATCCGTCAGATCGCCGGCGATCACGAGTACGTCCGCGGCGCGCGAGATTTCCGCAAAGAGGTCGGTATAGGAGACCGATCGGTCCTCCTTCACATGCAGGTCCGCCACGGCGGCCACCTTCAACTTGCTCATGACTCCGTATCCTCAGTTTCTGCGCTGACGTCGGCGTCGCCTCCGACATCGGCGAAACCCCATTCCTTCACATCGATTTCGTAGTCGGGGCGCGAGTACATTCGGCCGCGACAGATCTTCGTCAGGGGCAGTGGAAGGTCTCTCTGCGCCGCCAGCCTGCTCAACAGCTCGTCCATCAGCCAGAGCGGGACCTTGTCGCGTTCGGAGGGATAGATCCATCGGAAGTTCAGGAGGTGGATGAGCAGGACCTCCCAGTGCGCTTCCATGTATCCGAGCAATCTTGCCCAATCGATTCGGTCATGTGCCTTCAGGATCAGGTGCGCGACGTCGGCGCCGTCGTAGCGGTGGCGAAGCTGGATGAAGGCCTTGGACCAGACGAGTTCCGTAGGCGCGACGATCGCACAGGTGGAGGCACCGATCTCTGTCAACAGAGCATTGGCGAACCAGGCGTCGGTGACCATCATGGTTCCGTTCGGCGAGGAGAAGATTACGTCGAAGAAGGATTTCCCCTTGAAGACCTTGCCCAGCCATCGATCGTCCTCGATTTCGACGGCGTATCCGAGCGACTTGAAATGATTGAGGATGCGGGTGTAATCGCCGGGCTTGCAGAAGACGTCGAGATCCTTGGTCGGCCTCGAAATCCCGGTATGGGCGCTGACGGCGAAGGTGCCAGCGATCAGGAACGGAATTTGCGACCGGCCCAGCTCGGCAATCGCCTCGGCAACGAATGCTTCGGCCTCCTCGTCGACGAGACGCGGCAGCGCGAGCGGCTCGGACGGGTGTTCCGAAGGGGAGCGCGGGGGCATTGACGTCATGCTGGTCATCCAAGTGAACGAGACTTCCCTGACAACACGCCAGTCTTTCGGAAGTTCCGCTTGCCCTATGGTGTGGGATTGCGTCCCCTCGCGCCCACGCACTTTGGGTCCGCCATTTTATCCGGGAAGCACCAAGGCGCGAACGTGATGGAACCGCCGGCCACGTCATGGCGTTTGTCTGGCAGCTACCGCATGAGCGCCCGGAGCCGAAGCGAAGGGCGGAAACATTAGGTAAAACAAAGCGCTACAGCGACTGCGCGCGTCTGTTGACGCGCCGCTGAGGGAGGAGCATATGCCTGTCATCAGCCCCAACATCCATACCCAGCAAAACAGCCGGGAGCTTGAGTGTCAGCGCGCAATGGAGGACGAGTTCCTGGTCTTTACCGCGCTGGCCGAGGAAGCGGGCTGGTCATGGCAGGAAATCGCGCTCGCCATGTTGGAGTTGACCGAGCAATATGTTGCAGCCATGCGGCCGAGTTCGGCGATGGAGGCAAGATCAATGTTGCGCAGTCACTCCAAGAGCTTGCACTGACCGCAGCAGTATTGTGTTCGCCCGAGGCGTTTCGCTGTTTCATTGAAGCAGTGAAACGCCTTTTAATTGAGACTGCGCATTCCGGACGGCTGTCAGACGGAGTGCTACAGCGACCTCTGAAGACGCGCCGCGCTGCAGGAACTTTTCGGACGACTGCAATCTCTCCTAATCCTCTCTCTGTGCTTGTCACAGAGATGAAAGCAGCGCCGCGTCTGCGGCGTGGGAAGCGTTGTTTCAGCCCAAGGACTTGGTCTGGCTGGATTCCTGTGACAAGCACAGGAATGAGGAAATCAAACAAGCGCGGCCGGTGGCCCGAATCTCAACAGGCCGGAGGACCGGAGGACTGCAATCTCTTCATCTTCATCCTCACCCCTGTGACAAGCACAGGATGAGGCGATCAAACAAGCCGCCGGGACCGCCCCGAGTCCCAACAGGACTTAGGTCACGGCACCTCCGACGGCCAGTGCCAGTACGAGGAATACGAGGAAGATTATAACCGCAATGTAGAAGAGTATCTTCGCGATCCCCGCCGTCGCGGCCGAGACGCCGGAAAATCCGAGGAACCCGGCTATCAGTGAAATAACGAAGAAAATCAGTGCCCACTTCAGCATAATCGCTCCTTCCGTTCAGTTCCTGCCTCGCGGTCGTCGTGCCCAGCCGTTCAGCGGCTGTCCCGGTTCGGGTCCTTGCCGGCCGGCTGGCTGCTTTTCTTGACGTCGTCCTTCTTCGCTTGATCGCCTGCACGATTCCCGCCATGCGTCCCTTTCGAGCTCTTGGCGGCCTTGCCGTCCTTTGCGTTCGTAGCCATTTCGCATCCTCCAGCGCTGTACCGAAACCAGCAGCAGAGCGGATGCAACCGGGGAAGGGCGATAAAGTTCCTTCCGGGCCTTCAAAGCCGGGGCGCCGGCCCGCTTTCCTTCCCATCGTGCCGGCGACTGCCGGCGGAACCAAATCCGGCCCGGACGGTTTGGTTGGCCGATTGAGGATCGAGAGAGGAAAGGCCATGAAGAACATCGTCTTCGGCGTTGCGGTACTGTTGAGCGCTGCCGCAGGACCGGCCTTCGCGCAGACGGCCGGCAACACCCCGGCCATTGCCACTCCCGACACGCAGAACCCGACGGCACCTGTCCCCGGCAAGAACAGCTTCACCGAAGCCCAGGCACGGGAACGGATGCAGGAGGCGGGCTACACGGACGTCAAGGAGCTGAAGCTCGACGACAAGGGTATCTGGCGGGCAACCGCGATGAAGGACGGCAAATCCGTTTCCGTCGCTCTCGATTTTCAGGGCAACGTAGTCGCGCTTTAGAGATCAAGGAAGAAGACGATGAGAACCGTGGCAGGGCTGTTTGACGATTACGGGGAAGCCCGAGGGGCCGTGAGCGATCTGGAGGCGGCAGGGTTTCCTTCCGAAGATATAAGCATCGTCGCCAACAATGCGGGGGACCGCTATTCGGGCGACGGGTCCGGTGCGGCGAGCGGTGCCGGAGCAGGTGCCGGTCTGGGCGCCGTGGGCGGCGGCACGCTGGGGCTTTTGACCGGCCTGGGCCTGATGGCCATACCTGGGGTCGGACCCGTGGTCGCGGCTGGGTGGCTGGCGTCGGCCGCCGCAGGCGCGGCGGCCGGCGCTCTCGCCGGAGGTGCGGCCGGCGGCATCATCGGCTCGCTCACCGATTCCGGGATTGAGGAGGAGGATGCGCATCTTTACGCCGAGGGAGTGCGCCGAGGCGGTGCGTTGGTGGTGGTCAGGACCGAGGAGCCTCTGGTCGCACAGGCGGACGGGATTTTAAGAAATCGCGATGCCGTCGACATATCGGTCCGGCGCCGCGCCTATACGGAGGATGGCTGGACCCGGTTCGACACCGCCTCCGGTCCCTATAGCCTCGACGAGATCGAGCGCGAACGCGAACGCCTCAGCCGCCCGGCGCTGTAGCGACAGGCAGGTACCGCTGCCGCGGCATGGCTGACACTGCCGTCAGGGTCCGCAAAAGCAACCCGGCCGCCCGAAAGGAGCCAGGTCACCACCCTTGGCGAAACAATGACACGATCTGGCGCGGCGGGTTGCGATGAAACGCAAGGAAGGCTTCCGCCATGATTGATTTTTCGCGCGCCCGCGAACGGATGATCACGTCGCATCTCTCGCGACGGGGGATAAGGGACAGATATGTCGTGGAGGCGATGGGCGTCGTCCCGCGGGAGGCATTCGTCGATCCAGGCTTCGAGGAATTCGCCTATGAGGATTCGGCCCTCTCGATCAGCCATGGCCAGACCATCTCGCAGCCCTATATCGTGGCGCTGATGATCGAACGCGCCGAAGTCCAGCCGGGCGATACGGTGCTCGAAATCGGGACCGGATCCGGTTATGCGGCGGCGGTGCTGAGCCGGATCGCGGCACATGTCTATACGATCGAGCGCCATGCCGGCCTCGCCGAGGTCGCCCGGAGACGATTTGCCGAGCTCCGTTACGGGAATATCGATGTGCGTGTCGGCGACGGCACGGCCGGCTGGCCCGAGGCAGGACCGTTCACCGCCATATTGGTCGCTGCCGGAGGTCCCGAGGTACCGCATGCGCTCAAGGAGCAGCTCGACCTCGGCGGCCATCTCGTCATACCCGTCGGCCCCCCGGAGGAGCAGCGGCTGCTGAAGGTCACGCGCGTCAACGCCACAACATTCGAGGAGCAGGACCTCGGCGGGGTCAGATTCGTGCCGCTCGTCGGCGAATATGGCTGGCATGAGGAGCGGGTTCAGTCCCGGGCGGGGCTCAGACCGGCGCCCACGCTGCCCGAGATGGTTGCAGAGTCGGCCGAGCCGCTGCCCGATTTCGACGATCCTGCCTTCGGGCGGCTTTTCGATCGCTTTGCCGGGCGGCGGGTCGTGTTGCTCGGAGAGGCGAGCCACGGCACGTCGGAATTCTACCGCGCCCGCGCATCCATCACGCGTCGCCTGATCGAGGAACATGGGTTCACGATCGTGGCGGTCGAAGCGGATTGGCCGGATGCGGCGGCGGTCGACCGCTATGTCCGACATCGAATGCAACGCATGCGTCTCGACGCGCCTTTCCAGCGGTTCCCGACCTGGATGTGGCGC
Organism: Sinorhizobium sp.; assembly: GCF_059070375.1. Lineage (NCBI taxonomy): Bacteria > Pseudomonadati > Pseudomonadota > Alphaproteobacteria > Hyphomicrobiales > Rhizobiaceae > Sinorhizobium > Sinorhizobium sp. The sequence continues at coordinate 1,462,409 of NZ_JCACWC010000002.1, forward strand.
AACCGCGAAGTCATGGATTTCGTCGAGTGGATGCGCGAACATAACGGCCGCAGGGGCTTGTCCGGCCGGGCCGGCTTCTACGGCCTGGACATCTATAATATGCGCGGCTCCATTGCCGCGGTTCTCCGGTATCTCGATGAGACCGATCCCGAGGCCGCTACGGTTGCCCGCGAGCGCTACGGTTGCCTGACCCCCTGGCAGAACGAGCCGTCGACCTATGGCCGTGCGGCCATGACCGCGGGCTTCCGCAAATGCGAAGAGGCCGTCGTCAAGCAATGCCGCGAACTCCTGGAGAGGCAGCTCGAAGCCGGGCGCGACAGCGGCGACGAGCTTCTCGACGCGGTGCAGAACGCGCGCCTCGTCGCCTCGGCCGAGCGGTATTACCGCATCATGTATTATGCCGGGGCCGAGTCCTGGAACATGCGCGACACCCATATGTTCGCGACGCTCGAGCACCTGTTGAATGCACGCGGCACTCGCTCGAAGGCGGTGGTGTGGGCGCACAATTCCCATATCGGCGATGCTCGCCATACCGACATGGGCACGGCACGCGAGGAGTTGAACATCGGTCAGCTCTGCCGCGAGCGGTTTGGCGACAAGGCAGCGCTGATCGGCTTCGGCACGCATGGCGGTCATGTGGCTGCCGCAAGCGATTGGGACGGCGAAATGGAGGTGAAGCCGATCCGGCCGTCGCTCGAAGGAAGCTACGAGCGCGTGATGCACGACTCAGGGGTCGAGCGCTTCCTCATCGACTTCGAACGCCACGCGCGGCTGCGTGACGGTCTCCTCAAGCCGATGCTCGAGCGCTTCATCGGCGTGATCTACCGGCCGGACACGGAACGCTTCAGCCACTATGCCCACGCCTCGCTGCCCCGGCAGTTCGACGCCTTCGTCTGGTTCGATCAGACGACGCCGGTCGAACCGCTCGGCGCGGAACACATAAAAGCGGGCGTGCCGGATACGTTCCCGTTCGGTTTGTGAGGCTCGTGAATCGGTGCGTTAAAGCTGCGTCGAGATGATGTTGTCGACGCTCACCTCCCCGCGGAGCACGCCGCGTTGCGTGCCGTCCGGGGCCGGCCCCTCCTCGACCACGGTGTAGAGCTTCTCGCTGCGAAACGCGCTGGCCATGTCGGTTGTCACCCCTTCCGCCGGCTTGGCGTCGATTTCGAGGAAATCGAGCTCCGCCTCGCTTGCGACGATGCGGGCATCGCCGCTCGATCTTGCCGCCACTACGACCTCGCCCTGGTAGCTGGCATTCTGCCAGTTAGGATCGTCGGGCTCCGCGAGCGGCGACAGACGGTATATTTTGAGCTCTTCGTGCATGTGCTACTCCGACTGGTCGATAGCATGCGGCGGCGGTTGCCCCGATTCGGCCGACTGGTCGAGAGGGAACATCATCCAGAGCGCCGCAATCACCACCAGGACGACGATCACTGCTGCAGCCAGGATCTTGGACATGTGAACCTTCCGACGATTGTCGAGACCGAACCGCGAAACCTGCGGTTTTCCGGTCTCCAATCACCAAGGCGTCGAATTGTTCCGAAGCCGCAGGGTGACGCGGTCACGCGCCGTTCTGCAGGAACATTTCGGGAAACCGCCGGTTGGAGGGCGCGCGAAAAGAAAGGGATATCCGATGGCTACTGCGAACGAACACCTTGTGGCTTGGCTCAGGGATGCACATGCGATGGAAGAGCAGGCGATCACGATGCTCACCAGCCAATCGAGCCGGCTGGAAAACTATCCAGAACTCAAGACCAGGATCGACCGCCACTTGCAGGAGACGAAAGACCAGGCGGCCATGCTCGAGCGCTGCCTCGAACGGCTCGACGGCGGAACCTCGAGCATCAAGGATATCAGCGGCAAGATCGTTGCCTTCGGGCAAGGCCTGAGCGGCCTCTTCGTCAGTGACGAAGTCGTCAAGGGCACGCTGGCCAGCTATACATTCGAGCATATGGAAATCGCCAGCTACAGGATTCTCATCGCCGCAGCCGAACAGGCGGGCGATCAGGAGACGAAGCGGGTCTGCGAGAGCATCCTGCAGCAGGAAATCGCGATGGCCGAGTGGCTGGCTGAGAACGCCGGTGAGATCACGCGCAGATTCCTGGAGCGAGACCAGCGGGACGTGACGGCCAAACACTGAAACCGCTTCAGACCAGAAACCTGCGAGACCTGCGGGCAGCGCCGCGCCTCGAACAAGATGCGCGGCGCTGTCGTTTTCAGGCCTCCTGCTTTTCGTCTCGCTTGACGACATCCAGTTCGGCAAGCAGCGGAAGATGATCCGAAGCGCTTCGCGCCAGCGTGCTGCCGTGTACTCTGCAGGAAGCCACTTCTATGCCTTTGCCGATCAGCACGTGATCGATGCGCAGCAGCGGCAATCGCGATGGAAAGGTCGGCCGCGGCTTGGCGCCGGTCAACAGCTGCGCGTCGCTGAGCTGTCGGGCCAGGAGCCTGTAGGCGGTCGAGCGCCCCGTGGCGTTGAGATCGCCTGCCAGGACCACGTGAGCGTCCCCCTTGGCCATTCCTCCGAGCCAGCCGGGACCTAGAAGGGCGGTCGCCTGGCGCAGGCGCTCGGCGCCGCGCAATCCGAGATGCGTCACGATCACCTGAAGCTTGATTTCGGCGACGTCGATCTCCACCCAGAGCGCGCCTCGCGGCTCGCCGGACGAGGGGAGGGGTGCTGCCTTGATCAGCCGCATAGGCAAGGCCGTCAGAACGGCGTCTCCGTATTTCTCGTCCTCCAGGTGGAGAGCCGGATGGAACTCGGCTTCCATGTTGAGATGCGTGGCGATCATATGGGCCTGGTCTATTCCGCCGGTACGGGCGCGGCCGACGTCGACCTCCTGCAATGCGATGACGTCGGGCTGGCACTCGGCGATGACGGCGGCGATGCGCGCGGGATCGAGCCTGCGGTCGGTGCCGAAGCAGCTGTGAACGTTGTAGGTGAGGAAACGTATCCGCTGTCGCATCGCCTTCGGAACACGCAGCACCTGCTTTTCGTTCCGGTGGGTGCGCAAGGGAGGGCCGATGTCCAGAAAAATTCTAGCGAGATTGTTCATCGCTGCCGGTATCTGCGTGGCGGGCTGGTTGATCTATCGGACCCTCAGCCAACACAGCTTTCATGATATCGTCGGCTCGATCATGCGGATTCCGGCCCGGAATCTCTTGCTGGGCATCGGTTTCGTCTTTCTTTCCTATTTCTGCCTGACCCTCTTCGACACCCTCGCCATCCGCTATGTCGGGCGGAAGCTCGCCTATCCGCAAATCGCCATCGCCTCCTTCACCAGCCTTTCGATCGGCCACAATGTCGGCGGTGCGGCCTTGAGCAGCGGTGCCGTCCGCTACCGCTTCTACTCGCGCTGGGGGCTGAGCGCCGAAGAGGTGGCGAAGGTCATTCTCTTCTGCGGTGTCACCGTCGGCCTCGGCCTTGTCACATTGGCCGGGCTTTGTTTTCTGGTCGTGCCGGCGGGTGCCGCGCGCCTTACCGGATTTTCCACGACCGGCGCTTTTCTGTTAGGCACTGCCTGCATTGCGGCCGCGGGCGGTTACGTGCTGCTCGCTTATTTTCTACGGGGCTCGGTTCGCATTTTTCGCTGGACTTTCGAAATGCCCTCGGTGGGGATTGCGGCCTTGCAGGTCGTCGTCGGAGTCGCCAACTTCCTCTGCGTCAGCGCAGCGTTGCATCAGTTGCTGAGCGCCTTCCAGGAGGTGAGTTTCATCGATACGGCCATGGCCTATGTCGGGGCCGGCGTGACCGCGATCGTCAGCCATGTCCCCGGCGGCATCGGCGTACTCGAGGCGACGATCGCATTTCTGCTTGGCAGTTCGGCGAGCCTGGGCGCTCTGATCGCCTTTCGGGCGATCTATTTCTTCCTGCCGCTACCGCTCGGCTTGATCTTGCTTTCGGTCACGGAGCTCGTCGCCCGTCGAGATGAGGAAAAAAGCCTGGCGAGCAAGGCGAAAAGCTGACCGATCCAGCGCCTCACGAGCTTGTGCGTGCGGTAAAAGGGTCGGATCGGCCTCTGCGGATCGACGATCTCCGTGCCCCAGATGAGACTGGTCGCGCCGTCGTCATCGATTCCGTCGAAGGCGCGTATGCCGCGCCGGCGCGTATTCAACATGTCCAGGGTGGCGACGAGAGAGTTCGTTTCCCTCAGTGCCTTCTCAACGGCGTCCGCTTCAACGTCGAGATGTTCTGCAATCAGGCCGTTGCGGACTCTGGCAATGGCGGCGCGCTGCCCTTCGTTGGCGGCTTCTACGGCGACGTCGCATTCGGTGTCGAGGCTTGCCGAGCGGTGGTTGAAGTTCGACGAGCCGACGCGGAAAAAACGATCGTCGATCGCGACCACTTTGGAATGGATAATCACCTCCTGCTCGGATCCGTCGGCGGCGGGAACGACCGGATAGGCGACCCTGAGCCTGCCGTAGCGGTCGGCCCGCTTGAGCCGCCGAACGAGGCGGTCGCGGTTTCCTCCCATGACGATGCGTTCCAGAAGCCCATGCGAGCTGCGGGTGGTGATGACCACCACTTCCGGGCCATCAGGCTCCTGCAGCCGGTCGCAGAGCAACTGTCCGATTCTTCCCGATGCGAAATACTGGTTTTCGATGTAGATGTGACTTCGCGCACTGCGCAAAGCATCGAGCGTCAACCGCAGCGCCTCCTGTCGGCCGCGTCGTTTGCCGGAGCCCGGCTCCGTGCGGGCGATTGCGACCGGGCAATCCTCGAGCACCGGCACCGTGCCGTTCGGCCATGCAAGCGCCCGCGCGGGCGGCGCCTCGATTTCGTCGCCCGTAGAGGCTTTCCAGCGAGATCTGCAGAGATCGCCGATGGCACGGCTCGCCCCGCCTTCGAGCACCACCTGTATGTCATGCACCGGATCATAGGGTTTTCCGTCCGGATCGCGCCTCAACTCGTTCTCGGCCGCGTGCTCCGGCGTGTCCCAGCGGCGCGCCGTCAGGTCGATGCCCCCGGCAAAGGCGATGCTGTCGTCTATGCAGACGAGCTTCTGATGATGCGATCCGCGCAGCGCCCGATGGCTTGCGAAACGAAGTTCGATCTGCGGATGGGCCGCCCATTGCTGCTTGCGAAACAGCCTGAGCGACTTTCCCGAATAGATCGGTCCCATCGCCCAGACGAGAATGCGGATCTTCAGTTTCGGCTTTTGTGCAGCGAGGCGCTCGAGCCTGCTGCCGAGCGATTCCGCTTGGGGGTCGTCGGGTCTGAGCTTGATGCGCGGATCGAAGTCCCATCCGGTGATCCAGATCTGCTCTTCCGCCTGATCGAACGTGCTGTCGAGACAAGCATAATAGGCGGCTGCGTCCACCAGGAAGGACAAATGCCGTGCGGGCGCGCTGCGCCAGACATTCTCCGCCTCCTTTATTATCGGCCGGCTTGTCCGACGCCGTCGGCCGGCCGGATTTCCAGTGAACGCGCTTTTCCAGTCCAAGCTTCCTATCCCGTGCGTGGCGACTGGAAATGAATCCCTTTCAACCGTGATTTGTTCCAGGAGCAGCATTGTTGTGGCGTGCGCCTCTGTCGGGGCGGTTCGTTATCGTATGGCTCCCACCTGGCTCCAGGCACCGTGCTTCCCCGATGCCTGCAAGAACGCTATGCATGGCAAAGGACGCATAACATGTACGAGCCGGGAAGGTTGCGAGTTTGTACGACTATTGCATCATCGGGGGCGGCATCGTCGGCCTCGCTACGGCCATGGCGCTGCAGGAACGGGTGCCGGGCGCCAGCATCGTGCTTCTGGAAAAGGAGCGGGAGCTTGCGCGCCACCAGACGGGCCACAACAGCGGCGTGATCCACGCCGGAATTTACTATGCACCGGGATCCCTGAAAGCGAAGCTGTGCCGCGAGGGAGCGGAGGCGACCAAGGAATTCTGCACCGGGAACGGCATCCCCTTCGAGACCTGCGGCAAATTGCTGGTGGCGACCACCGAGGCCGAGGTCGAGCGCATGGAGAGCCTGGAGGAAAGAGCGCAGCAGAATGGGATCGAATACTCTCGCCTGTCGACGTCGCAACTTCGATCGGAAGAGCCTAACATCGCCGGCCTCGGCGCGCTTCTCGTCCATACGACGGGGATTGTCGATTATTCGGCAGTTTGCCGGGCGATGGCCGAGCGCATCGGAGCCCGAGGCGGCGAAATCCGCTGCGGGGTCGAGGCCACTGCTATTGCCGAAGAGGATGGCGGCGTGCGGATCGCAAGTGCATCCGGCCGCATCGAGGCGCGCAAGCTGATCGCCTGCGCCGGCCTGCAGTCCGACCGCATCGCCTTGATGGCCGGGCTTAATATTGACCACCGCATCGTGCCGTTCCGGGGCGAATATTACGTGTTGCCGCCGTCGAAGGTCGGCGTGACCCGGCGCCTCATCTACCCCATTCCTGACCCGGACCTGCCTTTCCTCGGAATTCACCTGACCCGAACGATCTACGGAGGCATGACCGTCGGCCCCAATGCGGTGCTGGGCTTTGCCCGCGAGGGCTACCCGAAGGGCAGCTTCAAAGCGGCCGATGTCGCGAACATGGCGGCGTTTCCCGGCTTCTGGAAAATGGCGGCGAAGAACTGGCGGTCGGCGATCACGGAATTCGCCAATTCGGCATCGCGGTTCCGCTATCTGCGGGAGTGCCGGAAATACTGCCCGTCGCTCACGATAGACGACCTCGCGGTCCCGCAGACGGGCATCCGGGCGCAGGCGGTCATGGCCGATGGCAGCCTCGTCCACGACTTCCTCTTCAAACAGACCGAAAGGATGCTTCACGTCTGCAACGCGCCGTCGCCGGCTGCGACCTCTGCCATTCCGATCGGCCGCATGATCGTGGACCGCCTGCTCGAGGGGGCTCCTCCCAAGACGGAACGGTCACAATCGCTTCATGGGGCTCATCCGCAACTTTATCGGTAGTGCATCGAGCCGCCGCTTCCTTTACTTTCGCCCCTGCCATGCGCAAACTCTGCCGGAGGAGCAAGCGCGGTCCGTTGGGAGGCGGCGATGGTTTCACATTCCGAGCATATCCGCGAAATCGAACGCGTCAGCCGTGGTCTTCCCGTGCGCCGCGACAAGACCGTCGTGAAATCGTGGCTGCGCTGCCTGGAGCATCACCGGCTCGATCCGGCGCAGAGTTGTGAAGCCTATATCGTCCCGGAAACGCGACTTAGGGAACACCGCCAGCAATCGGAGGATCTGATCGCCATCGCCCGTTCGGGGCTCGAAAACCTGTTCCGCCAGGTGGCGGGGCAGAACTACGTGCTGCTGCTTTCCGACCGCGAAGGCGTGACGGTCGAGTTCCTCGGCGATCCCCTCTTCGGCAACAGCCTGCGCAAGGCGGGGCTCTATTTGGGTTCGGAGTGGTCCGAATGGCGCGCCGGGACCTGTGCGGTGGGCGCGTGCCTGGAAACGGGAGAGGCGCTGACGATCCACCAGACCGACCATTTCGACAACACCCACACGCCGCTCTCCTGCACGGCCGCGCCGATCTACGATATCCAGGGCGAACTCTCCGCCGTCCTCGACATCTCGCTTCTGAGTTCGCCAATCCTAAAGGCGAGCCAGAATCTTGCACTGCATCTGGTGACGGCGACCGTAAGGCGCATCGAGCTTGCCAATCTCATGGCGCAAGCGCGCAACCAATGGGTCCTGCGATTCTCGCGCTCTCCCGAATTCCTCGACGTCGATCCGGAGGCGGCGATCTCAATCGACGGTCTTGGCCGGATCGCCGGCATGACCCATGCTGGGGCGAAAATCCTAGCGCGCTCGACGGGCCTCGACTGGCGCGATCCACGGCAACTGATCGGCGAGCCGGTGTCGCGCTTCTTGGACATCGAGATCGATGATCTGTCCGACCTTACCCGCCGGCGCCCGACCCAGGAGCGGCTCGTCTTTGCCCGGGACGGAAATGCGCTCTTCGCCCATGCGATCGAGCCGCACTCGAAGGTCCGCGCACCGCTCGCTTCGCACGAACAGATTCCACCGGCCTTGCGGCGGCTCGGCGGCGAAGCGCCCGTGATCGCGGCGCTCCAGGCAAAGGCGGCAAAGCTTGCACGGACGCGATTGCCGATCCTCATTCAGGGCGAGACCGGGACGGGCAAGGAACATCTCGCGCGCGCCATCCACGAGGGCAGCGGTCTCAAGGGCCAGTTCGTCGCCATCAATTGTGCCGCGATTCCGGAGCAGCTGATCGAAAGCGAGCTTTTCGGCTACTTACCGGGAGCTTTCACCGGTGCTTCGGCCAAGGGCCGCAAGGGTCTGATCGAGCAGGCGGACGGCGGAACGCTCTTCCTCGACGAAATCGGCGACATGCCGCTTTCCCTGCAAAGCCGGCTGTTACGCGTGCTTGCCGAAGGCGAGGTGCTGCCGGTGGGCGGGACGGCGCCGCGGAAGGTGCGTATCCGGGTCGTCTCGGCGTCGCATCGGCCGCTGCAGAAACTCGTCTCGCAAGGCGCATTCCGCGAGGATCTGTATTACCGGCTCAATGCCGCTACCCTCTCGCTCCCGGCCCTCAGGGACAGGCCGGACTTCGACTGGGTGCTGGAGCGGCTCCTGAAGCGGCACAGTGACGGCGAATTGATATTATCCGCGGCGGCCCTGGCTGCGCTCAAGGCTCATGATTGGCCGGGAAACATCCGCGAACTCGACAACGTCATCGCCGTCGCCGCGGCACTTGCCGAGAACGGCGTCGTGGAGCCCGGCGACCTGCCGGACCACCTCCTGGCGAATGCGGGCACTGTCGGCGGAAGCGAGGCGAGCGCTGCCTTGAGCCTGACGCTCGCCGCTTGCGACTGGAACATTTCCGAGGCTGCCCGCCGGCTGGGGCTCGATCGCTCGACGGTGCACCGGCAGATCAAGCGCTACCGCCTCAAGCCGCACCGCCATTGAGGCGCGGCGCCCCCTGCAGCCGGGATATCCCCTGGCCTGCCGGCCAGAGGCGGTCACACCTCACCGCAGTCCTCGACGCGTATATCCGTTGGGAGGCGTAATCCCGGTGGCTGCCGTGCAACAGGCGCGGCGCCACACATGTTGCAGCCGCGTCGCTTCATGCGACACCTCCACGCTCTCTGCTCCTTGAAAATACGTGGTTTTCTGCCCTGGCACGGTCATTGCAGAAGGTGGTTCGACGATTGGCGTCTGCGGGCGGTTGAGGAGCCGCCCGTGTGCTATCCAAGCGAAGAGGAGGATACCCATGCTTGAAGAAAGTCCCGGCACCCGCATCGATACCGCGCTTGCCAAACTCGGAAAAGCCCTTGAGCAGGGCGACATCGATACGGCCGTCAATCTGTTTCAAGCCGACTGCTATTGGCGCGACCTCGTTGCCTTCACCTGGAATCTCAAAACGATGGAGGGGCAGGACCAGATCCGCGACATGCTGACGACGCAGCTCGCGGCGATCAAGCCGGCGCGCCTGCGCCAGGACGAGAACGAACCGGCAAGCGCCGGCGACGGCGTCACCGAAGGGTGGTTCGAGTTCGAGACCGAGGTGGCGCGCGGCCACGGCCATATCCGCCTGAAGAACGGACTGATCTGGACGCTCCTGACGACGATGACGGAGCTCAAGGGGCACGAGGAGCCGAAGGGGCTCAGGCGGCCGCTCGGCGCCGAACACGGTCATGACCCGAACCGCAGGACCTGGAAGGAAAAGCGCGAAGCGGAAGCAGCCGAACTCGGCTACACGACGCAGCCCTATGCCGTCATCATCGGCGGCGGCCAGGGCGGGATCGCGCTCGGCGCGCGCTTGCGGCAGCTCGGCGTGCCGACGATCATCATCGAGAAGAACGAACGACCGGGCGACAGCTGGCGCAAGCGCTACAAGTCGCTCTGCCTGCACGATCCGGTCTGGTACGACCATCTGCCCTATATCCCCTTCCCCGAAAACTGGCCGGTCTTTGCGCCGAAGGACAAGATCGGCGACTGGCTGGAGATGTATACCAGGGTGATGGAACTCAATTATTGGAGTTCCACAACCTGCAAGTCGGCCCGATACGACGAAGCGACCAGGGAATGGACGGTGGTCGTCGAGCGCAATGGCGAGGAGGTCGTCCTCAGGCCGAAGCAGCTCGTTCTCGCAACCGGCATGTCCGGCAAGCCAAACGTGCCGAAGCTCGAAGGCCAGGACATATTCAAGGGCGAGCAGCAACATTCGTCGCAGCATCCCGGTCCGGACGCCTATCGCGGCAAGAAGGTGGTGGTCATCGGCTCCAACAATTCCGCGCATGATATCTGCGCCGCACTTTGGGAAGGCGGCGCCGATGTGACCATGGTGCAGCGATCGTCGACCCACATCGTCAGATCGGACACGCTGATGGAGATCGGGCTCGGCGATCTTTATTCCGAGCGGGCGCTTGCCGCGGGCGTGACGACGCGCAAGGCCGACCTGATCTTCGCCTCGCTGCCCTACCGAATCATGCACGAGTTCCAGATTCCGCTTTACGAGAAAATGCGCGAGCGGGACGCCAGGTTCTATGCCGATCTCGAAAAGGCCGGCTTCATGCTCGACTGGGGCGCTGACGGCTCCGGCCTGTTCATGAAATATCTGCGCCGAGGCTCCGGCTATTATATCGACGTCGGCGCCTGCGACCTCGTCATCGACGGCAGCATCAAACTGAAGTCCGGTTCCGACGTCAGCCACCTGACCGAGGATGCCGTGGTGCTGAAGGACGGCACCGTGCTTCCGGCCGAACTCGTCGTCTACGCCACGGGCTACGGTTCGATGAACGGCTGGGCAGCGGACCTCATCTCGAAGGAGGTCGCCGATAAGGTCGGCAAGGTCTGGGGCCTGGGCTCCGATACGCCGAAAGACCCGGGTCCATGGGAGGGTGAGCAGCGCAACATGTGGAAGCCGACACAGCAGGAGGCGCTCTGGTTCCACGGCGGCAACCTGCATCAGTCGCGGCATTATTCGCAATATCTTTCGCTGCAGTTGAAAGCGCGCTGCGAAGGCATATCGACGCCGGTCTATGGCCTTCAGGAACGCCACCATCTATCCTGATCGGCAGTGCCAGCCGGAGAAGTCCGGCTGGCACCCGGCGGCCCGGTAGGCGGGCCAGATCCTGAGTGGAACCCGTGCGCACTCGATCGGCGGGATCAAGTGCTCCCCGGCAAAATCCGCAGGAGCGTCTCCCTTTGCTCCCAGATCATCAACGCTCCGCTCAGCGCCATGAAGCCGATCACGATTGCGCGGAAATTCAGCTCGCTCATGTTCGTCAGCACGCGCTTGGCGAGCCAGTTGGAGACAAGCGCACCCAGCCCGGCTGCGATGCCGAACAGCAGCAGCTTGCCTGTCAATGCTCCGAACGCCGTATAGGTGCCGATCTTGGCGAGATGCATGGGTAGGGAGATTGCTGTTTTGGTCCCCACCATCTTTTCCTTGGTGATGCCGGCATTGAGATAGAGCGTGTTGAGGATCGGCCCCATGGCTCCGATCAGGCCGGACAGAAATCCGACGATGAATTGTGCCGGGAAAAACCACCAGGTTGCAGCCGCGAAGGTCCTTTCCCGCCGGCCGAAGCCGTACTGGAATATTGTCGAGATCAGGAACAGACCGACGACGATCTGAAGCCATTCCGCCGAGGTGTTGGAGAAGGCGGCGGCGCCGAGGACGCCGCCGAGGGCCGCGCCGGGGAGACCCCAGGCGACGACGCGCCATTCGATATCCCGGAAAAACACCAGGATGCGCCCGCCTCCCGCAATGACGGTGGCGACCGCGGCCACGGGAGCGACGGCCTGAGCACCGGCGATGAAGCCGATGAGCGGCACGAGAAGCATGGCTCCGCCTCCGCCGCCGATCGTCGAAACGATCCAGGCGATGAAACCCGAGGCGGCGAGGAGCAGATAATCCATCATGTCGAACTTGCCCTCAGGCGAGCCGGATCAGACAAGGAGATCCGCGGGACCGTCGTCCGCGAACCTATCGATGAGGTGGCCGCGCGTGGCTCCCGGCATGTTAGCCGAGTTCTATGTAGTCCGGATAACGCGCCGCGATGTCGTCGATCATCGACAACGTGCCGGAGAGGTGGGTCTTCATCGCCTGCGCTGCCTCGACCGGCGCACCCTTTTCGATGCTTTCGATGATCATGTCGTGCGTGTCCACCACACGTTTGGTGCCGACATTAACGAGATTGAGACGCCGCAGACGATCGATATGGCCGCTGTGGCGGCGGATGATCGGCCAGATATGCTCCAGCCCCGCTTCCTCGAAGATGATGAAGTGGAACGCACGGTCGGCCGCCAGAAACTCCGCATGTTCCTTGGAGGCGAGGGCTTTCAGCCTGGTGTTCGCCGCTCGCAGCCGGTCTGCGATCTGCCGCCTGCCGGGCTTTTCCGCCAGATTGAAGACGGCTTCCTGCTCGACGGCGCGGCGCATGAGGTGGGTCTGGCGTGCCAGATTGATATCGATTTTCGACACCAGCGTCGCATATTGCGGATAGACGGTGACGAGGCCTTCCTCCTCCAGGCGCATCAGCGCGTCACGCACCGGCGTCTGGCTGAGACCGAACTGTTTCTGCAACTCGACGCGCGAGAGCGCCGTACCGGGGGCAAGGTCGAGTGCGAGGATCCTCTCGCGCAGATATTCCACGATTTGCGGCGCGATCTGCCGGGTGCGGTCAAGGCCGCTGCGGTGCTTGGCAGCCGGAGCTTCCGATATCAAAAATCCAATCCTCCAGGACGGTTCCAGATCCTGTAATAATGCATTAATGTGTTAGTGTGAAGTGGATCTCGCCGGCCGGCCCGGCAGGACAGGAAGGATCGCCGTGCCCGCGAAGTCGCCCATCCTCGAAAGCCTAGCCGAAACCCGCCCGTCGAGCTATGCCGATCAGGTCTACGGGCGCATCCTGCACGACATATTGAACGGCATCTTTCAACCGGGCGCGCGGCTGCCGACGGAGAACGAACTTGCCGAACGCTTCGGCGTCTCGCGCCCGGTCGTCCGCGAGGCGCTTGCGCGCCTGCGGGTCGACGGCCTCGTGGAAGCGCGGCGTGGCAGCGGCACCTATGTCTTGAGCAGGCCCTCGCAACATCTGCCGAACCTGGCCGACCTGGAGGACATTTCGCGTTTCCTGCGCTATCAGGAGCTTCGCTTCTACGTGGAAGGCCAAGCGGCAGCACTGGCAGCGGAGCGGCGCACGGAAAAGCAGCTTGCCGCCATCCTCGAAGCCCATGAGGCCTTCGCCCATGAGGTCGGCCGCGGGGCTTTCCTTCCCGAAAGCGACCGGCGTTTCCATCTTGCGATCTGCGAGGGAACAGGAAACGAGTTTTTCGCCAAGGCGCTGGAAGGTTCGGAGGTTTCGCTGACCAGCTTCATGAATGTCTCGCTTGCTCTCACCCGGTCCGGATCGCAGGCACGCGCCCGTCGGGTCATTGCCGAACATGCCGAGATCGTCGAAGCGATCCGCACGAAAGATGCCGTATGGGCACGGGTGGCGATGGAAACGCACATCATCAAGGCGCGCCGAAGGATGACGGACGGAACGATCGACTCCTGATAGGTAAATATATTTTACAAATCATCGGTCATGTTGTAATGAAAACCGACTTATGGAGGAGGTTCTCATGCAAACTCGACTTGACGCCCGTGATTACGCAGCTTCCGTGGTGGCGGTCCCGCCCATCGCGTTGAATGCGGACCTGACGGTGAACGCCGACGCCAACGTGGCGATCATTCGCCATATCGAGGCAGGCGGGGTGCGTATTCTCCTCTATGGCGGAAATGCCAACCTTTATCATTTCGGCCTGGACGACTATCGCGCGGGCATGGAGGCGGTGATTGCGGGCGCTGCACCGCAGACCGCTCTCGTCACGTCGATCGGTCCGGACTTCGGCAAGGCCCTGGCGCAGGTGCCGATCGCCCGCGATCTGGGTTTCAAGAACGTGATGCTGCTCCCGACGCAGTTTCCGGCAGATTCCGCCGGTGTCGCCAATGGCGTGCGCCGCCTCGCGGCGGTCCTTGGCCATGGCCTGGTGCTCTATCTGAAGCGGGAGAATTATGTCGATCCGGACGAGCTTGCCCGCCTCGTCTCCGAAGGCGCGGTCGATTTCGTCAAATATGCGGTGGAGCGGGCCGATCCGGCGCAGGACGCCTATCTCGACGCCGTCATGGCGGCGATCGGGAAAGACCGGATGGCGAGTGGCATGGGCGAAACGCCGATCCACGACCATCTCGGCCGCCGCGCAATGACGACCTATACTTCGGGCGCGGTCTGCATTGCCCCTTCGGCCGCGATGGAACTCCTTACGCTCTACAAGGCCGGGCGCGGAGCCGAGGCATTGGAGCTCAGCCGGCCGTTTCTGGAGTTCGAGAGAGTTCGCACAGACCTTGGCGGTTTGCAGGTGCTTCATGACGGCATGCGGCTGGCGGGGATCGCCGACACGGGCCCGCTGATGCCGATGATCTCCAATCTGAGCGCTGCGAAGCTTGGCCCCGTCGGTGTAGCGGTTGAGCGCTTGAAGGCGGCTGAAGCCGCCTGCATGGGGCGCTCCGGAAAGGCAGCCGCGACCGCTTCAGCCTGAGTTGACACTTTCGTGTGGACACACTAATACATTAGTGCGCTAGTGCGGATGCGGTGCCGGAGGACTACGAGGCCGAAAACGGCCCGCCGCAACGTCCTGGTCTTTATCGAGGAGGAGAAAGAAATGACCATCCGCTATTGTACCCGCGCCGTGGCGCTCTTGACCGCGACGCTCTTTTCGGGCGTCGCGATGGCGGCCGAAGGCGAGGTGAAGATCGTGTTGCCGGAGCAGCCGGCCAATCTCGATCCCTGTCGCTCCATCAGGTCGGATATCGGCCGCATCATCAATTCAAACATTACCGAGACCCTGACTGTCATCGACACGGAGAAGGGCACCGTCGGCCCCTGGCTAGCGGAAAAATGGGAGCAGGTGGACGACCTGACCTGGCGTGTGCATCTCAAGAGCGGCGTCAAGTTTCAGGACGGCGCGGCATTCGACGCCGAAGCGGTGGTCAAGTCCATCAATCGCCTGATGAACCCCGACCTCACCTGCGACAGCCGCTCGAAATTCGGCGACGTCAAACTGACGCCGAAGGCGATCGATGCGCAGACGGTGGAGATCTCCTCCGACAGCCCGGTGCCGATCATGCCGACGCTGCTCGGCACCGTGCAGATCGTCTCCCCCAACATGCCGTTCGACAAGGAAAGCAACGATCCCGTGGGCACGGGACCCTATGTCGTCGAAAGCAAGTCCAACGAGCAGATCGTCCTGAAGCGTCACGATGCCTACTGGGGCGCCAAGCCGGACGTCACGCGCGCGACCTATGTCTGGCGCAGCGAGTCGGCCATCCGGGCGGCCATGGTCGAATCCGGCGAAGCGGACATGACCCCATCCATCGCCGTGCAGGACGCGACCAATGCCGAGTCGGACTTTGCCTATCTGAACTCAGAGACGACGCGCATGCGCATCGATGCGCAGATTCCGCCGCTCGACGATGTCCGCATCCGCAAGGCGCTCAACATGGCCATCGATTGGGACGGCATGGGCGAAGCGCTGTTCGGCAAGGACGTTCTGCGGGCTTCGCAAATGGTCGTCCCGGGCGTTCGCGGTCATAACCCCGATATCAAGCCATGGACCTACAATCCCGAAGAGGCGATGAAGCTGGTCGAGCAAGCCAAGGCCGAGGGTGCTCCGGTCGACAAGGAGATCGTGCTGATCGGGCGCAACGGTTTCTTCCCGAACTCGGCCGAAAGCCTCGAAGCGATGCGGTCCATGTGGCAGGAAATCGGGCTCAACGTCTCCATACGCCAGCTCGAAGCGGCCGACTGGGTGCGCTATCTCGACAAGCCCTTCCCGGAGGGACGGGGGCCGACGCTCTTCCAGCAGCAGCACGACAACAACACGGGCGACGCCGGGTTTACCGCTCCGGTCATGTATCTGAGCGAGGGACAATATTCGACGATCGCCGATCCCGACCTCGACGTCGTGCTGAAAAAGGCGATGGCTGCGACCGGCGACGAGCGTGAAAAGCTGTTTCAGGAGGTCTTCGCGAAGGTGCACGACGAGATCGTCGCAGACGTGCCGATGTACCACATGATCGGCTATGTCCGCGTCGGCTCGCGCCTCGACTGGAAGCCGGACCTCAAGACGAACAGCGAAATCGCGCTCTCCGAGATCCATTTCAAGGACTGACGAACCCGACCTGCCGCCGCGGCGTGTCTCACGTCGCGGCGCCCTCCTTGATTACGGTGGAAAGGAAACGCCGTGTTCGCTTTCATTCTCAGACGCGCCGGCCAGAGCCTGATCGCGGTGATCGGACTTCTGGTGCTCGTCTTCTTCCTCTCGAGGCTTACCGGCGATCCGGCCTATCTCTATCTGCCGCTCGATTCTTCCGAAGCGCAGCGTCAGGCCTTCTCGGAAGCGCACGGCTTCAACGATCCCCTGGTCGTGCAATTCGGCCGTTACCTGGTCGATCTCGCGCGCTTCGATTTCGGGGACGCGCTGAGCCGCAACCGGCCGGCCATGGAAGTAGCGCTCGAGGCCTTTCCGCAAACGCTGAAGCTCGCCGTGATCGCGATCGTTCTTTCTCTCTGTCTCGCCGTCGTCGTCGGGTCGCTTGCCGCGGCGCGCCCGAACAGCCTGTTCGACAAGATCGCGAGCACCGCGTCGCTGGCGGGCGCCAGCGCCCCGGATTTCTGGGTTGCGATCGTGGCGATCCTTGTCTTCTCCGTCGGACTGGGCCTGCTTCCGACCTCCGGGACGGGAACGGCGCTGCATTGGATCATGCCGATCTTCGTGCTGACCCTCAGACCCTTCGGCCTGCTGGTCCAGGTCGTTCGCGGCACGATGATGGGTGCGCTTGCCTCGCCCTATGTGAAGACCGCGCGGGCCAAGGGCGTGAACCGGTCCCGGATCGTCTTCCGGCACGCCCTGCGCAACTCGCTCCTCCCGGTCATCACCGTCGCCGGCGACCTCGCCGCAAGCCTCGTCAACGGCGCCGTCGTCGTGGAAACCATCTTCGGCTGGCCGGGGATCGGCAAGCTCATGATCGACGCGATCGTACGGCGCGACTTCGCGCTCATCCAGGCGACGGTGCTGGTGACGGCGATTGCCATCTTCGTCCTGAACATCGCGATAGACCTCGTCTATGCGCGGCTCGATCCACGCATAAGGTTTGAAACGAGATGAGTGCGACGGCCATGACGACTTCCGCCGATACCCCCGAGACGAAAGTCTCGCGTTTTCAGATACTGCGTCTCGTCAGCCGGGACTGGCTTGCGCTCGCCGCCGTGATCTTCCTGCTGGTCGTGGTCGCATGCGCCGTTTTCGGTCCGTGGCTGATGGGCGACCTCATCGACAAACCGAATTTCCGCGCACGAAACATGGCGCCGTTCAGCCTGTCTCAAGGTTGGACCTATGTGCTCGGCGCCGACACGCTCGGCCGCAGCCTGCTCGCGCGCCTCGTGGTGGGTGCGCAGAACACGATCGGCATTGCGTTTTTTGCGGTGCTCTGCTCGGTCGTCATCGGCGGCATGCTCGGCTTGATTGCCGGCTATTCGCGAGGCGCCGCCGGCACGATGATCATGCGCGGTGCTGACATCGTGATGAGCTTTCCTTCGCTGCTGCTGGCGCTGATCGTCCTCTTCAGCCTGGGCCCTTCCGTCACCAACCTCATCCTGGTGCTGGCGATCACCCGCGTGCCGATCTATCTGCGCACCACGCGTGCGGAAGTGCTCGAGGTGAGAGAGCGGATGTTCGTCAGCGCCGCCGTCGCGCTCGGCGCCAACCACACGCGCATCCTTTTCCGTCACATCGCCCCGATCGTGCTGCCGACGCTGGTCACGATCGGAGCCATCGACTTCGCGACCGTCGTTCTCGCCGAGTCGTCGCTGAGCTTCCTCGGCCTCGGCATCCAGGCGCCTGAATTCACCTGGGGGGCCATGGTCGCGACCGGCCGCGGCTATCTCTCGACCGCCTGGTGGATCGCCTTCTGGCCGGGGCTGGCGATCCTTTTGACGACGCTTTCGCTCAATATCCTGTCGAGCTGGTGGCGCACCTATGCCGATCCGCAGCAGCGGTGGCGGATCGAACTCGCCCGCTCGAAGAAGGGCATTCCGGAGAAACGCAAATGACCGGCCCACACCTCCTCGAGGTCAAGGATCTGACCGTGGATTTCCTGTCGCTTGGAGGTGCCTTCCGTGCGACGAGCGGGGTCAGCTTTCATGTCGACGCCGGCGAGACGCTGGTGATCCTGGGCGAGTCCGGCTCCGGCAAGTCGGTCAGCGCGAGTGCGATCATGGGGCTCATCGACACGCCTCCGGGCGATATCTGCGCGGGTTCGGTCGCCTATCGCGGGCGCGATCTCTCCTCGTTTTCGGAGGGTGAGCGGCGGGACCTCAACGGCCGGAGGATCGCGATGATCTTCCAGGACCCGCTCTCCCATCTGAACCCCGTCTATACGATCGGCTGGCAGCTGGAGGAGGTGTTCAGTGTCCACGGCGTTGCGACCGGTGCCGAGGCTCGGCAAAGGGCGGTCGACATATTGAGGCGCGTGGGCATCCCGGAGCCGGAGAAGCGCATCGACCAGTATCCGCACCAGTTTTCCGGCGGCCAGCGCCAGCGCATCATGATCGGCATGGCGATCGCGCTCAGGCCGGAAATCCTGATTGCCGACGAGCCGACGACGGCACTCGACGTGAGCGTGCAGGCGCAGATCCTCGAGCTTCTGAAGAAGCTGCAGGCCGAAGAGGGCCTTGCCATCATCATGATCACCCATGACCTCGAGGTCGCCGCCAATATGGCCGACCGGGTGATCGTCATGAAGGCCGGCCGCATCGTGGAGGAGGGCGAAGCCCGCGCCGTCTTCGAAAATCCCGCCCACAGCTACACGCGGACGCTGATCAATGCCCTCCCGCATGCCGACGATGGAGCGAAGGCGAGGCCGCCGCGGCCGGCCGGGAAACCGATCCTGGAAGTGAAGAACATCGACAAGTTCTACACGCTCTCGTCCGGGTTTTTTGCGAAGCCGGCGCGCTTGCATGCAGTCAAGAACCTGAGCTTCGACGTCGCAGCCGGCGAGACGATCGGGATCGTCGGCGAGAGCGGCTCCGGCAAATCGACCGTCGCGCGCGTGCTTCTGGGCCTGAACGAGGCTTCCGGCGGCCAGGCGCTGTTTCACGGACGCGACGTGCTGAAGATGGACCGCAAGCAACTGCTGGCCTTCCGCCGGAAGGTGCAGATGGTGTTCCAGGACCCCTACAGTTCGATGAACCCGCGCATGACGGTGTTCGACATCGTCTCGGAACCGTGGCGCATCCACAAGGACATTCTGGAGAAGGCGCGCTGGCGCGACCGGGTCACCGAATTGCTGGGGCTCGTCGGCTTAAACCCAGAGCACGCCAAACGCTATCCGCACCAGTTCTCAGGGGGCCAGCGGCAACGCATCGCCATTGCCCGAGCGCTTGCCTGCGATCCGGAGCTCGTCGTCTGCGACGAAGCCGTCTCGGCGCTCGACGTCTCGGTGCAGGTGCAGGTCATCGACCTTCTGGCGGAATTGCGTGACCGGCTGGGCCTTGCCTACATCTTCATAACCCATGATCTGCCGATCGTTCGTCACTTTGCCGATCGCATCGTCGTCATGAAGAGCGGCGAGATCGTCGAGCACGCGACGACGGAAGAGATCTTCCGCAACCCGCAACATGCCTATACGCGCCAGCTCATCAATGCGACTCCGAAGCCGAAGTGGCAGACAGCCGCCGACGCGGCATGAAGAAGATCGCCCTGCCTGCGGCCGTCGCCGGAGCCCTGCTGATGGGGGCAAATTCCCTGGTCGCGGCGATGGACGGCGTCATCGTGCGCTTCGTGGCCGGGGAGGTCCACCCGATCGGCATCGTCTTCTTCCGTAACCTTGCCAGCCTGATCGCGCTCTATCTGATGCTGTGCCGCCGCGGATTTCCGCTCGGCATCGCGCAATTCAGCGGCCGGTCGATGCATTTCTCCGTCCATGCGATCAGGGCCGTCGTCAAGCTTCTGGCGCTCGTCGCGGCCTTCATTGCCGTCACCGAGATACCTTTGGCCTCCGCGACCGCGATCGCCTTCACCATGCCCCTCTTCGTTGCGCTCGGGTCGGTACTTTTCCTCGGGGAGCGGTTCTCGGTCGCCCGGGTCCTCAGCCTCGTTGCCGGCTTCGCCGGCATTCTGATCGTCGTCAGGCCGGGCGCCGCAACCTTCCAGTCAGGCGCGGCCTGGGCGCTGGGGTCGGCGGTCGGTCTCGCCATCGTCGCGCTGTTGATGAAGGTTTCGGCCGAGCGCGAGGACCCGCTCAGCATCGCCTGGCTGAACCTGCTCGTGACGGTGCCCGTGGCTTTCGTCATGGCTCTGCCCTACTGGCAGACGCCTTCGCTGTTCAGCCTCGCCCTCATGGCGCTGCAGGGTATCGGCGGCCTTTTCGCCCAGCTCTCCTTCGCGAGGGCAATGAAGCTCGCCGACGCTTCGCTGCTGGTTATCGTGGACTTCATCCGGCTGCCGATCGCCCTCGTTCTTGGCCTGGTGCTTTTCGGCGAGCCGATCCGGCTGGAGGTCGTGATCGGCGGAGCGATCATCCTTGGGGCGATCGCGTTGCTCTTTCACCGCGAGGGGAGGAGGCGAGGATAGAGACGGGGCCGCGAGCGTGCAATGCAAGGAACGAACCCCTCCCCAACCCCATTCACAGGTGGGGCGGGGGTGGGGAGGGGTTCTTGCGAACGATCACGCGTGGCGGCTCTCGAAATGCTCCACCAATGCGGCAACCATGCTGTCGCCCATCTGCTGCCGCGTCTCGCGCGTACCGCTGCCCATGTGCGGCGAGAGGACGACGCGCGGATCGGCGCGGAGCGCTTCCGGGACGAAGGGCTCCTTCTCGAAGACGTCGAGCGCCGCGCCGGCGATCCCGTTTCCGGCGAGCGCCGTGATGAGCGCCTGTTCGTCGACGATCGTGCCGCGCGAGACGTTTACCAGATAGCCTTCCGGGCCGAGGCTCGCGAGCACGGCGCCGTCGACGAGGCCGATCGTCTCGGGAGTGGCGGGACAGGTGACGATCAGAAGATCGGCCCAGGCCGCGAGAGCCTCGATGCCGTCGAAATAGGGAAGATCGACAGGCTTTCGTCTCGGGCCGTAATAGGCGGTCGGCGCTCCCATCACGCTCAGCCGGGCGGCGACCGCCGAGCCGATATGTCCAAGCCCGACGATCCCCGTCTTCATCGATCTCAGCGAGCGGCCGAGCGGGAAGGCGCTCTCGCCCCACTTGCCCTCGCGCACGAAATCGTGGCCGCGCATGAGGCCGCGCGTGGCCGAAATGCTTAGTGCAAGCGCAAGATCGGCGACATCCTCGGCAAGGATCTTCGAGGTATTGCGGACGACGACGCCACGGGCATGCGCGGTCTCGACATCAATGCCGTCGAGACCGGCACTGTAGCTGGAGATGATCTCCAGCGCCGGCAGGCGGTCGAGCATGGCCGCATCGATATGGGCGTGCCTGACGGCGATGCCGCGAACCCGCGCTCCGTATTCGGAAAGAAACGGCCCGATCGCCGAGGCATCCTTCGGCAGCCGGACGGTATTGAAGGTTTCCTTCAGTTCCAGATCGGTCTTTTCCGGCAGTTCGGCGGCCTGAAGGATGGTGATGTCCCTAAGCATCGTCATGCCTAGCGTCCCTTGGCCCGGCGCCAGGCGGCAAATTCCGTCTTCGTCTCATCCTTGGTGGCGGGATAGAGGCCGATGATGGAGCGGCCCTTCAGGACCTCCTCGGTGACGAAGTCTTCGAAGGCCGTCATCTCGACGGCTTCGGCGGCGATCTCATCGGCGAGATGGGCGGGGACGATGACCACGCCTTCGCGATCCCCGACGACGACGTCTCCCGGCCAGACGGCGACGTCGCCGCAGCCGATCGGAACGTTGATGTCGAGCGCCTGGTGCAGCGTCAGGTTCGTCGGCGCGGAAGGACGGCTGTGATAGGCGGGGATGTCGAGTTCGCCGATTTCCGGGCTGTCCCGGAAGCCGCCGTCGGTGACGACACCCGCGACGCCGCGCACCATCAGCCGCGAAACCAGGATCGAGCCCGCGGAAGCCGCCCGCGGATCCTTCCGGCTATCCATCACCATGACGAAACCGGGTGGGCACTTCTCCACGGCCGCGCGTTGCGGGTGTTCGGGATTTTGAAAGACGGAAAGCTGGTTCAGGTCTTCGCGGGCCGGGATGTATCGAAGGGTAAAGGCCTGGCCGACCATGTTCTTCGCCTTCGGCGAGACCGGACGAACGTCCTGGATGAACTGGTTGCGCAGGCCGCGCTTGAAGAGGGCGGTGCATAAAGTGGCGCAGCTTACGCCTTCGAATTTCCTGCGTGTCTCGTCGGACAGAACATAGGTGGTCATGTTTCCTCCCTGGAATTTCGTGAAATCAGAAAATGTCGGGCTCGCCCACGGGGGCGCCGAAGGCAGTTTCGAGAAAGTCGAAATCGCAGCCCTCATTGGCCTGCTTGATGTGCTTCGAGAACATCCAGCCATAGCCTCGTTCGTATCTGTCGGCGGGCCGCGTCCATTCGGCGCGGCGTTTCGCCAAGGTCGCTTCGTCGACCAGCATGTCGATCGTCCGGTTGGGGACGTCGACGCGGATGATGTCTCCGGTCCTGACGAGCGAAAGGGGGCCGCCGACATGGGACTCCGGCGCCACGTGCAGGATGCAGGCGCCGTAGCTCGTCCCGCTCATGCGGGCGTCGGAGATGCGCAGCATATCGCGGCAGCCCTGCTTCAGGATTTTTTTCGGGATCGGCAGCATGCCCCATTCGGGCATGCCGGGCCCGCCCTTGGGCCCCGCATTTCTGAGGATGAGCACGTGGTCGGGCGTGACGTCGAGATCCTCGTCGTCGATGGCGGCCTTCATCTCCGGATAGCTGTCGAAGACGAGCGCCGGCCCCTTATGGACCCGCAGCCGCTCCTCGCAAGCGGACGGCTTCACGACGCAGCCATCCGGCGCCAGATTGCCCTTCAGGACGGCGAGCGAGCCTTCATGATAGATCGGGTTCGAAAGCGGCCGGATGACGTCGGAATTGTACACCTCCGCCCCTTCCAGCGTCGCCCCCAGGGGAAATCCGCTCACCGTCATCGCGTCGAGATGCAGGAGCTCCTTCATTTCGGCCATCAGTGCGCGAAGCCCGCCGGCATAGTAGAAGTCCTCCATCAGGTACTGCTTGCCGGAGGGCCTGATATTGGCGATCACCGGCGTCGTACGGCTGACCCGGTCTAGATCTTCGAGCGTCAGCGGCACCCCGGCGCGTCGCGCCATGGCGATGAGATGCACCACGGCATTGGTCGAACAGCCCGTCGCCATCGCCACTGCACTCGCATTTGCGACCGATTTTTCAGTGATGATCTGCTCAGGTCCCAGCTTCTCGTGCACCATCTCGACGATCCGCCTGCCGCATCGCGTGCTCATGCGGATGTGGTTGGCGTCGGCGGCGGGGATGGAGCTTGCGCCGGGAAGCGTCAAACCGAGCGACTCGGCGATCGCCGTCATCGTGCTTGCCGTTCCGAAGGTCATGCAGTGGCCGTAGGAGCGGGCGATCCCCTCCTCCACGCCGATCCATTGCTCATCCGTTATCGTTCCCGCACGGCGCTCGTCCCAGTACTTCCAAGCATCCGAGCCGGAGCCGAGATGCTCGCCCTTGTAGTGCCCGCGCAGCATCGGGCCGGCCGGCAGGAAGATCATCGGGAGGCCGGCACTGATGGCCCCCATGACGAGGGCAGGCGTGGTCTTGTCGCACCCGCCCATCAGCACGGCGCCGTCGATCGGATGGCCGCGCAGCAATTCCTCGGCCTCCATGGCGAGGAAATTCCGATAGAGCATAGTCGTCGGCTTGAGCGAGCTTTCCGAGAGCGACTGCACCGGCAGTTCGACGGGAAAGCCGCCGGCCTGCAGCACGCCGCGTTTCACGTCCTCGATCCGGTGCTTGAAATGAGCGTGGCACGGATTGAGATCCGACCATGTGTTCAGGATCGCTATGATCGGCTTCTCGCCCCAGTCCTTGGCGTCATAGCCCATCTGCATCAGGCGGGAGCGGTGACCGGAAGAGCGCAGGTCATCGGGGGCAAACCACCGTGCGCTTCGAAGTGTGGATGTCATTGGCTTGGATATTCCCGACAGGTGGATCTTCCACGCCGATGTAGCATGGCGGGAAACATGGCGCAATACACTAATGCATTAGTGTAGGTCCGGCGGCGCGGGAGCAGCCTGCGGTGCTCCCGCGACGTTTCAACTCAATGCGTCGTCAGCACCTTCACTCCGCCTCTCCGGTCCAGGACGTCGACCACGACCTGGGATCTCGACCGTCTTAGGGCTATGTCAACCATCCCCGAACCGACCCGCAGCCGTTTCAGCACGACTTCGTCCAGGAAGGGCGGGAGCGTCGGTTCGTGCAAGGTCACATGCATCCTCCCGGCATCGAAGCCGAGGCCGATCATCGACTGGAGCAGATAGAGGGGCGCCGCCGCCGCCCAAGCCTGCGGCACGCAGGAAACCGGATAGAAGGTGGGCCCGCGGGCGCGCTGGCGCGCGAAGCCGCAAAATAGCTCCGGCAGACGTCTGAGGTCGGTGTAGGTGGAGGCCGCGAACAGCCCTTCGAAGATGCTCGCCGCCTCTGCTTGAAAGCCGTAGCGCACGAAGCCTGCCGCGATCAGCGCATTGTCGTGTGGCCAGACGGAGCCGTTGTGGTAGCTCATCGGATTGTAGCGCGCTTCCGAGGCGGCGATCGTGCGCACGCCCCAGCCGCAGAAGGAGGATTGCGCCATCAGCGTTGACACCACCCTGCCGGCGCGCTCCGGCAGGGCGATGCCGGTGAAGAGGGCATGGCCCGCATTGGAAGAGCGGACGCGGCAGGGGTTCTTGTCCCCGTCGAGGGCCAGCGAATAGGTCCCAAGCTCATCATCGTAGAAGGCCGTGTCGAACCGGATGCGCAGGTCTTCGGCCCGTCGTTCGAGCCGCAGCGCATCCTCGGCATGGCCGAGCTTGCGCGACAATCGGGCGGCCGCCTGCCAGGCGCCGAAGACATAGGCCTGTACCTCGGCGGCCGCGATCGGCCCCGAGGCCAGATTGCCCCCGGCATGGAAGATCGAATCGTGGCTGTCCTTCCAGCACTGGTTCACCAGGCCCTTTGCGGTGCGGCTTCCATATTCGACGAAGCCGTCGCCGTCGCGGTCGCCGAAACGGTCGATCCAGTCAAGTGCCGCCACCACGTTCGGCCAGAGGCTCCGCACGGTATCGAGATCGCCGGTGCGATCGAGATAGGCGCCGGCAAGCATGATGAAGAGAGGGGTCGAGTCGATGCTGCCGTAATAGCGCCGGAAGGGCACCTCGCCGAGTTCCGCCATTTCGCCGTAGCGCATCTCATGCAGGATCTTGCCCGGCTCCGCATCGGCGGCGGGGTCGAAATCGGTCGCCTGGTTGGCGGCCAGATGCCTGAGCACGCCTTTCGCGATTGCCGGGTCGAGCCACAGTGTTTCGAGCGCGGTGATGAGCGCGTCGCGGCCGAAGACGGTGCTGAACCAGGGAATTCCGGCGTAAGGGTAGGGACCTTCGGGTGTTTCCGTGAGCAGCATGTAGAGATCGGCGACGCTGCGCCTGACGGCTTCGTTGAAGACGGCATTGGAGGTGACCACCGCAGCGGCGCGCGAGGCCGAGTAGCGAAGCGCTCTCCTGGCATCCCGCAACGCCAGAAAGAAGGTGAAGGACGGCGGGTGCGGGTTGTCCCGGACACTGTTGCAGACGATCTCGATGAAGATCGATTGCGCCTGGTGCGGCGCGAGCTCGACGACAAAGCTCGCCTCCTGTCCGGTGAGCCTCTCCGGCTCCGGATCGAAGCGGAGCGTCGTGCTGCGGGTCTGGCCGTCGAGGCCGTCATAGGCCAGAACGACCCGGGCGTTGCCGACCAGCGCGCTGTGATGGGTGCCGCGGCGCCGCCTGGGGGTGCCCCGCACCTCGAAAAGGTCGGCGAAGTCGGCGGCGAAGGACAATTCGACCTGCAGCCTTCTCGGCACTTCATCGAAGTTTCGGAAGACCAGGCGCTCGTAGCAGGCCTCCTGCCAGAGGAACCGGGTACGGCGCACGTGAATGAGGTCATGCTTCAACACCTCGCCACCGGGATCGAGCACGAGAGCCGGATTGGTGAGATCGCAGTCGAGCGTGGCATTGTCGTCCCTGAGCGTGGAACTCAGCAACAGCGACCGGGCGCCGTTCAACGTCAGCACGAACTGCGACAGATGGCGGGTGTCGCGGTGGAAGATCCCCTCCGGATTGGAAGGAGAGGAAAATGCGTCGCCGTTGTGATCGAACACGGCGAAGGTATCGCCGTGCTTCAGGGATCTGGAGCTTCGCTCGTAACGCGAAACCGCTGCAGGCCCCAGGTCGTCCGCAGATGTCACGTCGGGAGCGGCTTGGGCCGGCCCCCCGGAGAGATTGCTTCCCATCGGATCGGTCTCCGTTGCGTGCGAGCAGAATGAGGGAGGTGCGTGCCGTTTTCCACGCGCATCCCGCTTCGCTCCTCGAGTAGATCACGATGCGTTCAGGTCGATCAGAACTCATCCGTGATCCGGTATCAGGCGACCCTGGTAGAGCCGGGGCCTGCCCCGCTTTCGTTCGCCGCATGGATCGGCAGGACCCTTTGGGCGCCGCCTGCCAGGGCGCGATAGAGATCCAGATAGTCATCTGCCATGCGTCGGGCGGTGAAGCGTCTGTCGAAGGTCGCCCGGACCGTGTGGCGATCGAGCCGGTCGAGTTCGTGGACCGCCTTCACGGCCTCCTCCATGCTGTCGACGATGAAGCCCGACACGCCGTGGTCGATGACCTCCGGCACCGAGCCGCAGCGGAAGGCGACCACCGGCGTGCCGCAGGCCATCGCCTCGATCATCACCAGCCCGAACGGTTCGGGCCAGTCGATCGGGAAGAGAAGGGCACGTGCGTTGCCAAGGAATTCGCCCTTCTGACCTTCGTCTATTTCGCCGATGAATTCGACGTTCGGATAGCGCCGGACAAGCGGCTCGATCTCGTTCAGCCAATAGGCCGCGTCCGCTTTGTCGACCTTGGCGGCGATCTTCAGCGGCATGCCGACCCGGGCAGCGATTTCGATCGCGCGGTCGGGCCGCTTTTCGGGCGAGATGCGGCCAAGGAAGGCGAGATAGTCGCCCCTCGGCTGGCCGGTGAAGGGAAGGACGTCCGGAGCCAGACCATGATGGACCGTGGCGACCCAATTGACCGGCGGCATCGGCTTTCGCTGGTCGTCGGAGATCGAAATCAGGGGAACATCCGGGAATGCGGCATAGAAGGGCTGGAGGTCGGGCAGATCGAGGCGGCCGTGCAGCGTCGTCACCGTCTTTCCGGCGAGGTTGCGAACGAGGGGAAAATGCAGGAGATCGATGTGGAAGTGCAGGACGTCGAAGCCGTTCGCCTGCCGGCGCACTTCCTCCAGCATCAGCATGTGATAGGGAATCGGGTCCAGAACCGCAGGGTTCAGTCTCAGCGCCATATCCGAGCAGGGAACGAGCTTTGCCGAGGTCATCGAGTCGCCGCTCGCAAAGAGGGTGACCTCATGGCCCTGCCGGACGAGCTCTTCCGTCAGGTGGTGAACGACGCGCTCGGTCCCGCCGTAGAGCTTCGGCGGTACACGTTCGAACAGCGGTGCGATCTGGGCTATCTTCATGAGCGACGCTCCTTGGATCGGGATGTCATGAAGCGTTGTGAGCCTCCGTTGGGAACCTCCGGGGCGGACAACATCTATGATCTAGTCGATGCGCCGGGCGCTTCAAGAGCAACGGCGAACCGACGCGGCCGGATGACGCCGATCTGTTCTTTATGGACGTGGGGCTCGGGCCGGCGCGCGGCCGGGCTCGTCATGCCGACCTTCGACGAGGTCTTCGCCCCGCACCGGTCGGCAGTTGATCTCACACACGCACGTCCGGTCGGAAGGTCGCTCAGCACTTTTCCTGGAAGTGGCCTGCATCACGAGAGTTTGCGGCTCGCTCCCATGAGAAATTCCTTCATTTTCGCCGCCGCCGGCGAGAGCATGGGTTGGCGGTATTGCAGAATGGAGATGTTGCGGCTGATGACCGGATCCACCAGCTCGACGATTCGGACGTCCACATTGGTCGTGAGCTGGCGGGAGTTTTCCGGAAGGATCGCTATACCCAGGCCTTCCGCCACCATGCTGATCGCCGTCGTCGAGAATCGCACCTCGTATCTCGTCTTGACCTCGACACCGGAGGCGATCAGCGCGCGATCGACGAGCCCGCGCAGGGGGTTGTCCTTTGCCAGTCCGATCAGGCCTTCGCCTGCGAGGCTTGCCCAGCTCACCTGCCGCGCCTTCGCGAACCTGTGGTCGGAGCGGCAGATCAAGGTGAGCTGGTCACGCATCAGCACGCTGGCCTGGATCTCCGGATCGTCGGCGGAAACGGTGCCGATGCCGAGATCCGCCTCGTTCCGCTTCAATGCGGAACGGATCTCCTCCTCCGGCATGTCCCGCACCTGTACCGATATGTCGGGATAACGCTTGACGAAGCGCGCAATGACCGGCGGCAGCAAGGTCGCGGCCAGCACGATTGCCGCGGCGATCGTGACCCGGCCGCGTTGCAGGCTTGCCAGTTCGTGCACATTCGCAACCGCGATCTCGAGATCCGACATGACCTTGCGGGCCTGGGGCAAAAATTCCGCTCCGGCCGTCGTAAGGCTGACCATGCGTGTGTGCCGGTCGAACAGCCGGTGCTTGAGGGCAACCTCCAGATCCTTGATCAGGATGCTGATCGCCGACTGCGTCAGTCCCAGGTGGTCGGCCGCCAGATGGAAACGCCCGAGTTCGGCCACGGCAATGAAGGCCTGCAACTGGCGAAGTGTCACATTCATCGGTACTTCTCTGTCTCGCGCCAGGCAGCAGCGCTGCCTGTTCCCGTTCCGCTTGAGCCAAGTTCCCCTTTTTCTGGCGCAAAAACAATGGATGTACCCGCGATCGCCTTGGACCGGTTCGTCAAGCTGCCGACAGCGGAGATTTGCCGGCCATCAGCAACCCGATCTCTTCCAGACGGCTGCGGTCGGGCGGAATTTCGCCGACGAGGCGGCCTTCATACATGACGAGGATGCGGTCTGAGAGCGTGAACAGTTCCTCGAGCTCCGTGGATATCAGCAGAATGGCCTTGCCGGCGCTGCGCTGCTCGAGAATCTTGTGCATCACCAGCTCGGTCGCGCCGATGTCGATGCCGCGCGTAAGCTGATTGATCAGCAGGAAATCGAACCGGCGGTCCAGCTCCCGCCCGACGACGAGCTTCTGCTGATTGCCGCCCGACAAATTCCGGATGCGGTCCCCCGGTCCCGACGCCTTGACCTTGAAGCGCCGCATGAGATCACGGGTCTGCTTCGTGATCTCGTTCAGGTCGAGCAATCCACGAGAGGAGAAGGGCGGCTTGTCGAACCGCTGGAGGATCAGATTCTCCGTCAGTGGCAGCGGCAACACGATGCCCATCCTGTGGCGGTCCTCGGGGATATGCGCCATGGGCAATTGATTGATCTCGTGGGACGACAGGCCCGCCAGTTGGGTCCCGTCGAGCGTGACGCTGCCGGACGCCACCGGAAGGAGCCCCGTCAGGGCCAGCGCCAGCTCGCTCTGGCCATTGCCGGAGACGCCTGCGATCCCGACGATTTCATTGGCTCTGACCTCGAAAGATACGTCTCGCAGTGCCGGAAGCCCGGCTTCGCCGTCGCAGCTGAGATGCTCGACCGACAGCACGACACGACCGGGCTCGAGAGGTGCGCGCGGCAAATCCATCAGGACGTCTCTGCCGACCATCATGCGCGCCAGTTCGCGCGCGTTCGTCTCGGACGTTTTCACGGTACGTACCACCTCGGCATCGCGCATGACGCTGACGCGATCGCTGACGCGCATCACCTCGTCCAGCTTGTGCGAAATGAAGATGACCGTCTTACCGTCCGCGACGAGTTGGCGAAGCAGATGCAGCAGACGGTCCGTTTCCTGAGGCGTCAGGACCGCGGTCGGCTCGTCCAGGATCAACAGTTCGATGCCGTGGTAGAGCACCTTGAGGATCTCGACCCGCTGCTGTTCGCCAACCGACAGGCTGGAGACGAGCGCGTCGGGCGCGACGTCGAGACCGTAGCGGTCGCTGAGCTCCAGAATACGCGCATGGACCGCCTTCATGTCGCGGATCACCCTGAAAGGCGAGCCCTGGCCCAGCACGTAGTTTTCCGCGACCGTGAGGTTGGGGACCAGCATGAAGTGCTGGTGCACCATGCCGATACGATGTTTGATCGCTTCGCGGGGAGAGCCCAACTTGAGCGGCCGGCCCTTGAAGACGATCCGCCCTTCATTGGGTGAGAGAACGCCGCAAAGAATGCTCATCAGAACGGTCTTGCCGGCGCCGTTTTCGCCGAGCAGCGCGTGAATTTCGTTCTCTTCGACGTCGAGGGTCACGCCGGCGCTGACGATGAGCGGTCCGAACCGTTTATGGATGCCATCCATCAAAAGCAGTTGCTTGCCCGTCATTTCTCCCCCTCAGCTTTTCTTGTAGGCGACGCCGAGCATGCTCGGTGTGTCGACCCGGTTTCGGACGAATATCAGCGCCGCGATCGTCATGACGTAGGGCAGCGCCTGGAAGAGCTGATAGGGGAGGAAGAGCACCGGCTGCGCCTGCAATTGCAGCTGCAACGCATAGAACACCCCGAAGAGCAGCGAGACGATGAAGGCGCCGATCGGCGACCATCTCGCAAAGACCACCACCGCAAGGGCGATGAAGCCGCGGCCCGAGGAAATGCCTTCGACGAACTGGTTGGAGTGGGCGAGCGTCAGAAAGGCGCCGCCGAGCGCCGCGAGCGCCGAGCAGATGAGCACCGCGCCATAGCGATAGAGCGCTACGCTGCGGCCCGAAACGTCGACAGCCCTGGGATGCTCGCCGACAGCGCGAAGCGTCAGGCCGAACGACGTCCTGTAGAGCACGAACACGGCAAGCGCGGCCACCGGAAGCGTGCTGTAGACAAAGGCGTTCTGCCGGAAGAAGGCTTCGCCGAAGAACGGCAGATCGCTCAGCCACGGCAGATTGATTGGCTTGGCGATCTCGATGCCCTTGCCGGCCGAGGAAAAATAGGCGCGGAACAGAAAAGCCGTCAGGCCGAGACCGAGCAGGTTGATGGCAGCGCCCACCACGATCTGGTCCGCCTTGATCGTGATGGTGAAGAACGCAAACAACAGGCCGACGAGAACACCTGCCGCGATCGCCGCGGCGACTCCGAGCAGGATGCTTCCGCTGGTGAAGGCGGCGGCGAAACCGGCAAAGGCACCCGCCAGCATCACGCCTTCGAGGCCGATATTGAGGACGCCGGCGCGCTCGGAAAACACTTCGCCGATTGATGCGAACATCAGCGGCGCTGCCAGCCGCCACGAGGCTGCGATGGTCGCGGCGAGAAAGCTCAGGCTTGCTACATCTTCCATGGGTCCACCTATTCGGAAGGGCGCATCGACGGGATCCGCAACACGGCAAATCCCACGACCGAGAGAATGACGATGCCCTGAATCACGAGCACGAGAACCTGAGGCACCTGCGCCGTGATCTGCATGAGCTCGGAGCCGCTTCGCAGGATTGCAAACAAGAGGCCCGAGAAGACCGCTCCGATCGGATTGTTGTTTGCGAGAAGAGCGACGGCGATCCCTTCGAAGCCGTAGCCCGGAGAGATCGACTGAAAGAGCCGCCGGGTGACGCCGGCGATCTCGAAGGCACCTGCGAGCCCGGCCATGCTGCCGCTCAGGCAGATCGACAGCATGATGTTCCTGGGAACGCTGATCCCGGCATAGCGCGCGGCGTCCGGGCTGATGCCGACCACCCTCAGCGCATAGCCCCGGGTGCTGCGAAACAGGAAAACATACATCACGACGGCAAGCGCCAGGGCGACGAGGATGCCGATGTGGAGGCGGGTCTTCGGCAGGATGCGCGGCATCCACGCCTCCTGGACCAGCCGGGCGGATTGCGGATAGGCCGCAGCCGCATCCCGCAACGGGCCGGTCACGAGATAGCTCGTCATGATGATGGCGATGTAATTCAGCATGATCGTCGTCACGATCTCGCTCGCCCGGAAATAGACCTTCAGAAGTCCGGCGATCGCCGCCCATGCCGCACCGGCAAGAGCGCCTGCAAGCATGACGAGCGGCACATAGACCCATGCGCTCAATCCGTCGAAGGAAACGCCCACGGCGGTTGCGGCGATGGCGCCGGCATAGAATTGCCCCTCGGCGCCAATGTTCCAGATGCTGCAGCGGAAGGCGACGCAAAGGCCGACGCCGATCAGGATCAACGGCGTCGCCTTCAGGAGAATTTCGGCGATCGAGCGGGTGTCCTGGAAGACGCCAAGTACCATCACGTCGATCACGGCGCGTGCTTCGTAGCCGTTGAAGGCAAGAAGCGCCGCCCCGCATGCGAGAGCCACAACGACAGCGGCGACCGGCTGGATGATCGTGCGTAAAGGACCGAGCAGGCCTCGCCAGAGGGCGCCATAGGCCTGGGGGACAACCGCCAGCGGCTGTCCGCTTTCACTGTTTGCCATGAGTTTGCTGCCTTCGGATTAGGAAAAGCCTGAAGCTTTCCATCGAACGATCGATCGAAGCGGTTATCGTGGCCGGATGGGGCGCATGCGAACGGCCGGGCCGGCCCGATCCTTCGGGCAGTGCCCCATCCTTCTTGTACCTGCGGACGTTATCTCTGCCGGGTCTTGATTTCACCGGCTGCGATCTTGCCCTTCACCTCATCGACGTATTTGCGCACGTCCTCCGTCACCGGATTTGCAGCCTGATCATTGTAGGTGAACCTCATGACGTCGGCATCTTTCAGGCCGAACTCGACATTGGTCGTCGGCTTTTTGCCGTTCTTGATGTCCCCGACGATGCGGATGACGCCCCGGGCATAGTCGGCGACGTAAAGCCCGAGAATGTTCTTGGGAGCGACCGAGGTGTAGTCGCTGAAGATGCTGAACGTCTTGACGTCGGCACCGGATTCCGCGGCTGCCTGGAATCCCCCCACCGTCGCCCCTGAAGCATTCGGCAGCACGAAGTCGGCCCCTTGCGAAATCAGGCTGAGGCTTGCCTCCTTGGTCGCGGTCGCGTCGGTGAAGTTGCCGATATAGACTTCACTGACGGGGAAGTCCGGCGCGACGCTTCGCACGCCGTTGGTGAAACCCTCGAAGGCCTCCTTTATCGGCGGGATCTCCATCCCTCCGACGAGACCCGCCTTCTTCCCCGTCTTGGCCGCGATCACGCCCATCAGGTAGAAAGGTTGGCTCGTATCCGTGTTGAGGCCGATGACATTTCCCTCGGATATGTAGCTCGAGGAAATGAGAAAGACCGTATCGGGATATTCCGGCGCGACCTCGAGAGCGGCATCCTGAAACTCGAAGCCGTGCCCGAGAATGACGTTGTAGCCCTGGCTGGCGAAGTCGCGGAAGGCTTTCTCGAAGGATGCAGGGTTCTGCTGCAGCTCGACATAGCTGACCTCGGCACCAAGTTCCTTCTCCACGCCCTTGAGCGCGTTGAAGCCTATCCTGTTCCATCCTTCTTCCGAAATGCTGCCGGGAACCAGCAGTCCCATCTTGAACGATGCGCCCCCGGCGAAAGCCGGCCCGGCGGCAATGAGCGCGGCCATTGCGACCGCCGACGCCAAACAGCCTCTTCTCGTAATCATCATGATGCTCCTCCCTTCCTCTCCTCATCATGCCCGTCCGACGGCTTGTTGCCGTTCAGGGGACATCTTCCAATGCGCGTATGGCCTCCATGGCAGGCGATGCGGGTGCTGCAACCGGCCGGCCTTTCACGAGGACCTGCATGCAGTCGGGACCCCCGCTGACGAGCGCGTTGACATCCTCGCAATCGGTGACGACGAGGTCCGCCCAGGCGCCCTCGCGGATGCCGTAATCGGTGCCGAGATTCATCATGCGTGCCGGTATTGCGGTGATCATGTCATAGGCGGTGGCAAGCTCGTCGCCCCGCAGGTGCCCGGCAAGCAGCGTCCAGCGCGCGATCTCGAGCATGTCGCCCGAGCCGGTCGGCACGAACGGATCCTGGATATTGTCGGATGCGGTCGCGATGGCGACCCCCGAACGGATCAGTTCGGCGACGCGCGTCAGACCGCGGGGCGGCAACATGTCGTGGCTGCGGCCCTGCAGGTAGAGATTGGCCGCAGGCAGTGTCACGACGGCGATGTCGAGATCGACCATCTGGTCGCGTATGCGCTCGAATTCCTTCCTCGGCAGCGCGCTCAGGACGGATGCGTGCCCGAGGAGAGTGCGACCCTGCAGGCCAAATCTCCGGACCCGCTCGAACACGGCGTCGAAAAGCGGCCGTTCGGGGTTCAGGTGTTCGTCAAGGTGCAGATCGATGGGCCGGCCATGCCGCTCGGCCGCGGCGAAGAGGATGTCGAGATACCGCATCGGGTCCTCGGCGACCGCCGGGGTGCCCCCGACCGCGTCGGCCTGTTCGACTGCGGCATCGATGTTCTTCTCCAGCCATTCGATATCCTGGTTGGGATGCGGCGTCATGAACGCGACGAGTTGCAGCGTCAGCCGGTCCGCCCATTCCGATCTCAGCCGTGCCAAGGCATTGATGCCGTTGAAGCCGGCATCCTTGTCGACATTGATGTGGCTGCGGATCGCCGTGGTGCCGCGGGCAAGGCAGCGTTCCATGGTTCGTGCCGCACGTCGCGTCACGTCTTCTTCCGGCGCCTGGCGGGCATATCTGGCGAATGCCTCCCGCGCTCCCTGCAAGGTTCCCGAGGGATTGGGCGTGAATTTGAGGACGCCAGTCTTGTCCAGATGCTGGTGGACGTCGACGAAGCCCGGCGAGACGAGCGCGCCGCGGAGATCGACGCCGATCACATCCGGGCCTGCTTCCAGGCGATGGCCGATGCTGGCGATGCGCCCGTCTTCCCCTATGAGAATGTCGCGTTCAGCGCCTGCCGCGGCTTCACCGGCGATGCGGCAGCCACGCAGGAGAAGTGCACGGCGGGCACCGCCATGACGGGTTCCGAGAACCGTATGCATCGAGTGACTCCATTCCATTCCGTCTGGCCCATTCCGTCCGGCCCATTCCATCTGTATGGAGACTAAGAAGCGGCGATTATTGAGGCAATTTCATAATAGATATATATTGTTTCGGTTTGCTTATGAATTGTCCGGCAGCTCCGCATCGCCCAGTGCAGCGTACGGCTGCGAAAGAAATAAAATAAGATAATGGCATGCAAGTCGCCATTCCATCCCCTGAAAAATCAGTTGCAACGGGATAAAAACGGGTTTTTCACCGGAGTTGGAACCGATGAAATTCCGCAAGTGATTTCATTCAGCCAAATTTATGCGTGGTAATCCGGCGGAAATGCGAGCAATCTGCAAGGCGTACGCTGTAAATACGCTGGCGTCATGAATATAGGTGTCGACATTGCCGAATAATACATAACGTTGACATCCGGTCATCCAAGTATAGATTGTTGACAATCTAATCTGGAGTGTTTCGGATGGCCGCGTCGCCCTTTCCCAGGAGTGCAAGATACCGTCCCCCTGCCGGGGCCGCGATGAGCGGGCCTGAGGCCGAGCAGCGTGTCGTCCAGGTCATCGTCGAGGCGATCATGCATCATCGGGTGGCCCCCGGCGCCAGGCTGATCGAGCGCGAGCTGGCCATCGCCTCCGGCGCCAACAGGTCGGCCATACGCAACGGGCTCATGCGCCTGGCGCATGCCGGGCTGGTGGAACTCAGTCCCAACAAGGGAGCGTCCATCGCCATGTGCTCGCCCGACGAAGCGCGGCAGATATTCGACGCGCGCATCGTGATCGAGACAGCGACGGTCGAGAAGCTCGCCGGCACGATCGGCGAGGCGGAGCGTGCGCGCCTGCGGTCGTTCGTGGAGGACGAACGCAACGCCTATGAAGAGGGCCGCATGGAAGAAGCCCGGCATCTGTCCCGGCGGTTCCATCTGCTTCTGGCGGAAATGGCCGGCAACGACGTGCTGACCGGGGTGATACGCGATCTCATCAACCGCCAGCCGCTGCTCTCCTGGTCAAGGCCGGACACCGAGCCGCGCTTCTGCGGCAATCACGCGCATTCCGAGATCGTCGAAGCGATAGCAAGCGGAGATGGCGAAAGGGCCGCCCGCCTCAACACGGAGCACCTGCGGGCCCTGGAACGTGAACTGGTGGCCGATCGAGCAGCGGCCATGCAGGCGTTTCGCTCCGTTCAGGCTAACGCGGGGTCCGGCGAAACCGAACGAGGGGAGGATGGCGACCCCGGTTTCGATTGAATCAGTGCGGCACGCGGCGGCGACCGCTGTTTTTTGGGAGGAGGAATGCATGAAACCGTTCGAATATTACGAGCCGGCAAGCCTGGCGGAGGCCAGCGATCTGCTGAGGCGGCTGGGCAAGGATGCCAGCATCATCGCGGGCGGCACCGATCTGCTGGTCGAGATGAAGGAGGAGCTTCGCAGCGTCCTTCACGTCGTCAACATCAAGAAGATCCAGAACCTGAGGGATTTTACCTATGATCCGGCCGCCGGGCTTCGCTTTGGCGCGCTGGTGACGGTCCGGGAGATAGAGACCTCGCCGCATGTCATCGGCAACTATCCGAACCTCGCCAAGGCGGTAAGCCTCCTCGGCTCGGTGCAGGTGCGCAACCGGGCGACCGTGGTCGGCAACATCTGTCGCGCCTCGCCCTCGGCGGATACGATCCCGCCCCTGATCGCCGACGGCGCCAGCCTGACCGTCTATAATGGAGGCACCGAGCGGACCGTTCTGCTGGAGGACTTCTTCACCGGTCCCGGCCGGACTGTTCTTTCGCCCGGAGATATCGTCACCGGCATATCCCTGCCGGCGCCCCGCCCGACGAGCGGCCGCGCCTACATCAAGCACGGCCGCCGCAAGGCGATGGAACTCGCGACCGTCGGCGTTGCCGTCAGTATCGAACACGCGGCCGGGCACTGCTCGGACATCCGCATCGCGCTCGGCGCCGTGGCGCCGACCGTGATCCGCGCCCGCAGGACCGAGGACCTTCTCAGGGGACGGACGATCGACGCGGCGCTGCTGGCCGAGGCTGCGGAAAGCGCAATGCAGGAAGCCACTCCCATCGGCAATGTGCGCGCAAGCGCGGCCTACCGCCGCGACATGGTCGGCGTGCTTACGCGCCGGGCGATCGGCTACGCCATGGGAGGTGCACAATGAACCGGCTCGTTTCGATGACGGTCAACGGCGAGGCCCGTGAACTCGCGGTTGCTCCCAACCGTACGCTGCTCGACGCGCTACGCAACGAGGGCAGTCTCACCGGAACCAAGAAAGGCTGCGACGTCGGAGACTGCGGCGCCTGCACGGTCATCATGGACGGAAGGCCGGTCAATGCCTGTCTGGTGCTCGCCGTCGAGGCCGAAGGCGCGACGATCGAGACCATCGAAGGCCTGCAGCCGGCTTACGACCGGCCGCACCTGCTGCAGCAGAAATTCATGGAGCACGGCGGTGCCCAGTGCGGCTTCTGCACACCGGGCATCATCATGATGGCCAAGGCGCTGCTCGACGAAAACCCGGACCCGAGCGAGGACGAAATCCGCTTCGCTCTAGCCGGCAATATCTGCCGATGCACCGGCTACACCAAGATCATCGACGCTGTTCGGGCCACGGCCGAGGAACTGAGAAAGGCGGAGACACTATGAACACCTATGAAAGGATCGACAGAGACCTGTCCGACCGGGACTTCACCGTCGTGGGCAAGAGCGTCAAGCGGTCCGATACGCTGGAGAAGGTCACGGGGACGGCCAGATATGCAGGCGACGTCGCCTTGCCCGGCATGCTCCATGCCAAGATGAAGCGCAGCAACATCGCGCATGCGCGCATCAGGAGCATCGACACGAGCAAGGCGCTGGCGCTCGAGGGGGTCAAGGCGGTGCTGACGCACCGGGACGTCCCGCGCGTCCTGCATGCGGGCTCGCCGCATCCGCGCTCGGCATCCGTTACCAAGGACCAGTACATTCTCGATGACAGGGTGCGATATTGGGGCGAGGGCGTCGCCGCCGTCGCTGCCGTCAGCGAGGAAATCGCCGAGCGCGCAGTCGCGCTCATCGAGGTCGAGTACGAGCCCTTGCCTGGCCTTTTCACCATCGAAGCCGCATCGGAGCCCGGCGCTCCGCCGATCCATGAGAACGGTCTCGACCGGAACCAAGTGCTGCCGCCGGTCTTCGTCACCCGCGGCGACGTCGACAGGGGTTTCGCCGAGGCGGATCTGATCCTCGAGCGCGAATACGATCTCGGCCGCCCGACACCGGCCTATATGGAGCCCAATGTCTGTGTGAGCCAGTGGGACGGCAACGGCAAACTCACCATGTGGACCTCGACCCAGAGCGCATTCATGGTCCGCGGCACGCTTGCCGAAGTGCTCGGTGTACCGCTGAACAAGGTACGCGTTATCGTCGATCACATGGGCGGCGGCTTCGGCGCGAAGCAGGATCTTTTCCAGAACGAATTCCTCTGCGCCCTGCTTGCGCGGCAGACGGGGCGTCCGGTCAAGATGGAGTTCAGCCGCAAGGAAACCTTCCTCGGCGGCCGCTCGCGTCACCCCGGCAAGATATGGCTGAAGCAGGGCTTCACCAAAGACGGCCGGATCGTCGCACGCGAAGCCAGGGTCACCTTCAACTCCGGCGCCTACGGCTCGCACGGTCCCGGCGTCACCAATGTCGGCACTGCAGCGCTGACCTCGCTCTACCGCTGCGAGAATGTGCGGCTGGAAGGCCGCTGCATCTATACCAATTCGCCGATTGCCGGCGCCTTTCGCGGCTACGGCGTCGTTCAGACATATTATGCGCTCGACCTCATGATGGACGAGGCGGCCGAGAAGCTCGGCTTCGATCCGGCCGAGTTCAAGCTGATGAACGCCGTACGCGAGGGCGACATGGCACCCTCCGGGCACCCGATCGTCGGACATGGCCTCGGGGATTGCATCCGCCGCGTCATGCAGGAGACGAACTGGCACGACTTGCGCATGCGAGAGAAGCCGGAAGGCGTCAGGCGCCGCGGGATCGGGATCGGCTGCGAAATGCATGGATCCAGTGCCTATCCGGGTATCAAGGAACAGGGCAACGCAATCGTGAAGATGAACGAGGACGGAACGGTGACGCTGATCACCGGCACCGCTGGGCTCGGCACCGGCGCGCACACGGCGTTGTCGCAGATCGTCGCCGAGGAACTCGGCGTGCCCTTCGAAGCCGTCTCGGTCGTCCAAGGGGATACCGATATCGTCCCTTGGGATATCGGTGCCTTCGCCAGCCACACGACCTATCTCGGCGGACGGGCGGCTCAGCTCGCAGCCGCCGACGTGCGCAGACAAGTGCTCGAACACGCCGCGCCCCTGCTCAAGGCCGAGCCCGAGGATCTCGCGATCCGGGACGGTTTCGTCGTCGTCACCAACGGCTCGAACCGCAGCATCCGGCTTTGCGAGGCCGTCGGGCCGCAACGGGGAATGCCGGCGGTGCAACTGGTCGGCGTAGGCACCTACATGCCGACCAAGTCCTACTCCTTCGCCGCCCATTTCGCCGAAGTCGAGGTGGATACCGAAACCGGCGAGGTCGCCGTTATCGAGGTCGTGCCGGTACACGAGATCGGCAGGGTCATCCATCCGATCGCCGCGGCCGGACAGATCGAGGGCGGCATTCAGCAGGGCATCGGCCACACCCTCAGCGAGGATTATGTCATCGACCTTACCGATGGCCGTTCCCTCAATCCGAGCTTCGTCGATTACAAGATGCCCTTGTCGATGGACATGCCGTCGATCCGCACCATCATCCTCGAGACGGCGCCGGATCCCGGCGGTCCCTACGGTGCCAAGGGCGTCGGGGAGGATCCGATCATCGCGATCGGACCGTCCATCGCCAACGCTATCTACGACGCCATCGGCGTCCGCTTCCACCACTATCCGATTACGCCGGAGCAAGTGTTGAACGCCCTCAAGTCCAAAGTCAACGAAACGAGGCAGTGATGCAGACCAACCATCTTCAGGACAGCAAAATTCCCGTCACCATCCTGACCGGCTTCCTCGGTGCCGGAAAGACAACGCTTTTGAACCACATATTGACGGAACGACACGGTCACCGCATCGCGGTGATCGAAAACGAATTCGGCGAGGTGGATGTGGACTCGGATCTCGTGCTCGCCTCCGAGGAAGAGATCTACCAGATGAAGAACGGCTGCATTTGCTGCTTCGTCGATGTGCGCAACGATTTGATAGAGGTGCTGCAGAAGCTGCTTGCCCGAAAGGACAAGTTCGACCACATCCTGGTCGAGACCAGCGGGCTTGCCGATCCGACCCCCGTCGCGACGGCTTTCTTCATCGATGATGAAATCGGCAAGCACGTAACGCTGGACGGCATCGTGACGCTGGTCGATGCCAAGCACATAGGGCAGCATATCGACGATCCCGTCCTGGACGGACGCGACAACCAGGCCGTCGACCAGATCGTCGCCGCCGACCGCATCATCATCAACAAGATCGACCTCGTATCGGAAGGAGAGATCGCTCCGCTCGAGCGCGGCATGCGCAAGCTCAACCAGACCGCCGAAATCGTACGCTCGAGCTACGGCAAGGTGGAGCTGTCAAGCATTCTCGGCATTTCAGGCTTCGTGCCGTCCTACGTCGCCGAACGTGCCAAGCTGCTCGACCTCGATCACCACCACGATCATCACCACCATAACCATCATCTGCATGACGCGACGGTCAGCTCGGAATCCTTCGTCTTCGACCGGCCTTTCGACCAGCGCCGCCTGACGGACTATCTCTCGGGCCTGCTTCGGGAGGAAGGCGACGACATCTTCCGGACCAAAGGCATCATAGCGATTGCCGGCGATGCTCGTTTCTTCGTGCTGCAGGCGGTGCACAAGCTGATGGACTTCCGTCCGGACCATGTCTGGGGGAAGGACATGCCTTACACGAAGCTGGTCTTCATCGGCCGCAACCTCGACCGGGCGGCGCTGGAAAAAGGACTGGAGCTTTGCCTTGCCTCGGCGGGCAATACGGATAATTGATCCGGGGGAATGACGCCAATCCGCCGAGGCCGGGAGGCTTCGGCGGATTTGTCATGTTTGAGCGCGAACAGCGGATCCCACTTGCCGCAGCCGGCCGGAAAAGGCGAGGGCAGAAGGGGGTCACCTCACCCGCTGTTGATTGCATAAAACCGCACTGCCCCCGGCCATGGCCGGGGGCAGTGCATGCCGTGCATTCGCTTGCGGGTGCGCCTAGCCGGGATGCCGCATGGCCCCCTCACCGACCAAATCCGGCTGCACCTCCTCGCGCGGAGGAACGCCGTTGAAGAGCAGGTTGAGCAGCACCGCCGAGAAGGTTCCGACGAGAACGCCGCTGTGGAAGAACCGGTCGATGAACTCCGGCAGCTGGGCGAAGATCTTGTCGGCGACCACCGGGATCATCGCGAGGCCGACGCTGACGGCGACGATGTAGAGGTTGCGGCGGTTGTCCACGAAGTTGACCCGGGCGAGAATCTTGACGCCCGTCGCCGAGACCATGCCGAACATCACGATCGCGGCGCCCCCGACGACATAGCTCGGTATCGACGCGGTGATGAATGCGATCTTCGGCAGGCAGCCGAGAAGGATCAGCACCACGCCGCCCGCGGCAACCGCCCAGCGGCTCATCACACCGGTGATCTGGAGCAGGCCCACATTCTGGGCATATGTGGTGTATGTGAAGGTGTTGAATATCCCGCCGATAATGTTGCCGAGACCATCCGTGCGCAGCCCGCGCGCCAGGTCGGCTTCGCTGATCGTGCGGCCTGCCATGTCGCCGACGGCGAGGATCTGGCCGGTCGCTTCGATCATCATGACGATCATGACGGTGCAGAGCGCAACCGTCGCCCACAGGTCGAATATCGGCATGCCGAAGGCGAACGGCGTCACGACCGTGATCCAGCTCGCATCGGCGACCCCTTGGAAATCCACCTTTCCGAAAGCGACAGCGATGGCAAATCCGATCCCTATGCCGAACAGGACGGCCAGGTTCGCGAGAAATCCCTTGAGAAAGCGGGTCATCAGGAGAATGGAAACCAGCACGATGGCAGCGACCGCAAGAGCGAAGGGCTGACCGTAGGCCGGATTGGGAATGAGCCCGTCCGGGCCTTTTATCATGGGTTGACCACCCGCCGCCCAGTTTACTCCGACCCGCATCAGGGACAGGCCGATGACCAGCATCACCGTTCCGGTGACCACCGCCGGGAAGAAGCGAACCCAGCGGCTGAAATAGGGGGCGGCCAGAAGCGTGAACACGCCGGATGCGATGACCGCACCGAGAACGCCGGGCATTCCGAGGTCCGGATCCGTGCCCGTGGCGATGATCGGGGGAACCGCGGTAAAGCCGATGCCCATCATGATCGGCAGACGCGCGCCGACGTTCCAGATGCCGAGACACTGGATGAGGGTGACGATGCCGCAGCAGAAAAGATCCGCGCTGATCAGCATGGCGATCTGATCCTTGGAGAGATTCAGCGCGCTGCCGATGATCAGGGGAACCGCGATGGCACCGGCATACATCACCAGGACATGCTGCAGGCCGAGCGCCGCCAGTTTCGGCGCGGGAAACATTTCTTCGATAGCATCGCACTTCGAGTCCGTATTCATTTCGCTCCTCCCATTATTTTTCCAAGAGCCTAGCGCCGAACCCCGACCCTCCTCCGGCCGGCGAACGGGCGGTATTCCTCACCTCATCTTCACCTCGATATCTTCACGTGGGCGGGAAGGGACGGCAGCGCGCCGCCCGCTCCAGCGATGTGCGAGCCCGGTATCGATATCGAACAGATCAAGGACGCGTGCCACGGTATGATTGACCATCTCGTCCAGCGTCTGCGGACGGGCATAGAAGGCCGGGACGGGGGGACAGATGATCGCCCCCGCCTCCGTCGCCTGGGCCATCGAACGAATATGGCCGATGTGCAATGGCGTTTCGCGCAGCATGAGAACCAGCCGACGGCGTTCCTTCAGCGTTACATCCGCCGCCCGGGACAGTAAGCCGGAAGTTACGCCGGTCGCGATTTCCGAGAGGGTCTTGATCGAGCAGGGTGCAACGATCATCCCCAGCGTGCGGAAAGAACCGCTGGAGCACGAGGCGCCGATGTCCTTGTTGGAATGGACGCAGCAGGCGAGGGCTTCGACGTCGGCGACCTTGAAGTCCGTTTCCATCGCCAGCGTGATCTGGGCGGCACGGCTCATCACGAGGTGCGTCTCGATGTCCAGATCCCGCAGGATCTCCAGGAGCCGGATGCCGTATATCACGCCGGAGGCGCCGCTGATGCCGACGATGATCCGCTTTCTCTGTTCCCGGTCCGCCTTCATCGCTTTCACCTCCAAGCGTCGCCATTTTCTCTAAGGACGGCCGAATTTCGCGAGAATCGCCGAAGCGCGGTCGAAGGCAGCCTCGTCGATCCTGGCGAGCACGCCGTGAAAATCAGGCCCGCGGGTCGCGTCGAGGCCCATGCGGGACGTCGTACCGATACCGGATGCCGAAGGGTCGAGCGCGTTCCCGGGCAGCCCTTCGATGATGACGACATCCTTGTGCGGCTGGAAATGGGCAGACATGGCCCAAAGGACGTCGGAATCCCGCGTTATGTCCACGTCGGCATCGACGGCGATCACGGTCTTCAGATAAGCATCCCAGCCGAGCAGGCCGAGCATGATCTGGCGGGCCTCGCCGGGTCTCGTCTGGTTGAGGGCGACATAGGCGTGAAAATGCGTGCCGGATGCCGGATAGTGGACCGCCGTCACGCTCGGGAAGCGTTGCTTCAGCTTTTCCACCATCTCCGCCTCGCGCGGAACACGGCCGAGATTGAGATGTTCGGACGAGTTGCCGCCGGCGACGCTGACAAGGATCGCGTCCTTGCGGCGCAGCAACGTCTCGACGCGAAACAGATTGTTCGTCGATCGGTCGGACGAGTAGCCCGTGAACTCTCCGAAGGGCCCTTCGGCAACCTGCGTTTCGGGCTCGATCACCCCTTCCAGTACGATTTCGGCATAGGCCGGAACCCGGATGCCGTATTTCGGCGTCCGTACCACCTCGAGCGGCTCGCCCATGAGGCCGCCGGCGACGTCGCGCTCGTCCTCACCGAACGCAAGGCGCGCCGAGGCTGCGATCATGAAGAGAGGGTGCGCGCCGATGACCATGGCGACCTTCAGGTTCTCGCCGCGGTCCTTGGCCATGTTGAGCAGCCGCCACAGATGTCCGCGCGAATGCAGGCTCGTCGCCAGCTCGTTCTTCGAATGGATCATGGCGCGGTGATAGCTGAGATTGCCGGCGCCGGTTTCGGGGTGCTCGGCGATAATTATGCCGCTGGTGATGTATTTCGCTCTGTCCGTCGCGAAGTGCTTCAGCATCGGCAGCGTGCCTAGATCGATGTCGTGCTCTTCCACGCATTCGGTGACCGGTCCGCTGTCGACCAGCCGCGGCGGCAGGGCTTGCCGCGAGCGTGCCTGATAGGCTTCGTGCAGCCGGTCCTGGGAGGTACCGAACATCCGGGCGATCCGCTCGCGCGATCCGAAGGTGTTGGCAATCACTTCGCCGCCGACGCCCTCGACGTTGCGAAAATGCAGGAGCGGCGCCCGGCCTTGCTGGTTGAGCTTCCAGATGAACGCCGATGCGTC
This sequence comes from Sinorhizobium sp., assembly GCF_059070375.1. Lineage (NCBI taxonomy): Bacteria > Pseudomonadati > Pseudomonadota > Alphaproteobacteria > Hyphomicrobiales > Rhizobiaceae > Sinorhizobium > Sinorhizobium sp. The sequence goes on from NZ_JCACWC010000002.1 coordinate 1,507,062, forward strand.
CTGGTCGTCCGTGATACGGTCTTCGATGGTGAGTACGTCTTCGGGATGCGCCTTCTGGTATTCCCGGAGAAAGTAGCGGAGGTCCTGGCTGCCGAACTCCATAATACTGCCCTTCGCGGTGTCGTTACTTCACATGAGCGGGCAGCGGCCTTGGAGGGAGCCGCTGCCCTGGAGCGGGATGAGGAAAAATGCGAGCGATGTTCCGCCCGAATCCCGCTCTGACTGGGGATCGACCGGGGCCGATCAGGCAGGAGTAGGCTGGCGCTCCTCTCGCCTCAGACCCGCATAGGTATCGGTCAGGCGCGCCTGAGCTTCCTCGAGATTGCGTGGCGGAGGGGTCGGGTCGATGCCGACGAGCTTGGCGATGTTGTTGCCGAGATAGCCCTCGAGATCGTCCTCGGAAAGCCCGAGGCCGTGGGGCGGTTCGTGGCAGAGAACCTCGAGCTCGCGCAGCCACATGCCGGGTTCGTTCGGCGGCGAGTCCGTACCGAAGACGATCTTGTGTTTCGGCAGCTCTTTCGCGAATTCGACGATGCGGGATTGGAAGCACCAACCGGACTCGCAGTAGACGTTGGGTGTATCCATCGCCATCCAGAAAGACTCGAACGAGTAGTTGCCCCCGGTCTGGATCCCGAAATGCCCGATGATGAAATTGACCATCGGGAACTCGCGAATGATCGGATAGAACATCGTCGGAATGGTGTAGGGCCCGTCACCGGTGTGGATGAGCACGACCACTCCGAGTTCCGCGCACTTCTTCATCGCCGGGCGAAGCCAGTCGAGGGCCCGGTCGGGCCGGTAACCATGCATGTTGGCATGCAGCTTCAGCATCTTGAAGCCGTATTCCTTGACATGGAATTCGAGCTCGGCCGCGCCGTTTTCCGGCCCCCAGCGGGGATTGTAGTTGAAGTTGCCGATGAAGCGGTCCGGGTATTTTTGGCAAAGTTCGGCGATATACGCCATGTAATCGCGGATGCCTTCGCGGCCCATGCGGTTGCCGTCGCGATAGCCTGTATTGCCGGGCGGCGGCTGGATGAAGCCCATGTCGATCCGGCGAGGCTTGCCGTTGATCATATAGGGTCCGTCCATCAGTTTCAGCATGCGCTCGCCGTTGAAGGGCGTGCCGGTGTGGCGCCATGCCTCGTCGACCAGATTGGTCGGGTGGAGGTGGGTATCGATGATCATGCTATTTCTCCGATTTCATGAAACGCGCGTGCGGAAGGCTCATGCCGGCTGAAGGCTGGCATGGGTGCCCTTGAGGCGGGCCTGTGCCTCCTCCAGGCTGCGCGGCGGCGGCGTCGGATCGAGACCGATCATCCGGGCGATGTTGTTGCCGAGGTAGTCCTCAAGCGTATCCTCGTCGAGGTTCAGCCCCTGGGGCGGCTCGTGGCACAGCACCTCGAGAAGGCGCAGCCACATTCCCGGCTCGTTCGGGGGTGTGTCGGTGCCGAACAGGATCTTGTGCTTCGGCAGTTCCTTGGCGAATTCGACGATGCGCGACTGCAGGCACCAGCCGGATTCGACATAGATGTTCGGCGCATCCATCGCCATCTGGAACGGCTCGAAGACATAGACGCCACCCGTCTGCACGCCGAAGTGCCCGAGGACGAAATTGACCGACGGAAACTCTCGAATGATCGGATAGAATTCGGTCGGGATGCTGTAGGGGCCGTCGCCGGTATGCACCTTTACGATGAGGCCGAGATCGGCGCATTTCCGCATCGCGGGTCGCAGCCAGTCGAGCGCCCGGTCGGGGCGGTAGGCGTGCATGTTCGCCTGAAGCTGCACCATCCTGAAGCCGTATTCCTTGGCGTGGTGCTCGATTTCTTCGGCGCCGTTCTGGGTGCCGTAGCGCGGATTGTAGACGAAACAGCCGAGGAAGCGGTCCGGATATTTCTGAACGAGCTCGACGGTGTAGGACATGTAGTCCCGGATCGCCGCCTTGCCGGTCAGATCGCCGTAGCCGTCGGTGTAAATGGTGTTGCCCTGCGGGGGCTGGATGAAAGCTTTGTCGATGCGGCGCGGCTTCCCGTTCACATAATAAGGGCCGTCCATCATCTTGAGGAGGCGCTCACCTGTAAAAGGCTCGCCATCGTGCCGCCAGGCCAGATCCACAATCTTGGTCGGGTAGCAGCTAATGTCGATAATCATCAGTCTCTCCAAAGTTGCCGTCAATCCAATTCACGGATTGTCCGTGAGCGAAGCGCCCCGGAGTTCGACGTCAACTTTGCTGAAGGCGAGGTCAGAAAGATCCGTCGGGCTGCGGTCTGCGCGATCGCATGCCAGCAATTCCCGACCGGATGTTGTATCGTGAGATACTAACGCGGCTGACCGCTTCTACTGACGTGGAGAATACTAAGACAGCTTAGGTGGAATGAAAAGTACATTTCATCAAACTGATCAATTAATAAATATTTCGAAAGAATGCATTCTGTGAGTGGTTGCTGAGCGGAGTACAAATATTGGACGACACCGCAAAAGAAAACGGAGAATTTCCCGCTGCGGCCGGGATCCTCCTCGGCCTGGGGCTCGGGGGCTTCTTCGACGGCATCATTCTGCATCAGGTGCTGCAGTGGCATCACATGCTGAGCAGCGCAGGCTTTCCCCCCGACAGCCTGGAAAATCTGAGGCTGAATACGTTTTTCGACGGCCTCTTCCATGTGGCCACATACGTCTTCGTCGTGCTGGGTCTGATCGTCCTGTGGCGCCGTGGGCGGCGGACGCCCCTGCTTTGGTCGGCAAAGCTTGTTGCCGGTACCTTCCTCATCGGGTTTGGTGCCTTCAACCTGATCGAAGGCACCGTCAACCACCAGATTCTCGGCCTGCATCACGTCAACGAAACCGTGCCGCGCGACCAGTGGCTCTACTGGGACACAGGCTTTCTGCTCTGGGGAGCCTCAATGCTGATTACCGGATGGGTCCTGTACCGATCCGGAAAACGAGAGCGTTCGAGATGAACGGCTCGGGGCGCCTCACAACAGCCGGTGCCGCACCAGAATCTCCCGAATGCTTGCGTCCTGCTCCTCGCTCGGGAGCAGCGCCGGCTGGCGGGAGGCCCCGACGGAGGGATCCTGCAGGTAAAGTGAGCGCTTGACCAAGGCCGGCGGGAAGCCGAGGGCGTAAAGTTCGGTGCGGAAGGCGGTGTAGAGTGCCTGCTGGCGTTCCGCCTCGGCAATGTTCCCGTTGTTGAACGCGCTGAGAATGCCGGCGAGGACCTCCGGCATTGCATTGCCGAGGCCGGAAATGCAGCCGGCCGCACCGTTCTGCAGCGACCAGAGAACCAGATGGTCGGGCCCGGAATAGACTTCGAAGCCCGGGACGTCGCGCGCCACCTGCAGATAGGCCTCGAGCGTATCCTGCGCACCGCCGGAATCCTTGATCCCGGCGATATTGCCGTGCGAGGCAAGCTTCAGAGCCGTCTCCGGCTCGATATGGTTCTGGGTGCGAGAGGGAATGTCATAGAGATAGACGGGGGTCTCTACGGCATCGGCGACCGTCGAGAAGTGCCGGATCAGGCCGTCCTGCGTACAGGCGATGAAGAAGGGCGTGATGACGGCGATGCCGCTGACGCCGATGCGGTCGAAGGCGCGCGCGAGCTGCAGCGTCTCGAAGGTCGCGGGCATGCCGGCATTGACGATGACATCGACGCGACCGCCGACCTCGTCGACCACTTCCTCGGTGAGCCGGATCTTCTCCTCGTGCGTGAGCGCAGTGAAATCGCCATTGGTGCCGGCGCACATGATATTGTTGCCGGCGGCGACCTGACGGCGCACCTGGGCGCGGGTCGCCTCGTAATTGATGGTCTCGTCCTCGTTGAAGCAGGTGACGAGGGCGACGAACGCTTTCTTGGACATCAGTGACTCCGCTTTGGGACGGGAATGCCGGCAGCCTCGGCCGGCACCGATGCGAGGTGGCCGGCCTTTGCATCCGGATCGGGATCGAGGCTGGCCGCGAGAAGGGCGCGGGTATAGGCCTGGCGCGGGGTATCGAAGACCTCGCGGACGGTGCCGAGCTCGACGACCTCTCCCTGCTGCATGACCATGACGTAATCGGCGAAATCGCGAACGACCGGCAGGTCATGGGCGATGAAGATGAAGGCGATCCCCATCTCGCGGCGCAGCCTGTCGAGAAGCTCGATCACCTGCGCCTGGACGGAGACGTCGAGCGCGGAAACGGCCTCGTCGCAGATGATCAGCTGCGGCTCGAGCGCAAGCGCCCGGGCAATGGCGATTCGCTGGCGCTGGCCGCCTGAAAACTGGTGCGGATAGCGGCTCATGTGTTCGGCCGAAAGGCCGACCTGCACCAGGAGCTCCGCCACGCGTTCACGCCATTTCGCCTTGGGCAGGATGTCCGGATGGATGACCCAGGCCTCGGAGATCAGCTGGTAGACCGTCATGCGCGGGTTGAGCGATTGGGTCGGGTCCTGGAACACCATCTGGAGGTCGCGCCTGAGCTTGTAGAGCTCAGCCGGCGAAAGCGCGAACAGGTCGCGGCCCTTCCAGAGCGCCGTGCCGCCATCCGGCTCGTCGAGACGCAAAAGGGCCCGGGCAAGCGTCGATTTGCCGGAGCCGCTTTCTCCGACGACAGCCATTGTCTCGCCGGGCATGAGATCGAAGGAGATGCCCTTCAGCGCTTCGAAGGAGCCGTAGGTCTTGCGCACGTCGCGCACGCTGAGCAGGGGTTCGGCGCGCGCGCCGGGTTCGTGCATCACGCCCTTGCCGGGCGCGGCGGCGATGAGCTTCTGCGTGTAGGGATGCTGCGGGTTCTTGTAGATCTCGCGCACGGTTCCCGCTTCGACGATGGCGCCCTTTTCCATCACGACGACCCGGTCGGCGATCTCGGAGACGACGCCGAGATCGTGGGTGATGATGAGCACCGCCATGCCCGTTTCGCGCTGAAGCTCCTTCAGAAGCTTCAGCACTTCCGCCTGCACGGTCACGTCGAGCGCGGTGGTCGGTTCGTCGGCGATCAGGAGGTCCGGCCGGAGCGCCAGCGCCATGGCGATCATGACGCGCTGGCGCTGACCGCCGGAGAATTCGTGCGGATATTTGCGCATTGCCCGCTCGGGCTCGGGAATCCCGACGCGGCGAAGGAGCCGCAGCGCCTCTTCGCGCGCCTTGCTGCCGGCGAGCCCGTGCGTGGTCATGGCTTCCGAGATCTGCCAGCCGACGCTGTAGACCGGATTGAGATGGCTGAGCGGATCCTGAAAGATCATGGCGACCCGGCGGCCGTTGACCTCGCGCCGTTCCTCGGCAGGCATTGTCAGCAGGTCCCTGCCGTCGAGCAGGATTTCGCCGGCGCTGATGCGGCCAGGCGGCATGTCGATGAGGTTCATGATCGCCGAGGAGGAGACGGACTTGCCGGAACCGCTTTCACCGAGGATCGCGAGGGTCTCTCCCTTGTCGAGGTGATAGGAGATCGACTTCACCGCATGGACCACGCCGGTCGCGGTGTGGAACTCGACGGAGAGGTTACGGACCTCGAGCAGATGTTCAGCCATTTTTGCCGCCCTTCATTTCGAGACGCCAGCGCTGTACCGGATCGAGCGCGATCCGCATCCAGTTGGACAGCAGGTTGAGCGACATGGTGGTGAGAATGATGGCAAGGCCGGGCCAGAAGGAGAGCCACCAGGCATTGGTGAGATATTGCCGGCCCTGCGAGATCATCAGGCCCCAGGTGATTTCCGGCGGCTGAATGCCGATGCCGAGGAAGGACAGCGCGCTTTCCGCCAGCATGACATAGGCGAAATCGAGGGTGGCGAGCGTCGTCAGCGTCGGCAGCACGACCGGCAGGATGTGGCGGAAGAGGATGCGCTTGCTGGAGGCGCCCATGACCCGGGCCGCCTGCACGAACATGCGTTCGCGGATCTCCAGCACTTCGGCCCGCGTGGTGCGCAGATAGACCGGAATGCGGGTGATGGCGAGCACCAGCATGAGGTTGAGGATCGAGGAGCCGAGCACATAGAGCACGATCACCGCGATCAGCAGAGACGGGAAGGACATGATCACGTCGGCGAGACGCATGATGATCTGGCTCATGCGCGGCGAGGAAAAGCCGGCGATGAGGCCGAGAACGGTGCCGATCACCGAGGACAGGATCACGGCGCCGGCGGCGACCATCAGGGTGTTCTGGGCCGCAACGATGATGCGGGCGAAGAGCGGACGGCCGAGCGCGTCGGCGCCCATCCACCAGACCCAGGCGCGTGTCCAGTCGAATGGCGGCAGATTGCGGCCGCGCAGGTTCTGCTTCGTCGCCAGGTCGCCCAGCCAGGCCGGGCCGATGACGGCTATGACGAGGATGACGAGAAGGAAGATCGCGGCGCAAAGCGCGAACTTGTCCGCCAGCAGCATGCGCAACATGCGTATCGGAAAGGACGGCTCTGCGGCGATGACATTGTTGGTGGTTGCCAGGGTCATGGTCCGTCGCCTCCTCAGTGCCGGATGCGAGGATCGAGCAGCGCATAGGCGAGATCGATCAGCACGTTCATGAGGAAGATCGCAATGGCCGTGACGAGGATCGCCGCCAGCACCACGTTGAAATCGCGCTGCAGGATGGAATCGATCATGAGCTTGCCGACGCCGGGAAAGCCGAAGATCGTCTCGACCACGACCGCGCCGTTAAGCAAGCTTGCCGCCTGGTCTCCGACTACGGTGATGACGGGCAGCATCGCATTGCGCAGAGCGTGGATGAAGATGATCGGCCCGGACTTCACGCCCTTTGCCCGTGCGGTCTTCACGTAGGCCGAGGACAGTGCGCTGACCATGGAGCCGCGCACCACCTGGACGATGATGCCGAAGGGGCGGACGAAGAGAACCGCGATCGGCAGGATCCAGTGCACGACCGATCCGGTGCCGGATGTCGGCAGGATCGCGAAGTTGATCGAGAAGATGACGATGGCGACGATCGCCAGCCAGAAATCCGGAACCGACGCGCCGATGAGCGAGACCATCGACGACAGCCGGTCGAAGAAACCGCCGGAGCGGAAGGCACCCAGCGAGCCGACGACGATCGCCGCTCCCGTGACGAGCGTCATCGTGATGACGGCAAGCCAGAGGGTCCAGGTGAAGGCTTCGAGGACGACATCGAGCGCAGGGCGGGCCTTGCGCAGGGATTCGCCGAGATCACCGGTGACGACATCTCCCACATAGCGGGCGAACTGGACGAGGATCGGATCGTTCAGTCCGTGCAGCTCGCGGAACTGCTCCTTCATCTCGGCGGAGGCTTCGACGGGCAGAAACAGCGCCGCCGGGTCGCCGGTCATCCGGGACAGGAAGAATACCATGACGATCAGGCCGATGAGCGAGATCAGGCTTGCGAGCGCACGTTGGCGGATGAATCTGAGCATGGCAGCCCTCGATTTTGCATGAGGCGGCGGGGGTCCCGCCGCCGGAAGTTTCATTTCGAATGGCCGCTCGTCCGCGGTTCAGATCATTTGATCTTGATCTCGGAGAGCTGCAGCATGGAATTCGTCGCCATCGTGGGCTTGAAGTCCAGTCGCTCGGACACCCGCGAGAAACCGACCATGTGGAACAACAGCACATCTGCCACCACGTCGTCATGGACATAGGCGATGAGCTCGGACCAGAGCTTGGCGCGTTCGTCTCCGACGGCAGCCGAGGCACGGGCGATCAGGTCGTCGACCTTCGGATCGGAAAAGCCCGACTGCGTGCCTTCGGAGTCGTATTTGAAGAACATCGAGAAGGAGGGGTCGCCCTTCGAGTTGTCGTGCATCGCGGCAACCAGCTGCGGACCGCGTCCTTCCTTGAAGGGCTTCGAATAATAGACTTCGTGCTCGGCGACTTCTACGAATTTGAGCTCGACCTTGAGCCCGACCTCCTGCAGCTGCGCCTGGATGGCCTCCATGATCTCGGTCACGTTCGGGAAGTTCGCGGTACGCGCGATAATGGTGATCGGCGTGTCTACCTTGACGCCATCGGCCTTGGCCTTTTCGATGAGCTTCTTGGCCTGCTCCGGATCGTAGGGGAAGACCTTCACGTCGGGGTTCCAGCCGAGCGTCGGCGGCGGAACGATCGCGGTGGCGAGGACGGCGCTGTCGGGCACCAGCGTACCGAGGAAGGCTTCGCGGTCGATTGCAAGGTTCAGAGCGCGACGGATGCGGACGTCGTTCAACGGCTCGATATTATGGTCGATGCGCAGATAGACGGTTTCGCTGTCGAGATAGGAGAAGTCGGTGGCCGGGTTGGTCGCCTCGGTCTGCGAGATGGACGGCGACAGATCGGCCTCACCGGTCTGGACCATGGCGGCGCGGACCGCAGGATCGGCGCGGAACAGATAGGTCGCCTCGGTGACCTCGGGCTTTTCGCCCCAGTAGTCGTCGCGGGCGGAAAGCACGATCTGCTGTCCGGGCGTCCAGTCGGTCAGCTTGTAGGGGCCGGTGCCGACGGGTTCGCGCACGAATTCCATCGGCGTCTCTTCCGGCACGATCGTCAGCAGCGACAGGAGCAGCGGCAGGATCGGCTGAACCGGATCGACCGTGAAATCGACGGTCGTGTCGTCGACGACGTCGATCTTGATGTTCATGCCGCCGAAATAGCGGCGCGACTCACAGGCATTCTTGTCGCTCATCACGCGGTCGAAGCTGTACTTGACGTCCTTGGCGTTGAAGTCGGTGCCGTCGGAGAACTTCACGCCCTTGCGCAAGTGAAAGCGCCAGCTGCCATCCTCCTTCTGCTCCCAGCTCTCGGCAAGGCGTGGCATCAGGCCCTTGCCCTCGCGAAGGTCGAGCTCGGTCAGGGTCTCGCTGACGTTTTGCATGATGATGCGGCCGATATTGGAGCGCGTGGCCATGCAGGGTTCGAGCAGGTCCGCCTCTTCCGGCAGAACGATCTTGACCGGCCCGGATGCCGCGAAGGCCGGGGCGAGCGCGGAGCCCAGCATCAGGGCTCCCATAATCAGTGTTCTTTTCATTTGCATTCTCCTCCCTCTAGGATCTTGTGTGTGGCGCGGCGACTTCGTTCGCCTCTCTCCATGCGGGCTGCGGCAATCAGCCTCCTCGCCGCTAAGCGCCCTTCTGCCGCCCGAATTGCCCAGACCATCCGATTTCTTATCAAGTTTGTCAAATTATTTTCGCCGTCAGTCTGGAATGAAAAATTTTGAAACAGAAAAAATAGCGTAAAAACAGCAACATGTAGACAGTCAAACGCGAGTAAGAATGCGCCGTCTAAAAATAGAAAACTTGACAACTTTCGAAATTCCGCGATTGTCCGATCTATGAGGAGGCTTTCATGACGCCTGACGAAATCGCAAACGCAATGACCGGCAAGCTCCGGGAGACCGGGGGAGGGCGATTGGAATCGCTCCTGCCCTCGCCCATGGTGCAGAACCACGCAGCCTTTCTGCACAGGCTCGAGGACGGAAGTCTCGTCTGTGCCTGGTTCGGTGGGACGCTCGAGGGAAAATCCGACATTTCGATCTTCGCGTCGGTGCTCGCCCCCGGCGCCGCGCAATGGGGCGAGCCGCAGCGGCTGAGTTTCGATGCCGAGCACTCCGAGCAGAACCCGGTGCTGTTCACGGCGCCCGACGGGCGGCTCTGGCTTTTCCACACGTCGCAGCCCTCGGGCAACCAGGACGAATGCCGCATTCGCATGGCCGCAATCGAGAGGGATGCCGCTGATCCGACCAGGCTTGCCGCTTCCGAGGGGCGCTATCTCGACCTGCCGCGCGGCTGCTTCATCCGCGCGCCGCTCGTCATCAGAGATGACGGGGCATGGCTGCTGCCGATCTTTCGCTGCATCCAGCGCCCCGGTCAGAAGTGGAACGGCAGTCACGACAATGCGGCCGTCGGCATTTCGACCGATGGCGGCCGAAGCTGGCAGCTCGCCGACCTCGCCGGTTCGATCGGTTGCGTGCACATGAGCCCGGTGGCTGTCGGCGACACCCGCTACGCGGCTTTCTTCCGCCGCCGCCAGGCGGACCAGGTCTACCGCGTCGAGAGCGTCGACGGCGGGCGGACGTGGAGCCTCCCGGCGCCGACCGACGTGCCCAACAACAATTCCTCGATTGCCGTCGGCAGGCTCGGGGACGGCCGGTTGGCGATGATCTGCAATCCGGTGAATGCGGCCCTTTCGGCCGACCGGCGCGCATCGCTTTACGACGAGCTCGGAGACGACGACGGCCGGCCCGACGCCGATCCTTCAGGCGGATGTGTGCCGATCTGGGGCGTGCCGCGGGCGCCGGTGAGCGTCTGCCTGTCGGCCGACGGCGGGCGCACCTTCCCCGACCGTATCGTGATCGAGGACGGTCCGGGGACCTGCCTTTCCAACAATTCGACCGACGGACACAACAAGGAAATGTCCTATCCGTGGCTCCTGGAAGGGGACGACGGCAGTCTGCACGTCGCCTACACCTACCATCGGCGCGCAATCAAATATGTCCGTCTGCCGCCCGGGTGGGCCGACGAGGGGAGAAACAGATGAGCAAGATTATCGGCATCACCATGGGCGATCCCTGTGGCGTCGGACCGGAGATCACGGTCCGGTCGCTTGCTGAGATGTCGGCTGCGGACCGGGAGGCGACCCGCATCTACGGCAACCTTGCGACGCTTGAGGCTGCAAGGGAGGCACTTGGCCTCTCGGTCGAGCTTCAGCCCTATGTCGTCGACCTTCCGGTCGAGGGCGCGCCGCTCGCCTGGGGCAGCCTTTCGGCAGTGGCAGGCGACGCAGCCTTCCGGTTCATCGAGCGCGCGGTCCGCGATGCCCAGGCAGGCAACATCGGCTGCATCGTCACGGCGCCGATCAACAAGGAAGCACTCAACAGGGCGGGCCATCATTACGACGGCCATACCGGGATGCTGCGCAGCCTGACCGGATCGAGCGCCGCCTATATGCTGCTTGCCTCCGAGCGACTCAAGGTCATTCACGTCTCCACCCATGTGTCGCTCAAGGAGGCGATCGGCCGCGCCACCACCGAGCGGGTTCTTGCCACGATCCGCGCCGGCAACGCGCATCTGAAGCGCATCGGCTACGAGCACCCGCGCATCGCGGTCGCCGGCATCAATCCCCATTGCGGCGAGAACGGCTTGTTCGGCACGGAAGACGATGATCAGATCGGGCCTGCGGTGGCGGCCGCGCGTGAAGAAGGCATCGATGTGCAGGGCCCGATCTCCGCCGATACCGTGTTCCATCGCGCCTATTCGGGAGGCTTCGATCTGGTGGTCGCGCAATATCACGACCAGGGTCATATCCCGATCAAACTGGTCGCCTTCGATACGGCGGTCAATGTTTCCGTAGATCTTCCGATCGACCGCACCTCCGTCGATCACGGGACTGCCTTCGATATTGCCGGAAAGGGTATCGCCAATCACGGCAACCTGAATTCCGCGATCGCCTATGCGCGCAAACTCGTGGACGGCAAGGCAAGCAGAAAGGCAGCGTCATGATCACGATCCATCAGCCGCGCCGACTCGTCGTCGGCGCCGGAAGCATCGGGGAAGTCGGCGCCTGGGCCGGTCAGGTCGGCTCCACCCTGGTCATCGCGACGCCGGTCACGTCTGGATTTGCCGACAGCCTGAAGCTCTCGGGCAAGGTCGATTTATTCGACGCGATCCCCGGCGAACCGGATATCGCGACACTCGAGGCGGCGCTGGATGCCGCGCGGAAAGCTCGCCCGGACCTGATCGTGGGTCTTGGCGGCGGCTCGGTGATGGATGTCGCCAAGCTGGTCGCGTCGCTCTGGGACTCCGGGCAATCGCTCGCCGATGTCGCCGGGCCCAATCGCGTGGCCGGCCGCAACACGCGTCTTGCGCAGGTCGCGACGACCGCCGGCACGGGTTCTGAGGCCGGAATCCGTTCGCTGATCACCGACCCGGGCAAGGGCAGCAAGATCGCGGTCGAAAGTCCGCACATGATCGCCGATCTCGCCGTGCTCGATCCGCAACTCACCTACAGCGTGCCGCCTGCCGTCACCGCGGCGACCGGCGTGGATGCCATGGCCCACTGCGTCGAGGCCTTCACCAACCGCAAGGCCCATACGATGATCGACGGCTTCGCCCGCATGGGGTTCAACCTCGTCGGCAAATATCTCGCCCGTGCCGTGCGCGACGGCGAAGATACCGAAGCGCGCGAGGGGATGATGCTGGCATCCTATTACGGCGGCATATGCCTCGGTCCCGTCAACACGGCGGCCGGGCACGCCATATCCTATCCGCTCGGCACGCTGCTGCATCTGCCGCACGGCCTCGCCAATGCGATCATCTTTCCGCATGTGCTCGCCTTCAACCAGCCGGCCGTCGCGGCAAAGACGGCGGAAGTCGCGGATGCCCTGGGGCTTGGCAAAGATCTCTCGCAACGTGATCTGCTGTCGGCCGCGAAAGGTTTCTGCGCCAGCCTCGGAATAGAGATGTCTCTGGCCGCCAATGGCGCGAAGGAGTCCGACCTGCCGCGCTTTGCCGCCGATGCGCATGCGATCCGGCGGCTGATGGACAACAATCCGGTCGACATGAGGGAGGCGGATGTGCTGGAGATCTATCGGGCGGCGTTCTAAGGCCTGTTGCGATTGGGGAGATGCTTCCTTCCCTTCGCCTTCCCCGGCCGGTTCTGCCTCTACTGTGAGGCCAGGAACAGGCGGTCGCGCGATCCGGTCAGATGCTTCAGCATCAGCATGCGGGCCTCCTCCGCACTGCCGGCGGCGATGGCATCGGCAATCGCCTCGTGCTCGGCGAAAACCCTGGAGAGGCCGCTGGCCTCTCGCTTCACCGAGATGCCATGGAACTTCATGCCCACGGCGATGTGCTCTTTCAGCGCCTCCATGGCCGTCGAGAAGTAGCTGTTCTGGGCAGCACGGGCGATCGCAAGATGGAACTGGAAGTCGGCATCCTCCCGGTGGGACTGCCGGTTGGTGGCGTCGCGCAGCAGTTCGAGTGCCCGGCGGATCGATGCGAGGCTCGTCTCGTCGTGCCGGAGCGCTGCCGCGGCCGCAGCCGCAGGCTCCAGCGTCAGCCGGAATTCATAGCAGTTCAGGAGATCGGCGACGTTTTCGAGCTGGCCGAAACCGAGCGGCTCGCGAAGGCCCACGGCTCTCACGAAACTGCCCGCGCCACGCCGGGAATAGATGAGCCCCTGGTCCCTGAGGCGCTTCAGCGCCTCCCGGACGATCGGCCGGGATACCTCGAACTCCGTCGCCAGCTCGTGCTCCGTCGGCAGACGCTCGTCCGGCTTATAGGCGCCGGACTTGATCGCGCGGTGCATTCTTTCGAACACGATGTCGGGCAGGCCCTTGCGGGGGGTCCCTTCCTGCAGTCCCATCGTCTATCTCGCCTCCCCCGTGATTTGCCTTGCGATGTGGCTCAGCGTATCCGGCCCGCCGAAGCCGCCGGACTTGGTGATGATATAGCGGCCGTCGGCGAAGGCCAGCGCCATTCCGGGCATGCATTCGCCGAGGAGGCGGAAACGGGAAACGCCCATTCTTGCCAGCACGGCCTCGGCCGTTGCGCCACCGGTAAGAAGCAGGGTCGTGGCCGCGCCGGTGAACGCCGGAACGACGCTGTCGGCCAAGTTGGCGGAGACCTCGGCCGGGCTGAGCGGCGTCTCGCCTTCGACCGCCTGAATGATCGTCACCGGCCCGGTTGCCGGGGTGCCAGGCTTCAGCACCCTGCCTCCGACCGCCGGGATATACTCGGCGGGGCGGTTATCGCGCAGCACGTCGACCTGCTCGACGGTGATCGGGTCGCGCGATCCGACGACGATCAATATCGGCTTGCGGGGCAGCGGGATCAGCGGCAGCGTTTCGCTATCCGTCATCCGGTGGGCAAGTGCATCGGCAAGACCTCTCGCACCGATCATGAGATCGCAGCCGGCCGTCTCGGCGGTTGCCAATGCGGCGAGCATGTCCTTGCGCGACATGGTATCGGGGACCAATGCCCGAGCCGCATGCCGGCCGAGCCTTTGGGCGACCGGGATAGGCGCCTCCACACCGAACCCCCGGACCTGGCCGCCGACCACGATACGGCCGAAATCGGGGATGGCCGGCGCGACAAGGGCGCGCGAAAAAGGAGTAGCGTCGAGTTCGGCCTCGATATTGCCCTTCAGTCGCGAGTCGACCTTCTTGAAAATCCGCGCATCTTCGGGGACGTGCTTCAGGACGTCAGATGTTGCCTGGCGCGCCTCATCCGGGGAAACCTCGCGCGACTTCACGTTGACGACGAGGATGTCCGGTCCGTCCGCCAGTGCAGCATTCACGGAGTTCAGGGCGAGAGCGACTTCCGTATGAAGGCCGCGGCCCGCAAACGGGGCCGCTGAATCGAGGGCACCCGTCAGATCATCGGCGAGAATGACAAGCATGGGGAGACGCTGCAAATCCGATTGTTGTTATCTTACGTGCCGTATTTTCTACATGTATTGCAAGGATTTGCAAATTTAAATTTACAAATATGCCGCAAAATTAGCCCCGTCTCCCGCGCTGGCGGCACCATTCTAGTCGGACTTGGAACAGAGCTTGCTTTGCGGGAAAACGTCCAACAATGATCCGTTGCGTGAGCTGCTGATTGCTTCGGGGATGCAGGCTATGTGGTCCGGAAGCCTACGGCCCCGCCTTCCACGTCGGTAATGGCGTTGTTGGGTCCAGTAGGTCCGCAAAAAGGCAGGCCGAGATCCTGAGCGCGAACTTTGGCCGATCGGGCTTGAATGCGATGAACACGTGTGCAATATTGCGCGCGTGTGCAATGAAGTGGAAGCGCCGGTGAGTCGACAGCCCTATTCCGATGACCTCGATAGTCGTGCAGAACTTTGTCGCGAGATCATTCGCTCAGCCGGCGCATTGACCCTCAAAGGGTTTCATGGCGAGGCCAGGCAGAACGTTTCGATGAAAGGGCCTCAGGACTTCCTGACCGAAGTGGATGCCGCCTCCGAGGCCTATATCCGCCACGCGCTTGCCGCGCATTTTCCGGGCGACAGCTTCTTTGGCGAAGAGGGCGGGGGAGCGATAAGCGACCGGGTCTGGGTGGTCGATCCCATCGACGGCACCGCGAATTTCGCGCGGGGCATCCCGCATTTCTGCATCTCGATCGCCTTTGTCCAAAACGGGGCGACCGAGATCGCCGCGATCTACAATCCGGCGCTGGACGAGCTCTACTTCGCGCGCCGAGGGGCGGGCGCGACGCGGAACGGCGTTCCCATCCGGGTCGCCCAAACCGCCCGCTTCGACGCTGCGTCGCTGGAAATGGGTTGGTCGATGCGCGTGCCGAACACGGCCTATCTCGGCGTCATGGAAGCGCTGCTCGGGATGGGCGCCAATGTTCGCCGCGCCGGTTCCGGCGCATTGGCGCTCGCTTACGTCGCTGATGGCCGCTCGGACGGCTATATTGAACTGCACATGAATTCCTGGGATTGCCTTGCCGGCCTTCTGCTCGTGAGCGAGGCGGGCGGAGTCGTCTGCCCATACCTCGAGATCGGCAGCCTGGATGCCGGTGGCCCGGCTCTTGCCGTGGCGCCCGGCCTCGCATCGGACACGAGCCGCGCCTCGAACATACCCCTGGCCGCATATGCGATGCCGACGGACCGGCAGACGGCTCCGGCCTGAGCAGCGCGCGGACCGGCCGATTGGCGTATTGGAGGCTGACGCGGCGTGGCCGCGAAGAGGAGACTGCATGGATGCACCTGTCCATACCCGACCGGCTATCAGCCTGATTGCCGAGGGACTGGGGCCGCACGGCTCCGCTCTCTACATCGGCGGCAGCGAAGGCGCGCGCGATCTGGGGCTTCTGCGACAAAACGGCATCACGGCCGTCGTCAATTGTGCCATCAACCTCGACATCAACTATGTCGAGGGGCCTTCCGACGAGGCAGATGGCGAGCGCAGGGCGTCCGGCTTCGCGGCAATACGCTACTACAAGATCGGCATGATCGATGACGAGGGCAGCCCCGAAACCATGATGCTGGGAGCCTATTACATCCTCGACGGTGCGCTTCGCCAGTCGATGCCGAAGCGGCCCACCTATCCGTTCCGGGACGGCGGAAACATTCTCGTCAACTGCCGCGGCGGACGAAGCCGTTCCGTCTCGCTCGTCGCGCTTTTCCTCCACAAGCAGCAACCGAACCTTTACCCGACGCTTGAAGATGCCGTGGCGGCGATCCGCACGCGCAGGCAATTGATGCCGGATGAATGGTTCGAGACGCCGAAGCCGATGCTCTACGAGGCAGCAAGGAGGGCCTCCGCCTGGATCGACATGATCGAGCGCGAACGGCAGAAGGAGAGGCCATGCTGAAGCGTACCCTGCCGGCCGTCGCCGTAATAGCCGATGCCCATTTCCACGATGTCGAAACGGATTTCGGCTTTGCGAGAGTGGCCGTCGAGGGTCGGGAAATCACCATGCGCAGCTGGGCGGACACCCGGCAATCCACACGCGTCTTCAATGAAAGCGCGGAAGCGTTTCTGGCGGCCCTTGCCGAGGTACGCCGGCGCGGCATCCGTCACGTCGTGCTGCTCGGGGACTATACGGACGACGGCCAACGCGCGACCACGAGCGCTCTGCGGGACATTCTCCATGAGCACGCCGATGCGTTCGACATCTCGTTCTATGCGCTTCCCGGCAATCACGACATCTTCGGGCCGCGGGGCAGGCATCACACAAAACAATTCCTCGGCCGCGACGGCCGGGGCATTCTCGTCACCAGCGATGCGAACGGCGCGGGCAGCGGCGTCACCGTCAGTGACCGGATGTATTGCGAAGGCTATCCGGCGGGCCTCGATCCGATGGCGGCCTTCGGCTATTTCCGCAGGCCCGAATATCTCCATTGGGAGACCCCGTTCGGCACCTCCGATGCGGTCGAAGACCGCCGATACGGGGTGGCCTCACCGGACGGCAGCAATCGCTACGAGTTGATGGACGCGTCCTATCTGGTCGAACCCGAGCCCGGCCTCTGGCTGCTGATGATCGATGCCAATGTCTTCGAACCCGTGAACGGGACGTTTGAATGGGGTGAGGAAGCGGCTTTCATAGACAGCACCTCGGGCGGCTGGAATGCGATGATCCGCTGCAAGCCTTTTGTCGTCTCTTGGATCGCCGACGTCTGCGCACGGGCACGGAGGCTCGGGAAGACTCTGCTTGCATTTTCGCACTATCCGGTGCTCGACCCTTTCGATGGCGCGACCGGCGCCGAGGCAGCGCTGTTCGGCGAGACCAACATCGCCAGGCGCACACCCCGAAAGGATGTCGAGCGGGCGCTGCTTGCGGCCGGACTGTCGCTCCATTTCAGCGGGCACCTTCATGTGGAGGGCGTCACGCGCCGCGGCAACGGCGACCGGTCGCTCACCAATATTGCGGTCCCGTCGCTCGTAGCCTTTCCGCCGGCCTTCAAGATCGCGCATCCGGGAGAGGGGAGCGTCGTCATGGAGACGGTTGAGCTGTCCGGACTGCCTGCCGACCAGCGGCTCCGCAGCGCCTATGAACGAGAAGTCGCGCTGCTCGGCGAAGAGCCGGAGGCCGCCTTTTCAAGCTCCACTTACGGAGCCTTTCTCAGGGCACACAAGCGGGCACTGGTGAGCCACCGCTATTTTCCCGAGGAATGGCCGCCGGCAGTCGTCGAGCGCGTGGCAGACGTCACGCTCGAGGAGATCGCGTGTCTCTTCACCGAAGAGAGCGCCGGCGGCGCTCCGATTCTGTCCGCTTTGGTGCACGCTTCGGCGATCGACATCGCCGAGCTGAGAAGCCTGCCGATGATCGAGCTCGTCGCCGATTGGTACTGCCTTCGGCAGGGGGCATCGCTCGCTTTGCCGCATATCGAAAAATCGCGGCTGCCCGTCTATCGCTTTCTCGCCGAAAGGTTCGGATGCGAGGCGAGGAGCCGACACGACAGTTCGGTGAAAGGCTTTCTGGCCATATTCCTTGGAGCGTTGAGTCTGTTTCTGGACCGCGCGGAAAATGGCGAGACGCAGATCGTCGTTGCGTCGAATCCCGTGCAGCAAGACGCTCCGGCATGAGTGGTCGGATGGCCTATGCGGCGCTGGAAGAGAGGGCACCGTCGCGTCAACCCGTTGGCAGGCAGGTTAGGGTGGGCTCATGGAATCGGCCATTGTCGGCATCAATCTCTTCGGCGCGGTCGCGCTGCTGCTCTACGGACTGGCACAGGTCAAGGACGGCATGTCGCGGGCCTGGGGCGCGCGGCTGAGGACCGGCCTCGCCGCCGGCACGCGCGGCGGGCTGCGTTCGTTCGCTGCAGGATTCGTCGCCACAGTGGCCCTTCAGAGTTCGACTGCGACCGCACTCATGGTCGCCTCTTTCGTGGAAAAGGACCTGATTGCGCCGGCGATGGCACAGCTCGTGTTGCTGGGCGCCAATGTCGGGACGGCCGCCACGGCGTGGATCGTGGCGCTCGGTCTCGGCTGGCTGTCGCCGCTGCTCATTCTCGCCGGGGTTGCCCTCGCCCGAGCGCGGTCCGGCGCGCGCAACGGCGCCGGCAGCGCCGTCGTCGGCATCGGCCTCATGCTGTTGTCATTGCATCTGCTCTCAGCGGCGACCGATCCGCTTCTGCAGTCGCCGGCACTCCGCGCCTTCCTGGCGATGCTCGACAATGCCTGGCCGGTGGCTTTGATCTTCGCCGCCGCACTCGCCATTCTCGCCTCCTCCAGTCTCGCCATCGTGGTGCTCATCCTGTCGCTGGCCTCCGCGGGCGGCATCTCGACCGCGCTCGTCGTCGTTCTTGTCCTCGGTGCCAACCTCGGCGGGGCCGTGCCGCCGGTGCTTGCGACGCTCGGCGCTTCCGCAGGCGCGCGGCGCGTAACGATCGGCAACCTCATCGTCAGGGCAACCGGCTGCGCCATCGCCCTGCCGCTGGCCGGCTATTGTGCGGAATTCATGGAGTTGGCAGGGCTTTCGCCGCAAAAGCTCGCCGTCGATGCCCATCTTCTGTTCAACCTGGCCGTGGCGCTGATCGCCTTTCCAGTGTCGCCTCTCCTTTATCGGCTGACGGCCGGCCTCATCCCGCAGGAGGCGGAGAGCGACAACGGACCACGCTACCTGGACATGAAGGCCCTCGCGAGACCCGTCGCCGCACTTGCCGGTGCCGGTCGCGAGGTCATGGCGGTGGGCGACCTGATCGAGAGCATGCTGGTGCGGGCCCTGGACGCGCTCAAGACGAACGACCTCTCGATGCTTGCGGATATCAGCATGCTCGAAGGGCGGGTGGACCGGATCCAGCATGAGATCAAGCTCTACGTGTCGAGGGTGGGCAAGGACGATATGACGGAAGACGATCACCGCCGGGCCCGGCATATCGTCGACTATGCCATCAACCTCGAACATATCGGCGATATCATCGAGAAGGGGCTGCATCCCGAGATCGCAAAGAAGATCAGCCTCGGCCTGCGCTTTTCCGAGGACGGCCAGGGGGAACTCGCAAGGCTCTTCGCGATCACGCTCGACAACCTGCGCATGGCCCAGGCTGTCTTCGCGACCGGCGACGCTGAGCTGGCACGCCGTCTCGTGGAGGTGAAGGAGGAGGTGCGCCGGCTCGAGAAGCAATCGGCGGAATGCCACCTGCAGCGCCTGCGCGAAGGGAGGCTGGACAGCATGCAGACGAGTTCGCTGCATCTGGACATGCTGCGCGACCTGAAGCGGATCAACGCCCATGTCGCCTCGGTTGCCCACCCGATCCTCGACGGCAGCGGCCTCCTGATCGAGAGCCGCATCCGCCAGGCCGTCTGAAGCTGAAGCACTTCCAGCAAGAGTGCGCAGCGTCTTCCATCCGGACGTGCCCGAATCAACAGGCCTTAGCGCGCCGTCTGCCGCTCCACCAGGGCTACCGGCACGACCTGCATCCGCGTTTCCGGTTCGTCGCTGTCCAGGGCTGAAAGCACCTTTTCCGTCAGGGCCTGGAAGGATTGGGCAACCGTCGTGAGCCCGTAGCTTTTCCAACCGGCTTGCGGAATGTCGTCGAAGCCGACGATAGAGACGTCCTGCGGTACCCGCCGGTTCATTTCCAGCCGCGCCGCGTCGAGGAAGCCGAGCGCCAGAAGATCGGTCACGCAGAAGGCACCGTCGATCGCCTTGTCGACCAGAAGCTCACGCCCCGCCTGCAGCCCGGACTCGTAACTCGTCGGACCGCCCGACCAGGCGACGACGTCCACGCCCTCGGCCTGCATTCGTTGCGTGAAGGCCTTCGCGCGCCGCAGCTGGGCGGGGGTCTGGCTGCCGCTCGTGACGACGGCGACTTTTTTGCACTTCGCCTCAATCAGCCGCAGTGCCGCGAGGTCGGCGCCGTGGGAGTCGTCGCTCAGCACCATGTTCGTGTCCGTGCGGTCGAGACGCTGGTTGATGAGGATGAGACGCACGCCATTGGCGATGCATTCATCGACGATCGAGGCGGGCGGCTCGCCGGAGAGAACGACGATCGCCTGGGCGCGAAACTCGAACAGAAGCTCGATCAAAGGGGCTATGTCCTGGCGGGCGTCGGCGGCATTCAGAAGGAGGCATTGCTTACCCTGGCGCAAGAGCCCGATGCTCAGCAGGTCCAGCTGCTTGGAAATGAAGGGCGAGGAGAGATTGGCGCCGACGACGCCGATCAGGTTGGAGCGGTCATTGTTCAAGACCTGGGCGAGCCGATTGACGCGATAGCCGAGCTCGCGGGCAGCCTTCAGGACCTTGCGCCGGACGGTCTTCGAGACGCTGGCACCGGGAGTGAAGGTACGCGATACTGCCGAGCGCGAGACGCCCGCACGTTTTGCGACCTCCTCGGCCGTCACAAAAGTCCTCGCCATCCGTCCTCCTTTCGGCATCGATCAGCCCTCTATCAGAGGCCATGAACCGCGAAAAGTTCCAAGCGGAAAATTGCTCGGGCCGCGGCCGGCCGGCTTTCAATCCCTGCTGCCTTTCCCGGGCCCGACAGGCACATGGAGCCCATTGCGGAGCGGGAATGCAAATGAACACGTGTGCTTATCAAAAATATACAACAAATACAAAATGATAGATGACTGATCACGTGTGCATTTTTCTATTGACAAACGGGCGGACTGAATCGATCATACGTTCCATAAAGACACGGAATTTGGAATTTTCATTCCGTCAGCGCGCCGGACGACGGCGCGTTCGTCTCAGGGGGAGGAGACGCCGCGAAGCTGTTGGCGGCGACGTCGCAGCAACGGCATGGCCGGGAGGAACGGAGGCGGGCTGCCGGTGCGGTGCAGCAGAAGCGAGCTTTCCGCAAACGACTTCAGCGCGCGGTGACGGACATCGATGCCGGCGAAGCAAGCATAAGCGGCCATGGGAGGAACAATGGCTCTTCTAAGTGAACCGGCAAAGGCGGCAGCCGAAAACCGGTCTGCCACGCCTTCGGCCTGGCAGGCATGGCGCTATCGGTTGAAGGTTGCCCTGCGTGAACCCACGACCCTGATCGGTGTTCTGACGGCGTTGCTGTTCACATACCTGATCGTCGTTCCGATCATTTCCATCGTGCTCGACGCCGTTCGCGTGCAGTTCGGGCACGAGCGGCGTCTGAGCAAGGATGTCGGCGATCTCACGCTCTACTATCTCGACAGAGCGCTGTTCTCGCCGGTGTCGGCGGACCTGTTCTGGCGACCGCTCTTCAATACGCTCTCGGTAGCCGTGGGCGCCATATCGCTGTCGCTGCTGATCGGCACTGTGCTTGCCTGGCTCATCAGCCGGACGGACATGTTCGGGCGCCGCTGGTTCGCGACCGCGCTGATCGTGCCCTACATGCTGCCGGCCTGGACCTTCGCGCTCGCCTGGACGACGCTCTTCAAGAACCGTACGGTCGGCGGCCAGCCCGGATGGCTGGAAGCGATGGGGCTGACGCCGCCCGACTGGCTTGCCTATGGCCGGATTCCGATCACCATCATCCTCGCGCTGCACTATACGCCCTTCGTCATTCTCCTGTTCGGCTCGGCGCTGAGGCGCTTCGATTCCCAGCTCGAAGATTCGGCACGCATTCTCGGCGCCAGGCGCCACCAGGTGGCGCTGCAGATCATCCTGCCCCTGATGCGCCCGGCATTGCTCTCCTCGATGGTGCTCATCTTCGCCAAGTGCCTGGGCGAATTCGGCGTGCCCTATGTGCTCGGTCTGCCGGTCAAGTTCGAAGTTCTCTCGACGTCGCTCTTCCGCAGCATCGCCTCGCGCCAGACGGGCGTCGCCGGGGTGATCGCCGGCTCGATCATGCTGATAGGCATCATCACTCTGTGGATCGATGCACGGCTGGTGCGCGAGGCACGGCGGTTCGTCACGATCGGTTCGAAGGGGTCGATGAACCGGCAGAGTCGCCTTGGCCGCATGCGTCTGCCGGCGGCGGGATTCGCCGCCACGGTCTTTCTGTTGAGCGTAGGCTTGCCGCTCCTCA
Source organism: Sinorhizobium sp. (assembly GCF_059070375.1). Classification (NCBI taxonomy): domain Bacteria; kingdom Pseudomonadati; phylum Pseudomonadota; class Alphaproteobacteria; order Hyphomicrobiales; family Rhizobiaceae; genus Sinorhizobium; species Sinorhizobium sp. Next base: position 1,529,363 of record NZ_JCACWC010000002.1, read on the forward strand.
CCTTGTTGCTGTCGACGATCATGAAGATGCCTGCGAGGTTCACGCTCGACAACTTCACGCTGGACTACTGGATCGGTCGGGATCTCGACACGATTGCCCTGAAGACCGGCATCCTCTTGAGCCCCGATCTCTGGGACGCTGCAAAGAACACGCTGACGATCGTCGGCCTCGCCTCGGTAACCTCCGGCATTCTCGGCCTGCTGGTCGGCTACGTGGTCATCCGCACGCCGGTGCGCCTCCTGTCGGTCTATCTTCGGCAGGTGACCTTCCTGCCCTATCTGGTGCCCGGCATCGCCTTTGCCGCTGCCTATCTGTCGCTTTTCGCGGTTCCCCGCGGCCCATTGCCGGCGCTCTATGGCACGGTCATCATCCTCATTCTCGCGCTCATCGCCGACCAGATGCCCTACGCCTCGCGCGCCGGCATCTCGGCCATGACGCAGCTCGGCAAGGACCCGGAGGAGGCGGCCCAGGTCGCCGGAGCCGGCTGGCTCAGGCGGATGATCTCGATCGTCATTCCGATCCAGAAGGGCTCGCTCGTGACGGGGGTGCTGCTGCCGTTCATCTCCGGGATCAAGGGCCTCAGCCTTTTCGTCATCCTGGCGGTGCCGAGCACGGATGTGCTGACCACCTATTCGTTGCGGCTGGTCGACTACCACTACACGCAGGCCGCGAATGCCGTGGTGCTCATCATCGCCGCCATCGCCTATGGCGGCACGCTCATCGCCCAGAAGCTGACCCGCACAAATCTTGCAGAAGGACTTGGAAGCTGATGCCAACGATCAACCTGCGCGGTGCGCAGAAGAACTACGGCGTGAATTCCGCAAACGCCGTGTCCAATCTCGATCTCGAGATCCGAGATGGCGAATTCATGTGCCTCCTCGGGCCATCGGGCTGTGGGAAAACCACGACGCTCCGGATGATTGCCGGCCTCGAGAACCTGTCGGGCGGCGAAATCAGGGTCGGCGATCGTGTGGTCGACTGCGTGGCCGGCGGGGTCTTCGTACCGCCGGAGAAGCGGGAGATGGGCCTCGTCTTCCAAAGCTATGCCTTGTGGCCGCATCTGACGATCGAGCGCAACACGGATTTCGGCCTCAGACTGCGGAAGCTCCCCAAAGCGGAAAGGGAGGAGCGCGTCGAGCGCGTCATGCAGGCGCTCGATATCGCCAAATACCGGGACCGCTATCCGTCGCAACTGTCCGGCGGCCAGCAGCAGCGAGTGGCCCTTGCCCGCATGCTGGCCATCAACCCCGGCGTGCTGCTCCTCGACGAGCCGCTCTCCAATCTGGATGCGCGGTTGCGCCTGGAAATGCGGGCGGAGCTCAAGCGGCTGCATAAGGAATTCAAGACCACCATCGTCTTCGTCACCCATGATCAATGGGAGGCGATGACGCTCGCGACGACGATCGCCGTCATGAACGAAGGCACTCTGCAGCAGATGGGCACGCCGAACGACATCTACGATCGCCCGGCGAACCGTTTCGTCGCAGAGTTCGTCGGCAGTCCCCCGATCAACATATTGACCTTCGGCGAGCCCGGCACGTCTGACGTGGCCGACAAGGCGGAGGCCTATCTTGCCACGCGTTATCCGCACCTCACGGGGGTAGGCTCCGTCGGCATCCGCCCGGAGGCGATCGGCTATGCAACGCGGATCGAGGATGTGCCGAAGGGCAGCTTCTCCGGCGAGACAACCGTGACCGGCGTTCTGCCGACCGGAGGCAACTGGATCCTGGAGCTCAGGAGCGAGAGCCACACCCTGTTCCTGACGACCCATGTTCTGCCGCGGATCGAGCAGGGCGCCAGGGTGTTTTTCTTCGCGCCGCCGGAGGCCCTGCATGTCTTCGATACGGACGGCCGCCGGATCGCGGAGGCGGACGCGCGACTGAGAAGCCTCGCCTACAACTGATAACCGACAAACCGGAAAAACCTGCGGAGGGAGAAAAAATATGAAGCGGAATGTGAGAAGCGGCAGATTTTTGCTTTGCGCGACGGCGATGCTGACCGTGCTTGGCACGGGAGCACGGGCGGAGGAACCTTTCGATATCGACGCCCTTGTCGAGGCGGCCCGCAAGGAAAAGCCGATTACGGTCTATGACAGCACCGGCAAAATCGTCGAGATGGCGAAGAATTTCGCCGACAAATACGACGTCGGCGCGGAGGGCTCGAAGGTCAAGGCATCGGCCCAGCTCGAGATGATCATCCGTGAGGCCCGGGCCAACAACATCCAGGGCGACGTCTCCATCATCAGCGACGCTCCGGCCGCCATGGCGCAGCTCATCCCGCAGGGATTTGCCGAGAGCTGGCTGCCCCCGGATCTCGCAGCGAACATTCCGGCGGAGTACCAGGACCCGTTGACGGTGGTCACCAGCGCCAATGTCTGGGCCTACAATACCGAGCTCTTCGACAAATGCCCGGGCACGAATATCTGGCAGCTGACCGAGCCCGAATGGAAGGGCAAGGTCGCCATGCAGGATCCGCTCGGGAAGGCATCCTATGTCGACTGGTTCAACCAGATGGCGAAGCACGGCGACGAAGAGGTCGCTGCCGCCTATAAGGCGCTCTACGGCAAGGATATCCAGACCGAGGAGGCAAGCGCGACTGCGGCCTGGGTCAAGGCGCTTGCAGCCAACGCGCCGCTCCTGACCGATGCGGACGCCGCGGCGGCCGAGGCGGTCGGGGCGCCCGGGCAATCCGAACCCTTCATGGGACTGATGAGCTCCGCGAAGTTCCGCGACAATGCGGAAAAGGGCATGAAGCTCGGCCTCTGCAAGGACCTGAAGCCATGGGTCGGCTGGCTCTATCCGGGCGTCGGGCTGATCACCAAGGGCACGGACAGCCCAAATGCTGCGCGACTCTTCATCCACTACGTCATGACGGCCGAAGGGATCGCTCCGCAGGCCGTGGACGGCAAGATGTCGACCAACAGGGAAGTGGCTCCGCCGGCGGACGAACCGTCGGGGATAGCGACCGTTCTCGACCAGCTTCTGCCCTACAGCATGGCGACCAGCCTCGACGACTGGGACGCGCGTGAGACGTGGCAGGATTTCTGGCGCGTGCACTATCAAAAATAGAAGCCGGAAGCGGGAGGAGATGATGAAGGCGCATATTCACAGGATAGGGCGGACGGCGGTGGCCGCCCTCGTACTCGCAGCCGGAGCGATTTCGGCCACGGCTGTTGCGGCCGAGGGGTTCGACCTCGATCGCGTGATCGCGGCGGCAAGGAACGAAAAACCGATCACCATCTATGACAGCACCGGCAAGATCGTCGAGATGGCGGAAAATTTCAGCGCCAAATACGGGCTGAAGGCGACCGGCATGAAGGTGTCGGCGAACAGCCAGCTCGAAATGATCATCCGCGAGGCGCAGGCGGACAATGTGCAGGGCGACGTTGTCCTGATCACCGACGCGCCGGCAGCCTTGGCGCAGCTCCTGCCGGAGGAATTCGTGCAGAGTTATCTGCCGGAGGACATGACTGCCAAGATACCGGCGCAGTTTCGAAATCCGCTGGCGATTTCGACCAATGCCAATGTCTGGGCCTACAACACCGAAGCCTATGACAAATGCCCGGTTTCCAACATATGGGAACTGACGGAGCCGAAGTGGAAGGGCAAGGTCGCGCTCGTCGACCCGTTGACGAAGAGCACCTATACCGACTGGTTCAACCAGATGGAGGCGCATGGCGACGACAAGGTCGCCGCCGCCTACAAGGCGCATTTCGGCAAGGATTTGCAGACGGAGGAGAAAAGCGCATCCGCCGCCTGGATCAAGGCGCTGGCGGAGAATGCGCCGCTAGCGACGGACGGCGACGATCCCGTGGCTGAGGCCGTGGGCGCGCCGGGGCAGAAGGCGCCGTTCTTCGGCCTCCTGAGCTCGGCCAAGTTCCGCGACAACGAAGCCAAGGGATACAAGCTCGGCATCTGCAAGGACCTCGACCCCTGGATCGGCTGGACCTACGTCAAGCTCGGGCTAATCGCCTCCAAGACAGCGAGCCCGAACGCCGCCAGGCTCTTCGTCCACTATATCCTTACGGAAGAAGGCATCGGCCCGCAGATGAAGGACGGCAAGCTGCCGACCAACATCGACATCAAGATGCCCGCCGACGAGCCGTCCGGATTGATGGCCGTGTCCGATCGGCTCTTCGGCTACGATTCATCCACCGGCCTCCGCGACTTCGACCGGCGCGAGGAGTGGCAGGACTTCTGGCGCAGCAATTACAGCAAGTGACCGCGTTCCGGCGCGGGCGTCGCGCCGGGCTTTCCTCCAACAGACTGGGATATCCAATGCAGCAAAGTCCGCCTTCCGGACCGATGATCGCCGATCGCCATGCCGTTGCTCTCTCGCAGCGCCTTGCGGAGACCGCGCGGGGAGCAGCCCTTGCGGTCCGAGCGCCCCTTCTCGAGGCGTTCCGTTTCGAAATGGCGGTGGACTACAAGGCCGATCTGCACGACATCGTGACTGTCCACGACCGGCGGGCGGAGGCGATCATTCGAGCTTATATATTCGAGCATGAGCCGAACTCGGCGGTCATGGGCGAGGAGGGCGGCCAGACGGGCGACGGCGAGTTCCAGTGGTATGTCGACCCGATCGACGGGACGGCGAATTTCGCGCGCGGAATTGCCTTCTGGTGCGTATCGGTCGCCGTGGTCAAGGATGGGGCCGTGCTCGCCGGCGCCGTCTACGACCCGGTGGCGGACCTCATGTTCTCGGCCGATCTCGAAAAGGCGGAGCTGAACGGCAAGGCACTCGCTTCGCGTGCCGCCGGTGATGAAAAGCGCGCCACTCTGATCACGGGCTACCCGGTTGCGCGTGATTTCCGGCTCGACGGCCGCGAGGCGGCGCTTGCCAATTTCGGAGCATTGACGGAAACCTTCTCGACACTGCGCCGGCCCGGAAGCGCGGCGCTCAGCATCGCCCATGTGGCGGCCGGATGGGCGGACGCCGCAGCCGGCTTCGGCGTCAACGCCTGGGACGTCGCCGCCGCAACGCTCATCCTCAGGAATGCCGGCGGGCGATACGAGCCGCTAACCCTCGGCAAGGTGGCGGTCGATGCCGCGGATTTCATGTGCCCGGGCTATATCGCCACCGGAAGAGGGGCGGATTATCCGACCCTCGAGCGGGTCGCCCGATCGATCTCGGCGTCACGGATCGCAAAGGCCGGACATTAGCAGGCGCATCGACGCACTCAGACACAGCGCGACGACCTTATGTCGGCGCCGGAGAAAAGCATGCAGCACTTGGAAACAGACCCGCAATCGATCGACGCCGAACTTCCGAAGCTCAGCCTGGTCTACGAGAAGCATCCGCTCTACGGCGTCGATCTCTTCATCAGCGGCAAGGAAGGCGCGAGCGATCTCGATCTGCTGCGCCGGAACGGCGTCACCACCGTGGTCAATTGTGCGGTCAACCTCGATTTCAACTATGTGCGGCAGGCTGACTTGGTAGCGGATCACCAAGGCAGCGCCTACGGACCCGGGGAGATCCGCTATTACAAGATCGGCTTGATCGACGGTTCCGGCAACCCGGACACGCAGATGGTCGCGGCTTATTACATTCTGCGCGCTGCCCTGGAGCAGATCTTGCCGGAGAAGCCGTCCTATCCGAGGCGGGAACGTGGCAACGTGCTTGTCAATTGCCGGGGAGGACGATCGCGTTCGGTGATCGTCATGGCGCTGTTTCTGCACCTGACGCTTCCTACGGAATTCTCGACGCTTGCCGGCGCGATCGCGCACATTCGCGAGCGCCGCCAACTCGCGCGCGCAGAGTGGTACAAGGCCCCGAAACCCGTTCTCATCGAGGCAGCAGCCCGTGCGGCGGAGTGGGTGCGGCTGATCGAGGATGTCCGTTGATGGCTTTGCTGTCCGCAACGGCCGAGGAGAAAGAAACCGATCGCAAGGCAATGCGCTGCCGATCCGGGAGAATGCCTCCCTCCAACCTTCGCGAACTCAAGACCATGATCGCGAAGAAGGAGGTGGTCTTTGCCGGCGAACGCAAGCGCGTCATGCGCGCCATACTCGACCATCCCGACATCATCGCCTTCGGCACGGCGACTTCGATAGCGGATGAGTGCGGCGTGTCCACGGCCACGGTCGTGCGTCTGGCGGGTCACCTCGGTTTCAGGAAATTCCGCGATTTCAAGAATCTGTTTTGCGATCATCTGAAAGAAACGCGCGCCTTCCCGCAACGGATGCTCCGCTCGCCTCCCCGATGATGATGATCCCCGGCCGCGCATGCCCACCGCTTTCGGCCGGCGGCTGGCGCATTCCCGCGCGGGCGGTTATATTAGTCCGTGCGTAAGCTTCATCCGAAACGGGAGAAGTCATGGACCCGGTGACGCTCGTACTGACCGTATGCCTTGCAATGGCACCCGAAAAATGCCGGGAGGAAACGCTGCAGTTTCAGGACCTGAGGTCGTTGAATCAATGCATGTTCCAGTCCGCGGTGTACATCGCCGAATGGTCCGAGCAGCATCCGGCGCTTCGCGTGAAGAAGTGGCGATGCAGGGTTGCGGATGCGAGCCGCCCTGTCTGAATACCTGGGCCCCTGAACGAGGCGCTTGAATCTCGCAAGCGTATCGCCGACAGTGTAGCGTCGCATGGCAAATCTCGGAATTGCCCGGGGTGGAAAACTGTGCGACAACGAGTCGCGTCGTGCTGGGGAGAGTACGACGGCCTGGGAGAGAGATATTCTCGGTGAATTCGGAGTGGCCTTGAGTCGCTCTGTTGGCTTGGAAGTATCTCGGGAGGAGAGCCATGCCGCGGACAGCCTTGCCCGTTCATTCGCTTTCGATAAAGTCGGCCCTGGTGATCGATGATCATCCGCTCTATTGCGATGCTCTGGCCGCGACGATGGAAAGCACCTTCAATACGCGCCGCATCAGAACGGCGACGTCGCTGAGCGAAGCGTTGCAGCAGCTCAGGATGCGCTTCTCGCCCGATCTGATCATGCTGGATCTGAACCTGCCCGATGCATCCGGCTTGAGCGGTTTTCTGAAAATCAAGGAGAAGATGCCCGATATTCCGGTCATCGTGATCTCCGCCTTCACGTCGAAGGACGTGGTTCAATCGGTCATCGCCGCCGGTGCCGCGGGGTTCATCCCCAAGGACATCGACCGTCATAATTTCCAGGAAGCGATGCAGGATATCTGGAACGGCAAGACCTATGTGCCGCCGGGCTATGCGGTGCCGGCGCGCGCGACGGCGACGGACCAGTCTGTGGAGACGATCTCGCGCAAGATCGCGCATCTGTCGCAGCAGCAGACCCGCATTCTGAGCCTGATCTGCGAAGGCATGCCGAACAAGCTGATCGCCTACGAGATGCAACTGGCCGAGGCGACCGTCAAGGCGCATATCACGGCGCTTCTGCGCCGGCTGGGCGTCCACAATCGCACCCAGGCGGCGATGCTGGTACGCGAAGTATCGATCCGCCACAGCCTGCAGTGAGGTGTGCCCGGCCTGCCGGGATGGAGTTGGAAGGTGACGGTGCATGACGGCTGTCGACGATCTTGACCGCAAACCCGCCGAGGCGGTGCGGCTCGCGACATCACGCGCCGATGATGCGTTCACCGCCCTCGCCGAAATCAGACGGCAGCTCGCCACGGCGAGGCCGAGCTTCATCTTTCTGTTCGTGCCTGACCGGCTGCAGCCGGAAGACCTTGCCGCTGCGCTCAGAAAGTCGCTGCCGAATACGGTCGTCTTCGGCTGCACGACAGCCGGCCAGATCACGCCGCGCGGCTATGAAAACGATACTCTGCTGGCGGTCGCCTTCCAGCGGCATCATTTTCGGGTGGCGTCGATCCTGTTCCAACCGATTTCGCCGGTCTCGATTGCCGATGTCGTTTCGCAGACCGAGCGGCTCGCCACACAGTTCCGCGTGACGCCGGGCCGCAAGCGGCTGGCGCTGATCTTCGCCGACGGACTGTCCAAGCAGGAGGATATTCTGGTGGCGGCCCTGGAGGCAGGGCTGAAGGACATTCCCGTCTTTGGCGGTTCGGCCGGCGACGGGCTGCGGTTCCAGCGCACCCAGGTGCTTCGCAACGGTGAATTCCACAGCAATGCCGCGCTCCTCCTGCTGCTCGAAACCGATCTGGAGTTCAGCGGTCTCGGCTTCGATCATTTTCAGCCCACCGACAAACGCATGGTGGTTACCCGCGCGGTCCCCGAGGAACGGCTGGTCCTGGAAATCAACGGTTCGCCGGCGGCGGAGGAATATGCCCGGCTGGTCAAGGTGCCGGTCGGCGAATTGTCGCCGATGGTCTTCGCCGAGAATCCGGTACTGGTGCGCAACGGCAATCTCTATCACGTGCGGGCGATCCAGCAGATTCAAGGCGAGCACGGGCTCACCTTCTTGTCGGCGATCGACGATGGTCTGCTGTTGCGCCTCGGCCGCGGCAAGGAAATCATCCGAACGCTCGAGACGGGGCTGGCGGTCAGCGGCCATGACGGTGAGGCCCCGGATTTCATCCTCGGTTTCGATTGTTATCTGCGCAAGCTCGAGATCGAGCGCAAGGGTCTGGACAGCGAGGTTTCCGAGCAGTTGCGGCAGCGCCGGGTCGTCGGCTTCAACACCTATGGAGAACAGCATCTCGGCGTGCACGTGAACCAGACCTTTGTCGGCGTCGCCTTTTTCCGGCCGAAGGCGGGAGCGCCGCTATGATCGATCCGAACGAGCCCTACGAACTTCAGATCGCCAAGCAGGCAAGGATCATCGAGGCGCTGGTCAACCGGGCCGAGCGCGGCCACGAAGTCGGGGGCTCCGCCTATTCGCTGTTCGAATCCGCCATCGCCCTTCAGGCGGAGGTCTGGGAAAAGACCAAGGATCTCGAAAAGGCTCTCGATACGCTCGACCGGGCGTCGAGCGAGCTCGAGGTCGCCTACCAGGCGCAGGAGCGGATTCAGAGAAATCTCGCCGATGCCATGGTGGCGATGGAGGACGGCTTCGCACTTTTTTCCGAGGAACGACTGCAGGCCTGCAACGCCCAGTTCCGCAATTTGCTGCCCGACGTGGAGCCGCTGATCAAGCCCGGCCTCGGTTTCGACGACTATCTCGCAGCGGTCAACGCAAGCAAGTATCTGAACCGGGAGGAGAATGGCCTGGCGGGCCGGCCTCAGCCGGTGGCGAAGGGGCAGGGATCCGGCCAGCGCTTTTCGTCCTTCGTGATGGTGCTGCGGAACGATCGCTGGTTCCAGATTTCCTATCGGCAGACCAGTTCCGGCAATATCACGGTCCTGCAGACCGAAATCACCGACATCGTGCGGGAGAACCGGCGCGAGAAGAACCGCCTGATCGACCAGCAGTCCCATCTGCTGCAGGCGGCCTTCGATCACATGTCGCTCGGCGTCTGCACGTTTTCGTCAGGCGGCGAATTGCTGGTACGCAACGAGCGCTTCGGTGAGCTTCTCGGCGTGCCGCTTGCGCTTCTGAAAAAGGGAAGTCCCTTTCAGCGCATCGTCGAACATGTCGAGCGCCACGAGATTCTCGACCGGGAAGGGCGCCGGTCCAGGGTCGCCGGCTGGTTCAAGGCGGTGCGCCGCGGCGAGGCGGTGCAGGAGCGCTTCCGCCGGCGCGACGGCATGAGCCTCGACATCCGCATCCATTCCCTGCCCGATGACGGTTTCATCGTTTCGATCATGGACGTGACGGCAGAGACGCAGGCCTCGGCGCTTCTGGAGCAACGGGTGCAGGAGCGCACGGCCGAATTGACCGAGGCCAATCGCCTGCTGCAGATACACGCCGACGAGCAGACCAAGATCGAGGCGGCGCTTCGGCACGCCAAGGAGGCTGCCGAGGCGGCCCACACATCCAAGACCCGCTTTCTGGCGGCTGCCAGTCATGATCTCCTTCAGCCGATCAACGCCGCCAAACTCTATCTGTCGATGCTGACGGACAAGGTGGGGCAGCCGGGCACGGAGGAGGTGGTCAGGCGCCTGAAGCGATCCTTCACCTCGATCGAATCGCTCCTGCAGGCGCTTCTCGACATTTCGCGACTCGACAGCTCGGGAGCCGAATTCAACGTCACCTCGTTCAATCTCGGCAATCTGCTGCAGGGCGTGGCCGAGGATCTGGCGCCCCTGGCAACGGAAAGGGGGATCGACCTTCGGATCGTGCCTTCCTCACGCTGGATCAGCAGCGATCAGCGCTACCTGATGCGCTGCGTCCAGAACCTTGTCGTGAACGCCATTCAATATACGGAGCGCGGCCGTGTCCTGGTCGGTTGCCGGCTGACGGGCGATGCCGTGCGAATAGAAGTGTGGGATACCGGCGTCGGAATATCCGAGGAAGACCGGACACGGATATTCAAGGAGTTCACCCGGGCAAGCGGCGCGGCAAAGGGTCCGGGCATGGGACTTGGTCTGTCGATCGTCGAGCGGGCATGCCGGCATCTCGATCACCCCATCCGGCTGGCATCGCAGCCGGGCCGGGGCTCCGTCTTCTCGATCGAAGTGCCGCTGGCCGCGCCCGGCCATGCCAGCGTCAGCGAGGATCCGAGGATGGAGCCGATGCTCGACGGCAGCCTCGATCTGATCGTGATGATCGTCGAGAACGATGCAGACGAGCTGCACGCGATGACTCAGGTTTTGGAAAGCTGGGGAGCCAGCGTTCTGGCGGCGGACTCGACTGCAGATGCGGCGGCGCTGATGCAGGAAATCGGCACGGCCCCCGACATCTTGCTGGTCGATTATCAGCTGGACGAAGAGGACAACGGCATAGAAACCATCCATACGCTGCGCGCGCTCGCAGGAGCCGAAATACCGGCGATCATCATTTCCGCCAACCGGCAGCGGCAATTCTTGCAGCTCTGTAACGAAATGTCCTTCGCCGTGCTCACCAAGCCGGTGCAGCTGGTGCGGCTCAGGGCGCTGATCGACTGGAAGACCCGGGCCCGCGTGGCGTGAGACAAACACAGACAAAGGTATCCGATGACATTGCCGGGGCCGCTGCTAGGCTCGAAGCCGGTAAACGGAGCCTCGGAACGGGCCACAATCGGACGGTGGATCTGCGATGCGTATTTTTCTCCTGATCGCTCTATTCCTGCTGGGGCAGGGGCACGGACCCGCGGCTGCTGCGGAGACCTACGAGCTCCTCTTCCATTCGGCGGCGTTGAAAGGGCTCGCCGCGGCGAAGGACGGTTCCGGAGACGAGCAGAGTTCGCTCCTCTACGACAAGGTCGTGTCGGGGGCCGATGCAGGGCAGAGAGCCGGCAGCTTCACGATCGGCCTCAAGGTTGGCGACAATGTCGCGATGACGCTCCATCAGGGCAGCCAGTCCCGGGGGCTCGGCAACTATCCAGCCTCGGTCGGCAATCCGCTGATCATGTATTTTCTCGAAAGCGTGCTTTCCGATCTTGCGGCACAATCCGGCGGCAGTCCCTTCTACATGCGCAACCGCGTCAAGGAAGCCCTGCTGCGGGATGCGCAGATCGAGCCGGTATCGGTGCGCTATCACGACCGCGAAATCGCCGCGCGCGAGGTGACGATCCGGCCGTTCGAACACGACAAGGCGCGCGCGCAAATGGGGCGGATCTCGCAGTTGTCGCTCGCCGTCACCGTGTCGGAAGAGATTCCCGGCTGGTATTATGCGCTGGTGGCCACCGTTCCTTCGGCGGCGGGCGGGGCCGAGGCCGGCTATTCCCACGCGATCACCTTGAAAGACGCTGAGGAGGGCGGCCGGCCATGATGCGCGCCGCCCTGACAGCGCTCGCAATCGCGACGGCGGCAATCCCCGCACGCGGACAGAGCATGTCCGAGCGCCTCAACGATTACCCCACCGAGGTCCGGGCCGACTATGTGTTCGGCTGCATGGCCGCCAACGGCCAGAGCCGGGACGTCTTGAGCAAATGCGCCTGCTCGATCGATGTGATCGCATCGATCCTGCCCTATGACAAATATGTCCAGGCTGAAACGGTGCTGTCTCTCCAGCAGGGGAGCGGCGAACAGCTGGCCATGTTCAAGTCGGCGGTCGTGCCACGCACCATGGTCGCGGATCTGAGACGCGCCCAGGCGGAGGCGGAGATGCTGTGCTTCTAGAGCACTTCCAGGAAAAGTGTGTAACGGTTTTCCGTCCGGAAGTGCGTGATCAGGCAGGCGGCGTCTTCGGCAGGACGCGGTCGAAGACATTGCCGTCCGTATCGACCGCATGGACCGTGAAGTCCGGGGCACCATTATCGGTATAGCTGAAGCGGAACACCGGATTTTCACTGATCGATATCCCGCCGTCGAGCGAGAACAGAAGCTCGTCACCCTGCTTCACGACCAATTCCGTGATGAATTTCGCACCGACGAAGAGCTGGGTGATCTGGTCGCGCTGGAGACCGGAATAGTTCGGATGGCGGATCATGATCTGCGCCTCGCGGCGGGCTTTCTGTCCGTCCCCCTTGCCGTCGAAGAGCTTCAGCCGCATCTCTCCCATATCCTTCAGCGCCGCGACCGGGTCCTTTGTGGCGGGCGCCGAGCAGCCGCCGGATGCCTTGACGAAGCGGCGATTCATGAAAATGCCCCGCGGCGTTTCGGCGATCGCCCGGACGTTGGAATATTGGTTGACGCGCACGCGGGTTTCGAATTTCAGCGGTGCCATCGCGGGGCCGAAGCGGATTTCGGCGGCCACCGGCGCCGGGTTCTCGTCGATCACCAGCTTGAGGGATTCGATCGGATCCGCCGCGGCGTCCGTCTGCTCGATCGTGATCGGCACCGTCGCGGCGTCGTTGGCGCGGTAGGGCGCGGTGACGGAGAACAGGGCGGCGCCGTCGAGAATGGGCGCTTCGCCGACGACGTCGCCCTTCAAATCTTGCCATGTCGCGCCGTCTGCTAGCGGGTTGTTCGGCTTCTCTGGCTCGGCAAGTGCGAGGCTTGCCGATAGCATGGCGGGAACAAGCGCGAGAATGAGCTTCATGGTTCAAAGCCCCCTTTTTGGACAGGCTGCGAGTATCTTATAGCATAGAACGAGATGCCCGGGAGCAGAAGCGAGCCTTTCGGATATGTTGTCTGACGCGACCGGCGGCCGCAATCTTGTTGATTGCCGGGTTTGGGTAACGCTCACTTTTTCGAAAATGCCGGGGGCTCAAGGTGTTCGAAGCATTCGTGACGATGTGCATCCTTGCTGCAGCAGCACCTGACGCGCCGCCGAGCGAGATCTGCCGGGTGGCACTGCTGCCCGGCTTTGCGGCGGAGACGAAAGCGGGGTGCGAGCATGCGCTGCATTCCGTCACGCGCAAGCCGGGCGACTGGACCGAGAAGCCGCCATTTTGTGCCCCGAGGCCCAGCTCGGTCCTCTCCTTCAGCGAGGCGGCCCCAGGGGTCTTCCTGCATCGCGGCCGGGTGGCGGAGCCGGATGCGGAAAACGGCGGCGACATGTCCAACTTCGGCTTCGTCGTGGGGTCGCGCAGCGTCGCCGTGATCGATTCCGGCGGCGCGCGCAAGCTCGGAGAAGAGATCTATCTGGCGATCCGCGAACGAAGTCGCCTGCCGATCAGTCACCTGATCCTGACGCACATGCATCCGGACCACGTCTTCGGCGCCGAGCCGCTCCGCGAAGCAGGAGCGGCAGTGATCGGCCAGGCCAATTTGCCGCGTGCGCTCGCCGACCGCGCCGAAAACTATCGCGCAAGCTACGCCCGGCGGATCGGCGAGGCGGCTTTCCTGGGCAGCCGCATAGTCGCACCGGATCGGGCGATAGCGCAGCAGGAGGCGATCGACCTCGGCGGCAGGGTGCTGGAGCTGCGCGCCTGGCCGACGGCGCACACCTCTACCGACCTCACCGTCTTCGACCGGACGTCCGGTATCCTTTTCGCCGGCGATCTGCTGTTCGACAGGCACACGCCGGCCCTCGACGGATCGCTGCGCGGCTGGCTCGCCGCTCTTTCCGAAATGAAGGGGCTGGGCGCGCGGAAGGTCGTACCGGGCCATGGAGGGCCGCTGCTCGACTGGCCTGAGGCCGCCGCGCCGCTCGAACGCTACCTCCGTGTTCTGGAGTCTGATACCAGGAAAGCGCTCGACGACGGCCTGGCGCTCGGGGAAGCAAGCGAGGTCATCGGTCGAAGGGAAGCGGACCGATGGCGCCTGTTCGACCTCTTGAACCCGCAAAACGCCACGTCCGCCTATACGGAGATGGAGTGGGATCCTTAGAGCACTCTCAGGAAAAGTGCGTAGGGCCTTCCGTGCGGAAGTGACCAGATTCAAAGCATGGGGTGAGAAAAGCGGAATCGCTTCTCGTGAGGCACGATGGGCGGATCCGATGCGTTCAGGCGTCAGTCCGGCATATGCTTCAGCAGCATCTGTGCAATGGCATAGGCGCGTTTTTCCAAAAGCACCGGTGTTTCGCACACATAGGTGAGCGCCTGCGAGCGATCGCGATAGATGCGCTCATCCCAGTCGATCTGTTCCTCCAGCTTGTCGATACGGTCGAAGTCGGGGCTTTTCTCCCGCGAAAGCTTCGCCATCTCGACGCGCGCCTCCTCGATGCGGGACGAGAGCGCGATCTGGCTGCGGGAATAGCGGGCTATCCCCGTGATCAGCCGCTGGCGGGTCGCGGCGATATTGTCGAACACGCCGTAGAAGATGTTGCCGAGCAGTTGACCGTCGACCTGCTTGTTCCGCTCCACAAAGGCCCTGACATGCGCGTCGGCCTCTTCCAGGCTGACCCGGCGAAGCGATAATGCTTCCACGAGATCGTTTGCTTCGGGCGAAAGAGGCGTGCGGGTCACCGGCGCGGGCCACATCAGGCTCGCCGACAGGTTCTCGACCTTGCGCTGGATACAGGGCCAGTCGGGATCGGAAAAATCCATTGCTGCTGCGATGCCGGGGGCTTGCGTCAGGCAAAGCGCCAGACCGATCGCCAGCTTGAGCGGCAAACCGCGCATCCGGCGAAGCGCGTGACAGGCGACTCTCATTCTTGATGTCTCCGTGTTCTCACGGGCGCCAGTATAGGGTGACCGGGGACGAAGCCAAAGGTCGCGTTTTACACACTAAGGTCGCAATTGTCTTTGTGCTTTGGCCCGTCTGTAATCTGTGTACAAGCCCTCATAAGGGGCCCTTACATAACGTAGTACCGGAGGAATCCATGCGCACTCGCGCTGCTCTGGCCGTTCAGGCCGGAAAACCCCTTGTCGTGACCGAAGTCGAGCTCGAAGGCCCCCGGGCCGGCGAGGTGTTGGTCGAGGTGAAGGCGACCGGCATCTGCCATACCGACGATTTCACGCTGTCGGGGGCCGATCCGGAGGGGCTGTTCCCGGCGATCCTCGGTCATGAGGGCGCCGGCATCGTCGTCGATGTCGGCCCCGGCGTCACCTCGGTGAAGAAGGGCGACCACGTCATCCCGCTCTATACGCCGGAATGCCGCTCCTGCCCCTCCTGCCTCAGCCGCAAGACCAATCTCTGCACCGCCATCCGCGCCACCCAGGGGCAAGGGCTGATGCCGGACGGTAGCTCGCGGTTCTCGATCAACGGCGACAAGGTCCACCATTATATGGGCTGCTCGACCTTTTCGAACTTCACCGTGCTGCCGGAGATCGCGCTCGCCAAGGTCAATCCGGACGCTCCCTTCGACAAGATCTGCTATATCGGCTGCGGCGTCACCACCGGCATCGGCGCGGTGATCAACACCGCCAAGGTCGAGATCGGCGCCACCGCCATCGTCTTCGGTCTCGGCGGCATCGGGCTCAACGTCATCCAGGGGCTTCGCCTTGCCGGCGCCGACATGATCATCGGCGTCGACCTCAACAACGACAAGAAGTCCTGGGGCGAAAAGTTCGGCATGACCCACTTCGTCAATCCGAAGGAGGTCGGCGACGACATCGTGCCCTATCTCGTCAACCTGACGAAGCGCGGTGCCGACCAGATCGGCGGCGCCGACTACACCTTCGACTGCACCGGCAACACCAAGGTCATGCGCCAGGCGCTCGAAGCCTCGCATCGCGGCTGGGGCAAGTCGGTGATCATCGGCGTCGCCGGCGCCGGCCAGGAGATTGCCACCAGGCCGTTCCAGCTCGTCACCGGCCGCACCTGGATGGGCACCGCCTTCGGCGGCGCGCGCGGGCGCACCGACGTGCCGAAGATCGTCGACTGGTACATGGAGGGCAAGATCGAGATCGATCCGATGATCACCCACACCATGCCGCTCGAGGACATCAACAAGGGGTTCGAGCTCATGCATTCCGGCGAGAGCATTCGGAGCGTGGTCCTCTATTGAGCGCGAAGATGGAACTCGTAACGCAAAGCCAATGTTTCGGCGGGACCCAGTCCGTGTACCGCCACGCCTCCGAGGTTTGCGGTGTCGAGATGACATTCGGCCTCTACATGCCGCCGCAGGCGCGGACGCGTTCGGTGCCGCTGTTGTGGTATCTCTCGGGCCTGACATGCACGCATGAGAATGCCATGATCAAGGCGGGTCTGCAGCGGCACGCGGCCGAGCAGGGGCTGGCGCTGGTTTTCCCCGACACCTCGCCGCGCGGCGAGGGCGTGGCCGACGACGAGGCCTACGATCTCGGTCAGGGTGCGGGCTTCTATGTCAATGCGACGCAGAAGCCCTGGTCGCCGCACTATCGCATGTATGATTACATCGTCACCGAATTGCCCGCTCTTCTGCAGGATCAGTTGCCGCTGAACGGCGTCAACGGGATCACCGGGCATTCGATGGGCGGCCACGGCGCGCTGACGATCGCCTTCCGCAACCCGAAACTTTTCCGCTCCGTTTCGGCCTTCGCGCCGATCGTCAATCCGACCCGGTCGGACTGGGGCCGCAAGCAGTTCTCCGCGTATCTCGGCGACGACGAGGCCGACTGGGGCAGCTATGACGCCTGCCTGCTTCTCGGCGAGCTCGGCTGGCATGGCGATATCCTGATCGATCAGGGCGCGGCGGACCAGTTTCTGGACGAGCTGCAGCCCGAGGCGATGGCCCGCTTGCTGGCGGAGCGGCGACAGGCCGGCGTCGTCCGGCTGCAGGCGGGTTACGATCACAGCTATTATTTCGTGGCGAGCTTCGGCGAGGACCACGTGCGCTGGCATGCAGAGCGGCTGAACGCCGCGTAAGGGAGAGGAAAGAATGGCTTTTAGACTTGGTACCCGACTGACCGCGTTCGTCCTGTTCGGTGGAATTCTTGGCGCTGCTGCGCCGGCTCTTGCTCTGGATCCTTCGGTCGGAGATCCCGGTGCAGGCGAGAAAGTCTTCCGCAAGTGTCAGGCCTGTCATGCCGTCGGTCCGGATGCCAAGTCGAAGACCGGACCCTTGCTGAACGGGATAATCGGCCGGTCGGCCGGCAAAGCCGAAGGCTACGCCTACTCGCCGGCAATGAGCAAGGCGGCCGAGGCAGGGCTTACCTGGACGCCGGAGAAGATCGCTGAGTTTCTGACCAGTCCGAAGGGCTTCCTACCCGGCACCAAGATGACCTTTGCGGGTCTGCGCAAGGATCAGGAGCGCGCCGATATAATCGCATATCTGGCAACCTTTCCCTGACCGAAGAGGAGGAAGCGAAAACAAGGACAGTAGCAAGTTACCCCTGAAGCAGACGGAGCTTTCTCCAGCAGCAGGGGCAGAGTCGCAAGCCGATACCGGGAGATGAGGAGACCGCGAGGTTTTCCCGGAGCGAGCGGGTTCAACGGCCCTATCGGCAGCACCCAAGAGGAGGATGAAATGAAACGACTTCTTACAATGCTTGCCATTATGTCGATAGGCGGCGGTGCACAGGTCGCTTTCGCCAACGATGATTTACAGAAGCTCATCGATGACCCCAATCAATGGGCTATCCAGACCGGCGACTATGCCAACCTGCGCTACTCCAAGCTCGACCAGATCAACAAGGACAACGTAGGCAAACTTCAGGTTGCCTGGACCTTCTCGACCGGCGTTCTGCGTGGTCACGAAGGTTCGCCGCTCGTCATCGGCGACCTGATGTACGTCCACACGCCGTTCCCGAACACGGTCTACGCGTTGGATCTCAGCAAGGATGGCCAGATCGTCTGGAAATACGAGCCGAAGCAGGATCCGAACGTAATCCCGGTGATGTGTTGCGACACCGTCAATCGCGGCGTGGCCTATGCGGATAACAAGATCTTCCTGCATCAGGCCGATACGACGGTCGTGGCACTCGACGCCAAGACCGGCAAGGTCATCTGGAGCGTCAAGAACGGCGATGCCACCAAGGGCGAGACGAATACCGCCACCGTCATGCCGGTGAAGGACAAGATTCTCGTCGGCATATCCGGCGGCGAGTTCGGCGTCCGCGGTCACGTGACGGCCTATTCGATGGCAGACGGGAAACTCCTGTGGCGCGGTTACTCCATGGGGCCTGACAGCGATACGCTGATCGATCCTGAAAAGACCACCCATCTGGGCAAGCCGGTCGGCAAGGATTCCGGCCTCACCACCTGGGAAGGCGATCAGTGGAAGATCGGCGGCGGCACGACCTGGGGCTGGTACTCCTACGATCCGGAAGAAAATCTGGTATATTACGGATCCGGTAACCCTTCGACCTGGAACCCGACCCAGCGGCCGGGCGACAATCGGTGGTCGATGACCATCTTTGCGCGTGATGTCGATACCGGCATGGCCAAATGGCTCTATCAGATGACGCCCCATGACGAATGGGACTATGATGGCGTCAACGAGATGATCCTGACCGAACAGCAGATCGACGGCAAGGACCGCAAGCTGCTGACCCACTTCGACCGGAACGGCTTCGGCTATACGATGGACCGCGTCACCGGCGAGCTGCTCGTGGCCGAGAAATACGATCCCACGGTCAACTGGGCGACTGAAGTGGTCATGGATCCGAAGTCCGACAAATACGGTCGGCCTCAGGTCGTGGCACAGTATTCGACGGAGCAAAACGGCGAAGACACCAACACCACCGGCGTATGCCCGGCGGCACTCGGCACCAAGGACCAGCAGCCTGCGGCCTATTCGCCGAAGACCGAGCTGTTTTACGTGCCGACCAACCACGTCTGCATGGACTACGAGCCGTTCCGGGTAAGCTACACCGCCGGCCAGCCCTATGTCGGGGCCACGCTGTCGATGTACCCGCCGAAGGACAGCCACGGCGGCATGGGCAATTTCATTGCCTGGGACAACAAGGAAGGCAAGATCAAGTGGTCTCTGCCGGAGCCGTTCTCGGTCTGGTCCGGCGCTCTGGCAACAGCCGGCGACGTGGTCTTCTACGGAACGCTCGAGGGTTATCTGAAGGCGATCGACGCGGCGACCGGCAAGGAGCTCTATCGCTTCAAGACACCTTCCGGGGTGATCGGCAACGTGATGACCTATGCCCGTGACGGCAAGCAGTACGTGGCCGTGCTTTCGGGTGTCGGCGGCTGGGCCGGTATCGGTCTGGCAGCGGGCCTGACCAACCCGACTGAAGGTCTCGGAGCCGTCGGCGGCTACTCGGCCCTCAGCAACTACACCGCACTCGGCGGCACGCTTACCGTGTTCAAGCTGCCGGAATAAGAGGCAATCTTCGCCCGGGAGTTGGCGCGGGCTCACAAGCCCGCGCCAACTCATATCAGCCCCCAAAAGGACGCAAGATGACCAGATCAAGACCAGCCGTACCGATGATCCTCGCCTTTTTGACGTTTATGGCGAGCGCCGCAGGCGCAGAAGATGCGCCAAAGGACAACATCACCGCTGTGCGCGACGAAAACGGGCGCTACTACACCGCCGACGACGTTCCCACTTTCAAGATCGCCGAGGACGGCACGGTCGACTGGCTCACCTATTCGGGCTTTCGCCGCTATCACTCGGAATGTCACGTCTGTCATGGCCCGGAGGGCGAGGGGTCGAGCTATGCGCCGGCCTTGAAGACCTCCGCGATAAACATGGACTACTACGCTTTCGTCGATGTCGTCACGAACGGGCGCAAGAAGGTGAACGCTGCCGAGAACTCGGTGATGCCTGCCTTCGGCGAGAACGTCAACGTGATGTGTTATCTCGACGACATCTACGTCTATCTGAAAGCGCGCGGAGCCGATGCGCTGCCGCGCGGACGTCCGGCCAAGAAGGAAGCGAAATCCGATGCGATCAAGGAAGCTGAAACGGCTTGTCTCGGTCACGAGTAGCCTTCTGGCAGGCGCCGGCGCTCTGTTGCTGGCGGCCGCCGGCTCTCAGCCGGCGGTAGCGCAGACATCGGACCTGGTGTCGAAGACGGCTTTTCGGGTCTGTGCCGATCCGGCCAATCTGCCGATGTCCGATCGGTCGGGTAAGGGATACGAGAACAGGATCGCCGAGCTGATGGCGTCCAAGCTCGGGTTGCCGGTGGAGTACACCTGGTTTCCGATGGCGACCGGATTCGTGCGCAAGACCCTGCAGGCCAATGCCTGCGATGTGGTCATCGGTTTCGCCCAGGGCGACGAGCTGGTCCTGAACACCAACCATTATTATACCTCGTCCTATGTGCTGATCGTTGCCTCGGAAGGTCCGCTGGGCGGCGTCACGACGCTTGCCGACCCTCTTCTCAAGGACAAGCGGATCGGCATCGTCGCTGGAACGCCGCCGGCGACCCATATGGCGAGAAACGGACTGCTGCCCAAGGCGAAGGGATATCATCTGATGGTCGACCGGCGCTATGAGGATCCGGCCGACGACATGCTCGCCGACCTGGAATCCGGCGCGCTCGACGCAGCCATCCTCTGGGGGCCGATCGGCGGGCCGCTCGTCAAGGCAAGCCACCCGAAGCTGAAGGCGACCCCGCTCCTGTCGGAGACCACCCCGCCAAGGCTCTTCTACCGCATCACCATGGGCGTGCGGCAAGGCGAGAAGGTCTGGGAGCGCAAGCTCAATTCCCTCATTCGTCGCAATCAGTCCGAGATCAACGCGATCCTCGCCGAGGCCGGCGTGCCGCTCCTGAACGACATGGGAACCGGCCCGCTCGAGGCGCAGCAATGACCCGCCAGTGGCTCCATTCGCTGGTCCTGCTCTTGTTTGCCGCCTTCCCGGCGGCGGCGGCCGAGGAGCCTGCGGGCTACCGGGAGAGCGAATACCGCGCCGAGGTGCCGGCGACGCTTTCCGGCGCGACCGTCGTGTCGACCGAAGCCGCCCATGCATTGTGGAAAACCGGTCAGGTGGCCTTCATCGACGTCCTGCCGCAGCCGCCGAAGCCCGCCAACCTGCCCGAGGGAACGGTCTGGAACGAGAAGCCGCGGCTGTCCATTCCATCTGCCTTATGGCTGCCGAATGTCGGCTATGGCCGGCTGGCCGACGTCATGCACGCCTATTTTCGCGCCGGCCTGGAAAAGGCGACCGGTGGCGACAAAAGCCGGCCGGTGCTGTTCTTTTGCCTCGACGGCTGCTGGATGTCCTGGAATGCCGGAAAGCGCGCCCTCGAATACGGCTACACCCACGTCTTCTGGTATCCGCAGGGCACCGATGGCTGGACGGCGGCCGGCTACCCCACGGAGCGCATCGAGCCGGAGCCCGGCGGCCGGTGAAACGAGGGAACGTATCGGAGGACTGCAATCTCTCCTCTTCGCGTCATCCCTGTGACGAGCGCTCAAACAAGGCGGCGGGTATCCCGAATCTCAAAAGGCCTTAATCGGGCATCCTTCAGGATTTGAAGAAGTGGTTTTTCAGGATGTAGCGGATGCCGCGCAGCCAGCTGTCGTCGGTGTTCGAGCGGATGTCGACGGCAAGGCCGCGCAGCATCTCGCCGGAGTCCACGTCGCGCAGTACGAGCTCCACCGACAGGATAAGGTTGGAGATCTTACGCACTTCGCCGACCAGCACATAGTCGGCGCCAAGCCGCTTGCCCATACTCAGGTCGCAGCCGTTGCAGTCGGCCGGATTGACCGTGCTCGCGAGTTCTGCTGCCACTGGCTCGTTCGTGAGAACGACGAAGCCTTCCTGAACGAAGCGGTCGCGCGCCGCGTTTTCCATGAGCTCGAGCCGCGCGGTCTCGTCGGCGCGCACCCCGTTATAGGCCCCCTCCGTCGACAGATCGATGAATGTCATGCCGAGGAATGCGACCTTGGCCCCCGGCGCCAGCGGCTTGTCCAGCGCAGCACGAGCGAGCGCCGGCGACAGGGCCAGAACAAGGATCGAGACAACGACTGTCAGGATGTGCCGCATGACATCCAGCCTAGCACACGCATGTCGCTAAACTACGCTCCTTAAGTATCGGTTTTGCCACACCTACTGCGCTGTTAGTCTCCATCTCCGAGGGAGTGTCAGGGAGATTGGGAGGTCGTTCCGGCAATGCCTAACCCATCGCTTTTGCTTGTCGTTTTCTGGGTGACGGTGTTTGTTACGTCTCCCGTGCAGGCGGCGGAGGTGAAGACGGCTGTGCTGCGGATCGATCGTGTCGTCGGTCCGCCGATCTCGCGGCTCGATGCGCCGCCCGCCGATCTTGGCTTTGCCGGCGCCATGCTTGGCAACGAGGACAACCGGACCACCGGCGCCTTCACCGGCATGGACTACACCGTGAAAACGCAGGCGGTTCCGCCGGAAGAGGCGGAGGCGGCGCTCGATGGGCTGAAGGCGGAAGGCATCGGCCTCATCGCGGTGATCGCAGAAGGCGACGTACTGAAGGCGCTCTCCGACAAATCCGGGCCGGACGTGCTGCTTTTCAATGCGGGCGCTCGCGACGACGGGCTGCGCGATGCCGATTGCCGGGCCAATGTGCTGCACGTCTCGCCGAGCCGTTCGATGCTCAGCGACAGCATCGTTCAGTTTCTCATGTGGAAGAAATGGCCGCGTATCCTGCTGATCCACGGCTCGCATCCCGAAGACAAGCTGCTTGCCGACAGCTACCGCAAATCGGCCGCCAAGTTCGGTGCTGAGATCGTCGAGGAGCGGGAGTTCGTCGACACCGGCGGCAGCCGGCGCACGGATACCGGTCATGTCTTGGTGCAAAAGCAGATTCCCGTCTTCACCCAGGAGGCCGAGGAATATGACGTGATCGTCGCGGCCGACGAGGCTGGCGTTTTCGCGCCCTATCTGCCCTATCACAGCTGGGATCCGAGGCCGGTTGCGGGCTCTGCGGGCCTGCGTCCGGTCTCCTGGCATCCCGCCCACGAGGCTTGGGGTGCGACCCAGTTCCAGCGCCGCTTCGAAAAACTCACCGGCCGCTACATGCGCGAGGAAGATTACCAGGCATGGCTTGCAATGCGCGTGATCGGAGAGGCGGTGACGCGGTCCGGCAAGGCCGACCCGGGGAGCGTGCGGGCCTATGCCCTTTCCAAGGATTTCGAACTTGCCGCGTTCAAGGGCCAGAAATTGACCTTCCGCACCTGGAACGGGCAGTTGCGGCAGCCGGTGCTTTTGACCGAGGGCCGGGTGACCGTTTCCGTATCGCCGCAGGACGGCTACCTGCACCAGCATTCGCCGCTCGACACGCTGGGCATCGATGCGCCCGAGACAGCCTGTCACGCATTTGGAGGATAAGATGCTCAGACCCGCACTGGCGATTGTGTCCGCCGTTCTGCTGTCTGCCGGTTCGGCCGAGGCCAACAAGGTCTTCGTGAGCAACGAGCGCGGTAACAACATAACCGTGCTCGACAGTGAAAGCTGGGAAGTGATCGCCACGTTTCCGGCCGGAAACAGGCCGCGCGGCATCACCATCAGTCCGGACGGCAAGGAACTTTACGTCTGCGCGTCGGATGACGACACCGTCAGGGTCTTCGATCCCGAGACCTATAGGGAACTGCACACGCTGCCGTCGGGTCCGGATCCGGAACTCTTCGCCCTCGATCCTTCCGGCAATCCGCTCTACATCGCCAATGAGGACGACAATCTCGTGACCGTCGTGGATGTCAAGACGCACCAGGTACTGGCTGAGGTGCCGGTCGGGGTCGAGCCGGAAGGCGTCGCGGTCAGCCCGGATGCCAAGACGATCATCAATACGTCCGAAACCACCAATATGGCGCATTTCATCGACGCCTCGACCTACAAGATCGTGCACAACGTGCTGGTGGATCAGAGGCCGCGTTATGCGGAGTTCACGGCAGACGGCAAGAAGCTCTACGTCAGCGCCGAGATCGGGGGTACCGTTTCGGTGATCGACGTGTCGGCGGCCGAGCCGAAAATCACCAAGAAGATCACGTTCGAAGTCCCGGGCGTCCTGCCGGAATGGCTGCAGCCGGTCGGCGTCAAGGCCACCAAGGACGGCTCGCGCATCTTTGTGGCGCTTGGACCCGCAAACCGGGTTGCAGTGATCGACGGAGCGACGGACGAAGTGCTCGACTATCTGCTCGTCGGGCAGCGGGTCTGGCAGATGGCATTCACGCCGGGCGAGGAATTCCTGATCACCACCAATGGCAATTCCAATGACATCAGCATAATCGACGTGAAGGCGGAAAAGGTGATCCGCTCGGTTCAGGTGGGCGAGCAGCCCTGGGGCGTCGTAGTCGCGCCGGATTGAAGCGGAGCAATGGGCAAATACCAATGGGGAGGATTCATCGTGCATAAATCGGTTCTTGCGGCGCTCGCCGCGCTCTTTCTGGCGAGTCCGGCCGTTGCCGCGCCGCTTTGCAGCGACCTCGGCTTTGCCGGGCTGCTGGCCAAATGCAATCGGGGAGAGCCGATCGAGATCACGCTTGCGTCCGGAAAGCCGCTCGGTAAGGGTGCCATTACGCTCCAGTCAGGCGCATACTACGAAATGCAGATCACGGCGGACGGATCGGCGGAGCTGGCGATCACCGGTGCGCCGTTCTTCCGTGCGATCTGGATGAACGAGATCGTCGTCAACGGCATCGAGGTGCGCCCAATGGCGATCGACAGCCTGGAATTCGATGAGGCCGGGACTGCAACGCTGTCTTTCATCGCCGTCAAGCCGGGCAGCTACGAAGTGAAGATTCCGGAATCCTCCGGCGACAGCCAGAAAGTATCGATTTCCATACAGTGAAACGGTGCCCGAGAAAGTCCGCGGGACAGGGTGCCCGAAGGCGGCGGTTCCGGGGAGGAAGAGATGAAAGTTATTCGACTGTTCATGGCCGCTTGCCTGTTCGCATTCGGACCGGCTGCGGCCTCGGCCGACGAGTTGCCGCAATTGCGGGCGGCCATGCTGGCATCGGGAACCGTCAACTGGGAAATCTCGACCATCAAGACCCACGAATTCGACCGCAAGAACGGCTTCGAACTGGCCGTGCAGGACTATGCGGACAACGGCGCGACGCGCGTCGCCTTCGAGGGCGGCGAGGCCGACACGATGGTGGCCGACTGGATCTGGGTGGCCAACCAGCGTGCCTCCGGCAAGGATTATGTCTTCATCCCCTATTCGCGCGCGGTCGGCGGCCTGATGGTCAAGGATGAAAGCGGCATCAAGGCGCTGCCGGACCTTGCCGGCGAGAAGATCGGCATTGCCGGAGGTCCGCTCGACAAGAGCTGGCTGATCCTGCGCGCCTATGCCAAGCAGCAGCATGGCATGGATCTCGCAGCCGAAACCGAGCAGGTGTTCGGCGCTCCGCCATTGATCTTCAAGTCGGCGCTTTCCGGCGAGACGGCGGGTACCATCAATTTCTGGCATTTCCTCGCGAAGATGCGGGCCAAGGGCATGCATGAACTAGTCTCCGTCTCGGATGCGGCGGCGGCGCTCAAGCTCGATCCCGATACGCCGCTCCTCGGCTACGTGTTGAAGGGCGAATATGCCGCGACGCATCCGGAAATCGTGAAGGGGCTTTACAAGGCCTCGCGCGCAGCCAAGGATCTGCTGCGCGAGAACGATGAGGTGTGGGAGGAATTGCGGGACAAGATGAATGCGGCCGACGACGCTGAATTCATTGCGCTACGCGACGGCTATCGCGCCGGCATTCCAAGCGGCAAGCCGATCGACGAGGCGGCCGCCGACCGTTTTCTGCGGCTGATGGCGGAACTTGGTGGAGAAGAGCTCGTCGGCAAGGCGACAAGCCTGCCCAGTGGATTGTTCCTGCACCTTGAATAGAACGCTGCAACATCCTGCCTTGGTGCGCGCATTGTCGCTGGGGCTGCTGTTGCTCTTGTGGATAGCGGCCGCCGGCTTCACGGACGACGCGTCGGTCCTGCCCCAGCCCTGGACGCTTTGGGCACCCTTCGTGCAAGCGGTCAGTTCCGGCGCCTTGCCCTATCACCTGGGCATGACGCTCTGGCGCGTGATCTGCGCATTCGTGCCGGCCATGGTGATCGGTGTGGCGATCGGCTTTCTGATGGGGCGCGTTGCCGCGGTCGATCGATGGCTCGACCCATGGCTTGTCGTGTTTCTCAATCTGCCGGCACTGGTGCTCATCGTGTTGTGCTACATCTGGATCGGTCTCAACGAGACGGCCGCCATCACCGCGGTCGTGCTCAACAAGATCCCGAATGTCGCAACGCTTCTGCGCGAGGGCGCGCGGGCGCTTGACCCTGATCTCGACTCCATGGCGGCGGTTTACCGCATGCGTCCGCTGGCGCGGCTGCGACACGTGATCATGCCGCAGCTTGCGCCTTTCATTGCCGCTGCCGCCCGATCCGGCATTGCGGTGATATGGAAGATCGTGCTGGTGGTCGAGTTTCTCGGCCGCTCCAGCGGGATAGGGTTCCAGATCCATTTCTATTTCCAGCTTTTCAACGTTGCCATGGTGCTGGTCTATGCGCTTTCCTTCATCGGCGTGATGCTGCTGGTGGAGGCTTTCTTCCTGCAGCCGGCCGAACGCCGGGTGCGGCGCTGGAGGACGGCGTGATCAGGATCGATGTCAGACGAAAGGCATTCGGCGAAGAGGAGGTCCTGCGCGACATCCGCTTCGAGATGGAGATCGGCGAGACGGTCGCCATCCTCGGTCCGTCGGGCATCGGCAAATCGACGCTGCTTCGGCTCGTCGCCGGCATCGACACCGCTTTCGACGGCGAGATCACCCGGCCGGAAAACATTGCCATGGTTTTTCAGGAGCCTGTTCTTCTGCCGTGGAGAAGCGTCATCGAGAACCTGACATTGGTGCATCCGCAACTCGGGATGCAAGCTGCACTCTCAGCGCTGGAGCGGACCGGCATCGCCGACAGGGCCGCGCTCTTTCCCGGCCAGCTGTCGCTCGGCCAGCAGCGGCGGCTGGCGCTGGCGCGCGCCTTTGCCGGTCGGCCGGAGCTTCTCGTCCTGGACGAGCCCTATGTGTCGCTCGATCCTGCGATGGCCGAGGACATGCTGGCCCTGACCGAGGCGCTGATCGCGGAAACCGCACCTGCCGTCATTCTCGTGACCCATTCGGAAGCCGAGGCGCGGCGGCTTGCCCGGCGCTGCCTCCGCCTTGCCGGGAAACCGGCGACGATTATAGAAGAGTTTGCGGCCGCGCCGGGAAGGGCATCATGATCGGGCTCGACATCAGCCATGTCAGCTACAGCTACGGAAAATCACGGGCGCTGGACGATGTCAGCTTCTCCGTCACGACCGGTCGGTTCTGCGCGCTGCTCGGGCCGAACGGCGCCGGCAAATCGACGCTGTTCGCTCTTCTGACGCGGCTGCTCGCGACAAGGGCCGGCACGATCGGCGTGGCCGGCTTCGACATTGCGCGCGAGCCGCGTGCGGCGCTCGCGCGCATCGGGGTGGTGTTCCAGCAGCCCACGCTCGATCTCGACATGTCGGTGCGCCGAAACCTGCGCTATTTCGCCGGGCTTCATGGTTTGTCGGGGCGGCAGGCCGCTGTGGCGATCGAAGCGGCGCTGACACAGCTCGGCATGGCCGAGCGGGCCGACGAGGAGGTACGTGCGCTCAACGGCGGTCACCGGCGGCGCATGGAGATCGCGCGGGCCTTGATCCACAAGCCGCAGATATTGCTGCTCGACGAGCCGACCGTCGGACTGGACGCTGCCTCCCGGCAGGCGATCACCGATCATGTGCATCTGCTTGCCGCGAGCGGCCTTGCGGTTCTCTGGGCGACGCATCTGGTCGACGAGATCCGGCCGGAGGATCAGGTCGTCGTTCTGCATCGCGGCAAGGTGCTGAGCGACGGCACCGCCGCGGAACTCGCGGGCGGGCAGGGGCTCGCCAAGGCGTTCCTGTCGATGACGGCCGAGAGCCGGGAGGTTTCGGCATGAAGGCATGGCTGGTCGCGCTTTGCGCAATCGTCACCCGCGAAAACCTGCGCTTCGTCCGCCAGCGCGGGCGGTTTCTGGCGGCACTCGTCCGCCCGCTCGTCTGGCTGATCGTCTTTGCCGCCGGCTTCCGCGCGGCGCTCGGCGTGTCGATCATCCCGCCCTACCAGACCTATATCACCTATGAGGTCTATATCCTTCCGGGGCTCTGCGGCATGATCCAGCTCTTCAACGGCATGCAATCGTCGCTGGCGCTGGTCTATGACCAGGAGATGGGATCCATGCGCCTCCTGCTGACCTCGCCCCTGCCGCGCTGGTGGCTGCTGTTCTCGAAGCTTCTCGCCGGTGTGATCGTCTCCATCCTGCAGGTGGCGGTGTTCCTGGCCATCGCTGCGCTGACCGGCATCACCGTGCCGCCCGTCGGCTATGTCGCGGTGCTGCCCGCCCTCCTCATCAGCGGATTGATGCTCGGTGCCTTCGGCCTGCTGATATCCTCGACCGTCCGGCA
Organism: Sinorhizobium sp.; assembly: GCF_059070375.1. Lineage (NCBI taxonomy): Bacteria > Pseudomonadati > Pseudomonadota > Alphaproteobacteria > Hyphomicrobiales > Rhizobiaceae > Sinorhizobium > Sinorhizobium sp. The sequence continues at coordinate 1,557,810 of NZ_JCACWC010000002.1, forward strand.
ACTCGAGAACTTTGCCGGCGTCATGAACTTCGTGATCTTTCCGATGTTCTTCCTTTCCTCGGCACTTTATCCGCTCTGGAAGATGGCCGAAAGTTCGCCGCTGCTGCGCGACATCTGCGCCCTCAATCCGTTTACCTACGCGGTCGAACTGATACGCTTCGCGCTTTACGGCGAACTCAACCTGACGGCGCTCGTCTGGGTCGGCGCGTGCTTCGTCCTGTTCATGCTCGCCGCCCTTTGGGGCTATAATCCGGCCCGCGCCATGCTCCGGTCGAAAGGCTGAGCCCTGCCCTTGCTGGGGTGTTCGGCGCCGAAAACCGACACTTTCCGCTATATTGCCGCGAGCCGCATTTCAACTGATCCTGCTTGTGAACGAAGGACGTTCAAAGCCGAGGAGGAACCAATGCTCAAGCTACATCCGTCCATCGACAACGGCTTTCCGCCTGCCAGTCCGGGCTTTGCCGGCGGTACGCTGAAATGCAAATGCGCCACAAATCCGGTGACCGTGCGGATCGGCTCGCAGACGGCGCACAATCATGCTTGCGGCTGCACCAAATGCTGGAAGCCCGAGGGTGCGATCTTCGCCCAGATCGCCGTCGTCGGCCGCGACAACGTGAACGTCACCTCAGGTGCGGAGAAACTGCAGGTCGTCGATCCGAGCGCGACGATCCAGCGTTACGCCTGCCGCGATTGCGGCACGCACATGTATGGCCGGATCGAAAACACCAAGCATCCCTTCTACGGCCTCGATTTCGTCCATACCGAACTCAGCGACGAAACGGGCTGGTCGCCGCCCGAATTCGCGGCCTTCGTTTCTTCGATCATCGAAAGCGGTGTGAACCCGGAGAGCATGCCGGAGATACGCGCAAGGCTGACCGAGCTCGGCCTGCAGCCCTATGATTGTCTGTCTCCGCCGCTGATGGACGCGATCGCCACGCATATCGCCAAACAGACCGGCGCCCTGCCGGCCTGACCTGTTGAACATTGGGGACTCCGCTCCACCAGCCGACCGTCTCCTCCCTCGGACCCCGCCCGTCGCCTCTTATTGCAGAGGCATTTCGACGGGCGGGGGCTGAGGCGTTTCCGCGTCCGCATTTGCCGCACATCCCCGGCTCCTCATTCCTGTGCTTGTCACAGGAATCCAGCCAGACCAAGTCCTTGGGCTGAAAGAACTCTTCCCGCGCGCCGCAGACGCGGCGCTGCTGGATCTCCGTGACGAGCACAGGATGAGGTGAAAGGAGGGACCGATGCAGTTCCTTGCCAGGGTTCGTGCGGTCAGTGAAGACGAGCGGCAAGCCTTTGGTTGGCTGTCCGTGCTTCGGGGCATGTCAGAAGGCGCGTGGCGCGATGGTGGGTGGTTCCATCAAACCTGAAAAGCCGAAATCTTCCATTTGATGGTACACCCTATGGAAGGCTGCTGCTCGGCCGGGCCCTTGCCGAACAGCGCGACCATGACCATGGCCTCGTAGAGATCGCGTCGCAGATCGGCGGGGCCGATCTCCTTGCGCGATGCGTCCAGCCGCCCGCGATATTGCAGCTTCATGTCCTTGTTGAAGCCGAAGAAGTCGGGCGTGCAGACGGCGCGGTAGGCTTTGGCGACGGATTGGTCCTCGTCGTGGAGGTAGGGAAAGGGCAGGGCGTTTTGCGAAGCGAAGCGCTTCATGTTTTCGAACGAGTCCTGCGGGTAATTGCCGGCGTCGTTGGAGTTAACAGCCACGAAGCCGATCCCGTGAGCCCTGAGGTCGATGGCGTCCCGGACGATCCGGCCGATGACCGCTTTCACATAGGGGCAGTGATTGCATATGAAGGCAACGACCAGCCCTTTCGGGCCGGCCTGGCCGAATATGGTGCGGGTGAAGCCATCGACGCCGGGAAGCGTGGCGTCGATCGCTGGCCAGCCGAAATCACAAAGGGGTGGTGTAGCGGCCATGGCTCACGCTGCCTTCCTGATGGCGCCATCGGAGGCGGCGCGGATGGCCGCGATGTTCCTGGCGTAGTGCTCCTCGCTGCCGCCTTTGAATACCGCCGAGCCGGCAACCAGCACATCTGCGCCTGCGGCGGCAACCAGCGATGCGGTCTCCGGCGTCACGCCGCCGTCGATCTCTATGTGGATCGGACGGCCGCCGATCATCGCCTTCACCCGCCGCACCTTGTCGACCACGGCCGGAATGAAATCCTGGCCGCCGAAGCCCGGATTGACCGTCATCAGGAGGACGAGGTCCAGCCGGTCCAGCACATATTCGATGACGCTCTCCGGCGTGGAGGGATTGAGCGATACGCCCGCCTTGCAGCCGACGTCGCGGATGGCCTGCAGCGAGCGATCCAGATGCGTCGTCGCCTCCGCATGCACGGTGATGATGTCGCAGCCGGCACAGGCGAAGGCGCCGAGATAGGGCGTGGGCGGTGCGATCATCAGATGGCAGTCGAACACCTTGTCCGTGCGGTCCCGCAGCGCCTTGATGACCGGGGGACCGAAGGTGATGTTGGGCACGAAATGGCCGTCCATCACGTCGAGATGGATCCAGTCCGCACCGGCCCGGCACACGGCCTCGACCTCTTCGCCGAGCCGTGAGAAATCGGCCGACAGAACCGAAGGCGCTATGATGGTCTTCTCATTCATGGCGATGTCTCCGTATGACTGGGTTCGACTGTGGTGAACACCCGGCTCGCGGCGATGTCACGAGCCGTGATGGTCGACAGCTGTTCCGCATCGACCGGTCCGGCGCTTTCCTCGAAAAGGCGGTTCGCCTGCCGCAGCCGGGCCCGGTCGAGCGCGTTTCGGATGGAGCGCGCATTGGCGAAATGCGGTTGTCGCCGGCGGCGCGCGATGTAGTCGCTCATCACCGCAGACGCCTTGCTGTCGAAGCGGTACCCCTGCCGGCTGAGCATGCTCTCGGCGATCGATAGAAGCTCCCCGTTATCATAGTCGGGGAAGTCTATGTGATGGGCGATCCGGGATCGAAAGCCGGGGTTGCTCTCGAAAAACCGGTCCATGCGGTCGGCGTAGCCGGCGAGGATCACGACCAGGTCGTCACGATTGTTCTCCATCACCTGCAGCAGGATCTCGATTGCCTCCTGGCCGTAATCGCGTTCGTTGTCGGGACGGTAGAGGTAATAGGCCTCGTCGATGAAAAGCACGCCCCCCATTGCTTTCTTCAGGATCTCCTTGGTCTTGGGTGCGGTGTGGCCGATATATTGCCCGACCAGGTCGTCGCGCGTCACCGAGACCAGATGGCCCTTGCGGATATAGCCGAGCCTGTGCAGCAGGTTGGCCATGCGCAGCGCCACCGTGGTCTTGCCGGTGCCGGGATTGCCGGTGAAGCTCATATGCAGCGACGGCGGCTCATGGCTGAGGCCCATTGCACGGCGCGCCCGCTCGACGAGAAGCAGCGCCGCCGTCTCGCGGATACGCTGCTTCACGGGTTTCAAGCCCACGAGTTCCCGGTCCAGTTCGTCAAGGATCTCGGCGACGCCGGAGGCTTGGTATTCCTCAGCGAGGTCGACCGAAGTCGGCAGGCTTTCGGTGTTCGATGGAGCATCCGGCATCAGCATTGTCGCTCCTCCTATCGCTGCGTTTCCCACATATAATGCTGGCTGCGGCCGTTGCTCTCCGTCCGGGTCATTCTGAGGCTCGGCTCGTTTTCGGGGCGGTTGACGATGAACGACATTGTCACCGTCTCCAGGCCGCGGCTGGAATCGAAAGCGTTGAGGCGGATATAGTCCTGCGGGTGGGCCTTGCGGCAATCCTCGAGCTCCATCATCACGCCTTTGGCGTCCTTGAGGTCGAACATCGGATTGCCCCACATTTCCCAATAGGTGTTTCTGGGGTGCGGGTCGTCGGTATATTCGACGCCGATAGCCCAAGCCTTTCCGAGGCAATATTCCACCTGTGCCGTGATCTGCTCATCGGTCAGGTCCGGCAGGAACGAGAAGCATCCCTGGGTGATACGCATGTCGTCTCTCCTTCTCTTCTTGTCCGTCAGTTCGGGTCCGTCAGGCCCTCGTGTCTGTCAGGCCGCGGTTACGCTCGGCACGAAATCCGACGTATCGGTCGGGGTGTAGTTGAAGCTGATATTGCCCCAGATATCGAGGGCCGCTTCCAGCGGCTTGCACCACTTCGCCGCCGCCCGCAGGATCTCGGGACCTTCGTGGGCGATGTCGCGCCCCTCGTTGCGGGCAAGCACCATGGCTTCCAGGGCGACGCGGTTGGCGGTGGCCCCTGCCTGGATGCCCAGCGGATGACCGATCGTGCCGCCGCCGAATTGCAGTACGACATCGTCGCCGAAAAGATCGAGCAGCTGGTGCATCTGGCCGGCATGGATGCCGCCCGAGGCGACGGGCATGACCTTCTTGAGGTCCGCCCAGTCCTGGTCGAAGAACAGACCACGCGGAAGGTCGACCTCGTTCTTCATTTCGCGGCAGACATTGTAGTAGCCCTGCACCGTCGGCGGGTCGCCCTCGAGCTTGCCCACGGCCGTGCCCGCATGCAGGTGGTCGACGCCGGCGAGCCGCAGCCATTTGGCGATCACGCGGAAGGAGATGCCGTGGTTCTTCTGCCGCGTATAGGTGCCGTGACCGGCCCGGTGCATGTGCAGGATCATGTCGTTCTGCCGGCACCATTCCGATATGGACTGGATTGCAGTCCAGCCGACGATGAGATCGACCATGACGATGACCGAGCCGAGCTCCTTGGCGAATTCGGCTCGGCGGTACATTTCCTCCATCGTGCCGGCAGTGATGTTGAGATAGTGCCCCTTTACCTCGCCGGTGACGGCGGAAGCGTGGTTGACGGCCTCCATGCAGTAGAGATACCGGTCGCGCCAATGCATGAAGGGCTGCGAATTGATGTTCTCGTCGTCCTTCATGAAGTCGAGGCCACCCTTCAGCCCCTCATAGACGACGCGGCCATAGTTCTTGCCCGACAGGCCGAGCTTCGGTTTGGTCGTGGCACCCAGCAGCGGCTTGCCGAACTTGTCGAGCCGTTCGCGCTCCACGACGATGCCGGTCGGCGGGCCCCTAAAGGTCTTCACATAGGCGACGGGCAGGCGCATGTCCTCGAGCCTTGCCGCCTTCAGCGGCTTGAACGAGAAGACGTTGCCGATGATCGATGCGGTCAGGTTCGCGATAGAGCCCTCCTCGAAGAGGATGAGGTCGTAGGCGACATAGCAGAAATACTGCCCCGGCGTTCCCGGCACCGGATCGACCCGGTAGGCCTTGGCGCGGTATTGATCGCAGGCCGTCAGGCGATCGGTCCAGACGACTGTCCATGTGGCCGTCGAGCTTTCGCCGGCGACGGCGGCGGCCGCTTCGATCGGATCGACGCCGTCCTGCGGCGTGATGCGGAAGAGCGCGATCAGATCGGTGTCCTTCGGCTCGTAGTCTCCGTTCCAATAGCCCATCTGGGCGTATTTCAACACGCCGGCCTTGTAACGTTCGCGGCCCTTGATCTCTGTCTTTGCGTCGGCGTTCATGGTTGGGGTCCTTTCCTCTGAATGGATGCGATCAGGCGGCTTCCGACCGCGCAGGCTGGGGTTTCAGGGAGCCGCTTGCGTAGCGGCGGGCCATCTCCGACATCGGCACGACCTTGATGCGGGATGCGTTTCCGGCGGTGCCGAAGGCCTCGAAACGCGCCTTGCAGACCGACGACATGGCTTCCATGGCGGCTTTCAGGAATTTGCGGGGATCGAATTCGGTGCGGCTCGTGTCGGCGACGCGGCGAAAGGCGGCGGCTGCGGCAAGGCGCAGGTCGGTGTCGATATTGACCTTGCGCACGCCGAAGCGGATGCCACGGACGATCTCCTCGACGGGGACGCCGTAGGTCTCGCGCATCTGGCCGCCATGGGCGTTGAAAACGTCCTGCCATTCCTGCGGTACGGAGGAGGAGCCGTGCATGACGATATGGGTGTTCGGCAGCCGCTCATGGATCTTCTCGATCACGTCCATAGCGAGGACTTCGCCGGTCGGCTTGCGGGTAAACTTATAGGCCCCGTGCGAGGTGCCGATGGCGACGGCCAGCGCATCGACGCCGGTCTCGGCGACGAAGCGGGCGGCTTCGTCCGGATCGGTAAGCAGTTGCGAACGGTCGAGCGCGCCTTCGAAGCCGTGGCCGTCCTCGGCCTCGCCATGGCCGGTCTCGAGCGAACCGAGACAGCCGAGTTCGCCTTCGACCGAGGCGCCGACCATGTGCGCGAGGCGGCTCACCTCTGCCGTGATCGAGACGTTATAGTCGTAATCGGCAGGGGTCTTGGCATCCTCCTTCAGCGAGCCGTCCATCATCACCGAGGTGAAGCCGTGCTGGATCGCCGTGAGGCAGGTCGCGACATTGTTGCCGTGATCCTGGTGAATGCAGAGCGGAATGTCCGGATACATCTCTTCCAAAGCTTCCATCATCTTGGCGAGCATGACGTCGTTCGCGTAGGAGCGGGCACCACGCGAGACCTGGAGGATCACGGGAGCGTCGCAGGCGCGCGCCGCCTCCATGATCGCAAGCCCCTGCTCCATGTTGTTGATGTTGAATGCCGGCACGCCGTAGCTGCGTTCGGCGGCGTGATCGAGCAATTGGCGAAGCGTGATGCGGGCCATTGTCATGCCTCCTCGGATGATCTGACGATGTGGGCGACCGGATTGCCGGTCCGGGCATCTGTTGGCGGCGTTTCCGGGTATGCCCGGCGGAGAAGCTCCAGGGCTTCTGCGACGACATGGTCGGCGGTGAGGCCGAAATGGCGGTAGAGGTCTCCGGCCGGTGCCGAGGCACCAAAGCCCGTCATGCCGACGAAGGCACTGTCCGGGCCCATCCAACGGTCCCAGCCGAGGCGACCCGCGGCCTCGATGGCGATGCGCGGTTCATCTCCGAGGACCTGCCTGTGATAGGCCGCGTCCTGAGCCTCGAACTTCTCCCAGCACGGCATGGAGACCACCGCCGCTGCTATGCCTTCTTCGGCCTGCAGGCGCTCCGCCGCGGCTACGGCGATCTCGACTTCGGATCCCGTGGCAAGAAGCGTGATGTCCCGGTCGCCGCGCGCTTCCCTCAGGACATAGGCCCCGAGCGCCGACAGGTTCTCGTTCCCGTCCGTCCGGCGCAGCATCGGCAGGGCCTGCCGCGAAAGGGCGAGGACGCTCGGCGTGTTCTTCTCGCCAAGCGCGATCTCCCAGCATTCTGCCGTCTCGATGATGTCGGCCGGCCGGAAGACATTGAGGTTGGGCGTGGCGCGCAGCATGGCCAGATGCTCGACCGGCTGGTGCGTCGGTCCGTCTTCGCCGAGCCCGATGGAATCATGCGTCAGCACATAGATGACGGGCAGGCCCATGAGGGCCGAAAGGCGCATCGCACCGCGAGCATAGTCGGAAAAGACCAGGAAAGTGCCCCCATAGGGGATGAAGCCGCCATGGAGCGCGATGCCGTTCATGGCGGCCGCCATGCCGTGCTCGCGGATGCCGTAATGCAGGTAGCGGCCCTTGAAATTGCCCGACGAAATGGGCTGGGTCTGCGAGGTCAGCGTCAGGTTGGAGCCGGTCAGGTCCGCCGAGCCGCCGATCGTCAACGCGGTGGCGCCGTTGATGACTTCCAGAGCCATCTGCGAGGCCTGACGCGTCGCGACCTTCGTAGCCCTTGTACGATGCGCGTCCCGGAATCTTGCAAGCAGATCGCCGACCTCGCCGTCGAGCTGCCGCCCTATGGTCTGCTCGTAGCGCTTTTTCGAGCGCGAAGAGTCGAGGCGGATTTCCCAGGCCTCGCGGGCCGAGCGGCCCCGCGCCGCCACCTTTTCCCAGGCAGCCTTGATCTCAGATGGAACGAAGAAGGGCGGATGCGGCCAGGCGAGGTTTTCGCGTGTGGTAGCGATCTCCTTTTCGCCGAGCGCCGCGCCGTGGGTCTTGTGCGAGCCCTCCATGCTGGCGGCACCCTTGCCGATGCGGGTGCGGCAGGCGATCAGCGACGGCTTTCGGGTCCGGCGCGCCCGCTCGATCGCTTTTGCCACCGCGCCGGGGTCGTGGCCGTCGACGGCTTGCGCATCCCAGCCGGCGGCGCGGAAACGCGCAAGCTGGTTCATCGAGGTGGAGAGATCGGTGGAGCCGTCGATCGATATCCGGTTGTCGTCCCACAGCACGATGAGCTTGCGCAATTTCAAATGTCCGGCAAGGTCGATCGCCTCGTGGCTGATCCCCTCCTGCAGACAGCCGTCTCCGGCGACCACGTAGGTGAAGTGGTTGCAGAGCGCACTGCCGAAGCGGGCGGCCATCATTTGTTCGGCAATCGCCATGCCGACAGCGGTCGAGATCCCCTGGCCCAGCGGTCCGGTGGTGGTCTCGATACCGAGGGCATGGCCGTATTCGGGGTGGCCGGCCGTTTTCGAGCCGAGCTGGCGGAAGGATGAAAGCTCGGCCATCGGCATATCGGCGAAGCCGATGAGGTGATGGAGCGAATAGAGCAGCATCGAGCCATGGCCGGCCGAAAGCACGAAACGGTCGCGGTCCGGCCAGTTGGGGCGTGACGGATCGATCCTGATGAAGCGGTTGAAGAGGACCGTCACCGCGTCGGCCATTCCCATCGGCATGCCGGGGTGGCCGGAGTTGGCCTTCTCGACGGCGTCCATGGAAAGAAACCGGATGGCATCGGCCATGCTGCGCTCCGAGGCGGCGCGGGGTCCGATCTGCTGCGAAACATTCATGATGTCCTCCTCACGACATGCGGTGCTTGCGCTCGAGCAGCTTGTGGATGAGCGGGGTGAAGATCAGCTGCATGGCGAGATCGAGCTTGTCGCCCGGCACCACGATGGAATTGGCGCGCGACATGTAGCTGTTGTGAAGCATCGACAGCAGGTAGGGGAAATCGATGCTTTGCGGCTTGGCGAAGCGGATGACCAGGATGGATTCGGCCGGCGTCGGTATCCAGCGGGCGATGAAGGGATTGGACGTGTCGACGATCGGCACGCGCTGGAAATTGATGTCCGTCAGGGAGAACTGCGGGCAGATATAGTTCACATAGTCGGGCATGCGCCGCAGGATGGTGTCGGTCACGGCCTCGGTGGAGTAGCCGCGGGTCGCCTTGTCGCGATGAATCTTCTGGATCCATTCGAGATTGATGACGGGCACGACGCCGATCTTCAGGTCGCAATGCTGGGCGAGATTGACCGTGTCGGTGACGGCGCAGCCATGCAGCCCCTCGTAGAAGAGAAGATCGCTGTCGCGGAATTCTTCCCAGTCGGTGAACGTGCCTGGGTCCGAGCCGAATTTCGCGGCCTCGGCCTCGTCGTGCACGTAGTGACGGGTGCGCCCGACCCCGCGCCGGCCATATTCGGCAAAGACGCTTTCGAGGATCTCCAGTTCGTTCGCCTCGGCGGAGAAATGCGTGAAGTCGACGCCTCGGGCTTTCTCCTCCGCGATCTTGCTGCGCATGGTTTCCCGGTCGAAGCGATGAAAGGCATCGCCTTCGATGAAGGACGCCGAGATGTTCTCGCGCTTGAATATCTTCTCGAAAGTGTCCTTGACGGTCGTGGTGCCGGCGCCGGACGAACCTGTGATGGAGATGATGGGGTATTTGGCCGACATATTTTTTCTCCTCAGGCCCGGAACAGACCGCGCTTGCCGAAGAGCGGAGCGCGTTCGCCAATCATGTTCGGGTCGACGTGATAGCGGGTGATGCGCGCCACCTCGCGGCGGGAGCCGAAAACCAGAGGCACGCGCTGGTGCAGATTTTCCGGAACGAGATCGAGAATGCGGTCGATGGACGTGGTGGCCGCGCCGCCGGCATTCTCGATGATGAAGGCGATGGGGTTCGCCTCGTAGACCAGCCGCAGCCGGCCCTGGCTATATCCCTTCCGGCCGTCGGCGGGATAGAGAAAGATCCCGCCGCGGATGAGGATGCGATAGGTTTCCGCGACGAGCGAGGCGATCCAGCGCATGTTGAAATCCCGCTCGCGAGGCCCCTCGGAGCCTGCCAGGCAGTCGTCGACATAGAGCCGGATGGCTTCTTCCCAGTGCCGGTAGTTCGACATGTTGATGGCAAATTCGTGCGCGCGCTCCGGGATGCTGGCCGACTTGCAGGCCTCGACGAAACATCCGAGCCTGCTGGAGAAGACGAAGATCTCCGTCCCCTTGCCGAGCGACAGCACCAGAGCGGTCTGCGGCCCGTAGATGAAGAAGCCCGCCGCCAGTTGCCGGTTTCCAGGTTGCAGGAAGGACTGGGAGGGGTCCACATCCGGCCCCTTGGCGGCGGGAAGCACCGAGAAGATCGTGCCGATGGAAACGTTGTTATCGATGTTCGAAGAGCCGTCGAGCGGGTCGATGGCAACCGCGAGGCGCGCAGCCGGGTCGAGCAGAACGGGATTTTCCAGTTCTTCCGAGGCGTAGCATGCGACGGGGGCGCCTTGCAGCGACGACAGGAACTGGTCGTCGCACAGGATGTCGAGGTCCTTCTGCAGATCGCCATCCGTGTTGCTGCTGCCGTGGGTGCCGTTGAAAGCGGTGCCGAGCGCTCCCTGGCCGACGAGCTTGCGGATGTCGAGAGCGGCCTTAGCCAGCCTCTGGATCACGGCGGCCACGTCCCGCGTAAGGTCGTCGCCGCGGGCCGTGCATGAAGCGAGGTATGCTTCGAGAGTTGCGCCTGACATGATGTCTCCTCCGCACGCTGTCGAGGGAAGGATGGCGTAAAAGGGGAGTTTGTAAAATTTATTCGTTTGACTTCATAAGTTAAATTTACTTACTTTGATCCATGCGCAACGTGACCTTTCGCCAGCTCCGCACCGTCGAAGCCGTTTGCCGGTTGGGGAAGATCAACCTCGCCGCCGAAGCCTTGGGACTGACCGGACCGGCGCTCACCCTGCAGATCCAGCATCTGGAACGGGATGCGGGCATTGCGCTCTTCGACCGCACGCGTGGCGGCATGGTGCCGACGGCTTACGGCCTTGCCTTTCTCGAAGCGGCGCGGGCGATCGAGGACAGCCTCATTGCCCTCGAGGACTCGATAGATGCCATCAAGGGGCTCAGAACCGGACGGTTGCGCCTCGGCGTCGTGTCGACCGGGAAATATTTCGCGCCGCAGCTCATTGCCGCCTTTCGCGATCAGGTTCCTGCCGTGGAGATAAATCTCTTCATCGGCAACCGGGCCGAGATCATCGCCAAGCTGCGGGACCACGAGATCGACATCGCTCTGATGGGGCGGCCGCCGCGCGATTTCGAGGTGCGGGCGCAGGTGTTCGGCGATCATCCACTGGTCTTCATCGCCCCCGCCGGTCACCCGCTCGCGGGCGTGCTGGAGATTTCACGGGAGCGGATCGCCCAGGAACAGTTCCTGGTGCGCGAAAAAGGATCGGGAACGCGTATCTCCCTCGAGATCTTCCTGAGCGACACGCCGCACGAGCTCGAGGAGCTCGGCACCGAGATCGCCTCGAACGAGACGATCAAGCAGGCCGTAATCGCCGGTCTCGGAATCGCCTTCATCTCGGCCCATACGATAGAACAGGAGGTAAAGCTCGGCAGGCTCGTGATCCTCGACGTGGTCGACACGCCGATCCGCCGGCAGTGGTTTACCGTGTCGCGCCTGGATCGTGCCGCCACCCCGGCCATGCAGGCTTTCGAGCGGTTCGTGCTGGCGTCCGGAGCGCGCTATCTTCCTGTGGTCAGCAAGCCTTATCCAGCCAACGCATTCGGCTAGAGGTGAGCTTCATGTGGGCGGAAGGCGGCGGCGACCGACACCTAGGTCGTAATTGTGGGGCACCACATCGCTTGCTACCATGCGCCCCAAGAGGAGACTTTACGATGCCTAAAAGCCCGGCTACGGCGCCGCCGGGCTCTGCCGGAGCAGCGGACTGCCGTTCCGGCCCTTGACCCGGGCAGCGACTGCTATAGGTCCTGCCTGGTTTCATGCCCGCCCCGACCGCAAGGGCGCCTGCCGGAACGGGAGCGAGCACAACGACCCCACGGGCGAATGGAGGAAGTATGGCCTGGCATAAACCGAAATTCATCGAAGTCAGCTGCGCTATGGAAATCACCCGCTATGCTCCTGCGGACGGGGATGAACCGATCCTCTTCTGAAGGCCAGCTTGACGAGGATCGGTAAGGCATCAGGTATCCCGGTGAATAAAACGTCCGATCTTCGCATCATCGTCTTGGGGGCCGCCGCCGGCGGCGGTCTCCCGCAATGGAATTGCGGCTGTCGCAACTGCGCGATGGCGCGCGATCCGGCCTCCGGCCTCAGACCGCAAACGCAGTCGTCGCTCGCGGTGAGTCTCGACGGTGAGAGCTGGGCCGTCTTCAACGCCTCCCCCGACATCCGCCAGCAGGTTCAAAACAATAGGCCGCTTCAGCCGCGCCGCCTTCGTCACAGCCCCATCGAGAGCGTGGTGCTGACGAATGGCGACATCGACCATCTGGCAGGACTTCTCGTCTTGCGGGAGAAGCAGGCATTCACCCTGTTTTCGACCGGCGCGGTCGGCCGAATCGTCGCCGACAATCCGGTCTTCCAGGTCCTCGATCCGGAACTGGTTTCAAGAGAAACCATTGAAATCGATGAGGCGTTCTCTCCGCTGTCGGGCCTCGATGCACGGCTCTTCGCCGTTCCGGGCAAGGTGCCGCTCTTTCTCGAGGACGGCGAGCCCGATCTGGGCATCGAGGGCGAGCACACGGTCGGTGTCGAACTGAAGGCCGGCGACAGGCGGGTCTATTATGTTCCGGGCTGCGCCGTGATGACGGACAGCCTCGCCGCGCGCCTGCGCGATGCCGATGCCGTCTTCTTCGACGGCACGCTCTATTCCGATGACGAGATGATCCTGACCGGGACCGGCCGCAAGACAGGCCGTCGCATGGGCCACATGCCGATCGACGGGGAGGGCGGCAGTCTCGAGGCGCTCGATCTCTTGAACATCGGCAGAAAGATCTATGTCCATATCAACAACACCAACCCGATCTGGCGGGCCGGCACCGAGCGCGAGCGCGTCGAGGCCCGCGGTTTCGAGATCGGCTATGACGGCATGGAGGTCCGGCTGTGACGACGGCAACTGACAGACAAGCTTTCCATGCCCGCCTGCTGGAGATCGGCAAGGAGCGCTATCATGACAAGCATCCGTTTCATGCGATGCTCCATGGCGGCGGTTGCACGACGACGCAGGTCCGCGCCTGGGTGATCAACCGCTATTATTACCAGAGCCGCATCCCCATGAAGGATGCGGCCTTTCTGTCGCGTTGCGACGACCCGGATATGCGCCGGGCCTGGCGCTCCCGCATCGAAGATCACGACGGTGGCATCGAAGAGGGCGGCGGCATCCGGCGCTGGCTGCGTCTGGCCGAGGCCGTCGGACTCGATCCAGCCTATGTCGGCTCGGCAAGGGGCGTTCTGCCATCGACCCGGTTTGCCGTGGACGCCTATGTCTCCTTCGTGCGTGAGAAGCCGCTCCTCGAGGCGGTGGCCTCCTCGCTGACGGAGCTTTTTGCGCCGAAGATCCACTCGGAGCGCATTACCGGGCTGCTGGAGCACTACGCCTTCGCCGATGACGCGGCGCTCGCCTACTTCCGCCAGAGGCTGGCGGAGGCGCCCCGGGATGTCGAGTTCGGCCTCGCTTATGTCCTCGACCATGCCGACACGCGGGAAAAGCAGGACGCTGCCGCTCAGGCTCTCACCTTCAAGACGGATGTTCTTTGGGCCCAGCTCGATGCACTTTATTCGGCCTATGTCACGCCGGGGCGCATTCCGCCGGGTGCCTGGGACGGCCGGGAGGGGGTGATCCGCGAGCCGAGAGCACGGGAGGCGGCGGAATGACGGCCGACGCGCCCGAGATTTCAGGGTCGAGCGTCGTCAAGCTGGCACGAGGGGTCCGGCTGCATGAGGATCCGGTCCGCGGCCAGACGGTGCTTCTGGCTCCGGAGCGTGCCATGGCCGTGGACGACATCGCCGTCGCCATCGTTCAGGCTCTCGATGGCGAACGAAACCTTGACCGGATCGCCGCCGATTTTGCCGAGAAGTTCGACGCCCCGGTCGAAGAGATCGCGGAGGATGTCAGGACTTTCGTCCAGGAGCTCTCGGTCCGCCGCATGCTGGAGATCGTCCAATGAGCGATACCATCGCCCGACCAGCCGATATTGTGCGCGCCATCCCGCGTGTTCCCCCGCCGATGGCCATGCTGGCCGAACTGACGCATCGCTGCCCGCTCGCCTGTCCCTATTGCTCCAACCCGATCGCCCTGACGCAAGCCAAGGAAGAACTGTCGACCGAGGAATGGACAGGCGTCTTCGCGCAAGCCGCCGATCTCGGCGTTCTGCATCTGCACCTGTCCGGCGGGGAGCCTGCCGCGCGCCGGGACCTCGTCGAATTGACGCAGGCGGCGAGTTCGCTGGGCCTTTACACCAACCTGATCACCTCGGGCGTGGGACTGACGGAGGCGAGGATGAACAGTCTCGCCGAGGTAGGGCTCGACCATATTCAACTTTCCATCCAGGGCGTTTCTCCCGAAAGCGCCGATCGGATCGGCGGGTACAAAGGCGGCTATGAACGGAAAATGGCGGTTGCGGGCTGGGCGGCAGATGCCGCTATACCGCTGACGCTGAACGCCGTCTGCCACAGGCAGAACATGGGCGAGATCGATGAGATGATCGAGCTGGCGATCCGGCTGAAGGCGCGACGCATCGAAGTCGCCACGGTGCAGTTCCACGGCTGGGCCGAGCGCAACAAAGAGGTTCTCATGCCAACCCGCGAGCAGGTCGAGCGCGCTACGCGAACCGTCGCCGAAGCACGCGAGAAGTATCAAGGCATATTGGTGATCGACTATGTGCCCGCCGATTATTATTCGAAGTATCCAAAGGCCTGCATGGGCGGCTGGGGCCGGGTCGGCTTGAACGTCACTCCGTCGGGGCGGGTGCTTCCATGCCATGCCGCGGAAACCATTCCGAGCCTCTCCTTCGAGAACGTGCGCGAAAAATCACTTTCCAGCATCTGGTACGAGAGCAATGCGTTCAATGCCTATCGCGGCGAGGACTGGATGCCGGAGCTCTGTCGGAGCTGCGAGCGCAAGAAGGTGGATTTCGGTGGGTGCCGCTGCCAGGCGATGGCGCTTGCCGGCGACGCGAGCGCAACGGACCCGGTTTGCACCCGGTCTCCGCTTCGCGATCGCCTGACGCTTGAAGTCGAACAGCTTTCGGCGCCGCCGGTCGTCGCCATGAATTATCGCGGCCGGGCATGACCGTTAAATGTGTCGGCACGCTTCTAAAGTGAAGCGTGCCACGAGCGGCGGGGCAGATGAGCCGGTTTCAGAATTGTGCCGCCTCCGCTCGCTGCCGGCGGTATTGCACCGTCGGGAGGCCACCCCAGCCCCAGTTATCGAGATCGACTTCCTCGATAACCACATAGGTGGATTCAAGCGGTTTGTTCAGGACATCGAGCAGCACTTCGCTGACGCCCCTGATGATCGCGGCCTTCTCCTCGGCGGTGACCGAGTTGCGGCCGGATGCGCTTCCCTCGCGGGTAACCTGTACGGTGACGATAGGCATTGCAGTCTCCTTTGCGGATCTGGTTCGTGTGTCGTCGCAGGGCGATATGCCGTTTACCAGCGTCCCGCGTTCTGACCGCCGTCGACATGAAGGATCTCGCCGGTGATGAATCCCGCATTTTCGAGATAGAGGACGGCATCCACGACGTCGCGAATTTCGCCCATCCGGCCGACCGGGTGCAGGCCGGCGAGCGTCGAATGCGTCTCAGCCGGATGCATCGAGGTCTTGATTACTCCTGGGGAGACCGCGTTGACGCGGACGCCGCTCCTGGAAAACTCCATCGCCAGCGATCGGGTCACCGCGTTCAGGCCACCTTTGGTGAGCGACGCGAGTGCGGAGGGCATGCCGACCATCGGCTGATCGACCAGGCTGGTGGTGATGCTGACAATATGGCCCGAACTCTGCTTCAGCATTTCCGCTGCGGCACGCTGGGTGATGTGGAAGAAGCCGGCGACATTCACCCCGAGATTGTGGTCGTAATCCTCCTGGGTCATTTCGACGAACGGCTTGGCGAGGAAAACGCCGGCATTGTTCACCAGAGAGTCGATGCGGCCGAAGCGCTCGATCCCCTCGCGCACGATCCGGTCGGCGGTCTCCGGCTGACTGATGTCGCCGGCGACTGTATGGATATCCGGATCGGCGCTCGGCTTGATGGACCGGGAGGTCGCGACGACGCGGTAGTTCCGGTCACGATAGGCGCGAACCAGTCCGGCGCCGATGCCTTGCGAGGCGCCGGTGATGACGGCGACTTTCTGTTCGTTACGCATTGATGTGATCCTTTCTCGATCGCAGCGGCCGCCTCCTGCGTCCGCCCTCCGCCCTCGGCGTTGGTGCGATCGAAATTAGATCGGTGCGATCTTTGGGAGAATTGCCGGCACTTGACAGACACTCGACCGGATTTCGGCATAATCAGGTAAGCGTGCCCGCCTCCGCTGCCATGCGCGCAAATTCGGAGCGCAGGCGCGGCGCCGCAAAGTCGACAAAGGCGCGGACCTTGGGGACCGACATTCGGCCCTGCGGTGCGAGCAAATGCGCCGGCAGGGGCGGATGCTCGGCATCGGAGAGCACGATCTCCAGGCGCCCGTCCTTCACATATTCCGCGACGTGATAGGAATAAAGCCTCGTCAGGCCGCGCCCGGCAGCCGCCGAAGCGGCGGCAGCGCGCACGCTGTTGACGATGCACCTGGGCTTAAACTGGATCGTCCTGGGGAGGGATGAGCCTTTCGCCGGTGTGAAGCTCCAGGATTCCAGACCGAAATTGGTGAAGGCCAGTATCTGGTGCTTGGCGAGATCGGCCGGTTCTTCGATGCGGGGGTGATTGGCGAGGTACCGAGGCGAGGCGACCACGACGCGCCGCACATCGCCGCCAAGCCGGGTGGAGATGAGCGACGAGTCTGCCAGTTGGCCGATGCGCAGCGCTATGTCGACGCCTTCGTCCACCAGGTTGACGAAGCGATCGAGGAGAAGAAGCCGGACAGAAACGGTCGGGTAGAGATCGAGAAAATCATCCAGGATGGGGCGAAGTATTTCCTCCCCGAGGATTGGCGGCGACGAAATCGTCAACATCCCGCGGGGTGCGGAGCGCTCGCCTCCTGCGAGCATGTCGGCTTCCTCGAGGTCGGTTAGTACCCTTCGGCAGGCAGCCGCATAGCGTTGGCCTGCTTCACTCAGTTTGAGGGTGCGGGTGGTTCGATGCAGAAGCTCGACGCCGACATGCGCTTCGAGGAAGCTCAAGGCGCGACTCACCGCTGTGGGCGAGCGCTTCAGCCGGCGGGCCGCCCCGGCGAGGCTGCCTTCGTCGATCGCGGCGACGAAAACTTTCATTGCATCAATGCGGTCCATTATTCTGCCGTTCCTCGGTACAGTGACTGCCACAAAGCGAGTATTCACCCGAAGACGGCAATACGCAAATGATGGTGGCAAGGCTGCACTGGCCGGCAGACCTGCGAGAGCCTCGCCAACATACGGTCACGGCTCGAGAATAGGCTGCGTATCCGCGCGATCCTGCGCTTGGAAGCGCTTCAACGAAGGAGAATGACCATGAAGATCCTGATGGTTCTGACTTCGCATGACCGGCTCGGCAATACAGGCAAGCCGACCGGCTTCTGGCTGGAGGAGTTTGCTGCGCCCTATTACGTGTTCAAGGACGCCGGGGCGGAGGTCACGATCGCGTCGCCCAAGGGCGGCCAGCCGCCGATCGATCCCAAGAGCGATGAGCCAGCCAGCCGGACTGCAGCGATGGAGCGCTTCAAGGAGGACCCTGCAGCCAGGGAAGCATTGGCAAATACTCTGAAGCTCGGTGAAGTCAACCAGGAGGACTACGACGCGGTGTTCTATCCGGGCGGACACGGTCCGATGTGGGACCTCGTCAACGACAGGAATTCCATCGCCCTTATCGAAGGCTTCTACGACGCGGGCAAGCCGGTCGCCGCCGTCTGCCACGGCCCGGCCGTCCTGACGCAGGTCACGCATCGCGGCGAGCCCATCGTCAAGGGAAGGCGCGTCACGGGCTTCACCAATTCCGAAGAGGAGGCCGTTCAACTGACCGATGTCGTGCCCTTCCTGGTCGAAGACGAATTGAAGCGCCTCGGCGGGCGCTACGAGAAGGCTGAGGATTGGGCCGACTTCACGGTTGTGGACGGCAGGCTGGTCACCGGCCAGAACCCGTCGTCGTCCACATCCGCCGCCAGAGAACTGCTGAAGCTTCTACAGTAGTCATCCTTGCCGGCTGGCCTGATGCTGCAGAAGGCCCGTGAGGCTTTCTGCACTTCGATACAGATCCCCTCGTTACGAGACACAATCGGGATACCTCGCTCTGGTCCCATGCTCCGCGTGTCAAGCGCGACCGCCGCCGCGAGAGGCGCAGGTCCAATGCAGAGGGACGAAAATGATCCTTTTCACGATAGCTTATCTTGCAGGTGTGCTGACCATCCTCAGCCCCTGCATCCTCCCGGTCTTGCCCTTCGTGTTTTCGCGGGCCGGCCAGCCCTTCGCCAGGAGCGTTCTACCGATGCTCGTCGGCATGGTTCTCACATTCTCTGGCGTGGCAACACTCGCCGCGCTCGGCGGGGACTGGGCGGTGAACGCGAATGTGGCCGGGCGGTATGCGGCGATCGCAGTGCTCGCCGGTTTCGGCGTGACCCTGCTTTCGGCGCGGGCCGCGGCCCTGTTCACTCGTCCGGCTGTCGCACTCGGCAGCCGGCTCTCACAAAGGGTGGCCGGTCAGCAGCCGAGCGTCGGAGCGTCTCTCCTTCTCGGTGTTGCAACCGGACTTCTTTGGGCGCCCTGCGCAGGCCCAGTTCTGGGCCTGGTGCTGACCGGCGCCGCCCTCCATGGTGCGAATGTCGAGACCACGCTTCTGCTGGCGGCCTATGCTGCCGGCGCGGCGACTTCGCTCGCCTTGGCCGTTCTTGCCGGGGGGAGAGTGTTTGCGGCGATGAAGCGCTCACTCGGCCTTGGCGAGCGGCTCCGGCAGGGCCTCGGCATTGCCGTCCTTGCCGGCGTTGCCGCAATCGCGCTGGGGCTCGATACGGGGCAGCTTGCGCGCCTCTCCTATGCAAGCACCGCAGCCCTGGAGCAGTCGCTCCTCGACCGTGTACGGGACGAACCCGTCGAGGAGAGGGCGAGCGCGTCAACGGCCGCCGACGGCGAGCGACCGGCCTACCGAAGCGACTTGCCGGTGGAAGGCATGTTCCCGCCGCTGGACGGTGCCGTCGAGTGGGTCAACTCGAAGCCTTTGAGCGTGGAACAGCTGCGCGGCAAGGTCGTGCTCGTCGATTTCTGGACCTACTCCTGCATCAATTGCATCCGTACGATCCCCTATGTCCGCGCCTGGGCCGAGAAGTACCGGGACCAGGGGCTGGTGGTGATCGGCGTGCATGCGCCCGAATTCGCCTTCGAAAAGCGCATCGACAACGTCAAGAGCGCAGTGACGGATTTCGATATCCGCTATCCCGTTGCGATCGACAACGATTTCGCGATCTGGCGGGCCTTCGGCAACAGCTACTGGCCGGCGCACTATTTCATCGATGCAGAAGGGCGGATCAGACACCATCACTTCGGTGAGGGCGATTATGCGCGGTCGGAGCGCGTTATACAGGAGCTGCTCGCGGAAGCGGCAGGGAATAGCCGGAGCGACAGTGGTTTCGTGCAGCCGGATGCGACGGGTGCAGAAGCCGCGCCCGATCTCGCCCACCTCCAGTCGGGCGAGGATTATGTCGGCTACATGCGCGCTTCGAACTTCGTGTCGCCGGAGCGTGTCGCAGCCGATGCGGCGCGCGACTATACCGCCGGCAAGCCTCGGCTCAATCAATGGAGTCTCGCCGGCAACTGGACGGTTGGTGCAGAGCAGGCGACACTCAATCGGGCCGGGGGCGCAATCACCTACAAGTTCAGCGCGCGCGATCTGCACCTTGTCCTCGGCCCTGGGAAAAACGGCGGCAAGGTGCGCTTTCAGGTGAAAGTCGACGGTGTAGCACCGGGCCCGGATCACGGTTCGGACATCAATTCCGACGGCAATGGAACGGTGGGCGAGACGCGCCTCTATCAGCTCGTAAGGCAGTCGGGAGAAGTGCGCGAACGGACGTTCGAGATACGCTTTCTCGATCCCGGCGTTGAAGCCTTCGTTTTTACATTCGGATGAAAGAAGAGAGGAGAGCGCGCGTCGGTGCCGTGAGGTCTGGCGCGCGTGAATTGTAGCCTACTGTATCGGCGGCCGTGAAACGGTACACGGGCTTTCAATTGCGGTCGGGCGGGCTCACATTCGAGATACATCACCATCGCATTTCACGGCTGTGGTTCACACTATCCGGAGAAGTTCGATGACAGGGGAATTCAATCTGCGGCGGCGGCGGTTCATGGGAATGGCGGCATTGACCGTCGCTGCGGCGCATTTCGGCGTTGGACGCGGCGCCCTCGCAAAATCAACGAGCGAGGCTCGCATTCCGGCGACAACGCCGGGGACCAATACATCTTTCGCTAAGATCAGGCAGATCGACGCGGGTGTCCTCAACATCGGGTATGCCGAGGCGGGCGCGAGCGATGGCCCCGTGGTCATCCTGCTGCATGGCTGGCCCTATGACATCCACACCTATGTCGATGTGGCGCCCCTGCTCGCCAATGCGGGCTACCGGGTGGTCGTTCCTTATCTGCGTGGCTACGGCACGACGCGATTTTTATCCCCCGACACACCGCGCAACGGTCAGCAGGCGGCGATCGCCGCCGACATCGTCGCCCTGATGGATGCGCTCGGCATCGAGAAGGCCGTCATCGCCGGCTGCGATTGGGGCGCACGCACCGCCAATATCGTCGCCGCACTCTGGCCGGAGCGCTGCAAGGCATTGGTTTCGGTGAGCGGCTATCTGATCGGCAGCCGTGAAACCAATAGAAAGCCTTTGCCGCCGAAGGCGGAGCTTGCCTGGTGGTACCAGTTCTACTTCGCCACGGAGCGCGGGCGCGCGGGCTACGAACAGTACCGGAAGGACTTCGCGAAGCTCATCTGGCAGCTCGCATCGCCGAAATGGGGTTTTGACGACGCCACCTTCAATCGAAGCGCTGAGGCCTTGGACAACCCGGATCATGTCGACATTACCATCAATAATTACCGCTGGCGGATCGGCCTTGCCGACGGCGAGCGCAAATATGATGGGCTGGAAGCCCGGCTTGCCGAACTGCCGGTGATAGGTGTTCCGACGATCACCCTGGAAGGCGATGCCAATGGCGCTCCGCATCCGGAGCCCGCGGCCTATGCCAAGAAGTTCTCCGGCAAGTACGAACACCGGCTGATCTCGGGCGGTATCGGTCACAACCTGCCGCAGGAAGCCCCACAGGCTTTTGCCCAGGCGGTCGTCGACGTCGATCGTTTCTGATCGCTTTCGCCTGCGGAGCAATGTCCTCGTATCGAACTGTATCCGCCGGCGGTCCCGTGCGGATTGGCTTACAAATTCCGCCCCTTGCGAAACATCCCATACACGTGCGGGGCGGCATATGTGTCTCGACAGTCGGACGAGGCATGCAGCTTCCGTCCCGCATCGTCAACCAAGAAGGCACATGGCGCCTTGCGCCTCCCAGACAAGAGGAGAATGACATGACCACCGCAATCAATAGCGAAAGAGCCCGGCCGGTCGATATGAAGCTCGAAGTTATCGTCGTACCCGTGTCGGATGTCGATCGCGCAAAGGAATTCTACGCGAGCCTCGGCTGGAGGCTCGACGCCGACTTTGCCGGTGCCGACGACTACCGCGTGATACAGTTTACCCCGCCCGGATCGGGTGCCTCGGTCATCTTCGGAAGGCATGTGACCGATGCGGAACCGGGTTCTGCGCAGGGATTGTACCTCATCGTTTCCGACATCGAGGCCGCCCGCGAGGAGTTGCGCGGCCGCGGCGTCGATATCAGCGAGGTGTTCCATGCGGGCGACGTGAATGCCGGGAGCGACGAACCGTATCTGTTCGGAACGCATCGTGTCGACGGCCCTGATCCCGAGCGCCGCAGCTATCGCTCCTACGCTTCGTTCCGCGATCCGGACGGCAATGGCTGGCTTTTCCAGGAGGTCACCACGCGATTGCCCGGCCGCGTCGACGCGGACGCGACGGCGTTCGGTTCGGCCGCCGATCTCGCAGCCGCGTTCCGCCGCGCCGAAGCAGCCCACGGCGAGTACGAAAAGCAGCTCGGACACCGGGACGAGGACTGGCCCATCTGGTACGCCGATTACATTGTCCGGGAGCAGTCCGGCGAGCCGCAGCCAGCCTGAGACACTGCAGCCTGAAACGATCATGTGTAACGGGGCGGTCGAGACCGCCCCGTTCCTTTGGTAAGCTGCCCGTCTCGCGGATCAGACGGGGTCGATAGCTCCTCAGGCAGCCCTTGGAGCACTTCCGGGAAGTGCGTCGTTTTAAAGGTGAGCGTTTCACTGTTCTGATGAAACAGTGAAACGCTCCAGGGAAAGCTCCGCGGCAAGGCCGCCGCCGTCGCGGTTGCGCAAGGTCAGGGAGCCGCCGATGACCGTTGCGAGCTGTTGGGCGATTGCGAGGCCGAGCCCGGTCCCGCCCGTATCCCGGCTGCGTGATTGCTCCAGGCGGAAGAAGGGCTGCAGAACCGCTTCGAGCTGGTCTTCCGGAATGCCGGGACCGCGATCGAGGACGTTTATGGTCACTGTGCCCTCGGGACGGCGCTGAACCTCGATCTCGGCGCTGCCCCCGAACTTCAGCGCATTGTCGATCAGGTTGGTGAGAATCCGTCTCAAGGCATGCGGCCGGGTCACGATTGCGCCGTCCGCCAATTTGCCGAAAGTGACGGCCTTGCCGGTATCCTGATAATCATAGGCCAAACTCTCGATGAACGAGGCGAGATCGATGCGGGTAGCCTTTTCGTCCTTGCCGTGAGCGCTGCGTGCATAGGCGACACCTTCCCGGACGAGACGTTCGACCTCGTCCAGATCCCTCATCAGCTTGTCTCTCTCGATGGACGCTTCGGCCATTTCCGCTCGGAGTTTCATCCGTGTGATCGGTGTTTGCAGGTCATGCGAGATCGCGGCCAATATCTGCACGCGCTCCTCCAGATACTGCGCGATGCGATCCCGCATCGCATTGAATGCCGTCGCCGCATAGGCGACTTCCCTCGGTCCGGTCTCGCTGAGGCGCGGCGTCTTGCTGTTCGGATCGAGCGTGTCGGCGGCCTTCGCCAGATCCGCGAGCGGGCGGGTGGCCTGCCGCACTGCTAACCAGCTGCACAGGACCAGAAGGGAGAGCTGAGCGACGAGAACGTAAGGCAGCCAGTCGGCAACCGGCATGACGCCCCTTGGCGTGACGTCGATCGTCAGCGGCTCGCCGTCGCTCAAGCGAAGATGTGCCTGAAGACGGCGGACGCCGCCGGGGATGGATTCGACCTCGATCGAATATTTCGCACCGATGGCAGCCCGGACCTTGTCGGCGACCTCGGCGTCGGCCTCATTGAGCACGGGACTGCCGGGCATGCCCGGCCCCAGGACGAAGCGGTAGGATCCGCGAGCGAGCCGGCCCAGCCAGGCGGCGCGTTCGCTCGCGGGCAGCCGGTCGAGAATGGCGATCGACGTCGCGACGTCGGTTTCGAGCGTATTGAACATCACCGACCTGGCGGCGATGTAGCGTTCCGAGAACAGAACCGCAAAGGACATGGCGTGGGCGACCGCCAAACCGGTGAGAAGGATAACGAAAAGCCGCGCCCTGAGTGTGCGCGGCCACAGGTGAATACCATGGAGAATCGACCGCGCCGCCATCAGCGGGGCTCCACGATCTCGACCGGCACCGAAAAAACATAGCCTTCGCTGCGGACGGTCTTGATATAGGTCGGCTCCCGGGCATCGTCGCCAAGCCGCTGACGAACCCGGCTGACCAGGAGATCAATAGATCTGTCGAAGAGTTCGGCCTCGCGCCCCTGTGTGAGGTTGAGGAGCTGGTCGCGGTTGAGAACGCGCTGGGGGTGATCGACGAAGACGCGCAGCAGCCGGTATTCGGCGCCGCTGAGCGCGATCGCAGTACCGTCCGCATCGATGAGATGCCTTGCCGTCGTGTCGAGCCTCCATTGGCCGAAACGCAACAGCTGACCCGCCTCCGAGACCTGCAGGTTCGCCGGCAGCATTCGCGCGCGCCGCAGGACCGCCTTGATGCGGGCGAGCAGTTCGCGCGCCGAGAACGGTTTGGCGATATAGTCGTCGGCGCCCATTTCCAGCCCGATGATGCGGTCCATCTCGTCCGAGCGGGCGGTCAGCATGACGATGGGCGTCGCCTTGTGTCTGCCGACACGCAGCTCGCGGCTCAAGACGAGGCCGTCGTCGCCCGGCATCATCAGATCGAGAACGATCAGATCGACCGTATTCGCCTCCAGGAAGGTCCGCATCTGCCGCCCGTCGGCGACGGCGGTCACCCGCAAACCGTTCTTCTTCAGGTAAGCCGACACAAGCTCGCGGATTTCCCGATCGTCATCGACGATCAGGATGTGATCGATATGCTCCATGGCAAGACACCCCTTTGACCGCCATTTCTTATCAGAACGAGAATACCGTGACAGCAGTATTCACCGGCTCATGCCTGTGCCGTAATGCGGGGGTCAACGCAAGGACCGGAAAGCGGCACGCAGCTCGGCGCTGAAGAGATCCGGCCCTTCCCACGCGGCGAAATGTCTGCCTCTGTCCACGCGGTTGAGACCGGCGGGAGCATGGAGCCGCCGGTTTGTTGTCGCGCCGCGGTTCTCGGCATCCATGACGGACGCTCACTTGGCCGGAACGACAAGCGGGGAGCCTTTTTCGACGATGTATGTCGCGAGTTCCGATGCCTTGCCGCTTCCGACATTCTTCGCGAGGTGAGCCACCCCGGCCGGAATGAACAGGGCATCGCCGGCATGAAGCGTGACCGGCGCTCTCCCCTCGAGCTGATATTCCAACGAGCCTTCGAGCACATAGGCCACCTCTTCGCCCGGATGGGAGTGCTTGATGGAGACGGCACCGGGATCGAAATCGACGCGCACCTGGATCGTTTCGCGGCCCGACTGGCCGAGATCGTGCTGCAAGAGATCGGTGCGGTGAAGTCCCGCATGTTGCGCATTGGCCGCTTGCAATGCCAATCCGCTTCCAACGACCAGCAGCGCGGCCGCCAAGATCCGAGACGTCTTCTTCATAGAGGTCATCCTTTCCGCTTTGGCAGAGGCTCGTCCTCGATGCCAGTGCGGTTATTTGAACGACCGCGTGTATTGACGATGTGTCGGCCGGGCGGGACTTTTGTAACGGCATGTGTCTGCGGCGAAGGCGTCGGCCTTCGCCGCACGACGCCGACGATGGCCACGCTTATTCGCCGGCCCGCCTGCATCAAATCCGATCGAGGCTCCGCCAGGGCGCCTGGCGGTCGAGGATGGTGGATCCGGGGCACCAGGTGGACGAGCGGTTCCATGGGCTCGCTTGCTGGCGCCACAGAGGACCGAACCACAGAAGCACGAGCGCCGCTCCCAGCGGGAGGG
The DNA here is from genome assembly GCF_059070375.1 of Sinorhizobium sp. NCBI lineage: Bacteria > Pseudomonadati > Pseudomonadota > Alphaproteobacteria > Hyphomicrobiales > Rhizobiaceae > Sinorhizobium > Sinorhizobium sp. Next base: position 1,583,271 of record NZ_JCACWC010000002.1, read on the forward strand.
CGGGGATCGCGATGAACAATGCCGTTTGCATAAGCTTTGTCGGTCACGCGGGGGTAACCGCTCCTATCGGCCGTTGTGCGGCCTCTCGATTCTTACAACCGGATGGTCCTAAGAAAGTTCCTTGCAGTGCACATGCTCGCCGGGGCGGCTGCGAAGTCTTCGATGCGAGCAGATGGGGAACTTTTCACGCCATGAACTGTCGGGCGCGCCTTGTTCGTTGATCCCACCTCCGGTCGCTGCCGCTTTAGCCATTGATCCAGCGCCCTCCTGGACGGAAGACCGATGCACACTTTCCCGGAAGAGCCGTTCCCCTGGATGCCTGCCTCTCAAGCGATGTTGCGGTCGGTGTTGCCGGCATTCCAGCCGGGTGATCCTCCCGACGGGCGGATGCGAAGGCTGTTCTGGACTTGCTTCACGCCGGAGACGGCCTCGGCGCAGTCCTCGGCGCGGCGTTTGGCCCATTTGGAATCGACCAAACCGCTCAGTTGGACTTCGCCATTGGTGACCGAGACCGCGATATCGGAGGCGTCGAGCATTCCGTCGTCGCTCAGGCGATCGCTCACATCTTCCTGGATGCGGGTGTCCGAACGGATGTAGCCCTTAGGACCTTTGCCGCGATGCTGGTCCATCTCGCGTCTACGCTCGGCGCCCTTGTCGCCCAACCACGACGCGACTTCGTCGCTGGCGCGTTCGAGAAAGCCGCGCTCCCCGTAGCCCCTGCCGAGGCGGGGATAGTCCTCGCCATAGTCGTCGTCGCGGTAAAAGCCTCCACCGCCGAAGTGACCTGGACCGTATGCGCGTTCCCGTTCCCAGCTGTCATCGCGGCCGCGATATGTGCCGGAGCGGCCCGGCTCGTTACCGGCAAAATACTCCGAGCTCTCGTAGTCCGTAAGCCGCGGACCGGCAGTCAAGGCGCGGCGCCTCTCGTCCTCGTAGGTTTGGCCGCGCCGGCGCCGGTCCGATTCGGGATAGCTCTCGTAGACGTCGCGGCTCCAGCTCCTGTTCCTGGCCATGATCTCCTCCTTGGCTTGGTTCGTCGACGTCGGTCAAACCCGCGAGCAGACACTCGGTTCCGGCGCAATGAGCGCTGCGGCACGGGCCCGGGCATGCCGCGGAAACAGGACCGCCCGGAACCTTCGGCGGCCGACACGGTTGGCTGCATTGAGGAGATACGACGATGTTGACGAACTATTTCTGGCTTTTTGTCACCGGCGGTGGCGCCTTCATACTCGGCGCTGCGATCGCCTATGCCATCTTGAAGCAGAGGCCGCTCTCGCGCGCCGAAAAGCAGGCGCAGAAGCGCAAGGTCGAGGAACTTTACGAACAGTCGCCGGAGAACCGGCCCCGCTGATCGCCGGGCGGCGAGATGGCTGCAACGGGAGGCTTCCTGAACGAGCGAAGCACGCCAGGGGAAGGCCTGCGGCGCTTTGCAGGGAACAAGGCTCCAAATGGCTCGTTTGATTGCGTAGACGATAACGATCCCCGTTATGCATGGGAGGAATTGACAATGACCAATGACACAAGCGGAAGCGGGTCCGGCGATCCCTTGGGCAGGCCTTTGACGTCCGCGCAAGGCATCGAGCGCGTGAGCGGCGTGCAAGCCGGTGACACCCGCGGACAGGGGGGGGCGGGTGACCGCAGCCTCGAGAACGCCGTGCGTGAAGACATGAACGAGTTCAAAGAGTTCGCCAGTGAACAGACGGAACAGGCAAAGGCGGCGGTCGGCCGCGCCGTGGAGGATGAGAAAAACGTGGCAGCACGCCAGTTGAGCGGTGTTGCTGACGCACTCGAGAAGGTCGGAAACGAACTCGAACAATCGGATCAACGGGCCATCGGCCGCTATGCAAAGCAGATCGGCACGTCGCTCCAGGGCTTCGCACGCAAGGCAGAGGGCCGCAATCTCGGCGAGATCGCCGGAATGGTCGAAGATTTCGGCCGAAAGCAGCCACTCGCCTTCCTCGGCATGGCCGCGATCGCAGGACTGGCCGCAAGTCGGTTCCTCACCGCTTCGCCTCCACGCCGCGACGGACGGGATGCTTCGGGACGGACCCGTCAATCAAGCGAGAAGGAACGCTATAATGGCTAATCATCGGGACGAGCGCCCCCTGACGGAACTGATGACCGGACTGGTGGCGGATATATCCGGTCTTTTCCGGAAGGAAATCGACCTCGCGAAAGCCGAGGCATCCGAGAACCTCAATCGAGCGGTCGGCAGCCTCGAGACGCTCCTCGTCGGGCTGATCTTTGCCATAGGCGCAGTCGGCGTGCTGCTGAGTGCCGTCGTCCAGGGTCTGGGCGCCTTCCTCGTGGCTCAGGGCATGACCGAAGCGAATGCCGATGCGTTGTCGGCGGCCATCGTCGGCGTGGTTGTCGCCTTGCTTGCCTGGGTGATGATTTCGCGCGGCCTCTCGGCGCTCAAGGGCAGCAGCATCCAGTTCGATCGGACGGCCGCCTCCCTGCAGCGCGACGCGAACGTGGTGAAGGAGAGACTGCAATGAACGATTCCGCACACACCCACTCCGCTGCCGAACTGCAGCGCGAAATAGAGGCCGATCGCCAGCGAATCGAGGAAAAGCTCCACGAAATTCAGGAGCGCATGTCGCCGGGAGAACTAATGGACGAACTGCTCGAATATGCAAAAACGAGCGGCGGATCCGAATATCTGAGCAATCTCGGCGTGGCGCTCAAGTCAAACCCGATCCCGGTTGCCCTGATGGGGGTAAGCCTCGCCTGGCTGATCGCCAACCCCGCCTCGCGCGCGCCGCGACACGGGGAGGGGAATGACGATGCGGATGATTACCCGCTTGCACCCGTAAGGGGCTCCGTCCGGAGAGTGGGGCCGGTGGAGGCGAGCTTCGGCGAGCGCTACAGTCACTTCACGGATGAAAGCGGCAGCCGCTTCCGCGCCCTGACGGACGATGCCGGCCGGCGGGCCGGCCACTTCGTCGACCCGGCCGGGAAGATCTATCGCGGCTTTACCGACGCGGCAGGCAAGCAGATCGAAGATATCAGGGACGAGACCGGCGCCCTGTTCGACGAAGCGTCCGGCTGGGCGTCCCGGACGTGGAGACAGGTGAGCGCCGCAGCGGGCCGTATGTCCGATTCGGTGACGGGAGCCGGCAGGTCTCTCGCCGGCAGCATGCAGGGTGCCGGCCGGTCACTCGAAGAACAGGGCGCGCAGCTCAACGCCGCTATCTTGAGGCATTTCCGCGACCAGCCGCTTGTCGGCGGAGCGCTCGCCTTTGCCGTCGGTGCGGCAATCGGGGCGGCGCTGCCCCACAGCGAGGCCGAGGACGAGGCACTAGGCGAAATGGCGGAAGATGTGCGGTCCAATCTCGCGGCCAGGGCGAATGCCGGCGTGGCGCAAGCCATGGAGGCCGGGCAGGAAATCCTCGACAAGGCCGGTGATGCGGCGCTGGAAGTGCATGACGCGGCCAAGGATCGCCTGCAGCAGTCGGTCCGGGAGTAACCTCCCGGGGGAGTTCCGCGCTTCGTTGAAAGCGGAACTTCCCCAGCCAAGCGTCGAAAGGATTACGCCGGCGCTTCAGCGACCGAGGCGCGTTCGACGATTTCCGTTTGCAGAACGACCCGGCGGGCTTCCATGTCGTTCCCGCTGAGGCGTTCAACAAGCAATTGGGCGGCCCTTTCGCCCAATCGGTAAACCGGTTGCCTAACCACCGTGACAGGCGGCGATGTCACGGACGTCCAGTCAGCGTCATGAAACGAGACGAGCGACAGGTCGCTGGGAATAGCAAGGCCGATCGCGCGGCTTGCCTTGAAGACCTCGAGTCCGATCAAGCTATCGGAGGCTATGATCGCAGTCGGACGCATGCTCGCCCGCAAAATGTCGGTGGCGATACGGTGCGTATGCGCCGGCGAGGACGCGCCGACATGCACCCACCTTTCCATCTCGGCCAGGCTCGCCTCTCGGCAAACAGCCAGAAATCCTTCGATACGTCGGCGTACCGAGCCCGTATTGATATCGGCCGGCGTGCGGAATAGATGATCGGGCGTGTCGCAGGCGGTGAGATAGGCGATGCGTCGGTGGCCGAGCGCAAGAAGCCTACGCGTGACGCCCTCGGCAGCGTCTCTGTCGTCGGCGATAACGGTATCGACGTCGAGTGCCTCGCTGCCGCGGTCGAGTAGCGCCAGCGGCCGCCCCGAGCGGGCCACTTCCTGCAGGTGGTCAAGTTCACTTTCCTTGGCGGGTGAGACGATCAGGCCGTCCACCCGTTTGGCAAGCAGCGTACGGATCGCCGCCTTCTCCGCGACGACGTCCTCGCCCGAATTTATTAGGATGACGGTAAAGCCCGCTTGCCGGGCGACGTCGGTGATGCCCCGCACGGCCAGGCTGAAGAACGGGTTTTCGATGTCGCCGACCACGACGCCGATCGTGCCTGATCGGCCCGTCGTCATGCTTCGGGCAAGCTCGTTTGGCCGGTAATCGAGCGAACGGGCGGCGGCGGTCACGGCTTCGCGCACCCGATCGCTAACCGTTCCGTAGCCGCCCAGAACGCGTGCTGCCGTCGCCTTCGAGACGCCGGCCCGACGCGCGACGTCGGCAACGGTGACGGAGGTGGGTCGGGACGGATTCTGGTCCATAATTGCTAGCCTTACAAGACATATTGACGACTGGCAAACACGAAGATAACAATTGCAACAAGAAATGAGACCGGTCTCAACGGGGGTGAGACCGGTCTCCAAGAACAAAAGCTTCTAATAGGGGCATGCGATGGCATGCTACCGGACGCGCGGGTGATCCGGCCGACCGGGGAGGGCCTTGTCCTTTCAACATTGCAAAAACACCACCAGAGGAGAAAAACCGATGAACTCATTCCAAGTCTTGCATGTGCCGCTCGCCAGATTGGGCGCGGCCATCGCTGCAATAGTCTTTGGCCTTGCGGCAGGTGCCCTGGCACCGGCCGCCGCTCAGGACAATCCCTTTGGTCTGATCGACCCCACAACCATCAGCGTCGGTACGATGGGTGATGCCAAGCCATACGCGTTCTCAACTGCTGACGGCAATTTCACCGGCTTCGACATCGAACTCCTGCTCGACGTGGCCAAGCGGATCGGCTTCGAGAGGGAACAGGTGATCTTCACCGGGCAGGATTTCTCGGCCCTCATGCCCTCGGTCGCCAACGGCCGATTCGACGTGGCGGCGGCCGCGATCGGAACGACAGAGAAGCGCAAGGAAACAGTCGACTTTTCCGACGGCTATCTTGCAGGCTACCTTTCCGTGCTCACCGCGGACGCGGATATCACCGGCGCCGAAGGCTTAAAGGGCAAGCGGCTTGGGGTCGTGCAAGGCACCCTCCAGGAAATTTATGCACAGAAGAACTTCACGGGCACCGATCTCGTCAAATTCCCGGACAATAACTCTGCCGTATCCGGACTGAACAACGGCACGATCGATGCGCATTTCCTCGATTACGAGGCGGCAAAAGACTATGCCGGCCGGTATGAGGACCTGAAAGTGGCGGTGAACATTCCGAGCTTCGACGCGCCGGCCGGTTTCGTCATCCGCAAGGGCAACGATGCCCTGCGGGAGGCCCTGAACAAGGCTTTGCAGGCCGCCATGCAGGATGGAACCTGGAAGACCCTGCACGAAAAATGGTTCCCCGGCACGCCGATGCCAGCCGATTATCTCCCGAAGCCCTAAATCCCGCTTTCCGGTCCGATCGTCGTGGGTCGGACCGGCCTTTCCTTCAGGGGGCCGCCTGATGAACTGGCTTGAAAACCTTCGCCGCAGCTTCTTCGATTGGGGCGCGATGGCCGAAGTCCTGCCGACCATGATCACGGTCGGTCTGAAAAACACGTTGATCCTGGCGGCCGCCTCGACAGTACTCGGCATCGTCATCGGCATGGTGCTCGCCATCATGGGCATTTCGCGGTCGCCCTGGCTGCGTATCCCGGCCCGCATCTATACGGACATCTTCCGCGGTCTGCCGGCCATCGTCACCATCCTGCTGATCGGTCAGGGCTTTGCGCGCATCGGCCGCGAACTGTTCGGCCCGTCGCCCTATCCTCTCGGCGTTCTCGCGCTCAGCCTCATAGCGGGCGCCTATATCGGCGAGATCTTCCGTTCAGGCATCCAGAGCGTCGAACGCGGCCAGATGGAGGCGTGCCGGGCGCTCAGTATGAGCTACGGCCAGGGCATGCGCCTTATCGTCGTGCCGCAGGGCGTGCGTAGGGTCCTCCCGGCACTGGTAAACCAGTTCATCGGCAATGTGAAAGATTCGAGCCTCGTCTATTTCCTCGGCCTGCTGGCTTCCGAACGCGAGATTTTCCGCGTTGGCCAGGATCAGGCCGTGGTGACCGGCAATCTCTCGCCGCTCCTTCTCGCGGGCGTCTTCTATCTCTTCGTCACGGTGCCGCTCACGCATTTCGTCAACGCCATCGACAGCCGTCTCAGGCTTGGCAAGCAGCAATCGGCGGCCATTACAAGCGGGCTGGAGGAGGTTAGCGAACTCGATCGCGCCGATCACGCCTCGCAGATCGCCTTCAAGGGCGGCAGTTTGGAAGTCCGCGATCTCGGCATGGCCTATGGCGAGCTCGACGTGCTGAAGGGCGTCGACCTCTCGGTGAGGCCCGGCAGCGTCACCTGCATTATCGGCCCTTCCGGTTCGGGTAAGTCGACACTTCTGCGCTGCCTCAACCGTCTGGTGGAGCCGAAGTGCGGCGACATCCTGCTCGACGGCGACAGCATTCTCACAATGAAGCCGGAGCGGCTCCGCCGCCGGGTGGGTATGGTCTTCCAGCACTTCAACCTCTTTCCGGATCACACGGCTCTCGAAAACGTCATGCTGTCGCTGACGAAGATAAAGGGTCTGCCGAGGGCCGAAGCGGAACGCATCGCAAAGGTGCGGCTTGCCGATGTCGGTCTCGCCAGCCGCCAGCATCATCGCCCCGGTGGTCTCTCCGGCGGACAGCAGCAGCGCGTCGCGATAGCCCGCGCGCTGGCCATGGAACCCGAAGTCATCCTATTCGACGAGGTGACGAGCGCGCTGGACCCCGAGCTCGTTAAGGGTGTGCTCAACCTCATGGCCGATCTCGGTAAAGGCGGCATGACCATGGTCGTCGTCACGCACGAGATGGGCTTTGCCCGACGTGTCGCCGACCAGGTCGTTTTCATGGACGAGGGGCGCATCGTCGAGGCAGGCACGCCCGAGGCGATCTTCGACTATCCGCAGAGCCCACGCCTTCAGCGTTTCCTCGCCGAAGTGCTCTGAAGGCAAGGGGAGAAGACGACGATGAGGGCCCATCCTCGCATCACCTGACCTGTCCAACCGATCGAAAGACAATTGACCATGACGGATAACATCATCACTTCGGCGGTCATCATCGGCGCCGGCATTTTCGGCGTCTCAACGGGCGTGCAGCTTGCCCGGCGGGGCATTCGCGTGACCATCCTGAACGATGGCCCGCCGGCCGGCGGCGCTTCCGGCCGCTCGCTCTCCTGGTTGAACTCGTCGCGTATTCGCTCCGAACCCTATCACCGGCTGCGCATGGCGGGCATCGATCGCTACCGCACGCTCTCGGCGCGCTTCCCCGATGCGGACTGGCTTCGCTTCGACGGTGGCCTGACCTGGGATGCCGATGACTCGAGCAACGGCATCGACGCAGCCTATCGCCATGAAGTCTCGCTCGGCTATGATGCAAAGCGCCTCGCGCCGGGCGAAGTCGCGGCAGTGACGCCGGGTCTCAACGCGCGCGCGATCACGCCTCAGGGCGCGATCTTCAATCCGGGTGAAGGGTGGGTCGATCTGCCGATCCTGATCAACCTGCTTATCGAAGAGTTTGCCAAGCTCGGCGGCACGCTCGTGACCGATGAGGGTGCGGCAAGGGTCGTTGTCGAAGGCGGTAGGGCGGTTGGCACCGAAACGGCCGCGGGCAATCGCTTCCTGGGGGATGCCGTCCTGCTGGCCACCGGCTCAGCCGTGCCGAAGATGGTGGAGCAAGCCGGCGAGACCATCGACGATGCAACGCCGGTCGCGCTTCTGGTGCGAACGAAGCCGCTTGCCCATCCTTTGCGCGCCGTCTTGAACACGCCGCGTGTCGCCGTCCGCCCCGCGCCGGGCGGCACCTTCTCGCTGGATGCCGATTGGGCGGCGGATGAAGGCGTGAAGATGCATGAGGACGGTTGTCGCGACATCGATGCGGCCGTCGTAGATGCGCTCCTAACCGAGGCGTCAAAGGTAATGGAGGGCAATCCGAAGCTCGAGATCGCCTCCATCGGCGTCGGCGGCAAACCCATTCCAGGAGACGGCGAACCGGTGTTGGGAGCGCTCAAGGCCATTCCCGGCTACTACGTCGCCTTCAGCCACAGCGGTGCGACGCTTGGCCTTATCGTTGGTGAGCTTCTGGCTTATGAGATCGCAACGGGTGTTGAGCATCCGATGCTCGCCACATTTCGTCCGGAACGCTTCACATCGCCGTAGCGGAAGGCGACGATCACGTCAGCCCCGACGCCGCGGAGGAGCAGGGAACAAATATCCTGAAAGCCGGTTGAGTCGCGAAGCGGAAAGGAGCGACCATGTCCAAGCCGGCAAGCAATTCTGCGCAGGTGCGCGGCGACATCCAGCATGGAAGGACGGGCGACAAGAGGCGCGGCTTCGACCCCGCGGCGGCGCCGCTCGAGACCGATGACGAAGCAGGCGGTATGCCGCCCGGCAGTGAAGCGGTCCGAAACGCCAGGGCCGGGCAGGCCGCGGGGAGGCCGGCCGATACCTCTACCGAGTACAACGACGCGATGCGGCCGCTTGCAGCGGCGGAAACCGCCGCACCGACCAGGCAACGGCTGGGGCTGAGCCTGGCCATCATAGCCATGGCCGTCGTGATAGGCGCCTTGATCTACGCCGGCGGGCTTCTCTCGCCGTGAAAGCGGTTCTTCAAACAAGCGAATCGAAGGAGTCTCCAAATGCCTGACCGTCGACGCCCATCGAAAGATCCTCTATCGGAACTGGCCGCTCGCGAGGAAGCCATGTATTTGCGGCGCTCGTCGACGCGCTTTCTCGAATGTGCGATTCATCTCTGCGTGACGCACATGACGCTTCAGGAAGTCGCCGACCTGCTCGAGAAGGAAGCTGCGCAGCTTCGCCGCTTCGGATGAGGTCCGTGAGCGACGGACCGTCAACGCCAAGGCGACGGTGAATTGCCCCTCTGGCCTGCAGGCCGGAGGTTCGCCGCAGCCACTAGTTCCCGATATCTTCTGAATTTCCGAGGATCCTCAAGGTGGGCTCGTCCAGATACGGGCGCTCGCCGCGCCGCAGGAGATAGACTTCCCGCTCGGGATTGGCTTCGATGACGAAGCCGGCGCTTCGCAGCATCGCTTCGACGCCGGCGCGGTTGGGGATGAACCAGTTGGTGGGGTCATCCGCGAAGCGGTGTTCGACGAAGAACAGCTTCGGATAGTCGGGCCGGTCGAAGATCTCCCATTCCCGGAAATCGTAATCACCCTTGAGAGTTGCCACGGATTCCGACCCGCGCTGCATACACTGGAAGAGCATCTGGTCGCCGACGACATGCTCGTAGAGGAGGTCGAGTGCCAGCAGCGGATGGCGCAGGTGATAGAGAACGCCCATGAAGATGACCAGATCGAACCTCTCGCGCAGCCGTGCCGCGTCGTAGACCGACATCAGCCTGTACTCGATGTCGACCCCCGCCTGCTCCGCGGCAAACTTCGCCTGCCGCAGATAGTGCGGGTCCGAGTCGATGCCGAGTACACGTCCGGCATTGCGGCGTTTCATCTCCTGCGCGTAGAACCCTGCATTGCAGCCGATGTCGAGGACGCTCCTTCCTTCGAGGTCCTCCGGCACCACATGCCTGAAGGCCTTCCATTTCACCGCGGGATAGTCGCCGAGGAAGTGACCGGGTGCCGTCTCGATGCCTCCGATCCGCATGTTGTGGAACCAGGGACCGAGCGCCGCAATCTCTTGCGCGATGACCGTTCGGTCTTTCGTCTGCTGAACCATGATCACAGATCCTGAGTGACGACGGAAAGTTGCGGCTGGCGCCGGGTGCGGCCGGACCGGCGTTCAGCGCGGCTTTCGGCAAGTGCGCTCTGGAACCAGGCGATCGTATGGGCCAACCCGTCCTCCAGAGGAACTTTCGGCTCCCAGCCGAGAAGCTTCCTGGCGCGCGCGATATCGGGACGGCGACGCTGCGGATCGTCCGCCGGCAGCGGCTCATGGACGATCGTCGAGGCCGTCTCGATCCTGGAGAGGACCAGCTCCGCAAGTTCGATGACGGTGAATTCTCCGGGATTGCCGAGGTTCACCGGCACGGCAGGGTTCTCCTCGCGGTTCATCAGCCGGATCAGTCCGTCCACGAGATCGGATACGTAGCAGAAGGAGCGCGTCTGCTCGCCACTGCCGTAAACGGTGAGCGGCTCGTTTCTCAGCGCCTGGACGATGAAGTTCGACACGATGCGGCCGTCATTGGGGCGCATATGCGGACCGTAGGTATTGAAGATGCGGGCGACCCGCGTGTCGACGCTTCCCGCCCTCAGACTGTCGAAGCACAGGGCTTCGGCCGCGCGTTTGCCTTCGTCGTAGCAGGCCCGCGGCCCGGTGCAATTGACGTGGCCCCAGTAGTTCTCCTGCTGCGGATGCTCCTCGGGATCGCCGTAGATCTCGCTTGTGGAGGCCTGCAACAGCGTGGCCCCGTGCCTTTCGGCAAGCCGGAGGAGGTTTCCCGTCCCGGTCACGCTTGTCATCATCGTGTGAATGGGATCGGCCTGGTAGGAGGGCGGCGAGGCGGGGCAGGCCAGATTGTAGATCTGGTCGAGCGGTTCATCGATGTCGATCTCGTCGCAGACGTCCTGTTCCACCATTGCGAAATAGGGGTCGTCCTGCAGACCGACGAGATTGGCAGGGGAGCCGGTGAGATAGCTGTCGAGGCAGATCACCCGGTTGCCGGAGCCTAGAAGTGCTGTACAGAGGTGCGACCCGACAAAGCCGGCGCCGCCGGCAACCAGGATGATCTTTCCTCGGCTTGCTTTGTTTCTTTTAGCCATCGGCCGTTCTCCTTTCGGGTTAAACCGGAAGCCGCCGCTCGGAACGCCTTGTGGCGAGACCGGTCCTGGCGGCGACGCTTTCGATTGCCTCGACAAAGGTCCGTGCGCGCGCCGCGGAACTGTGCGCGGCGGCGACGCGTCGATAGGCGCAATCGGCAAGTGCTTTGCGTTGTTCTTCGTCGAGCCGGGTCAATGCCGTGACGACATCGCTGCTGTTTCGCGCGATGATCACGGCCTCGCCGGCCGGGAAGAAGCTTTCGATTCCCTCCCACCAGTCGCTGATGAGCGGCGTGCGGCACGCGGCGGCCTCGAAGAGGCGAACGCTCGGGGACCAGCCGGCGGCCACCATGTCGGCCCGTGTTACGTTCAGGGTGAATCGCTGGCGGCTGTAGAATTCGGCATGTTGGCCGGGCGGCAGATGTTCGATGCGCGCGACGTTTTCCGGCCAGTCGATGTCCTCAGGATAGCTCGGTCCGGCCACGACGAAGCGCATGTGCGGCAAGCGCCGCGCCGGCTCGATCAACAGGCGTTCGAGCGCGGGTTGCCTGTCGGGGCTGAAGGTGCCGAGATAGCCGAGGTCCCACTCGGTGGCCGCACCGGTATCGCGATAGGCGTCGAGGTCGACGGCGCAATAGAGGGGCACCGGCCGCCGCGCCGAGAACTCGTCCCGCAGCCGGTCGAGCGTTCTGCCGCCGGAGAAGGAAAAATAAATGTCGAAGTCCGCAACCTGTCTTCGCGCGAGAAACTCCTCGTCGCCGCGCTCGAGCTTGGCGAGCGTCACGGGCGTGTCGATGTCGTAGAAGCACAGGCGTTTCGGTGCGAGATCCGCGACCGCGTCGATGACCTCCACGCCATCAGGCACGTAGGAGCCGATGACGACGGCATCCGCGCCGGCCAGCCTGTGCGCATGCCTGGAGACGAGTTCGTCCGGGTTCGCGTAGAACAGGAGGTCGCAGAAATCCGGCGCGGCCAGATCGCGGTTGCTCGCATACCAGGGCACGTCCCGTTCCAGGAACGTCACCTTGTGCCCGGCAGCGTCGAGCGCGCGAAGCAAAGCGCGATAGGTGGTCGCATGACCGTTGCCCCACGAGGAGGACAGCGAGAGACCGAGAATGACGATGTCGAGCGGTCGCTTCATTCGGCAGCCTCCATGCGGCGCGCCTGCCGCAGGACGCGGTCCACCTCCTCGGCACGGTGCGCATAGGTATGCTCGGCGAGAACGCGGCGGAGCGCCCGCTCGCCGATCTCCCGGGCGCCGGCCGCCGTCAGCTGCTGCATCAGTTCGGCGACGTCGCGGCCGTCTCTGGCGACCAGCACTTCTTCTCCGGGTTTCAGGAAGAGCTCGATGCCCTCCCAGTAGTCGGTGATCAGGCAGGCGCCGGCGCCCGCGGCCTCGAAGACGCGGGTTGCCGGCGAGAAGCCGTTTTCGGCCATGCTGGCGCGTGAAATATTCAGGACGGCATTCGGCGTCGTGTTGAAGGCATTGTGGTCGGCGGTCGGTACGTGCCCGATATAGGCGACATTCGGGGACAGAGACTTATCGTGCCATCCGGATCCGCCGAGCAGGAAACGCCGTTGCCAGAGCTTTTGCGCCGGCTCGAGGAAGAAGGCCTCCACGCGCTCCTCCCGGTCCGGCAGGCGGTTGCCGAGAAAGGCGAGATCGGCGGCAAAGCGCGGATCCGGCGGCACCGGGTGGTGTGTCTCGGGATCGACGGCATTGTAGATCGGAACGCAATCGCGGGCGCCCAGCGCGCGATAGGCTTCGACCACGGGATCGCCGCCGCCATAGGTCAGCACGAGATCCAGGGAGGAAAGCGCGTGGCGAAGCGGGTGGTCGGGCGCGGCCCTGAGATCGGCCAGAGTGGCGGGTGCATCGACATCCCAGAAGATTTTCAGCGCCGCCGGGCCTGCCGCGGCCATCACCTCGGCGAGCAGCAGTTCGTCCTCGAAGCCGACGCCGCTTGCCTTGACGACGATGTCCGCCTTGGCTGCTTCCCGCGCCACTCGCTTCAACGCCTCGACGGTCCCGTCATAGACGACGACCCTGCACCAGGAGGGCGGATCGATATCGCGGTGCTTTTGCCGATCGTAGACATCGGGCTCGTAGAACGTGATTTGATATCCCCGTTCGGCAAGCGCCCGGAGCAGGCCGCGATAGTAGGTGGCCGCGCCGTTCCAGTAGGCCGAAACGAGACTCGATCCGTAAAATGCCAGCCTCATACCTCGACCTCCTCCGAAATGATCTGTCGCGCGCCGGAGCGTGGCCTGTAGGAGGCCACGATGGCGAGAAGCTCGTCGACGCGATGGCTGCATGTGTGGCGCGCCCGGATCGTCTCCAACCCAGAGGCGGTCATCTCCGCGGCGAAGTCCGGTTCGGCGAGCAACTGGCGCAAAAGGCGCGTCATTTCCTTGCCGTCCTTGGCCAGGCAAAAATCCCTGCCCGGCCGGAAAAGCCCTTCGGCATCGGTCCAAGGCGCCGAAATCAGCGGAATGCCGCAGGCAAGCGCCTCGAAGACGCGGATCGTCGGTATGCCCGGAAGGGCCTCGACATAAGGCCGGCGCGGAATGTGCACGGTGACCCGATGCTCGGCGAAAGCCCGCGGAACGGCGGCATTGGCGAGCCAGCCGCCATAGTCGGCTTTCGCGGACCGTAAAGCCCTGAGCGCGGTCTCGGGATATCGCACGCCGCGGACGGTGGTCCTGAGCTTCAGCTTTTTCGCCGGTTCGACCAGGAAGGACATGATCTCGCTGCTGCGCTCGTCGTCGCCCCAATTGCCGATCCAGATGAGTTCGCCCCGCTTTTCCACGTCCGGCATCGGGTGGAACAGCGAGGTATCCGCAGCCTCGTGCCAGGTATGGACATGCCTTCCCCAGCCCGCCTGCAGATAACGCTCCCGCAGCGCCTCACCGAAGGCCAGAACGAAGTCGTATCCGGAAAGGTCGAGCCGGGCGATGTCCCGCTCGGCGCTGACGGCGCGGTGATGGGTATCGTGGAAAGCGAGCGTGAAGCGGCCGCCGTTCAGGCGAATACGGCCGAGCTCGGCCACGAGAGCGGGATCGGTCCACTCATGCACGATAACCATATCGGCCTCGCGGGCCGCCGCTTCATGCTCGAAATCGGTCCCGTAGATCCCGACGCTCAAATCGGGGAAGGTCTTGTGGAAGGCAGCGATCGCTGCGTTACCCTGATCTGCGACGAGATTGCGCCGGCTCCAGGAATCGCCGGGCTCGAGCGCTACGGCCTCGTGGCCGCGCCGGATGAGTTCGCGCATGACGCCGCGTAGAAAATGCGCATTGCCGTGGTTCCAGTCGGACACCAATGAGTGGGTGTAGAAGAGAAATCGCATCCGCTCACTCCGCTGCCGTCAATCGATCGGACCCGCTCATCACGCGCCGGTAGGCGGCGAGCACCGCGTCGCGCTGAGCCTCGACCGTGAAATCGCCTGAGCGCAGCTGCGCCCGCCGCCCGAGGTCGGCCCTGAGCCCTTCATCCTCCGTCAGCCGGTTGACGGCTTCGGCAAAGGCGGCGGGATCACGGGGGTCGGCGAAAAGGGCAACGCCCTCCCAGAGCTCGCGATAGGTCTCGATGTCGGCGAGGACCAGTGCAGCGCCTGCACGCGCGGCTTCCAGCGCCACCAGCCCGAAGGGTTCGTAGACCGATGGAGAGACGACGATCGCGGCCTTCGACATCAGCGTCATCGTCCGGTCGTGGCTGAGTTCGCCTTCGTGATCGGCATGCATGATCACCAGGTGCTGCCCGGTAGGGCCGTCGCAGGCGCCGGCCATCACGACCGGCCAGCCTATGTCGGCGGCGGCCCTGTCGAGCACGGCGCCGTTCTTGCCTTCGTCCCACCAGCGACCGGCGGCAAAGACGAAGTTTTCCTTGGTGCTGACGGAGCATGCGTTCCGGCTCGCATTGTAGACGACTGCGAGATCGGGGATTGGGCCGTAAGTGCGCGTCAGGGTCGCGGCATGGCTTCGGCTCGGCGCGAGCACCAGGTCGGCGCGGTCGAATCCCAACCGGTTCAATCGCTTCTGCCAGGCCCAGGCTTCCGGCAAACCAGACCCGCGCACCGCAGCGAACCAGGAGGCGACGCAGGAATGCGACATGGTGACGAGCGGTAGTTCCGCCGTTATCCGAGCCGCCTGGGACGGCAGGTTGAGATGGAGGAGATCGACGGAATGCCGGAGCGCAAGTTCGGACAGGAGGTGCGGCACGCGGTCGAGCTCGCTCTCGTCTTCGACCATCCAGTCGAGCGGCTGAGCCGTCCATTCGAGCCGGCCGATGCTGTTCGCCTCGCGCCGTTGCTCCGGGGAAGGTTGCGGGCCGAGGCCGACGATCAGCGGCTCCACGCCGCAATCGCGCATGGCCGCGGCGAGATCCATCGCATAGCGCCAGACGCCGCCGACGGCATCGACGGTCATCAACACCCGCCGCGGCAGTGGGCCCGGGGCCCTGCGGCGGCCGTCAAATCGAGCGGCGGAAACGGCGGGAAGGCTCATGCGGTGACCCTCCGCGGTTGGCGCCGGATCCTGCTGACCGCACCCCGATCGTCGTGAAGCCAGGCGTAGAGGTCGCGCAAGCCCTCGCGCCAGGGCATTGCGGCCTTCCAGCCAAGCGCATCGGCGATCGCGCGCGTATCGGCGACGAAGTACAATTGGTCGCCCGCGCGCCAATCGCTTTTTGCCCTCGAGAGCGCGCGGCCGGTCAGAAGCTCGATCTCGCTCA